>CAVVZC010000004.1:0-84570 GCA_963752565.1 uncultured delta proteobacterium | reverse complement strand
TGCACTGAATAATTCGCGAACCGTCATCATGACCATATTTTTGATCATTGTCGGCGGAATATATGCGTTTATGGACCTTCCGAAACTGGAAGACCCCTTCATTACGATTCGCGAAGCGGTGGTGGCGGCAAAATATCCCGGCATGCCGGTGGAGCAGGTCGAACGTCTGATTACCCGGCCCATCGAAGAGAAAATCCGGAGCATGGGTGAGGTAGATAAGATTAAGGATTCCACATCCAAAGTCGGCGAATGCCTGATCCATGTGACCATCAAAGATGAAGTGCCCTCCGAACAGCTGCCGGCGACGTGGAAACTGCTGCGCAACAGGATGAATGATGTCAAACCCGATCTGCCGGAAGGCACCATCGGACCGATGGTCGACGATACCTTCGGCGATACGTCGGTGGCCACCATCGCGCTTTGGGCCGATGGATTTTCCATGGCGGAAATGCATGAAACCGCCCGTCAAGTCAGAGAGCGCCTCAACATGCTGAAGGGGATCCTGAAGGTCGATCTGACCGGTGTGCAGGATGAGCGCATCTATCTCGAGGTGGCCAGCGCCAAGATTGCGCAACTGGGCATCGATCCCGCAGATATCGGCAAAAGTTTGCGCGAGCAGAACATTCTCCTGCCCGGCGGCAGGATAAACGTCAACGATGTGGAAGTCATCGTGGAGGCCCAGGGCCGGTTCACGTCCATCGAGGAGATCGAAGAGGTGCTCATCCCGATTTCCGGTACCCAGGCCACGATTCCGCTGCGTGACATCGCAACCATCAGAAAGGCCTACGTGGAGCCGATCAACAACCCGGCCTACTACAATGGCCATCAGTCCATTGTGTTAAGTGTCTTTATCCTCAGAGGGGTCGATGCGGTTGAGTTCGGCGGGCGGTTGAAGCAAGAAGTCCAGGAGATAGAGCAGTCCCTGCCGTGGGGCTACACGCTCGAATTTGCCACCTACCAGCCCGAGCTCATTAAAAAAGCCGTCAGCGGCATGGTGATCAATGTGATCGAAAGTGTGGCCATCGTCCTGGTGGTGGTCATGCTGCTGCTGGGGCTTAGAACCGGTTTGATTGTCGGCTCGTTCATTCCCCTGGTCATGCTTTTCGGTATTTTGACCATGTACGCGCTGGGCATTGATATGGAACGCATGTCACTGGCCACCATGATTATTGCATTGGGTATGTTCGTGGATAACGCCATTGTGGTATCCGATGACATTAAAGTAAATATGGAAACGGGAATGGCTCGCAAGGAAGCCGTTTTAAAAACCGGCCACTCTTTAGCGCTCCCCCTGCTGACCAGTACCCTGACGACTGTTTTTGCCTTCGGGCCGATTATCCTTCAAATTGGTAGAACGGGTGATTACACCTCCTCGCTGGGTCCGGTGATGATTATTCTGCTCATGGGGTCGTGGTTTTTTTCCATGTTTTCCTCCACCAGCATGTGCTACTGGTTTTTGAAGCCAAAACCGGCCACCGGCGGTGATAAACAACAGGCGAGCGATCCGTACCAGGGAAAATTCTATAGGTTCTATCGCCAAATCCTGGAATTTTCCCTGCGCTATCGGCTTCTGGTGCTGGCCGTTACGGGCGGTGCGTTTGCTGCTGCAATCTATGCGGCAACGTTTATACCGCAGGCCTTTTTCCCGAGCGGAGACAGAAACCAGTATTTGATTTATCTCGACCTTCCCTCCGGAACGCGCATCGAGGAAACCGACAGGACCGTGAGAAAACTCAGCGCCTGGCTGCAGGATAAACAAAAAAACCCGGAAATCACCGGAACAATTGCCTATGTGGGAAACGGCGGGCCGCGGTTTTTCCTATCACTATCGCCGATGGACCCGGATCCGTTTCTCGCATTTTTAATCGTCAACACTCAGACAGACAAAGAGGTACCCGAACTGGTCGCGCGTACCCGTCAATACCTTCTGGATAATTTCCCCAATGCCCGCGGAAGGGTCAAGTCCATGTAGCTTGGTGGCACAGAACCCGGCCTGATGGAAGTCCGGCTCAGTGGTCCCGACACGGAGGTACTAAAGGAGCAGACAGAGCAATTAATGGCCGCGCTCCGGAAAATCCCCGGCACCCTGGATATTAAGCAGGATTGGAACAACCGGGTGATTTCGGCCAGGGTCGATGTGGATCAGGCCCGCGCCCGCCGCGCCGGGGTGACATCGAAGAATGTAGCTGATTCCCTGGCGTTTTTTGTCGACGGTGCGACGGCCACCGATTACTACCAGGGCAATGTTCAGATCCCCATCGTCGGCCGCGGCGTCTTGGCTGAAAGGGATTCCCCTGACAGCCTGTCCACGCTCGGCATCCGTTCGTCATCCGGCGACAGCGTGCCGCTCAATCAGGTTGCCGATGTGTACGTCGTCGGTGAGTTGAACCGTATCATTCGCTACAATCAGGAGCGCACCATCACCGTCAGCGCCAAAAACCAGGTGCTGAAAGCTTCCGAGATCTTCGCTGGCATCAAGCCGACCTTGGACGGAATGAATTTTCCGAAAAAATACCACTGGGAGGTGGGGGGCGAACTGGAAAACTCCGCCAAAGCAATGAAGAACCTGCCAAAACCGATGTTTCCGTGTTTTGCCGCCATCGTGTTTTTGCTGGTCTGGCAGTTTAACTCCATCCGGCGTGCCGCCATTATTATCCTGACCATGCCCCTGGTGACTGGTGGGTGCCGTGGTGGGTCTGTTTGTGATGCGGGCGGATTTTGGTTTTATGGCCATTCTCGGACTTCTGGCCCTGGCCGGATCCATTGTGAATAACGGCATCGTAATGATCGATAAAATCGAAGAAAACAGACGGGACGGGCAGTCACCCTATGATGCGGTTGTCAATTCAGCCGTCAGTCGCTTCAGACCCATACTGCTTTCGGTTTCAACAACCATGCTTGGATTCACGCCGCTGATCATTAACCATGATGCGCTCTTTTACAACATGGCATGTGTCATGTTTTTCGGTCTGGGCATCGGCAGTTTATTTACGCTTAACTACGTTCCGGCGCTTTATACCCTGTTTTTCCGTATTGAAGCACCGAATAGGTAATTGGTAATACCTGAATGTTTCACGAGAAAGAAAGGAACGCTAAAATGAAAACGTGCTGTCTCATCTTTGGATTGGTTATCAGTTTTACCCTGCTGCTTACCGGATGCGCAGTGGGGCCGGATTATATCAGACCCGAAGCACCGGAACCTCAGAAATGGCTTGAGGAAAAGGATCCTCTCATCAAGAGTGAGCCGGCGGATTTTGGCCAGTGGTGGACGGTCTTTAACGACCCGGTTCTCAATACGCTGGTTGACATGGCTTCTCAGCAAAACCTTTCCCTTAGAATCGCGGGAATCAGGATTCTGGAAGCCCGTGCCCAGTTAGGGATCGCTATCGGAGACCTCTATCCCCAATCGCAATCTGTTGGGGGAAGTTACACCTATACAGACGTGAGCAAAAACACTGCGAATTCTCAGCCTGGCGCCGACTTTCATTATGGCAATATGGATTTGGGTTTTGATGCTGCCTGGGAACTGGACTTCTGGGGTAAATTCCGCCGTGCCGTTGAGTCAGACATGGGAAACCTTGAAGCTTCAATTGCACGCTATGATGACATCCTGGTCACCCTCACTGCCGAGGTGGCCCGTACGTATATCTTTATTCGTACACAAGAGATACGTCTGGCCATTGCCAGAGAGAACGTAAAGATTCAGGAACAGTCCCTTCAAATCGCCGAAACGCGTTTCAAAGAAGGAGACGTCACCGAACTGGATGTGCAACAGGCCAGAGCGCTTCTGCGAGACACTCAGGCCACGATCCCCCGGATACAAACAGGGCTTCGCCAAAGCAAGAACGGGCTTGCTATTTTGCTTGGGATGCTCCCCGGGGAACTCAAGGACATATTAGAAGCACCGAAGCCCATTCCCGCAGTGCCTGCTGAGGTAAGCGTGGGGGTTCCGTCGGAGTTGCTGCGTCGGCGTCCGGATATCCGCCTTGCAGAACGTCAGCTCGCTGCCCAAAGCGCCCTGATCGGCGTTGCTAAGGCAGAGCTTTACCCACATTTTTCACTTTTCGGCTCCATTGGGTTACGGGCGAGTGATGCAGCTGTAACGGCAGCAGGTTTTCCCGGCGGCAGCTCATTTGGCGATCTCTGGAATTCCGACAGCATCAGTTTTTTCGGCGGAGCTGGTTTTAGCTGGAACATTTTGAACTACGGCCGTATCAGAAACCGTGTACGTGTTCAGGATGCCCGATTTCAGCAACTGGTTGTTAATTACCAGAATACAGTGCTCAAAGCGGCTCAAGAAACAGAAGATGCCATGGTGGCCTTTTTGCGGTCACAGGATGAGGTAAAATTTTTATCAGAAAGCGTGCAAGCAGCCACGCGTTCGGTGGATCTTTCCATGATTCAGTACCGGGAAGGGCTGGTAGACTATCAACGGGTGTTGGATACGCAACGATTTCAGACTCAAGAGCAGGACCTTTTGACCCAAACCAAAGGATCTGTTGTCCTGAATTTTATTGCCGTGTTTAAAGCCCTTGGGGGGGGCTGGCAGATTCGTGAAGGAAGAGATTTTGTTCCTGAGGAAACCCGAAAGGAGATGCAACAACGGACAAACTGGGGGAATTTGCTGACTCCCACAAAACCGGAAACACCACCGGACGATGAAGACAAGCCGAGATGGCGAGCGCCGGAATGGTAATACCTGCATCAAACTATTTTTAGGAGAAACTCCAGAGAATATTTGCGCCACCTTTACGGTTAATCCCGGTAATCATATGAGACAAAATCAGCTGACCATAAATAATATAATCCTCTTAAATTGCCTGATCGTCATGATCCTTTTCTTACCCGTATTATCTTTACATACAGTGTTGATGAAAAACATACTTTTTACGGCTATTATATTTTTCGGCACTTTTTCTCTGGACTTCGTTAAAAGAGCTCAAAAGCTTCTGATCGTATTCGGAACAGGTACCATATTTTTAAACTGGCTTGATCATTTTTTCCCAAGTCATGTGTTGGACTTGGTCTTTTCCTTCTCATTTTTTTTCTATAACTTGTTTATTGTCGTATTTTTGGTCAGGCATATCGCTAGGAGCGAAAAGGTCAATGTCACCATCATAATCAATTCAATCAACGGGTATCTGTTTATAGGAATATTAGGAGCAGTGCTCCTAACCATGATGGAAATACTGCAAAAACTTATTTATCACCTGGATACCGGGGCGATTAATTTTGCCGGGGGGACTGCCCAAGGGTTTCATGATTTTCTATACTTCAGCTTTATTACACTGACAACGTTGGGATATGGCGATGTCACACCGGTTTCGGCTTTAGCCAAATCCTTAAGCATTGTTATTGCCATATCCGGCCAGCTTTATATGACGATTCTCATTGCTATGCTGGTGGGTAAGTACATAAGCAGTTCTATAGAAAGATCGTAGCATAATTCTGCTTGGTATGACCTTCTCTCATTGGGCATGACCTGGAGCCGCTCATAGAAGACGATCTTCGGTCCCGGAATGGACGGTCAGTATACAACGGAGATCTTATCTCGTTTTCAGTTTCCGAAAACAGGATTCTGGAGACAGCTTAGAATCAACACTATCTATTGTATGTCACTCTTGTAAGTTGGTATTGATCATCGACCACTATGGCAAGAGCAGTCTGCAATTAGACACTTTTACGGTTAGGAGGAGTTTAATGAAACAAAGTTCTGTTAAATGGTTTGGCTATTTGTTTTCTTTTGTTTTTCTGATTATTTCTTGCGCTGGGACTGAGACCGAACTCACCCAAAATCAGGTAAATGAGGCCTATAAAGGAAAGCCTGTATCTGATATCCTTGTAATTGCAATAACGGGCAATGAAGATTCTCGGCGATCTTTTGAGCGAAAATTCGTTGCACAGTTAAAATCAGCTGGAGTTGAAGCTATCTCAAGTGAAGAGGCCATACCTATGCCAGCAGATTTAGAAATGACAAAAGAGACGATATTAAATGCTGTCAAGCAATTTGAAAACGACGCTGTGATCATCACGCACTTGATTGACAAAGAAGAAAAAGAAGCCTTCACACGAGGCGGTCGAGCACATGGAGGCTATTACGGTTCTTATCATAGCCGATACACATACAGTTATGCGCGTGATCCGGGTTATTCAAGCACAAGCATAACCGTCCGATTGGAGACGAATTTGTACGATGTAAAAACAGAAAAACTCATTTGGTCTGGGCAATCAAAAACATTGAGCAAAGACTCAAAAGATCAAATCATTAATGATGTGATTAAGGTTGTGATTAATGATTTGCAAAATAACAAGTTGATCACGCCAAAATGAAAGTGGCTGGTTTTAATAGTTTAGAAAGCTTTAAATTATGCTGAGGTAAGGAGGTGATTAAGGCTAAAGTTTAAAGAACCAATATCAAAGGTAATTTCGACAAACGTATATGTTTTTATAATTTGTGAAAAAAGCTGTGAAATAATTATTTGTTCGTGGGTAACAACATTCTGTTAGCGGATAAAAGTTGCCGGGTAACTCCCATGTGTGCGATTTTCGCTTAATTTGGATGTCCCTCGAAGACCTTGCCCAAATGGGGCAAACAAACATACCTAATAAGGAGGTTGAAAATGAAATCAAGAATTCGAATATATCCATTTTTTATAGTATTAGTTGCAATGTTGACAGTTTTCATCGTTCCGTCAATGGCACAAGAAAAGCCCGCCGACAATATGCAGTTAGTTCGTGAAAAGATCCAGACCGACAAAAAGCTGTTTGTTGCACAAAATATGAATCTCACGGAATCAGAAGCCAAAGTTTTCTGGCCTGTTTATGAGGATTATCAAAAAGATTTAGATAAACTTATCGATAAAACCGCCAAACTGATCGACAACTATGCCACCAACTATCAAACGATGACTGAAGAAGCGGCCAAAGAACTGATCAATGGGTATTTGATCGTTGAGGAAGAACGGGTGACGCTCATGAAATCCTTTTTACCCAAATTCAGAAAAGTTCTACCTGAAAAGAAAGTGGCACGCTATTATCAACTTGAAAACAAGATCGATGCCGTTGACCACTACGGGCTGGCAAAGCAGATCCCTTTGGTAAAATAATGACTGGAACTGACATACACCCCGAGAGTCGGGTATGCTTGGTTTTCGGGGGTTTTGCTGTCAAGGCCTTCAAACAAAAAAATAAGCGTGGATAATTGATTCAATTCCACGCTTTTCTTATTTAAAAAGCTACACAAGATGTTGGGGTGGTGGCATCTGGAATGAAATCGGTGATGTCTTCACGGCAAAAAAAGACCGGCTTGAAAAGTTTTGATATTTAGAGTATTTGTAATCAAGCTCGGCCTGTTACGTCTTATCTCAATAGATCACAACAAATGCCAGAACTAAGATATGGAATGGATATCACATCATCACCTGCCACCTCTGAATTTAACTGCTGGTAAAACTGTCATGTTCGGAACGATACCCGTAAAACTGCAACTTGAGATAAACTACTACGTTCAACAGCCCGACGCCTTCGGCCCGGAGCAGCATTCTGTTCAGACATGTTCATGCCCCGAGTTCTTTTTGGGGGACATCTTTTTTCTCTTTTCTGATACCAGGTTGCAGTGAAGCACAGGGGCTTGCGCCCTGAAGATGGGGAGGGTTTCCACTATGAAAACATTTTCGCAGACAGCCATACTCTTTTTTGCATTCCTGATTTTTTCTGCCGCCGATGGTACCTGTGTTGAGAAAAGCGCAGGAAACCAGGATATTCACCCGGCAGGACGGCCGAAAATCGGTCTGGTTCTGAGCGGCGGCGGGGCGCGCGGCGCCGCCCATATTGGGGTGCTCGAGGTTCTTGAAGAAATGCATGTTCCCATAGACTGCATCACCGGCACCAGCATGGGCTCCATAGTCGGAGGTTTGTATGCTTCCGGCATGAGCACCGCGGAGATTAAAGAGGCCCTGGCCACAATTGACTGGGAAGATGCATTCAACGACAATATTCCCCGCGAGGACCGTTCATTCCGCCGTAAACGCGACGATGACCTCTATCTTATCAAGCGTAAGCCCGGTATCGGCGATGACGGAAAGATCAAGCTGCCGACCGGGTTTCTGCAGGGCCAGAAAATCGATCTGATCTTCAAGGAGCTTGACTCTGCCGGTGAGCGATATCAAGAACTTTGATAAGCTCAATATACCTTTTCGTGCCGTGGCAACAGATATTACCACCGGTGATGCGGTGGTGCTCGGCTCCGGGGATCTTGCAAAATCCATGCGGGCCAGCATGTCCGTCCCGAGCATATTTGCACCGGTGGAGATGGGCGGCCGCCTCCTGGTCGACGGCGGCGTCAGCAACAACCTGCCGGTCGATGTGGCGCGGGACATGGGCGCTGATATTGTTATTGCTGTTGACATCAGCACCCCCCTTAAGAAGAGGGAAGAATTGACTTCGGCGGTGAGCATCACCTTGCAGCTCACAGGTATCCTCACCAGGCGCAACACGGAGGAGCAGATTGCGACACTTTCCGGCAAGGACATCCTCATTGTGCCGGACCTCGGGGGTATCTCCTCAGCTGATTTTAAAAAATCGGGGCAAGCTGTTCCCAAGGGCAGGGCTGCCGCCGAGCAGCACCGCGAACAGCTTGCCGGACTTGCCATCCCAGAGGCCAATTATGCAGATCTGGTCCGCGCCCTGCCTGTAAGGAAGACAACTCCTCCGGTTATCGACTTTGTCAAGCTGGACAACCGGTCACGGGTATCGGATGCGGTCATCATGGCAAGGCTGCATGTGAAGACGGGTGAACCCCTGGATGTGCAGGCCCTTGATCATGACATCGGCATAATATACGGCCTCGAGTTGTTTGAGAATGTGGATTACGAGGTGGTTGAGGAAGACGGCAAAAACGGCCTCCTTATCCATGTCAGGGAACGCTCCTGGGGACCGAACTACCTGCAGTTTGGCCTTGCGCTCAGCGATAATTTCAAGGGAGATAGTGCGTATAATTTCGGTGTGGCTTACACGCGCACCGCGATCAACCGGTTGAACGGCGAATGGCGCACCGCGGCGCAGATTGGAGAAAATCCCTTAATCGCCACGGAAATCTACCAGCCCCTAGATGTTGAATCCCGATACTTCATTAACCCCCGCCTCTTTTATGCCAATGGAAACTATAATGTCTTTTCGCCTGACGGTGATAATCTCGCGGAATACAGGGTCAGCCGTTACGGCATCGACATTAGCGGAGGCAGGGAATTCGGGGCCTGGGGAGAGGCACGCCTGGGCTACAGGCGCTACGCCGGTGATGTGGAAGTCCGCATTGGGGAACCGACACTGCCTGAGGATAATTTCAACAGCGGTGAACTCTATGGTCGACTGACCGTTGACAAGCTGGATGATTTAAATTTTCCCCGTGCAGGGTATTTCGGGCGCCTGGAATACCTCTGGTCCGATACAGCTCTCGGCGCTGACACAGATTTTGACCAGATCCAGTTTAATGGAGGATTCGCATATTCCTGGGACCGCAATACCCTGCTGGCCGGCGCCACCTTTTTTACCACGCCCGACAATGATGCACCGATCCAGAACCTGTTCCGGCTGGGGGGACTGTTCAAGCTCTCTGGCTACCAGATAGACGAATTAAGCGGCCAGCAGCTCGGCCTCCTGAAATTGATCTACATGAGGCGCATAGGGGACTTCAACTTACTGCCCATTTACCTGGGTGGTTCCCTGGAGGCGGGCAACACCTGGCAGGACACGGATGATATTGAATTCGGAAATCTGGTTGGAGCCGGCAGCCTTTTTATCGGGCTTGACACCTTTATTGGTCCGCTCTATATCGCCTATGGCGTTGCCGAGAACAGCCATGACAGTTTCTATCTCTATCTCGGAAAAGTATTCTGAGCCGTCACTGAAGCATGCGGCAGCAACTGGGCAGATAAAGCGGCAGTATTTTGTTCCTGCAATGAAAAAAAGCTATCAAACACCTGATTTTTAAGTGATAACATAATACCGTATCACCAAACGATAGTTACCTCGATTCTTCTTTCTATATTTAAACATCCAAATTTGTGATATGGTCAAAAAGTTGAAAAGATGTTAGTTGTGGTATGTAATGGTGATCACACGGATCTGACCTGTTTCAATTCTTGTGCTTACTCCAACGTATTTACTTTCGGGTGAATCTGCGATATCTGCAATGACAACCAAGTATCAAGTGCTTGATTTTTCTGTGATACCTCAATACAATATCACCATACGATAGATGTGGCGATTACCGTTAGCTTCCGTTTTTAATCCATCGAAAAACTCATCGTGTTGCGATGAACAGTTAATTTGGCCTGAAAAAGGAAATATTTTATGATTAAAAGACTGCTCTTTTTTATTCCGATCCTCATATTGGCGTGTGTAAACATTCCTGAAAATGTTACACTAGTTACAGGTTTTAATATCGATCAGTATTTGGGAACTTGGTACGAAATAGCCAGGCTGGATCACTCCTTTGAAAGAGGTTTAGAAAAAGTAACAGCGGAATACAGCCTGAGAGATGATGGCGGTATTAAGGTTGTCAATAAAGGGTTCGATCCCAAAAAAAATAGATGGAAAGAGACGATCGGCAAAGCATACTTTATCGATGATTCAAGTATTGGCAGGTTAAAAGTATCTTTTTGGGGTCCTTTTTACGGAGCTTATAATATCATAGACCTTGATAAAGAAAATTATTCCTATTCACTGGTGTGCGGGCCAAACAAATCCTATTTGTGGATATTGGCAAGAGAACCCCACATGGAAGAATCCTTAAAATCTGAATTGATAAGTAAGGCAAAATCCTTAGGGTTTGAAACTGAAAAAATGATCCAAGTGGTCCATTAAAAGGCAACAATCGGCTCAACATGGACGGCTAATTTTTCGAGGCTTAGACTGAATTTCTCTGAACGGCTCTTTTCTGATTCTCGTTACCCTCTGGATTAAATCCGCCGCCAGTTATCCGAAGCGTTACAGATATCTGCAATTAAGTGCGATTATCAACCTTCCGAATTAATGTGATACCCAAAAGGTATCATCAAACTATCTGTTAAGTCAGGTAGTTGTAAGCTTATAAGAGATCAAAGGTTTTGACAAGTCCGAAACTCGTGAGGTAATCTCAATGTTTCTGCAAATTATAGGAAAACTGACACAATAGAAAGCATCGCCTGACTCTTCATCTGACAACGAAAGCCTTGCGGTACAATCCTTTTTATGATTATGTTTATTAGCACGTAATGGAATAGTTCTTATCCGAGGATGCCGCAAAGACATTATCTTCATTCAGACAACATTAATACCATGTATGCGTATGACTAATTATCGATCACTGTTATATCTGATCATAGGACTTTTAACTGTCGCGGCGGTCGGATGTCATAAGACAGTCTACCTCATGCCTACACCTGCGATAATGGCCACGGGAGAGCTTAACCCCTTCAGCATCAATCCCAACCTGGAGGAAAGCAATCGTGTTGATGTGCTCTTCGCGACGAACCGCACACCCATGGGAGATGATGATAATCGAAACTATACCATCTTTACGGGAAACAAACTGCGAATGGGCATCGCTCATTTTACAATCGGCAGCAAAGAAACTGACTGGGGACAGATCTTCAATTTGTCGACCTCTGATGAAAATCGTGATCGACCGGCTTTGCATCTGGAAGATCTTCAAGAGTTGGCGGTGATTCCCCTTGACGACGAAACTGCTCCGATACCGAAGGAAATGGAGACCTTTGCTGCAGCCGTCAATGATGTCCTTGCCCGCAGCGTTGACAAGGACATCATGGTTTATGTCCATGGTGCCAATTCCAGCATATATCGTGCAGCGGCACAGGCAGCCCAGTACCGTCATTTCACAGGCCGTAATTCAATGGTCCTTGCTTTCCTGTGGCCATCTGCCGAAAGTTTGCTCGCTTATGGCACCGACGTCCGTCATGCCCAAAAATCAGCTCCTGCTTTCATGCACCTCATCACTCTGCTGAACGAATACACCAAAGCGGAAAATATAAATATCCTTGCCTACAGCGCAGGCTCCCAGATCGTAAGCCCTGGGTTGGCCATCCTGGGACGGGAGAAAAAAGGAGAGAAGCGTCGGCAATTGCGCTTGGGAGAGGTTTACTTTGCCGGGGCTGACGTGGGTGTAGACACCTTTTTGGAAAATCTTCAAACCTATCTTGACATCCCCCGCAGCGTTACGCTCACCATCAATCTCAAGGACACAGTCCTGGCCATGGCAGAATGGCATCACGGTGTATCCCGGGCCGGACGACCCAAAGCCGAGGATCTTAGCCCTGAAGCTGCTCAATGGGGCCGAAACGCCAGTGTCGAGTCCGGGTTTGACGTCATCGGTGTAGACGAAAAAACCGTTATCGGTCTGTCATCTGGAGCACATGACTTTTGGTATGCACATCCGTGGATCAGCAGCGACGTTCTGGTCCAATTTATATTCCACGCTGACCCACTGAAACGAGGACTGGTGGAAAATTACAATGAGCACGGCTTGCGTTTCTGGACGTTCCCTCCAAATTATCCAGACCGTATTATCGGAATAATCCTGGAGTCAAAAAAAGAGTAAGCAAATTTACGGTAATCGTTCGCAGTTCGGTTACTGTTCCTGCGCCAGCCTAATGAAAACTTCGTTTCGAAGAATAAAAGTGTCTGATCGATTACTTCCGGATGTCATATGATAGTCGTATGGTAATAAGGATGGACGAGAAAATCCGACATGCTCTGCATCTTGAAATAGCAGATACCTGCAATTTATCGCTGCGGCATAAAATCCCTCTATAAATTTGATATGTTATGAGTATCACACTTGGATAAAGCCTCATTTTTCAGACTGGATTGAGGCAGGAGAAATCAATATATTGTGGTCTGAGTTTCAACTGATCAGCCGGTTTTTGCCAGCCTATTTTGTTGATGAATGAGGGTGATCCTGAAAATCGTGAACATTGGGGTTCAAATCATAACAACGATTCCTGAAATATCATCTACAGATCACAGCCGCAACCAAACCACTGGAGAATACTATCGCTTGATTCCGATTATTAATATGGCCTTGTGTTACAGACGTACCGACCCCTGTAGTTAGTGTCTATCGATAAATGGTCTTTTTGCCCAATCTCTGCGTTATACTCAAAAAATAATCCTCGAAATATCAACTGTATGCCTGCAAGGCCCGATAGATTTTCCATCGGGGCGGTTATTCTTTTCGTATGCCCCTCCTGGGCGTAGGTCCTACGGGCCGGAGACTTGATCTTGATCAAAAATGCTCATTTATGGATGGACACTAGTTAGAAATAGTTCACCAACTGTTTCAGCATGTAGTAGATCAGCGGAACAAATATGGCGAGAAGTATGATATAGTTCGATTTCTTGCTTGAATTTCAGAATGTTGGTAAAGCGCTATATTTTCTTTTTACTTTCGTAAGGCCGATCAATCCGATTCCAAATAGAAGTATTATTGTAATTGTTGGTAAGATACCAAGCTTCAAAGCAACCCAGCTTATCCCTACAAGAGGAAATAAGGTCATACGAACAATCATTCTCAAGTTATCATGCCTTGCGATAAAATTGGCGAAAGGCGGTGAGTATTTGTAATATAAATTTACGAAGGATTTGCCGACAGTATTGGTCGTAAGAAAACGATCACGGAAGTCTCGCAGTATTTTGACATGCGGCTCTACTAAGGAACCATAAGCTGCTGTGGCTATAAAACAACCACCGCCACCGCCACCAGTACTCACTGGCGTATCATAAACAGGGCTGCTAACATTTGAATTCCCATTGTCTTCATCATTGCCGGCAAATAAATGTAGGGCGCTTAAATCTGTGGCCGGACATCCAATCAAATTGGTTTCAAAAGCAATCCAGCGGTACAATTGGGAATCAAGTGGGAGGTCGGTTTTGGATTTTTGATTTGCCTCACCTATTTTTGTAATATTCCCGATGGAAATTGCTTCCACAAATTCTTTATGAGCAAGATTGGATGCGCCTTTAACATAACTGCCTGGATAATACCAACTATATCGAGAATTGCCGATGTATGCAAATGCTCCTCCATCGCGATTACCATTGGTAATCGCTTCTCCAAAACAATCCATGGGCCTATAGGTGTTGTCTGAATCGAGACCATCGATTGAACCCGCATGACATCCTTGAGAATAAACGAAAAAATATTTATTGTTTGTCAGTTTATGGATATCATTGTTGTTTAACTTTATATCGGAAAAAATGGTTGAGTGGCCCGAATAGTTGATACCATAGTGTTGATTTGAATTAATATATGCCAAAAGTTGTGATTTCGGCCAGTTATTACCGTCCCAGTTTCGATCGTAAAGGTTAGTCTTGGGAATTGAACCCATAAAAGAGTATAGCCAGTCCATCCTATCTCCTCCCCAGGTTGAGCTTTCCAGCTCTTCTCCGATGAGAAGGATTTTAGTTGGGCTGCCATGGGTTTCGAAGGCAATGATCTTGTTGATCTGATTCATGGCTTCCGTATGATTATCTGCAGGTATCCGGCCAACATACACCTCGGAAAACCAGTCAATATCACCTCCGTTAATTCCGTCATTTATTTCACCCCAAAATTGATCTCCATCGGAATTCCAGGAACCGTCCAAACAAGCAAAATAAAGATCACTCGGGATATAGGCGTCGGTATAATCACCAACCTGAGCATAGCAGCCCCTCGTAGGGATGTCATGGTTTTCTGAAGCGCCGTCGCAATCACCGCCTATCAGCACATATTGTGTTCCATAATTTGAATACATATCCCGGATAAAATTCCGCATCTTTTCAGCAAGGTCGACACCGGAATAAATGGCAGCAATTTCGTCGATATGCTCGATATAGGTGGTATAGCCACCACCTGCGGACGAGGCTCTGTGCGCTGTGAGAGTTTCAAATGCCGGCGATAGCGAAGCGGTGGTAATCACAACATACTGACGGGTACCTGTAGCTGCAGAAGGTTCCCCAGAAGCGGATAAAAATCTTGCAGTCATTTCATTTTCAGAAACCGGGTACAACCTTAAAAAATCATCTTTGTTGTCAATGATATTCAGGATCTTTTCTCTGTCTTTATAAAAATTCCGGTAAGGCATGACCCAGTCCGGCCGATATGCTTTCTCTGTCGTGATCCTGACTTCCAGTTCCTTGTAATATTTCAATTGACCCTCAACAGGGTTATAAAGTACAGGCATCAAGTCGACCAATGCCACTTTTACACCATTTAAAAACTGTGGTCTTCTACCCTTGTGGATAACAGAAGGGTATAGCGCATTTGTTTCATAAATGTCCGAAGCAGGTTTTTCGACAGTGACGTATTCTTTCTCGGAGGCGGGTTGCGGCGTGGTAACATGCTGGATGATGTACGATCCTTCAATTGCTTTTAATGTGCCATATATTATCTCGGTTGATACGACGTTTTCATCTGCGGGGATGAAAATTTTCGATGTTTTCAGAGGCAGTATCGGTGCTCCAACAACATCGTCCTTTTGGTGTGTGCCGTTCATCTTCAGAATTTGTTGGCCATTTGAGAGTGTTATGATTTTAGGGGCTTCAAATTTATAGGTATGGCTGTATTCTGCGGCAAATAATCGTGAGGCAAATATTGTAAAAAACAAAATAAAGGCGAGTATACGGATCTTATTTTTTGATCTAAATTCTAAAATCATCCTATCCTTTGTTGGTTATTTTTTTAAATCACTGATTTGGCTTTACATTTAAGCCGTAGTCGAGATTAATCTATTAGTGAATAACAGCAAAAAGAATGCCACATTAAACAGCTGTTCATAATCACTTAAATATTAGATGGTTATGATAATTTAGGGGTAGAATGGATGTGGTCGCTGGGAGGAAATTTTTGACAAATCGGCATTATTTTTTTAAATCTATTGGATAAAACATTGATATATTTAAAAATAAATGGCCGTCAAAATTTTAACGTAGTAGAAAGACGTTCACCTTTTTCAAGAGTTTGAACTTTGGTAGCCGAAAAAAAATCAGTCATTCCAAAACCACTTGATAAAGATACTTCAAACGCAAGTAAAATGGGAAGACTAACCATGCTATTTGTGTATGCTTCTCGATTTCAGGTTATGTTTTAATTAATCCATTAAACCTTCAGCTAAGCTGACGGCCCCAGCTTTGCTATGCAGGACGCAGAGAACAATAATTTTCCCATTTTGTTTACGATCGATTAGGGTTAGATGAAGTTCACTAACTGCTTCAGCATGTAATAGATCAGTGGAATAAAAATGGCGGGGAGCATGTTGCCGACTTTGATCGTTTTGATTTCAAGCAGGTTAAAGCCGATGGCCATGATCAATAGACCACCGACACCGGACATTTGATTGATGACCGGCGGAATTAGAAACGGCCTCATTAATGACGCGGTCAGGGTGATAACCCCCTGATATACGAACACGGAAATCGAGGAAAACAATACGCCGATGCCAAATGACGATGCAAAAATGATGGAAGACAATCCGTCCAAAGCGGATTTGGCAAACAGGGTTTGATGATTGCCGGTGAGCCCGCTTTCCATAGACCCCACAATGGCCATTGACCCCACACAATAAACCAAACTGGCCACCACAAACCCCTTGGCAATGCCGTTCCCGGCTTTTGCGAATTTGGTCTCAAGCCGCTTGCCCAGGTTTTCCAGCCTCTCTTCTATTCTTAGGAACTCTCCCAATATACTTCCAATGACCAGGCTAAAAATGACCAACAATATGGCATCGGTCTTAAACGCCATTTTGAGGCCGATCAGTATTACCGCAAGGCTGATGGCCTGCATGATCGTAACCTGATATTTATTGGGGATACTGCCCCTAAAGACGATTCCCAACAGACTGCCCACAATGATGGCCAACGTATTGACGATGGTTCCCAGCAAATTAAACGCTCCCAAAAAACATACATCAGTAAATTTTGGAATCTGGATGAATTGACAAAAAAGATCCTATCTTTAGATGTTTGACATTAAACAGTCAATGTTTATTTTTTTAGCACCAGAGCCGACAAACCGGAAATGAATAAACTTTTTATCACGAAGGCACCCCGGTACGACAGAATTTGCCTACGGGGCAGGCGAAAATGCGAAAACACGAAAACCATTTTATAATTTCTTTCTTTCGTTCGTGTTTTCGTGTCTGATTTTAGCATTTGACAGAAAAAGCACAACAGGCGTAACTAAATGACTATCCTGGATATTTCACGAACCGAGTTGGTCACGTGCAAAAGGCGCGGTGTGTGAAAGGCATAAAATTATGACAACAGGAGGAATGAATGCGTTTTGACAAATTCACCATAAAATCACAGGAACTCATCCAATATGCACAATCGCTGGCATCATCTAAAAACCACCAGCAGATCGAGCCGGAGCATCTGCTCTCGACCATGCTCAAAGAGCCCGAAGGCATTGCCCGGGCCATGCTGAATAAGCTGGGTGTTTCTGCAAGTGATGTTTCCCGTGAACTGTCCAATGCCATTGGCAAATTACCGAAAGTCAGCGGAAGTGCAGTGGGTGATGCCTATATTTCTCCCAGAACCAAACATGTTCTCGACGCGGCCTTTTCAGAAGCTGCGAAAATGAAGGATCAGTATGTCAGCATCGAGCACATCTTTTTGGCCATATCTGATGAGAAGTCGGGCGAGGCTGCTGGAATTCTCAGGGGAAAGGGGGTCACCAGAGAGTCGATTTTAAAAGTTCTCATGGATATTCGCGGCGCCCAGCGCATCACAGATCCAAATCCTGAAGAGAAATATCAGGCCCTGGACAAGTTCAGTCGCAATCTCACCGACCTGGCCCGTCTGGGAAAGCTCGACCCGGTGATCGGTCGTGATGAAGAGATCCGGCGAATTGTTCAGGTGCTCTCCAGACGAACCAAAAACAACCCTGTTCTCATCGGCGAACCCGGTGTTGGCAAAACCGCCATTGTTGAGGGCCTGGCCCAACGCATTGTTGCCGGTGATGTCTCTGAGACCCTTAAAAACCGGCGGCTTGTTGCCCTGGATATGGGGGCACTCATTGCCGGTGCAAAATATCGGGGAGAATTTGAAGATCGTTTAAAAGCAGTCCTTAAAGAGGTTGAAAAAGCAGAAGGCGACGTCATTCTTTTTATCGATGAACTTCATACCCTGGTGGGTGCCGGTGCCAGTGAAGGTGCCATGGACGCATCCAACATGTTAAAACCGGCTCTTGCAAGGGGGACGTTGCGGTGTGTGGGTGCGACGACATTGAATGAGTATCGAAAATACATTGAAAAAGACGCGGCCCTGGAAAGACGTTTTCAACCGGTGATGGTGCTCGAGCCCACCGTGGAAGATACCATATCGATTCTTCGGGGTCTCAAGGAAAAGTATGAAGTCCATCATGGTGTTCGGATCAAGGACTCGGCCATCGTCGCCGCGGCAACCCTTTCTCACCGGTATATTTCCGATCGTTTTTTGCCGGATAAGGCCATTGATCTCATAGATGAGTGCGCGTCAAAGCTCAGGATCGAAATCGACAGCATGCCTGTGGAAATCGATGAAATTCAGCGTAAGATCACCCAGGCTGAAATCGAACGGGAAGCTTTAAAAAAAGAATCGGATTCTGCATCCATTGAGCGCCTTTCAAAACTGGAGGCGGACATCGGCAACATGAAGGATGACATCCTTGAAATGAAAGTTCACTGGCAGAGTGAAAAGGATCTCATCCAAACCATAAGAACCATCAAAGAGCAGCAGGAGCAGCTTGGTATCGAAGAACAGCAGGCGGAAAGGGAAGGGGACCTGGCAAAGGTCGCGGAGATTCGGTACGGGAAATCTTCAGATCTAAAAGCCCGGTTGAACGAGGTCAACGAGAAACTGGCGCAACTTCAAAAAAAGAGCAAAATGCTCAAAGAAGAGGTGGATGCCGAAGACATCGCAGACGTCCTTTCCAGATGGACAGGTATCCCGGTAAGCAAAATGCTCGAGGGCGAGAGAGATAAACTGGTCCATATGGAAGAACGCCTTGGGGACAGGGTGATCGGGCAGGAAGAGGCCATTTCAGCGGTTTCCAATGCGGTTCGCCGGGCGCGTTCAGGCTTGCAGGATCCAAAACGACCCATCGGATCCTTTATATTTATGGGGCCCACCGGTGTCGGAAAGACCGAACTGGCAAAAGCATTGGCGGAATTTATATTTGACAGCGACCAGGCCATGGTCCGGATCGACATGTCGGAATATATGGAAAAACATGCGGTTTCAAGGCTCATCGGGGCGCCTCCCGGATATGTGGGGTATGAAGAAGGGGGATATCTGACAGAGGCGGTTCGGAGACGGCCCTATTCCGTGGTGCTGTTTGACGAAATCGAAAAAGCACATCCCGAGGTGTTCAATGTCCTGCTTCAGATTTTAGATGACGGGCGCATGACCGACGGTCATGGACGGACGGTGGATTTTAAAAATACCATCATCATCATGACATCCAATGTCGGGAGCCGGTGGATTCAGGAACTTGGCGCATCCAGCCGAAAAGACATGGAAGATCGGGTGACCGAGGCCCTGCAGGCCAGCTTCAAACCCGAATTTTTAAACCGGATCGACGAGATCATCATTTTTCACAATCTGACCCAGGAACAGATCGGGGATATCGTGGATATCCAGATGAAACGGCTGGAATCAAGACTGGCTGAAATGGACATGGAACTCGTTCTTTCCGGCGATGCCCGGGCATTTCTGGCTGAAAAAGGATTCGACCGGATATACGGCGCCCGTCCGCTCAAGCGGGCCATTCAGAGATACATTGAAAATCCGCTGTCCATGGAGATCCTGCAAGGGAATATTTCAGAAGGAACAAAATTAAGGGCCGATGTTGAAGGGGATCAAATAGTGTTTAAATCGAGCTAATTCGGTAGAATCTGCCGTTATCGACGGCATGGCAAATCTCACAATAAAAGTACAGATAATGACTGCAAATAAAATGTTTACGAATCCGTGACGTGTTTTTTTGATCTTGTTTATCCTTTATACGGTTACCATAGAAATTGGAACCGTACCTGTAAGATATGTGATCTCCCATTTTCAACCGGCGGTGATGCCCGATCTTTGACGTATGCATGGATGTAGTTAAACATCAGTCGTACGTTTCGATTATGAATCCAGTTCAACCCTGTGGTGACATTGCTTTCTTTACCCCCATGGATGTCACCGTCGTTCAAGTCTACATAGGAGTGCCGCAGCGCAAGTTCCCAGGCGCCCCATTCACCTTTTAATGGATGAAACCGAGGTTGTGGCTCAACCCCGGTAAATACTCCGATGGATGGGTTATATTTTCGGTGTTCTCCGGTAATAAAATAACTTACATACGCGTAATATCCCCAAAAATCCGGATCACTTACCGCGTCTGCATTCGTTGAAAGATAAAAGCACTGTCCCTGAAAAGACAACGGCCCGGAAACCATGGCCACTTCAGCATTGACCGTATCCCGACCTTTGCCGGGAATAGGGCCCGTATCCACCAGCCTGTCGTTTGTGAGGCGCGACTCGGGCCTTGTACGAAATCGCATCGGCTTGTCTGAATCGTCTTCATTGCGAAATCCGTGGTTGTACCCCAGACCGATATGCAGTATTTTTTCGCCGTTTTCTTCAAACACCGGAAGACCGAAGACTCTGGTCGATAGGTCAAATCCATTGCCCGAACTGATTTGACTGTTCCCTTCCCCAAGGGTCGAAAAAGAACCGGTATTCAAAAAAACGCCCGCGCCCCAGTTTATTCGTTTGTCTGAATTTAAGCTGTCGTATCTGATACCGATGTTGCGACCCAAACCAAAAGCATTCACGGGCAGCGCTCTTTCCATAAAGGTCGTCCGGGTGATGCTGGTGAGATATCCCAGGGATAACGGCTCTTTCTGGTGACCGATTTTGATTTTTTTAAGATACGGATTTTTTAGATAGCGAATCCAGACATCCTGAATATCTCTTACATTGGCAAAATCGATATCAATTTTGAAATCAAACGCGTCATAGATATTTCCATAGGTAGAAACGCTCAGTTTACGAAATACCGTATTGCCGCCGTCCAGATCGGGAAAAGTCCTTTTTAACTCTTCATCAGCATCAATGTTGCCGCCGTCCACCAAGATGCGCCCATTGATCTCGAACTCGAGATTTTTCTCGCGGCTGTCAATATGAAAACCGTCCTTGTAATAGTAGTGCCAACCTCCGATGGGGCCAGTTACCCCCTTTTCCACTCTTTCAGACAAAGCCCTGTAATAGGAATCGATGCTTTGGGTATGTGGAGGATCGGCCAACACTCGGCCGCCGGCGCTTAAGATGAGAAAACAGACTGCAAACACAAAACAATAATGGAAAATTTTAAATGTGCCTTCATCGTTACTAGTCATTGAAATGCCTGCTTGAGATTTTCAATATGCAGCATTTAAGGGATCCAGTCAACAATGCCTTTATAGGACCAGTCAAGCCACTATTACCATTCAGGGGAACCTTCAGCGCAGCTGAAGGTTTAATAGATTAATTAACAGACATCTCACTGGTATGGTCAAGAGACGGTTACAAAATAATCCGGCTGCAGCGATTCCGGGGCTGCGGCAATGCGGTAAGACAACATTGGCCGGTCAAATAGTAAAAAAATCAAACAGTCGGTCTATCTGGATCTTGAAAATCCCGGTGATCTGGCAAAACTCGATGATCCCCTTGCTTTTTCATTTTCAGCCACCGGTGCCGAACAACGCCTTTGCAAGAAGTTGATCCCGGCCGTATATATCCTCATAAAAATAAAGCGTGTTGTCTTTAGGATTCACAAACGCCGTGCGGTACAATATGTAAACCGGTATTGGCTGATCCAGCACGAACACCTGGCGTTTCCGGCTTGCGACGATTTCATTGACCCGCGAAAGACTCCACCCTTTTTCTTCTCCGCCCAGCACCCAGGCCGCCATTTCCGCCGGCCGGTCCATGCGGATGCAGCCGTGGCTGAACGCACGCCGCTCCTGTTTGAACAAGCCGTGAGCCGGCGTGTCGTGCAGATAGACATTATATTTATTCGGGAAGACGAGCTTTAGGGTACCGAGGGCGTTGTCCGGGCCCGGGTCCTGGCGGACGCGGTATCTGTTCATGTCTTTCTTCGAAACGTTGCTCCAATCGATGGTCGTGGCATCCAGTTCCGGTGCATCCGGCCCCCAGCCCTGGAAAATCCGCATATTGTGTTTCTCCAGATAATGGGGGTCTTTCTTCAGCCTCGGCAGTGTTTCATTGCGGGCGATGCTGGGCGTCAGATTCCAATAAGGATTGATGACCACATACTTTATCGTGTCGCTGAAAACCGGTGTTTTGTGATATGTTTTGCCGACGATCACCGGCATCGTTAAATCGAATTTCCCCGGTTTGCCGGCAAACGCCTCGAAACCCGCGATATTGACCGCTACCAGGCGATCGTCCATACGCCGTTTCAGCCAGCGATACCGTTCCATATTGATGATAATCTGTTCGATTCTGGCTGCAACCGGTACATTCATATCGGCCAGTGTCTGGTCGCCGACCACACCGTCCGGGTTCAAATTGTGGCGCTTCTGGAATCGTTTGACGGCCTCTGCCAGCGCCGTATCAAACACGGCACTGTCCATATTTTCTGGTATCAGCTCTCCCGTGACGGCCAGCCGTTTTCTAACAATGGTTATCCGTTGGTCCTCAATGCCCGGTTTCAAAGCCTTTCCAGCGGGAATTGACGGCCACCCGCCTTTTGCGGCAAGCGCCCGATATTCGGCCAGTTTTTTTTGCAATTCGCGGTATTGCAGAAACGGCGGTGCCTGTTGATCCAGAAAGGCTTTCATGTCCAGTGCCTCGAAGGCCGTTTGCCTGAGAAGGTCCCAGTCCACCTCCACATCGCGGGCGGCGGCAAAGAGCTTGGGATCGACCTCGTGCGGCTCCATTCGGCCCTCCCGCTGATCGGCCACGTAGCGCATCATGCCCAATGTCAGAAGGATATCCAGCCGCACCAGACCGGTAGTATCCTTGCTGTCCCAGAATTGGTGAATCTTGTCTACAAAATAACTGGCCGGATCGAGCCCGTGACTTTTTGCGTCTATCAGTACGGCGAGAATGTCGGCGGCACGCGAGCTGGGCTTGCCGTTCCTGATCCAGAAAGGCTGCAGCCCGTTGCCATGATATATCTCGGTGAGCCTTGTATCGATATCCGCGGCGATTTTGCCGTGAGCATTGATATTCAGGTAGGTGGCCGGCCCCATTTCCAGATGCTCGATGAACACGTTCTGATACGCATCTTTTGAAGCTGCATAACTGTGGGCGGAGCAAAATATCAGTGCCCCCAGAACCATGACCGCCATTGTCGCGTGTTGCCATCTCCCCATTGATTTCTCCCTTCTCTTCCTTGTTCAAATTGCGGTGTCGATGGCGTTTATAATAAGGTGTCAGGCGTCAGGTGTCAAGTGTCCCCGATACATCGGGATCCTCTAAAGGCGGATAAATCTCCACCACACAGCACAGGCGGACAAGTCCGCTTCGCTCCAAACAGGTGTCGGATGACAGGTGCCAGGAAGATAGGGGGAAGGGGAGACTGAGAGACTTGGGGACAGGGGGTGACGCTGAGCTTCTGGTAGATACTGTTCAGGTGTGTTTTTACGGTTTCCGAGTAAGTCTTTCACCTGCCAGCCATCGGTAGGGTTTCCAGTAGATATCATGCAGCCACTGTGATGCATTCCGACCTTTTTCCCCCACACTGGAGAAGAGGGAGTATAGGGTGGGTACAACGATCAGCGTCAAAAAAGTTGCCACCATAAGCCCGAAAATTACCACAATGGCCATGGAGCGCCACCACTGACTCGACTCACTCACCCAGGAAATTGCCAGATGACGGAAGTCAAAGGAAACGCCGGTAACCATGGGGATGAGTCCCAGGATCGTGGTAATTGCCGTGAGCACTACCGGTCTGAGCCGGGTAGCGCCGGCGCTGATCACCGCTTCTTTGAGGGCCAGCCCCCGTTCAATCATATATCGTTTTTTGCTACAATATATTGTAGAATTTTTTTCTTGACACACAATATGTCTTATAATATGGTATGTTGAATTAAGATCTTTTTCACATATTAACCTTTGGATGGTGTAATATCATAATGAAAGAGGTCCTTAAATATCCATATCAAGCCTCCATGGGGATTCGATGTCCTTTTGGGGGCTTTTTTGATGGCGCAAATGATATTTTAAGACAAAGGAGGAAATGATGAGGATTATTTCGATTGCCAACCAAAAAGGGGGATGTGGTAAGACAACTTCCGCTATTAACCTGTCTGCATGCTTGGCACAAAAGGGTCGAAAGGTACTTCTCATCGATATGGACCCACAGGGACATTCTGCGATAGGTTTAAATATCCATACCGGCGAGTTGGAAAAAACAGTTTGTGACGCACTTTACGATTCGAATGACGCTAAAGCATTTCTTAATGACGTGACAATTGAGGTTGATGACAACTTCGATATCGCTCCATCAAATATTTCCTTAAGCGCATTAGAGCAACATCTTTCCAAGGTGCAAGGCAGGGAGACCAAACTTAAGGAAGCAATTGACGGTTTATATCAAATTTATGATTACGTAATCATTGACTGCCCACCGAGCCTCGGACTGCTGACGTTTAATTCTTTCATTGCTTCGACGGAGGTGATCGTTCCTATTGAGATGAGCTTGTTTTCACTGCATGGGATTAGTCGGCTGTTAAAGATAATAGATCTGGTTCGGGAAAAAACAGGGCATGAAGTTCGGATAAAGGTTATTGCGACGATGTATGATAAGCGGACAAGAATCTCAAAAGAAGTTTTGCAGGATATACAAAAACATTTTCAGGATTCTATGTTTATAACCGTAATAAATACCAATGTTACGTTGAAGGAAGCGGCGAGCTTTGGCAAATCCATAGTAGATTATGATCAAAAAGCCGCCGGGTTCAGAGATTATATGGCCCTTGCAAAAGAAGTGATCGCAGAGGAAAAAATTCTTGCTAAACAGCCCGTTAAGCAAAAAAAGCCTCTTCCATTAGCGAATATGGTAGAAAAGCAATTTATTTACGATGCACCAAAAGCAAGTTATGTCAAAATAGTCGGAACCTTCAACAATTGGAACACGTCCGAGGCGTCTCTCATGGAGCGCAAAAGAGATGGGACATGGTCAAAACGTGTCAGTCTTGTACCAGGCACATACCAATACAGGTTTCTTATTGATGATGAATGGGCTGCAGATCAAAACAATTCCAACCAGGTCAACAATCCATTTGGAGGCAAAAACTCCGTAATCAAGATTTAGGGGGAAAATGGCAAAAAAAAGCCTTGGTCGGGGACTCGATGACATTTCAGACATATTTTTATCAACCCGGAAAGATAAAAAAATGCTAAACGGTTTCTCTTCAAAAAAGTTAAGAGATGCAACTTGTGAGTTTTGTGTTCACATCATTAATGATTCCAATAACGCGTCAAAATGCAAAATTTTCACTCTTAACAATAATAAATACGGTGTTCGTTATATGGACACGATATCACTAACAAGTGGAAGCTATTGCGAGTTTTTTGACCCGGTTTTTCAAGAAAATGCAGACAACAATTTTGTGGTTAAGGAAACATCGGCAGATAATACTAAAATCAAGTGTGATATCGAAGAAAATGTGATTGTCCGCAGAAATATAACATATCCAAATACGCCAGAAGCTCAAAAGGATATGCTAAAATCCCTTTCAAAACATCTCGAAGGAAACTACAGCGTAAAGAGCATTGAACTGAAAAAAACGGATAGGATCTCCCAGCCGGGAATGAAAAAATGCACGGAAGAGAGCGTCACCATTTTTATCAATGGAGAAGTTAAATGCCCATGAATTTTGCGAAAGTAATTATTGTAAAAATGCTTCTTAAATGTTATCACTCAAGAAGACTCAATATCTATAACGAAAACAATTAATAATGGAGAAGTAGATAATGGAAATCCCAGTTGAAATTGATAAAAAGTACCATGAGAAAATGCCTCTTGAAAAAAAGACTGAAATTTTATTCGGGCATAGAAGTCAATTAAATACCCATAACTTGAATGATAAGTACCATACATTAAAGCGAAATATAGGTTTCGCATGGTTTGACAGGATGTTGGAAGATTGCCGAAATGAAAACTGCCCGGGCTATTTTTCTGATGATATTTTTTATGCTTTAACGGATATGTCGCTCGAAGGGTACGTTTTGCAAAAGGCTTATCTTTTTTCGGGTGATGAGGTTGGAATTAACGATAAAGAAAGATATTTTAAAGCACTTGGAAGAATCAAAAATGTATTGGGCTGCAAAAAAGAAACAAAGCTTAACATTAATTTGTTCAATCAGGATTCGAGGCAAGTTTACTACAAGACAGAAAAAACATCGACATTCTATCAGTCTGCCAGACTTCGAAAAGCCTATTGGAGTTATTTAAAGAATTATCCAAACAACCATCAAATAGAAGACTATTTTTCAACATGTGAATTTATAGACAAGATCCATCGGATTTATAACAAAAAAAGATGTACCTCAAAAGACTTTGAAAAGTATGAAGAAATATTGTCTGAAAATCATCATATTGCAAATCCGTTAGATTTGTACCGGTTTTGCGTTGTTAGAACAAAGCAAGCATAAATTGATGATATTTTTGTGTGGAAGAAAGTCCGGTATCTTGTTGATATGGTGTTATTAAACCTTTTTTTGAAATTAATGGTGCCCGAATCTATTTTTTGCTTTCAAAACGTTTCAAGTTTTCATCATATTCAAAAAATCCAACGACGGACTGCAATTCGATAAAATCAAGGATCCTTTCAGGCATTTTCCCTTCCCGCATATAGTGCAAAACTTCACGCATGGCATATAATGCCGAAGACAAAAGCGTCAAAGGATAGGCTGCAATTTTGTACCCCATCTCCTTGAGCCTCTCAGGGGGCAAAACAGGCGTTGTCCCATGTTCAACCATTCAGCATAGGAGATAAGGCCTGTGTTATGTAAAATAAATGAGAAAAATAGATTTGTGATTACAGATCAATCCACATGTCGGCCTCGTTGCCGCAATCGCTGCATACAGCCTGCCCTTTGATTTTCCTTTTTTTTGCGGGAGCCGTGGATGGTTCCACATGTTCTTCCGTGTGTTCCTCCAGGGAACAGGTGATCATCATTTCGGCTTCATTGCCACAGTTTTCACATTGACAGACTTGCTTGAATTTTTTTTCAGACATTTTCTTCTCCTCGTATTTTAAAACCGGTTTCATCGGCAACTTCCTTGGCCATATCCGTAAGGCTGGCCAGATCCGGATCAATTATTTTATTACACCGGATACAGATCACATGTGGATGGGGATAAGGCTTATTGCCGTCATAGCGGTTGCTTCCATCCGCAAAGCCTAGTTCTAAGGCTTCTCCCAATGATTTGATCAGAATGACATCGCGATACACCGTCGCCAGGCTCATGGTAGGGAAATCATTCTGCAGTTGCTCGTAAATCTTTTCGACACTTGGATGCCCCTCACTTTGGGCCAGAATCTTTATCACAGCCAGACGTTGGGGTGTGAGCTTATGATCGTTTTCCCTTAATTTTTTTATAATGGAATCAAATCGTTCTTTAGGATCAGCCATTGGCAAACTCACTTTCCGAATTAATCAACGGTTACAACTAAATGATAATAGATCTCATTTAATAAACTCTATACATTAAGTCAAGAAGATTATCACTTAAAAACAAAAAGCCCGGTTCATAGCAAACCGAGCTTTTAAAATCTGTTATACGTTTACATTATTCTGCCAAAGTGCCTTCCAGAAATAGACGGGTAAATTTATCGTTGTCTTCCAGGGTGATCTCCCTGGGAAGTCGTTCCATGGCCATATCCATGGCACTGTCTACCAATTCTTTCCTGAGAGTATATTTTGCCTGAACAAATTGAATGTCAATCCTTTTCTTGGTATCTTTCAGCATCGTTTTGCTTTGCTGTTGAGCTGATTTAATAATCTCCTTTTTTTTCCTTTCTCCTTGCTCTACAATTCGAGCTTTTATTTTAGCAAAACGAGCTTCACTTTCATCAACCATTTTATTGATCTCGGTGACTTTATCAGCGGCCTGCTTTTTCTTTTCCTCTATCCGTTCTATTTCCTGGGCAATTTTCTCTTTGGGACCATGCAATAAATTCATTAAAGGTGTTTTACCGTACTTAATAAAAACAAAGACGATGATTCCAAAATTGAACCATAACAGAACCTCGTCATATATGGGTCGCCAACCGCCTGAACTTTCAGATGCCAGGGCTTCAAATCCCAAAAAATGAAGACTCATGGTTCCTGCCATGATAAAGTAAAACAACCCAACTTTTTTATTCACTCTTTTCATGGAACCAGTCTCCGATCCAGCACCTTTTCTATAATACTGACCGCCAGGGCTTCAGATTCCTTAATGACATCCTTTCTAGCTTCAGATATCTGAGTGTCAACTTCTTTTTGAGCTCTATCCTTTAACGTTTCAATCTCTTGTCTAGCAGAATTAAGAATCTCATTAACCTGTTGCTTACCCGTATCTTCGATTTCTTTTTGTAAGTTAAAAGCGTCATCTTTAACAGCTGATTCCTTTTGTTGAAGCTGGTTTGTCAAACTCTCAAACTCATTTTTTGTGTCAATAATATCTTTTTGGATCTTATCGATATGGTTATCCCTCTCACCCATAACATTTCGTAGGGGACGAAACATAAGCCGGTTGATAACAAATAGAAAGATCAAAAATGAAATCAGCTGAAAAAATAACGTTGCGTTTATACTTATGAGAGCAACATTGCTTGCGATATGCATTGGCTGCCTTCCAAATGATTACATATAAAAATATTATAAAAGACCCCTGACTGACTGAATCGACAGCAGCATATATAACTACCACTAATAATGGGGAACCCGTTAATTCTTTTTGTCAGAGAATCACTTCTCGTTAACCTAATTTCGGCTATAATGCCGAAAAATATTAAAACAGGACTTATACAACAAACAAAAGCAATAATGCAATAACAAGTGAATATATTCCGGTTGACTCGGCAACTGCTTGGCCCACCAGCATTGTTCGGGTCAAGAGTCCTGCTTCTTTGGGGTTTTTACCGATTGCTTCACAAGCTCTTGCGGCAACCAGACCTTCACCTATACCAGGGCCGATTGCGCCAAACCCCATTGCAATACCTGCTCCAATAAAAGCCGCTGCTTTAATAATATCTGCACCTTCAATTGCCATTTTATCCTCCTAAAAACGTTAGCTATATTTTATATTAAATTACGCTACAAAAATTAGAACCAGGGCGATAACCATTGAATATATCGCTGTTGATTCGGCAACAGCCATGCCCACCAGCATCGACCTGGTAATAACTCCAATAAGCTCTTGGTTCCTTGCTATCGCTTTTACTCCGCCGCTGGAGGCTATGCCTTCACCGATTCCGGGGCCAATAGCACCAACCCCCATACATATACCCGCTCCCAGCAGAGCCATGGAGGGGGCGAGCGAGTCTGTTGCGGGAAAACCCTTATATATCAGAATAAAGCTGACTAAAAGTCCCAAGATGGCTGGAGTTTGTGCAATTGCTTGACCCAAAAGCATCACATTGGTCACAGGTTGAATGGTTAAAGGCTGTCGAGCTATGCCCTCGCAACTGGATTCCGCAACCACACCACCACCAATACCCGAACCTATGGCACCCAATCCGATAGCAAGCCCTGCACCCAGCATAGCCGCCCATCCGGGTGAAACCGGGATTGCGGAAAAGTTGCTAAATAATAAAATAAAAGATACGACCAATGCAAAAATAGATGGAGTTTGGCACACCGCTGAACCGATTAGCATGTTGGTCGTTAAACGGCCGGTCATGGCCGGCTGTCGGGACATGCCGGTACAGGCCGCCCCGGCCGGGAAACCTGCGCCTATGCCGGAACCAATGGCCCCAAACCCCATGGCCAGCCCTGCTGAAAATACAGCAGATACCGTTACCCATGATACTGCCGAAAACTTCGTAAACAGCAATATCATTGCAATTACCAGAGCAAAAATCGAAGCGGACTCAGCAATGGCCTGCCCAATCAGCATGGATTTAAAAATATCACCGGCCATTTTTTTGTTCCTCGATATGGCCAAATTGGCTTCCGCAGCTGTATATCCCTCACCAATTGCTGCCCCGATTGCGCCGACACCCATGCATATTCCGCCTCCGACAAAAGCAGCAACATTTACCCATGTTTGAAGGTCATATGCCATCTGTTAATGTACCTGTACTGAAATATAAACAAGGGTTAGCATCGTAAAGACAAAGGCCTGAATTGCACCTATGAAAATCACGAAAAAGAAATTAAGAAACGGTGGCAGAATAATGCTATAAGTCAGATACGATACTACCAGGATAATGATCGAACCGCCCATGATGTTGCCAAACAGACGAAAGGAGATGGAAACGACCTTGGCAAGCTCTCCGATCACATTCAGCGGTGCCATTAAAAAAATCGGATGACAATACTCTTTGAGATACACACCAAGACCCTTGGCTCTTATTCCAGCATAATGGGCAATAAAAAACCCCATGATGCCGAGGCTTAAAGGCGTATTAAGATCCTTGGTCGGTTCATGCATATGAGGAAACAGCCCTATCCAGTTGCAAGTGACCAAAAACATGAACAAAGCACATATAAGGGGGGCATACGTCTTTGAACGTTCTTCCAGCGCGTCTTCTGTAAGGTTATAAATCAGTGTTATAATCAGTTCTCCCAACACCTGTACCGGTCCGGGCAGCATACCTGCTTTACGAGTGGCAAAATAACCGAAAACAAGCAGCGCTGAGATCACAATCCATGTCATTATCATAACATCAATATTAAAAATGATGTCGCGCCCCATAAAAGGGATGATCAATTGATGTATCTTACCTAAGTCTTGCATAATACCTTTTACCCTAATATTGTTTTCTGCGGGTTGAAGATATATAACTAAATAAATGATCAAAAATTATAAAAAGCTGGACCAGAAAGATACCAATAATTACGGCAAAAAGATCAAATTGATCAAATTTAATAGCCATAATAAGCGGTATCGCCAAAATTATATATCTAAAATATATTGAACCTAGGGCTACCAAAAAGGTTTTACCTTTTGATTTTCCAATTCTGTGGGGAAGGGTTTCTCCCATTAAAATGAAATTGACAATACTGAAAACAGTACCCAGAATCAAGCCTTTGCCAACAGGCTCTTGACCAGCCAGGATAAAAAGAAATCCTGCGAAAATTGCCACTGTAATTGCTGTGGAACAATATCTTTTTTGGGCTTGTCTAACCCCTTCCATTCTCGGAATTTGTTTTATCATTTTCCTTCTGTTCGATTATCTCGAGGATTTGACGATATACTACGTTAGCGCCTCCGATAACACCCAAAATGATAAAGATGGTTATAAAAATGCCTTTGGTTCCCAACCATCTGTCGAGGTATAATCCAACAAAAAAACAAAAGGCAATGCAACCGGCCATCGTAAGGCCCAGTTGTGTTACAATGTAAAGATTTTCGACCCAGGGGCGGTCTCTTTTATAGTCGAAAATCTTTCTCTTTCTCGGCATTGCGCCTATCTATAATTGCTTGTATTTGTTGCATTGTTTTAGCATTTTATAAAATGCTATTTAAAGGACGATAGTCAGATAGCAGATAATAATCTAAACTGTCAAGCAGTATGTGATATTTTTTGGATGGCGCAATCTAATGCCAAATAAAAAAATGTATTATTGCATAAACTTAATTTGTAATATATTTTAATAAATTTAGCGAGGCCAGTTGAATGACAATATCGAACACCGAAAAATTAAGACGGTTTTATGATCAGTTTTCACACGATGATCATGTTCTCATTGTGATTAATGCCGATCCGGATGCCATTGCCAGCGCTATGGCGGTTAAAAGACTGCTCTGGAGAAGGGTCACGGGTGTGACCATATCCAACATCAATGTTATTAAACGTCCGGACAACATCACGATGATTCGCTTGTTGGGAGTGAATCTTGTTCCGGTTAAAAACATTGTTAAAGAGCATTTCACCCGTGTTGTGTTGGTCGATTCACAGCCGGATCATCATGAAATATTTTTAAGTTTTACAATAGATGTCATTATCGACCATCATCCTGAAACGGTCGTTCATGCTTCATTCCTGGACATTCGCTCCAAATACGGCGCCACTGCCAGCATCATGACCGAGTACTTAAGAGCGGCAAAAATCAAACCGTCTAAAAAGCTTGCCACCGGTCTGTTTTATGCCATTAAAACAGATACAGAAAATTTTGTGCGTCAAACCTTAATTGAAGATGTCAGGGCCTTTCAATTTCTTTACCGTCATGCCAACCTTAACCTTGTGAACAAGATTGAGCGATCAGAACTCAGACTCGATTTTTTAAAATATTTTGAAATTGCTCTTGCCAATAAGCGGGTTCGTAAAGGACGTGCATTTTCTTATGTTGGTTCTGTGGTAAACCCTGATGTCTGCGTGTTACTCGCAGATTTTTTTATGAAAATAAGTTCTGTTGACTGGAGCATCGTTGCAGGTTTATATGGCAATAAACTGATCCTTATTTTCAGAAACGACGGGCTTCGTAAAGATGCAGGAAAAGTTGCCAAAGAGAGTTTCGGTGAACTCGGTTCCGCCGGTGGTCATAAGGGTGCGGCACGTGCTGAAATTCCCCTTGAAAAGCTGAAGGTCGAGGTCGATTATCAAAATGATAAAAAGCTTTTAAGATGGATCATCCATCGGGTTGAAAAAAGAGCAGGAAAGAAATGATTTCGAATCATAACAAGCTGTCTGTCACCATCCTCGGCTCCGGCACATGTGTCCCCTCGCTCAAAAGAAGTTCCTGTTCCGTGCTCATGAGAACAGATGACAACATCCTACTTTTTGATTCCGGAGCCGGTACAATGCGCAGGCTTCTGGAAGCCGGCGTTGAAATTTACGATGTTTCCTTTCTTTTTTACAGTCATTTTCATCCGGATCATACCGGTGAATTGGTTCCGTTTTTGTTTTCCAATAAATATCCTGACGGGAGCCGCCGTAAAGAGCCGTTGACATTGGTGGCTGGAAACGGATTGTTAAAATTTTATGAAAACTTGAAATTTGTTTATGGTCATTGGATCGAACTCGATCCCGATCTTTTAAAAATCATTGAACTCGACAATACCCATCATGACATGCGTCGGTTTGATGATTTTAAGGTGGAATCGATTCCGGTGGAACACAATCCGGAGAGCATTGCATACCGAATCACCGGTCCGGACGGGGTATCTGTCGTCTATTCCGGTGATACGGATTTTTCAGATAATCTGGTGATGCTTTCCAAAGATGCAGATCTTTTAATCTGTGAGTCTGCGCTTCCCGATGAATTGAAGGTAAAAGGGCATCTTACGCCTTCTCTGGCCGGTGAAATTGCGAAAAGGGCAAATGTTCGCAAACTGGTTCTAACGCATTTTTATCCTGAATGCGACCAGGTGGATGTGAAAAAAGAGTGTCGCAAAACGTATTCCGGTCCATTGGTTCTGGCTGAGGATTTGATGACCATAGATATTTGACGGCTTCGTAAAAAATCCAATTTCTGCGTTGCGCTTCATTTCGTGTTCACTGTGGCGCACATAAGTACGCCTCATTCCACAAAATTCGCGACGCCTTGAACTTGAACTTTTTACTTTGCCGTCTCAATTTTGACTTTTTAAGAGCTCATCAAATTTGAAACATGAGATATTATCCCATAAATCTTGATATAAAAAATAGAAATTGTCTGGTGATCGGTGGCGGATCTGTGGGTACCCGCAAGGTTTTGACGCTGATATCATGTGGTGCAAATGTAACGGTTGTCAGTCTTGATGCCACCGAAAAGTTGCACCAACTTTCAAATAATGGCGTGATAAAACTTAAAGAAAGGCCTTTTCAAACCGCTGATCTTGATGATCAATTCCTGGTTATCGGCGCTACCGATAACCAGGAATTGAACCTTAAAATACATGCTGAGGCTGAACGCCGTGGCTTATTGTGCAATATTGCAGATCGTCCTAAAGCATGTAATTTCATCCTTCCGTCTATTGTAAACCGGGGGGATTTGATTATTGCAATATCGACCTCAGGTAAAAGTCCTGCGTTTGCCAAAAGACTGCGCAAACATCTTGAAAAAGAATTTGGGGACGAATATTCTGAATTTTTGAATCTGATGGGCACAATCCGCAAAAAACTTTTAAACCACGACCACGAGCCCGAGGCACATAAGCATCTTTTTGAACAGTTGATCGAAAGGGATCTCCTTCAAATGCTTAAAGACGGCGATACCGATAGTATCAATTCATTGCTTCATGAAATTTTAGGTGAAGGGTATGAATTGGAATCATTAAATTTGAATCCCCCGCTGCTTGAAGGACGGGATGAATTCAAATAATAGATAAGATCTTTTTTAAAGCGAAAGTGCGGTGCTAAGGGGATAAGATTTTTAGCCTTTCGCCAGACTGAGCGGCATAGCCGCGTTACATAAAATCGTTACACGATTTTATCGGGGATGGATCAACAGATTCACAAAGGATTGAATAAGTGGAACCTATATTTCTTATTGTCATTATATTTTACATGTTGAGCACTATCGGATATCTTATTTATCTTTTTCTTCAAAAAGATTACCTTCAGAAAACCGGTTTTTACCTCCTGGCAACCGGATTTTTGTGCCATACGTTGGAAATGGGTTATCGATTTGTTCAGTCCGGACACTTTCCTGTCAGTAACCTTCATGAAACACTCTCATTGGCAGGCTGGACCATCGCCGGTGTTTTTCTGCTATTTCAAGACAGATATCGTCTCAAGATTCTGGGAATTTATGCCGCTCCCCTAATTACGTTTGTGATGGTCATTGCTGCCCGTCTGCCGAATGTGCCGAGAGAAACCGGTAATCTTCTTAACAATTTGTGGCTTGTTACACACGTCGTTGCGATCTTTATCGGGGAAGCGGCATTGGCCCTGGCCTGCGGCGTCGGGCTCTTGTATCTCTTACAGGAGAATGCCATTAAGTCCAAACAACGCGGTTTCTTTTTCAAACGACTTCCATCCTTGGAACTACTTGACAATACCGGGTATGCATGCATTGTCACCGGTTTTACCATGCTGACTTTTGGGCTGATCACCGGTTTAATATATGCCAAATCGGTCTGGGGAAGATTCTGGAGCTGGGATCCCAAAGAAGTATGGTCCGGCATTACCTGGATCCTGTATGCCGTCCTTCTTCACCAGCGTCTCACTGTTGGATGGCGGGGACGCCGGGCGGCAATTATGGCCATCATCGGTTTCGCTGTCATCTTATTTACGTTTTTAGGGGTTAACTTTTTCTTAAAGGGTCATCACGGAGATTTTACCAGGATGTAAATGGAATTATGGGAAGTATGTTGGACATCGTATTACTGGGATTGAATCATAAAACAGCACCGGTGGCGCTGAGAGAATGCCTTACCATCTCAAAGGATGAGACATCCGTTGCTCTCAAAGCGTTTAAGGAACTTCCGTCTATCCGTGAAGTGATGCTTTTTTCCACTTGTAATCGTGTGGAAGTTCTCATGAAGGTCCAGGACAAAACGAACGCGGTGGATGAAGTTAAAGATTTTCTTTCTAAATTAAAACATCTTCCGGTTTCCGGATTTGAAAAATCCCTCTATATTCATGAAGGTGATGATGCCGTCCGGCATGTATTCAGGGTTGCCGCCAGTCTTGATTCCATGGTGGTGGGAGAGCCACAGATCCTGGGACAGATAAAAGAAGCCTATCAAATGGCCACCACAACAAAGACCTCCGGTGTTCTTTTGAACAAATTGCTCCATCGCACTTTTTTCGTGGCCAAACGGATTCGGACTGAAACCGGGATCGGAGATCATGCAGTGTCCATCAGTTATGCGGCCATTGAGCTGGGTCGAAAAATTTTCGGAACCTTTGAAGGAAAAAAAGTGCTGCTTATCGGCGCCGGTGAAATGGCGGAGCTGGCGGTGGAACACCTGATTCGAAACAGGGCAGAGGATATCCTGGTTGCCAATAGAACGTTTGAGAGCGGCGTCGACCTGGCCAAGAAATTTAAGGGGCAGGCGATCCGATTCGATGAAATTGAGGACGCTTTACAACAGGTAGATATCATCATCAGCTCAACCGGTTCTCCCGATTACGTGGTGACTCGAAATCATGTCAAAGGAATCGCACGCCGGCGTCGCAATCGCCCCCTTTTCTTTATCGACATTGCTGTTCCTCGTGATATAGATCCGGAAATCAACCGGCTTACCAATTCATATGTTTATGATATTGATGACCTCGAAGGAATTGTTGATGAAAATGTCAAGGATCGCAACAAGGAAGCGATAAAAGGAGAAAGAATCGTTGATGAGGCCGTGATCAGCTTCCGGCACTGGTACGAAAGCCTGGATGTAATACCGACGATTGTTGAATTGAGAAAAAAAATCGAGGAAATAGCCAAAGGAGAATTAAAAAAAACGCTGCATACAGCAAGGCATCTCTCGGCTGACGACATCATGGCCATCAACAGAATGACGGATGCAATGGTCAATAAAATACTTCATGATCCCACGATGCTGCTAAAAAGCAATGGACGACACCAGGACAAGTCCGTTTATCTCGACGTTACCCGAAAGCTGTTTAAGCTTGATGAATAGTATCCTGAAATTTGCACGAGCCGGAGGCTTTCATCTCCCCGCAATAAGCGGGATCTTCGAGCTGCGTTATTAAGGGCTCGCAATCCCGCCTTGGCGGGATGGCTTCGCCCTGAAGTGCCCCCGTAAACGGGATTTCGCTAAGCTCAACTTGCATATGAAAGCCTCCAACCCGTTCAAATTCCAGGAGTATCGATATCCTGTCTGAAACAATAGGTTCGCCGCGGCATATCTAAAACCCTTTATGCGACATAAAACCAAACATATTGACATTTCCGCAATTCGCCATCTTTACCCGTTTAAATCCCATTACATGGAAATAAACGGTCTGAATTATCACTTCCTTGACCAAGGTGCGGGGGACCCGGTGATTATGCTTCACGGAAATCCCACCTGGTCGTTTTATTTTCGTAACCTGGTTAAAGGCTTGTCATCACAGTTTCGCACCATTGTGCCGGATCATATCGGGTGCGGCCTGTCGGACAAACCAGATATCGATCAATATGATTATCGCCTGAAGAGCCGTGTCGACGACCTGGAGAATCTTCTCGACACCTTAGGGATAAACCAAAATATAACACTGGTGCTCCACGACTGGGGGGGGATGATCGGTATGGCGTACGCTTTGAGACATCCGGGAAGGATTCACCGATTTGTCATCATGAATACCGCGGCCTTTCTTTTACCGGCGGGCAAAACACTCCCTGTAAGACTTCGGTTGATACGAAATATTAAGCCGTTTGCTGCATTGGCGGTACTCGGCTTTAATATTTTCGCCTGTGGTGCGCTTTTCATGGCCTCTTACAAAGGCCTTGAAAAAGATGTAAAATCGGGCCTCCTTGCTCCGTACAATAGCTGGAACAACAGGATCGCAACATTAAAGTTTGTTCAGGATATTCCTGTCAAAAATAAGGATCCGAGTTACCGTCTTGCAAAATATGTGGATGACAACCTGCATCGATTGAATCACATTCCCATGCTCATTTTATGGGGTGTACACGATTTTGTCTTTGATAGGGATTATCTTTTGGAGTGGCAGCGCCGTTTCCCTGATGCGAAAGTAAAGACATTCAAAGATGCGGGCCATTATGTTCTTGAAGATGCAGCAGATAGAATTATTCCGATGGTTAAGAATTTTCTAAAGGTTCACTGATTATTCGTGTGTTTTCATGGGGAAGCGCACCCCGTGAACACGTTAGATGATTCTTCTTCCTACCGGTTTATCTTTTTCTTCGGTGGAAATGGTCCGGCAGAGACACGCCTTTTTAACCAGCGCCCCGCCATAAAGGACCTTTATTTCAGGGGGTATGGTGACTTGCCCCCACTTTTTGTGCCACATTTGAAGATAGAATTTGTGCAATATTTTCCTATTCTTCATCTTCGGAATAAAACGTAAAGCCTGTTGTTGATTTTCTGGCAAAAAATTTTAGAAAGCTGACTTCCTTTATTTCTTCCAAATTAATTGTGGGGCGATCAGCATTTTCATTTAATACGGTATCCCTTAAATTAGGATTTTGATGGGTTAAGATGATGGCGATTTTTTCAGCCTCTTGTGGGTTCTCTGCCTTAACAAATCTCGTGACGTAAAACCCAAACTTTTTGAGTTCACCGTCAAGGTTGAGGAGGAAATTCTTACCATGGAGTTTAACCTTGAATCTTTTCATCAAATTCTCTTTTCCGGTTAACATTAGATATTAAATCGTCGGCGTTATAACTGGCAGTCTTACCAGTAGGCCAACTGGAACCTCAATGTATGCCTAATACAATTATCAAAAAATGAAAAGGGGAAACTCCTTAAAAAGGATTTATCTTTTTTGAAAAAGATATCAAAAATATTTTAGGCTCCTGATATTTATAGGATCTTCACGGTAAAATGTAATTGGGGTTTGGTAAAAGTTTGTTGGAGTGATCCCAAAAATTGAAACAGGTCCGATTTGTGAAAGATTCAGGTATTAAAGCATCTTTACAACCGTTGATGGTTATTGTAGCTTACGCTTGAATCCTGCATCGACAATCTTGATGGATTATCAAAGCTTAAGATTTGGAATCGATTCGAACAGATGAGCCCAAACAATCATGAAAAAGAGCGTTATGGTGTAAATATCGCGTCCTACCTGAAAAGAGCGGTCAAAATCGCACCGTACAAACGGGCGGTTATTTATCCGACAGACCGGGCAATTCTGGATTTCCTTGGTATTATTTCAGATTAGGATAAAGTTATTGAATCTTTTAAAGTTTGTGATGTAAATTGGCCCAATCCGAAAAAAGCCAAAGGAGTTTTACGATGCCTAAAAATATTCTCATCATCGGCGCTGTAGCATTAGGTCCGAAGGCTGCGTGCCGTTTCAAAAGATTGGAACCTGACTCCAACATCATCATGGTGGATCAAAGCGACCTGATCTCTTACGGCGGATGCGGCATACCTTATTTTATTTCCGGTGACGTCAGCGATGCGGCGCAGCTCCAGGAAACCAGTTTCCATATGCTTCGCGATGTGAAGTTTTTTCAAGACGCAAAGGACATTGACGTCCGGATCAATACCCGTGCTCTTTCCATAGATCGAGATCGGAAAACGGTTAATACCAAACACGTCATCAGCGGAAAAGAAGAAACGCTTTCCTACGATAAGCTGGTGCTGGCGACGGGAAGCAAACCCAGGCAGCTTCCCATTCCCGGAATTAATCTCGAGGGTGTCTACACCGTAACCGATTTACATAAAGCCATTGCAATAAAGCAGGAAATCTCCGAAGGAAAAGTTGGAAAGGCGGTAATTATCGGTGCGGGATTTATCGGTCTTGAAATGGCCGAAGCACTGGTCGACCTGTGGGGTATTGAAACCGATATTGTCGAAATTACAAACCAGGTACTTCCGGGAATTATCAGTTATAATCTGGCCAAGATGGTGCAATGTCATCTGGAAGAAAATGAGGTCTCTGTTTACTTCAATGAAGAGGTTGTAAGGATTGAAGGTAAGCAGCGGGTGGAAAAAGTGGTGACCAGCAATAGAACCCTGGATGCGGATATGGTCATTATAGCGGCAGGCATAATGCCCAACTCGGACCTTGCCAGGCGTGCGGGTTTGGAAATTTCCCCAAAAGGCGGCATTGTCGTGAATAAAAGAATGCAGACCTCGGATCCGGATATTTATGCGGGGGGAGACTGTGTTGAAGTAACGAATTTAATCACCGGAAAACCGAGCTACTACCCGCTGGGTGGTCTGGCGAACAGACAGGGACGTGTCATCGGTACCAACCTGGCAGGTGGTGAGGCGGAATTTGAAGGAAGTGTGGGCAGTTTTGTAGTAAAGCTTTTTGAAATATCGGTGGCCAGTGCCGGTTTAAGCCTTGAAACCGCCAGAAATGAAAATTTTGACCCGGTGAGCGCATTCATGGTCCAGTTTGACCGTGCCCACTTTTTCCCGGAAAAGGATCTCATGTACCTGGAACTGGTAGTGGATAGAAGCACCGGACAGGTTCTGGGAATCCAAGGTCTTGGGAACAAGGGAGAGGGTATGGTCGGCCGGATCAACGCCGTGGCCGCGATACTTAAATCAAAGCCGACGGTTTCAGAAATTAGCAACCTTGAGCTCCCCTATTCACCACCGTTTTCGTCCGCCATGGATATTTTAAACGCTTTGGGTAATACTGCCGAAAATATCCTGGCCGGAAAAAATAGAGTCATCGATGCAGATCAGTTTGTTGACTGGTGGAAAAATAGAGAAGACGGTAATACCATTTGTTTAGACTGCCGGGGATGGGGCAATGCAGAACCTTTTGTCAATAAATATCCAGATCACTGGAAAAGCATTCCACAGGATGAATTGAGAGCCCGGTTTGAAGATGTTCCAAAAGACAAGAAACTCGTGCTCATCTGCAACACCGGTGTTCGTTCCTATGAGGCGCAATTAATCATGGACAAGGCAGGACTGAAAAACACGTATAATCTTCAGGGAGGCGTGGCTGCTCTAAAAAAGTGGGGGCTTGATCTTTAAAATAATAACATTTTGCCACAATGAATTACTTGAATTACTATGCTGCATTAATTAATGCGATTATTATAGAACAGGAGTTACTGAACGGATGAAAAACGAAGCAGGTGTTTTTGTCGATGAAAATGAGTTTCTCGAGATGTCCGGATTTCTCGAGGCCTGGGAAAACGACCCCCACAAGATCAAACAAACTTTTTTAAAAGTAATTGATAAGCTCAGAACCACAGAAGGAACCAGCCTCAATTTTATATCACGTCCGGGTGTAAGCTATTCACTGAGGGCAAGCCTGAAGAATCGTCATGAAAAGAGCCAATCCCTGTTTGCTCTTGTGGATATCATAGATGATGCCCCCGACAACCGATGGCTCTCAATATGCTTTTACGAGGAAATGGTCACAGACCCGGATGAATTGGGCAATCTCGTGCCGAATGGTATTCTTGGAGAAGACGGCTACTGTTTCGACCTTTATAGAGATGACCCTTCCTTAGCCTCATATGTCGAACGCCGTATTGAAGAGGCCCATATGCGTACATTGAGTTTTCCTTAGCTGGATATGCTCAAAATAAGATATGTGAAACTTTACCATTGATAATCTTGAAAGTTTATAATCGCTTTAGATTAAGAATCGATTCGAACAGATGAGCTCAAAAAATCATGAAAAAGAGCATCGCGATGTCAATATCGCGTCCTATCTGAAAAGAGTGGCCAAAATCTCACCGTATAAACGGGCGGTAGTCTATCCTGCAGGCCGGGGCAGTTCCGGCCGGGTGATGTATTCTCATTTGACGTTTTTGCAGTTGGATCGGGAATCCGATTGCCTGGCGCACGGGATGGAAAACGCCGGAATCACCCGCGGGACCCGGACCATTTTAATGGTAAAACCGGGCCTGGAATTTTTTATAATTATTTTCGCCCTTTTCAAAACCGGGGCCGTTCCGGTGGTCGTGGATCCGGGAATGGGGATTCGCCGAATGGTCGAATGCTTCAAGGAAGGCCGGCCGGAAGCGTTTATCGGTATTCCATCGGCTCATGTCCTCCGAACCCTTTATCCGAAAATTTTCAAAACCGTCCGGATATGGGTAACGGTGGGAAGACGCTGGTTCCGAAAAGGCTTTACCCTGAATCAAATGCGTCAAGTGCCCTGGAAACTCTATGTTACGGCTAAAACCCGGGGGAACGATACCGCTGCCATATTGTTTACAACCGGCAGCACAGGCCCTGCCAAGGGTGTAGTATACACTCACGGAAACTTCGACGCACAGCTGCGTCACATAAAAACCCATTTGGAAATGTCTATAGATGAAATCGATCTTTCCACATTTCCGCTTTTTGCGCTGTTTTGGCCGCCTTTGGGGATCACCTCCGTCATTCCGGACATGGACCCCACCAAACCTGCCCGTGTAAATCCGAAAAAGATTATCGAGGCCATTCTGGACCAGGGCGTCACCAGTATGTTTGCTTCTCCCGCTCTTTTGAATCGCGTGGGTGAATACGGAAAAAAGAGAAACATTGTACTGCCGTCCCTGAAACGTGTCATTTCAGCCGGCGCACCGGTAATACCATCGATTATCGAACAATTTGCTTCCATGCTGAGTGAAGATGCCCGGATTCATACACCTTACGGAGCCACCGAAGCGGTGCCCATTATATCCATTACCAGCAATGAAATCCTTACTGAAACCCGAAAATTCAGCGAAAAGGGTTACGGGATATGCATCGGGCGACCCATCAATGATCTAAAGATCCGCATCATAAAGATCAGTGATGATCCTATTCGGAAGTGGTCGGACGATATTCTGGTCGAAGATGGTGAGATGGGTGAGATAACGGCAGCGGGTGATCTCGTGACCCGGCAATACTTTGAAAAGCCTGAAGCCGACGCAGTGGCCAAGATCAAAGATAAAAATTCCTTTTGGCATCGGATGGGAGATGTGGGATGGAAGGATTCAAAGGGGAGGATATGGTTCTGCGGCCGAAAAAGCCAGCGTGTGGTGAATAAAGGGGATACCCTATTTCACCATACCTTGTGAAGCCATCTTCAACAATCATCCACAAGTGTTTCGAAGTGCCCTTGTGGGAATCGGTCACCGTAATCAACAAAAACCGGTCATATGCATCGAACTGAAACGAAGTCGCCATCACTTAACCAAAAAGACGATAAAAAATGAGCTTCTTGAGCTTGCCGCACAGAATGAATTGACAAAGGACATCAAAACCATATTGTTTCACAAGTCTTTTCCGGTGGACATTAGACACAACTCAAAAATTTTCCGTGAAAAACTGGCAATATGGGCTGAAAAGAAATTAACATAAGCTGAGCGTTTCAAATTTTAAAATGGGATAAAACATCTTTTATTTTAATGAATTATTTTTATTTATATTTTTAAAATTTGAAACCCTCCGGGATTGCCGATCTTACCGCATCTACTGTGTCAAATGACGTCCAGCATAGTTGACTATAGCGGAACGACATTTTCCTTGTATCTGCGATAACCTCGACAATCGCTCAACTTAGGATCAAGTTAAATGAATAATAATGAATCCGTAAAGGCCAAATCTTCCGATCAGGTTCTGGTCACCGGCGGCGGCGGATTTTTGGGGGGCGCCATTGTCAAACGACTGGTGGAAAGAGATGACAGAGTCATCAGCTTTTCACGGCGCTTTTATCCAGAACTTGCGGCAATGGGGGTTGAGCAGATCCAGGGAGACATCAGCGATGTAACCGCTGTCGAACAGGCATGCCGGGAAGTAGATCTCGTATTTCACGTTGCGGCAAAACCCGGCGTATGGGGAGATTATATGACGTATTACCGAACCAATGTCATCGGGACTCAGAACGTCATTGCCGCTTGTAAACAGCACAAAGTTTCACGGCTTGTTTATACCAGTTCTCCCAGTGTTGTTTTTGGCGGAGCCGATATGGAAGGTGTTGACGAGTCTGTTCCCTATCCTGAAAAGTTTCATGCCCATTACCCGAAGACAAAGGCCATGGCCGAACAGTTTGTGATGGCGGCCGGTGATGAGGGGTTGAAGACCATCATTTTAAGGCCCCATTTGATATGGGGTCCACATGACAATCACCTGGTGCCGAGAATTATTGAAAGGGCAACCCGCCTGGTCAGAGTGGGAAACGGCAGAAACCTGGTGGACACCATCTACATCGATAACGCCGCAGCCGCTCATATTCAGGCTGCAGACAGATTGGAACAAAACCATAACCTCTCCGGCAGAGTTTATTTTATCAGTCAGGACAATCCCGTTCCTTTATGGGAGATGGTCAACGATATTTTAAAAAGAGCCGGTCTGGCCCCTGTTCAGCGTTCGATATCCCGCAACACAGCATGGATGATTGGCGCTGTCCTGGAAATTTTCTATAAAATGTTTAAGATCCGTGGTGAACCCCGGATGACACGTTTTTTAGCCGATGAACTTTCAACGGCCCACTGGTTCGACATCAGCGCAGCAAAAAAAGACCTGGGATACTCGCCTAAAATTTCGATAGAAGAAGGGCTTTCTCGACTTGAAAAATGGCTTCAGAACAGATAGTGAGTGCCTGAATGAAAACTGTCTTTTTCGCCAATATCTTCGCCTGCCCCATGAAATGCGAAGCCTATTTCTCTGGGGTCAGACTCAAATTTTTATGAAGGATGAGTTTTTGGGGGCAGTCGGCGCCTGCGGATTCTTGCTTGATGATGGCGAAGTCGCCCCTTTTTTGGTGAATATGACCACCGGGATCGATGAAGAAGACATTGAGAGATTTTCAGCTGATATCGAAACCATTTCAACTGAAAATGCCGGAACTGTCGTATCCTACATAGAGGAAGACATCAGTAAGATTATCACTAAATTTGAGAAAAAATGAAAAAGGCATCTCATTTTTGTTTCAATGAGATGCCTTTGGTCACATGATTTTTAAAATAACTAAGGTTTTCTGACGTTTTTGGCTGCGGGTCCCCGATCGCTCTCTTCCACGTCAAACGTTACTCTTTCACCTTCAGCAAGGGTCTTGAATCCATCCATAGTGATGGACGAATAATGAACAAAAATGTCTGTTCCGTCTTCCTGCTCTATGAATCCAAATCCCTTTTTGTCACTAAACCACTTTACGATCCCATCTGCCATAACTCTGACCTCCTTCTAAATCCTTTCAATTTTGACCGAAGCTTCAGGTCGTCACGCCAGCAAAAGGGAAAGGTCCTTTAGAGCGAAATCGACCCGCAGAAACAACATACCCCTATACTTAAAAACAATCAAATATCCTCATCTCAAAGGACAAACCAAATGTCAAGGTAAAATAGATTTTGAAACGATTTTAGATAGAAATCCCTTCAAAATCAATGGAAATGACTTAAAAGATGATAGGATGAGCAGGAATCAAATGGTACTGTACCTAAATTGAACGGTTGTCGAGTTTACCGGTCGCAAGATCCCGTACCGGCGGGGAGATGCAAGGCGTGAGACATGCAGCCGTAGTCTGCTACTGCAAATGTCTTATAACGCAGTCCCGCCAAAGGCGGGATAAACTCGGCAATCGCTCGGTTTAGGTGTCGGATGTATCTTCCTGTTCATATGTCAGTTGAGGTGGACGATCATCGATCTTGTTGTATTCCAACTGGAGGCGATATTTGTCGATTTCAGTCTGGCGGTCTATTGTCTTTTTGGCCAGAAGATATCTTAAATAAATTATCCATATGAACAGGCCCAGGAAAACAATGCCCACAGCCAAAAAAATCCATTTATATCGCATTATTGTTTCGGTACCTGTCCGTCCGATATAAACGATCAAATCCGGAATAACCCAGTATAAAAAGACGGCAAGGAAAATAAGAAACCCTATTATAAAAATGTTAAACCTGCTGATTGCAGCGATGATCTTTTCGAATCGGTATTCATACTCCGTTCTTTTTAAATCCGTTTCATCTATGATTTTTTCTTCCTTTAAAAAAAGGGACTGGTATGCACGCACAAAAAAAGCAAACAAAAGAAAGGCAGCAACAGGTACTCCCATAGCAGACGCAAACCAGGCTCTGAAAGGGAAAGGGATGTCCTTGGTTACAAGTTTGGTCTGGTACTGTTCAAAGGGGCCGAATGTTTTTTCAAAATAGTATTTGTTGAACTCGCTGAGATTTTTACCGTCTGTTTCATGTATGACATTTCCGTTGGCATCCATCACCTGCAGCCAGGATTTTCGGCCGGACTTCATCGCTGCGAGCGCAAAAAACTCGAGTTCAACCAAAAAAAGAACGACTGAAATAATAATAAAAAGCGTCTTGTTCTCTCTCATGAAAGACGTTACGTTTTTTCTTTGCGACATCCTGTTTTCTCTGAAATCCTAATCTGCTTTAAGCAGAGATTGCGGAAAAGGGCCATTTCTGGATGGAAACTAATTATTTATCACAACGATGAAGTCATATACAAGTTTAAACCGGAAACTTGCAGGTCAAATTTTGAAGTGAGGATCTCAATATCAGCAAAATAGCCTTTGACGGCGGGCTTTTCCTTGATAAGCATTAACCCGTTTTTACTTGGTGGGGACAGACGTGGTAGCTATTTCTGGAGGGAATTCTGAAGAAACAGGACAAGATTTAGAAGAGATCTAAAGCCTGCCTTGGTGAGAATCGTTCATAGGCGAAACAAAGCCTGGTCCTTTGGGCCGGGCTTTGTGAGTCGAAACCGCTAAGATTATTCTTTAGGGTGACAACCATTGCAAGTGATCGGAACGTTTTTTGTCTGTGTTTCCGATGCCTTGTATAACTTTTCCATTTTTTTCTGCTTGACTTTTATTTCTTTGTGACACCCGATGCAGCCTTGGTGATAGGCATATTTATAATATTTTATTCCCTCTTCCGTATAAGCTAAGTATTTTGTCGGCTTTTTCGGTGCTTTCAAAAGATCATGACAATTCGATGTTGTACAGTTGTTGATTTTGGTATTTCCTTCCCATTTGTGGTGGCATGTTCGGCATTCATATTTAAAATGTTTGGCATGATGGAATTCGACCGGAGATCTCTTTTGTTCGATCGAGGGATCGGGTTCAAGCACAATAACGCCCATGGGAACAACCATATCCTCAACGGCCGCTTCCGTATCGCTTTCATTCTGTCCGGCAACATTTAGCGCCATTCCAAAAACAAAAACAATTACCAAACACAACACCGCCACTCGTATTCTGAACATCCTCTTCCTCCTCATTAAAAAACAATAAATTGAGCTTTATACGATCTTTTTATCAAAAGTTTCAATAAAAGTACTAATCAAGACGGCCGGGAATTTTTATCGTTAAATCGAACCCTGGTAATGCTGAACAATAAAAATTTTTCCGCCGCCCTTTTAACCGGAAACGGACCATATTGAAATAAAAAATTACTTATGCTAAATAAATAAAAAAATTTCAATGAAAAAAATGAGTGCAAGGGCTTTTTTTTGACGGGCAGTCAGATTATTTAGAATTTTTTCCGCTTTTAAGGCTTTTATGCCATATTCGGGGGCGGGACTTTAGTTCTAAACAGGTCGGCTGCTTTACTCTTTCCCGACATAACAGGACAATGATGGAGGAAAAATGATTATCACCAATATTGAAACGGTTCCCGGTAAAAATATTATAGAACATTTTGGGTTGGTCTCCGGAAGTACCATCCGAGCCAAACATGTGGGAAGAGATATAATGGCGGGCCTGAAAAATCTGGTGGGCGGGGAACTCAAGGGGTACACACAGCTATTGCAGGAATCCCGTCAGCAAGCATTGGATCGAATGGTTGACCAGGCACGTCAGCTCGGTGCCAATGCCATCATCAATGTGAGATTTTCGACCTCCTCCGTTGCCCAGGGGGCCGCCGAATTATATTCATATGGAACAGCCGTTCTTGTGGAGTAAAAGGAGATTGCCGGTGTATAATTTATTGTTTTTCATAACTCTGATCGCAGTCGGTTATCTTGCGGGTACTATTGCAGAACGATATCATTACCGTTCCATCCATCATCGTGAAAAAATGTTCATTAATTTGCCTGCCGTGACCATGAAATCTGTCGACTATCCTGATCATAAGATCAAATCTGCTGAATTGGTGTACGGCAGTGCCGTCATTTCCATCGATTATTTTAAACGATTCACAGCATCACTTCGAAATATCTTTGGCGGTACCGTCAAGTCATACGAAAGCCTCATTGACCGCGCGCGACGGGAAGCGCTCCTTCGCATGAAGGAAATGGCAGGTGATTCAAATATCATTGTCAATATTCGCATCGAAACATCCACCATTGGCCGAAATGCCAATAAAAAGGGCGTGGGATGTTTAGAGGCCATCGCATACGGAACTTCCCTGACTGTAGCCTAAATTGAGCGATTGTTGAGTTTGCCGGGGATACAAGGCATGAGACATGCAGCCGTATTCTGCTACTGCAAATGTCTCATAACGCAGTCCCGCCAAAGGCGGGATAAACTCGGCAAGTCCGGAGGATTTCAAATCGTGACTATTTTTGTAATATATAGACACCTAATGGGTGGTTATTTGTCCTGCCTTCACGAAACGTGTAGTGTGTTAAAGTGTTAAAAATTTATTATCTTTTTAGTATTGTGTAACAATTTGAAACGCTCAGTTTAGGTGTGGATCAGTAGATGAAGTATACGCCCCGGTTACCGAAATCGAATGTCAATGTGACGCCCACCTCTCTGCTACGAGAATTTTTTGTCCTCATCCTCTCTTTGCTCGGTATTGTCATTGCAATCTATGTGCTACTTGGATTTGCGGTAGATCTGATTGTGCCACGGATTTCAACCGACCTTGAAACGAAAATGTCGGAACTCTTTATTCGATACGTAAATGCTGAGGATATCGATTCGGAATGGGGGGGCTATGCCCAATCACTCGTGGAGGACCTTCAGAATCGTTGCACGAAACTGCCTTACCCGTTCAAAGTTCATGTTCGAAAAGCTTCATCGATCAATGCATTGGCCCTTCCAGGTGGTCATATTATTGTATTTACAGGACTTTTGGACAAGATAACCTCTGAAAACGAGCTGGCATTTGCTTTTGCGCACGAGATGGGCCATTATGCCAACCGGGATCATCTTCGTGGGGTGGGAAGGGCCTTTGTGTTCATAACAATCTCAACCTTTTTATTCGGCACAGACAGTAATATCAGCCAAATGCTGGCCCAGGCTTTGAATATTACGGAATTGAGCTTTTCCCGAAAACAGGAAACCCGTGCAGACAAATTTGCACTCGAACTATTAAATTGCGCTTATGGCAACGTCGCCGGTGCAACCGATTTCTTTAAAAGGCTTCCCAAGGAACAGGACCCGGGAACCATCGGACATTACTTTGCATCGCATCCGGAGAATCTGAAGCGAATTGCCGATCTTAACAAAATAATTCGAAATAGAGAATTCAGGCTGTCAGGGAAAAAACCCCTTCCAAAAATCACTCAACAATAAAAAATAAAAAAGAGATGGGGAATTTGAATTAAAATTTTTAAACAAAACATATCCACTAAAAGCCCATGTCGAAAAACTGGACGGCTTTTCCGCACATGGCGATAAGAACGAGATGCTTTGTTTTCTCAAAGAATCGAATTTGAAAATCAAAAAAATCACCGTAGTGAACGACGAGGAGAATCAGTCCCTTGCATTTGCAAATCATTTGCAGCATGAAGGCTCTCCGGCAATTGTACCCCATCCGGGTGAAACGATTAGAATAGAGGCAGATTGATGATCGACGATGCGCCACAAAATAAAGACTTCTCCTTTTTGGCTGCCTCCTTTACGGTGTTTATATGCATGCTCTTCGGAGCCAATGCCGTGGCCATTAAAATCAGTCTTGAAGGTTTGGGTGTGTTTACCACGGCAGGCATCAGATTCGGCATCGCCTCGGTGGCAATTTTTTTATGGGCTAGAATAACCAGACGATCTTTTGAAATTAAAAAAGAGCAGGTTTTTCAGCTGATTATAATCGCTATTGTTTTTACTGCCCAATTATCCCTTTTCTACCTCGGGCTCAGCAAAAGTAATGCTTCCCGTGGAACTTTGATCGTCAATTTTCAACCTTTTTTTACACTGTTTCTTGCACATTTTTTTATTCCCGGAGATCGGATTACCAAACGAAAAATCATGGGTATCCTACTGGGATTTGCCGGGGTTGCGTTTGTGTTTTTGGAGAAAAAAGGGGTTGCAAGCGATTTTGAGGTCGGGGATGTGATGATCCTTGCGGCCGCCTTTCTCTGGTCCTGTAATGCAGTCTATACAAAACGGATTATTTCCGCGTTCAAGCCGTTCCAAATAGCCCTATTTCCAATGATATTTTCGGTTCCGTTCTTTTTTTTGGAAGGTGTTCTGTGGGATCATCATATGATCGCTTTTATCGATTCTAAAATTATCGGTGCCATGGTGTATCAGAGTTTAGTTACGGCATCCTTTGGCTTTGTGGTCTGGAACAGTTTGCTGCAAAGATACGGCGCTGTGGCGTTGCATTCTTTTATCTTTATTATGCCCATCACCGGCGTCTTGCTGGGCGGACTGATCTTGGGAGAGCCCTTAACCGTTAATATCCTTATCGCCATGCTGTTGATCGTTGCCGGCATCCTGATGATCCATATTAAACAAAAGAAACCCATACCATCGCTTCCTATTGGAAAAAATATTTAGACGGCATCAAAGAGCGACTGTTGAAAAATAAATGAGGTAATGCTACTAATTACAAAAGTTTCGAATCCTAAACTTACCTTAACGCCAATAAAGCGCAGCCGGTCGGGTAAATTTTTAAGTGAAAAGTTAAACCATGTCCAAACCATTTAAACATCTTCGTTTCAATCTGGTTTCAAAGCTGATTCTATCCGTGGGTCTGACATTGCTTTTGACCATATCCACATGGGCCTATTTTAATATTAAATATCAGAACAAAAAGATCATGAAAGATATTATGGTGGGAACCGACAGGTTAAGCAATACCATTATTCTTGGTGCCCATTATGCCATGATGCTGAATTCAAGAGAAGACATCAACCAAATCATTAACAATATCAGCAAACAGAAAGAAATCGATACGATTCGGATATATAACAAAAAAGGACAAATAAAATTCTCGAACCGCCCCTTGGAACTCGACCTGACGACCAATATAAAAGCAGAGGCCTGCGATGTCTGCCACCGGAAAGAACCGCCTCTGGCCGAGCTCGATTTGTCACAAAAAACCAGAACTTTTTATTCTTCTCAGGGTCATCATCTTCTCGGGATTATCAGCCCGATTCGAAATGAAACCGGCTGTTCGTCCGATTCCTGCCATGTGCATCCCAAAGATAAAAAAATACTGGGAGCGCTGGATGTGGTTGTCTCCCTTGAACAGACCGATAACGATATCGCGTTTCTTAAAAACGGAATCATTGCTCTGGCGGTTTTTGCTTTTACGGTAACCTCCGCCATTATTTTTTTTTGTGTGTTGAAATTTGTCAATCAGCCCATAAAAAAGCTGATTGATGCCAGCAACCTCATTGCCAGGGGCGAGTATTTAAGCAATATCGACATTAATCAAAACGACGAAATGGGGCAACTGTTTGTGGCCATTAACAAGATGGGCAAAAGAATTGCCTCAAAGCAGGCTCAACTTAAAAAACAAAGAGATGAATACCAGAATCTCTTTGAACTCGTGCCCTGTTTGATCACCATTCAGGACCGAAACTATCAGCTTGTCAGTTACAACAAAGAATTTGAAGAAACGTTTAATCCAACCCCCGGAGATTTCTGTTTTCGAGTGTATAAGCAGCGTGAGGAAAAATGCGAGATCTGTCCGGTAGAAAAGACATTCAAAGACGGACAATCGCATTACGGTCAGGAAACCGGTGTGGATAAGAACGGCAATTTAACGTACTGGCTTTCCAGAACTTCACCGATTCAGGATGCACAGGGGAATGTCGTTTCGGTCATGGAAGTGTGCCTCGATATTACCCGTATGAAGCAGCTTGAAGAGAGGCTTGAAAAATCGGAAAGAAAATATTACGCCATTTTCAACAACATACCGAACCCGGTTTTTGTCCTGGATGTAAATACTCTAGAAATACTCGATTGCAATAAAAGCGTAAAAGGTATTTACGGATATGAAAAGGATGAGATCATCCATAGATCTTTTTTGGATTTGTTTCTGGACGAAGAAAAAGATCATTATGCCTTCAAAATAATAACATCTGCCTACACCAAGCAGGTGAAGCATGTCGACAAAGACGGTAGAAAGTTTTTTGTCGCCATCCGAATTTCGCCGTCAGAGTACTTGGGGCAAAAAGTGCTTCTGGTTACCACCAGCGATATCACCAAACGGCTTGAAGCCGAACAACAACTCATCCATGCCGGCAAGATGGCGACGTTAGGAGAAATGGCCACCGGTATTGCCCACGAATTGAACCAGCCGCTTTCGGTCATAAAAACGGCCAGCAGTTTTTGCTTAAAAAAAATAAACAGTAATGAAGTCATCGAAGACAAAGACCTTTATACCATGATTGAAAAGATAGACCGCAATGTGAATCGCAGCGCAAACATTATCCGTCATATGAGGCAGTTCGCCAGAAAATCGGACGTGGTGTTGGCTGAGGTGCAGGTCAATGACGTGCTGAAAAGAGCCTTTGATATTTTCAGTCAACAGCTCAAAGTGAGAGGCATTGATGTGGTTTGGGATATCGATCAAAATTTGCCGACCATAATGGCAGATCCCAGCCGTTTGGAGCAGGTGTTCATCAACCTTCTTTTGAATGCCAGAGATGCCATAGATGAAAAGTCGTGGTCTCCAGAGTCTGCAATGGGTATGAAAAAGATTACACTTAAAACGAAATTAGAGGAAAAAATGGTGATAGTTGAAGTCAGGGATACCGGTATAGGGATTTCAGAAGCCATCGCCGATAAAATATTCGAGCCTTTTTTTACCACCAAGGAAGTTGGAAAAGGGACCGGCCTCGGCCTTTCAATAAGCTACGGAATTATCAAAGATTGCCATGGAGACATTAACGCAGCCATGAACGAAAAAAAAGAGACCTGTTTCAGGTTAATTTTTCCTGCAAAGGATTCAACACAATGAAAAAAACAATATTACTGGTAGATGATGAAGCCGATCTTCGGGAAGTTTTGGATATTTCGTTGTCCGATACCGGGTATAACGTTCTGACCGCTGAAAATGGCACACAAGCTCTCAATATTTTGAATGATGAGGATATTTCGGTGGTGATTACCGATATCAAAATGCCCGGCATCGACGGCATCGAGCTGCTCCGAAAAATCAAAAGTAAAAGGCCGGAAACAGAAGTCATTATGCTGACCGGCCACGGAGATTTGGATCTTGCCATAAAAAGCCTAAAGCATGAAGCAACTGATTTTATTACAAAACCGATTAACGATGACGCACTGGAAATGGCGCTTATAAGGGCCTTTGAAAAAATTTCAATGCGGCAAAAATTAAAGGAGTATGACCGTAACAGAGCCATGTATGATCTTTTCATCAATGAACTGATTCAAGAAGATGTGATGATCATCGGGTCCGACTACCGGATTCTGGATATCAACGAAACCCTTCTTAACAAATTGGGCTTAGAGCGAAAAGAAGCTGTTGGTCGATACTGCTATGAAATTACCCACAGGCTGTCGGTTCCATGTTCCGGTGAAGATCATAAATGTCCCCTTGAGGAAACACTTATGTCCCGGAAGCCGACAACGGAAACCCATATCCACAAAGACAAGGATAATAAGAATGTCTATTATTCAATCTCCGCGTACCCGCTTTTAGAAAACGGTGAGATAATCGGTGCCATCGAGCTTTCCCGGGATATTACGGCGGATATCAATACCCGCCAGGCGATGATGCAGCAGGACAAACTGGCATCCATCGGCCGGCTGTCCGCCGGTGTTGCTCACGAAATTAACAATCCGCTGACCACCATCCTGACAACAGCCATGTTGATCCAGGAGGATATTGATCCGGACAATCCCATGTACGAGGAGTTGGGGACCATCACCAATGAAACGCTTCGCTGCCGCAAGATTGTTGCCAGTCTTCTCGATTTTGCCCGTCAGACAAAGCCGGCCAAAAAGCATCACAACATTAACGACATCATTACTGAATGTATCCAGCTAACCCACAAACAGGCTGAATTCAAGGATGTACAAATTTTAAAGGCGCTTTCCGAAAAAGTTCCAAAATTGCTGCTGGATAAAGAACAGATTCAACAGGCGCTCATCAATCTTATCCTCAATGCCACCGATGCCACTGATCCCGGCGGAACAATTACAGTTTCAACAGCCTTTTCTCCGGACAATCAAGTTGTAAACGTACAAGTGAGCGATACCGGAAAAGGAATTGCGACCGAGGTTGTGGATAATATTTTTGAACCTTTTTTTACCACCCGGGAAATCGGAACCGGTCTTGGTTTGGCCATTACACACGGCATCATCGGACGGCACGGCGGGGACATCCGTGTTCAGAGCCGGCCGGGTCAGGGTGCGACGTTTACCATCAGACTCCCACGCAACCAAGGAAATCAAAATGACCACCCATAATCCCCTTATCCTCATCATTGATGATGAGCCTGCGATTTGCCGAAACTGCATCAAAATACTCTCTAAAATGGATTATGACGTCCGGTATGCCCTCAATGGATATGACGCATTAAACATGATGGATGAAACCGTGTTCGATGTGGTGGTCACTGATCTAAAAATGAGTAATGTGGGAGGTATGGAAGTTCTCCGACGATTGAAAGCGTCTTATTCGGAAACCATGGTTATCGTTATCACCGGCTATGCCACCGTTTCTTCGGCCGTCGAAGTCATGAAGATGGGCGCCTTTGACTACCTTCCCAAGCCGTTTACGCCGCACGAACTGCGTGCGGTTGTCCGACAAGCCTTGATTCAAAGAGAGATGCTGCTTCAGAATCGAAAATTTTTGGAGCAGAAAAAGCGCAGAAAATCGTTTTCCCATCAACTCATCGGAGAAAGCCCGAAAATTAAAAAGGTCATTTCCATGGTTCAAAAAGTTGCCCCCACCGATTCAACAGTCCTTGTTTACGGGGAAAGTGGAACCGGCAAAGAACTGATCTCAAGGGCGATCCATGCTAATAGCCACAGAAACAGCGACGTATTTTTTGCTGTAGATTGCGGAACCTTGTCAGATACCCTATTGGAAAGCGAGCTTTTCGGTTATACCAAAGGCGCGTTCACGGACGCGCACAATGACAAGGACGGTATCTTCAAACTGGCAAACGGCGGCACCGTGTTTCTGGACGAAATCAGCAATATCAGCCTGGGTGTTCAGGCCAAATTGTTAAGGTTTTTAGAGAATCGAGAGTTCCTGCCCTTAGGGAGCACCAAGACCCGAAAAGTGGATGTCCGATTGGTTTTTGCCACCAATCAAAATCTTGAAGAAATGGTCAAAGCGGGTTCTTTCAGGCAAGATTTTTATTATCGAATTTTTGTGTATCCGATCATTATCCCCCCTTTAAGAGAAAGAAAGAGCGATATTTTGCCCATTTCCTATCATTTTCTACAACATTTTTGTCTTGAATTCGGTAAAAAAATCATCGGGTTTGATGATGAGACAGTGGCACGTTTGACGGCATATGATTGGCCTGGAAACGTCAGGCAACTGAGAAATATCATCGAGCGGGCGGTTATTTTGTGCGAAAAAGACAAAATAAGCCCTAAAGAACTTCCGCTTTTGGGAGAGATGGCGGATATTGAAGAATTGATCGATTATGTTCCTGAAACCAATGATGAACTTAAACGCGTCAAAAAAGAAATTCGGCTGAAAGCGGTACTTAAGGTCGAGAAGAATTTCGTGATGAATGCATTGATAAAAAACGACTGGAATGTCACCCGTGCTGCCCAGAAAGTGGGGCTTCAAAGAACCAACTTCCAGACACTAATGAAAAAACACCAGGTCAAACTTCCCCGATCCGTCAAACCGGATGCATAAAATATAAAGAACATATACTCTGTATATTTTAAATATACGATCTGCAGATTATTATAAAAGACCTCTGAAAAGCGTGTGCCCAACCCGTATTAACCACTCATCGCTATCGATTTATTTTAAGTAAAATCATTTAATTATAAAATATTGTCCAAAGGATATCAATATCGATATATAAGCCGATTCCGTTTTAAACGTTTTTCTTTGTTTCATCATCGGATGTATATTTATTTTATACATTTTCCCTTTGCCCAAAAGTCGATGTTCTAATTAAAAACAATAATATCAGAGATATACATTTGAAACGCTTTTTTGGCACACATCATGCATCGAAGGGTGGCAAGACATCATACAGCAGAAAAAAACGTTAAATTAAAAAATAATTGAATAGAAAATTTCGTGAAGGAGGAAAAAATGGCAACAGCAGCAAAGATAATGGTCGTTGATGATGAAAAACAAATTTGTCAAAATGTGGAGAAAATCCTTTCAAAAAATGATTATGAGATCATTCACGCCACCAGTGCAAAAGAAGCCCTGGAAAAAATGGCCAAAGATTCATTCGCACTTCTCATCTCCGATATTGTGATGCCGAAAATGAACGGCCTTGAATTTTTAAAGCTTGTAAAAAAGGAATGGCCGTTAACAAAAGCGGTGATGATGACAGCCTATGCTTCCACCGAAACAGCGGTAAAAGCCATTCGGCTGGGAGCCCTGGATTATGTTTCAAAACCGTTTACTCCGGATGAGCTGAGATCGACGGTTGAACTGGCCTTGTCCGGAAAACTAATTGAGGCACCCACCACAGAAGAGGAAAGAGAGATTATCGATATCGATATCCCCTTTGACAAGAAAGAGGTTGCGAAATATGCAGGTGACGACTTTGTAGACAAACTCGGGCCTTCAGATATGCCGGTGGTTGAAGCTGCACCGGAAACCTTAGAAGGTTATTGTGCCCTTGGGAATATGGTATGCGATATTTTTAAAAAGCTGGAAAATACCTGTAAAGGCGGGATCAAAACCGGTGAATGCCCGCAACTGAAAGCCAAAAAGAAAAAGAAAGCCAAAGCAAAAGGCTTTGATTCTGAAAAATTGATTGGTATCGATTATCCCTTTAACTATGAGGAAGTGGCATCCATAACCGGTCCCGAATATGTGTTGAACATGCAGCATGAAGGTGTAGCGTATATACCGTATGAAGAACTCAAAAAGAATGTTGCACAAATGATGGCTGAAACATCCGAGGTTTCGGCGGATGTCATTGAATTTCCCAAAGAAGCCGTCCGGGCGGAAATTTTGGTGATCGACGATGAAGTTGCCGTCAATAACAACGTTCGTAAAATTCTCTCAAAGAAAGATTTTCATGTGGATCAGGCCGTTACGAAAGCCGAGGCCCTTGAAAAGATCGAACAAAAAGCGTACGCGCTGGTTGTGCTGGATTTAAAGATCCCGGAAGTTAATGGCCTTGAGCTTCTTAAGGCGATTCGTGACAAAAGACCTGAAACCATGGTTATTATCATTACCGGATATGCCAGTATCGAGACAGCCGTGGAAGCCTCAAGGATGGGCGCGGTTGATTACCTCCCCAAACCATTCACGCCCGAAGAAATCCGCGATGCAGCTGAAAAAGCCTTCCGTTTTGCCGCTTAGACCTTTTGAGCGTCTCCCGAACCTATCTGTGCTTGGGAGACGCTTTCAAAATTCGATAAAAAACTGAGCTGTCGGGGCATTTTTCCTAAATAGTCGCTGCATGGATAATCCTTTTTACTCTCCTGAACAACATGACACAAAAAATTTCCAAAAAGATCAGTTTTTCGGTTTTATATCATGACGGTTCAAAAGATAAAAAAGAGATTAAAACAGCTCGCAAATAAGGAAAAGGTCAAGATTCTTCAACGATTTTTCAAGACCGGTCCCGGCGAATATGGTGAGGGAGATGTGTTTATCGGTGTCAAAGTCCCTGATTTGCGGAAGGTAGCGAAAGACGTCCAGGACATAGATATCGAAGGCGTCATCGTTCTGCTCGAGTCGGCCATTCATGAAGAAAGACTGCTCGCACTTTTAATACTGGTTCGTAAATATGTAAAAGGAAATGAAACCACCCAAAAAAGAATTTACAGGCTCTACCTTAAAAAAACAAAATTCATAAACAGTTGGGATCTTGTGGATGGATCCGCCCACCATATTGTCGGCGACTATCTCATGGACAAAAACAAAGCCCCCCTCTACAGACTGGCAAAATCAGAAGATTTATGGGAACGACGGATTGCCATTCTGGCAACCTTTTATTTTATCAAACACGGAAAATATGAAGAAACCCTGAAAATTGCAAAGATCCTGCTCACCGATGAAGAGGATCTGATTCACAAAGCTGTGGGATGGATGCTTCGTGAAATAGGGAAAAGGGACATGGTATTCGAAGAGATGTTTTTAAAACAACACTACAAACAGATGCCGCGCACCATGTTGCGGTATGCCATTGAAAAGTTTCCTGAGCCTAAAAGACAAAAGTATTTAAAAGGAAAAATATGATGAGTGTTTAGACATGTCGTGTTGGAGATTTTTTTAATGATCAAGAAAAATGGTTGATACTATTTTCCTTAGCAGGTATAAAATGAGAGAAAAGTAAAATGTTTTCCCCTGCCATAGAAACAAGAAACATTTAGAACCTATCTCAAAAATAAGATTGGAGTTCAGGGCAAGGCGTTAAACGGTTAAAAAGCGAAGCATACACGCAGTATGTGAGCATTTTGAACCGTTTAACAACACAGCCATGGGCGCTTAGATTGTTTTTGAGATAGGTTCTAGAATCTTCAGCGCTAAAGGACTTTCTTTCAAAAGGAGGACGTTATGCCGACATATGAATTCATTTGCGAAAAATGTAAAAAGCCCTTTACCCTGATTATGAAAATTTCAGAGTATGAAAAGAAAAAGTTTCAATGCCCGAAATGCAAAAGCAAAAAGGTGAGACAGCAGATTACCTCTTTTCAAACGATTACATCCAGTAAGTCTTAACTCTTCGCGGTATTTCAGGTCAATCTGTATCGCAGATTTGTAAACCGTTTTTTCGTCTTATCGTTGTGTACACCCATGGCAAGTGCTTTCCGCGTGCCGACCATAATCACCAAGTTACGACCTCTTGTAACGGCGGTATAGATCAGGTTGCGCTGGAGAAGGATATAATGCTGGGTGAGAACAGGAACGACGACGGCCGGATATTCCGAGCCCTGTGATTTGTGTACGGAAACGGCATACGCCAGTACCAATTCATCCAGCTCGTACAACGCATAAGGGACCTCTCGGCCGTCAAACAGCACCGTAATGTCATCATCATCCAGTCGTATACTGGTAATCCTGCCGATATCACCGTTGAACACTTCCTTGTCATAGTTGTTTCGTATCTGCATGACTTTATCGTTTACCCTGAAATTGCGGTTTCCCCGAGTGATTTCCTGCTGAAAAGGATTGAGACTTTTTTGAAGTTCCGTGTTGAGATTGCCAGCCCCGACCACGCCTTTGTGCATGGGTGTTAGCACCTGAATGTCGTCCACCGGATCCAAACCAAAACGTTTGGGGATACGGTCTTTTGTCAGTTCCAGGATGATCTCCAGAACTTTTTCAGGATCTTCCTGGTGGATGAAATAAAAATCGTTACCCGGCACATCGTCTTCAAATGTTGGCAAAATTCCGCTATTGATTTTATGGGCATTAACAATAATCCGGCTTTCTCTGGCCTGGCGAAAAATTTCGTTCAGCTCCACCACAGAAATGGCGCCGGATGCAATAATATCATTAAGAACGTTACCCGCCCCAACAGACGGCAACTGGTTAACATCACCCACCAGGATAACTGTAGCAAAGGTCGGGACAGCCTTTATTAAATGGTGCATCAGTATGGTGTCGATCATGGAAGCTTCATCCAGGATGAGCAGGTCACAACCAAGCGGTTTATTCTCGTTTTTTTGAAACCCCCCTTTGGTAAAACTGTACTCCAAAAGACGATGGATGGTCTTGGCCTCATGACCCGTGGTCTCACTCATTCGTTTTGCCGCTCTTCCTGTTGGTGCGGCTAGACATGTTTTCACCTTGAGCTTGGAAAAGATTTTTAAAATCGCATTGATGATCGTGGTTTTACCGGTGCCCGGTCCACCGGTAATGACCATGATCTTATTTTCAAGGGCACATCGTATTGCCTTGGCCTGATTTTCCGCCAGGCGGATATCCAGTTGTCCCTGGACCCATTCGAGGGCGTTTTCTGCATTGACACTGCGGATGGATTTGGGTGTGGTGGACAATATCTTCAATCGTGTTGCGATGCTGGTTTCACAGAGATAAAACTTGGCCAGATAAACACTCTTGTTGTTTTCTTTAAATTCGTCGATGCTTTCATTTAAATCTTCAAGAACGATTTTTTTATCAATTGCGAGATGGCCGAGGGCCTCCGCCACGATATCTCTATCAACACCCAGTGTCTCCTGGCTCTTCTTCACAAGATATTCATACGGGTAAAAAACATGGCCCTCATCTGAAAGCTGGTGGAGGACATAGAGAATGCCGGCTTCAACCCTCAAAGGTGAGTTTTTGGAAAACCCGAGTTTATTCTGCAATGCTGTCGGCAATCACAAACCCGATACCGAAAATATCCATTGCCAGGCGATAGGGATTTTCGGTTACGACGGCGATGGATCGGTTCCCATACTGTTTAAATATTTTTGTTGCATATCCGGAACTGACCCCGTGGGATTGGAGAAACATCATGACATCACGAATCTCTTTTTGTTCGTCCCATGCATCTTGGATCATGGCAATGCGTTTCTCGCCAATACCTTCAACAATGGCCAGTTTCTCGATATCATTTTCAATAATATCCAGTGTTTTTTCCCCGAATTTTTTGACGATTCGGCCGGCGATGACCGGTCCCAGCCCCTTGATGAGTCCGGAACCCAGATATTTTTTAATTCCAAAAACCGTTGCCGGAACCGTTGTTTTGTATTCCACGACCTTAAACTGCTCACCGAACTTGGGATGATTGACCCATTCACCTTTCAAGTTCAGAATTTCGCCGGGGACTGGTGACATCAAATAGCCCACAACGGTTATTAGATCCCGCTGCCCGTAGACCTTAACCCTGGCAATGGTATAACCGTTTTCTTCATTGGTGTAAGTAATTCTCTCAATTTGTCCTGAAAGCTCTGTCAGCATTATTTTATTTTGCTTTTCCGTTTGATGCTCTTCATGAGAAATTCGGGTTAAACCCACTCGGGCAATTTTATATCGGAGGTCAAAGCACGGCTGGGGATGAAACACTTGATGTCGATGACCGGAGAGCCGTCTAGCGCATCGATTTTTTCGATAAAAATGGTGGTATCCTTTATGGACAGTATTTTACAAATGGATATCGCAATCAGATTGGGTCTTAAGGGTGAATGGGTAGCAAACACGCCCCTTAACGGGTTTTGTTTATTTTTTCTTGGATGCACCTGCATGGTTTTTCTTTTCTCAGGGGTATCATTTTCATGAAACCAATAACAGACGGTAATGTGAGAGAAATCATCCAATCCCAAAAGCGCATCGCGGTATTCTTTATAAACTTCAATCCGGACATTTTCATTCTCTTTTTTGATAACGCCCACCGGAAAAATATAATAACGGTCTTTCATTTTCATTCTCCTTTTTACAGTCAATACAATCAGTTTGTAAGGGAGTTTTCAAGATATATCACCGGTAGAATCAGAAAAAAACGAAAAGAAATTTATCATCTCTAAATATTTTTCCAATTTTGTTTACGATCAATGTGGGTTGCAAAAATCGATGATTGATTTTTCAATGTATTGTTGATAGATATTTTAAACAATTATTAATAATTCACCACAAGCGGAACCCATAACCCTTTAAGCTAGGTTATAGTTAACGAAGCTGGAAAAAAAGGAATGCCCAATGAAATTTTTTATTGTGGAACAAAACATTGGTGAAGATGCCACAAAAGAACAGGCTGATAAACTGATCGAGATGCTCAAAGCCAGGGGCTGGGATGTTGAATACGGCGCTAAACGAAATGTGGCCACAGATGTCTCAGAATTTGGACAGGAGGATAGGCTCCAGTCCAAATTTGCCGATGATTTTATGGACTGTATTGCCCAAATGGAAGAAGAGTAGACACTTTTGCTCTTTTCGAGTCCTCATTGAATGATTAAATTGCAAAATTGGTCATAATACATGTTCTACCGCATAGGAAATTTAGTCATCCGGTCCCCCTACAGTATCAGAAAGCCTAAAACGGGAGAAGACTGCCTGGTTCTGAAGGCTTCTCGTTCATTTCCCCCGGCCCATCCCTCGACAAAAACAGCGCTGACCCTCCTGCATCGATTAGAGATTAAAAAAGACGCCCGAATCCTGGACATCGGCTGTGGCTCAGGAATATTAGGGCTTGCGGCGGCTTTAAAAAACAGCGGGACCGCAATAGGTTGCGACATTTGGATCGAGGCCATACGGGTTTCCAAGCATAACTCAGCCTTGAATCAGATGGAAGATCGGGTCAAATTCTTTCTTGGATCGATAGATGCTGTTTCAGGTAAATTCAACTTGATCCTGGCGAACCTCCAGGCACCCACGCATATGGAAATGTTCGATCACTACCGTCGCCTTTTGCCCCTAAAGGGAGACTTGCTGGTGGTCTCCGGTTTCGACGACGCCCATGCTGCATCTATAGAGAAGAAACTTACCCAAAGGGGATTTATCGTTGAAGAGCAGGTGAAGATGTATGGCACGACGGCAGCGCTTATACCAGAAAGTTCTTATATCTGGATGGGTTTTGGGCTTAAAAGGATTTCAAGTGACCCATGATATTTACCATCAGGGAATCCCAATGGTGTTGTTCAAAAGACGGGCAGGGTTCACCGGTATAGTCCTGTCAACAATTGAAACGCTCAGTTGAGGACATAGTTTGGTTAAAGGTTTGTGTATGGTCACCCGTCAACACTTCGAATGACTGCAGATGCCGATTTTGTATCGTTTCATACAGAAAATTGTCCGATATGACAAATCATAAAACATGTTTTAATGACGTGTTTTCACTGCTTGACAAAAATTATTTCATGCCGATATAATGCAAGACACCTCAAAAAGCATCCACTGTTTTTAGGCGGTGTTTTTTTGTGGGCAAATCTTTTTTGCATGTCACTTGTGTTGTTTTTGTATTCTGATTTTCATGGAGAAGCTTCTGCAAATGGATCGGCGAACATTTCTTAAAATTGTCGGGATGGGGAGTGTCGCCATTACTGCAGGCTGTACCTCTGAAGCAGATAAGACCCTTTTCTCTCTGGTTCATGCACCAGACGACATGGTTACCGGAAAAGCTGCCTGGTATGCCACAACTTGCAGGGAGTGCCCGGCGGGCTGTGGAATTCTCGCCAAAAACAGGGAAGGGCGGGTCGTTAAAATCGAAGGAAACCCCCTTCATCCCATCAACAACGGCAAGCTCTGCATGCGGGGTCAATCCGCCCTGCAAAGAATCTATCACCCGGACAGAATCAAAACCCCCCTGATAAAGTCCAATGAGACATGGCGACCGATTTCGTTTTCAAAGGCCCTGGCGCTGTTAAAAGATAAGGCTGCCGGAGCTGCGAAAAAAGGACCGAATCGGATACGGATGCTGACGGAGATCGAAGGTGAAAGCCTTTTGAAGCTGTTTGCACAATCCCTTGAAAAATGGCAATCCTCAGGTCCTCTGGTGTTCGAGCCCTTTGCCTACGAATCCCTAAAATCTGCCAATGAAAAGGTCTTCGGCCTTAACGGGCTGGTTTCATACCATCTTCAAGACGCCGATATGCTGATCGCATTCGGTGCGGATTTTCTTGAAACTTGGCTGTCTCCGGTGGAGTATGCCCAAAAGTTCAAGGACATGCATGCTCTCAAAAACGGGAAAAAAAATCTGTTTTTCCATATCAGCCCATATCAATCTTTAACTGCCGCCAATGCTGACCAATGGATGCCATGTGCTCCCGGCGGCGAAACCGCCATTGTTTTATCGCTCATAAACGAAGTTCTTCAACTCGGGCGAGGACAACATCTGCCGGAATCGTTTCGTTCGTTCTTGATTCGAACGGTTTCTCCGTATACCAAAAAAGACGCCACCCGATATTCAGGCATATCGGACGGGCATTTACATATGCTCTTGTACCGGCTCATGGAATCGCCAATGCCATTGATCCTTGGCACCGGCACCGGTTCATCGGGAGGAGACAATCTCCAGACCAATGTGGCTGTAAATCTATTAAATTTCATTCTGGACCCCAAATTAACACTTTTCGATTTTGTAAACCGGCACCGTGTGGAAATTGCCGCGAAACGGTCCGAGGCTGTCGACTTTTTCAAGGAATTGAAAGAAGAACCTGTGGAAATGTTGCTCCTCAACAATACCAATCCTGCATTTTCCCTGCCGCCCGAAAGCGGCGTCAAAGAGACTCTGAAAGAAAAATCGCTTTTTGTTGTCAGTTTTACGAACGTTATGGATGAGACGGCTCAGTATGCCGACCTTATTTTTCCGGTAGCCCTTCCGCTTGAAACATGGGGTGAATACGAAGGCAAACCCGGCATCGGCGGCACCCTGCAGCCGGCCATGGGCAGGTTGACCAACGCGCCCAATATCGGGGATGTCTTCCTTAAAACCGCAAGCGAAAATGCATCCCTGACCGAAACCTTTAAAACCTATCTTTTTAAATACCTGATTCAGAAAGGCGGCATCCGGGATCAAAAAGACCGGCTTCAACTTTTCCGACAAGGTGGAACGTACAACCCAAGACCTTCCGGCCGATGGTATGGAACGGTATCGCATACCGTTGCCGATGTCTTTGACACCATAAAGGCGTCTTTGGATTCAGAGTTGGTGTTCATGGCTGCACCCTCCATCCGTTTTTTTGACGGCCGCAGCGCATATCTGCCCTGGTTGTGTGAAATTCCGGATCCGTTGACAAAAGTCGCCTGGCACACACCGGTTCTGGTGCATCCGAAAACCATGACCAAAAACGGATTGTCCCAGGGAGATGTTGTTCAAATTCGATCCCAATGGGGACAACTGGAGGCACCGGTCTACGAAAGCCAAGGGATTCGCTCCAATGTCCTGATGATGAGCATGGGACAGGGGCATACCGCTTATGGCCGTTATGCCCAAGGCATGGGACTTAACCCGAATGTTCTTCTTTCTCCTGAAATAAAAAATCCGTTGAACGGACCCGATTTTATAGTGCATCCGGTTTCCTTTAAAAAAACCGGTCGGACCATAAAACTGGCACATACCGACGGCAGCCGAATCCAGCACGGCCGGAAAATCGCGCTGTCCGTTTCGCAGGATGAGCTCAAGCACGCTAAACCCCATGAAAAACACGGGTTGACCATGAACGACTTTCCGTTGACACTCCCCTTGCCGGAAGGGTACGATTCCAAACGGGATTTCTATCCGCCCCACGATCACAAGGATTATCGGTGGTCAATGGTTGTTGATTTGGACAAATGCATCGGATGTAGCGCCTGTGCCGCGGCCTGTTATGCGGAGAACAACCTTGGCGTGGTGGGAATTGAACGGATGATCGAGGGCCGTGAGATGGCCTGGATACAGGTGGAGCGGTATCATGATCCCGAACAGATGGAAAACATAACGTTTCTTCCCATGATGTGTCAGCACTGTGATAATGCGCCGTGCGAATCGGTGTGCCCGGTGTATGCCCCCCATCACTCCAAAGAAGGGCTCAACAATCAGATCTACAACCGGTGTATCGGCACCCGGTTTTGCAGCCAGAACTGTCCTTATAAAGTGCGGCGCTTCAACTGGTTTGACTGGCAGTGGCCCGAACCGATGAATTTACAGCTGAATCCCAATGTTACCGTTCGCAGCAAAGGGGTCATGGAAAAATGCTCGTTCTGCATTCAGCGGATCAAAGACGCGCACGGCATCGCCAAAAATAAAAAGAGAATGATCAAAGACGGTGAAGTCGTTCCGGCATGTGTGCAAACCTGCCCCACCGGCGCCCTGTTGTTCGGGAATCTCATGGACAAAAAGAGCCGGGTTAGACAGGTGGTACAGGATCCGAGGGCGTATCAGGTGATGGGGTATCTGAACACCAAACCGGCGGTGATTTACTTGAAAAAAGTGGTCCAAAAGATATAGAGTTGAATGAAAAAGTGCCTATCTCTGGTTTGCCGGTTAACCGGTTAGCCAGTTAGCCGGTATTTAATTACGGGCAAACCGGCATGACGGGCCGACGGGAACAACCTTTTTTAACTATAGTTCACTTTAGGCACTCTGAACAACCTTTGGTAGGGCTGAAGAATAATTTCCGGATACAGGCAGCTATGTTTCTATAGATGAAGCTAATATGACCGAACTGACATTTGCAAAAATCGACCAGACCGTTCTGGACACCCTGAAACCGGCAGATCGCAGCTACTGGGTGACCGTTGGAATCCTCTTTCTGGGGGTACTGACCGGTGCGGCCTGCTGGATCTATCAGATCCTAACCGGCATCGGTGTGGCCGGAATGAACAACCCGGTGGCCTGGGGCACCTATTTGATCAATTTTGTTTTCTGGGTAGGAATCGCGCATTCGGGAACCCTGATCTCCGCCATACTCCACCTGCTCAGGGCCGGCTGGCGAAATCCCATTGCCAGGGCCGCCGAAACCATGACGGTTTTCGCGGTCTGTATTGCAGGGCTCTTTCCATTCATTCATCTGGGCCGCGTCTGGTTGGTGTTTTACATGTTGCCGGTGCCCAACCAGCGGAATCTTTGGCAAAATTTTCAATCACCGCTGATGTTCGACGTGGTGGCCATCAGCACCTATCTGACGGTCAGTTCGCTGTTCTGGTACACCGGGATGCTGCCGGATCTTGCTGTTATTCGGGATCGGGCAACGGGTCTTCGGAAGAAAATCTTTACCGTCATCTCCCTGGGATGGACCGGCGCACACGAGCAATGGCGCCATTACGCCCGGGGATATCTGTTTTTCGCCGCTCTGGCCACCCCCCTGGTAATTTCCGTGCACAGCGTGGTGTCATGGGATTTCGCACTTGGCGTTGTTCCCGGCTGGCACACGACGATTTTTGCACCCTATTTTGTGGCCGGCGCCATTCATTCGGGGCTGGCCATGGTGCTGACCCTGATGATCCCCCTTCGCAAGATCTTTCATTATGAAAAAATTATCACCACCAGTGTTCTGGAAAACGTTGCCAAAACCATCATTTTTACCGGCCTGATTGTGGGGTTTGCCTATGCCACGGAATTTTTCATGGCCTGGTACAGCCAAAACCCGTTGGAAATGGCCATTTTCAAATACCGCCCCATCGGCGATTATGCCATTGGATTCTGGATCATGGTGATCTGCAATACAATCATCCCTTTACTCTTATTTTTCAAACACATCCGAACGTCGATTCTCTGGCTGTTCGGTATTTCAATACTTATCAATATCGGCATGTGGTATGAGCGTTTTGTCATTATTATCAGCAGTGTGAGCCGCGATTTTCTCCCCCATGCCTGGGGGCTGTATTCCCCGACGATTGTCGAATTCGGCATCATGCTGGGCGCATTTTGTCTGTTCTTTTTCTTTTTCTTCCTCTTTGTGAAACACCTGCCGTCGGTGTCCATGACAGAGATGAAGGAGATCCTCGATCAAGGAGAAGGTCATGTCGGCTGAATATCGGGTCATGGGCCTGTTCACGGATGAAAATCAAGCCATCACCGCCATCAGGGATATCAAGGATTCGTCCTGGACGATGCATCGCGTGCACAGCCCGATTCCCAGCCATAAAATAGCCGATGCTTTAGAATTGAAAAAGAGCAAGGTGGGCTATTTCACCCTGGCCGGCGGCATTACCGGCTTTTTTGCCGGCTTTCTTCTGGCGGCGTTCACGGCCTCTCAATGGAATCTCATTGTCAGCGGAAAACCGGTGATTTCCTTGGTGCCGTTTTTTATCGTTGGCTTTGAGTTTACCATTTTGTTTGCTATTTTCGGCAATGTCGTGGGTCTTATCCACCAGATGCAGCTTCCCGAATTCAAGGGGCTCGAGCAGTACGATCCCCGCTGTTCAGGGCATCATTTCGGCGTTACGGTGTCCTGCAAAGCAGACGATCTGGAAGGGCTTAAACACTTTTTTCAAAACAAAGGCGGCGAGATAAAGGTGATTTCAAATGGGCCTGTTTGAAGACATCAATGCAGCCCGGATATTACTGGATTTACCTGAACGTGCGACCATGAAAGATATCAAGTCGCAATACAGAGCATTGATCCAAAAATGGCATCCGGATCGGTGTAAAGCCGACAAAGAGACTTGCAAGGAAATGACCACCCGAATCATTGCCGCCTACAGGCTCATCAACGATTACTGTAAAAACTATGAATTTTCTTTCTCGAAAGAGGAAGTGAGCAACTATCTTTCGGCAGAGGAATGGTGGTTTGAACGTTTCGGCCGCAGCCCGTTATGGGGCAGTGAGCAAAAAACAAAGTAAAGAATCCGGGCGCAAAGGAACCGGCTTTGATATAACCCCTGGAAGGGGCTGCTTTACTTAAAACCGTACAAGTTAAAAGTGTCTAAAGTTATCTAAAATGCCTATGATAAGTGCCTATTTATCCCGTATTCATCGGGGAAGTTGAGGTAGCGCTAACGCGCTGTCACTAAAATATAATTGGTAGAATTCATTAACTTTAGCTGACTTTAAACTTTAGTTCACTTCAAACTCTTTCAGCGATTTTTCAGACATCGTCAATTGTCTCTGATCTATCGCAGAGGATCAGGTTTTTCAAGACTAAATGGATATGTCATCGACCCATAACAACACAAGCGTTTTTCAAAAAAAGCCGGTGTTTCTGATTTGCCTGGCGCTGGTGGTGATCGGTTTTGGCACCTTTGTCTTCGGCCTTGTGGGTGGCCATCCTGAAAGGGCCTGGCAGGCGTATCTGATCAATTTTTTGTTATGGTCTGCCATCGCTCAAGGCGGGTTGCTGTTTTCCGTGGTGATGCATACCGTCAAAGCCCGGTGGAGCGGACCTTTATCCAACCTTGCAGAATCGTTTGTCGCTTTTTTCCCGATTTCGTTTATTCTTTTTTTGATTCTTTTTTTAGGCAAAAATCATATCTTTCCATGGATACATCAGGATCTTCACGGCAAAGAAGTTTGGTTGAACGTGCCGTTTCTGTTTACCAGAGATGTTGTGGGGCTGCTTGTTCTGTACGGATTGGGATTTGTCTATCTCTATCATGCCTTGTGGCTGAAGCTGGATCGATCCGTGTCCCACGGCCGAATTCGGAAGCGTCTGTATAGCGTGTGGGATCGAAGCATTTCCGATACACAGCGTTGTCGGGATCGAATGACCATTTTTGGAATTCTTTATATACTCGCATTTGCACTGATCCTGTCACTGATCGGCTTCGATTTGGTGATGAGCATGGATCCTCACTGGTATTCTACGCTGTTTGGCGCCTATACTTTTGTCAAGGCATTTTATATCGGTCTGGGGGGTCTCATAATCCTGGCCTCCATACTGCATCTCAATCCGGCAATTCAATTCAAGCTGAAACCGTCGGACTTCCATGATATCGGCAAACTCTTTTTTGCCTTTTGTCTGCTCTGGGGGGACTTTTTCTACGTCCATTTGGTGGTGATATGGTACGGCAATATTTCCGAAGAAACCGCCTACCTTATTGAACGAACCATGACGCCGCCCTGGAATTCTCTGGCCTGGTTTGTTTTTATCATCTGTTTTATCCTCCCGTTCATCATTCTGCTAAACAAAAAGATCAAAACAAAACCCCAGTTTATGAGTGTCCTTTGTACTGTTGTTATCATGGGAATTTTTCTGGAGCATTTTTTGCTCATTGGTCCGGCATTAAATCCCCATGTATCCGCACTTCCACTGGGGCTGAGTGACGGGCTGATTTTTTTGGGATTTCTAGGCCTCATCTCATTGGCGGTGATGTACTTTCTGAATCTGTTTCCCGAACTTCTTCGGGGTGAAACCAGGGAGGTGAAGTGATGGAAATTCTGATTACCTCCCTTGCACTGGCAACGGTCCTGGTTTTGGCCGTGATGATCGGCACCCGGGGACGACCCATGAAATTTATTGCCGCTGTGGGAAACTTTATTTTGTTGCTGGCAAAGAACACGGCTGCGGTGTTCTGGACCGGGCTCATTGTTTTCCTGGTGCTCGGCTTTTTGTATTTTTTCTATGCCTCGCCGGCGACAAATATCGGCCCTGAACAACCCATTCCTTTCAGTCACCGGGTCCATTCCGGTGTCAAGGCGATTCAGTGCCAATTCTGTCACCCGTATGTAGGCCGATCGATCCATCCGGGGTTACCGCCGGTTGAAAAATGCCTCTATTGTCACAATTATATCATTGCCAATCATCCGTGGATTCAAAAGGAACACGAATATTTTAACACCCAAACCCCGACACCATGGAAAAAAGTTTTCTATGTTCCGGAACATGTTCTGTTTAACCACGAGCGACACATCAAAAAGGAAGTCGAATGCGCAAAATGTCATGGACAGATTGAGACCATGGACCGGATTCCAGCAAAACGATTCAAAATGGGGTTCTGTGTCGAATGTCACAAAAAGAACAATGCAAACTTGGGGTGCTGGTTGGCGTGTCACAGCTAAACGCAGTCAGGCAAACCGGAGTATTAATATATGCAACATTTGAAAGGAATTGAGATAAAGGAAAATTTGGCCTATGGAATTAAACACCAGCATGAATCAGGAAATCAATAAGGCTGCCCTTGCTTTTGCCCTGACGTCAGCGTTTTGGTTTGCATTCGCCACGTCCTTTGGAATGATTGCAGCCGGTTATCTGATTGCGCCTGATTTTATGGCCAACATCGGATGGCTTCAATTCGGCAGGATCAGACCCATTCATGTAAATTTGGTACTTTTCGGTTTTGTCACGCCAGGATTGCTGGCCGCCGCCCTTCACTATGTGCCCAAGCTGTGCAGGACCCGGCTTTTCAGTCAGAAACTAGGCGTTTATAACGCAATATTGTGGAATATCACCCTTGCCTTTGGCATCGCCGCGTTATCGGCCGGATACACTCAGGGGAGGGAATATGCTGAACTGATCTGGCCCGTTGACATGTTGATTGTGGTTAATTTTGTCCTGGTTATCATCAATCTGGCGATGACGATACGCTCCCGCAAAGAACCCACGCTCTATGTTTCCATCTGGTACGCCCTGGCAGCCGTGGTGTTGACGGGAACCACCTACTGTATCGGCAATATCATATGGAAACCCGATACCGGTGCACTGGTCGGTATCCCGGATGCGATCATCCTCTGGTTCTACGGACATAACATCTTCGGACTTTTGCTAACCCCGCTTTCGCTTGGCGTTGCATATTATGTTATTCCCAGGGTAACGCGTAATCCGCTTTACAGTCATACTCTTTCCTTGATCGGATTTTGGGGTTTGCTTGTGGTATATACACACATCGGCACCCATCATCTGCTGCAGGTTCCGGTGCCCACATGGTTAAAAGTTATTTCCATCGTTGACAGTGTGGCGATGGTTATTCCGGTCATGGTATTCCTCATCAACATCTGGTATACCGCAAAGGGAAAGCTCGGTGAAATTCATGCTGATGTGGCTGCAAAGTTCGTGTTTGCCGGCACGGTTTTCTATTTTTTTGTCAATATTCAGGGGTCGATGATGGCATTGCCGCAGGTTCAGCGGGTCACACATTTTAACAACTGGGTGGTCGGCCATGCCCATCTCGGAGTCCTCGGTTTTGCCGGCATGACGGCCCTCGGCGGACTGTATTATGTGTTGCCGAAAATTTCAGGAAAGCCTATTTACAGTCCATTTCTGGTCGATTTGCAATACTGGCTGGTACTCATCGGCTCTGGAGGCTTTACCATTGTCTTGACGATTGTGGGATTAATTCAGGGTAATGCCTGGCTTAACGGCGAGACGGTATATCGGGTTTTGCCGGAAATTCAAATATATTATATCCTTCGGGTGGCCATCGGGTTTTTGATCGCAGGGGGCGCATATATCGGGTTGTATAATATCTTAAGAACCATCTTTTTCAACCCTGGAGCAAAAGCATGAGCCAGAAAATGACACCAAAAGCTGTAATTATAGGGTCGTTGCTCATCCTTGCAGCGGTGACTTTTGTCGTGGTTTTATGGCCCTATGCCAATCGGGAGATGACCCCTTCGGAAATCTTCAGGTCGAGAACCGCCCAAGAGGAAGACGGCCGGTTGATTTATCTGGCCAATGGATGCGTCTACTGTCATAGCCAGTCGATTCGAACCATTGACTGGGGGCACGGCGCGGAACGGATCGCGCAAGCCGGGGATTATATCAATGATGAGCCGATTGCGCTGGGGTCAGCCCGCACGGGTGTGGATCTTTCCCAGGAAGGCGGCGAACATCCGGACGACTGGCACATCGCCCACTTCATCAATCCCCGGTATACCCGTACGAATTCGATTATGCCACCGTTTGAATGGCTGGGTATGAAAAAAATTAAGGCCTTGACTACCTACATCCAAAGCCTCGGAATGAAGGCCGCCGATAAGCGTATGCAACGACAACGCTATTGGAAGAAACAGGTGACAAAGGCCTATGAGGCCGGACCGGAGCACAATGTCAAATGGCTGGCGGAAAATGTTCCTGAGGGGTGGCGTAATATTCCGAACCCCTATCCAACCACACCGGCGGGTCTGGCACGAGGACACAAAATCTATCAAGACTTTTGTCTGGGATGTCACAGCCCCATTGGTGACGGTATGGGTCCGGCTCAGCCGTATCTGTATCCACCGCCCCTGAATTTTACGATATTAAAGGGAAGAGAAATTTCAGGGGGAATCATCTACTATCAGCTTATGAACGGCATTACCGGATCAGCAATGCCCTATTTCAAACGGGAACTGGAGTCGGAAAAGATCTGGGATGTGGGCAATTATGTGGCGGTGTATTTCATCAATCAGACCGATGCCGATACCGAGCCCAAAGGGATCGATGCGGCGTGGGAACCGTAGATAGAAAAAACAGAATGCAAAAATCTTTGGCAGGAGGCACAGGAACTGACATTAATTTTCTCTACAATAATAAATACTTCCCGAAAAGCAAAATAAAGTATTTGTCTTTATGCATTTGAATTTGATTTGAACTTTGAGCGTTTTAATTTGACATTTTAATCATGTATTTTCCATATTTTGTATCATATATGGCGGCAGGTTTAATTATCAGTATATTGGTTTTTCTATGGGCACTGAAAAGCGGTCAATTTAAAGATCAACAAAGAGCCCGCTTTCTCCCGCTTTATGGAGAAGTCGAAGAAGAACCGGCCAGAAAATCTAAGTCCGGGCGTTTAGGAGCATATGTTTTGCTTTTTATTGTCGGCTCGGGTTTGCTGGCAAGTGCCGTCTTTGTTCTTTTTGTGATCATTAAATCTTCGATGGTAAAAGGTTAAGCAACTTCTGACATCAGTCGTCTTTGTCGCTTTGCACATTGTTGATGAACACCGCTGATGGTTATGGTGAAATGTCATGCGTTATTTTGAGTTATTGAACTTCCAACACTTTGTATTGTATATCTTTCCGGCATTCATCACCCTATTGTTGATTTTCCTTGCATTGAAACTCAGTTATTTCCATGACGAGAATTCTGAAGAGAAACTTACCCGGATTACGCATCGTTATCCTCAGGGTATAGAGGAGCGTAATTCGCCCTTTCCGCTCATAGTTTTGCTCATCATCATCGGAACGATCATCTGGGGATTTGCTTACATTCTCATGATCGGTTTATTGGGGATTAAGATTTGACATGGAAACACATGCTGAAAAAAAAGGCTCGGTTGGAACGACTTGGTTGGTCATCATTCTGTTGCTGTTGCTGATTCTCTTCAAAGGTGCGCTGTCGTTTTTTATCGTTGGCGACCGGGGTCAGCCGGATTGGGATTTTCGACCAGTCCGAGATGTCCCCGGAGAATCCCCTTATGCGATTTATGAGCCATTACCATATCCTCAGCACGTTAAAGGGGCAAAGGGGGAATAGGTGAAGCGTATTGTTATCCTGGGGGTGTTTGTTGCCGTTGTACTTACAGCCGCTTATACGGTGATTACCCTTTATGATTCAAATCTTAAAGTGGGTCGCATGTGGGAAACCCCTGCCGTCCGTCCCCACGAGCAAAAGCTGCTGATCATGGCGCCCGACGTGTTGCCGTTTAACGGTGGCGAAGCAGAGTATCGAAATGTTAACGGAGAAGACCTCATATCCCCTTTAAAAAATGACGATCCCAAGGTTGTTGCATCCGGGAAGTCGTTGTATTTTACCTACTGCGCTCAGTGCCACGGAAAATATCATGACGGAAACGGGACCGTGGGGCAGAGTTTTCATCCTCTTCCCGGTGATCTTCGAAGCGACAAGGTTCAATCCCTTCCCCAGGGCGTTTTCTTCAAAGAAATCAGCTACGGCGTTCCCGATGGCAGGCAACCGCCACTGGCCACCACCATTGAGGTTTTGGACCGGTGGCGGATTATCGCCTACGTCAAATCGCTAGGGCTTCGCAAATGACATGAATTTTTCTGCTGCTTCCTGCGACCTTTGCGGCCTTTCCTTAAGATACGGCACGGTGAAATGGACGTCAGGCAACCGGGAATTTTCTTTCTGCTGCATCGGCTGCCGCCAGGTTTTTATTATGCTTATGGAGGCTGCTGATTCTCAGGACCCCGTACAGTTTAAAGAAACTGAGCTTTTCAAAAAATGCCGGGAAATGGGAATTATCCCTGAATCGGAATCGGATCTCAAAGAGCGCCTTTCAAAAGATGCTGCAAAGCCCCTTTTTTCTTCCCTTCAACCGGATGCCGAGCCGTCAAGCGAGTGGGAGAACCAAGGTACCTCAGAAAGACTCACCATTTATCTGAAGGTCAGTGATATGTGGTGTCCGGCCTGCGCCTGGGTAATCGAAGCCGCCCTCAAAAAACATTCCGGTGTTGTGCAGTCATCCTGTAATTTTTCAACCGATCGCGTCAGTTGTGAATACAACCCGATTCAAACGTCCCCGGATGAGATCATTCAGACCATCGGCCGGCTGGGATACCGGGCGATGGTGCCTGAAGAAGACGACGAAGCCGCTGAAACAAAAAAGGACTTCGTTCGATTTGGTGTTTCTGCATTTCTTACCGCCAATGTCATGATGCTCTCCTTTGCCCTCTACGCCGGCTTTTTGACCGAGTTGACCAAAGACACCGTTTATAAAATCTCTGCGCCCATTTTTGTTTTGGCCGGCGTTGTTTTATTTTACGGCGGTTTCAAGATCTATCGAAAGGCCTGGGCCGGCCTTAAATCTGCAGCCTTTGGCATGGAAACCCTGATCACGTTAGGGGCGTTCAGCGCTTTTTTTTACAGCACCTTTAATCTATTTTCCGGAAGCATTCATCTCTATTTCGACACGTCCGCCATGCTGATTACCCTAACCCTGCTGGGAAAGACCATTGAAAGAAAAGCCAAAGACAGTGTTCAGGAAGACCTTGGCAATTTTTTTTCGCTCCGACCCACCAAAGTCAAAATCATCAGCGATGCATTCCCCCGCGGCCGCTATGTTTCCGCAAAAGTGCTCCGCAAGGGAGACATTTTCGTGGCCCAAGAAGGGGAAATCATCCCTGCTGACGGGCGTGTGATCGAGGGATCGGGATCGATGGATGAATCGTCCCTGACCGGAGAAGCCCTGCCCGTCCAAATCAAAGCTGGGAACCGCATCAAAAGCGGAACCCGGATAATCCAAGGGGTCTTGAAAGTCAGGGCCGAAGGTGTGGGAGATGAATCGACCCTGGGACAGATGATTTCAATTATTGAACGTGCCCTGGGGCAACAGATTCCTTTGGAAGGCAAAACCGATCGGATTCTCCGAATTTTCGTACCGTTGATTCTCATCCTTTCGGTGGCAACCGGTTTGGTCTGCCGGTTTTCAGGGCTTTCATTTGAAAATGCCCTCATCAGATCTGTTACGGTCATGGTGATTGCATGTCCGTGTGCCCTGGGTATCGCTATCCCCATGGCACGGGTTGCCGGAATTTCTTTGGCCGGAAACAAAGGGATCCTGGTTCGGGATTTCACGGCTTTTGAACAGGCCCAAACAATAAATTCCGTTGTCTTCGACAAAACCGGCACTCTGACCCAAGGGGACTGGACATTACTTGACGTGTGTGCCAAAGCGCCTTTTTTAAAAGATCAGATGTTTTCCCTGGCCGCTGCTCTGGAAAAACATTCGGACCACTATATTGCAGCGGAAATCTTAAGATACGCCGAAAGGGCTGCACCGCTCGAATCGTCACTTGAATTCGTCCGTAATCATCAAAACGGCGTATCCGGAAAGCTTAATGAAAAAGAAATCAGAATCGGATCCAAAGATTTTGTTGAAAAGAACCTGACATCACCCTTACGTGTTTTGGAAGCCGGACAAAAAGATGGGGCCTTGCAATCTAAAGTCTACATGAGTTATGGTGATCAATTGTGCGCGGTTTTTACGTTTGGAGATACGCTCAAAGATACGGCGGTCAACACCGTTGAAACATTACAGAACAGAGGCTACGACATTGCACTTGTTTCCGGAGATGGGAATCAAACCACCCGGGCCATCGGAGACGTGTTGGGCATACGAGCTGCCCATGGAAGTCGGACGCCTTTAGACAAGGCTGTTTTTGTCCAAAACCTTCAGGGAAACGGGAAAAAAGTGGCCATGGTGGGCGATGGTATCAATGATGCGCCGGCCCTTGTTCAGGCGGATCTGGCAATGGCCGTTTTTTCCGGAAGCCATCTGGGGAAAGAGGCGGCGGATATTACACTGATGCAGGGAAATCCCGGCCAGATCCTCGAATTTTTCGATCTGGCAAAAATGGTGAACCAAAAGATTCATCAAAATTTTGTGTTTTCATTTTTGTACAACATCATCAGCATCCCCATTGCCATGAGCGGGTTGTTGACGCCCCTGGTTGCAGTGTGTGCCATGCTCTTGAGCAGCTTGAGCGTTACCGGGAATACGTTGCTATTGAAACGAAAGTACGCCGCCACTACCCGGAATTTTTGAAGGAATTAATTTGCTATTATGGCTGTTTTTTTGTATGAAAACAACCGCAGACATAAAGCTTTGATTTAGTTTTCCGACACCTGAAACCCGACACCTTTCAATTGAACGTTTTGCTCAATCGGGTCAAATTAAGGTTTATCGATGATAAATTCCAACGATCCCAAACCGAAATCGCTGCTGTTGATGATCGCCGGCGCAAAAGGTGCCGTGGGCTCTACCGTGGCAGCCGCCGTTGCCGCCATGCAAAAGAATCCCGATGTCATTCTGCCCAGTCTGATCACCCGAGACAGTTTTGTCTACCTGGGTCCGCCCGAAAGTATTTACATGACAGGATGGGATGCTCAACCAGCAACACTTGTCGATTGCATCAAAAATTACGGGGTGCTGACTGAAAACTTGTGGAAACCGCTTCAGAAAGATCTCGAAAAAACACCCATTCTCCCATCACCGCCCCAAGATTTGGATCTGAAAGGTCAGGTGGTGCATCTCACAAAGGACATCCAAGACTTCAAAAAACAGCATTCCAATGCCCTGCCGGTGATGATCAACCTGTTGCCGGCGTGCACTCGCTGCAATCTTGATGAGATTGAACACGTGGACGACCTCTATGCTGAGGTGAACCCTGCGAATTTTCCGGATCTGGCCTATGTATTGGCCGCCATTTTCTCTGAAATTCCGGTGGTGAACTTTTCACCCAATCGTCTGGAGATTCCTGTTGTTGTTCAAAAGGCAGTCGAACACCGGATTCCCATATCCGGACGCGACGGGAAGACCGGACAGACCTATTTCAAAGTGGTTCTGGCCTCGGCGTTGAAAGCCCGAAGTCTCTATGTGGATGGGTGGTACAGCCTCAACATTTTGGGCAATGCGGATGGGAAAAACCTTATGGATCCTGATCGGGCTGCCGGCAAGGTGGCCAACAAGACCGAACTGTTGGATGAGATTTTGGGGTATTCCGTGGGAGAGCATTACCAAGAGCCTACCCACAAGGTCCATATCGATTACTACCCGCCCCGGGGTGATGCCAAGGAAGCCTGGGATGTGGTCGATTTTCAGGGATTGTTTGATCTGCCCATGAGTCTTCGCCTGATTATTCAGGGTCGGGACTCCATTTTGGCCGCACCCATGGTTTTGGATTTGGCACGATGGATGGCGGCACTGAAAATGGCAGGATGCTCCGGGTCTGTTCCGGAACTGGGGTTTTATTTCAAAAAGCCCATCGGCGAAAACCCCCCGCTGAGTTTTCAGGATCAGGTCAATCGTCTTCGGGCGCTTGAAAAAGAATGTGATGAAAAGTGTCTGAAATTAAAAGTAAGCTAGTGTCCATCCATAAATGGCTCTTTTTGTCCTGCTCAGCGTTCTCCGCGGGTTTCCGGCTGCGGCGTACAGAAGTACGCCTCACCGCAAACCCTTGTGCGGCCTTGATCAGAACAAAAATTGCTCATTTCTGAATTGGACACCCATTGTGTTCATTTTGAACTCATGGATGGACACGAGCTAATCCGCCACAATGTATCGGCAGACAAGTCCGCCAATAAACAAAGGCGGACAAGAGTTCATAAAGTTTGATGGTATTATCAATAAAATAGAGGCCTTTGAAAAATGCTTATTTTTGTTCAAGTTCAAGGGGTGTGAAAATTTTAACCACAGGCATACATTAAGTATTTCGAGGATTAAAATTTGAACCCGACACAGAAATTGGGCAAAAAGGAGTTTTTTACAAAGGTCTCAAGGAAGGAATACACGTGATATTCGGTTACTCTACCAACGCCTTTGTTAAATTCTCACTTGATGAATCTTTGGAAAAAATCGCTGCTTTGGGTTTTCGCGGCGTTGAAATTATGGGTGACCGCCCCCATCTCTATCCACCCGACTTTGAAGCAGCAGATCTGGCCCGCATCAAAGAAATTCTTGAGAAACACGACATGAAAGTCACCAACCTGAACAGCTTTACGCTCTTTGCCGTGGGCGACACCTATCTTCCCTCCTGGATCGAGCCTGAAAAAGAACGGCGAGACATTCGCATTCAACATACCCTTGACTGCCTGAAAGTTGCAAAAGAACTGGAATGCAACAACATTTCCATCCCGCCCGGCGGCCCTTTGAACCACCTGTCACATAAAGATGCCATGAGTTTGTTCCACAAAGGGCTCGAACAGGTGGTTCCCCTGGCTGAAGAACTGAACGTAAAAATCCTGGTGGAACCCGAGCCGGACCTGTTGATGGAAAATACAAAAGAGTTCAGGCTCTTTATCAAGGATGTCCAGTCACAAATGGTGGGGCTGAATTTTGATATCGGCCATTTTTTCTGCGCCGGCGAGGATCCGGCAGTGGCCTTTGAAGGGCTTTATGAATACGTGGGCCATGTGCATATTGAGGACATTGCTGCGACCAGGGTTCACAATCATCTCATTGCCGGGCATGGCGTGATTCGGTTTCTCGACATCTTCAAAACCATGGTAAAGCTGAAATACCAAGGCGACATCAGCCTGGAACTCTATCCCTACACAGACACCCCCGAGTCAGCCGGCCAAGAAAGCCTCGAATATCTGCGTCCGATCTTTAATGAGTCCGGTCTGAACATCACGTAGCCACCCACTTTTTATAACAGAGGAATTAATGTTATGAATATGAATCGGAAGATAGTTAAACGATTAACCGGAAAAAAAAAGATATAGACGATAGCTACGTACAAGCCGATATGTTTGAATTGATATCCATAAACATCTATAAATCTTTGGAAAGATTTGGCGCACCAGTGGATCAAATAAAAATGACGGAGGTGGCATTGCCATAAATATCTATTTCATTGAGATAAAAATCAGGTGTTTAGCCCATAACATACCTTCAAAGTGCTTTGTGTTGGGACAGCAGTTTTGTAAAGAATCCCGACGATTTTACGAAAATATCAGCGTGACGGAAGGATGGGCTTTGGGGCTTGTCCTAAAGGAATTAAAAGGGAATCGCATTATAAGAAAAAATAAAGGCGAGTATTATAAAAAATAAGAAAACTGTTAAAAATATGGAAACGGTTAAAAGAATGAAATCTGTAATGGAATATTTCATGATGACCTCCTTTAATTTCATCATGATGATTTATCTCTTACCCAATATTTAATGTCTGATACCATAAAGTGACATGTCAATCGGGGGTATGCTTCATTATCGTGGGAATTTATCAGACCGATCTTTCAGACATTAGATAAATGAGTACAACTAAGCCCACATAAACAATTGTGAGGCATAAAATTATATCCAGCAACATATTGTTTAACATGTCATTTCTTTTAGATTATTTTTAAGAAATATATAGCCCCTGGGGCTACATTTGCCCAAGGGCTATAGGAAGCCATGCTAAGATGAAGTTAATTATAGCATAGCACTCAAATTATGAATTTACACATGCAAAATTCATGCAAATATGATGTAAAATCAGTTGGATAGGTATATATAAAGAAATATCAGACAGTTACATTAAGCGTTGTTTATAGCTAAAAAATTAAATTATATGAAAGCATATGAAATTATGGGATAAACTACATAATTTATGGGATAAACTACACAATTTATGTGCAAAACTTTACATAATTTTAAACCCCACGGGATAGGCACATACGGCTGAAAAGTGTAATGGTCAAATAAAAACGGACACAGGTTTAAGTCGCTTTCCGTTGTAATTCTTTTTCATATGTCATAGGGGATTTGTACCCCAGTGTCGAATGAAGGCGAATCGAGTTGTAGTACCCGATGTAATCAAGCACTTCCAACTCGGCGAATCGTCTCGTGGTAAAACGGTAATCCGATAACCGTTCAGATTTAAGGCTGCCAATAACACGTTCTGTTGGGGCGTTATCCCAGCAGTCGCCTTTACGGCTCATGCTGGCAACCATGCCATACTGCTGCAGGCGGTTTCTGTATTCATCACAAGCGTACTGGCTGCCTCTGTCGGAATGATGAATCAGACCCGCCGGCGGCTTTCGTCGCCAATAGGCCATCGCAAGGGCGTCAAGAGTTAGCTGTTTTTTCATCCGTTTATCCATTGACCAGCCGACGATTTGGCGAGAGAACAAATCTACTATCACGGCCAGGTACAGCCAGCCCTCAAGCGTCCAGACATAGGTGATATCTGCCGTCCAGACCTTGTTCGGTTTGTTGACATCAAAATTACGGTTAAGAATGTTGGGCGCTACAGAGAACTTATGACGACTATCGGTTGTAACCTTGTAGCGCCTGGGAGCCTTTGCTTTGAGCCCAAGCTCCCGCATAAGACGTCGCACTTTGTATCGACCAATCTGATGCTCTTCGTCCTTTAACTGATTGGTAATACGACGAGAACCATATTTGCCCCGGTGTTGTCTGAATATAACCTGAACCCGGGTCTTTAATGCAGCCTCATAAGGGCTGTCACCAGATCTTTTATTTGAACGATGCAGGTAATCGTAAAATCCGCTCCGGCTGACTTCCATCACCTTGCACAAAACGGTGACGGGGTAGGCCTTCATTTGCTGCCGGATGAAGCCGTATCTCAATTCGACTCGTTGGCAAAGAAGGCCGCGGCCTTTTTTAAGATCTCGCGCTCCATTCGCAGCCGCTCGGTCTCTTTACGCAGCCGCTTGACCTCGGCTTCCAGTTCACTGCGGGTGGCGCCGCCATTTACAGAAGGTTCGTTCTCCTGACGGTATTCGCGGACCCAGCGGGAAACGTTTGTTTGATTGATTCCAAGACGCCGACCAACTTCGTTGGAACTGTAACCTTGTTCGATGACCAGTCTAACGGCGTCATTCTTGAATTCTTTGGTGTAACTTTGTCTGGTTCGTTTTTGGTTCATGGGACACCTCGCTTTCATTATTGGTACTCTTAACATGGTGTCCGTTGAAATTAAACCACTTCAATCAGCTGGATGATCGATTAACTCAACCCGGACAAAAAACGAATCAGAAAAACTTTTTTTGGTGGGCCGTGAAGGAATCGAACCTTCAACCTACTGATTAAGAGTCAGGTGCTCTGCCTAGTTGAGCTAACGGCCCGTTTTTATTAAATTTATCAGTGTCTCAAGTTGGAGACACAATAATCAGTTGCGCAATCATCTTGGGCAACTGATTTTTGAGTATCAGTTTTATTGAAAAAACCAATCAATTGCTGAAATCTTTTTCTGGCTGCGTCTTCACAGTGATAGCAATAAGTTTCGTACTGTTTACTATTTTTATCAGTACGTATATGCTCACCGAATGGATCTCTAAATTCTATCCCAATCTCATAGTTTAAATCACGTCCGAGAGTAACCCGCTTCCCACAATTAGCGCACATGTATTTCATTTTTTCTCCGATTATAAATTAACAACAGAAATTACTGATTTTTCGAGTCAGCAGTTTGATATTCGATAATTTCAGCTTATTAAGAGTCAGGTGCTCTGCTTAGTTGAGCTAAAGGCCCACTGGTATGAAATTTAAAATAAAAAAAGCTTGATATCAATTTTAAAAAAGGTTGTCAAATTTTTTTCTTGAAACATGGAAAAAGATGTTTCCTCCTTGATTATTGCCGCCACGGCGGTCGTTCTCTTTTTCGTTTTTGTTTTTTATCTTTTTGGGTTTCTTTTTTCCAGGCCGCCGCTTTGGGTTTCTTTTTGTGTTGAGATGGTTTTTCGTAAGCATTTTTTTCTTTGATTTCCAATATAAAACTGCCGGGCATTCTGTCGAGTTCCGGTGCATCGACGGCGTCCTTTTTTGCGGCCGGTTCCTTTTGTCTGGGCAGTGGAGGACCGGTAAAGCAGCCTGGCTGGATCGATTCTGCCAGATAAAGGGTTTCACCGGCTTCATAAAATGTTATGCCTTTATCCAACGATATTTCGGTTTGGACCACAAGTTGTACCGGCATCGGGTCTTTACGTCTGCCGATTCTTTCGGCCATTTCAGGTTCGGATGATAGGATGACATGGCTAAATCCCATGGGGCGTATTCCATTTTCCAGAACACCGGGATAAGCCTTTCTTCTTACACAGGTATAAAGAAGCTTGGGAAGGTTTTGAGCCGGTGTATTTTTAGGCATTGCATGACGGTGTTTTGCACGGATGTGGTTTCCCCTGATTTCAACAGGAGGATTTGGCAGGGTAATAAGGATTTCGTTGATATTCGATCTGCGAACATATTTTAATCCCTCTTCTTCTGCGAACACCTTTAAAAATTCCTTGATTTTTACAAATCCATCCGAATCCGGGACCAAACCGAACTCAGCAGGATTACGTCCCAGGATGTAAGATATGAACTTAGCCAGTTGTTCGAGGTTTCTGCGTTTTGCCATTATCAATAAAGGCTCCTTGACCTGTTGTATTTCCTTTGCTATTTTCAATGAAATTGTAGTCAAAAGTCAACAGGTTTGATTGATCATAAAAAATTGATAAAAAGTCAAATTCATTCTTGAAAGGAAAGTGAGATGATGAACTATGAAAATTCCCGAATCCTTTATAACCGCGCATTGAATGTTATCCCCGGCGGCGTCAATAGTCCTGCCCGGGCGTGTAAAGCGGTGGGGACAAGGCCGGTTTTTATCGATCGTGCAGAAGGGTGCATGATTTACGATGAAGACGGAAATGGCTACATCGATTATATTGGATCCTGGGGACCCATGATTTTAGGACACAGGCATCCGCGTGGTCGACGCAATATCTTCTGTTCTAAAGAGTGGCACCAGCTTTGGTGCGCCCACCGAACTTGAAATTAAACTTGCGGAAATGCTGATCGATGCAGTTCCATCCATGGATATGGTTCGTATGGTAAACTCCGGTACTGAAGCGACCATGAGTGCCATACGGTTGGCCCGTGGTTTTACAAAAAGAGATACGATCATCAAATTTGACGGATGTTATCATGGTCATGCGGACACGCTTCTGGTAGAGGCAGGGTCGGGAGTTGCCACATTGAGCATTCCAGGGAGTCCCGGTGTTCCTAAATCTTTCGTGGCCCATACATTGTCACTTCCTTATAATGATATCGACAGCGTTTCAGAGGTGATGAAAACCCAGGGAGAAAAAATTGCATGCATCATTGTCGAGCCTGTTGCAGGGAACATGGGACTGGTTACGCCAGTGAATGGTTTTCTTCAGGCGCTAAAGGAGCTTTCGGATAAAAGCGGCAGTTTACTGATATTCGATGAGGTGATGACCGGGTTCAGGGTATCGCATGGCGGTGCCCAGGCCATATATGGAATTTCTCCTGATGTGACATGCCTGGGTAAAATCATCGGCGGAGGGCTGCCGGTGGGTGCTTATGGCGGCAGACGTGAAATTATGGAGTACATCGCACCTCAGGGGCCCGTATATCAAGCCGGGACCCTGTCCGGTAATCCGTTGGCCATGGCCGCAGGAATTGCGACGCTAACCCAACTCAATGCGTCCGGTTTCTATGAAGCCTTAGATGAAAAAGCCAAACGACTGGCGGCTGGCCTTAAAGGAGCTTCGGATAAAGCTGGCATCAATGTTAAACTGACCAGGGCAGGGTCAATGCTGGGCCTCTTTTTTACGGACAGAGAGGTTATGAATTTTGAAGATGCCAAAACCAGCGACCTGAAAATGTTTTCAGACTATTACAAAGGCATGCTAAAAGAAGGTATTTATCTTGCACCTTCACAGTTTGAGGCTCTTTTTGTATCCGCGGCACATGACACATCGCATATCGACAAAACGATCCAGGCCGCCGAAAAGGTTATGGAGGGATTAAAAACAAGTTAGTTTCTAATGCAGAAATGGTCTTCTTGTCCAATTTCTGCGCCATACCTGTTCCTAAATGCGTGAGCCCAGTGTTACAGGAAAGAGAAAAGAGGAAAGAGGCTAAGAGAAACCACAGATGAA
>CAVVZC010000003.1:0-815751 GCA_963752565.1 uncultured delta proteobacterium | reverse complement strand
CAAGTGGTGCCGTCATAATACCACAGGCCATTGGCCCCAAAATCTGCATTTAATGTCGGGGGAACATCCTGCACGACGTAAATCAAACAATCGGCTGTACCTTGAAGCCCTCCGAAATCTGTTACCGTCAACTGGAAAGTAAGATTGCTGCCATATTGGTCTGTTTCAGGTGCAGTAAACGTTACCACTTCTGAGTTATGATCAGACAAGGTGACATGGGGTCCATCAACCTGGATCCAATGATATGAGGCAATACCATCATCAGCATCAGTTGAGCTCGACCCATCCAATGTAACTGTCGTACCTGAGATGGCCTCTATGTAATCTTCAGCGATGACTGCTATTGGTGGCTGATTATTTGGCGTTGTGGCTGCTTCAAGATATAACTCATTGGAATCACCGCTCTCAAACCCATAGATGTCGAATGCTCTTGATACAAAATAGTAGGTTTTGGTTTCATCCAAATTGGAGATGGTGGAATAGGTCTCTGTTCCTTCCCAGGATGGATTTGCATAATCGTAAGGTTGGCCTTCTTCACGAAAAAATACTCTGTATCCTGCCAAATCAGGTTCGCTGTTTGGATCCCATTGGAAAGAGACATCCACCGCATAGACTGGTGGTACAAAAACAAAGAATAGCGAAATGAAGAGCAGTATAAATTTCCGAGTGTTTAATGTATTTTTTTTTGTATTTGATATAATCTCTGAAAGCCTTTTAAGTCCTTAAGAATTTTCACCAGAAAATATAAAATTTTAAGCTGTTAGTTTTTAAGCTTGTTACTATTAAGATAGATTTCCAATAAAAAGCGTATTAAATTGCAACTTGCATGCCAGTTAGAAATGATCTCCTTGGACGCAAACAATATGTAAAAAAAACATATGATATCAGTAAATAGAACAAACACTCATAATGAGAGCCGACTTTTGGGATTAGAAATGTAACGTAATGGAATTGAAAAAGAGGTTATTGTCAACTTGTTGGTATGCTTAAATAAAAATCGATTGACTTAATCTGGTTTTGAAGTTGCCATCTTGTGTTAGTGTGTAAATTTTATAACAGTCCTCCAGCTTTGCCGAATGTTGCCAATTGAACTGGGATAGGAAAAAAAAATATCATTAAGTCTGAAATTCAACGGACTGGCCGGTCATATGATTAGAAACGATATGATCCATGGGGGCGGGTCCTTGGAGTGAAAAGTAGATTTCTTGGGGAAAAAAATAGCATATCAACCCTATAAATAGCATATTAAATCCAGAATAGCAGTAGGGAATTCCATTCGGTTGTTTATCATTTATTTGCAGAAACTTAGCTCTTTATTTCCTGTCAAACCTTTTTGTCTGGTGTATGAAAATCCATTCACATATCCTCTTTTCAGATGATTAGATTGTATTTAAAGTGAATTCAATTGGTTTTTTGTTGGGTTTGACACATCAATTGCTCATGAATGACCAACCTTGTTCAAATCCTGTATTGACGGGTAAAGCAAAGAAAAGCTGTAATGAAAAGGAAAATTTGCCTGATATTATGTATATTTTCATGGTTGTCATGATGTCGAGTGGTTCCTTATCTGCCGAAAAAAAAACCTTGGAATAGGAGCAGGTACTTATTATGTCTGGCACTGATCAACAACTCCAATCAGATCATCGACTAAAAGGGACAGATTTTTGATAATGCACACTTCCTAAAAGTGTTCGGTTGTTCAAATCAAAAAACAGCGTGGGATTCGACCAAGATTCTTCAATCGAAGTAAATAAGGTGGGCAGTGGGGTCGAGGATGGGTCTATTAGCGTGAATCCCTGTTTCCCATCCCCGCACATCGAACCGGACAAACGGAGCTTTCGAATTCGGCTTCTCAACTGACTTCACCTTAGAGCACTCGTTGTGCGACATATTTCATCGGTTTCGGTAACAGTACGTCAAGATCACCGAAAACTCATTTCAGAGAAACCGACGATTACCTCACGATTCCACCTTATGCCACTTGAGCAGAAAGAGTCTTATACGATTATAAATATTGCGCCCAATGGTACGACAAGCTATCTGTTTCGTACCGTAACAGAAAATAAGTACACCACCCACGCAATAATGCATTTAACCGATCGCGTACATCTGATCATAAGCCTTTCTCATTAGGTCTAAGCATTTTTCTTGCTTTTTATTTCAGCCGTTCGTTTTACACTTGTCTTCAATGGGCAGGTGCCAATTTAGCACGAACCATACTTCCGAAACCATACACGGCAAAATGTATATCCGAGAAAATCAAGGTTGACTTCGTCCAGGCTGCCTGATGCCTGTTTACATTATTTTAACTTCTGGCAATAGCTTAACTCACCCCCTCAGGTGGTCTAACCTTTCTGCGGGTCCATCGCCATCCTCGGCTACCATTTGGATTGATACACAATACAAAGTAAACAACGTAACAGTTTTTTATGTAATATATTCCACAATCACATAAGTTTTTTATGTGGATTAGAATGGTATTCTTACCTCTTAATTGATGTAACTATTCAATATCTCTAATTTCTTCGCAGTTTCGGACATATCCCTCTGATTTGTGCATGTATTTTGCAACAAAAGGTCTTTCAGCTATAATGAAAAGGAGGTGAATTATATGTCTGACAAGAAGAAAAAGGTTTTTGTAAAACCTGAGCTTATTAAATTCGATAAGCCATTGGATGAAGTTACACTATGTCAAAACGGTTCCAACGGTGGTATGACGCAGATTGACCCGCTTAGCTAGAAAGCTGCGATGGCAAAAGACAGCAGAAACGGAATAGTACAGCTTGATAGAAGACTAAATCCAAAAACATCTTTTCTGATATTGTTTTGAGTGTTTAAAGGGGCAGGATCAGCAATGGCTCTGCCCTTTTAATTTCTAACTTTTGATAGCTGCGATGTATCCAACATTTTAACAGTGGGTTCAGAACCTGTGATATCGTTTTTCAATAGGGCAAATCCATTTTACCGGGCTTGCCTTTTTTGTATTTTTGTAAGAAATAGGATATATGTAATCAGCACAAAAATCAGTACGCAATGGCTTTAGGTTGTGGTTATGGTAAGATATTTTTACTTTAGCGGGTTAGCAAAGCTATAAGTAGTAGGAGTGTTTCATCATGCAATTATATGGGAGATAAAATAAAGAAGGTTTTTCATAGACAATCAAAACGGCAATAGCCTCTTGGCGTATCAGAACCTGCTGTAAGAAAGTTGTTTGACGATTCCAATACCATGGAGTATATTCCTCAAAATGCTTCGAAAAATAAAATTTCTGGCAAGAAGAAAAATCCCGAAAAATTCCGCTTTAAGGAATTTGCTCGAAAAAATTAATTTGTGGCGCTGGCAGACGTTCCCCTCCATTTTTTCCTGGGATCTTTCCAAAGATATCATAGAACTCAATATTACATTTAGATGCAACTTACATTGTCTGAATTGCAACCGTTCTGTCAAACAAGCCCCGGCTCACGAGGACATCTCCCCTGAACAAGTTGAACATTTTATTCATGAAACAATTGCACGAAATTGGAAATGGTTACAAATTACAGTTATAGGAGGAGAGCCGACATTGCATCCACAGCTGTTCGAAATTCTGGAAATATTGAAAAAATATAAGGATTTCAATCCATCATGTCGAATAGTTTTATGGACAAATGGTTATGGTAGAACCGTAGAGGCTATCCTGTCCAGGTTGCCTGAATGGCTTATAGTCACAAATACATCGAAAAATTCGCCTATTCATGAATATACCGGCTATAACATAGCGCCAATTGACTTGGAAGAATATAGGAAATCAGATTTTTCCAGGGGATGCTTTCAAACCGAAGTGTGTGGGATAGGAATGACAAAGTACGGTTACTACCCTTGCAGTCCAGGGGCAGATATTGATCGAGTGTTCGGTTTTGATGTTGGCATTAAGAATCTTTCATCACTAAATGACCGGGAATTAAGAAAACAATTAAAGGTGTTATGCGCCTATTGTGGTCATTATAGAGATAATTTTGGTGAAGAAAAAATCACAAATGAGATTATCACCAGAAACTGGAAAAATGCATACAAAAACTATAAAACAACCCCCCCTGCCTTATCCTTATACCCTTCTGACAATAAATTACCTTGACGGGGGATATCATACAGTCAATAACCACCCCTAAAAGGGGTGGCATGATTGTGACCCTAAAAGGGTCTTTATAAAAATTTATTCACCGCAGAGCCGCAGAGAGCGCAGAGTTTTTGTTTATTTTTTGCTTTTCGCTGACCCCGAAGGATAGGCTCCGCTATCTCCGGGACGGAGGACGCCGAAAAGCAAAACGACTCAACCCTTCGGGTAATAAAATGCCCGTATTGGCACCTTGCAACCAAAGAATTGATGTCTTTTATCGTTTTCGCAGCGTAAGCTGCTTAGTACTTTTCCATTGCCGGCGTCCCTGTCCCGCATCAAGCGGGGTCAACGGCAATGGAAAAATTATTATTCTCTGCGTCCTCTGTGTCTTGAGCGAAGCCCCGCAGGGGCGGGACACCCCGTTGTCGGGACAGGCAGGGCGGTAAATATAAACTCACATACCTGCATAGCAAAGCTGGGACCTTCAGCTTAGCTGAAGGTTTAATAGATTAATTAAATAAACAACTTACTGGAAAATATTTGAATATTCCAAGCTCACTTTCGATCCCAAACTTGTGGTGTTAGTTTATCCAAACTTATAATGAGATTGCTGAAGGGCGAACCTGTACAATCTCTATGATCATTACTCCAGGTCGTATCTTTACTTCCCGGGAAGAGAGGTTTGGAGGAGGATACAATAATTTTGAGAGGTGTAAAAAATGGTGAAGGAATTCTCAGTGATCATTGCTGCCCTTGATACTTACAAAGAAGTTGAGAAACTCCATGAGTGTGTTGAGAGACAGACCATAAGACTTCAGCTTGAGGTTATCTTCATCTGCAAAACAAAAGACTCCTTTTCGCTACCAGAATCATTTTTTGCTCAGTACCCGGATGTCGTCTTAATTGAGGGTGGGGAGTCCATCTTACTTCATGAAGCCAGGCATTTAGGGATCTTGAACAGCACAACTTCTTATGTTGTTATTATGGAAGACCATTGCCTTCCGTTACAGGATTGTTTTGAGCATATGTTAAACAGACTCAGGGAAGGTTGGAGCGGAGTGGGGCCGTCGATATGCAATGGGAATAAGTTTTCGGCCATCGCGAAAGCAGCCAATTATGTTACCTACGGTGAATGGATGGGACAAGAGCAATCCGGGGAAGTAAAATACATCGCTGGATATAATAGCGCCTTTCCCAGGGCGATTCTCATTTCCAGGGGGAAGAAACTTATAGAAGACCTCATCGCGACAAGTCTGATGCAAGTAAGTTTGAGGAAGCAAGGACACAAGTTTTATTTAGAGACAAGAGCGGTCATGTACCATTGGGAAGCTTCCTACTGGTGGGGTATAAAAAGCATTATGATCCCTCAAGGTCAAGCGCTGGGCGCATTGCGCTCGAGAGGATGGAGCCCTTTGAAACGTTTGTGTTTTTCGGCTCTTATTCCCTGCCTCTTTATTTTACGGTATCTGAGAGCTTTGAGGTCCTATTGGCGGATCGTCAAATTCCATATTTCTCCTGCAGAATTTTTTTATCTCTTACCCATAACCATGATATGGTCTTTTGGGGAGTTGAGGGGTTATTGGACGCATGGAAGAGGAGTTTTTCAGACCGCGTCGAATGTGGAAAGGAATAGGAGTCTTTTCATCAGACCGGACGAGGTAATCACCATATCTTAATCAATAGTAACTCACGAATCAGAACATGGGCGAATATACCAATTTGCACCCTTTTCTCTTTGTTCAAAAAGAAGGGACGAATAAAGATCCAGGTTGAGACAACATCAAAGAAAATCGAGAAAAAGAAAATTACATTGAAAAATAAACCGAACAAGGCGCTGGAACGGAGCCGAACCACTAATTTTAAATCTGGATACTCACAGGCAAATGATAATCTTCTGTAATTAATCTGATGCTGGCTTTTCCGTCCGGCGAGACCTTTTCCTTCACGCTCATCACAATGGCTCTTTACCAATGCAGCTTGAGGTGTTTTGGAGCCTGCTCCTGCAAGCCGACTCCAGTCCCGCCCCGCGGATATCTTCTGTGCAGCCTCGTGGCACATAGTGCTGTCCATTTTTGAAGCTCGATCAGAAGTCGTGATATCAATTAGTTAAATGTTTAATAGTTTGTATACAACTAGGTTTTGCAAAAGTCAGCAAGGGTATGTGCAGGTCAACTATTGAGCTGTGAAATTCTATTGGATTTCAGGGTGCGTGCTTTGTGGAAGAAATAGAAGGCGGAATCGTATGGATCTCTATCGCATGAGCTTTCGAATCGCCAGCTTATATTACTCATGCCGTAATGCTCTTACCGGCTCAAGACGAGCCGCTTTTATGGCCGGATACAAACCTGAAACCAGGCCCACACCACCGGCCATTACAATTGAGACGATCACCGACCAGACAGTTAATACTGTTTTCCAGCCGGCAACCTTGCTAATGATTAGAGCACTTCCCGCTCCCAGGATAATACCAATGCATCCACCTGTTGCTGTTAGCACGATGGCTTCACAAAGAAACTGCAGCACGATGTGTTTTTGGGCAGCTCCAATTGCCCGCCTGATTCCGATCTCTCTTGTCCGCTCCGCTACGCTCGCCAGCATGGTGTTCATGATGCCGATGCCTCCTACAAGAAGCGAGATACCAGCGATACATCCAAGTATTATATTGAAAATGCGTTGGGTTTTCTGCGCTTGAATCAGTAGTTCTTGTGGTACGATAACCTGGAAATCCTCAACCCCCCCATGCTTTCGGTTCAGTATTCTCCTTACCGCTTCGGCACATGCCTGAACATTTCCATTTCGCGCAACCTTGAAGCCAAATCTCCGATATCTCTCCAAACTTATTCTGTCCATGGACATCCATCACTTCGGTCCCGATAGGGATGAAAATGGCCCGGTTGTAATTGCGAACGGCCAACGCTGGTGACTTGCTGCGCATCCATTGGCGCTTTTGCAGAATTCCCACAATTCGATATGTGCGATTTTCCAGTCGCAACACCCCTCCCAAATGACCACTGTCCCCAAGCAATCTGCTCACTTCTTCCCCTAAAACACATACAAGATTTTTTCGAACAACATCTGTAATGCAAACGAATCTTCCTTGCTTGACGGCCAAGTTCTTTGCCACCTGGTATGATTCTGTGATGGCGAGTATTTCAAATGGGTCTTGTGCAATGGATATAGAAAGAGAAGCCTTTACTTCCTTAACTGAGGCTACACTGGAGATTGTATGAATCGCCTTCTTCAGCGCGTTTGCATCTGAAAGGACAAGGCCATGGGACAGGCGCCTGCGAGCAGCGGTCTCCTGAGCTCTGGTAAGCTGCAAGCTCCGTACAATAATACTATTGGTTCCGAGTCTCTCTATCTGGTCCAGAATTTCTTGCTTTGCTCCCTCGGCAATTGACAGCATGGCAACGACTGCCACAACCGCAAAAACTATTCCCAGAGAACTCAGGAAGCTCCTCAGCCTGTGTCGAAATAATGCACGCCACGCGTCGCGCATGATTTGGTCCCACTTCATGAACGACCCTCGTCATTAACAATTTGCCCATCGAGAAGGTGATAAATTGTTTGGCAGTGGGAGGCGACTTCTTTTTCGTGGGTCACCACAATCAAAGTGGTGCCCTGCTCATTCAGATCTTGAAAGAGCGAGATGATGTTTTTGCTCGTTTCCGAATCCAGATTTCCTGTGGGTTCATCTGCCAAAATAAGCAGCGGGTCCACAGCAAGCGCCCGGGCAATGGCAACGCGCTGCATTTCTCCCCCGGAAAGTTCTGATGGCCTGTGGTGACGCCGTGCAGATAATCCTACACGCTCTATGGCCTTTTCAGCAAGGGACCTCGCTTTATTCCTGGTTTCTTTCCTGTAAAGAAAAGGTATTTCCACATTCTCAAACACATTATATTGAGAAATCAAGCTGAAGGTCTGAAAAACAAATCCGATTTGATTCGCACGCATTAACGACAAATCACGGTCTGAGACACTCGAAATATCTTGTCCGCCCAGTAAATAGATGCCTTCTGTTGCTCTCTCCAAACATCCGAGAATGTGCATTAACGTCGATTTCCCGGATCCCGACGGCCCCATTATTCCAACAAATTCCCCGGAGTGTACAGAGAAATCCAGACCCCGAAGGGCTTCAACCCTATTCGGACCCATCTCATATACTTTCCTTATCCCCAGGGTTTCAACAATTTTCTCACAACCGTTCATCGGGTTTTAATCCTTTTACAGAGACAGCCCGCTCCCTTCTCGAATCTCATTTGGAGGTGGTTGAGACAGAGCCACACGTTCGCCCTCTTTCAATCCTGCGAGAACTTGTGCCCAATCCTCGCTCTGGGCACCAATAGATACCTCGCGTTTCTCGTAGCTGGTTTGCGTGTCAACGTAACAATAACTCCTGCCTTTGTCGTTGAAAACGGCATGAATAGGAATACTTAGTGCATTTTCAACTTTTGCACACTCTATTTCCACCCGGGCTGTCATGCCAGGTCTTAACCGCTGATCTTTTTCTCTAACCGCAACAACAACCTGAAAATGCTTGTCGGCCGTGTGAGATTCAGCTCGCGATTCCGCTAATACACCAATGGACCTGCACCTCTCCAAGGAGTCTGAGACCCGGATATGCATCCACAAGAATCATAGCCCTTTTGCCAATACCGACCTTATGGAGATCAATCTCGCGTATCTGAGTCTTCACCACCATCTCGGATACATCTGGCAGATAGACAAGCGGCTGGTTCTGCCACACGATATCACCGATACGTGGTTTTCGCTTTTTACCTCCCCGGAAAGCCTTCCGGTAAAACCGCAATACCTGGAATTGGCGCCCGAATGACCGTTCGTTCAAGCTCCGCCTGGGCAGTCTTCAATGAAGAAGTCGTGCTTTCCTGATTTTGCTGGGCCTTCCGTAAAGCCGCCATATCCTTTCCTATTTTGAATCCAGCCCCTTTTTTAAATTGCTCCAGGTTCATCTTGGCTCGTGCAACCTGAGCATGTGCATTCTCAATCAAAGAAGGCAGTACGTAATCCCGGTAGCTTTCATGCTGGCGTTTTGCTACCTCATAAGCCTCTTTTGCATCTGAAACCTTGTTTTGTACCTGAGCGATCTCCGTTATGTTGACATAGCCTCGTTTCTCAAGCGTTTTAAGCTCCACAAGGTATCCCTCTTTCTCTTTCCAATCCTGTTTCGCCTCTTGAGCCGCTCCTTTCAAACGATAGAGTTCCAGCGGGCCCTCTCCCTTCTCCAATTTTATAAGATCCAACCGAGCGGCACGTAAATCGAATTCCAGTGTCTTTGTCTCCCGCTCCGCTTGAACCTTTTCCCATTCCAGTATCTGCTCATGTGCTGACACCACAGCTTCCCACTCGTGAACCTTGGCTGTGAGACGGGTTACTTCTTCCTCAAAAAATGTCGGATCAAGGCGTACAAGTACATCACCTTTTTTAACTCTGGTCCCATCGAAAATGATAGAAACAATTTTTCCACGATCGCCACGGATCTGAGAAAAAAGGACCGTGGACCTTGCCGCATCCAGTTCTCCAACAGCCTCAACCAACACAGAAAAACTTTTCTTTGCCACTTTTACTGAAAGAACAGGGGCATCTTCAGGCCTTTTACCCGTAATCCACAACCAGCACAAAGGTCGCTACCGGGACCAGAATAAAAACTAACAATTTATGATTTCTCGTCCGTGTCATCAGAATTTCTTAGGCCTTTCAAGCAAAGTCCCCATTGCAGCCCTCAATCGATTGGTGCCTACGATATAGTTAAGTACCGCTGAAAGCAGATTCGTCTGCGCAATACGAAGTTTTGTTTCAGCATCAATTAGATCAAAATTATTTGCCAGCCCAAACCTGAATTTTACTTGTGCAAGCGCAAGCTGCCCTTTAGACTGTCTGATCTGCTCCTCCTGGATCGCAATACTATTTTCAGAACCGCGAAGATTTCTGAAATTCCTTTTGACTTCCCTGGCCACCTCATCGCGCAGGAGATTATAGTTGCGTTGTGCACCCTGTACATTAAGCAGGCTTTGATCATAGGCAGCACGCTCCACTGTTCGGGCAAGGTCAGTTGAGGTTACGAGACCTACATTCCAGGAGCCCTGATCAAATCCAGTGCTATTTCCAAAGTTCTCCCCGCTGCCGAACCGCGAGTAATTCAACACCACATCCAAATTAGGCCAGATGTTATGTTTGGCCACTCTTGACAAGCGCTCTGATTCCCGGATGTTGTCTTTTGCTTGATCCAGTTCAACGCGGTTCTTGAGCCCTGTACTCACGGCTTGTTCCTTTGTAATCCTTACAAGGTTATAATTAAGTGGCGCTTCTACCTCTATTTCTTCTTCAAGGGGCAGCGAAAGTAAGATCTTCAGATTATCAAGAGCATCTCGATAAGCTTCGCGTGCAGTGTTCAAGTTGTCCTCTGCCTGTTTCTGCTGAAAGCCTGCACGGTAAACGTCGATCTGGGTGGCAAGGCCAATCTTGTTTTTTGCACTCGCTGCCTCGGCGTGGACTCGAAGCCTCAAGGCCGACTCTTCATTGAGTTGAAATAACTCTCTTTGTCTGACAACATCGTAAACAGCACCTATGGTCAAAAGCACGGTACTCACCTGTCTCAAGTAGAGGCTGCGCTGTGCCGAGCGGGTCCCAAATTCAGCACTGCGCACTCCCGACAGGTTAAATTCCTTGCCAAAGCCCCGCAGCAGCGGTTGAATAAGTCTCGTATCCACACCAGTGTTATAGAGGTCGTCCGTCTTTCGTGTTTGTGGGGTAATCATAATATCAGTACCCACATCGAATTTTTTTTGCAGGGAAATTCCCGCTCCCAGGCTATCGGTAGAACCCTCATCACTGTCGCCAGTTATCCTTGCCTCACCGGCAGGAACTATTTTAAGCTCAAATTCCGACTCTACAGCAACAAGAGAAAGGCGAGTCCCTTCTACCTGATCCATGACATCTCTCAGGCCCCGATTGGCTTCCAGAGCTCGGTTGATGGCGGCCTCCAAGGTTAGCTTCCTTTTCTTGGCTTTATTCAAATCCGGTTTTGTCTTTTCCGCTGTCTGGTCAGCCCTAACCGATGGTATAGTAACCATCGGTGTCGTTATTTGAGAACTCAGATCTTGATCGACATCAAATTCAACCCTTTTCTCAACTTGTTTTTGCAGGGTCTGAATCTGTTCTGCAGCTGCAAGCCCAGGGGAGTCGTTTACCCAGAACTTTGGCAGCAGAATAATTATTTGAAAGGTCAGAAAAAAGCTGATGAGTCTGCACAGGTTGTTTGTCAATAAAAGCAACTGTAAACGCCTCACTATTTCCATTTAATAATGTTAAGTATCGATTCTGATGAAGAGAATATCCGAATTTAGGTTTTCTTAATCTTTAAATCCCTCCTGGCGAACCTTGTGACTCCACCCGGCTAACGTAATGGTTGCATTTCTGATATCAACGGTTTGGGAGCCAGGTCATATTCTTGTTCATATTTTGCAAGCCTTTAACAAGAACTCATGATGTCATCTATCAGGTTTTCATTCCAACTATCATCTTGACATATTTTCAGCATCACTTTTCAATTCCAAAAGGTCAAAAATCAGTCATCGTCGTCACTGTTTGGCATCCTGAGTCACCGTATGGCTTTTCCCAGCTACCGTAATCGTTGCACTTCTGGAGTTCTTCTTATCCTTGTTGGCTGAAACCGAATAGGTCACTGTCCCGTTGCCGCTGCCGCTGCTGCCGGATGTGATCTTTATCCATTTATCATCCTTTGAGGCTGAGGCGGTCCAGTTGCAGCCGCTTGGCGCAGTCACGCTGACAGTGCCTGTGCCGCCACTGGACGTAAATGACCTGCTTGTCGGTGAAATGGAATAAGTACAAGATACCCCCTCCTGAGTCACCGTGTGACTCTTACCGGCTACCGTAATCGTTGCACTTCTTGGGTTCGAACTTGTGTTGGCTGAAACCGAATAGGCCACTGTCCCGTTGCCGCTGCCGCTGCTGCCGGATGTTACCGATATCCAGCCCACATCCTCTGAGGCGGTCCAATCACAGCCGCTTGGCGCCGTCACGCTGACAGTGCCTGTGCCACCACCGGACGTAAATGACCTGCTCGTCGGTGAAATGGAATAAGTACAAGATACCCCCTCCTGAGTCACCGTGTGACTCTTACCGGCTACCGTAATCGTTGCACTTCTCGGGTTCGAACTTGTGTTAGCTGAAACCGAATAGGCCACTGTCCCGTTGCCGCTGCCGCTGCTGCCGGATGTTACCGATATCCAGCCCACATCCTCTTTAGCGGTCCAATCACAGCCGCTTGGCGCCGTCACGCTGACAGTGCCTGTGCCACCACTGGATGTAAATGACCTGCTCGTCGGTGAAATGGAATAAGTACAAGATACCCCCTCCTGAGTCACCGTGTGACTCTTACCGGCTACCGTAATCGTTGCACTTCTTGGGTTCGAACTTGTGTTAGCTGAAACCGAATAGGCCACTGTCCCGTTGCCGCTGCCGCTGCTGCCGGATGTTATCGATATCCAGCCCACATCCTCTTTAGCGGTCCAGCTGCACCCGCTTGCCGACGAGGTTACGCTGATACTGCCTGCACCGCCACCAGACGGAAATGACCTGCTCGTCGGTGAAATGGAATAGGTGCATGGCCCTGCCGGAATTACCGTGAAACTCCATACATCTGACTCTACCCCTTGATTTGCATGGATATCACGAGCAAAGACCTTCCAGTAATATGTGGTTGATGCTGAAAGACCTGAAGGTGTATATGACGTGTTAGATGTCGTATCATTTATAATCGTGGAGTCAAAGTTGATGTCTTCTGACACCTGGATACGGTATTCATAGGCAGTTTCTACACGAGTCCAATTTATTGAAAAAAAGCCGATGGTAACCTCTGAACCGTCGGCCGGACTGAGTAAAGCCGAAACAATAAAAGGATGAGTATCAATAGTTCCGGCATCGTTTATCTCGCCCGCTGTAACCGTTATTCCCGTAGTTTTCCCATGGTACAAGATATTTCCGTTGCCATCCTCTCCTAAGATGACTATCTCTCTGTTTGTCCCTACAGGTACATTGTTTATCGTCCCCTGACCTGCAGAACACGCAAAATCTTGAGATGTCAGATAGGTGTTCGATCCGTCATAGACCTCGCATATTATTGTCGAAACACCGGCAGCTTTACAATCTATAGTCGGCGTAATTATGGTGTTTTCTGCAGCCCCAACAACAGGAGTGTCGTGCCACGCTATATTGAAAGAAGCGGATCCGGTTTCAGAAGGATCGGAAGAAAAATTATCATCACCTCCACCACCGCAACCGGATATGAGAAAAATCATAAAAATATAAAACAAATAGAACAAAAATTCAGGGAACCTTTGCCGTGTTGAAGATAGATATTTTTCTCATCTTTTTGTTCCTAAGCTGTGTTAGATATCAGAAGGGTCCTTCTGAAAAGTAATAGTTTTATTACCACTTAATGGTTATGCCTCCAGTTATAGAAGTTGAAACAGTCCCGGTATCTCCGGTACAAGGACCCAGATGTAACTTCCAATGTTCCATTCATCGAAGTAGAAGTGCAGTTGGCATTAAAAGAAGCTGTGTCTGTTCCTGTCTGAATAACTGACTCCAGGGTGTTCCCTACAACGGTTCCAGAGAGAGTACCTGTCGATATACATTTAGAACCAGTAATGGATACATTGCCGGTAACTGAGGTGTTATTTTGAATTAGACTTAATGAGATGTTGCCACTACCAGTTTCACTTGAGTCGCTCCAAGTTCCGACCCAGTCTCCTGTCAAATTCAGTACACTTGGCTGTCCAGCTGAGGGTGAGGGGCTGCTTTCGTCACCACCGCCACCGCCACCGATACCGAACGCCACGCCGATTGCAGCGGCAGCTCCAGCAATAGCTATTGTTGTACCCCCTAAGGCTCCCACACCACCACCGTCATCATCAACCGTAACATCGGCAGAAGCAGAACCGAAGGCAGTAGATGACGCACCACTGGACGAAAGCGTTAAAATCATCTGTGATGCAGTCATGAGCAGCATCGCGGAGAGAGGGAGTGAACACCAGAGCCTCTTTTGCCAGATCGAACTTGGGATCCTCATCAAGGGCTTTCTGGAACTCCTCTCTGGCTTCATCGTATTTCTCTTGATCAAGATAATCCAGACCCACAGAGAACGAGGTCAGTGCCGCCAGGCTTTTGGTATGAATCTTGCCAAACGCACCCGGCATTTTGCTACAATCACGGCCGAGGTCTTCAATAATGCTGCAGGCAATCTCCTTTTCCAGATCGTAAAACCGTTTCATCGCTCCCTGGGCTTCCTGGGTGCTGATACTTTCTATCTGCTCTGTATCAAACAACGCTGATGCAATCTGAAGATTTTCCTTCTCAAGATCAACCAGGTTTCCAGTTGTAACATGTTTGGCTTTCAATAGTTTTCCAACCTTGGGAACGATTTTCTGATCAACCAGCCCAGAGGTTCCAAGATTCATTTCTTTGAGCAAGGTCTGTAATTTGATCCGTTCCACAACTTGTAAGTCAGGAACCTGAGCCAAGTCATGAATCAGCATAGCGGCCATCCCTTTACCCAGCGGTCCGAGATTTTCGGAACCCAGATTATTAAACGTAGTGACAGCGACGGTATTATCAGCCACCGGGCCGCGGAGCAGATCGGCTTCATTGGCTACGGCCTGTTTGGCATATTCCACGGCTTCCTCACGAATCAGCAAGGTGAGGTACTTGCGAATTTTCATGGAGTCTTCGCTTTTCGGATCCATCAAGACATACTGCTGCCACTCGGCAATCGCGTCGCGACCTCCAACCCTCTTCCAAATAAATCAGTCCCAGGTAGTAGGGAACGGTATAATTTGTAGGGAATACCGTTTTGGCTTGCTCAAGGGTCTCTTTGGCCTGAGCACGTTCCCCTTCATGGAACTGGATTACACCCTGTTCCACCAGTTTATTCTTTTCTTTCTTAGACAGCTTCACCGCTTCGTCATCCGTCGGCGGCGTTTTTTCGAGCATTTCCAAGAAGTAAACCTGAGCAGTTCTGAACGGCGTAATTTCCGGCTGATCGGGCATCTGAGATCGATCCATAGATATGTTAGCAGGTTCCGCAGCGCCGACGTCGATCGAGTTGGAAATGGGAAATCCTACCATGCAATAAATCATTAAACAGACAATGCCTATGAACATCTTCTGTCCTCGATTTAGAAATCTGATCATCGCAATATCCTTTGGTGGAACTGTTAGAAACGTAGCTTTTATCAATAATTAAACATCTCGGAATATTTACAAGTTATTGAAATTTATCGTGTGTTTATAGACATCATATTTCATCTCAAATGGAATAATGAAGTATGGATCTTGAAAGGAAGTAACTATTTGCACACCTTCTATCCCAAAAATAAAAGAACCATACAGCCCGTTATGAAATCTTGACGATGTCACATTCGACAACTGGGTCATTTTTGCCAGTAGAGATATATTTTAGAATAAGGTAAGCGAGAAAATTAAGACCCGTAGCGTCCTGTCACTCGATTTCTCGGGGTTTGGCATTTTCTTGGTATAAAATTTTTTGAAACTTTATATAAGCAAATAAAGAGGTGGATGTCAATAAATATCAATGGTATCAATAATTTGTGGAATTTTTATTCATAGTTGTATGTAATTTTATGCCACTCTCTCAGTGGAACTTATTTCATCTTTTGATGAGTTTTATGCTTTTTTATACTAAATTATATAAAAAATAGGTAATGTGTGTAACTGCTGAAGGTTAAATGGGAAAGTATGAAAAAGGTAAATGGGAAGGATCAAAAACTTATTTTATAAATTAGGTACCGAAAAGTCCAGACTTTGTGTCTACAATTGAATTATCAAAAGAGGCAATAAAAGTTGATGATTGTGGCGTGTTTTGTATAATTGCATTAATGCAATACTTGGGGTGATAAAATTGCATTTATGCAATGGTTCTGGCACTTCGAAAAGATATATAATCCATATGATATCAATATATTAAACAAATTAGGCTTAATGGCACGATGGTTGCTGTATTAATAATTAGAAAGAAAATCCGCTTAAGGATATGTGACAAAGAGTCAAATACGAGGAGGGCATGATGAATATGCATGATTCAGAGCATATTACAGCAATCAGGTCCGCCACTGAGGAGGACCTGGACAGAGTCGTAGAAATCGATCAATTGTCATTCCCAACTCCTTGGACCCCTCATACCTTTAAAATCGCATTAAAGGACATTTTTTTCGTTATTGAACAGAAAGAAATTATGGGTTACCTGGTTGCTTGTATATGCGATCTCGGAATAAGCGCAGAAATATTAAGAATTGCAGTACATCCCGACCACAGAGGCAAAGGCGTTGCTAAAGAGCTATTAGAAGCAAGCCTCAGGATATTTTCGAAAGATGATATCGAAGAAGTTGGCTTAAAAGTAAATAGTGCAAACAGAAGTGCAGTTAAGCTATATGAAAAATTTGGCTTAAAAATTACACAAAATTTTACATTCCTTGGTGATCAGGACTTTCACATTTTTTATGAAATGAAACTGAAATTGTTAAAACAAGTAGAAACGAGGAACCAGGCAAGGAAAAAGTTTTGCCCTGAAGCGGCCTATTATACAGTCCAACTGGCCGGATAGAATATCCGAAACGTCAAATTAAATGTGCCTTATGTTTCTTGGAGCAAAAATGAGACCACGCGTGAACGTCAGTGACATTATCAACTGTATAAGTTTTCAAGCACACAACACCGCGTGTTATCTTAATAGAGAAAGCGGCGAACTATTTTCTATATCCAAGGAACAATTGCGTGCTGCTATGGAGAGTGACGAGTTGGGAGGCTATCCCGAGCGGCAAAAAGAACAGATCCAGATAGCCCGAAAAATTCTGGCCGATGAGAAAGAAGAGAAATACATCGCAATCCCTGGAAAGTTCGTTTACCATGAGTACAGTACAATGGAAAACTTCTGTATTTCCTTAAATGACGAGAAGATCTCTAAATCCTTGTGCCAGGCGATTTTTGGTGGAGGCGCTTTTAATAGGTTCAACAACTATATTCATAAATACGGAATCGCCGATGATTGGTATAAGTATCGATACAATTCGATGAAGAGAATTATCATAGAGATAGTATGCTTTATGGAAGAAAACACAGATTTTGGGATTCCTTTGCAATCTTGAATCTGCTTAGAATAGTGTTTTTGCAGGACACCAAAGACTACTTCTTTAAGATGCTCAATACTATTACCCTGTTTTTCCACAAAAGGAAAGAGCCGTAACAATCCCGAATAGTCATAATAATATGAAAGAAAAGTATGAAGCACTACCGGCAATATCTGGATTCGATCATGTAACTTATTCATGAGAAATAAGATATCTAAATCGGGCAAGTATGGATCTATGATCAAAAGATGAAGATGTTCATCATGATATACCCATTTAAGAAGTTGCCGGCCATTTTCAGCAATCGAACCCGATAACCTTCTGCAATCATTTCTCGTTTTAGGAGTTTTCTGATATGAGAATTTCGGTCAGCTATTAATATATTGAATATTTGTTTCACATGCTTCCGCCATATATGCTTTAATGTATCTAAACATACTCTATGTCAGGTAGAAATATTGATGAAAATTCGATCTAATAAATCTCCCGACGAATTTCACTGCAATCTACGATGTAAAGCAGCAATGCTTTTTCTTCTAGTGCTTTCTTAAGCCTATTGACCTTAAAGCGATCGATACCATACATGCGGATATACACCCGGCGAAATCCTTTCGGAACCATATCGTAAGACGTCAGGATGCTTGCCATACGCCCCCCGTATTCTCGGATGATATCCGCTACTTCTTTGATAGAACCCGGCCGGTCTTCTAACTCCATGCCAAATTGGATACCCCTTTTTTTTTCGCCGGTCATTGAAATAATGATTTTGAAAAGATCGTTTTTGGTTATTACTCCAACGATATCTCCATAATGATCGTCCACCGGCACTCCGGATATGTTATGCCTTAATAGGACTTCTGCAGTCTCTTCGATCGTATAATCAAAAGGAACCGTGATGGGTTTTTTGGTCATAATCTCCTTAATTTTAATATTCGAGAGTAAAAACAAAAGTTCATGAATTTCCAGGGTTGTGGCATCAGATGCGGATGCTCTTTTGAGATCGCGATCCGTAACAATCCCAACGAGCTTACCCTTTTCCATCACCGGCAGCATATTGATATTGTGTTTTTTTAATAACTTAATCGCATCATTCATGGCATCGTTTGCATTGATGGTGACCACCGGTTTGCTCATCCAGTTTTTGACTAACATGACAATTCTCCTTTATGTGTTTAAAGTGATGCAAGATCTATATTTAACTCATATTTACTTTCACGCATAGCTTGAGCTTTTGTTTCGATTACTCATCAACAGCTTTTACTTTGTGGCCGCCCTTAATTTCCCTAACGCTTGGTGTGCAGCATTAATCAGAGGATGGACGGTTACGGACTCTTCTTGGGTGAACCGCGGCCGAACAAACAAATGCGCGTTTGGTTCCTCGACATCGCAATCCATGAGCCGGACCGTTTTTCCGCGATCAGCCAAAGCATAGGCTAAGTTGACTGCAAACGTTGTTTTACCTGTTCCGCCTTTGCCGATGGCAACTGTTATATTCATCTTAACTGATCTCCTGTTGTTATTTTCTATTCTGTAGCATATCTTTAGCATAAAACATGCCACAAGGAGCTAATGCTAATAAGTGATGTTATTTCAAATAGATTGGTTTTTAAGATGTGATAGTAGTTCATATTTTGCGGCTATGTTTAGAATAATTACGATATTTCTTTTAGAAATATTGCGAATTTGAAGGATCAATAAAGAATAAACATAGGGACAATAGTTGCTGGGGATAGAAAGTTATAGGGTGGTTATTAAGAAATTACGAAATAGAAAGAGAGAGATCTTTTGTTAATCAATCATTGATTGTTTTCTTAAAGCCTAATTCAGCTTTCATATCATATGCTTCAAAATTCATGAATTATAGAGATTATACATCATTTCTTGGTAAAAACACGGATTGACCTGTCCGAATCCTTTTTTGCCTGTATTCTTTTTGTTAAACTGTCTTCCCATGTTAATAAAACTTCAGGATCGGTGACGACGACGACTGCACATTTTGACCGGAAGCTAACGCGTTCCACCACACTCCCGGCATACCATTTTCCGGCCTTTTCTTTTGTATGAGACCCCATTGCAATCAGATCCGCATCTTTTTTTTCGGCGCACTTTAATATTTCCAGATGGGGCAACGCACCTCCCCAAACAATATATTCATGATCTGTCTCTCTCGAGGAACTCACGGCAAAATTCTTTGAGTCTTTTTTTCGCCGTATCAGTATCTGCCTCATAATCAGCCCTGGAGTATTTGGGTAGCGGAGGGACGGGTATCATGTGAAATGGAAAAAGTTTTGAACCGTATTTCTGAGCTAATTTTACTGCAAAACATAATGCACATTCACAGGATTTTGAGAAGTCGATACCCACCAAAATCCTTTTAAACTTCAAGCTTTCCTTTTGGATTGACGGGTTAACAATTAATACCGGACAATTTTCATGCATGATAACACCTTCTACAGTGCTGCCAATCTTTCCGACTATTCTAACCACACCTTTCTCTTCAGCCCTTGTAGAATGGGGGCCTAACACCATCAGATCTGCACCTGCCTCTCTTGTCCATCTCAAGATTTCCTCCCAGGGGAAACCGGAAGTTACTCTGATTTCATAATTAACAGAAGGTTTCAAAACTCCGATATATACTTTATTTATTTCTTCCCTAACGGTTTTCTCGTAATCTGCACTGGTAATAATATCTTTTCCTGTTATAAAATGCTTAATAAGATGACGATCCTCGGCAGAGGCGGATTCCAACACATGAAGAATGTGTAATTTTGCATTGTTTTGTTTAGCAATTTGTGCAGCTGTTAAAACCGACGCATCACAAATTGTTACCAAATCTGTTGCCGCCAATATTTTTTTAAACATTTTATTCTCCTTTTCGGCCATAAGTTGTAAGACTATGACCCTTAAGCGACTATATAATCCTTGCCAAGAATCTGCTGCATGCACTTTTCCAGTGTCTTTTCAGTATTAACACAAATATGCATTGTATCACCTACTTTATTAAACGGCTTAAATTTCTCTTTGAAGTATTCAAAATGGTGTAGACGTGCATCGGAAATCTGAAATCCAGTCTTTCGATTCGACAGGCGCTCTTTTAGCAACTTTTCTTTTAATACACATTCTACAAAGATGATGTTAATGTCCTTATCGCTTGCCATGCGTAAAACTTCATCACGATGATGCTCATTAGCGTATGTTGCATCCAAAATAACAGAATTTCCCTTTTCAATCTCTTCCTGGGCCAATAGTAGGAGTTTGCCGTATGTAATCCCACTGGCGTTTTTTGAATAAATACCTTCTTCAATTGGCACGTCCGATGAATCAACAGGCTTCATTTCGAACAATTCCTTACGAATCACATCTGAATTCAATATTTTTATTCCAAATACCCTAGAAAGTTCTTTTGAAATCGTACTCTTACCTGAGCCCGGCATACCACACACCACCCATAGTGTGGGACGTGTGAACTTCACAGCATACTGGTAAGCAAGGTCTAAATACTTCATGGTCTCTTTAAGGAGCTTCCTTTTATTTTGTTCGGTTAAGCCACCTTCCTGAAGACGCATGCAATTTACTTTGCACCGCACAAAAGCTCTATAACATTTGTAAAAATCGATTAGAACAAATACATCCTGATCTTTTGAGTATTTAACATAGGCATTTAAAAAATGGCTAGCAATCTGTGGAAAACCCTCGTAATCGAGATCCATTGCTAAAAATGCTATATCTGACGCGATATCATGATATCTGAAACGATCATTAAATTCGATGCAGTCAATGATCTGAATCCCATCATCGGCAAAATAGATATGGCCGGTTCTCAGATCACCGTGGCAGTCCCGAATTTTTCCACTTTCACTCCGATGGTCAAAAAGCTCTTTTCGTCTGCGCAAAAAAGAGAGTGTAGCGGATTGAATAATTTGAAATATTCGTTTATCAAGCATTTCCCCGGCGAATGCCATCGTCTGTTTGAAATTTTCCTCACAATTCGCCTGAATGTTTTTCCATGCCCCGGAGGAATGGACTTGGCTATAGGAAGAACCTTGACTATAAAAATTAGATAGAATTAAAGCAAGATCCTCAATGTCCTTTCTGTCAATTTTTGTTTTTTTCAACAGATTGACCATGGAACGATTATCAGGAAGTTGACGCATTTTAACAGCATATTCAACGGGATTGCCCGACCCTTCCATAAAATACTCGCCGTCTTTTAAGGTGATGGCGACAACATCAAGATAAACATTGTGTGTCAGGCGACGATTCAGGATAACTTCCTGACGGCAATAATCTCGACGCTTTTCCAGGGTAGTGTAATCGAGAAATTCCAGGTTGACGGGTTTTTTGATCTTGTATACATAATCGCCGGTAAGAAAGACTTTAGAAATGTGCGTTTCTCGCTGTTCGATGCGACTCGCGGGATGAGGGTAAAAATTCGGATTCTCCATGGCCTGAAAGAGTTTTGTCTGTTGTTGGATTTCCATTTTTAATTCACATTCCGAATTGATGCTCCCTGCAGCCCTGTTGAAACGGGATCTCCACTATATGCAATGAGCTTCAATAAGATCATTGTAAAATTCAATCTGTTCCCACATAACTTCATGACAATCTTGGCGATTGTAAACAATTCTGCCATACAACCAATTTAGAAAATTTTTGGCAACACTTTTCACAAGATTTCGAAATCGAACATATTGTAGCCATGTCGCTCCTCTTCTTTGGATGGCGTTTCTCTTCAAAATCTTGGTCATCAATCGCCGGACATCTGGATAAACGATCTTCCTGACAAAAAATATAAACTCATCTGACCTTATAAGGATTAATAACCAACACAGGAGCGGGTGATTTCTTCACCACTTTTTCCGCCACACTCCCAAATATCGTGTGCTCCAATCCTTTACGACCGTGTGTCCCCATAATCAACAGGTCTATATCTTCGGATTCAATGACCTTTAGAATTTCATCGACAGTGTCTCCGGAAACAACCCTCTTTTGAAAATTGGGGCAGCTTTTCAATTGATTTTCACAAACTGTGTCCATGGCCTTCTTAGCAACCTCAATGGCTTCTTCCTGGAATTTATCCATCGAAGGATGGGGGACATAGAGCTTACCCCATTTATTAAGGTCCTGCACTACATGTATCAGGTAAATGATACTGTTGTATTTCTCAGAAATCGACAATACATAAGGCAAGATCTTCGACGAATTTTCTGTCAAATCCAATGGGAAGAGAATCTTTTTTATTTCTATCATAGCGTTAACCTCCTTAATCTTTTTCTGTTTGGATAATTTATAAATTTCATACCTCTCAAACTTTTCTCGCTACAAACGTGGATCAATATGCCCAGGGCCTCCACACTCCGGAGTGTAGCAGGTGACATCGATGAAATCACACTTTTCGCCACATTCAGGGCAAACTTCCGGTGGCTTTCCAGCTGTAATGAGAAATCCACACTTTGAACATTTCCAGTAGGTCAAACCGCATTCAGGGCAGATATCTCCCACAAACTTGCCGTCCGCCGTGTAGCCACAAAGTGCGCATGCATATTTTTCTTGTTCTTTTTCCATTTCATTTATCCCCTGTTCTTTTATTGTTTTTTCTAATGTGTGAAGAAATCTAAAGAATCTCTTCCAATCCCACGACAATAAAGCTGAAGGGCTATTCTTCAAAAGAAGATCTATTCCCGTGTCATGACGGCTCCACATTTGGGACAATGCTGCTCATAGCAGGGAGTCCCCAATTGGTGAGCTACTTGTTCTCCACACTTCGAACAAATACAGTATCCGCCAGGGCCGGCACCAAAACCACCACCACGACCGCGGCTTCCTCTACGTGAGCCCATGCCGCTTCCCGTGCCCGGTCCCCGGCCCCTTGGGCCTGTTCCATCGCCTCTGGGCATTTTATTTACCTCCTTTAAATGAAGATAAAGATATTGAATAACCATATGGTATTATCTTTTCTAAACCTTTCAGTAGCATGAAGTATGCCACAAATTCATAACCTCAATTTAAACTATTTTTTCAATAAGTTGTCATAATTGATTGTTTCAAATAACTCTGTAACACAGCAAAAGTTAGAAAAATTTCTAATTCTCATTTCGAAATATTTCGAAATCGAACACATCATCTCAGATTGAGTGAGTAGACAAGTATAAGTATGGAAGGAGACCATCAACAAATAAAGTTAAGATAATCGATTAACTTCAGTGCAATCCGGAAACTTTGTAACAGATAGTAACGAATTTTTATTTTTATGGCACACTTTATGCTCATTAATAATTGACGAATTAGAAAAAGGCGTTATTTGGATTTTTGATGAGACTATGCAGTTCCTCGTCCTAAAGGACCGGGCTTGCCGGGAGGAATCCGGTCAACAATTGACAAAATCATCAGGTGTTGTTTCAGGAATCATCTCTGGAGCTACTATATTATTCATCATTGAATACAGAATCAGGATAAAATGACAGCAATCCTATCTCAAAAGAACCTCCGGCAAATGGCTTCCCGATGGCTTGCCCCATCCCAGAGCCACCGTCCTTTAAGAATTCATTCGGACACCACGGACTTTTTTAAAATTGAATATAACGATGTCGTCGTTTTAAACAGCAAACCTTATCTTATTCGTCATAATGCCAAGGAGGGGCGTTTTGGGCTGGATGATGAAGTTAAATTTTGGGTAAAACGTGCCATCGATCTTAAAACCGGTAGCCTGAAAATCCTCAAGCTTGTCTTTTATGAAACGTTTAGAACCCGGATCGGGGGAATCGAATTTGAGTGTTTTCGCAGCCCCAAAAAGGAGGCCCGTATATTGGATGTGATCGCCGGTCATAGGAACTTCATGCATGGATATTCAATCGAGGATAAAAAAGGTAATATCGTTCGCGTGCTTGATTATATATTTGGGAAATCCCTGCATGCTTATATCGAAAGTTTACAGATGGATCACCACACCTATTTTTACAATTTATTCCCCGACATTCTACGTAATTTTATGGAATGTATCGAGGCGATCCGCTTTCTCCACCAATATGCTGAAAAACATGGAGATATTCGGCGCGACCATATATTGATCGACCGTGATAGCGGGCGGTACCGCTGGATTGATTTTGATTTTAACTATCGCCATCGGGAAAACATATACGGTTACGATCTTTTTGGTCTGGGTAATGTTTTGGTATTTTTGGTGGGCATGGGGGATGTGCTGCTGCTGGATCTAAAGAATCAGGATCATCCTGCTCTGGGTGGGCTACGGGAAGAAGATGTGAATATCGTGTTTAACAACCGCGTTGCCAATCTCAAAAAGATTTACCCTTACATACCCGAATCCCTCAACCGGGTGTTGATGCATTTTTCTAAAGGGGCCAATTGGTTTTATGAAAACACAACACAATTGCTGGATGATTTGAAAGAATTCAAAACGTTGACCTGAGTGTTTCGGTGAATATTTACCCCAAAAAAACTTTGGATTAAGGAGGCCAATGCATGATCGATAGGAACAAAATTTATAACAAGAACATCCTGATTGCCGTGGACGAGTCAGAAAACGCCCGACGGGCGGTTTCCTATGTGAGCCAGCTCTTGAAAGGCGTAAAAGGCTTTAAAGTCTTAATCCTGCATGTCATCAGCCAACCGGAAGAGGATTACTTTCCCACATCTACTGAAAAAGAGAAATGGCTCAGCAAGTATAAGCTGAAAGTCGATGTCATGTTGGAGAACTATCGTCAAATGTTGATACGTGAAGACTTTGACCCGGGTGATGTATCGGTACGTTCCACCCTTCGTTACTGTCCTTCCATGGCGGAGTGTATTTTAGCAGAGCGGGACGAGACGGAATATAGCACCATTGTGGTTGGCAGGCAGGGGATTTCACGGAGTGAAGAGTTCCTCTTTGGCAGTGTTTCCAGCAAGATTGTCAATCATGCGCGCAACTGCACGGTCTGGGTGGTGGAATGATTATAGGAAGGAGGCCATCAATTTTCGCCCCGCACCCAGGGCACTTTCCATCCTGTAAACGATTTCGTGTTAATGTTAGATCATAACGATCAATGAGCAGGGCGCCACAGGCATAGCAATGAGTATTCTCGCCCCCTTCACCTGGCACGTTGCCCTCGTATACATAGCGCAAACCCTCTTCCATGCCGATTTCGCGAGCGCGGCGGAGGGCAGCAGCCGGCGTCGGTGGTCGGTCCAGGAGCTTATATGCCGGATAAAACTGGCTGACATGCCATGGTATTTCCGGGCCGACGCTTTTCACAAAACGGGCGATGTCACGCAGTTCCTGCTCACCATCATTTAAGCCGGGAATAATGAGTGTTGTCACTTCCACCCATACATCAAGCGCTTTCATCAGGCGGATCGTTTCTAACACAGGATTGAGACGCGCTCCACAGACCTCCTTGTAAAATTTGTTACGTAAATGCCTTTAAGTCGATGTTAATAGCATCTAAATACGGCGCAATCTGCCGCGCGGCTTCGGCGCTTATATAGCCATTACTCACAAATACGTTTTTTATTTCTTCCTTTCGAGCCAGGACAGCGGTATCATAAGCAAATTCGTAAAATATAGTTGGTTCGGTGTATGTGTATGCAATCGTTTCACAACCGGCAGCTTTTGCAGCGGTGACAATCTGATCGGGTGTACGATCCTGGCCTATAATTTCGCCTCCGTGTTCATGGGGATACTGAGAGATATCAGAATTCTGACAGTGCTTGCAGTGGAAGTTGCAACCCACCGTCCCAATGGAGAACGCCCTTGACCCGGGCAGGAAATTAAATAAAGGTTTTTTCTCTATGGGATCGATATGTTCGGCAATGATCTTACCGTATACGAGACTGTAAAGCTTTCCGCCTCGGTTTTCCCTGACACCGCAAATACCCCTTTTCCTCTCTTTGATCTTGCACTGATGGTAGCAAAGATTGCAGCGCACCCTGTTTTCAGTCATGGATTCATAAAACATGGCCTCCTTCATAACATCGTTCCCATATCTGTTTGTAGTTGTGTCGTCTTTCTTCTTTTCGGATGGTGTTCTGGTACAAAATCTTGTTCATCATTCGTTGGACATCTTGATTTGGAAAAAGGTTCGAAGATCTTGTCCAATCTCTTCGTGGAATTTATCATCTTTTTACTCGTCTTTTTCTAAGGGCTCCTTTTCCTCGCACTCCTCACACAAAAACCATAATCAGGGTTGGTGTGACTGATGATGACGTCCCCTTCTGTCGGATAATCGGAACATCCTTTACTCCAATGCCACATATCGCTGTATTGCCTTCTATGAAATTCTGTCATAGTTATCCTCCTTTTATAAATAGACGAAGGATTTCTGGTTTGTTTTATCAACAGGAGCAGAGAATTTGCAAAAAAATATCGAACCATTATGCTTCTCTTTCTTAATTTCTTGGCTGCATAAAGTATGCCATTACATTATGCCTAAATAACTGCTAAAAATTTAGCTACTTAACCTTTTTCACATTTGAACACAAATTTGCCATACAGCCAAATTTAGAAAAATTTCGAAATCTCTTTTTGTAAAATTTCGAAAATAAAAAGTTAATGTTTCCTTGATTTGATAAGAAACCGTAATAAATCGACTATGGTCAGATTAGCAATAACCCTTTTCTCCCTATCTAGAACGGGGATCTCTTGCACTTTCCTTTGGATTATTTTCTTCAACAATGTCTCCACTATTTCATTTTCAGTAGTGAACACAGGATTTTTTTGCATAATGTCCTTTGCGGTTTCGGCGGTGATCATGCTCATGATAAACCTCGGGTGAATCTGAGGATCATGGCTTGAAGAAAAGACATGTCGAGCCAGTTGCTCCCAAGAAATTGTACCGGTGAGTTTCTCATTATTGTCCACTACATAAAGGAGGCGGCTGTGTTCAAAGTGGATCATAGCGGTAACGATTTCTTCAATGTTCGCTTTTTGGCCAATGAGCGGCAACCTTCTTTCCTTGAGAAGGGTAACCAACTCGGCAACCTTCTTGTCGCCTAACATTTTTTCACCTTCCCTCATTTCATATCCTTTCAACCGAACTTCCTATCATTAGATAAATAGTCATTGTTCATTAAAATTGGCTGCTTTGCCTGTAATAATTATGTCTGTATTGTTTCGCCTGCCTTGGTAAGGGAGAAACGAACAAAAAATGGTGTCAGAAGCTCATTGATGATTACCGATCCTAACACCGCGTTCACCATCACTTCTGAGATCTGGGAAGGACCAAATATTTCCTTGGCTTCCAGAACCAGGCCCACGGTGACTCCCGCTGTTGGTAAAAGCGCAAGGCCCAGATACTTCTTAACTACCTGCGGGGCATGAGAGACTTGGGCCCCAAGGCGGCTTCCCAGAAACTTTCCGGCAAACCGTCCCAGTGTAATAAGTAGCGCCAGCCAGCCTGCGGCCTGCATCACCCCGAGATCCAGGTGAGCCCCGGCTAAAGTAAAAAACATTCCGAAAATAGGCTCTTCTATTCTCTCTACAACCTCAAAGAGATCTTCATGGTGAAGCACAAAATTGGTCACCACAAACCCCAACATCATATTGGCAAGCAGGGGGGATGCTTTGAGGCTGGCAGACAGCCCGCTGGTCAAAAAGATAGCTCCGACCATTACCCCGAGCATTGCTTCCTTCCTGTCTACAAAACGAATCAGCAACCGGAGGCACACACCTACCGCTCCACCTACAGACAGGGAAATCAGGATAGAGAGGCCGGGAGTGAGCAAGAAATGCTGCAAGGTGATGGCTTCATGATTGACGAGACTATGGGCTATAACACTGGTAAAGGCATAAAAAAGAATAGCCATCGCGTCATCCAGGGCGACTACACCAAGAAGTATGGTCGTGAATGGCCCTTTAGATGCGTATTCATGGACGATAGATAGAATGGCGGCTGGGGCCGTTGCAGCGCAGATGCCCCCTATTACAAGTACCATAGGAAAATAAACAGTCCAGTAAGAAGGTAAAATAGTGCTTGAGCCATGAACCAGGTGAAAGAAGAGAGCGAGTATCACTGTGGTCAAAAAGAAGGCCCCTGTAGCCTCGGTAAGGTTGATCCAGACGATCTGCTTCCCAAGTCTTTTCAATTGTGCTATCCTTAAAGAACCCCCGATGGAAAAGGCAATGATCGCCAAGGCTATATCGGTGATCAGAGTCAGATCCTCTTTTACCAGCCTCTCGTGGAAAAGCCCAAGAAGTGAAGGGCTCATAAGCATCCCGATTACAAGATACCCAGTTACTCGAGGGGCTTTAAGATAGTTGGCAATTTTGCCCCCCGCATAGCTCAAGAGAAGAAGGAGCCCTATGTAAATTAGCAGATGGGGCGTTTCCATCAAGTTAAATAGGTTTAAATAAATTGATTCCATAATGGCAATCTGTTCCTTGGTGAGGCCATATCTTCTTAATGTTCTAAAGCTTTGTAGGGATTCACGCTCAGAACCGGAACAGGTGCTGACTTGATCACCCTATCTGCTATGCTCCCGAGGATAATCCGGTCCATACCTTTTCTGCCATGCGTCCCTATGATGACCAGATCAATCCCTTTAGCTTTTATGTACTTAATGATTTCTTCGACAATATCGCCAATCAATATCTTTGTCTTAGGCCTAACAATACTTTTAAAAAATTCTTCTACAAATTCATCCATCTTTGTTTCAGCTCCTAAAACGATTTCCATTTCAAAGTTTTCTACAGCACCATGTGATACGAAAATGCTTCGACAGTTTTCAAGCTGGCGCACAACGAAGATAACATGAACTTCGGCATTGAGCTTATCTGCCATGGAGATTACGTAAGGAACGATTTCTGGAGACACCTCCGAAAAATCTATCGGGAACAGGATTTTCTTAAATTTTTTCATAATATACCCTTTGGAAGGAGGTTATTTCCTAAAAAGCCTATAGTAAAACATCTTAATTGCTCGATGCATTACCGCTCCAGTGAATTCGTCCAGAGCCCATGGATATTGCAGTAAGCCAGGGCATGGAAGGATTTAAAATCCTCCATCTGATTAACCTGAAAACGAACATTCGGATTGGAAAAGACAGGTGCACAGGCGGCACGGCCCAAATTGACTACCTGATCATTATCCTTTTTCACCCCGTAAAGTTCGATCCATGCAATATGGTGTTCCATTGTGTTGGGGTGAGGAACCTCATGCCCTACAACCACTCGAATGATGTCCCTTCCCATCTTATGCCCCCTGTCAATTTCAATATGAGGGACATGTTTCTCGTTTCCTTCATCTTTTTCTGCTTTGATGATTTCGAAAAAATTCATATTATTCTCCTTTCCCTAACTCTTAAAAAATTAGCAATAACGTAACCCGGGGAGGGCCAATATTAATTCATTTAACCTTGACTTCAATTTCTTTCTTCTTGGCTTCCTCTACCTTGGGCAGGGTTACTTTCAAAACGCCCTTATCAAAGTTTGCCTCAATCTTATCGGCTTTTACCCCGCTCGGCAGCTGGAATACCCGCTGGAAAGACCCCGAGTACCTCTCAACACAATGATAATGCTCGTCTTTCTCTTCCTCTTCCGCTTTCTTTTCACCTTTGATGGTCAGTACGTCTCCTGAGATACTAACGTTTACGTCTTTTGCTTCCAGACCAGGCAACTCGGCCTTTACGACAAAGTCATCCTTGGTTTCCGAAATATCGACCGACGGCGACCACATTTCGTTAAATGTCCTGGCAAATGATGTCTCGCCCAAAAATCGATCCCAAAGTCTGTCCATTTCTTTTCGAAATGGACTCAATTCTCCAAAAAGAGGTGAGCATTCGGTTCTTCCACATCACAGTCTATAATTTGAACGTCTGTTTCAATAGAAACTGCCAGGTTCGTGGCTATGGTTGTTTTTCCTGTACCCCCTTTTCCGCTTGCAATACTGATAATCATATATAGCTCCTTGAAATTGCAATCAATCTTCCGGATCAAACTTTGTTAGTGGTCACAAACGTTATCCCCGCTTATCAAGGTGTTCGCGAGGTACTGATTTGCCAGGGACTCCGGGGAATCCACGGGGCCGCCAATGACAACCTCAATTCCGTTTTCACGAAGAAGCTGCTGCGCTCTCTCTCCTATCCCTCTTGCTATGATCACATCAGCCCCCTGCTCGTTGAGCCAACGAGGCAGCACCCCGGGTTCATGCGGCGGGGGGATGCGCATTTCATTGCCCTTGATTTTTCCATCTTCGGTTTCAATGAAAGCGAACTGGTCACAATGCCCAAAATGAGATGCAAGCTTTCCTTCCGACACGGGCATTACGATAACTCTGCCGTCTGCTGTGCCTTTATTCAGGCTTGGCAGCTCTATTTCCGTTGATTTGGCAGGAAGGTCATGATCCGCCTCACTTATTTTCACAATCTCATCCACCATTTTGTTGAATTCCCGGGTGATTAAGAGTTCATCATTATCAAGAAGGCTTATATCCCCCGCATCCCCTTCCTTTACCAGTTCGGGCTCAAACGGCAGGGTTGCCAGGAGTCTCAAGTTCTCTTTTTTTGCAGTCACCATCCCGCCTTGAGTTTTAAACAGGTCTATGATTTTTCCGCAATAAGGGCACTTTAGGCCACTCATATTCTCCACTAGGCCCAGAATCTCCATGTGCACCTGACGGCAGAAGTTAATGGATTTCCTGACATCGGCTAATGAGATCTCCTGGGGCGTGGTTACAATCAGGGCCTTGGCATCCGGAATAGTCTGGGCCACGGTCAGGGGCTCATCCCCGGTACCGGGAGGTGAATCAATAATCAAATAATCGAGATCCCCCCACTCAATATCAGCTATAAACTGCTTGATCACCCCAATCTTAAGGGGTCCCCGCCAGATCGTTGCTGTATCTTTGTTTTCTCCCGTAAGGATTTCAATTGAAATCACTTCCATATTCGGAAGATAATTGACAGGAATTGCTTTCCCTTTGTGAACCCCCGGATGAATACTTCCTTTCAGGCCCAGCATTCGAGGGATGCTGGGTCCATGAAGATCCACGTCCATAAGACCGACCCGGTAACCTCTCTTTGCCAGAACCACGGATAGATAGGCCGCCACACTACTTTTACCAACACCCCCTTTACCGCTCATGACAAGGATTTTGTTTGTTATGTGATTAAGTCTTTCCTTGATTTCACGCTCTTGTAACTTCCTCTTTTTTTTACGGGCTTCATCACTGATGTTTTGCTTTTTAATCACCATGAGATTTACCTTCTATTTTCAATTTCCTTGTTTATTCTTGTTTAAATCCCTGACTCCGGATTCAATGGGTTTGATCTGTTTGCGTAACTCATCTGCTTCTTCCACGGCCCATACCTCTTCCACCGCCCATTCCTCTGCCCATACCACGACCCATACCGGCTCCACGGGCCATCATGCCGGCACTTACTAGAGGCATTGGCCTCGTTCGAACCGGTTAACTTCCCTTTTTTGTAATCCTCTATGGCCTTTCTTACTGTGCCCGTTTGGCCCGTGAACAGCTTCATCGCCTGCTGCCGAGAGTGTACTCACAGCATTTGGACCTACATTTCCCGTAATAATAACCTTGGCCCCTTTAGAAACCACAAACTGGGCAGATTGAATCCCCGCTCCTCCACCTAAGGCGATACTCTCATTATCAAAGGCCTCAAAACTTATGTCGTCCGTATCCACGATAATAAAATAGGCACACCGACCGAAACGTGGGTCAATCGGCGCATCCAGGTCTCTTCCGTTTGCACTCACTGCTACCTTCATTTTAAAATCTCCTTGTATTTGTGTTCTTGGCTATTTAATCAAGGTGATGCTAAATTGCGATAATAAATGCTATCAGCAAATAATTCACATCATCTCCTTTAATTTTGTCCGACCTTCCAGGCAAGGTTGCGGTGTTAATTGATTAATGCTTTCTCAATTAAGCATGTTGTTCGCTTTTGTTTAATATTTCATACAGCATAAAGTGTGCCATCCTGCTATGGGCATTATAGATGCAATAAATTCAAATAGTTAATTTTGATGGGGCGATTTAATGACTTTCCTGTGAAATGAAAAATTAGAAAAATATCGAAATCTCTTTTCGCAAAATTTCGAAATCGAAAAGACAATCACAAATAACATAAATGGGAATATAATAAACGTAATATATATTGCAGTATAAAATATTTTATGGTACATTCACCTCAAGGAGGTGAATTATGCCAAAAATGCTACAAATCAAAGAGGTAGAAAAGGTTAAAACCGAAATTCAAAACTACTTTGCTGTTAATGAAGATGCACGTTTTGTGCGTCGTTTAGATGTTATCGCGCTGATCTGTGATGGTCATGCATTAAGCTACGTTGCCCGATTGTTTGGAATAAATTCTACTACAGTTCAGCGCTGGATCCACAGGCTAAATGAATCGGGCTTTCAGGGCTTAAGAGATACGCCAGGTCGAGGCCGCCGATCCCAACTTAACGATGATGATCGTTTACGATTAAAAAGCAACTTAGAAAAATCTCCAAAAGACCTTGGATACGATCAGGCCAGATGGGACGGCAAACTCTTATCCCATCACTTAAAAGTAAAATACGGTGTTCAGCTAAAGGTGCGGCAATGCCAGAACCTATTTAAACAGCTTGGTTTTTCTCTGCAGCGGCCTCGTAAAATGCCCGTTGGCGCTGATCCCGAAAAGCAAGATACCTTTAAAAAAAATTCACGATGAAATCATTCCCAATAACAAAATAGAGCTTCTATTCTATGATGAAGCCTTTTTACGAAGAGAAAGCACGATCACAAGAGGGTGGTTTCCGCGTGGCCACAAGAGTCAAGTAAAATGCCCGATTACTAAAGAAAAAGTGGGCGTCTGCGGTGCAGTTAACCACCGTAATGGTCGCTTATTTTCACTGATCTTTGATGGTTTTGATTCCGATACCTTCATCTATTATCTCAAATGGCTGATTCGAAATTTTAAAACACGGAAAAAGATAGTATTAGTCCTTGACAATGCAAGCTTCGCATAAAAGCAATAAGGTTGCTGAATTTGTGGAAATACATAAAAAACGATTAGAACTGCTTTTTCTTCCACCTTACTCGCCTGAGCTAAATCCGGTTGAAAGGGTTTGGAAGAATCTGAGATATCGTGTGACTCATAATACCTTTTTTGAAAATCTTATAGCGCTTGAAAATGCAGTAATTGAATACTTAAAAGACCACGCTAAACCAAACGAACGATTAAAGTCATTATGCTGCATTAATTAATGCGATCATATAGAAAATTAGGGAGCAATGCGCGGACTGCCAAGAGTTCCGAAAAGTAGGCGGCTTCATGACGACTGAACCACGCCTCATAGCGCCGGTGGTGAGAGTTGAAAGAAGAAGTCATGGGAACGGACCTATGCCTTGGAAAAGATAATAACCGCGGCCACCAAAATGCCGGCACCCAGGGCGAAAAGGCTGTATCTCTTTTGCTCCGTTTCAGCCTGAGGCAGAAGGTGAGTGGCCCCCACGTAAACAAGGGCTCCTGCAGAAAATGCCAGTAGGGCACCCAGGAGAGGTTTGTCAATTTTGCTGATCAAGGGGTACGACACGAGCATGCCCAGGGGCGTGGTCAGGGCCGCAGCCAATAAGGCAAAGAGCAGCGACGTCCTCTCCTTGAACCCGCCCCGTTTCAGCAGCAGGTACGTTATGATCCCCTCGGGAAATTCGTGAAGAACCATACCGGTGGCTGCCAGTAGCCCGGTAAAGATACTGACGGTGAAGGTAATGGAATAGATGAACCCGTCGATAAATGAGTGGAACCCGATTCCAAGCATGGGTACAAGGCCAATCCCGTATTGCGCATCCGATTCTTTATCGCACACAAAAGCGTTGATGAACCGATTAAATAAGTGCAGGCTAAGGTACCCGGCCAACAGATAGAATGGGGCATTTGAATTCATGGAAAATGCCTTCGGGATGATGTGCAAGAATGACACTGATATCAGGACGCCGGCAGCGAAACAGATGAAGTAGATGGTATTCTTACGGCCCCATTGCTCGAAGCGGCGTATGACATAAATGCCCACCGAGGTCACTAATGCGGCCAAAGAACTGGCTCCCAAGGCCGTCCAGAATGTGTTTTCCATAGTATCCTCATATGAATGCTATGTGACGTAACCGAGGTGTTCCGCTATATGCTATATCTAAGCGGGGGTTACCATCACAGCACATGGCGCGTGGCCAACGACTCTCTCAGCAACACTGCCTATTAAAAGTTTATCTAGCCCGGTCCTTCCATGGGTTCCCATCACGATGAGGTCAACATTTTTTTCCTTTGCTTCTTGAATGATAAACTCATGGGGCTGTCCGCCTATATGCACAATCGTTTCACATGGTATATTTTCTTTTGTGGCTTTAGCCTTGACTCCTTCAAGGAATTCCTTTGTCCCCTTTAACACCTTTCCCTTTTCCTCAAGGGCAAGTACAATTGCCTTCACTTCAGGATACAGGTCAACGACGCTAACTACAAAAAGGATACTTTTGCATATCTTTGCGATGCTTATCGCCTGATCAAAAGCCTTCTCGCTATATTTTGATCTATCCATCGCGACAAGTATTCTCTTACCTTTAGTTAAAGGGCATACCGGCTGTGCCTGTTCCATTTTAATTCCCTCCTTTCAAGAATTAAAATTGTTAAATTACTCATTTATAACCCCAGGTAAATTTGGGAATGAAATCAACCCATCGGAACGCTCTTAACTCCCTGATATAATGACTGTTTTTTCATGTGACAAGAGCATCTTTATGAGCAAGAATATTTCAGAAATTTTGTTTTCTAATTTCCCTATCAGTTAAAGGTATTGCGAATTTCATGTATATATCCAGTTTCCTCGCCCCACTAAAATTCTTTCATTCTGTGTAATTCGCAAGATGATTTATTAAGGCCGAAGAATAACGCGTTGTAGATAAATAAAATGGGCACTATTGACCTAAAAGGGGCAGAAGCTGCATCATTGTGGTCACTCCCACCCCTTATGGCGTCATCAAGCACCGCTTTTATATTTAAAGGAAAGGCTTACTCTGGAGCGATAAGTGGAGACCTTTCCATTCTCGACCTTCATATCGAGTTTAGTAACTTCCGCGATTCTCAGATCCTCAAGGGGCTTGGATGCCGTTTCTACAGCATTCTTGGCAGCATCCTCCCAAGAAACACTGCTTGTTCCTACTAACTCAATAATTTTGTAAGTGGACTCATTCATGATTTTCCTCCTTGTTATTTATTAAAGTAACTTCTCAATAACTGTACGTGTAATCCCCCCACCTCCGAATAAAATACGGGTCAGTCTTTTTCTCTCTCCAAAGGGGAGATGGCCGTGATGAGAGAGATCGGCTAACCTGGAAGAGCAGTTATAATCGTAGGTGTTCGAACCATCTCATGAAGGTTTCTTTTGGCACTTTTGTAGCGCTCAAAATAGACCCGAGCGATTTCGAGCATCAGCTTGTATCCCACAGCCGGGTCCTTTTTGCACAAATCAGACAGCTTGTCGGCGTCTATTGCTATTACCTCTGAATCTTCAATGCAAACAGCTGTCAGCGTATAATGCTGAGGATGCATGAAGGAAGCGGCACCGAATAACTCCCCGCTCTCGCGCGTCTCAAAGGCAATGCCCACCTGATCTCCGAGGTCAAATCTCCTTAGGCTTACGAGACCCTTACTCACCACAAATAAATGCTTGGCGCTGTCGCCACGCTCATAAACATGAGCGTGTTTTTTGTAGGTTTTTTTTTCGGTGATTTCAGCGAGTTCCTCTAATTGCTCCTCGGAAAATTTACTGAACAGATAAAATGTTATCAAATCGTTCACGTTCACCATAACATCCTCCTTTTTTTCGTTATGCTCATAAAGGTTTATAAAATAGCTAACAACTATGAAATTAATAATTTAGGCCTTTACAAACGACCGACTAAAGCCAAGTCTGTGATCAACTATCAAAAGAACCTATTGTTCTTCACCTGCTTTACTTCTTCACTCAATGCTCCAATAAATACATATTATGAATATGTCTCTCAACATCAGTAGAACTATTATCTTCAAGCAGCGATGTGACCAATTCATGGGTAACATTGTCCATGATACCTATGCCCCATCCTAATTCCTCGAGCTCCTGGTCAATGGTGGTAATTGCGGAATACCCACTGTTGCCAATTATATTAAAAACATCTTTAACAAGTCCCGAGATTTCAACGGGCATAAATCCTTTTGTTTTAAACCTTTGAAACAAATCATTTAATCTTATTTCCATCTTATTACCCTCCTCAACCAATTTATCCTGTAAGCCATTACTTTTGCCCAAGGTAGATTATAACAATCCAATTTCTTATGAATTCTTAAAAGCATAAAACGTGCCATCAACATACATTCTTGATAATTGTTATAATTTCAAATAGTTCGAATTGACAAAGCTTCTAAGCTTCTCTGAGACGCAACCAGATTTAGAAAAATTTCGAAATCTCTTTTCGCAAAATTTCGAAATATTTAGAACTCTTTTTCGCAACAACTTCAAGACCACTAAAATCGAAACAGCCGCGAATGGGACCAAGGAAAGTTACTACCTAAATCTTGCATGAGAATTGATCAGGTTATTGTAAAAGGTCTATGCACAATGGTTTAATCGATTATTTTCCATTAACGATTATTACTCAATTGGATAAAAGGATGATAAATAATTTTACTTGTCAATTTTCACTCAAGAGCAAGCCGAGGGTTCCCATCTACTGCGTTATTAAGGCTTTGAAGTAGTATACTACGTCTTCACCCTTAATGCCTTGTAGATAGAAACCTTCGACTCGTGCAAAATTCAGGTACTAAGAAACTTTCTGGAAGGTTACGAAGAGACAGGGGAACCGGTCAATGCTTAATCACTTGCTAAAGCCTACCAAAGATATCTGACATCAGTCAGGATTGACGATGTGTTTTCTAATGTATCTGACCCAGTTTGAGATCAGGTCAATACCGCACATCCTGACTTTAGAAAATGGTGTTTGACGGTCAGCACAATAATTTAAGATGAGATGATAAGAACTCGCTATTTGTAAGCAGGTGGATTGATAATTACTGATTGCCACTATCGTTCTTAGCAGCTATGAGTAGAATTTACATTTAAAGACATGGAAGATTTACTGTGGAAAAGATGACAGCAAGAGAATGTGACAATGCAGATAGCACCAAGCCTTTGATTGAACCTTTCCACTAACAAGGAGGTCTATGTTTGATGTATTCCTGATCGTCGAGCAAGTCGGGGAATCTGTGACAATCATCTAAATTATTGACTATAAAATCGATCAGAACCTCCTCAATGAGATTTAAGATATCAACTTCCCTTTTAGATGCTATTTCACTGAAAGCGTCCCATATTCCTTTCCTGACTGTTAATGAAACACATTTATCATTTGCCATTTTCTGCTCCTTAGGTTTTAAGCAGTACTAATTCCAACAAGATATTAGGTCACCGAGCTACGATTTGATAATTATAAGCCTTTTGGCAACTTACCGTATACGAGACTGTAAAGCTTTTCGCCTCGGTTTTCCCTGACACCGAAAACACCCCTTTCCCTTTCTTTGATCTTGCACCGATGGTTGCAAAGATTGCAACGCACCCCATTTTCAAACGTCTCGGATAGTGTTCTGGTACAAAATCTTGTTCATCAATCATTGGACATCTTGATATAGAAATCATTGTCCGTGCCCCGAGTCAGTGAAGACCTATCCATTGTATCTTTCAGGTAGTCTTCTCATATAGAACTTCCGTCCTTTGTACTTCGTCTCGATGAGCTGACCCCGATCGATCAATCTCTGTATGACAGACCAATCAGCTCCGGCACGCGCCAGGAAGTCGCTTACTGCCTCTTCCCGCATTGGATGCACGGCGGTGATACTCAAAAGGTCTTCCTCGACGTTACCCGTAAAGGCGAAATCATTGCCTTCGTATCCAATCAGATATTCCACCTGATCAATCCGTTCATGGAGGATGTGATAAGCTTGATTGATAATTTCCTCGGGAGGAGGTTGTGCCCATTCCTCTGCAGGCGGCCGTGTAGGAATGGATAAATAAGCCCTGTCAGGCTTCAACCGAGCCAACAAGTCGGCAATCTTACTGAGGCCATCTTCGCTGTCATTGACCGTTCTAACAAGCATTGTTTCCGTTACAAGTTCTCCCCTGTAAGTTCGCGCAAATTCGAACATTCCTTGCTTAATCAAAGAGAGTTGCAAGGTTCCATAAGGCCGATTAATTCTGCGCCAAAACTCTTCTTGTACAGAGTCTATCTTCAATGAAACCCAATCTGCTTTCATCAGCGCCTCTCTCACATCTTCGCGCCAAATAAGGGAACCGTTGGTAATCACGGCAATCTTAACTCCCAAAGATTTCAATAAATCGATTTCATAGGCGAGATTGATGTCCAGCGTGGGTTCCCCATCGGGCACGAATGTCAAGTAGTCAATGGGGTCTCCGGTCTCTTTCACCTTTTTCACCTTGTCCTGGACATCCTGTAAGATTTTTTGCGGATTATAGAACATACGACGCTCAGCCTGCATTTTTTTAGTACGGCCCAACTGGCAGTATACACAGGAATAGGTGCATATCTTGGGCGGGATATTATTTATCCCGAGGCTGTGCCCCAAACGCCTGGATGGGACAGGGCCAAAAGCAATCATGCTGCTCATTTTTTCCTCTTAGACGTTCTGCTCGGCCTTTAATTTCCGAGACCAGTCCATATACCTTCTTATTCTGCTCAAATTAAAAGAGATATCCTTACCGGTTTCGAGAAAGGTGCTGTTGAACCAGTTCATCAGGGCTTGTACTAGAGGAGCCGGTGATGACGGTGGTTCCCTTTGCTCTAAAATTCTCCATGGCCTTAGGGCCCATGTTCCCTGCGATGATAGTGCTAACCCCCAAATCGTGAAGCCAATCGGGGAACACATTCGGTGCATGAGAAGGTGGGTGCAAGATTTCCTTTTTTATTATTTGCTGATTTTGTATATGGAAAACGGCAAATTCGGTTGCCTTACCAAAAGATGGAAAAAGCCGATCTTCGGATATTGGAATGGCAATCTTTGTGATCACAGATTTTTGTGAACGGCTGTCTTCAATAATTTTATCGACAATTAATTCATATCCATGTGCTGCTTCGGAATTCGGATATTTCTCCAGATAAGATTGCCCTGCTGCAGTGCAATACGGCATGTGAGGATCAAGGGGAATCCGACCTAAGTAGCGGACATTGCATGATATTTGATTCTCTGATCATTCCTTCCGCGGTTTTGTCGCAATTTTTACAAAATAAACCGCTCATATTTTCTACGAAACCCAAAATAGAATTTTGGGCGTTTTCGTATAAATTAATCAATTCTCTGACTTGTTTTCTGACACGAGGCAGATATTCCTTCTCGGGGGCTGAAACGAAAATGACTTTGGCATCCTGGATCGCTTGAGCCACGGCGAGCGGTTCATCACCCGTACCCGATATGGAATCGATGATAAGATAATCCAAGTCTCCCCAACTTACGTCAGCAATGAACTGGCGAATGACATGGCTTTTCAAGTCCCCTCGCCAGATCACGGTCTGGTTCACATCCTTCATAATGGATTCAATAGATATCACTTTCAGATAATCTGAATAGGATTCGGGGACAAACTTGCTTATCTACATCGGTTTCATAAATTCCTTGGAGCCCGAGCATATTGGAAATATTTGTGCCATGAAGATCAAGATCGATCAGGCCGACTTTCACCTTTCTTTTGGAAAGGACAACTGCTAAATTGACAGCAAGGCTTGTTTTCCCGACGCCCCGTTTGTTACTCGTAACGATGTACTTATGCTGGATTAAAGGACGGGAAATCGTCAATGACCCTGTCTTGTTCAGCCGCCCCGGAATCCATATTCTTTCGATATGGAGGATCGAAATCCTTGGGTAAATTACTCATAACACACCCCCTTCATATAATTATTAAATAACCATTGTGACTTTTCTTTCTACCTAGCTTTATGCATGAAATGTACCACCCGAAAACAGTATATGGATATAACTATGAAATAACCCTTGTGTCTTCTGCTTTTAAGCCCTGCGCCCTTCTCACTGATACCAAAAACATCACCTTAAAAATTATATTTCCACTGATATTATCCGTGATAATCCATTTGATTTAGAAAAATTGCGAAAAGAAATTTCGCAAAATTTCTAAATTTGACTGCCCAGAAGAATTAATCACAGGTGATAATGATATTAACTGTTTGGAATTTTATTATTTTTTCAGATCATGACTTGGTGGCATGATCCATGCACATCAGGAAGTTAGGTCAGGGAAAAACAGTAAGATCAATTAATATCTTTTGAAGAGTCTCTTTTAAATTATATTACGAGCCACATATAAAATAATTTTTTCGTGAGGGGAGCAAAAAATATCAACATGCCCTTAAGGGTTAAAAGGAGGTAATCTTCATGGCAGACCGAGACATGTATCCGAAAATAGATATTAACACGTATCAGAAAGAGACAGAACTTAAAAACGGGACTAAGGTTCTTCTGCGTCCTATGGTGGCGGAAGACCAGGATGCGTTGTATGAGTTTTTCAAAGCGATTCCCAAAGAAGATTCAAGGTATTTGCGTGACGATGTATCCAGCAGACTCCTTGTAGAAAAATGGGCGAAAAATCTTGACTACGAAAAGACGCTGCCCATTTTGGCAATAAAAGATAATGCTATTATTGGCGATGCAACGATCAACCGCCGCCGGTCTGGCTGGAAACACCATCTGGGTACCGTGCGGGTTTTTGTGCACAAAGAGTACCGGGATGTTGGTCTGGGGCATCTGATGATTAATGAGCTCGTGGACATCGCGTACAAACTTGGGATCGAAAAACTCATTGTCGAAATTCCCGAACTTAGCACTGCTGCAATCCATGCTTTTAACAGAGCAGGGTTCTATCGTGTTGCAGAAATTCCGAACATGGTCAAGGACAGGGAAAATATGCCTGTGGGTGTTGTTGTTATGATGAAAGACGTCAGACCAGCCCACGACGATGCCTATGATTATGATTTTTAAGGCAGTTTTTGAGCCACAACAAAGGGCAGGATAGAAGATTTTGTTCCTCCTCACGAATAACTTTTTAGCCGGTCTCGCAAAACCTTAGTTGTTATGTAGTTTGAAGAATCTCTACTTGGTTGATCAAAAACCTAAACAAAATAGTGAGATGATGTGTAAGGATTAAAATACTGTGAATAGGATATAATCTAACTTGGTATAATGAATACAGAGGCATATAACACCTTAAAGGAGGGTGCTACCCATGGAGAAAAAAATATTATTGGCAATTGATGATTCTGAAAACGCTAGGCGAGCAGTTGAATTTGTGGCTAATTTTTTTACACCTGATAATACAATTACGCTATTTAATGTAATTCCAGACACTGCAACCTTGTGCGCAATGAACAGTCCGGAGTTAACCCCTTATTTTACATCCCAACAGAGCTCTTTTTGCTTGCTGGAAGAGAAAAAAAAGAAGCTGGTTAATGAGGCCATGCAAAAAGCCAAAAGAATACTTTTGGATGCAAAATTCGAAGAAAAGAATATCACAAAAAAATCAGAAATAAAAAAAAAGGGAATTGCAAGAGATATCATAAGAGAAGCCAAGGCCGGTTATCATGTCGTCGTTATGGGGAAAAGGGGACTTTCCGGAATTAAGGATTTTATTCTAGGGAGTGTTTCACAAAAAGTATTCAATACAGCAAAGGATATTTCGGTTTTAGTTGTGGATTAGCCTGAGTTAACAAAAATTAGATTTATATCAGAAATAAAGGTGAAGGAAAGATGTCTATGCCCAAAGATCAATTTCAAAAGGAAAAGGGCAAATTCTGATAATTCTCCAGCGAGTCGCCAGCAAGGAAGGATCCATGACTAACAGAAAACAAAACGATGAAAAGAAAGATATCGTCTCAGCTTTATTTAAAGCCTTTAAAAGTTTCGGAACCTCATTACCTATTATACTGGGTGTCATCTTAGTTTTTGGACTTTTCAGAACATTTGTATCAAAGCAGATGCTTTCTGCCGTATTTACGGGAGAATTTCTGCGAGATACTGTAATTGGCGCATTAATTGGCAGTATTTCTACCGGAAATCCTGTTAACAGTTACATTATAGGAGGAGAACTGGTGAAAGAAAATGTCAGCCTCATTGCAATAACATCATTTCTCGTGGCATGGGTTACGGTCGGTATCATTCAATTTCCTGCTGAAGCAACCGTTTTGGGGAGACGGTTCGCGTGTGTCAGAAATATTTTAGGCTATATTTTAGCTATCCTGGTTTCAATAGCAACTGTTAAGACATTGGTAATAATTCAATGATAGAAATGGAGATAGAAAAGATAGGGTGAAAAAAAGAAATGGCGCCAAATATAATGGAATATATTTTTTAGGGACTGTCGTCTTTATCTATTTTCTGCTGTTTTTTCCCCAGCCCGAAAACATAGAGAAATCTTTAAAGGTAAGCGCAGATGCGCTTATTCAAATCGTGCCATCCTTATTACTTATTATACTCTTTATGGGCATTATGAATTATTTTGTTACTCCCAGGACAGTATCAAAGTATGTCGGGAAAGGATCTGGAATTAAAGGATGGTTTTTAGCTATATTTACAGGAATACTGAGTCATGGCCCTGTTTATGCGTGGTATCCTCTTTTGCGAGATCTTCGAAATCAAGGCATGAAGAGTGGTTTGATTGCAGCATTTTTGTATAACAGGGCTATAAAAATTCCGCTATTGCCCTTGATGGTTTACTATTTTAAAATACCATTCGTCATCATACTTACAGGGTATATCATTATTGCTTCTATTATACAGGGACACATCATTCAAAAGATCGATAAATGAATCTCACATCAATGAACTTGGTTGTTATGGGCTGTATGCGTAAAGGATTCATATGTAGGCACAGAAAGAGGTAAATTATGAGTTTAGTAATAGCTGAGGATGTATCAAAGACATATCTAAGCGGAGAAGTTAAGGTGGAGGCGTTAAAAGGCTTGAATTTCGAAATTGAGCCAGCTTCCTTTGTCTCCTTCGTTGGGCCTTCGGGATGTGGTAAGACCACGCTTCTAAACCTTGTTGGATGTCTGGACAAACCGACAACAGGGAAGCTAGTGGTGTCCGGGGAGGCGGTGAGTGCTCTTAAGCGAAAAGAGGCTGCGGCTTTCAGGGGTTCAGTGCTGGGGTTTATTTTCCAGGCATTCAACCTTTTTCCTGTGCTGACCGCCTACGAGAATATTGAATATCCTCTCGTGATGATAAAGAACGAATCGAAGTCAAAACAAGAGGACATGATCTTGAATGTCCTTGAAGCAGTCGAGATGTTAGAGCAAAAAGACAAGTTTCCCGACCAGCTTTCAGGCGGCCAGAAGCAGAGGGTGGCTGTGGCCCGTGCTCTGGTGACGCGGCCAAAAATCGTATTGGCAGATGAACCCACGGCGAACCTTGATCACAACACAGCCCTGAACGTGATTCGACTCATGAGGCGGATGCGAGACGATTTTGGAACCACATTTATCTTTTCGACCCATGACCCAAGGATCATGCATGAGGCGGAAGTTATTCACACCCTGGAAGATGGCAGGCTGATTCATACGGAGCAAATTTCAGACAGGAAGGAAACCCAATGATTAATACTTTCAAAATAGCCTTACGAAATCTAAAGCGTTACAGGAGGAGAACACTTCTTACTTCTCTGTTGATCATGGTGGGTGTTGTGATGGTTATACTCTTTTCAGGCCTTTCCGGGTCATTTAAGGGCATGATGATTGGCCAGATAACGGACTCCAATCTGGCCCAAATGCAGATCCATAAGAGAGGATACGTTTCCTCCATCGATACAATGCCTTTGAATTTAAATCTAAATCAGAAAGGATATAAGAAAATCGAGGAAATTCTCATGCAACAACCTGAAGTGTCTGCCTATGCCCCAAGGATAAAGTTGGGAGCCATGCTGAGCAATTTTACCGAGACAACCAATATCCGCATTAACGCCATAGATCCTGAAAAAGAGGTTAAAGTTTGCCCTGCCATTGGGGACCGCATCCTGTTAAAGGACAAGAATAAGGGTGAGATTTTTATAAAGACAGGGGAGGTCATTATTCCTGAGAAGTTAGCAAAAGGAATGAAAATAAAGGAAGAGGACTCAGTAGTTGTTGTTGCCAATAATAGGGAGGGCTCTGTGAATGGCCTAAACTTTATCGTAGCCGGGATTATAGAGGATGTACTGGGTCCCCAGGGCAAAGAGGGTTATATGCATATTGATGATGCACAAGCCCTGCTTCGCATGAAAGAACCTGAGGTCACGGAAGTTGCCATACGGTTAAAAAACTTCGATAAGCTTGATACCGTTTTTGCCGATCTGAAGTCCGGCCTTGCCCGATACAAAAACCCCAAAGGGAAACCCGCTTTTGAAATTCATACATGGGAAAATCTGTCGCCCTTTAATAATATTGCCAAAATGATCGATCTTATGACCGTTTCCATGAAAATCATTATGATCGCTATTGTTCTTATCAGTATTCTAAACGTCATGATCATGTCGGTCTATGAAAGGATCAGAGAAATCGGAACTATGTCTGCCATTGGAACCTCGCCCGGAAAAATTATGATCCTGTTTTTAGCTGAAGGATTTTCCCTCGGGGTAATCAGCACCCTTCTTGGAAATGTTATCGGCCTTGGAGGGATTTACATATTGAATATCTATAAGATTCGGTTCTCTTTTGGTCGAATGGACGATCTCATCCTGTCTCCAGCCATTAATTTCTCTGAACTGTGTTGGGTGTCCGCCATTGTACTTTTGGTTTCGGGTTTCGCTGCCCTGCAGCCGGCTTACAAGGCTTCAAAGATGGAGCCGGTTGATGCGTTAAGACATGTGTAGAATTGAAGGCATAATAACGATAACACGAAAATACAAACAAAGATGAAGCTTCGCTGAAGAGCTTTACTTTATGGCTTAATAATCCACAGTTGGAGAGAAAAATGAAAAAAATTATTATACTAATTGGTTTGGCCCTGTTTCTTTGCACCGTTGTTTTTGCCCAACCCAAACAGGCACAAATAATTGCCGTGGCAACGCTTGAAAAAACAGAAAACAGTCAAATAAGCGATAAGGCAGCACATGCTCCGTATTATTTGATCTTTGACAAGGGTGGAAATCTCCTGGAGGTTATTTCTAATCCGTTTCGTGATGCTGTGAGGGGCGCCGGGCCAAACGCTGCAGATCTTCTTGCCTCAAAAAATGTTAACGTAGTGGTTGCAGGTGATTTTGGCCATAAAATGAAATCAGCTTTGGATGAAAAGGGAATAGATCATCACGAGGCATCAGGTATTGTAAAAAACGTTGTTGAAGACCTTAATTAAAGGAAACTAATATGAGGTAAATTATGATAAAATATATTACAGGAAGTATACTGGTTTTTTTGGTAGTGAGTTCTTCGACTTTTGCTATTGACGGAAATGAGCTATTGGAAAAAGTAGACCGCAACCTCAACCCCGAAAGCTTTGAGATGTACCGCAAACTGATCAATGTTGAACCTGACGGTTCAACAAAAGCGTTTATCATGTATTCAGTAAAAAAGGGAAAAGATAAGATTGCATCCGTCTTTTTGTCTCCTGCCAGTGAGAAAGGCCGATCTACCCTTCGGGTGGGAGAAAATATGTGGCTTTACATTCCAAATGTGGGAAAACCCATCCGCATAACCAGCCTACAGTCCGTAACGGGGGGCATTTTCAACAATGCGGACATCATGAGACTTGACTACAACCAAGAATATAACTGTGAAAAAATGGAAAAAGAAAAAGGCCTCTACCTTCTTCACCTAAAAGCAAAGACCAGATCTGTTGCTTACGACAGGGTTAAAATGTGGGCCGATGATAAGAAACTGCTTCCTACCAAAATCGAATGTTATGCCGCATCCGGGATACTGCTTAAAACCCTTCATTTCAAGGAGGTCAAAGCCTTTGTTGATAACATTATCCGTCCTTCTGTCATCGAAACCAACAGCCCTCTTCACAAGGGATACAAATCGATCATGATTTTTGTAAAAGTTAAGCCCGTGAAGCTTAAAGATGAGGTATTTACACTCACATTCATGTCCAAGCTGGAATCCCTGCGATAAATGGGTTATCAAGAAATTGAAATTACTTAAGATATTGCTATCAATCTTTATTCTTTTCCCTCAGTTTCTCCTCGCCCAGGAAGAGTATTCCTTTGACTTGTCGGAAATAGAGAAAGAGATAGAAAAAAAGCCATACAGCATTGGTGGGTATATAGAATTCCGGCCCACATTTTATTGGTTGGATGATGATGCGGCTTTCTATAACCTCGAATTTTATGATCGTTCAAATAGAAGCAAGTTAGATGAATATAATTTCGAACTCTTATTGGATGTAAGTTATGAAAAAGGGATTGGAGGCTTTTTCCTGAGGACAAATATTGACGCTGTTGAGTCTGAAATCGAATCAGATGCAGAGGTAAATATTTTCGAAGGATATGTGTCTCTGCAACCTTCGCCGTATTTTAATGCTGATTTTGGCAAAATAACATTAAACTGGGGCAAAGGCTATGCCCAAACCTTTGTGGGCTTTGCGCAAAGACCTAAAAATCCCGAGGATCCCAACCTTCCTCGCGAAGGGTTCATTATGGCATTAACGAATTACACAAAGAGTTTTAATGGGCCTTTACAAACCGCAACTCTTACCCCAGTCTTCGTCCCTGTTTATGAAGATATTAATGAGGATTTTGGAAATATAAACAATCTTAACTTCGCTGGCAAGCTGTATCTTCTTTTCTATAACACTGATATAGATTTTATGTTCCTCACCGGTGGTAGTAAAACGTCCAGATTTGGTTTAGATTTTTCGCGAAATATCACCCCAAATTTCGAAATACATGGTGAATTTGCGTTTATAAATAACTTCAAAAAGAAATTTATTGATAGCGATGGAAGAATGTATGACAAAACATTTGATGCCACAAGCTATCTTGTGGGCCTCAGATACCTCACACTCTACGATACTACCTTCATTTGCGAGTATTATCGGAACGGAACGGGATTCACCGCCGGTGAGATGGAGGATTTCTTTGCCTTTGCAAATAAGGGTCATGATGTGTTTCTCGCTTCAGGCGATGATAGCCTTTTGAGAAATGCCGCATCATTTGCTGAAGAAGGCTACAACAGGCGAAATCCCATGCAAGATTACCTTTACTTGCGTATTAGCCAGAAAGAACCCTTTGATATTCTTTATTTCACGCCGTCAATTACCTGGATCTACAACCTTAATGATAAAAGTTATTCCCTTTCCCCGGAGTTCTCATATACAGGGTTTACAAATCTGGAGTTGCGGTTGAAGGCGGGATTTATTGAGGGGGGTCCGGACACTGAATATGGTGAAAAGAAAAACGATTGTCGGGTGGAATTCAGAGTGCGGTATTATTTTGATGCTTTAAAGATGTTTGACCGGATAAAGAAAAACAAAAAGTCATAAACGACATTTTATCCAAAAGATAGAATCCAGAATCTGAAGGTGGTAAGTAAATGCAAGGCGGCGGCGGTATAGGACCCAATTAAAGAAAGTTGAGGTAGATTGATGGATACCCAGCGAATGCGAATTGGTTTTATTGCGACACGATTGTCGGGAACGGACGGTGTTTCCCTTGAGACCAATAAGTGGGTGAATATCTTGCAAGGGTTGAGACATGAATGTTTTTGTTTCTGCGGAGAATCTGACTGGCCGGAAGAGCGCGTGCATATGGTTCCGGAGGCGCATATGAAACATCCGGAGATCTTAAAAATTGATGAAACGCTTTTCAAAGATAAAAAACGCTCCGGAGATACTAGCCGAGTAATTCACAAACTTAAGGAACATTTAAAGGCCGGCTTGTATCGGTTTGTGCAGAGGTTTGATTTGAATCTTCTCATAGTAGAAAATGCATTGTCTTTGCCCATGAATGTGCCTTTGGGAATTGCACTTGCTGAATTTATAGGTGAGACATCGATGCATACGATAGCCCATCATCATGATTTCTGGTGGGAACGCACCCGATATATAAAAAGCCCGGCAGATGACTATTTACGTTCGGCATTTCCCTGCACCATGAGTTCTGTTTATCATGTGGTTATTAACAGTATCGCTGCTCGTGAACTTGCTTTCCGGACAGGCATTGGTTCCGTCCTTGTACCAAACGTGATGGATTTTGATTCACCTCCTTCTTTGCCGGATGGTTATGCAAATGATATGCGGCAGGAGCTGGGAATTAAAAAAGGAACTGCTATCCTGCTTCAACCAACGCGTATAGTACCTCGAAAAAAGATAGAAAGAGCTATCGCATTGGCACGGCGTATCAACACAGAATGTGTATTAGTCGTGACCCATAAAGCAGGTGACGAGGGCATTGATTATCAGATATATCTTAAAGAATTTGCCAATCTTATCGGGGTGAACTTTTTGTGTGCAGCCGATCGGTTTGCCTACCGTCGCCAGACAACTTCTGACGGACGAAAAGTTTATTCAATAGCAGATGCATACTCACAGGCAGATCTTGTGACTTATCCCTCGGTGATCGAAGGATTCGGAAATGCATTTTTGGAAACGATATACTACCGCCGTCCCATTATAATGGAAGCCTATGAAATCTTCAAATGTGACATCCAACCCAAGGGGTTTAAGGTAATATGGTTTGAAGATTTTATAAGTTTGAAAATTGTTGAAGACGTCCAAAAGATACTCTTTAATCATGAGCTGACCATTGAATGGGCAGAAAAGAACTATCAGCTCGGACGCCGTTACTATTCTTATCAGACGTTGGAGAAGAGACTGGTCACGTTATTGGACCACTGTATCCGCAACTGGTGAAGTTCGATACTGTCTCATTTTTCATATCAAGCAAATAAACAAATCAAACTTGGGGAATATCCGGGCTAATCATTACGCCGTGAACGAATGAGGAGCAAGGGTCGATCTATACGTTGCAACACCCCGGCTGCGACGCTTCCATAAAATGCTCTGGACAAACCGCTGCGACCGTGACTGGCCATCGCCACCAGGTCCGCATTTTCGCGTTCAGCAACATCAATAATCGCTTTTACAACCAGCCCATGGCCGATGATAGTTTGAACTTTGATACCCTTTGCGCGAAACCCTTTTTGAAGAGAAGCAAGATAAGTTTCTGTTTCCTTCTTCTGATGATCTCGTATTTCAAGGTACTTTGGCATATCAATGACTTCATCATATTCCAACATAAGCGACGGTTCCGCAACTATAAAAAAAATCACTTTGGCGTTGAAACATCGTGACAGATTCTTAACATGAGGCAATATTGCCTCAGCTCGTTTCGAGCCGTCCAATGGAACCAATATAGTTTTATACATGTCTCCCTCCTGTATCTACAAATTTGATAAAAAAATCTATCATGGTTTTTAAATACCCCCACCGCTTGTCGGAACGCAGTGAAGATCCCGTCTCAACGGGGCGGCAAGAAGCCTCATTTTACTCCGGATGCAATGAAAACAGAGAGCCATATTTGCTCCATTCCCCGTCACATCATTTCAGACTATATTTTTCGCTAATTTACCTGTATCTGGATATAGCGTCGTCCACAGCCGCCTTCAGATCATCCATTGCTTTCTCCACTTCTTCTTTGATATTTTCCTTCGTGTTCTCGCCGGCATATTTTAAGTCGTCCAATTTTTTCAGCACGTTATCTGTTTTCTGCCTCAGCGCCTGGAAATGTTTGACAATCTCAGCGTTGACTTCCGTTTTCGAGCTCTTTTTCTCAGCTTGAATTTCATCAATTTGGTAGCCTAAATCCTTGGCCATTTTTCTTCTCATCTTCCAATAAGTGTCGCTATGCTGCATTGCTTTTTCCTCCTTTATCGTTAAAACTCAGCTGAGCGATTGTTGAGTTTGCCGGTCGTTAGATCCCGCCTTTCGGGGAGATGCAAGACGCAAGGTTTGCTGCTGTAGTCAGCTATTCATCACATAAAATTGCGTCCATCTTTTGTTTGAGTTCTTTTACCGCCAAACAGCTCTTGACCACATAGTCCTCGGCTAATTCGAGTTGCGGTTCATATAGATATTTGTCATATTCGGCAAGAATAATCACCGGGAGGTCTGGGTCTAACTTTTTGATGTGCTGTAAAACTTCCCATACGAAGTAACCATGCTGCAGATAAAGACTTAAAAGCACCATATCGAACTTGCCTGACATAATGTGTTCCTGAATTATTTCAGCATCCGGTGCAACTGAAACTGTATACCTCTCACGGAGCAATTCGTTATGAAAAAGATCTAGTATCCATTTTTGATTATCGATGATCAGAATTTTTTCCATTTTAATACACTTTAATCTTCCGCAACGCCTTAGATAAGTCCCTGTTTGTTAAAGAGGCTTATCCTTCGGCATTGCTCGATTTTCAGATCTGTAGGCTGTTTATTGCCTTGCTTTTATTTGATTATAGCTCCTCAATCCTCCCCTGATATCTCCAAGGACACATTCAAGATATCCCGCCCGTCATTCTAATAGATATAGTTTCTATTGTGTCGGGTCGGAGCTGCGCCATCAACCGGTATGGTGGTGCACCGATGCAACGGCTTCTAATTTGGCAAAAATATATGTCCATTTTCCCCAATAAAGATAAGGTTGCTTAATTGCTGTTTGAAAGCACCGAGTTTCTTTTGAAACACTTCCTTACCGAATGGATAGATGGTTTTAAGGTCATTAGTGTCAATAAAGATCTGATAAGAACCGCTATCATATTTTTTTAGAGTTTCGAGCAATTCATAGGCAGAATTTCCATCAAAATCGCCCTCCAATTTTAGATGAAGACTGTCTCTGGTTTTAAAAGAAAACATATGGAAGTTTGATGCCATTGTTATCCTCCATAATGGCTGGAACTTTTTACGGTACGGTTATGTGAAGAACACTGTTGTGAGTCCCGAAAGAATTCGGACAGGTTTGATCATTCTGGGGGTCTTCCCTCCATTCACCGTCAATCAAAAACTTGTACTCGTATTTTCCAGGAGAAAGCACCACTGTTTTGTTCCATACTCCCTCACCATTACTTTGCATCGAGTGTTTTTTGGGATTCCAATTGTTAAAATCTCCCATCAAGATAACCTCTTTGGCTCCGTCTGATTTTAATGAAAATTTCACTCTTCGCCGTTTAATCTTTTGTTTTGATTTAACATGTGACATGTTACGCCTCCTTAAATTAAATCTTTTTTAAGTGTTCTTTTTTAAGTTTTTGGGAACTTTAATCTAAATCTCCGGCGTTACGTAAAACAGCTACATATACCAAGGCTGGGTAATAAAAATAAAACCTAAGAATACAATTAATGTGTAAATGCACCATGCTGCTGTAAGACCTAAAGAAGTTACCAAGAAAATGTCCAAGGTTTTCATGATTTTTCCTTCCGTGAATTCTACCAATCCATCCATTCGCTCATTATACTTTGGTTAAACGACTTACAAATGTCAGAGGTATATTGTGGCCAAACCCCTTGCTTTTTGAAATAAGTGAACCTTTAAAAACATTATGAACTTTTCTTAATTTCTTTTTCATTCTTGAGGATCAATCGAGAAATAGAATCTTCAATAGTCTTGATTGTGAATGGCTTATCAATAAGATCTTGAATTCCGGCACTCACTGCTTCAGAAACTACCTCTTTATTTTTGTAGGCCGTGATGAGTATTTTTATGGCATCCGGACGAATCCCCTGAATCTTTTTAGAAAATGTCAACCCATCTATGCCCGGTAATTTATAGTCTGTAAGAATGATATCCCAATCTTCCTGTTTGAGTAATTCCAGACCCTCTTCAGCCGTCTCTACCGCCAGAATGTGGCAGCCTTCAGCACCGAAGTACACGGTTAAGGAGTCCCTGATCCACTCATCGTCGTCTACGAGTAATATTTTCTTGTCTTTGAGTTTGCTATACAGGTCCATCTGAAGTCTCCTGGAACATTAAAATTCGTCTAATTGAGAAAATACTGTGGCTTCTTACCATTTTACGGTTTGCATGAAGTATGCCATCGAATCATAATTAAGATAAACCTTATAAAGTCATAGTAGTTATAGTTTTACCGTTCGCCCAGCATCTTATCACAGAGCCCTAATTTAGAAGAATTTCGAAACTTGTTTTAGAAAAATTTCGAAAAATACGAAAAAAAACGCACCAGGCCAAATGATATCACCTGATGCTGGTAATTGCGTAGAATAGAATATTCGGGAGAAATTATATAAGAATTGTCAAATGGTTTGATCAGATCTTTCTGGGGGACGGGATCTATTTGTTTTGTAGCTTCTTTCTCCGGTAACGGAAGGTGTGGTGGTTCATGTTAAGGAGTCTGGCAGCCCTACTTTCGTTGCCTTCGGCCATTCTAAAGGCTTCTTCAATATAATATTTTTCTAAAGATTCTTGAGTGAAAGCAAGGTCGATGCCTTGAGCTGGAAGCGGTGGAAAAATAATTCCATCTGTTGCTTTCTTGGGTGTGTCACTTCCGGATATTTTTCCTAAGCCGAGATCCTCGACCTCCAACATTGGTCCCTCTCCTACAAGCACTCCTTTCTCTATAAGGTTTTTTAGTTCACGAACATGGCCTGTCCAGTTGTGTGTCATAAGAGCATTCTCTGCATTTGCAGAGATGTCGGTGAATGCCTTGCCGAATTTATTGCTGAACTCCATAATGAAGTGCTTGGCAAGTGGCATGATATCACCGCGACGTTCATTCAACGAGGGTGCCTGTACTTTTATTACTCCGACTCGGAAATAAAGGTCCTTTCGAAACAGGCCTTTTTCTATCATACTGTCTAAATCTTTGTTGGTGGCGGAAACGATTCTTGTTTCAATTTGCAATTTCTTTGTCCCGCCAACCCTGTAAAATTCACCCATTTCGAGAAATCTAAGAAGCTTGGCCTGGGCTTCAAGACTCAAATCCCCCACCTCATCAAGAAACAGGGTCCCATTTGCCGCCTCTTCTATTAAGCCTTTTTTGCCTGATGCCCCCGCTCCGCTGAAGGCGCCTTTTTCATACCCAAAAAGTTCGCTTTCAATAAGGTCTTTTGGGATGGCAGCACAATTCACAGTCATGAAAGGCCCCTTGAAATTGGGGCTTCTGTAATGAATCGCACTGGCAATCAATTCTTTACCTGTACCGGTTTCTCCGAGAATAAGAATCGGAGTATCTGGGCTTTTTGCCACCATCTCTATAAAAGCCATAACATTCTGGATAGCATTGCTTTCACTTATAAAACAAGGAAGGTTCTCCCTAAGATATCTCTCTTGGAGCAACTGAACTTCTTTTCTTAGTCGGATCGTTTCAAGCGCATTTCGAATTGTCATCTCCAAACTATCCATGTGAATCGGTTTTACCACATAATCATAGGCACCCAGCTTCATGGCAGAGATTACGCTGGCGATATCTTCATAGGCAGTTATCATAATAACTAGTACATCAGGATGCAGACCCTTAATTTCGCGAAGCGCATTCATCCCATCCATACCCGGTAATCCGATGTCAAGCAGAACCAGGTCAGGGAGATTTGCCTCTATGGCGTCAATTGCGGTCTCGGCTGTAGAGAATGCTTCTATTTTATAGTGTTCCTCAAGGGCCATCGTTACCCCTTCCCTTATGCTCTCTTCATCATCGACGATATAAATAGAATATTGAATCATGAGTCGCCTATTCCTTTCTTTATGGGCAATTCAATCCTGAATTCAGCTCCGCCCCATCTACTTTCTGAGATATCCATAGAACCACCATGATCTGTGACAATTCTGTGGGTGATACTTAGGCCGATTCCTGTACCGCTGCTCTTGGTGGAATAAAAGGGATCAAATAGTTGATCTTTCATGGCTAAAGGCACCCCGGGACCAGAATCGGAAACCATCATGAGAATACAATCATTTCCTATAGATGAGGTTATCTCTATTTTTTTTCCTTTCCTCATATCCTGCATGGCTTCAGTGGCATTGTTGATCAGATTTAAAATTACCTGTTCGATCATGTTTGGATCGGCTTGACACAGTGGCAAATCCGAAGCCAGAGCTTTTTCTATCTTAATCCCTTTCTTACGCAAAGTAACCTCGGAAAGATTAACGGCTTCCTTAATGGATTTATTTATGTCTGTTAAAACAAACTTTGGCTCACCGGGTTTTGAAAAATCCATGACCCTCCTGATCACAGACTCAATCTTAATTGAGGCTGATTGGATCTTTTCTAAAATCCCCTTTACTTTTTCCAAGTTTTCCCTTTTATCATAGATCTTCTCAAGGGTGTTTAAGTAGATATTAATGCCGGAAAGCGGGTTTCTTATTTCATGGGCAATACCGGCAGCCACACGCCCCAGAGAAGACATCTTGTCTTGAATTCTTAAAAGCCTCTCCATCTCCTTAGACCGGGAAATATCCATCATATTGACCAACATCGCTTCTTCTCCTTGATATTCTATGATACTTGCACGACATTGGACCCATTTTTTGACAAGTGTGTTGTTGGTATTATCCGGGAGATAGAACCTAAAATCTGTATCCTGTGTCTGAACTTGGCCTGAATTGACGGCCTGGTGAAATTGTCTTAACTTTTCAGCGTCATCTGGATGAATGTTTTCAAGATCTGCAAATTTAGGCTCCCGTGGTAGAGGACCAATAAGTTTCTCCTGTTCGGGATTTTGATAGATAATTTGATTATTTTGAATAATGGATATTCCAATAAGTGAATTTTCAACCAGATCACGGAAGCGCTGTTCGCTTTCCACCAACGCCCTCTCTGATCGCTTGAGATCGGTGATATCACGGAGGTGTTCGATCACCGAGATAACCTTGCCTTCATCATCAAACATCGGAAGCACGCGTATATCCCTGATCTTTCCATCAATGGGATTTATATTCTCAAACTGCTTTATTTCACCGGTAGCAAACACCTCCATGTTGTGGCAGGGGTTACAGGGTTTATTGCGGTTCAAAAACACCTCATAACAATAAGGACGGCCCTGACGATCTTTTTCTGAAATGTAATCATGGCTTTTCCAATTCGACATTCTAACCCGAAAATCTTTATCGATGACCATCACCGAGTCTTGGAGGGCGTCAAACGTATTGGAAAGCAGGTCTTTTGCTTCATGTAAGTCCATCTGCGATCGTTTGTGATCTCCTATCTCCTGTATCAATTTCTCATTCATTTTCTCAAATTCGAAAGTTCGGTCCTCCAAAATTCTAATAATCGGGTTGCTAATGCGGAGGAACAATAACACCGACACTACAACAGTCAAAACTGATAATACTCCAGTTATTATCCCAGCTCTCGCAAACGGCGCCCGAATCTCAGACAAGTCAATTTTTGCCACTATACCCAAGTTCAAGTGTGCCACGGGTTCATATGCTGCAACCACAGTCATCCCACGATAATCAAGACCAACCACTGTTCCGGATTTTCCTGATAGCGCCAAACGCGTCGGTTCGGCAAGATTCGAGTCGAACCGCATCTGCTGTGGTTTTTCGAAACTGGCATGCCTGTTATTCAATAAAAAAGAAATATTATCTCCATCGCGACGGGCGAGCATAAACTCTCCTGTCTTTCCAAATCCCACATAATGCTCATGCGCGTCTATGATTTCAACCAGCGTTGCGTCTGCCGGATCTCCGTATTGAGGGTGCCATTTTGCTTTATGAAGAACGTTAAATCTGGCAACTGCTTCTATCAGACGCGCTTGACCCTTAACACTCTCCATCAGTCGCTCTCGTTGCTGCTCAAATGCTGTTCCGTACAAAATGAAGATGTTAATTCCGGCGACAACAACACAAACTGTTATCATTATCAGAATCAAAACATACATTATTTTACGCTCTCTCATAATCTATCTCCTGAGCATTATTAATGAAAATACTCGATTTTTTCTGACTTTTATAATGAACCAGAATAACGGGAAAATTACATGCTCAATCAGCTCAAAGGCAATAAAAATTATATTATATTATCACACCGTATTTTTTTAAAATGGACCTTTATGTATGGCCAATGCAAAATGATATGCACTGTGATCATAATAATAAATATTAGTGCAATTCATCTATGAATCGCAATAAAAAAATAATAATCTAAAGAAAAGGTGCCCACATTTTAGAAGGATTTTTCAATAACTATGATGGGTCTTCTTTAACGGAAGTTTTGAACTTGAGACTATACTTTTCGATCTTGGAATGTAAGGTGGGCCTGGAAAGGCCAAGGAGCTTTGCTGCTTGTGATCGATTCCCGCCGGTGAGGTTACCCAACCATCGCCAACGCGCCCATGATCGTGATGACGACCAGAGCAGTTATATTTATTAATATCCTTGATCTCAGACTTATCTTTTTCAACATTTTTCAAATGCTCGGTTTCAAATATAACCTCAAATTTCAACTGAAAAGAAACAGCTTCAACATCCCCCTTTCCGCCTTTGCAAAGATTTTACAGAGTCTATTGCCGGCTATTAACATTAGTCATTATCTTGCTATTGCGGAAATTTTTTCTCATTTCAGGACACGAGGTTCTTCTGCAATGATTACATTTCAGCAATTCTGTCTGGACGATTTACACTTGCAACCGGCTGTGTTGCGCGGAGAACTACTTGTTCAATCGTGCTACCGAATGACGCTAAGGAAGATTCGATTATTTTAGTGTGATGCGCCAAGACAATGAGTTCACAATTCTTTTGTCGAGCGAACTTTAAAATTTCAACGTACGGGATGCCTTCCCAAACTTCGATTCCATAATTATCAAAACCATCCAATTGAGATATATATCTTTTTTCAATCTTCTCTTTAGCATCCTTTATCATTTCTTCAATCTCTGTCTGCTGACGAACCTGGCCGGCATCGCCGTAATGGATATTCAAAGCATGGAAAAGGTAAAGCTTGGCTCCAACTTCTTTTGCCAATTTGTACGCAAAGAGAAAGGCCGAATCAGATGCTTTGGAAAAATCGGTTCCAAATACAATATTTGGAAATATTTTCAATCCGGATTCAATATTTGAAAATAATTTCCATTCGGTAGTACCTGGCCTGCCAATAATAATAACTGGGCAGCGAGCGGATTTCGCAACCCTTTGCATTGTGTTTCCAACCACACTCCTGAACCGCATAGGACCAGCGCCTTCCTCGCGCGTGTGGGCACCCATGATAATTAGGTCAACATCCTCTTCGCGCGCCTTCCTTAAGATTTCCTTATCAGCCCGCCCGACATTGGCTTCAAGAACAACGTTTTCGTTATGTTCCAACTCCTTAGCATAGGAGTTTTTCATCTCTTCAATTATCAGGGCCGCATATTCCTCATCCATCACTTTCTTTTTGATGGTTTTGCTTTTCTTGGCAAAAGGAGTATAATTACTCCTATGCACGCCAAAGACATGAAGAACGATTAGTTTCGCCTTCCATTTGAGCTGCAGATCAAACGCCACTTTGGCCGCATGGTTACAGTTAGGTGAAGCTGTTGTGGCGAGCAGTATTTTTTTAAACATATGTCACCTCCTTATTTCACACTGTTTTGTGACAACATTAAGACTAAGCTCCTAAGCTATCCCATTAATAAATTTAAAAAGGGGGCGGAATATTAAAACCCTATTATAGGAAAAATACCGTACCTTCTTACAAATTTACTTTTTGCATGAAGTATGCCACCGAATCATATTGTATATAAACCTTTTTAATTCAGTCGGTTAACTGTGTCGATGTTGGCAATGAATCTCGCTGTTGGGCCCTAATTTAGAAGAATTTCGAAACTGGATTTAGAAAAATTTCGAAAAAATGCACAAAACCAAATTGTTTTATGTAATGCGGGTAGCTGCGTGGAATAATAATTTTAGAGGTAATATAAAAGATTGCCAAATGGTCTGATCAGATCCTTCTGAGTGGGAGGGATTTATTCAACTTGTAATGTTTTTGCGGTAACGAAAGGTATGGAGGTTTTTCCGGCCTAAAACGAGGCGAAGATTAGAAATATCACCGAAGGTGTTCATAAAGATCTTAAGATCATCAAAATCAATGAACTGGAAGAGACCATGGGCTGGCGTTGAATTAGGTGAGGATTTCTCAGATATACTTAAACATGGCAAAGTGCAGATCTTTCGGGGTTGGATTTCCGGTTTTCACAAATCCGCGGCTCCTGTAGAAAGCTTCCGAGCGTGGGAATTTGGGAACTTGAACTTCTATCTCATTCATACCCATGTGCCTGAACATATTTTCACACTGCTTATATAAAAGTGAGCCGTAGCCTTTTCTGCAGTAGATGGTTTGAACCTGTAATGTTTTTATGACAAGTTTAATTCCTCTTCGAACGACGAGGACACAACCGATGAGATCTTCTTCGTCATTGAATAGCATTGCCAGATAGCCTTTTTTCATCTCTTCCTGAATTTTTTCAGGCGTTGCAAAGGCAATCAGTCTTTCAAGATCTGCCGGACTATACTCTCCCTGATTGACATCCTGAGTATTTTGCCGGATTAACGCTACAACTTGATCTGCTTCGAAATAACTCAGCAGTTCTGTCTTTCCTTTTAAATTATCTATTACTTTGATTTTCATTTTTTAAAACATCACGGGTTGATCACTTTTGGGGACGTTGTTTCAAAACCTTCCAATCTCTGATACCAAAAATCAAATGAATTGTCAATAGACAATATTATATAATACCCTGCAATATCAATAAGTTTTGATTAATATTTTTTGATAAAAGAGGGTGTTTATCCTTAGCTGTTTTTCATCAAACCGTCCGGAAGTATATGCTGGAAGTAATTATTAATTGGAATACATAGAAAAAGAGAAAGAGTGGGAGTGTAGCCACAGGTTTGGCAAGAACGGACGCCGACGTCCAAGAGAACATGGTAGGCTTCAATTTCCCTTTCGATGAGGTGAGGGGGGCAATTCAACCGAATTGCCCCTTCCTCTAACTTGACGCTGTTATATCATTTCAAGTATTGCCAGATCATTTTTCAAAAACGCTCATAGGCGATGTTGACAGTTTGTCCACCATCGCTTTTTGAATCCGTTCTTCATGCTCCGTTTTTCGTTCGTACGCTCCGTTGATTTTCTCCAACAAAACGTCCATTTTGCATGGCTTTATCAGGAAATCATATGCTCCGATCTTCATGCCTTCAATGGCAGTTTCAATGGTTCCGTGGCCCGTGAGCATCAAAACTTCCGTCAACGGTTTCAGTTTCTTTATCACCCCTAATGCCTCAATGCCATCCATCCCCGGCATCTGAACGTCCAAAATGGTCACATCAAAATTGTATTCTTTCAACTTCTCGAGAGCCTCGTCCCCGCTGAAGGCTTCCGTAACATGAAAGCCTCTGGTCCTAAGTCGCTCAGCCAGTGTCTCTACAAATTCTTTTTCATCATCCACTAAAAGTATTCTTATTTTCATAAATACCCCCTGATCTTGATAATTAATGCGCATTGCTCATAAGGACCGCCTTTGCCGTCTCGGTAATCCCTTCCGGAAATCCTACCACATTATAAAGCACCATAAAACCCAATACCCATGTGATAACAAGGCAAATGATCCAGAGAATAAACCCGTATTTGACAAAGTCGATGGGACTGATCATTCGTTGACCGGTATCCGGATAAACGCCGAGACCGTAAACAATGGCATTGTTCGGAGTTCCCACGATCAGAAAATGGGCAAAAGACGTGGCAAAGGCCGTGGCAAGTCCGATGGCCCAGGGCTCACCTTGAACACCGCTCATAATACCCATTGGGACAGCGATGGGTCCTAAAAGCGCGGTGGTCCCTGCGTCGGACATAAAGTTGGTCATCAGGCCTGAAAAAGAACTCATTCCAATCCAGAGGCCCAAGCCTTTCCCGCAACCTATCGCGTCCAAGCCGCCTAGAAAAAGCTGAGCCAGCCACAGGGCCGCACCCGTCTCCTTTAATAGTGCGCCAAGGGTAAGGGCTCCGCAATACATAAACCAGGCATCCCAGGATATGCCGCCTAAAATTTTTCTCCAATCCGCAATTTTAAACACAACCGGAATGACCAGGGCGAGCAAGGCCGGCCCCCCAAGGCCGAGATCGTGCCCGCCGACGATCCAGAGGAAGAGTATCAGGAGCATCATACCGAACGCCACTTTTTCGGCATAACTCATTTTCCCCATCTTTTTCGTTTCTTCCTTTATGGCCAAAAGACCGGGAGTGAGGTCTTTTGTTTTGACCTTTCTAAATACAAATAACATATATCCAGCCACTGCCAGGCCCAGCACCGGGGTCAGCGGAAGACCGTACATCATCCACCGGCCGAAACTCATGGGCACATTGTAATCGGACCAGAATCCCATCATGATGACGTTTCGACCGCCGGCTGCGGGTGATCCCACACCGCCGACATTCAAGGCAAAACAAAGGGCAAACATCAAAAGCTTGGCCAGTTGCGGATCATGCTCGATGACGCCCTGATTGTTTTTGGCCGAAACCGCTCCCATGTAAACAGCCGCCATCACCGGCGCCATAAAGGCCGCCATGGCATGGGCGGATATAAATGATCCCAAGACGGACATGGAAACACACAAGACGACAATGGGCACCACAAAACCTTTGGTCCATCCGAGTATCCACGTGGCGAGTCGTTTATGCAATCCCACGCCGATCACTGTCACCCCCATGGCCAAAACGCCCAAAAGAAACAGCGGTGCATCACCGGCAAAGGTTTGTCCGATCATCTTCATGGGCAATAGTTTGAAAAAATACGCAAACAACGGCATCAAGATGCCCACCAGGCCGATGGGAAGCGCCTCGGTTGCAAAATATATGACAGCCATGGGGATCATGGCCAGAACGAGCTTCGCCTTCCATGCCGCGTGGGCAATATCACGGGCGATATGCCATTCGATGAGCCTTTCCGCAATTTTCTGTTTTTCCACCAGTTCAACCAAACTCTGAGGTGTTGGAATAATAAACCCGATGATCCCAAAACAGGCTGCTCCAACAATTAGCCAGAGCATTTTGTTTGAAAGCAGTCCTGGTTTTTTTGATTTATCCGTTTCCATGTTGTCATGTTCCATTGACGATCCTCCGTTAAATTCTGCATTTTTTCACTCTTTCACAAAGCAATTTGAACACATCCGTGAGTCTCAAAATGCCGACGATCTCCGATTCTTTTGTGACAAGAAGAGACTGATGATGACCGATAATAAAACTATGCAGTGCCTCACCCATCGTCGCATCCGCATCGATTTTTTCGTCTTCCGTGGGTCTGTACATTACGTCCTTTACTTTTTTTCTGGCAACCCGGTTGCAAATATCATCCAGATCCGCCTGCCACAGGCTATATTTTTTCATCATGGATTTGATTAACTCCGGGCTGAGGCCGGAAAGCGATGTCGACCGTATATCCCCAAAGGTTTCATACTTGGGCTCAAGACATTTGATGACATCCCATTGGCTTAATTTACCGACAACCTTTTTGTTGTCATCATAGGCCAAAACTGCCCGATGCACATAAGGCGATTCTTCAAACTCTTTCTGAGCCTTTTCCAGCGCATCAATCGCGTCTATCAAAAGACGATCCTTATGGATGGTGGCGTATCGTTCCAAAGGGATCATGATGTCTTTGACCACCTGTTTTTGCATGATATATCTCTCCCTTTCTTCAATTTTGTTAGCATTGAAGGTTATTTTTTCTTGTCGCGATCGAGAATTTCTTTCGCAGTTTCGAATTCACCGGCTTCAGCAAAAGCAGCGGCGCTCATAGCGTCCTCAAATTTGCTTTTGTAAGCCTCGGTGATGGTCTTCATGAGTTTTTCGATGGAACCGGCTTTCTGAAGATACTCGAAAACACCCAGACGTCGAGCCTCTTTTTCGTCTTTTTCAGACCCATGTCCGGTGAGCATAATGATCTGAACGCCGGGATACGCCTTTTTGGCACGCCTTCAAAACCTCCATCCCGTCCATGCCGGGCATTTTCAGGTCAAAACCATGACATCCGGAAGATCCTCGTCCATGGTTTTAATCGCCTCTTCCCCGCTAAGTGCCACATCCGAATCCACATCCCGCATCTTCATTCGTTCAGCTAAAGCTTTTACGAATTCCTCTTCATCGTCTACCAACAATACTTTCATCTCTTTCATTTTTTTCTCCTTTCATTCTTTTTATTATGTAGAGAATTTTTTATATTTTCTTTTGTTTTACATCCTGTTGTCAATAGTTCTTTGGCCATATCTGCTTCGCCGGCCTCCGCAAAACTGGCTGCCACCATTAAATCCTGACAGCGCTAAAACAGCGAAAGTTTGACGATTTCGACGTTTTTCTTTTCTTCATAAGCCTCGTGGATTCTGGAAATGAGAGAATCCAGATCAAGAGGCATGAGAAAGTCGTCAAATACGCCCAGTTTCATCCCTTCTATTGACAGAGAAATCTGATCCCCGCTGTTGATGGTTATGACTTGAACAGCGGGATGCTTTTTTTTGATCATTTTGATCAAAGCCATCCCATCTTTTTTGAGATCGTTCAGGCTCAGCAACACCACATCGATAGGATGTTTTTTTAAATTCCGTTTGATGTCTTTTTGCTGCCTGGAATTGAATATCCGCCAATCATTGGTTTTCAAATATCGCACAAGGTGTTCCTGCAACATGCTGTCTTCTTCTATGATCAAAATCGTAATTCCCATGATCTAATCGTAAGGCGTTTCCAGGAAATGAGATTCAATACAGCTACCTCTTTTCCTGATCGTCTGTTAAGGTTCGTATTATCCGGCCTCGGCAAAAGTGACTGAAATAAAAACATCATCCCATAATTTTTTAGGATCCACGGGCTTTATCCCGAGCATATTCTCTGGCATCGTCGTGTTCATCCATTTCTGCAAAAGCGACCGAGACAAAGACGTTTTCAAATTTTTTGATCCATCTTTTCATGGCACCCTCCTTATGGTCTTGACGATTCGGGCGATGTTGCCCTCTAATACAGCAAGGAATGTGCCAATATCTTTATATATAATGATATCAATTGGTTTTAACGATGCTGGAGGAATATAAAAGAGAGGGGTGGTTCATATTTGAACCATTTTGAAACGTTCGAAATGAACTAATTTGAAACGTTTTTAATCATCTATGGATTCGGGAAGGTACAGCAAAATTTCCGGGGCCGGACCAAACACTTTGGCGGTACCACCCAGATAAGCCATGATCTCCTGCAATGATGCCCAGCGTTCGGTGGAAGATATTTTGGCCAGAAAGTCTTCTTCGGGAAGAACGGTATTTTCATATCCGACACCCAATACGCACTTATTCTGTATTTTCCGTGGAGAAAGCGTTATTTTGCCGCCGGAACCTATTACATTAAGAAGGATTTCAATGGATTCAAACAATGCCATTTCCAAGGATACAGGATCTGACTTAATGATCAGCGGCGGATCTGAGGGACTCGATTCCAGAACGACATTTTTAAGCCTTGCGAAACGGGACGCCAGCAAAACCATCTGTTCCGTTATTTCGTTAAGATCCAGGCTTGCGGGGCAGTGATCGGGGCTGTGGGCGAACCGGTTCAAGCGGGAGGTGATATCAATGCCGCGTTGAATTTGTCCGCGAATTCTATTCAAGGATTTTATGAACTTGTCTTTGTGGGGAAAAGTGCCGTTTTCGGTGATGTCAAGAATATCTTCCATTAAACCCGACGATTCCTGGATGATGGCCAAAACGTTTTTAATTTCGTGGGTTATGCCGGCCGTTATTTTGCCGAAAAAAGCCACCTCTTTGCGTTTTAAGTGATTCATGTCGTCCCCTTTTGCACAGGTTTTTAGCGGCTTTCTAAGCCATACTTTTAACCGCCTCATTCAACTTTTCAATCAACTCGTCTATATCGATGGGTTTTATCAGGTAGTCAAAAGCGCCCAGCTGCATTCCCCGGATTCCGTCTTTGGTGGCCCCGTGACCGGTGAGAAGAATCACCTGTATTTTGGAATCCATGGCTTTGATTTTCTCCAGGACCTCCAATCCGCTCAGCCCCGGCATCATCACATCCAATACCACGACCTGAGGCGGATCGTTTTCAACAAAGCCCAATGCCGTCTCACCGTCCATGGCAATCGAAACATTCATATTTCTCAACTCCAGTCTTTCGGCCAGAGTCGTGACAAATTCATGCTCATCGTCAACAAGCAGGATTTTCATCCGGTCCATGCTATGCCTCCGTTTTATGCAATTGATTTTTTCGGCAGAAAAATCTTAAAAGTGGTTCCTTCGTTGCTCTTTGCTCTTCACCTCGATATCTCCGCCAAGCTTTTTGACAATACCGTAGGTAATGGAAAGCCCAAGGCCGGTTCCGTGTTCTTTTTTGGTGGTAAAAAAAGGCTCAAAGATATGCCGGCATGTTTCCTCCGACATACCGCAGCCATTGTCATGGATGGAAGCAGCGACAGTATTCGCATCTTTTTCCCAGGTGGTAATGAGAATCCGCCCCTCGTCTTCCACAGCAGCCATGGCATTATTCAAAATGTTCAAAAAAACCTGCTGGAGCTGTCCCCGATCCGAATCGATCCTGGGCAGATCCTTTGCCAATTCCAGCCCGATATCGATATTCCGGTAAAGGGCTTCTTTTTCCAAAAAACCCAACACTTCCTCTATAAGTTCGTTAAGGTCCAGAGTTTCAACCTCAACCTCCATCCGTTTTGCAAATCCCAGCAGACGGTGGGTTATGGTTCTACAACGACTCACGGACTGCAAAATAGACCCCACCAGTGTCGAAAACTTTTCTTTTTGCGCAAAATCCGGGGTGTATTCAATGAGATCTTTGATAAGTCCGGCTTTTTCGTTGATAATGGCCAGGGGATTGTTGATCTCATGAGCCACACCAGCGGCAAGCCTGCCGATGGAAGAAAGCTTGTGATGGTGCTGTAATTCTCTAAAGGCGATCTCCCGATTATGATCCGCTTCTCTGATGCGATTCATCATGATACCTGTTAACCTGAAGACCACAATGACAATCAGTATGGAGCTGACCAGAAAAACAAGAAACAGGTCACTTTTCAGTGCATACCAGGTTTTCAAAACAGTGGACTTAGGTTTTACGATCACCAGGGTGTATTCAGGATAAGTTAAATGGGTATAGGCCAAGAAAACATCGTTCCCGCCGGGATCCTTTCGTTCATCGACATACGTTGCATACCCGCCCGTAGGAATCTTCAAAGGACACTGTTCAAGGACCTTTCCGTACAAACGGGAATTGGTCTGGAATATGCCCTCCTTGTTAAGAATAAATGCATCGCTTTCCGCATCGAGCCCCATGGAAGCGATGAGATTGTCGAACATGGTTGTGTCGATGGTGGTTCGTAAGAATCCAGGATTCCCCGTTCTCTTCAAGACGTTGAACAGCTATGGTAATGTGAGGGAATTTTCGGTATCCCATAAATACATCGCTGATATATGTTCCTTTAAGCGTAGCTTCTTGAAACCAATCCTGATTTGCATAATTTTTTCCAAGAAGGTTATACGGGCCTACATAGCACATCTGTGTACCGTCAGAACCGTTTATAAGGCCAAGATCAACAAATCCAATAAATTCCTTTTTGAGTGTAAAAAGAATGTGATTCAATTTCTTTTCGTCACATAAATCATTAAGAGAATAAAAATAAGAAATGGATTTTATCAAAGATTGTCGTTCATTAAGGAAGAATTCAAAAGAGTGTCTGGTCTTGCTTACCAGCAACTTAGTTGGGTCGATCATCTCTTGTTTGAGGCTGCTCTGGTACTGGTGGTAGTTGATTAAAGCCATCATCGACAAGGGAACAATGGTCAGTACAATCATCAAGACTCTAATGTTCCTCTGGAAGAGTCGATATCGATCTGAAGGTGAATCTGCGTTGGTGAGCATTTGCAGAATTTCTCTAATATTGAACCATTTTTTAAGATTCAGCGCCATTTTCCCTCCACCAACCCATTATCGAATGATATCTCCGGATTGAAGCGTTCCTGATTCCAGTCGTTTTATAACATCTTTGTAAGAACCGATCACGGAATCCAGGACTTTCACGTTTTTCCATTTAAGATATTGATAATACTCATCTTCAATTCCACCACACACCACTGTCCCTATTTTTTCCAAAAGAACAAGATGACAGAGCTGTTCTGCCGACGCCCGCGGTAAGAACCACGGTCTTTTTTTCTATGGGCCGGCCGTCATCTGCCATTGAGACAATAGAGACCTCTGTGGCCAAATCAAAGCGCGGCGCCACCTGATCGACGTATAAAGGGATGAGAATCTTTTGTTCCATTGTTAAGCGTTGAATCCCTCAAATTTGGCATGTCAAAATTAAGTATCAAATTGTTTCATTTAAGTCCATAATTATCAGGCGTCTATTTTGTATTGTTTCATTTTTCTCCACAATGTGCTCCGTCCCCACCCCAGCATATCGGCCGCTTTGTTGCGTCGTCCCTTGCTTTTGACCAGTGCTTCTATAATCATATCTCTTTCCAGAGACGCCCACGTCTTTTGGCCGCTTTGTTCGCTGTTGGTTTTTACAAATGATGCCGTCCATTCGTACGCTTCACCGGCTTCCGACGTTGAACGGTCATAATGATGTTTCGTCTCGGAAAGATAGGCCGGAAGGTGTGTGAATTGTATCTGTCCTCTGGGACAAATATTCACGGCGTATTCAATAATGTTTCTGAGCTCCCTTACATTTCCGGGAAAAGGATAATCCAGTAAAATCTTGAGAGCCTTCTTGGACAATCCATTGATATCTTTTCGGAATCGTGTGGCAAAAATATTAATAAAGTGATCCAAAATAAGTCGAATATCGTCTCCCCGCTCCCTCAACGGCGGTAGATGCAATCTCACCACGTTCAACCGAAACATCAGGTCTTCTCGAAACTTTCTCTCTTTAACCATGAGATCAAGATTGCGATGGGTGGCGGCAATGACTCGAACATCGGCCTGAAACCCTTTGGTGCTTCCTAAAGGATAGACCACCTTATCATCCAGAAACGTTAAAAGCTTGACTTGTAGTGGCAGGGGAAGATCCCCGATCTCTGTAAGATAGAGGGTCCCGTTGTGGGCCAGGCGAAATCGTCCGGGTTTGTTTTCCACCGCACCCGTAAACGCCCCTTTTCGGTGGCCGAAAAGCTCGGATTCCAGCAAGGTTTCGGGCAATGCACCGCAATTGACCTTGACAAATGGACCTTTTGCTCGATTGGAAGCCTGGTGGATGGCTTCTGCCAGCATGTCTTTACCGGTTCCGGTCTCACCGGTAATCAAAATCGCCGAATCACTCTGAGCAAGCAACGGAAGGGTTTGGAAAATCCGCGTCATTTTAGGACTCTTTCCGATAAGATGACGATAAGCATACGCCTGGGGTGTCTTGGCATCCACTTCTTTAAGGGGACGAAGGTCTTCAACGGTTTCCAGAAAACCGGTCAGATTACCTTCAGTGTCCTTGATTGGAGAGAGGTTGATCAGCACCGGAATCAACTCCCGTTCTTTGTTGATCATGTCGCTTTCAACAAGAATGGATTCGGAATTTGAATCCATCTTTTGAAGTGGGCATTTCTGTATACACAGCCTGCTCCGCATGATGTGAAAACAGGGGATTCCTCTTGCATCTTCCATGGAAAAGCCGCTAAGGGCCTCAAAAGCACGATTGATCAGCACAATTCGCCGCTGGGTATCAAGCACCACAATACCCAAAGGAATTTCATCGATCAAAGAAGGCAATTCGATGGAAGTGTCAAATAATCCCTTAATTTGTGTGTGTTGCAATGTGTTCAAAGTCTGAAGTCCAAACGATATATGTAATACTGTCGCTTATTGAAAAATGACCGCATCAGGTTGTATTAAATTTTTAGCATCAAAAGATTCAAAGCCCTGCGAAGCGTTGAATCGTTTTGATCTATTGTTTCAGTTTGTTTTACTCACATATTTTTTTTCTAAAAAAAATGTTTCAATATGTTTTACCATAGATAAAAAAGTTTGTAAACGGAATCTTTCCCAGTCCAACCAAACCGGTGTGTTTGGTTTTGGATAACATCTAAAAATTGTTTGTATTTTGAAAAATTGGCAGGCTAATTAAAATAACAGAGAAGAACGAAAAATTTAAATGGTTGCAAAAGGAGGCAAACTTGATTCTTTTTGAGTAATTAGGCTGACCTTTTGAGTATTTCTAAAGAGAAGCGAAAGCTACTTCTGTTATCAGGAACCTCCCTAAAATTCTTATTTATTATAGAATCCAGACTATGTGATACCTTGCAAACAGTTCAGATATCTTATGATTCCATACTGATGTGATACGAATAACCTATCTAACGCTCAGTTTCAATATTTTAATGAAAACCTGTTCATTTCGTAGACACAATATATTGTATAATTTTGTTTCGATCCAAGCCGATTTTAAATTCACGATGTATCAGTTCCTCATTTAATACAATCGGGATGATAATTTGATCTCCTTTTTACCCTGGTGAATATTCAGATAGTCATCTAAAAGATGAAAATATCATCCACTTCAAAAATCTGTGATAAGTCTGACATATCAGAGCTTGACCTGATTCGTACATCTATCCATCTATCTTAGGGGAAGTATATCTTTGAGGACGTTCGTGTAGAACGTGCCTTACGCCCTCATGATACTTTGGATGTTCATAAAATTTTGCTTTTTGGCATCTCGTTGATTCAGGGGTCAGGGATCGAGTGCTAGAGTTCAGTATATAAAATACAGGGTTCGAGGATTCCCCGATAAATCGGGATCTCCACTGCGTTGCGACAGACATGGTCAAGGTGTCGAGTGTTTGTTTTTTTGGGAAGGAGCCTAACATCATTTGAACGATTATTTATCTTGAACATCAAGCATGATTGCATTAGACAAATAAGAATCATAACTGCCTCAAAGAGGGGCTGTACATTCGGTATTTCAACAAATCCATATCCTGCTATCAAAATGGTCAGACGACCTTTTTAATAGCATCCTCTCTCAATCAAGGGGGAAAGCAACATGTCACAAAAAAAGGTGGTTATCTTAAATGGAGCCAGAAACGAGGACGATGATTTAACGCCTCCTTTTTCTCTGCTTAATAATTTATTGGTCAATAAAGCTTCAAAGATACAGTGTTACCACTTAAAAGAGATCAAACTGGCCCATTGTACAGGATGTTTCGGTTGTTGGGTTAAAACACCGGGCATTTGTGTGGCCAATGATAAAGGTCGTGAGATTATCCAGGCGGTTATAGGCAGCGATGTCGTTATTCTTTTTACGCCGGTGACCTTTGGCGGGTATTCGTCTCAGCTCAAAATTATCGTTGATCGACTTATTCCACTGATATCGCCATTTTTTGGAAATTACCATGGAGAAACGCATCACGATCCGCGCTATTCGCGTTACCCGCGGTGGGTGGGAATCGGAGTTCAGCGTCATCCCAACACAGCGGAAGCCGAACTTTTTAAAACATTAGTGGGCCGTAATGCGATTAATTTCCATGCCCCGACCTTTGCTGCTGATGTTATCAACATCCATGATGATGACGAAGCAATTACCCAAAAACTGTATGGGCTCATTTCGCGAAAAGATCCCAAGCCTGTTGATAACATGGCGTCTTTTTTCCCAAAAGTTGATATGAGATCTTTGGACAATATAAATGAAGGAACCCGAAATTCATTGCTTTTGATCGGCAGCCCAAAAATAAAGCATCGTTCGACATCAGCCATATTAGGGGAGCATGTGTTAGAAATATTAAAAACAGCCGGGTGTACCACCGACATATTGCATTTGAAAGCGAGTCTAAACCGTGAAAAGGGGCAGACCGAGTTATGTTTGGCCGTGGATCGCGCCGACCTCGTTATTCTGGCTTTTCCGCTTTATATAGATGCCCTGCCCCATCTCGTGACCAGGGCCTTTGAAGTTATCGCCACGCACAACAAAACATTGACGGATAAGAAAAATCAACAGATCTTTACCATTATCAACAATGGTTTTCCGGAATATGATCAAAATGCTCTGGCATTGGCAATTTGTCATTGTTTCGCTGAACAATCCGGTTTCTCTTGGGCAGGATCTTTGGCCATGGGAGCTGGCGAAGCCCTGGGCGGAGAGCAGGAGCTCACACAGTCAAAACGTCAGGGACCACCTGTCAAACATGTAATCAAGGCACTGGATATGGCCGGTACGGCTTTGGCCAAAGGGGTTACCGTGCCTTTTGAAACGCAAAGACTCATCTCAAAGTCACCTATACCGCTGGTGTCTTTTGGGATTTGGCGCTGGATGTTTAAAAAATTTGGCAAAAATTTTTGGATACAGAAAGCAAATGAAAAGGGTGTAAGTAAAGATCGATTGTATGCAAAACCCTATGAGGATTTGCGGGACGCCCCTTAAGTGATAAGTTTCTGCCGTCACCTTTAGATTTGTCAGTTAAAAAGAATCATGAAGAACTTGTTCATCGTGTCAGAAAACCTAAGATGTCATCACTGCGCAAAAAATCAGTTCGTTAATGTGCGCTTTTGTTTTTTCTTTATGGCGTAGGCCTTTTGTTTTTCCTTTACTGTATACCCTATTTTTTTCTTGGGTTTATCCTCCTCAGACAAAAGCTGCTTAATTGCTTCAAATACTATTTGAAATTGTTCGTCGTATTTTTTCTCCATGGACTCGATTTTTCTCTTTAAATCTTCATGGGTCAACAGCATCTTGCGAAGCTGGGTAAAAGTTCTCATTATCTGGATATTGACTTGAATTGCTCGGCCACTTTTCAGAACACTGGACAACATCGCCACCCTTGCTCAGTAAAGACCATGGGTAAATATCTGGCTCCACCCCAACTTGAGATCACAATTTGTGACCTCAAGTTTTCAAATTCCTCTTTTGTCAGCTCAAACTTAAAATCAGCGGGAAATCTATCGATATCCCTTCTAACCGCTTGTTTCAATACTTTGGTTTCCACACCATAGAGTTCTGCCAAGTTTCTATCCAGCATTACCTCCCCGTCCACTGAAACCTTGATACGTCTGACTTCGATCTTGGCTATGACTGCCTGTCTGCAATTTTCAAAAAGGGCAAATCCTTTTTTGCGGGTTTGCCCTTTTGATTTATTTCAGACATTATGCGATATATATAGTTGGAACTAATTGACGTAGGGTTGTGTTATTTCAGCTTGCCGTATAAATTTTGGATAACAGACAAATGACAGTTGGTACAAATATCCAATGTGATCGGAAATGCAGAAAAAATGAATGCGGAGAAACAAAAAGCATGATTAAAGAAATGGTATGGAATAATTACTTGCAAGAGGAGGGATTGGATAAATATCCGGAGATTGTGAAATTATTCGATTCTGATTCAGAAGCGATTAAGTTGGTTAAACAGGCGTTGTTAAATGATCGAGTATTAAGACCGGTTTTTATGCAGGTATTGCCTGAGGAGAAAACAGGAAAGATGGAAATCTGCAATACAAAGTTAGCTAAAGAAAAGATAAAAGGGGATAAGACGCTATCTGATTATATCATCGAAAACAAGGGAATTTTTCTCTGTGGTAAGCCTAAGGTAGCAAATGAAATATTGACGGGAGGGGGTAAAATTATTGTTGCGATGACGGATAGACATTATGACAAGGCGCATTTTTCGGTTGCTAACCTACGTCAATGTTATATCCCTTTGCCTGACAAAAGATTATTAACATTCAAATCATCCGGTTTATTTCATGATCCGGTTTCTAAACCCCATAATAAGAATTCAGTAAAGTTTACCGGAGTTGGAGATAAAATAGATAAAAATAACGCTTTAACATCATTCGAAAGATTAGGCCCTTACAGTGAAGGATTCATTGATTTCTTGGCATATCAACCATTGTACAGTCTACCTGATGGGAAGGGTAATTTTGAAGAAGCTGAATACGAAAATGATGGCAAAAAAGCGCTACCATATGTAATTGTTAATTGTGCAATCAGTCCGCATAGGATATCAAAGATTTCGCAGCTAGTTGATCCAGGGCTATTTAGGTTGCGAAAAAGAATTTCTCCGTTATTAAGAGATCTGGCAATAAAAAGGCAACGTTCAGGGAGAAAACTAATGCCAGTTTTGGAAAGGTTTTTTAATTCCGGGGAAGAAGTTATAACCCTGGAAGACTATTTGCAATTTATAGCCGAAGAGATAGGAATAGGTACAGCCCGGAAGCAAAACCACGAATTGTTTCATGTTACTTTCCATGAACAGGATGTGAATTTGGGAGGCCAGATTTGTGATCGTGAAGAGATGCACACCTTTGAAAGCTATTTCAAAAGGAATAAAATTAAATATGTTGATCCGTTTTTTGAGATAATTAAAGAGACTCATATCGGGATAAGGGATGTGGTTTCAGCTGTAGGTGTCATAAATTTTTTATATAAAAGCAAAAGAGAATGGAAAGAGGACAGGTTAGAATTATTAGAAAGTTTTTTTAGAGCTTATTTTCGCAGGCTCTCTTATATTTATTTTGAACGTTGGGAGAGTTTGATAGATTATCTTGGTAATGTAATCATTTTTTATTTTGATCGTGACGATGTACTCGGACAAGATGGATTAAAAAAAGTAAGCCGATGGTATAGACTAGAAAAAGAAAGAAGGAAGAAAAGCATAGGGAACAAGAGTTAATACCTATTCTTCTTGCCGATATCTGCGATAGAGAACAAACCCGACCATGCGAAAATATCTTTTGTTCCAAAGATATATCCGAATAAAACCAAACTTGTGATCAAGGTGACCACACAAATATCGGGGTTTAGATTTCTGAGATCGCTTGTCAGAAGGTGCAAATATCATCCACTTTAAAAACCTGTGATAAGTCTGACAGATCCGAGCTTGGCCTTGATTGCATACAGCTACTATTTATCTTCCATTTTTGACAACGGTTCAATTGTGTATGATATCATATCCCAAAATTGAACTGTCAAGAGATGTATTGACCCTCCTTACGATTCTATAAAATCAAGTTTGGGTCGGGACACCTATAGTTATGGAAAACGTTGTCTTTTCATTGCTCGCTCAGACCGATCCTCTAGTCGAACAACAGTTTATAATCATGAAGGACACTTACAACTGACCCTATTTTTTAATATAACGCACTAATCTTTGATATTACAGGCTTTTTTAAATAATATAAAAGGGATATGCTTCCTTAAGAACTCATCGTATGGGCACGATTAGCACGAATAAAAGAAGGATTTTACGATAAGTCTTAATCAATTTAATAAAATTTACGTATGGGCGTATTTTGTCAATTTTTTTCTGAACATAAAAAAAGGGCCTGAAAAAAATAAGACCCTTGTCTTTTTATGCCGCTATTTTGCCTTTGATTTTAAAAGGAGTTAGGTTCTCGAAATAAGAATATTGATATGGTGATTATTCTATCACCCGTGAAGTAAAAATATTCATGTTCTTCGGATAAGCATTGTCTATTTTCATTTTCCATTTTCTATAGTACAACCCATTCTAAGCAAAATTATAAGATTTATTTTCAAAAAAGTTAAAAGATTTTTATTCAATTTCAGCAACTTACGAATTAAATCAGACAAATTTTACTTTGGATTAGATTAAAATGTTTAAATTCTTTTGCCTACCCCAACAACTCGTTTAAATTGAAGATGTTAAATCAATTATTGGTATCGTTTGTTCTATGCATTATTTGTTGCTCATTTTAGCTGTTTTATTTTGGTCTGGAAATTTTATTGTTGGAAGAGGAATTCACAACGAAATACCTCCGATGACATTAGCATTTTGGCGCTGGGCGGTTGCGTTGCTGATTATATTGCCTTTTTCACTGAGGCATATCGTACATCAATTTGATATAATTCGGCGGAACTTGAAAATTCTTACTGTGTTGGCAATTCTTTCCGTAACCAATTTCAGTATCTTTATCTACATGGCACTGAAATTATCTACAGCAACAAACACTGTTTTAATAAACTCAATGATACCCATATTTATCGTAATGGTTTCCTGGCTGGGTTTTAAAGAGCGGATTACTTTAAGACAGAGTATTGGCATCGCTATTTCTTTGGCCGGCTTGATGTTTATTATTGCTAACGGAAATCTGTCAACCCTCATTTCTGTTCGGTTCAGCAAGGGAGATTTGTGGACTATTTGTGCCGGAATTAGTTGGGCTTTGTACTCTGTATTTCTTAGAAAATGTCCGATGGAACTCAATCCATTGAGCTTTCTTGCAACGTTAATCATAATCGGTATATTTTTTATCTTACCCTTTTATATCTGGGAAATGAGTACTGGAAAGACCATGAATATTTCACAAGCCTCTATTGGAAGCATTGTTTATGTCGCTCTCTTTGCATCGATTTTAGCATACATATTTTGGAACAAGGCAATACAAATTATCGGAGCGAACAAGACCGGTATTTTTATCCATCTAATGCCGATCTTTAGTATCATTTTGGCGATTATTTTTCTAAATGAGGAGTTAAAAGAATATCATGTAAAAGGAACCATCTTAATATTTACAGGAATATTTTTAACAACCGCCGGTAAAATTAAGTTTCAGAACCGTCGCTGAGCTTAACAGCCGTGCCGTAAACCAGCAGTTCAGCCGCACTCCCCACAACACTCGTGGTCATATAGCGAACATTGATGATTGCATCTGCTCCAACCTCTAAAGCCCTGGCAATCATCCTATCCGTTGCGACTGTGCGAGCGCTTCCCATCATCTCTGTGTATTCAGTCAGTTCGCCGCCAACTACAAGCCTAACGAGAGCGGAAAGGTCTTTACCAAGCCAAATGGCAAACACAGTATGGCCCTGGACGAGACCGAGAATCTCGGTGATCCGGCGGTCGGGAATTTCATCGGAATTCAAAAGCAAGACCCCAGCTTCAGAAGTGGCAGGAAGCGGTGTTTTTTGGGATGTCTTTTTTGTTTGTTGTTCAAGGGCCACCGTCAGCAGAACCACAAAGATGCCGCCCAATACGCAGAAGACTGCTATTCTGAGCCACCAAGGCACGACCGGATCATCAACAACGAGCACGTGCCATGGTATTCCAGCAAAGATGACAACAAAGAGTCCTAAAACAAAGGCCAGAGAACCGATATGTCGAAGTATTCTCATAGCTCCTCCCTAAGCCATTAAGGTCCATGATCTTATCTAACAGAATAGATCAAGCAGATCCTTCTTTTAAAAAAACACATGATAGTATATACAAATACCAACTAAATAATACAATATTTGTTAAGGCTTTTTGGCAATATTAGGATTCGAAACTTGAGTTATAAACATTCCCAATAATAGGTAGAGAACAAATTACTTTTTCAATTGGATTAAAATTTAATGATTAAACTAATCTTATTGGGTCTTTTATCCGCAGCTTTTTTTAGTGCAACATTTATTTTAAATCGTTCCATGAGTTTATCGGGCGGCCATTGGGTCTGGTCATCTTCGCTACGTTTTTTTTATATGTTCTTTCTGCTGGTTATTTTAATAACCATAAATAGAGGGGCGGATTATTTACGAGATGTAATAAAAATATTCATAAAAAACTTTGGATTTTGGCTTATAGCCGGAAGTATTGGATTCGGTACATTTTACAGTTTGCTTTGTTATTCAGCAGATCATGCACCCGGATGGGTAGTCGCCGGTACATGGCAGATTACTGTTATTGCCACCCCTATTGTTCTTCTTTTTTTTAAAGAAAAAGTCCCTCGGTACGGCGTCTTTTTTTCGTTTCTCATTTTTTTTGGGATTTTGCTAATCCAATTTTATAATAAAGAAAGTGGACTTGCTGTAAAACACATTCTTTATGGTGTGATACCCGTTGTCATTGCTGCTTTTGCATATCCCACAGGAAATCAGCTGTTAAATTTTGCTAAACATGGCAATCATGCATTGATACCACACATTGACTCTCCAATTTTAAAGGATGCACTGGCATGTGTTTTGCTCATGACAATGGGCTCTATCCCTTTTTGGGTAATATTGCTGCTAATTGTAACCCCCCCACTACCTTTCAAAGGCCAATTAATCAACACCGGTATTGTCGCCGTATCTTCGGGCATTATTGCCACGTCCATATTTTATAAAGCAAGAAATGCATCCAAATCTCCTTACATAATATCAGCGGTTGATGCAACTCAATCCGGAGAGGTCATTTTTTCCTTGGCAGGCGAAATACTGCTATTAAATGGTGCGTTACCTAATTTAACAGGAGGTATTGGAATTATAATTATCGTGGGGGGAATTGTCGGTTACAGTTTGAGAACCGGTTAGTTGATATCAATATGTCAAACGACTCCTACGAATTTCACTCATCACTGATTCAGAGCTGCCCCACTCACCAATTTATATTCCTTTAGGTCCTATTTTTATTTGACTCACAAACCGCCTTCCTCTATTGTGATTTGCCTGCCAATAATGATTTGTTACCACGAACCATCTGCCTTTGGCGAAATAAAGACGGACCGCTTCTTTGGAGGTGAAATTTGTCCAGGACAACTTTCGAAGACCTAAGGATTCATTGGGAAAGTTACGGAAAAAAAGAGCCCCTGCTATTGATTAGCGGAGTCAGCGGCGGGACGTGGTCCTGGGAAGAAAGCATCGAAGCATGGTCTCCCCACTTCCGTGTAATTGTCTTTGACAACATAGGTGCCGGCCGTTCCAGCAAGCCAAATCGCCCTTACACAATTGAAAAAATGGCTGATCACGCTGCGGCTGTTCTGGATGCAGCCGGGGTGAGGCGAGCGGGGGTTGTGGGTCTCTCAATGGGCGGCATGATTGCCCAGGAATTGGCCCTTAGGCATCCGGACCGGGTCCATCGTCTTGTACTTGGATGTACCCATTGTGGGGGTCGCAAGCGTATTCCCCCAAATCCGAATGTGATCCGACGGTTTGCCAATAACAAAGGTCTTTCACCGGAGGAGATCATCGATAAAAACCTTGCTCTTTTGGCCACGCCTCAATTCCTAAGTGGTGGCTCGGGTGCCTTGAAACGATACAAAGAACGGCAGTTGAGGGCGCCCCTCCAGCCGGATTATGCGCTCAAACGTCAACTTGACGCCATCGGTGGTTTCGACGCCTGTGAGCGCATCGCTAACATACAAGTTCCCACTTTAATTCTCACAGCCGAGCGTGACATACTGGTGCCGCCTGAAAACGGCCGTTTACTTTCCATCCATATTCCCGGTGCCGTGGAGAAATCTTTTGCCGGTGCCGGCCATCTCATTTATCTGGAATGTGCTCAGGATTTCAACGAGACCGTTATGAAATTTTTCCGTAATAAGGCTTAAAACCCATTTGCAAATTGACACATTGTGGGTCTTTGCATTATGCTAAGTTATAAATCTTACTTCAATTGAGCGAAAGTCGAGATGCCCTACATACAAGGCGCCCAGGGGTGAAGCCGTCCCGCTTTTAGAGGGACTGCGAACCTTTGGCAACGCAGTAGATAGGGTATCTTCGGCTTTCTCGGAGGGCAAACAAAATGAAAATTTAAAAGAGAAATTATATCTCATTAAAAGAAGAGATATAAGATTTCAAGAAAGGCAGAAAATATGTTTTGATTTTAGTATGATAAAGAGTTTTTTCATTTTGTTTACGATCAATTGAGGTCTTAATGTTTCATATTCATCCTTTATTGATACCCCAAAAAGACTTCTTTCGATGGTAGCCGGATCTTATACCTTTCTAAAAGCGCGTTGCTTGATAAGGTGTCTCTACCAAAATTTCTGTCTAAGTTTGAGGATTCAGTGATTCGGGAGAATAAAATCAAAAGTCGGCGGCAAACGTTTCTGAGTATAGTCATTCTATCCATTCTCATAGTTATCGGGGTGGGTATATTTATCACCCAATCCCACTTTAACCCGGGGGTATTGCAAAAAGATGCGCTTTTACCGGAGCCAAACAAAGACAAACCATCTTCCCAATTATCTCCGAACGCATCCTTTGTCCCCTTGCCTGAAGGCATACAGCCCCTCACATCAACGGAGATATTTGATGCCCGCAATCTTTCCGATAAAATAAACGGCAAGGCCGAATTGTACTTATCCGCCGGTTTTACCCGTTTGGTCAGTCAGCGCTTTAAGGATGAACGTGCAGCCGATATGTGGATGGAAGCCTTTGTTTATGACATGGGCAACAATCAAAACGCTTTTTCAGTGTTTAGCGCCCAGCGCCGGCAAGATGCAGAGTCGCTCGGTTTGGCACAATATGCCTACAGGACACCCAACGCACTTTTTCTGATTCATGGCCGTTATTATGTTGAAATCATCGCATCCAAAGTATCCGGACAGATGCTGCAGACTGTAAAAATGATGGCCGAGACGTTCATTCGCAACACCCCTGCAGAAGCAGCCACCGTCAATGAAACGGAGCTGTTCCCCAAACAGGAACTGGTAAAAAACAGTATGGTCTTAATCTCTTCGGATGCTTTTGGTTATGATGGTTTCGATAAGATATACACTGCCGAATACGAGTTTGACGATCACAGCCTCATGGCCTATCTCTCCCATCGCAGGACACCTGTGGAAGCAAAAGAATTGGCCTCGGCTTACACGATGTTTTTATTGGCATACGGCGGACAGAATATTGAAGCGCAGCTGCCGATAAAGGGTGCTCGATTGATAGAGATTTTAGACACCTATGAAATAGTTTTTATCCATGGTTCCTATTTGGCAGGCATTCGGGAAGCTGCAACCATTAATCAGGCGAAAACGCTGGCCATAAGATTATATCATCGAGTAAAAGAGGGGGGCAATGAATCCCGATCCGAACAGTAACGGATTGAACCGGCGTCAATTTCTGGATCGATTGACCAAAGCAGGGATTTCCATAACCGCTGCCTGTGCCGCAGGTTTCTGGTTCCATGACTCCAAGGGTCCCACTTTATCAAAAAATGATCCGTCAAATCTTATCCTGCCGGATTTTTCCATTGACGCGTCTGGGGCAAAAAATGAGCATTGTCCGAGGAGAAGACAGGGTTGCCACCTTACGGATGGCTCTAAAATCCTTAGGTGGTATTGAAACATTTATAAAAAAAGGAGATCGGGTGCTGCTAAAAGTCAATGCCGCCTTTGCATCCCCGGCCATGCTGTCGGCAACGACGCATCCTGCGATCATAACCGAAATGACACAGCTTTGTTTTCGGGCCGGCGCCGCATCCGTCGTGGTAACGGATAACCCCATCAATGATCCTGCCAGCTGCTTTACCCTGACAGGTATTGCCGATGCCGCCCGTAGTGGCGGTGCCCGGGTGTTATTGCCGCGCGATGATTTTTTCAGCCCCATGACGGTCAAAGATGCAAAATTGATCCGAAATTGGCCGGTTCTTTACAAACCCTTTACGGATATCACCAAAGTGATCGGAATGGCGCCGCTTAAAGATCACCATCGAAGCGGCGCATCCATGATCATGAAAAACTGGTACGGACTTCTGGGGGGTCGCCGCAACATCTTTCATCAGGATATACACAGCATTATCATGGAACTGGCGATGATGGTAAAGCCGTCTCTGGTGATACTGGACGCAACCACGAGCATGATGACCAACGGTCCCACCGGAGGCTCTCTTTCGGACCTTAAAAATACCAATACCATGATCGTCAGTACGGATCAGGTCGCTGCCGATGCATTTGGCGCATCTTTACTCGGAAGATCTTTAGACGAACTTCCGTTCATCGGAAAAGCGGAAGCCGCCGGAATTGGAACCGCGGACTATCACAAATTGAATCCTGTAATGGCATCAATTTAGTTCAGAAGAGAAACCCTGGCCTTGTTGACCGTGTCAGAGATCAAAAGCTCTGCCTGAAGAATCGCTGGAAGAGTTTGAAGTGAGCTAAAGTTAAGGAATTCTGCCAATTATATAAAATCACTGGAGCGAAGCGACTCCATAACTTTAGACACTTTAGATCACTTTAGGCATTTTTAACTTGTTCGGCTTTAAGTAAACCAGCCCCTTTCCAGGGGTTAAATCAAAGCCGGCCCCTCTGGAATCGGATTTTTACTAAAACTCATGAATATCGTAACCACCCGACGAATCTGTCAAGGGTTCTTTTTTGTCCTTTTTTTATGGTTTTGTGCGGTCACCACCCTTGGGGATCAATGGTGGCAGTTGCGCGGCTGGCCGGTAAACTGGATGATTCAGCTGGATCCGCTGGTGGGATTGGCGACACTGCTCAGCACCCGAACGGTATATGCCGGTCTGTTATGGGGATTGGTGACGATCGTATTTACAATAATCCTGGGAAGATTTTTCTGCGGCTGGATATGCCCCTTCGGTTCCATTCACCAGTTTGTCGGTTTTCTGGCCAAGCGCAAAAGATCAATACCCGAAAAAATAAAACTCCATCGATACCATCCCGGACAATCGATCAAATATTGGATTCTGATTTTTCTTTTGACGGTTTCAACGCTCGAACTGGCAATTGACCTTATTCGTTTACCCGAAACCAATCGATTGTTTTTTGGGCTCCTGGTTTTGGCCATATTGACCTGGATGATCCTCAATGCTGTGCGCCAAACACGGGCGAATCCAAAAAAAATTGGTTTTGTGTTTTTGATCTTCATTGCGGTCTGGCTGTTGTTAAGCACCCTCTTTAATGGATATCAAACTTCGGCGGCGTCTCTTCAAATCGGACTGCTGGATCCGATTCCGTTGGTGTACCGTTCGATAAACCTTGTTATCCTGCCGCTTGTCGACCGCACTGCTGTCTCCATTTCAACCAACCCACGCCTCTACGACGGCACCTGGCTGATTGCAACCATATTTCTGTCGGCGGTATTGTTAAATTTGGCGGTGCCGCGTTTTTATTGCCGTTTCATCTGTCCGACGGGCGCCATGTTCGGTATATTGAGTCGTCTTGCCCTCTGGCGAATAGGCAAAACAAAAAATGAATGTACCGATTGCCATCTCTGTGAAAAGAATTGTGAAGGTGCGTGCTCGCCGACGTCGCAAATTCGAATAAGCGAATGCGTCCTGTGCATGAACTGCCTGAGCGATTGCCGTCATAATTTAATGACGTATCAGATCGCTCCGTCCGCTTCGGGTGAAATTCTCGCACCGGATCTGTCTCGCAGGCAGTTTTTAGCCTCGGCAGTATCCGGCGCTGCAGCCATTCCCATGCTGCGGGTAAGCGGCCATCTCGGTGGAAACTGGAACCCGGCTTTGGTGCGTCCGCCCGGCGCCCTGCCGGAAAAAGCGTTCCTCTCCCGCTGCATAAAATGCGGCCAGTGCATGCGAATTTGCCCGACCAATGTGATTCATCCGGCGGGCATTCAGAGCGGTCTTGAAGGATTGTGGACCCCGGTTCTCAATTTTCGTATAGGAACCAGCGGTTGTCAGCTTAATTGCATTGCCTGCGGAAATCTTTGCCCAACGGCGGCCATACGGCCCATCAGCATAGATGAACGACTGGGAAGAAACCGCTATGCCGAACAGGGACCGATTAAAATTGGAACCGCCTTTGTCGATCGGGGCCGATGCCTGCCCTGGGCAATGGACAGACCCTGTATCGTTTGCCAGGAAAATTGCCCGGTGAGTCCCAAGGCCATCCGAACCCGTGAAGTTTTCAACACGATTGATACGGGTGTCCAAGCTGATAGTAGCAAAGGCCGATGCCTTATATATTGAGTTTCAGGGCACCGGTCCCGACATGAATCAATTTGCCACAGGTGATTATTACGCCGTGGTTCTGCCGTCAGAAGATCATCGACCGCGGCGAATCGTCAGTAACTGGGAAAGGGGTTTACGGATTGCCGATGGGCTTCCCTTTGAATCACCGCCGCTGCCGGGAAGTCGCATTGAAATTCAGATACGGCTTCAGCAGCCCTATGTCGATCCCAAACACTGCATCGGCTGCGGCGTTTGCGAACACGAGTGCCCGGTTCCGGGAAAGCGTGCTATCCGCGTAACGGCGGACAATGAGTCAAGAACTCCTGAACACGCATTGCTTCTTCAACGATAACGATGTTTGGGAAAAATTTTTGCTTCAACAGCTCAAATATTAGAACATATTTCAAAAATGGAGAATTCTGTATGTCAATAAAAAAACATAACCGGTCTCGAAGAGACTTTTTGAAAGCCGCCGGTGCAGCGAGTGTGGGGTCAATCTTTGCCGCTTTCAACCCTCTAACCGAAGCTTCCGAAGGACCAAAAAAAATACCGACTCGCCCGTTCGGAAAAACCGGAATCGATGTCCCTATATTGGCTTTTGGGGGAAGTCTCGACACTTCCATGAGTCTCCTGGTACTAAGACAGGCCGTCAAATGGGGGGTGACCTATTGGGATACGGCAAATACTTACATGGGCGGCAAGAGCGAAAAGGGTATTGGCAAATACCTGGAAAAATACCCGGAAGATCGCAAACGAATTTTTTTGGTGACAAAATCCCATGCATGGACCCTTAGTGGATTGAGCCGGGACCTTGACTTATCTCTTGAACGTATGAAAACCGATTATATTGACCTCTTTTTTGTACACTCGGTGAGAAGCATGAGCGATCTGGATGATGAAACCAAAGTATGGGCTGACAAAAAGAAAGCCCTGGGCAAAATCCGATTTTTTGGTTTCAGTACCCACAGCAATATGGAAGCGTGCATGTTGGGGGCTTCCAAACTGGGCTGGATTGACGGTATTATGATGCGTTACAATTATCGACTGATGCACACCGATGAAATGAAAAGAGCGGTGGAGGCCTGCGCCAGGGCCGGCATCGGTTTAACGGCCATGAAAACCCAGGGCGGCGGCCAGGTGAATACCGACAGCGATACCGAGCTTAAACTGGCCGGTCGCTTTTTACAAAAAGGATTCACCGACGCCCAGGCCAAACTGAAAGCCGTCTGGGACAATCCGGATATCAGCTGTATATGCTCGGAAATGCCCAACATGACGATTTTGATGTCAAACGTTGCCGCTGCATTGGATAAAACGAAACTTTCCGTCCGGGATATGGGGCTTCTTCGACAATACGCACAAGAAACGCGTTCACATTATTGTGCCGGTTGCGCCGACATCTGTGAATCTTCCGTCCAGGGGAATGTCCCCGTCAGTGACGTGATGCGCTGTCTCATGTATGCCCGCAGCTATGGAAACCGGCAGAGAGGCGAAAGCACGATTTCAGAAAATACCCGTGATTACCCGCAGGCAAATGACAGCTTACGGATTATTCTTTGGCCGAGCAAAGATGTCCTCAAAATATGGCTATCGGCAAACTGATGAGAGAAGCGGTTAAAGAATTGTCATGAAGACACAAATTTAATTCAGCAATCAGCCATTTATTTTTCAAGTTTCGCACCCTTAATTTTCAGCAACGCCAATACAATGTAGCAGGTTGAAAAAAAATAAAGAATTAACGGAGGTTATAAAATGAACTCAAATGACGGCAAATGGTCCCGCAGAGATTTTTTAAAGGCTACCGGTACTGCCGGATTGGGGGCGGTCATGGCACCGGTCAGCCAAATTGCAAATGCAACCGAAGCACAAAAAACGATACCTGTTAGACCCTTCGGGAAAACCGGAGCAAAGGTTTCAATACTTTCACTGGGCGGAATGTTCGACATCGCCTCCAACCAGATAATGATGAAACAGGCCGTTCGTTGGGGTGTAACCTACTGGGATACCGCAGACTGCTATCAAGGCGCCAGCGAATCCGGCATTGGAAAATATTTTAAAAAATATCCTGAAGATCGCAATACGATTTTTCTGGTGACCAAATCCGATGCCCGGGACTCCAAAGGCATGACCCGGCTCCTCGATCGATCCCTTGAAAGAATGAATACCGACTATATCGATCTTTATTTTGTTCACGGAATCTACGGTATTGATGAATTGGATGAACGCACCAAAACCTGGGCGGAAAAGGCCAAGACAGCGGGAAAAATCCGTTTTTTCGGTTTCAGTACCCACCGCAATATGGAAACGTGTATGATAGAGGCGGCAAAGCTCGGCTGGATCGACGGTATCATGATGACCTACAACTATCGATTGATGCATACCGAACGGATGAAACGAGCGGTAGATGTTTGTGTGAAAGCGGGCATCGGATTGACCGCCATGAAAACCCAGGGTGGAGGATCGGTTAAGACAAGTACCGATACCGAACTCAAAATGGCCGGCCGTTTTTTACAAAAAGGATTTACCGACGCTCAGGCCAAATTAATTGCAGTTTGGCAAAATCCTCATATCGCCAGCATTTGCTCGCAGATGCCGAACATGACAATTCTTAAGGCCAATGTCGAGGCTGCATTGAACAGGACCGACCTCACTTTGCGGGACACTGAATTTTTTCACCGCTATGCTTTCGAAACACATTCAGACTATTGCGCCGGTTGTGCAAAGATTTGTGAATCCACCGTTGAACTGGATGTCCCCATCGGTGATGTGATGCGGTATCTCATGTATTATCGCAGCTACGGTGAGTCCGACTACGCCGCCGCCCAATTTAAGACAATTCCTGAAATTATGCGACTGCAAATGGTAAATTTAGACTATTCATTGGCGGAGAAAAGATGTCCTCAAAAGATGGCTATCGGGAAGCTTATTAAAGAAGCTGTGGATACATTTCACATATGATTTTTATGATCATTTCCCTTATTCATATTGCGCCGGACCTATCGTTGTAGGCGAGTCACTCTGTAATTGATTGAAAAACCTTTAATGTTATTTTGGCATTTCGTTTTTTAGTTACCAGAAGGACCATTGATGGGTTGAAAGAACATACACACCCAGCAAGAAATTTGTTATTGCATGGGACAAGATGGGGTCAAATAGGTTTTTGCTTCGATAGAGAACACCTGAATATATCATTCCTGCAAAAATTCCTACAAGCCAGCGTTGATGTTCTAATCCAAAAAGAATAGAAATGAAGATAAAAGAGAGCCATGAAAACTGCCCAAGCGGCACGGATTTAAAGTCAGATTTTATGGCGAATCTCAGGGCAAACGATCTCCAGAATAACTCTTCCATTAAGGGAACAACCAAAGTGGCGCCAATCAGCCTGAAAGTAATAACAAAATATATACCATAACCGCTTGCGTGTTTATAAGGATCAAACTCTGAATGTCCGATCTGAGGATACATCCCTTCAGGAAGCACCCATATAAAGAAGACCAAAATTCCGGAGATGACAGGCAGCCAGCTAAATGAGAATCGTATTTCCTGTTTGTAGACATTCCAAAAGTAAATCAGGCTTGAAGCAACTAAAACGGTTTTTATTGGATACATAAGGCTTTGGGAAATATTGAAGAGAAGACCCGCATAGATGCAGACTGCAAAAAGGGCAAAGGGAAATACATAGGGAATACAAGATCTTTTTTGGAATGAAATAGCTTCGTTTATCAGCATAGAATTAAACAACCAATTTTAGTACCATATACAATTTATTATCAGGCAATTTTATTAATAGTTTCTCGGATTCTAATATTACGACAATTTAAATATAAAGGCTTCCCCAAATGCCGTTATTAACCTCGGTGCATGATAAAATTATGTATAAATATATACGGTCGACCGAAGAATAAGATGCACGTACTCCAGAGAAGCCATTTATTAAGTGCCACCCCAAACTCCCTTTTTAAGTATAACCTTGAAGGCGCTTGGCCGTCACGTGGTCTTTTGTTTAGATGTTGAAGTTGAGTGGCACTTACTTACGTTAATGCTTTTTCAACGTATGTTTTTAGCTTTATAATTAAGCAGAAATCATGCCAAATTCTTAAGATAAACATATCTGATATAATCATAGATAGTTATATAGTCCGACATATTAACACTGCCCAATATTATGAATAATATTGCCAATTATTTATGAAATTCATTTCATAGTCTAAAATATTTCTCTTTTTGGAACCATGCTAATTAGTGTCCACCCATAAATCTAAATTGGGCATAAATTAAGATTCCAACGCAATCCCGCCATGGCGGGATTGCGCAAGGTCAAGTCATTTCCCAGATTGACCCCTACACATTGTAAAGTAACGTCTTTTCTGGAGTGTTTTATCTCGAAGCTGCATGCTCTTTGCTGCCGACATTGGTTTCATAATAAGCAATTGCCATCTTCACCGCTTGTTTAATTTCATAACATGAACTCCTTTAGGCAGGATGTATTAAATAGAATTCTATTCAACATATGTGCCAAATTCTGTTTTGTGTGTATAGAGTGTCAAAAATCATTATTTTTTGGTGGGTTATGAAAAGTTGGTTGTAACGCGAAGAGAATTAAAAAATGCACAGAAAATATTGCATTGATGCACAGTTTTCTGTTCACAATTCTGGTGGTTCATGGTTTTTGATGATCATTCAGAATGATCAAATATGAAAAAAACTCTCATCTTTAGGTTGATAATATGTTGGAAGGATCTGAAAGGACCAAATCATCTTCGTTCCGCATAATGGATTGGCTCGTTATTGGTCACAGTCGTATCCGTGTGAGGTTCATATGGTTCATTGCATCTCCATTCGATAAATCCATCATCTTGTGGGGTTGTAGGATTGAGATCGAATAACAATATGTACCACTTGTATTTTTCTCTAATTAAGTTAAACCCCCAACTTGCGGGATCTTCCGCTAAAAATATCTTAATTTGTAAAATATGATTTTCATTTTCGATAAAATCTGCACAGATACGCATCGAGTTTAAATTATAAAACGTGATCTTATTTAACGCTTTTTTAAATCCATCGTAAGTAATATTTGAACGCGTGTTGGTAGAGAGCAATTTATATGCTTTCATTTCTTCCGATTTATATATTGCGGCAAGGTAATTTCTGAGGGTTTCAATGGGCCTTGATGACGGTAGCTTAATGATATCTCCTGGATATATCAAATCAGGATTTGAAATCCGGTTTTGCTGTGCTATTTTAACATAGTCATGGGTGCCGGTGAAAATGAGTGTGATTTCGCTTAACGTATCTTCTGGTCTAACAATATAATCATATGCTCTGGTTTCAGAGGAACAACACAGTACTATTCCAGAAAAAGTGATCATTAAAAAGATGATTATCAAGGTGATCTTTTGCAATTTTGACCCAATTTTTTTTGATGGGTAAGCACATCTGCCCTAACTATAAAACAATATCACAATAAATTTAAAGCCCATGATACTTAGGGTAATAGAAGCAGGTATCAAAGATTTCGAATATTAACTTTTGTACAAGGCTTAGGGATTACCCCGAACATTCGAGTAAAATTTATAGGAAATCCCCGGATGATACTTCATTGCATTATTTTTAGCATATACAAATCATCAACCTCAATCTAAATCTGAAATCAGAGTTCGAAATCTCCATTTGGCTATTCTTGCACGAGGATTTGTTAACAACAACTTAAGATTATTTTTTTACGGAAACCAAAATCGAGTGAGTGCGCCCTGCCGGGCGCACAAATAGAAAAGGCAGGGTCATATTGACTCTGCCTTTATCCATTATCCACAAACAATTAATTATTTCACAGCTTCCTTCAAAGCCTTTCCTGCAACAAACTTTGGCACCTTACTTGCCGCAATATATATCTCTTCTCCTGTCTGAGGATTTCTGCCTTTACGAGCCTTCCTCTCTGTCACCTTGAATGTGCCGAACCCAACCAATGATACGGCCTCTCCTTTCCCAAGTGCCTCGGTAATGCTTGAAAGAACAACTTCCAAGGCTGCCTGGGCATCCTTTTTGGTTTTTACGACCTTGGCAACCTCGCTAACTAAATCTGCTTTGTTCATGTTTTTTTCTCCTTTCACTTTTTGAAGGCCACGAGTGCATAATTCGTATTCTAAAACCCGAAATATTACTCTTGTTTCAGCCGTTTAAAATGTTCAATGCCCTTTCGATCTAATGCGAATTGCGAAAAAACATCAATTCTAACCCTTTAGCAGAGCATATTGCTGTTATCCTCTTCCTAACATGTTTTAACCCTATTAAATTGCGAATACCTTAGGAGTAATCGCTTTATATCATATGAACTACGAACAACCAAAAGATAATGAAAACAGCCAGGCCGGTTACAGCTATAGTTGAGAACAGCAAAACAATTGATTCCATGCTGATTTGATTTCGAATTTTCTTTTTTTTTCTAATGTCTATCAATGCTATCTTAGTCTGTCTGAGGCACTTTAGATTTAAATATTGCTCTTTGACAATGGCTTAGACCAATACATACCCGAAAGGGCAGCGATTGAATGCCCGATTGGAAATCAGGGCCAAGTCACGATAGAAAACAAATCCCATTATGGGAGGGATGAAACAGAGTGACGGTTTTAGGACCGTAGGAAAACTAGCGAAAATAAAAATTTATGAATGTTTATGGTGCATATGCGAAACCCCACAGGCCGGATCTGGACCGGCATCTGCTATTGGCGGTTAATTGCCTGTAGTTGTTTCTGCTTCAAGACACACTTCGTCTGTGGCATAGCCTGATGTCACGAAGCAAAAAAACAACAAATAATTCCAGATGGTTAACATGTTGAATTTTTTATTTGTGCCGCAACCAAAGAGGCTTTTGACTTGTGCAATTTTACTTCGAAAACTTCGAATTTTTATGATTTCCTTTACCATAGACGCATTACACCGATAGCCCATAAACATGTCTTTTCTCATTTATAGTGAATAACTTTTCCTGTATTCTTGTATTAGAACCTATCTAAAATACGCTGATTTTTATCCAGCCACCACCAATTGTAATTCAAATACCTGAAGAAAGCGGTGTTGTCAACTGACTACTGCTATCCAAATTTAAAGATTTAAGGCTAATATCATCACATTGAGTTGTAAATCAAAAAATCGTTGTGAAATAAAATATAGGTAAAGCCCTAGCCGCTGTCGATATCACAAAAACTGAAACCAGCTTGAAGATGCATGATATAGCGGGTATTTAAGGCATCGGATTTAAGATTTCAAGGTAAAATCTTTGTTTAGGTTCAATCAAGCTCCAGTTATGTTAATTTAACGAATTCCTGAATAATACCGCCTTCTGCAGTTTAAAATCCTAACCCTTCGTATCTTATTATATTACAAATCATTATTAGCTGACATGAACCTCGTGCACCAAGGCTGGTCCAAAGCGATGTGAAACAAAAACCCATATTGAGATAATACATAGCGTTTAATTTTTATTTTGTGAATTTTGCAAAGATCTTGCACCTATACCAGAATCGACCTTGTTCCAGATATCATACAATATTCATTGTCAAATCAATTTTTTCCTGTTTTCTGCATCCATTACTATTCCGAAACTTGCGCGTATGTCTCCCTCTTTGCCAATAGAACCACTGCGATAAGAATCATGATACCCCCCAGGATTTTGGGTATCGTCACTGTCTCTTCAAGAACAACCACAGCCAGCGCAATGGTGACCACAGGTTCCAAGGTGGAGATCATGGAAGCATTGGCAGGATCGATTTTTTTTAAACCGGCAAAAAATGTTACAATGGCAAGGGCTGTTGAAACCAGGGCAATGGCCAACACCGAAATCCATCCGGTCAATGTTGCCGGGAACTGTAAGCCTTTTACGGCAACGATTCCGCTAAAAATCACACCTGCTGAAATTATGACAACAGTTGAGGCGGGAAATGCACCGGCATTTAGGATGACCTTGCTGCCGACAACGATGTAGATTGAATACAGAACGGCTGCTGTTATACCCAGCACAATACCAAGGACCTGTCCGTTGCCGCTTTCCAGCCCAATAATCAGTATTGTTCCCGCAAAGGTCATGGAAAGGGCTACACATTTAAGTATCGTCACCGGTTTTTTAAGAAAAATCGTTGCCAATATCGTGACAAACGCAGGGTAAAGATAAAGAAGAATTGCAACCAATCCCGCAGGGGCCATGGTTAGGGCTGTGAAAAAAGCAAGGGAAAACCCCACATAACCGAGCGCCCCCATGAGTGTAAGGCTTATTAGAGTGAGCCCCCGGGGAAAAGCAATGCCTTTAACTACCATGACCGTAGCCATAAAAATAGCGGCAATGGTAAAACGAAGAAATAGAACCGTAATCGGATCTGTTCCTGCTTCATAGGCCAGGCGAGCGAAAATAGCCATTGCACCGAAGCACGACGCAGATACAGCAATCAGAAATACGCCAACCAAACGATCCATAGGCCTCAATTTTAAAATTTGGTTTTTCTTCCGATGATTTGGAAGAAAGGGTTCGGGTGTTTGTTTTTTAATGATTTTATTAAGGCTTTTATTTTTGGGAATAGTTGAAAATGCTAAAAGCGTGCCTATCAGTTTACGCTGGAAATGTAAAGGCTGATTCAATTCGTGGCAAGCAGCTCCGGCCATTTCAAGTACCCCTTGCAGTTTTTCCTTTTGCAATCGTTTTTTTTCCGCTTGCTTTCGATAGGAAATATCTCGAATAACTCCCAAAGCATGCCATTGGCTCTCTATTTGAAAAGAAGACAAGGAAAGTCCATGGTAAATTCCGTTCCATCCTTTCTGAGCGCCGACATTTCAATCTTTTTTCCAATTGCGCTGCCCTGACCGGTTTTCTTAAAACCTTCGAATCCTTTCGTGAAAGCTTCGAAGTATTTTTTCGGAACCAGTAGTCTATGTAAATCCCTGATTCTTTTTTTCACTTCGCCAAAGTCACTTCTATTTATAAGATCGTGAACGAAAAGAACGCACGCTATGAACGGATTGACTTTGGTGATTTAGGCGTTATTTTGAAAATGAAACATGCGCCACTCGACCGTTTTAACGTTTAAACAACGAACCTTCTTTGAAGGAGGATAAGAAAATGATAATAAAAGCATATGCAGCACTAACAGCCGGAGGAAAACTCGAACCTTTTGAGTACGATCCCGGAGAGCTTGGAGTTGATCAGGTTGAAATTGACATTAGCTCTTGCGGTATTTGTCATAGCGACCTGAGCATGTTGAACAATGATTGGCAAATGACCGAATATCCCCTGGTGCCAGGACATGAAATCGTAGGAAAGATTGGCGCAATCGGTGAACGGGTCACGCATCTCAAACCGGGGCAGAGCGTTGGCCTGGGTTGGTTTTCCAAGTCGTGTATGACTTGCAGCGAGTGTATGTCCGGGAATTACAACCTCTGTCCAACCGCTGAAGGTATCATTGTCGGGCGCCATGGCGGTTTTGCCAACAAAGTGCGAGCGGATAAGGCCTGGGTAATTCCATTGCCTGAGGGGATCGACGTTGCCACTGCAGGGCCGCTTTTCTGCGGCGGTATTACGGTGTTTAACCCCATCATCCAGAACAACATCCAGCCAACAGACCGCGTGGGTGTCGTCGGCATCGGCGGTTTGGGGCATATGGCCCTTCGCTTTCTCAACGCCTGGGGATGTGAGGTGACCGCATTTTCTACCAGTCCCGGCAAAGAGGCGGAAGCCCGTGAACTCGGCGCTCATCATTTCGTCAGCACGCACGACGCTGATGCACTTGACAAGCTCGCCAACTCGTCTGGATATGATCCTGGTTGCGGTCAATGTCGACCTGAACTGGGACGGTTACATCAACGCACTCCGGCCAAAAGGCAAACTTCATATCGTCGGGGCGGCACCTTCGGTCTCGGCGACCGTATTCCCGCTTATTATCGGTCAGAAATCCATCGGTGGGTCCCCGCTGGGCAGTCCGGCAACCATGGCAACCATGATAGAGTTCGCCGCCAGACACGGCATCGGTCCGGTAACCGAAACATTTCCCATGTCCAAGGTCAATGATGCCATGGAGAAGCTTCGCACAGGTAAACCGCGTTTTAGGTTGGTTCTCGAGAACGACCTGGATTGATTCGAAGTATCCAACTGTTTATGGTCGGACAAATATTTTAGTCGCATAATATGGTCTAAATTTTTTCATGACATATTCGGGTAAAACCTATTCTTTGTCTCATAAAGAAACGTAAAAACGCATATCCGACTCAGGATTTCCTTCCTAAATCTCAAGGCATGTATCTATTAATAATATCAATATGTAAAGTTAATTTCCTTAGTCTACTAATCACCGATCAAGATTTGATCCGAAAGCACCATTACGGCGTTTTGTTTTTTCAATTGCTGGAAACTTAAAATGTGAAGAACGTTTCCAAGGGGCCTATTGAGTCAAGATGTGACCCCAATTACGTTAAGTTTTAAATAAATATTGATTTTATTGTTAGTCACACTTAAAACATTTGTTGACAAATATTTCATGGGATAAAAAAATCCCTTCGGGTAAAGTTGATGTTTATGATTCTAAAATAGAATAAGGAAGAGAGCATGGCAGCAGATATGGCGTTTGACAATGAGAAATATATCGAAGAGCAAATATCTGAAATCCTCGAACGTGCGAAAAAATTTGACAATAAGCTCTACCTTGAATTCGGCGGCAAGCTTTTATTTGACTATCATGCATCCCGGGTGTTGCCGGGCTATGATCCCAACATCAAAATGAGGCTTCTTCAGGCGTTAAAAGACAAGGCCGACATTCTGCTTTGCATTTATGCCGGCGATATCGAAAGGAAAAAAATACGGGCTGATTTCGGTATTACATACGATTCCGATGCCCTCAAACTCATCGACGATCTCCGGGGTTGGGGAATCGACGTTTTAGGGGTTGTAATTACCCGTTTTGAAAACCAGCCGTCAGCCCTGCAGTTTAAAAATAAACTGGAGAGAAGAAACATCCGGGTTTACACCCATCAGTACACCAAGGGGTATCCTACGGATATCGATCTGATCGTCAGCGATGAGGGATACGGCGCCAATGAATATATCGAAACCGATAAACCCCTGGTCATCGTGACCGGTCCCGGACCTGGCAGTGGAAAACTGGCCACCTCCCTTTCCCAGGTATACCATGACTACAAACGGGGCATTTTTGCGGGCTACGCCAAATTCGAAACCTTCCCGATCTGGAATATGCCTCTCAAGCATCCGGTGAATGTGGCCTATGAAGCCGCCACTGCTGATATCAGGGATTTTAACCTGATAGATCCTTTTCATCTGGAGGCTTATAATCAGAAAACCGTCAACTATAATCGTGACGTGGAGGTGTTTCCTGTTCTGAAACGAATATTGAAAAAAATAATGGGCGGCGAGCCGTATTACGAATCCCCCACGGACATGGGGGTCAATCGCGCCGGATTTGCCATCACGAACGATGAAGCGACACAGGAAGCTGCCAAACAGGAAATTATTCGGCGGTATTTCCGCTATCGGTGCGAATATGTCATGGGTTTGACGGACAAGGAAACGGTTCAACGGGTAGAGCTTTTGATTAAAGACTTCAACCTGGAGCTGGAATACCGGCGAGTGGTCGAACCGGCGCGCACCGCGGCCATAAAAGGCCTGGAGAGCGGTAAAGGCAACGAAGGTATTTTTTGCGGTGCGGCCATCGAGCTCGGAAACGGCACCATCGTGACCGGAAACAACTCACCGAAATTTCACGCGGCTTCAAGCCTTATTTTACACGCCATTAAGAATTTAGCCGAGATCCCGGACAAGATTAAATTGCTCCCGCCCAACATCGTCGATTCGGTTCGAAATCTCAAAACCAAGGTGCTCAATGAAAAGACCCTCAGCCTCGACCTGCTGGAAGTCCTCATCGCCCTGAGCATCAGCGCGACCATCAATTCTGCCGCCCAGTTAGCCATGGAAAAATTGGAGGAACTCCATGGGTGTGAAGTCCATATGACCCATATCCCTACACCTGGGGATGAGGCCGGATTGAGACGACTTGGCGTGAACCTCACGAGTGATCCCAACTTTTCTACTAAAGATCTTTTTATCTCGTAACCCGTTCATTTCAGGTTGCTAAAGTTTTCGTTGTCGTCAGACCGCTTCGATCGTTGAAGGGGGTTTCGGTGTGATGTTGTACGTGACGCTCACGATGCCTGGCACATCGCGGATAATCTCGCTGGCGAGTTCCTCGAGGATTTTGAAAGAAAGCGGTGTCGGTGTTGCGACACGTGCGTCGACACTCTCCCAGCAACGCACCTCGATCTGCTGACCAAAATCACGCAATCCGTCACGCATGCCGGTCACGCGGTCTTCATGTAGGATCGCCATATACTGGAATGCACCGGTGTCCTTGAGCAGCCGTTCGACCACAACGGTTGCCTTTCGAACCGTCTCGATGCGCTCCGGGGTTGCTTCACCGATCACACGTGCCGCAAGTGCCGGACCCGGGAATGGAATGCGGTCAAAGGCTTCTGCCGGAAGCCCCAGAGCCTCACCAACCTTTCTAACGCCGTCTTTGCGAAGCTGAATGAGCGGTTCGATGATGTGATAGCCAAAAGCCTCTTTCGGGTCGATTCCGAGCTGCTCAAAAACATTGTGTTGCCGTTTTATCCCTGCGACGGTCTCGTCGATATCGGTCAATATGGTTCCCTGGAGAAGGTGTTTTGCGCCACTTTCCTTGACGAGGCGTCCGAATACGTCTCGGTAAAAAGCCTGGGTAATCGCTTCGCGCTTTTCTTCCGGGTCCGTGATTCCTTCGAGTGCGGCAAAGAATTCTTTTTGTGCATCGACAACGTCAACCTTGACCCCAAGCTTTTCAAAAAGACCGGCAACCTTTTCGGACTCTCCCTCACGCATAAGACCGTTTTCGATAAACACGGTCTTGAGGCGGTTACCCAGGGCGCGATGGCCGAGCATCGTGACCGTGGACGAATCGACGCCTCCCGAGAGCGCATTGATCGCCATTCCGTCCCCAACAACTTGTTGGATTTCTTTAACCTTCTCATTGATGAATTTTTCTGTGTTAAGCTCCTGTGCGGCAATCTCCTTGATCATTTGAATGTCCCCTTTTCATTTAATTAGTCTTTAAGAAGCATCCGGGGTTGCATCTTGATTATTAATTGTTCGATGTTAAGTCGATTTGTCTTTCTTCTCAACTTCCGGTTTCGCTGAATTTATTTTGAGAAGACAAAAAAGTTACCATATCATCGTCCCCTATTGACATATATCCCAAAATCAAAAAAAAATCAAAAAGGACAAATCCTGTGAAATGGATTTGTCCCTTTTGAAAAGGGGATAGCCATACCCCCGATCTATTCTCTATGTAAATTTAAAAATATATCAAATTGGTGTCAAAATAATAACGCAAAGTCATTTCTAAATCATCATAGCCTAATAATCTTATGTTGTGTTTCCATTCTGCAAGGAAATTTTATTCATTTTCTAAACCATAGGACCCGTTTGGTTTAATCTTATTCTTATCCTAATTGTCGATGACGGATAACTCGACAATCGAATGCCCTGTATAACAATCATGAGAATTTTTTGAGGCAATTTGGGTTTTTAAAAGTCTGCCGGCACCTAATGATTCAGGCTGATTGTATTCCATGTCCAAGATATCGCCAACTTTCAATTTTTTGAACACGGAGGAATCTTGATTTACAAGAATACAGGGTCCATTTGAGGAAATATTTCGTAATTTGAATAGGTAGGTTGGCCCCTTATCATTTAAAAAGAACTGTACACTGTAATACTCGTCCAAAATGGTTTTTGCTTTAGATCTACACTCGGCCAAGTCATTTACGCTTTGATTTCCTATCATAACTAACTCAAACATTTGTACGCTATCCTCATGAAAATGTTAATTTGATCTTGAATATTAAGTTTGAGAATTCTCTGTTTTTTTTCGTATGCAAAAACCATGCAAATACATATATTGTGGATAATTTTCTATATATCAAATGGTTAAATCCATTATTGTTTGGGAATAGGCTAAGAATTAATATCAAATTATTGTAAATTATAAGGCAAAAAAATGACGCTCCCCCCTAAAAAGTCAGGAAGCCTTACTAAATTTTTCATTCTTGATTTTGCTTTTTTGATTTTTCGTTAATTTTAGGATAAATGATTCAGCATAAATTGACTTTGGGTTGAGATATAACATATTTGATTTCTGTTCGAAATTTTTCCTTTTCGATAAACAAATTCCACATTCTTAATTTGAAATACCTGCGAGGTAACCCATGAAAAGTTTATCAGAAAAAGCGGCTCGGAATCTGGCAGCAATAAGAAAGAAGAAGCCGTTGATTCATAATATCACCAATTACGTGGTAATGAATTACACAGCAAATGCCCTATTGGCAATGGGTGCGTCACCGGTGATGGCCCATGCTTCAAATGAGGTGGAAGAAATGGTATCCTTTGCCGGGGCTCTGGTTCTCAATATCGGCACGCTGACCAATGACTGGATCGCATCAATGATAAAAGCCGGGAAAAAGGCATCGGAATCGAAAACACCTATCATACTCGATCCTGTCGGGTCCGGCGCAACATCACTTAGGACAAGCGCCGCAAAAAGAATCATCCGGGAAACCCGCGTCAGCGTCATTCGGGGGAATGCATCAGAGATTTTATCTCTCCGACATGACGATTCAAAAACCAAGGGGGTTGATTCGATTCATTCGGTTGAGGCTGCTGCGGGTTCCGCAAAAATTCTCGCCGGCGAACTCGGATCCGTCCTGGCAGTTACAGGTCCCACAGACTTAATTACAGACGGTAAACAGGTGATCCGGGTCTCAAACGGTCATCCCCTCATGGGATATGTAACCGGAACCGGTTGCACGGCTACGGTGACGATTGGCGCGTTCCTATCGGTCGACGAGGATCCTGTCAGTGCAACGGCTACGGCATTGGCCTTTTTCGGGCTGGCCGGAGAAGTTGCAGCAAAAAATGCGTTTGCGCCGGGAAGTTTCATGATTGCGATGCTGGACGCACTTTACACAATTACACCGGAAGAGCTCTTGCGGGAATGTAAATTTGAAGACTGCACATCGTCTGAGTATGTCATGAAATAGGAAGGGGTGTTGCCTCTAAGTCCACAAAACGTATCTCTTAAAATTCGGAATACTATTGAATGAAATTTTGCAATATTCAAGAATGTAACCCAGGATCGAAGATCTCTATTTAAATTCCAACACACTACAACCAGCATGCATTTTTGAATCAGTCTGCCGAAGGAATCAAACGAACTACCATGTGAGTCTGATAGTTAAACAACCTTACTAAAAAATTCTGGGATTTAATACCACTATGTGATATATAAAAAGCGGGTCAAGAATATTTCCTTATTGGATGGTGAGGAAATAACTTAAATACCAGACATGTAACGAGAGGAAATTATCATGCCAATTAAGGTGTTAATAAAACGACGATTCAAAGAAGGGTATGTTACCGAAATTAATAAAGTTGTTAAGGAGATTCGTTTTGGAGCCATGGATCAGGAAGGGTATATAACCTCTGAGACTATGTGGGACCATGAAGATCCATTTCGGGTTGTGATAGTCTCAAATTGGCGAAGGATAGAATATTGGAATAAATGGAAAAATAGCGATTTGCGGAAATCCATAGAGCAAAAGCTTCAAGAGTTCCTTATTGGCGAAACTGAATATGAAATATTTAGTCTGGGAGTTAATCCCCCATTAGAAAAGCTGAAAAACAGACCATGAAGACCGGCAGGTTTGAAATTTCACTTTTTCTTCGACACAAAAGTAGTACTGCCCGTTAGCATGTGATCCCAGACAAACTTCGAGTTCGACCGAACAGGCGGCCACTGCGTTTTTATTAAGATAAGACGTAACAAATCCGGCTTGTCGAAACCTTTTTTAGCGCAATGGTAGCTGATTCCTCAATCATCAAAAAGCTTGAGCTGCCGGTCGCCGGTGTTCCGACTTTCTTTTTTGGACGACGCATCGTTTTTTTTCTGTTTAGGGCGATTAGTCGATGTCTTGGTCTTGGATGACGCATCCGGTTCAGCCGAATCAAAAGCAATCTCCTGATCGCGCAATAAAGATGCCGGGATGATGAAGCCCTCGGGCGTCTCGTATAAGGTGAACATCTCGGCAATCTCAGGATTGGAAAATTCGGGATCGCCGATCCACACATCACAGGTTTTCTGGATTTGGCCGACCTTGTTGCCCACCGTAGATTTTTTTGTGCCGAAAAAGTCACAAATCTCGTCTGCCGTGAAGTAAACTTCATTGGTCGGGTCGAACAGGAAATTAATTCGCGCCACGGCATAAACAATGGCTGCCGCCCAGATCTCCTGCCTTCCCCGTTGAATGGAGAGCTTGCGCATACGGCTGATCTTTTCGCACAGTTTAAGTGCCAGATCCGTGTACATATCGTTGAGCTTCTTTCGACCAAAGGCTCGAATCATCTCTTGAATCTCGGCCACCCGCCGTGCCTTGTCTCCCGAACGCGCCTTTTGGGGGTTTTTTATCGAACTTCTTTCCAGCCCCAACTCACGCCGAACCTTGTTTATCGCGTTGACACCGGCCTCTCTCATGTGGGGATCGGCGGCCATATGAAGCTCGGCATCGAGCAACAGGGCCATGACACTCTCCCGGCCGTCCGTTGTTTTGACAGCATGCCGCGGTGTCTTGCCGTCCAGAGCGGGAATGTTTTGATCGACCCACCCTTGCCAGTGAGCCGCCAGCATTTCGCCGACCTGACGACGCACTTCCGGATCTTGCATCAGCGCATTTTGATCCCGCGCATCCGTCTTGCTATCAGGCCCTGGCGCTTTCCTTTCGGCGGCAAAGGCGTCGAACGATCGGATCTCGGTGGTTTTATAAATTGCGGCGTTGCCCATTAACCGCTCAATCTTTTCACGAGCAACCTCGGCCCTTTGGGCGGAATTAACTTCCACTGTAAGCGTATTTCCATCGATGATCAGGTGGCCCAACAGGGTATTTTCAAACACCTTACTCCTTTTATGGCCTTTGCGGGACCACGGAATTTCCACGCGCAAAATGTGCCCCTTGGCATCCAACTTCGCCTCGGAACGCAGCCGGTCGGCGGTATCGGTGCCGCACAGGGTATGGAGATGCTTAAAGGCCAGTTCGGACGATTCGATCTTGTAATATAGGGTGTGAAAGATCAGCGGATCTCCGTCGGTATTGAATAATTCGGCGGGACGCTGCAAGGCCTGGACAAGGTCAAAATAGATTTCTCGGATCTCACAATCATACTCATCCAGTATATCGGCTGTAATGGGTCGCTTGCCTTGTTTGAGCCATTTTCGAAATTGAATCAGCTCCGGCTTTAGCCTTGGCGGGATCAAAAATTGACCGGAGCTTATCAGCATGCCCACGTGTTCAATCTTGATCACTTGACCGAAGAGAATATTCCCCAGTTGGGTAGATTTCGAACCGGACCGCTCCAAAACGTCGGTCTGCTTTCCGGTAAAAATGTCTTTTAACAAAAAGCCTTTGCCCGGTCGGCATTCGACCACTTCAAAAAAACTGAAAGGTCGGCGGGAATGGGCCTTGATCAGCTTCCGTTCCATGGAATCGAGCCGGTCTTTTTGCGATGAAGCGTAACACTCCGCGATGGTTTGGTCGGCCGGCCAATTCAGATCAAACGGTGTATCTTCGGGATCGTTAATCCAGTTAAAGAAAAACCAAGGCCAGAAAAGCTGCTGGTGCCGCTCAATGAAGTCTTCCTCCGGCACTTCATCGGGCCAGACCGAAAATTCAGCCATGGCCACTGCCACAGCCGTCTCTTCAAAGAGTTCGACAGCGTAATTCATCAGCCGATCTACCAGGCGATTGTGGGTTTCACTGAGCCGCCTGTAGAGCAGGTCCACCGGCCCGGGAGTTACGTCCAGACAACACTTTTTGTGCTTTTTGCCGCTACCGCACGGGCAGGGAGCATTGCGTCCATGCTTCATTGATCCAGCCTCTTTCATGTTTACTGGCCGGTATATTATAGATTCAGTCGGCTAAAGTCAATTTTAGACTGTTCTTAACAATGACCTTTAAAGTCATCGATATTCAGGAAATTAGAATCCTTCTGGATTACCTCCAATATAAAAGAGACCTTCCCCGCCCAAGTTTTAGAAAAAATGTAACCACAGCCATGAATGCGTCATAAAGATACGATCATGGGTTTTTTACCTCGATTAACGATTCTTTGTCTCACTCCGGCAAAGCGCAGGTGAGGTCTTCCATTTTGGCCTTGCAGGTTTCCACATAATGGGCAGCCGATAGGGCCGCCATGCAGCCGTCGGCTGCCGCCAGCACGATCTGACGGGCATACCTTTCGCGCAGATCACCGACCACGTAAATGCCGTCGATGTTGGTGGCGCATTGATCATTGGTGATCACAAAACCCTCCGGGGTCATGCGAATACCGGCCGGCACCAACTGATTGTTGGGATCGAAGCCGATGAATATGAAAACACCGTCGATGGGTAGGTCGCGCTTTCCGGCGGTCCGGGTGTCCTGCAGAGTGACGGCGTTAACCCCGTCGGTGTCCGCCTTGATTTCCGTGACGACGGTGTTCCACAGAACCTCTATCTTGCATTCTGCCTCGACACGCTTTTGTAGGATCATACTTGCACGCAGCGCATCACGGCGATGGACCAGGTAGACCTTGGCGGCCAATTTGGCCAGATAAAGCCCTTCTTCGCAGGCGGTATCGCCTCCCCCGACGACCACTACATTTTTGCCTCTGAAAAAAAAGCCGTCACACACACCGCAATAGGACACTCCCTTGCCGTAGTATTCATCTTCTCCCGGTATGTTCACCTTACGGGGTCGGCCGCCCGGGGCCAGAATCACGGCATGGGTTTGGATCACCCGTCCGCCGGTGGTGCGTACCGTATGAAATTCGAGGCCCGGTTCGATAACCGTGGCTTCGTCGTTGAGTTCCTCGATGCCGTAAGCGCGGGCATGCTGGGCAAACTTCATGGAAAGCTCGCTGCCGGTGATATTCTCGAAGCCAGGGTAGTTTTCCACCACGTCTGATTGGTTGAGCTGGCCGCCGGGCACCCCCTTTTCAATGAGCACGGTCTTTAAGGCCGCCCGCATGGCGTAGATGGCAGCTGAAAGGCCGCCGGGTCCTCCGCCGATAATGACCAGATCATAAAGTTCAGGTTGTGGCATGGTATGTCTCCTTATTTCCGGTTTCTGATTTAATGGCGTCAAGCCTCGATGGGTATTTTAAAGTCAAATCAGTGGAATTGGCAAGCCCCGTTACGGCAGATAATGAGAATATATATCAAATTCGAAAGAAAATATCCGATTTATTCAGAAATGAGTATACACAATTACCCTCGTCCGGGTAAGAAAAAAATCTGGAAATTGATAAAAAATTATGGCTTGGGGGTTGCGACATTCGACTTAACGGGCGACCCCAGTCCACTTATTTCTGATTCATAGACAAATCCTTGTACAAAATCTGCACAAACTGATCCGGTGTTAACATGCCATGACCCCATTTTTCGTCAAATTCCTGTGTCGGTTTAGTTTTCTGAATCTCTTCCAGAGTCTTTCCGCCCGATATTTGTTTGCTAATTTTAGCTCTTAGACTGATCAACATATCAACATAAGCTTTTAATTCTGCTTTGTTTGATAAGGTTCCATGTCCAGGGATAACTTTTGTATCATCATTAATAATTGAAAGAACGTATTGTGCGGCATCAATCACGCCATTTACTGAACCATGCGCTGATGTATCTATAAATGGGTAAAGGCCTGCAAAATAAATATCACCGGTATGGATCACGTTTGAGTTTTTAAAATAAACAATCGCATCGCCATCAGTATGAGCATTGCTCGCATGGAAAACATGAATGTCATCTTCGTTTGGATGAAATGTTATGTCTCGAGTAAAAGTGATTATCGGTAATGCAACCTTTGGTGAAGCGGGGATTTTCTTTTGAAAAAATTCAATAAATTGATCCGTACTCATCCGTTTGCGAACGTTTTCATGGGCAATAATCACCGATCCCATTTCACCTAAATTTTCATTTCCTCCTACGTGATCAAAATGCCAGTGCGTGTTGATCACAAAACGTATTTTTTTATCACTGATTTTTCCAATTGCAGCCTTAATCTTCTTTGTAAGCGGTGCAAACTGATCGTCCACTAGAAAAACACCATCATCACCGGCATAAACACCAATGTTACCACCGCTTCCCAAAAGCATATACACGTTCCCGGATAATTTAACAGTTTTAATTTGGACCTTATCAAAATCCTTATCTTGGCTAAAGGCGCTTGAAACGGTAAATAACAAGAGATAAAGAATAAAATGCGATATTATTTTTCGACGGTAATTCATAAACACCTCCTAAAATAGCTGCTAAAAAATTGTATTATAAGAAAAACCTTTTATTTGCCTTCCCAAAACTCTGACCTTTCCCTTTAAAATTATGACATAGTGCATGGTCGAGGGCTTCATAATCCGGCCCACATGATTACCACATTGTGATACCATTAGTCGTTATTTGTGCTTTGTCAACTTAGGCATAGAAGATAATCAAGGTAGAACCCGAATGGAGAATTTCGGGGCCAAACCTTGATCGGTGATTGGTGCTCCAAAATCAAATCATCAGTATATGATTAATTCGACACTATAGACATTTGCTTTAGCCGGATTCGTGACTATATTTGGAACAACTTGTTGCAGAATTAGACTACGTTTTAACAACCATATTAATCCACAACCCCTAACACAGGAGGTCTGAAATGGCACGTTTACTCTATATTGAAACCTCTCCACGAAAACAAAGGTCTGCTTCAATTGAAGCTGCCAAAACTTTTATTGACGAATATGAACGCACGCACCCTGGGGATGTCGTCGAAACCCTTGATCTTTGGGCAACTCACCTCCCTGAATTCGATGGGCACGTAATTGACTCAAAATATGTCATCCTGCACGGTCTGGAGCATACAGATGAACAGAGGAAGGCCTGGAAAGGTGTGGAGGATGTCATCGAACAATTTACCAAGGCGGACAAATATCTTTTTTCGCTGCCCATGTGGAATTTCGGCATCCCTTACAAGCTCAAGCATTATATTGATGTGATCGTTCAGCCGGGGTACACCTTTAGCTTCAGCCCTGAAGAAGGGTACAAGGGCCTGGTAACCGGCAAACCCATTTCCGTTATTTATGCTCGTGGTGGCGCATATGGTTCTGGCACCGGTGCTGAGAGCTATGACCTGCAAAAAGCCTATCTAGAGCATATTCTCGGATTCATCGGTTTCAAGGATTTTCAGACCTTGCTTGTCGAGCCAACCTTGGTATCTCCTGAAGAGAATAAAAAGATCATGGAAGAATCCAGGGAGCAGGCCAAAGCGATGGCAGCGCGCTTCTAACCGGGATTTTTCACAAGATAAAAATGTCATTTCGATGAAGTGGGACGGGTAATAGCGAATTCTGGCGAATAGATCTGAGTCGGCATATCTTCCCAAAGTTTTTGACAAAATGAGGCGCGGATTTTATATCTGCCGGGTAAGATATTGGCCGGCAATTTCCAACGAATTCCCATCATCTGGCCAATATCGGAAAACTGCGGGCATTGGCTTTTCGCAGCAATTACAAATGACGGTTTAAAACGGGCAATCATTATTGATGGGCCGTTCATTTCTACTTTCTCCAGAACAAATTCAGGGGTTACGCCGATGGGAAATGCCGTCATCCGGATAAATCTCAGTTCAACCCTCTCCCCTGGCAGATAAATGTCGTAGTCTGTCACGAGCCCAATCAGTTTGTTTTGTGTTGAAATATCCGTTCCCACGCCGGATGTTTTATCATCCCAGGACCGTGCGGGCCCGACATCGATATGTACGAGTTCTCCCTTGTAGTAGCCTGTTCCGCCGAACCCGAGTTTTTTAACGGTGTTCCAGACGCGTTTTGATGAAGTTCCTTGAATTTTAATGTCTGCCGCCATCCCGTATTGATGAAGACTTGCCTTTGCAGCAAGTCTTCCCTTGTTGCGAAGATCGGTATTGTATTGCGGGCTCCTCCATCCGGAGACAATGGTTATCTGAGCCCCTGGATGAAGATTGTCTTCTAAATAGTCAAGAAACTCGATCAGCCGCAGGGATATGGTGGAAAAAGGTTTGTCACTTTGACCATCAAACAGACGATGAATGGTTTTGAGGGCCTTTTCATCATAGATGCCCTTGCTTTTCCGGTATTGACCATTGAACGTTATTACGTTTTTTGCACTGACAAGCTTGAGCCTTCCATCGCCGTTGTAAAAATATCGGCTGACATCTGTGACGTTTTCGGATAAGGCTGCACCCGTTGCAACGAAGCCCATGATGAATAGGGCTACAATTTTAAATCCTAGTGTTGGTTTCATATGCTACCTTAAATGGAAAGTTTCATCGTTTCTCTGGATATGTCCATAAAGGCCTCCAGCGCCGGGGATATCCACTTGTCTTTGTGCCGAATCATCAAAACACCCGTCTCCAGCGGTTCATCCAGCCACGGTATTACCTTAAGTTTTTGGGCATACCGCTATCAAATTAATTCGTTGGACACGATATTATTGATAAAAAATAATGTAGTGTAGCCGGTTAGGGCTGTCAATAGGATTCAAGGGGTAAGCGGGGTCGATTGAAATACTTAAGAATTATAAAGAGCTAAAAGAATGGTAATGGTCTTAACGCTGTGTTTAGAAATTTACAAAATCACAAAAGGAGTTCCTAAAGAAGAAGTGTTAATATGGTTTAGATCAACGGGATAGGTCAACCCTAATTTTGGACCCTGCTTTCCATGCTTTCGAAGCCCTAAGGGTTTCATTTGTTGGAAAGTGTATTAATTTATCGGAAGAGGGGAAAAAAGCTATGACCACCGATGACCGAAATAAATTCGCCACAAAGACGGCGGATCAACCCGCCACAGGAAAGGCGGAGAAACTTAAGGAGCGGCGCCATAAACTGCTGGCCCTGGTGCATATTGCCAAAAAAGAGATCCCCCTTAGAGATGACGAATATCGGGATGTTATTGCATACTGGGGTGTCAGGTCTTCGGCAGACATGTCTATCCCGGAGCTTGAGGAACTGGTGAAATATTTTGAGTCTTTGGGATTTAAAAAGAAGGTGACGGATCCCAGGGACCCGGGATCTGGGGTCGGCCAAATAAAAGCGCTCCAGGAACGTGTCAGGGAAGAAGCCGGGAAACTGAAAAACGGAGAAGAAAGACTTAAAGGACTGGTAAAAAAAATCGCAAAGGAAAACGATCTTAAAGCTTGTCGAAACATAAAGAAGCTGAAGCAGCTTCTTAAGGTGGTTCGGTTGTTGCAAAACAGAGAAAAACCCTAACACTGCATAAACAATAGGACAATAGTGCAAAAGAGATATCAATTATTGAGCTTCACCCTTGTCCCCGATACCTTTCTATGCCCTGTATTTCATCGGGGATGAACCTGTCCAGCGTCTGAACGCGTGATTAAAAGCGCTTTGATCCGAAAACCCGAGGAGAAATGCGACCTCAAAAAGCGTCATATCGGAATTTTTAAGGTAATCCATCGCCAGTTCTTTCCTTACCGTGTCAAGAAGCTTCTGGTATGTAGTCCCCTCTTCTTTCAATTTGCTTTGCAGACTTCGCGTGCCAAGTGCCAAATTCCTTGCGATGGTTTCAATTCTGGGCGTCTCACCGCGAAGTAGTATTTTACCGATTTGTTTGTTAACCCTGTCCCCCCAAACATCCCGGGGGTAAAGCCTATTTAGCAACTTTTGGGCATACTGTTCGACGGTGTCAAGCAGTTCCTGATCTGCGGTGAACACGGGAAACTCCAGACAATCGCCATTAAATACCAGCGCGTTTTCCGGTTTCTCAAAAAAAAGAGACGATTGAAAAATCCGCTGATGCTCAGAGACGTCCGCCGGCTGCGGGTGTTCGAAGCTGACCCGTATGATACGCATCTTGTTTTCGGTAAGCTGACGGAGAACAGCGGTCATCAAAGCCAGTATATATTCAGCATGATGGCGGTAAAGCCTTACACGAGGGTGGACGGTTTTCAACCCGATGTGGACAACATCGTTTTTCGGAGTCATCTCAGGTCGGACCACATCGGCCATCAGGCTGTGATATCGGAAAAACTTCTCCAAAGCTTCGCCAACTGTGGCACAGTTCATCATTACCGAAAACAGAACGTGTCCTGTAAGAAAATGATGCGCCGCTTCCCCAAAGTGCAGTCCAAAATTCCTGTCCCTGGTTCTCGACACAATCTCTTCCCAGATCGCATTAAACTGTTCAATAGGAATCCTGGCCCCGGCATTCTCTAAAACCAAAGGGTCGAGACGGATTTCATCGCAAATTTCCCGGATATCCAACGCGTCCGTGGAAGCATATTTGAGTAAAATACGCGTCAAATCAACAGACGCCGTCGCGCCCGGTAAAGTATCGGTCATCTGGCAGACCTCTTAGAAAAACTTTCTGTAAAAATCGAAATAGTTAACCTGTAGAGTTTAAATTTGCGCAATATAACAAATCTTTTACGCACTTTAACAAGACATATCAGACCCCATGAGCTATTTTACACATCAAGACCAAGGCATCAAGGTTAAAATTTAACCCAAAGGAAAGGAGAAACAAATGAAATCTCTGACAAGAAAAAAATGGAACAATGGAGACCTTACCCAAAGTCCAATCAAATTGAAAAGGGCCAATGCCCATAATGAAGTCAGGATAAAGGGCGATGTCGACGACTGTTTCTCTCTGGCGTGTCCGAAAGCGGAACTCAACTGGATTGATGGCTGGCAGTTTGACATGATCTACTCGGAAAGCGGCAAAAATGAGAAAAACTGCATCTTTTTAGAGGCATTGTCAGGTCCTGTCGTGCTTCGCTCCCCGGGGCTGATTACGTACTGGTATACAACGCTATATGACCCTGAAAATCACCGGTGCCACTTTGTTTTATTGTCTCAAAAACCGGTTATCGCCAAATTGGAGATTCACATGGACGCTTTGCCTGACGGCAACACGTCAATAAAATGGGATCTTACGTATACCGCCTTGAGCGTAGAAGGGAACAAAATTATCCGGGAAAAAGATTTTAAAGACAGAATGTCGAACATGATCAACTTTTTGGGGCTGTCCGCCAAACATTACATGGAAACCGGCAAGATATACAAGTTGCCCCATAAAAGAAAACTTGATTTGGCGCTATCGATTGCCGGCGCCAGGGTAAAAAGACATTTTTGGCATGTATGATACTTCCACTATCCCGGATATTTCATGAATATTCCCCCGACAACGGCGTCGCCATCTAGCTCCGACCCAGAAGGATATGGATTTCGCTTCGCTTCAACAAATTACAGGGTATTCTGGCGAAGGCGCATAATATTTTGTATGTCACTTGATGAATAGGTTGTAAAAAAAATTCCGATGCTTATTTTAGTTGTTTGACCTTCAATTCATACGGAAGTGTATTCAGTGAAAAAAACTATCAGAAACGAAAAAATAAGAAACATCGCGATCATTGCGCATGTTGACCACGGCAAGACAACCCTTGTTGATTCCATGTTCCGGCAGAGCGGGCTCTTCAGGCCCGGCCTTGAAGTTGATGAGAGAATCATGGACAGCATGGACTTAGAAAGGGAAAGAGGAATAACCATTGCCGCAAAAAACTGTTCCGTGAAATGGAACGGGGTCAAGATAAACATCATCGACACACCCGGACATGCCGATTTCGGCGGAGAGGTCGAGCGCGCCCTGTCCATGGCTGATGGTGCGATTTTGCTGGTGGATGCGTCTGAAGGGCCGCTGCCCCAGACCCGTTTTGTGTTGAAGAAGACCTTTGAGAAAGGGCTCAAGGTTGTTGTGGTGATCAACAAGATCGACAGAAAGGATGCCCGTCCAGATCAGATTCTCGATGAGATATATGACCTTTTTATCGACCTCGATGCAGACGACGAACAGCTCGATTTTCCATATCTTTATGCCATCGGACGCGAAGGCATCGCAAAAAAGACCCTGGCCGAAAAAAGCGATGATCTTCATCTTCTCTTTGAAACCATACTCAATGAAATACCGCCCCCTCAATATGACCCAAAAGAACCGTTTCAGATGCTGGTGTCTGATCTCGGATATTCAGATTATCTGGGTCGGCTTGCCATCGGAAGAATTTTTAACCAAAATGCCAGGTTCAATGACGCCATGGTCTGTATCAACGACAAAGAAGAACATCTCCCGCTCAAGATATCCAAGCTTCAAGTATATGACGGGATGAATTTGAAAGAGGTTGAAACGGCAGAACCCGGCGATATTGTGGTTCTTTCTGGAATCGAGGATGTCAAAATCGGTGACACGATCTGCACAAAAGAATTTCCAAAACCCTTAAAGAGAATCACCGTGGACAAGCCTACGATTTCCATGGAATTTACCATCAATACCTCTCCCTTGAGCGGGAAGGAAGGCAGAATCGTACAGTCCGGCAAAATACGCGAACGGCTGATCAAGGAGACCCTTAAAAACGTTGCCGTCAGGTTTGAACAGACCGAGGACAGGGACAGATTCATTGTAAAGGGCAGGGGAGAGTTCCAGATGGCCATCCTCATCGAAACCATGAGGCGGGAAGGATTTGAACTTTCCGTGGGCCGCCCAAAGGTGATTTACAAACATTTAAACGGAACCATGCTCGAGCCCATTGAGACACTGTTTGTGGATTGTGATGAACATTTTTTGGGAGTTGTCACCGAAAAGCTTTCCATTAGAAAGGGAAGGCTGACAAACCTTGTCAATAACCAAAGCGGAAGAATAAGGGCAGAATTTTCGATTCCCTCACGCTCTTTAATCGGTTACCGGGATGAATTTCTCACGGACACAAAGGGAACCGGAATCATGAACACCCTATTTGCAGGATATGAACCGTTTCGCGGTGATTTTCCCACCCGGTTTACCGGCTCTATTGTTTCAGACCGGCAGGGGAACTCTGTTGCATATGCACTCTATCACCTTGAACCCAGAGGCCGTCTTTTCATTGTCCCCGGAGAACCTGTATATGCGGGAATGATTATCGGTGAGCATAACAAGACCGTTGATATCAGCGCAAATCCAAGCAAGGAAAAGAAGCTCACAAACATGCGTGCTGCTGGAAAAGATGAAAGCACGGTATGTTCGCCGGTGAAACCCATGACCCTCGAAAGGGCCATAAATTTTATTAAAGATGACGAGATGGTGGAGGTGACCCCGCAATCCATCAGGCTGCACAAAAGAGTGCTTTCTCTAAAGAAGCGAAAACATAAAAACGGACTGAACTAACGTTACGAGAAAATAAATATTTAATAAATACATCATGAATAAATACAAAATAGAAATCGACAAACGCCGGACCTTTGGCATCATCAGTCATCCGGACGCAGGAAAGACCACATTGACCGAAAAGCTCCTTCTTTATGGCGGCGCCATTCAGCAGGCCGGCGCCGTAAAAGCCCGCAAGGCACAACGATATGCAACCAGCGACTGGATGGCCATCGAAAAGGAACGGGGCATATCCGTCACCACATCGGTGATGAAATTCAATTACAGGAATTTCGAGATAAATCTTCTGGATACGCCCGGACACCAGGACTTTTCCGAGGACACCTACAGGGTTTTGACGGCCGTTGACAGCGCTTTGATGGTCATCGACAACGCCAAAGGAGTTGAACCTCAGACCGAAAAGCTCATGGAAGTTTGCCGCATGCGCAACACGCCCATCATTACCTTTATCAACAAGCTGGACAGGGAGGGCATGGCACCGATTGATATTCTTGACGATATTGAAAACAAGCTCCAGATCGAGTGCACCCCCCTTTCCTGGCCCATCGGCATGGGAAAAAGATTTAAGGGGGTTTACAACCTCTATAAAAAAGAGCTTCACCTTTTTACGCCCGGCCAGGAATCGCGCCGCAGGGAAGGCCTGGTGATTAACGACCTTTCCGATTCCAAACTCGATGCGGTTCTCGGAAGCCAGGCCGATGAGTTAAGAGAGGATATTGAATTCATCGAAGGCGTTGCAGCGCCCTTTGAACTTGACCATTACCTTAAAGGCAACCAGACCCCTGTTTTTTTCGGAAGTGCCATCAACAATTTCGGGGTAAAGGAGCTGCTGGACACCTTTGTGGAGATGGCGCCGTCTCCGGGTCCCAGAGCGTCGGTTACACGAAAAGTTTCTCCTTATGAGGAACCGTTCTCGGGTTTTGCGTTCAAAATTCAGGCCAATATGAATCCGGCACACCGGGACAGAATCGCATTTATCCGGATTTGCTCGGGAAAATTTACCAGAGGAATGAAGGCCGTTCACCACAGAATCGGAAAAGATGTTACATTTTCAAATGCCACCATTTTCATGGCCAACGAGCGTGAAAACGTGTCGGAAGCCTATCCAGGCGATATCATCGGCATTCATAACCATGGGACCATAAAAATCGGTGACACATTTACGGAAAAGGAGCCCTTAAAATTCTGCGGAATTCCCAATTTTGCCCCTGAAATTTTCAAAAAAGTCATTCTCAAGAACCCCATGAAGGCAAAGCATCTTCAAAAAGGACTGATCCAGCTCTCAGAAGAGGGGGTTGTTCAGGTTTTCAGACCGGTTGCCAGAAACGGTTACATATTAGGGGCTGTGGGGATGCTTCAGTTTGACATCACAATGGAACGCTTAAGGTCCGAATATGGCGTTGATGCTGTTTACGAACCTGTTGATTATCGTGTCGCGCGGTGGATCGAATGCGACGATCCTAAAAAGATGGCGGATTTTGAGAAAAAAAACAGGTCCAACATGGTAAGAGATGCCGAAGGCTCAAGGACTTATCTCACAACCAGTGATTTCCAGCTCGACTATTGCATGAAAGAATGGCCCGGGATCGCGTTTTTTAAGACCAGGGAAATCAATGCTTAAAAAAAGTATATAAATCCCGCATCAAAGGATACATCCATGGGCGGCAGATTTGGAAAATATGGGGACATGAAAAGAAAGGCCAGGCTCAGGCGCAGCAGAGCCCTGAAAAAAAATGTTTACCGATTCAAGCAAACATCACGAAGACTTAAAAAAGATAAAGGGATCCCACTCCAGTCGACGGACAAATTGAGTGTGGACGCTGAATTCAAACCCTAAATGATCGTTAACAAAACAGGGAAAATATCATGTTCGCTCATTTAGGGTTATACCCTCGGACAAAGGGACCTGGTTTCACAAAATAATTGTAGCAGTACAAATGCCACCGCATGCTTTTTCTGAGTCGGGGAACCCCACAACGGCCAGCGATTCATCGCTTTCAAGACCCTCTTCAGGCTGTCATTAAACAAAGACGCCCGCTCGAACTCACCATAGGAGTTGCCGGTTCCCCGGTTGATGGTGGGGAACCATACAGGGACCCAACCTTCCACGGTTTCATCGTACATCTCCCAGGCATCCGCCGGGTTCACTCCTGGCGGAACGGTCTCCCAATGGATGGTGGGCAAAGGAAGGTCTTTATCTAAAAATTCAATGAGCAATGGGTTTGGTTTTCTGACCATTTGTGTTCCTCATTTTATATTGACCGACACAATTTGTTTTAAACTTAAAAGCGAATAAAAGAAACCGTTCGACACCTTATTTAGAGACCTTACTTAAGGGCTTCCAGTGCTTCTTCGGCCGCTTCTTTCACATCAACGCCATATGGACCGTTCAAAACGGTTTCAAGTTTTGGGATTATCCCCTTGTCCCTGGATTTTCCCAAAAGATAAAGAATATCCCCTTTGACCGTATCTTCTGCCGTTAAAAAACAATCCCATAAATAGGGTAGGGTATGGTGAATCAGCGTATGATTTTCCTCGGCAATGGTTTCAAATGTCACCATGGCTGCCAGGCGAACCGGCCATTTTTTGTGAACCAGAAGTTCCGTAAATGCCGAAAAGATTTTTCCGCTGTCGAGCATCATTCTGGCCACCTCTACAGCACCGCCTTCCTCAAACATGGCTTTCAATGACGATCCACTGAGTCGAGAAGGATCCCGGTTCAAAATCATGTCGACAATTTCTTCGATCTGAATCGATCCGGTCCAGTAAAATTGATCATCCAGCAAAACTGTCGGTGCGGATTGGATATTGTCAGATGCTGCCTTTTCCGGAAAAAATGAGCCGTCAATGATGGTCAGCTTTATGGACTCACTGGCCGCAGCAAGACAGAGCAGCTGCTTTACTGTCGCCGGACAAAAAGAACAATGGGGCATAATATAAACTTTCAACAGGGCGGGAACCCGAATTTGATGAAGCTTTTTATGAATCGACAAAGGATCATTTTGGGTCTGGCCATCACCGTCGGCCAGCGCACTCAGAAACGGTTCAAGTTCCTTACCCGTTGGAATCGCCTGATATCCAACATTACCGATCCGGATGACCGGTGGTTTTGATTCATCGTCTTTTTCTTGTTTTATTATTATCTTAGGGGAAATACGCGTCAAATCATCACAGAAATCTTTAAATTTTTGGCTGCGTTTGTCTTCGGTCAAAATCAGATGGATGCGTATGTCATCTTTAAGTGTTTGACTCCAGTCGGCTATTTTCTTTTTTTCTTTTTCCGGAATCATTGCTTTTTCATCTCTAAAATTGACTTTTTTACGAAACCATCAAACTTGACTATCGGGCAAAGTAGGATTTAAACCGCTTTGCGATCTCATTTTCCACCCATCTCATATCATTTTTCTCCCTGCCGGTCCGATAAATACCTACGATCGCTTCGGCCCGGGATTTGGCGCTTCGATAACCTTCCGTCACTGCTTTCTCTATCAATTCCCAGTCTCTTGTTTGAGTAAAGTCCTTAAAAGCCTCGATTATTTGAGGAAATAATGTTTTGGTAAAGCTTTCGAGAAAAGCGACATAAAATGCAAGAGACGATGTTTTTCGCTCTTCGATAATGTGGGTAAGTGTTCCATACTCGCTTGTGTCAGCCAAAAGGTCTTTAACGGTTCGCGTTAAAAGCTCGATGGGAGTGTGGGGAAACGCTGCAATAATTTCTTGCCATGTTTTGCGGTCAAAAACCGTGTCCTGCATTTCGCCCAACTCATGATAGATGTATGTATCTGTTTCATTGGCGGCAATTGTATACAAATTATGGTGTAAATCTTCAGGCGTCTGTTCTTTCAGTCCATAATTTTCCAAACCGAATCTAAGAGCATAACGCCCTGATTTTTTGATATAAAATATTTGATCCCAGAGATAAAGTCTGGCGGATTCTTTTCGAACATAAATACAGTTGTCCTGGGACAGCGCAGGGATGGTCAACAGATCTCGAGCAAGCTCCTCACCGAGAACAAATATCGTAATCCCGTTTATTGCTTTCTTGTCTTCAATTGCTGCAAGGAAAAATGAGGGTTTAAGGCTCCGGGCATAGCCCCCCCCGTAGATGTATCCATGGGGTTCTAAAATCGCATTGATCCCTTTGACATCAAATGGATCGAATCGACGTCCAAGAAGGGGGATGTCGTCAAAATCTTTATCTTCCAGTTTTTCCCATGTTTCTTCTTTGTCTCCAATCCATTTTAAGACATCTGAAGGATCATTTTCAATCCAGGGGTCCAATCTGTTTTCCCACTTGTACAAATCCCGCAATCGCAATGCCAAACCGCAGATGGAATAGAGCCCGGCATGCCGGGCATCCGCAATATCGCAGTTCTCAAGAACGTGATCGGTAATATCATCTATCTGAAACATATCGGTTTGATCCCACTTCATAACAAACGCGCCTGAGAATCCTCAAGCGCAATAAAAATGTCTTTTGCAGGGATTGCGCCTTCTCTTATAATTTTCGGGGGATCGACGGTCACATCCACGACGGTTGAGCCGATACCGCCTTTGAGCGGGCCGGCATCAAGAATCAGGTCCACTTTATCCGAAATCCTCGGATCAATATCTGAAACCGTTGAACAGCCTGAACCGCCGGTAATATTGGCACTTGTGGCGGTAAGAGGACATCCGACAGCCTTTGAGAGGGCTAAAGCAACAGGGTGCTGCGGCATTCGAATACCAACTTTGTCAGTATCTGCCGTAAGGTTTGCCGGCAGTGTGTCTTTGGCTTTGAAAATAAGGGTGACCGCACCCGGCCAGAAACAGTTCATAATGTGTATGGCTGCCGAAGTGACATGTTGAACAAGTCGTATCAGGTCTTTTCGATGGGGTATGAGGACCAGCAAAGGTTTATGATAAGACCGCTGTTTTATTTCAAAGACCTTGTCCACAGCTTTGGCGTTCAAGGCATCTGCTCCCAATCCATAAAGGTACTGGGTGGGGAACACAATGACCCCGCCGTCTTTTATGATCTGAGAGGTCGCAACGATATGATCATCTCTTGGATTTAATGGGTCAGTCTGAATGATCTTTAAGCTTTTTGGCTTTTTGATCAACTTGTTTTGCGAGCTCCTTTTTATAGGTTTCCAACTTTTTTGAAAGCTTTGGATCTGTAAGTGCAAGTATCTGTACCGCCAGGACACCTGCATTTTTTGCGCCCGGTTTTCCAATGGATACCGTGGCCACAGGAACCCCAGGAGGCATTTGAACCGTTGAAAGGAGCGCGTCGAGCCCCTGAAGGCAAGATGAATCTATTGGGACGCCGATCACCGGAAGCGACGTATATGCCGCCAGATTCCCTGCAAGATGTGCGGCATGCCCGGCTCCGGCAACAATCACTTTTATGCCCCGCTTATGGGCGGAAGCGGCAAACTTAGCTGCCCTTTTGGGACTCCGGTGTGCAGATGCCACCGTCATTTCATAAGGTATCCCGAAGCTTTTTAAAACCAAAGCGGTTTCTTCCATAATGTTAAGATCAGAATCGCTTCCCATGACGATGCCAACTTCAGGCAGCCGGTCTGATTGTTTTAAAGCCTTATTTCCTTTTTCCAATATACCTCCTTATCCCGGATATTTCACGTGTACGAGGCGTTCATTTGCCCCGATAACGGGATTTCCGCTTGGCTCCAACAAGGCATTCAAGGGCGTAGCTATAGTAGACTATTGCAAGCATTCGATAACGCAGCAAATGGGCGTCTCGGACTTGCCCGTAGGGTGAAAATTTTGAGAAATTGAACTAAAAAATCTTCGGTACAAACTGTCACCTTACAACGATAGGTAAAATTGTAAATAACAAACTGTTTTCATCGCCAATAAAAAGACCACTCGAAAAATTTCATGAAATATTCGGGTTATCCGTTCGCGAGGCACTCCAGCAAATCCTGTTTCTTTTGATCCAGTTCCTTACGGCGAATCTTTGCACCTTTTGTCCCGCCGTTTAAGGCAATTTCCGACAGGTAATAGGTCCCATCATCCGTAATATGGATATCCAGATGCGCATAAGGAAATTTACCGCGCTCCATTACTGTTCGACAAAAATTCAACAAATCCGTGTTCATCTCATGGGGATAATTTTTACCGCCCATGGAAATATTCATCCTGAAATTATCGGGATTGTACCGAACATACGCGTCCACATAATCTCCTGCAATAATCACGCGAACATCCGTAAAATTATCCAAAAAGGGCTGGATGACAAACGGATATGACGTTTCGGACAGGGCCACAAAACTGTAAAGGGTTTCAATGGTATCCCATTTTCTAACACCATGACCGCAGTGCAGATGATCTTCTTTTGTAACCACCGGAGCGATGCCAAATCTGTTATAGGTATTTATGGCTTCAATGAGATCCGTTCGTCGTGAGACAACAAATGTATGGGGCAACATCCAATGGTTTAGAACAACAGCCTGCGTCGCCTTGGAATGATTCAAAACCTGTGAAAGGGGAGAGGGAAAACAGGATATCCCACGTTCCATTAGATCGATGAGGATAGATTGTTTGATATGCTTGTAGGTCAGTATGCCTAAAAAGATATCCTCGGAACAAAGTTCGTGATACCGTTCCTTAAGCTCCCTGCTGCTTCTGACGATCATTGAATCACCTGTTGACCTTTTGTCCTTCGATACTCAGTTCAATCAAACGATCCAGAAGTTGGCTGAAAGGGATACCCGCTTCTCCAGCAGCAAGCGGCAATAGGCTAGTGGCCGTCATGCCGGGGATGGTGTTGGTCTCAAGGACATAAATATCCTGATCTTTAAGAATCATATCGGTCCGGCTGTATCCTTTACAAAACAGTGCCTTATGCGCTGTTTTGGCTATTTCCTGTGCTTTTTGGGTCATCACATCATTAATTCGGGCCGGACAAATCTCATTTGTAGCACCTGCGGTATATTTGGCTTCGTAATCGAAAAAATCAAAGGATTCGCTGGGGATAATTTCAATAATGGGCAATGCCTCCAACTGATCATTACCAATAACACCGCCGGTGAGTTCGATACCATCGATAAACGCTTCTATCAACACCATAGAATCTTGTTCAAATGCTTTATCGACGGCTTCTTTGAACGAATCTTTTGATTTTACTATAGATATGCCAACACTCGATCCACTGCCAACCGGCTTGACGACCATGGGCAGGCCCAGCTGTTGGACACACGCTTCCGCATCTAAAGTGTCATTTTGTCCAATCACAACGTAAGGTGGAACCAACAGTCCGGATTTTTCGTAAAGGTGTTTGGAAGCCAGCTTGTTCATGCCAAGCGCACTTCCGAGTACCCCTGATCCCTGATAAGGAATTTCAAGAAGATCGAGCAATCCCTGAACGGTACCGTCCTCGCCAAAGGGGCCATGGAGAATGATCAGTGCGGCATCAATTTTGGATGCGTCCACGACCAGTTGGGGAAGGTCGGTTTTTGGATCATACCGTATGATATCGTACTTATTGTGGTCCAGGGCTTCATAAACCTGATTTCCACTTGAGATAGAAACTTCACGCTCGGAGGATATCCCCCCGGACAAAAGGGCAATGGTTAATTTTTCCATGAGGCTTCCTTTCCGTTTGAAACATACTTAGATGGGATGAGTTAATAAACTATGCTTATGGTATTTTAGTTATCATTTATGGATCAAGATTTGAAAATCTGTTCCTTGAATTTGTTATATTCTTCAAGGGTAATAAGGTTGTTCTCAAGCAGTCGAACAAGTTCTGAAAACTCTTTATAGCGAATAGATTCAGAATCTTCGAGTTGTTTGAGATGCCCTGATGAGTTGCTATTCAGCGCAGGTGGGTTATGATGTTCGCCGCCGATTTTTAATGATGCAAGCCCCCCAAGAAAACTGACCTCAACGCTTCTTCCGCTGTGCTGATAAGTGTTCAGTATTTCCCGAAGAGTTTTTCCTTCCATTTTCATGCGTTTATAAAAATAATAGCCTGAAGCAATAATAGCGATTAAGCCGCCCAAAAAAATCCAAATCATGTAATTTATTATGCCACGGAAAAAGATGACCATCATGACCAAACCTGCAACCAAAATAACATGAAGCACAAGAATGAAATAGGCCATCAAGACGCTTTTAAAATATTGGCTCTCTTTTTCTTTTTTAGGTAACGCCATAAGATGTATATTTCTTTTTTATAACCCTGTCACGATTTAAAACGCTTAGTTTGGGTTTTGGATTTTTCAATATGCCCCACCAGCTTTTCCATATAATGTTGGGGCATTTCGTACATAATGGATGTGTCTCGGATTGTATTCAACTTCATGATTAAAAAGTTTAACTTTTTCAATAAACGGTATTTTTCAGATGTCTCTTGCATACCGGCCAGAAGGTCTTCTGTCTGTTTAATCTCCTTTTTCAACTCAATTTCCGGGGGAATACAGTCTGCATTTTTAAGGATTTTATAGGCCAGACGCAACTCTTCGGGGACATAGCAATTTTCATTAAATTTCAACGGCTTGCCAGAACCCATAAGGTTTTCGAATTCGCCTTTTATTTGAGCCTTTCGAATCCGTTCTTCGACAATTTTTTCAAATCCTAATATCATTGGCTGAACGCTTTGTCTTTTACTCGTACGTATAATGGCCTTTATTGTCCTACGATTTATATTTTAATACAACCCGCAACATCTTTTCAAGCTGGAAAACAATAAAATAACATAAAGCCCCCTGATAACTGTCAGAGGGGCCCAGTTTTTACAAAGCTGGCAGCAACGGACGGTATTTGTTTCATCGTAATACCGTGGAAATATAATCCAGTGATGATTAATGCTCGCCTATATATTTTCAGTACTGATAATCATTTTCGATGTCAAGTTAATTCAACTTGTTGATTTAATGGGGGGTGCCCCTCTATTTTCCATGGATAAGGTATTAATTTTTTCTTTCCTTATTTCACAATATATTGTGTTTTTACTTGACGTATATATCAATAGGTTGTATGTAACACCATAAGATGAAGGAAAAGAATCAGGAACAGAAAAAACAACAGTGCCATCGAAGACTTTTCCTATTAAAAAGTGTTGCATACCTTTCCGGCGCCCTGTTTGGACTGAATTTTTTTTCAAATGCAAAAGCAGGGCAAAGGCGCATCTTTCCGATTAACACTCCTGCTTTGCAAAAATTGCCCTTATCTTCATTTGCTCCCAGAATCGCCTTTATCATTGACGATATCGGGAGCAGCATCTCCCGAGCCCAGGCGTTTTTGGACCTGAAAATGCCAATGACATTTTCAATACTCCCCAAATTACTATACTCCAACCTTCTTGCCGAGGAAATATACGAACAAGGGCAGGAAATCATGCTCCACCAGCCCATGGAACCCTACTGCCACGAAGTCGATCCTGGACCAGGGGCCCTCTACATTTCGTATAGGGACACAGAAATTGAAGAAATCATCGAAGAAAACCTCTCACAAATTCCCCAAGCAATGGGTGTGAATAACCACATGGGTTCCAAGTTTACATCTTGCTCCAGCAAAGTTGTGGAGGCCTTGAAGATAATCAAACAGAAGGATCTTTTTTTTGTGGACAGTTTGACGAGCAGTCGTTCACAAGCTTACAAAATGGCCAGACGGTTGAACATGAGGACCGCACCGAGAAACGTCTTTTTGGACACTTCCCCCGATATACGGGCTGTCCAGCGGCAACTCGGACATTTAAAGCAATATGCCTTAAAACATGGGGCAGCCATCGGCATCGGACACCCTCACCTTTCCACCCTGACAGCCCTTTATGATTTCAAACGAGCGCTTAACAAAAAGGAGCCTTTTTTTGAGCTGGTTTCTGTATCCGACCTTCTTTCCGGAAAACAAAGCACGTATCTAAACGACACAAACCATATAGAAGGATAATGGGCCACCACCTATTTACACTCTGTTCGCACACCGCAAAAACGAAAAAGCCATAACCTGTATAGATGATGGCTTTTTATTATCTGTGGTGGCGATGCAGGGAATTGAACCCCGGACACTGCGGATATGAGCCGCATGCTCTGACCATCTGAGCTACATCGCCATAGCACGGTTTAAATTAGAATTAGATGCTATTTCAAAACCTTCCAGCGCTTGATTTTTGACATCGGCTTCTCTAACAGCTCACCTTTCCCTAGTCAAGTCTAAAACTTTACATTTGTGTTTGTCATCCCGAAGTCGAACCCGCCACTTCAATGGAAAATTCTTCGAGATCGTCCGGCAGATTCGAAAATATAATCATAAACGGAAGCTCTCCTCCAGGTTTAATTTGCATATCTGATTTATTATCCCCAAGACGGTTTGAAAGTCGTTTCTTTATGGCTTCAAGTTCTAAATTGGAAAGTTCAATATCCGACAAAACATTTCCGCAAAAAATCGTTTCTGTCTGGGCAAGAATTTTTCCTTTTTTATACAATTTGCCGTTGATGCTAATAAAACGACGAACATCTGAATATCCATTTTTAACTCGGCCTGTTATCACAAAAAGCTTGCCTTCCTTGACATTGAGCAGGAATTTGCTGTTTACATCTAAAGTGTCTATCTTGAGACTTCCGGCAGGATCAGAAACCTTGGGTTTGATATAATCGCTGATAAAAGGAATTTCAATATTCATGAAATCAAGCAAAACATAAGTGCCGTAAGAGCCACCCGCCAATAACGCTAAAATCAGCAGAACAACAAGCGGTTTGCTGGTGCGTCTTTCTTTGTCAGGTGTCGTTTCCTCTGCCACCAGTTCCTCATCGACGACTTCATCTTCTAACTGGTCCTCCCCTTCAATTTCTCCAACTTCAAATTCCGGTTCCATTTCCTCGGTTGCAGCAGCTTCAACAGCTTCGGGTTCATCCACGGCATCGTCAGCTTCATCAAGTTCATATACTTCAACTTGAGAGGAATCCTCAGGCAGCGGGGTATCAGCAGGCGCTTCTTCCAGATCCAATTCAAGCTCCATCTCTTTCTCAACAGGTTCCTCTTTAGCTTCTGTTTCTTCTTCTACTTCAAGCATTTTCTCTATTTCTGAAAGATCGACCTCTTCAAGATCTTCGGCGTCACCAGCTTCCGACACTTTTTCGAGTTCGGGTTCCGTTTCCATATCCAACTCGAGCTCAATATCATCTGGTACGGATTCATCTTCGGTCATGGGGTCATCTAAATCCAGAATCTCTTCCAGATCTGACAGATCGAGTTCATCGAGCTCTTCGGGTTCAGCACTCGGGAGTGTCTTCTTTATGGGCACATCAGTTTCGGGCACAATTTTCAGATCCAGATCTTCAAGCGTTTCATCCGCTGTGCTTTCAATTATTTCAGGGTCTTCCTCGTCAAGCAGGTTCTCCAGATCGGATAGATCAAGTTCGCCCGTCTCCTCTTGATCGACTTTGGCCTCAAGATCCTCTGTTACTCTTTCCGTTTCAGGCTCAATATCCAGATCAAAATCAAGCTCGAGATCTTCGGTATCTTCATCCGCTATGTCTTCACTTTCCGGCGCTTCTTCTTCGTCAATCAACTTGTCCATGTCCGAGAAATCAAGTTCATCCGGGTCCGTCATTTCCTTTTTGTCGGCCTCGAGGTCTTCTGTAACTTTCTGATCTTCAACATCTAATGCCATTTCAATGGGCGCTTCAACTTCTTCTGAAATCTTTGGTGGATATGCCACGAAAATCTCGTTACACTTCGAGCAACGAACTTTTGAACCTGTCGGCTTTAAAAGACTTTCATCCAATTTAAAATTTGCGTTACATTCTTTACAGGTAATAATCATAGTATACCCCGGTGGTTATAGTTTAAGGTGATAAATCCCCGATAAATACCGATAGTCTTCATTATAATCCAGGCCATAACCAACTAGAAACCCTTTGGCCACATCATGGCAACTATAATCGATCGCAATATCTGCCTCACGGCGCTCGTGTTTGTCAATAAAGACACACACCTTAATCGTCTTTGGATGATAAGATCTCAAATAATCAATAAGATATTTTAACGTCAAGCCTGTATCGACAATATCCTCAACAATGAGTACATCTTTATCTTTTATATCAACCTCTATATCCTTGTTTAAATGAATCTCTCCAGAGGAAGACACATCAGAACCATAGCTGAAAACGCGTATAAAATCGATTTGAACAGGGATATCAAGGCACCGGACAAGATCAGATAAAAAGACAAATACGCCTTTCAATACGCCAATAAGAACAAGGTCATGATTCCGATAATCAGTAGAAATCCGGTGTGCAACCTGTGTAACCAGGCTATCGATATCGTTTTTCGACAGGACGGGTACGAGTTCAGGCATAATGAGAACCTGTAAGGTCCACTTTTGGCATGTTAATTAAAGGCCAATTTATCTGATTGAAAACAAAAATACATTGAACGGAAATTCTTGTCAATGGTCCTATTAAAAATTGTTACTTCCACTCACCATTCTATCAATAAATGCATTGTTTTACAAGCCGACCTTTGCCAATTGTTCAATCAGGCCTTTTTGTTTTTTGGTCAGGCGCTTTGGCATATTGACATGGATACGAACATAAAGGTCCCCTTGACCTTTACCGTGCATATGGGGAATTCCATGTCCGGACAGACGCATTTTTGTTTTATGTTTTGTGCCAGCGGGTATTTTCAGTTTTAATTCTTTGCCGCTCAATGTCGGGACAGAAATATTCGTACCCAGAATCGCCTCACTTAGCTTTATATCTCGATTAATATATAGGTCCTGAGCTTGGACATCATAGATCGAATTATCAAGCACTTTTGATTTAATATACAAATCTCCCGCAAGACCACCGTATGGGCTGGGTTCCCCCTTGCCGGCAATCCGTAGTTTCTTCCCGGAAATCATTCCTTTTGGTATTTTTACTGTTATCTTTTCACTACGGCCTTTGTGCTGAAAAGATATGATCTTTTGGGTTCCCGCTACCACTTCCTCCAAGGTCAAAGGAAGTTCATATTCAAGATCAGATCCTTTTGGATGGGCCTGCTGCTGTCTTTGATAACTGCCAAACGGGCCGCCGCCATCAAAGGAAAACCGCATACCCCTTCCACCACCGCCAAAACGGCCGGATCCACCGAACATTTCGTTTAATACACTTTCAAAATCGAAACCTTTAAAAATATCTTCCTGTGAATACCGTTGCTGAAATCCTGCTGAACCGAACGTATCATACTGTTTTCGCTTTTCTTTATCACTCAAAACAGCGTAAGCTTCGCTGATTTTCTTAAATGTTTCCTCGGCGCTTTTATCTCCTTTGGTATGATCCGGATGATACTTCATGGCGAGTTTTCGATACGCCTTCTTGATCTCATTTTCAGAGGCGGTTTTTTTTACACCAAGCATTTTATAGTAGTCTGTTTCTGCCATCCTGTAATTACCTCATTATTTTAAAATCAATCTTGCCAGTTTCGTTAAACCTGTCTCTTAGGGTCAGAATTTTTTACTTTATTGGCATATTCATATCGTCAATAATCATTTTTTTTAACAATCAAAATAAGTTAAAAGCTCCAACGTGTCAAGGACCATTCGATGGTTGACTTCGGATTTCAGATGTTTGTCTTTCAGCAGCTTTGATGGCGACCATAATTACTGAAAGTCCGGCAGGGGTGATACCGTCTATACGTGACGCCTGGCCCAAGGAAGACGGCATGACAGCGGAAAGCTTTTCTTTGAGTTCGTTGGAAAGGCCGTGCACCCTATTAAAATCAAAATTGTCGGGTATTTTCATCCTTTCCATGTTTTTAAATTTTTCGATTTCTTTTAGCTGACGGTGTATATATCCCTCATATTTAATTTCTGTTTCCACTTGCCGGGCCACCTTGCTGCTGATGTTGTCCGGGCTATTCGCCAAAGCATCAACAGCACTGTAATCCAGTTCGGCTCTTTTAAGAAGCTGATGGAGATACATACCACTTTTTAAAGGTGTTGTCCCTTGATGAATGAGATAATCGTTTATTTCCTTCCCAGGTTTTATAACAGTTGATTTTATTCTCTTGATTTCATTGAATATTTGTTTTTTTCGTTCTTGCACATCCTTTAAAGCATCATGGTTGATAAGGCCGATTTCGTGTCCGATTTCCATCAATCTTATATCGGCATTATCTTCCCGAAGCATCAATCTATATTCCGCTCTTGACGTAAACATGCGGTAAGGTTCCCTTGTACCCCGCGTTACCAGGTCATCGACCATGACAGCCATATATGCCTGGGAGCGGTCAAGAATAAAGGGCGGTCTTTTCTGAACCTTGCAAGCGGCATTGATTCCTGACCATATTCCCTGAGCAGCAGCCTCTTCATAACCCGACGTTCCGTTAATCTGACCGGCCATAAACAGGCCTGAAATCAACTTCGTTTCCAGCGTTGGCTTAAGCTGGACAGGATTTATATAATCGTACTCAATGGCATAGGCAGGCCGCATGATCTCCACCGATTCCAGCCCGTTGATGGATCTGACAAATTGAACCTGGATTTCCATTGGCATGCTGTTTCCAAGGCCGCTGGCATAAATCTCATGGGTATCAAGACCTTCAGGTTCAAGAATGACCTGGTGCCTTTCCTTGTCCGGAAATCTGACGATCTTGTCTTCGAAAGAAGGGCAGTAGCGTGCCGAAATACCTTTGATCATACCACCATACAGGGCAGAGCGCTTAAGATTCTCTTGTATAATCTTGTGGCTTTTCTTGTTGGTATGACCGATAAAGCTTGGAATTTGCGGCAGGGTAATCTTGTCTGTAAAAAACGAAAACGGCACGGGTCGTTCCTCTGCGCCATGGGCTGTAAATGCATTAAAATCGACACTCGATTTTTTGAGTCTGGGCGGTGTACCGGTCTTCATCCTTCCAAGTTTAAATCCAAGGTTTTTCAGCTGAGAAGGGAGGCCATAGGATGCAAATTCCCCGGCCCTTCCGGCTTTAAAAGAATTAAATCCGATATGAACCAAACCCCTTAAAAAAGTTCCCGTGGCCAGAACAACGGCATCAGCCTGGTATCCGAAACCGGTTTGATCCTCCACCCCGGCAATCCTATCGTCTTCCACCACAAGCCGTTCCACCATGGCCTGTTTCAGATCGAGGTTCGGTTGTTTTTCAATGACGGCCTTCATGGCCATGTGATACCGGATTTTATCGTTTTGCGTACGGGAAGAATGGACGGCAGGGCCTTTTTTGGTGTTCAGGGTTCTATACTGTATCGCAGTTTTATCTGTAATCTTAGCCATTTCACCACCCAAGGCATCGATCTCCTTTACAAGCTGACCTTTTGCCATGCCTCCAATGGATGGACTACAGGGCATGGACGCCACCTTATCCAGATCTATGGCAAAAAGAAGTACACAGCAACCCATTCTGGCAGCAGCAAGCGCAGCCTCACATCCGGCATGGCCGGCACCAACAACAATAACATCGTATTTTTTTCTATAAACCGACATAAACTATGATTTTGCTTTTAATTGTGGTCTCGTGGAAAGTTAAAATAAAACCTTTTATCGAAAATATTTCGTATTTCGTGTTCGGGCATCTAACACCAAATAAATTCGATGTTTTGCGAATTCATTATTGATTATTTTACATCTTTTATGCAAAAATGTATATATTAACCTGTCAATCTAATCATTAATTCGTCAATAACAAACTTGAACCAATGCCCCTTCCCGAAACCGAGAAAAATGCGTCAACGATACAATGACTTTAACACCTATCTGAAAAATATCTTTGGATGCAGAGTTCAAAAAATCACCATTGATGCCGGTCTTTCCTGTCCAAACAGGGACGGAACCATCTCCACAGGCGGATGTATCTACTGTAATGCGAGAGGCTCCGGCACCGGGGCCCATACAAAAGGACTTTCGGTTATCGATCAAATTGTAACGGCGAAAAGCGCACTGTTTAAACGCTATAAAGCAAAAAAATTTATAGCATATTTCCAATCATTTACAAACACCTATGGGCCTATTAATACGCTTAAACATCTATATGAACAGGCCCTTGGCGTTGAAGATATGGTTGGAATTTCCATCGGTACAAGACCGGATTGTGTCGACGAACCGATCCTGGATCATTTACAGGGATATGTGGACAATTATCTGGTTTGGATCGAATACGGTCTGCAATCGGCCAATGATTCTACCCTTTCCTTCATCAACCGAGGGCATGATTTCAGCTGTTTCAAAGCGGCTGTGGATGCAACGAAAAACAGGGGTATCAATATCTGTGCCCATGTGATTCTCGGTCTTCCCCGGGAAAAAAAGGTTCATATGCTTCAAACAGCTCGGGCTGTTGCCGATATGGAAATAGACGGTATCAAACTTCATCTCCTTTACGTTGTAAAGGGTACAAAACTGGATAAGCTTTACCGCACGAACAAATACAGATGTCTGGAGCAAAATGAATACATAGATATCGTCTGTGATTTTCTGGAACGTATTCCAAAACACATGGTGATTCAGCGTCTGACCGGAGATCCACATCCAAATGAATTGGTGGCACCCACATGGTCCCTTAAAAAAACGGAAACCATTGCTCTCATCCGGAAAACATTAGAAACGAGGGATACATGGCAGGGAAAGTATGTCGATGGCTAACCTAGAGTTCGGATTTTCCTGTGTACCGTTGCGCCAGAGGATACCTTCTTCCATAACCAAACGCTTTTGACGTCACCTTAAGACCCGGCGCCGCCTGATGCCGCTTGTATTCATTTCTGTCAACCCTGAAAATAACATCCTCGACAACCTTTTTATCAAACCCCATTTGAACCAGATCTTTGATTCCCTTAACCTCTTCTATGTATTCTTTTAAAATAGCGTCAAGTATGTCATAAGGCGGCAGATCATCCTGGTCGATTTGATCAGGTTTGAGCTCGGCGGAAGGCGCTTTGGTGATAATTCGGGGAGGAATTAACTCTTTTTCCAGATTGATAAAATGCGCAAGATCATAAACCATGGTTTTTGGAATGTCCGAAATGACAGCCAGGCCGCCGGTCATGTCACCATATAGTGTACAATACCCAACGGCAAGTTCAGACTTGTTGCCTGTGGAGAGAACAAGCGCGCCATGTTTGTTGGAAAGTGCCATAAGGATGATGCCTCTGATTCTGGCCTGGATGTTTTGTTCCGTAATATCCGGTTCGGTGTCTTTAAACGCAGGTGAAAGGAACTTTAAAAATTCATTAAACATGCTTTCTATGGGGATGGTGGTCAGAACCACGCCCAGGTTCGCGGCCAGCTTTTGTGTATCTTCAAAATTTTCTTTAGATGTGTAGGGAGACGGCATAAAAACCAGAGAAACATTCTCTGGACCCAAAGCCCTGACTGCAATGAATGCGGTTAGAGCTGAATCTATACCCCCACTCAAACCGATAACCACTTTGGAAAAACCGCACTTTGTAACATAGTTGTGGGTTCCCATAACCAAGGCCTTTAATATTGATTCCGTATCCGATTGTGAAATGTTGTGAATGTTGTCTCTGGATGCTTGTAATGTTTTTGAATTAAAGATCACAATATCTTCTGTAAAGTCTGAAGCCCTGGCAATCACTTTACCATTTTTGTCGAAAACCGCGCTTGACCCGTCGAAAAGAACGCTGTCATTGCCGCCAACCTGGTTGGCAAACATAAAGGGAAGCCTGTATTTTTGTGCCATAAACGCGAACATGTTTTGCCTGAATTTATCGTGTCCCAGATAATACGGAGATGCGGCGATATTGATCACCAGATCAGCCCCGGCCTGGACGATCTGGGCCACGGGGTCATGAGCATAAATTCTTTTTTTAAAAATATCTTCGTCATTCCAAGCATCTTCACAAATTGTAAGTCCTATTCTGTGTCCCTTGTACGAACACGGCAGACTTTCCCTACCGGGCTCAAAGTATCGCCGCTCATCAAATATATCATACGTCGGCAGTAACCTTTTATGAACCTTATGAAGGATGTTGCCGTCTTCAAAAAGAATCGCCGTGTTATACAGCAGTTTTCCTTTTCCCGCAGGATTTTTGTCAACAAAGCCGCATATCACACCGATGCCGTGGATGGAAGTCAGCAGCCGTTCTAAACAGGCAAGATTCGCATCGATAAAATCCCCTCTCTCAAGAAGATCTCGAGGTGGGTATCCTGTAACCACAAGTTCTGAAAAGACAACAAGATCGCATTGAAGCTTTATGGCCTGATCTGCAAAATGCTTCATCTTGTCAAAATTGTGCTTAAAGTCGCCGACAATCGGATTGATCTGAGCTATGGCTATTTTCATGATAATTCATTTATTGGTATATCTTGATCCCCCTTGCAAGAATTTTTTTATCAACCCGATGATATCCTCTAAGGCCTCCGATTCTTTCCATATGACTTCCGGATCCGCTTTGAACCACGTCAATTGACGTTTTGCATATCGTCTTGTATCCCGTTTCAGTGTCCTTACCGTCTCATCCCATGTGCAATGACCTTCTATGAAACTGACGATATGGCGATAACCGATGGACTGCATGGATTTCAGCTCCGGCGAATACCCCATTGCCAGCAGTCGTTTTACTTCGTTAACAAAACCACTGTTGATCATTATCTCCACTCTTTTGTTAATACGATCATACAGTATTTCCCGATGAATATGAAGACCGATTTTCAGAACGACAAAAGGGCTGTCTTTAAAACCATGGGCCTGGTGGAGTTCTGCAAGCGTCTTTCCGGTTAACGCGTATACTTCCAGGGCTCTTATTATCCTGTAGGTGTCGTTAGGGTGTATCTTTCTTGCGCTGTCGGGATCCTGCCGACATAATCTTTCATATAAATAAGCGCTGCCGTAGGCGTGAAGTTCGGCTTTTAAATGGCCACGGATATCAGAATCTGATGCTTCGGTATTAAAAAGACCGTAAAAGAGTGATTTGATATAAAGCCCTGTCCCTCCGACAACAAAAGAGATTATCTTTTGTCCATGAAGTTCCATAATCTTTTCACGGGAAAGGGTTGCATACTTCCTGGCATCAAAATGTTCATCCGGGTCGATGAAATCGATCATATGGTGTTTGACTCGAGCTTGCTCGTCCAATGTGGGTTTGGCTGTTCCGATATCCATATATCTGTATATTTGCATTGAATCAGCTCCGATAATCTCACCATGGAAGTGTTTTGCAAGATGAATGGCCGCAGATGTTTTCCCCAAAGCCGTTGGTCCGCAGATGACAATCACCTTTGGTTTAACCCCCTTAAAATACATCTATTATCCCTTCCAATTCTTTCAAACGAAGCATCATCTACAGGATTTCTTTTTTGCTTTCAAATAAAATCGGCATTGCAGTTAAGGCAATCAAAAATTTAAAATACATTATCTTAATCAAATAAAAAGTATTTATATTTTTCATATTGACATTGACAAATCAATCAGATAATTGTTTTAAGTCTTTTAAAGAAAGGAATAGGCAGAACGCCTAAAAATAATTAAAGTAAAAAGGAGGTTTTGAATGGCAACAGTTGAGTTTATGGGAAAGACATTTACTGTAGATGAAGACGGCTTTATCGACAGCTACGACAACTGGAATGAAGAGTGGGTTCAGTGGGTAAAGAATCAGGAAGGGATTGAAGAATTGAATGATGAGCACCATAAGGTGATTACGGTTCTTCAGGAATACTATGAAAAAAATGGGATTGCCCCCATGGTTCGAATCCTCTCAAAAGTAACTGGTTTTAAGCTGAAACATATTTATGAACTGTTCCCCTCAGGCCCCGGCAAGGGAGCATGTAAGATGGCCGGTCTTCCGAAGCCCACAGGATGTGTCTAAATAAAAAGACAACAATTGGTTTACCCATTTAAAAAAAAGCTCTGTATTTTTGCAGAGCTTTTTTTATGTAACGGAGAGATGATATGATCTGTACAATTAAATCGAAAAATAGGACGGAACTTATCGATATTACCTCCAAAATTCAGGATATTGTCCTTTCTGTAGGCATCGGCCAGGGGCTCTGTATGCTTTATGTCCCTCATACAACTGCTGCCGTAACGATTAATGAAAGTGCTGATCCGAGTGTAAAAGATGATATCTTGATGATCATCAATACCATCATACCCTGGAAGGCGGGATATCGTCATCTGGAAGGAAATTCACCGGCCCATATCAAATCTACGCTTATCGGGCCTTCAGAGATGATCGCCGTAGAAAATGATCGGCTGGTCCTGGGTACGTGGCAGGGAATATTTTTCTGTGAATTTGACGGGCCCCGAACCAGAAAGGTCCATGTGCGTCTGATAAAAGAAAAATTTCAGGAATAAATCATGCTGTCTATAGATGAAATTGACCGAGCGATACTTAATCGGATTCAATCTGACTTTCCCATAACAACGCGTCCCTATTTTTCAATTGCTGAAAACCTTCATCTTTCGGAAGACCAAGTTATCAAGAGACTAAAACGGCTGAAGAAAAAAGGAATTATCCGCCGGATCGGCGGCAATTTTGTTCCTGAAAAATTAGGATTTGTCAGTACGCTCTGTGCGGCGAAGGTCTCCCAGGACAAAATTGACAGTTTTGCCAGGGCCGTTAACCGTTATCCAGGGGTAACCCATAACTACCGGCGGGATAATAAGTATAACATTTGGTTCACCTTTATTGCTCAATCCATGGATGAAATAAAAAATAACCTTGAAAATATCTTTCAGGAGACGGGTGTAAAAGGAATTATAACCCTGCCTGCAACAAAAATGTATAAAATTAAAGCACATTTTGATCTTTAATTTTGGACCTCAATTACTCGGATTCATCGAATCATACCCAACAATCGACAGCACTAAGTCCATGTATTCATAAATACGGTAACGTATTTATGAATTAGAGCACTAAATTCATTATGCAGAACATCCGTATTGCAGCCATGATCTTTCGTTCAGTTTCAGGGGATGTGCGTCGTAATCTCAACGCCATGGTCCATTGGATAAAGATATCAAAAAATGAGGGTGCCCATGTCATATGTTTTCCTGAATTGAATATCACGGGCTACAGTAATCTTAAAGAGATTAAGAATGCGGCAGAACCTGTTCCCGGTCCTATAACCCAGGATCTTTCAAATTTGTCCAAATCCCAAGAGATTGTCATTTTGGCAGGAATTGTTGAAAAAGATGACAAAGGTCATATTTTTTCCAGCCACCTGGTCATAAAGCCAGACGGGTTTGTGGGCGTCTATCGAAAGTTACACATCGCTCCTCCTGAACAAGACATTTTCACACCAGGCAATACGATTCCTTTGTTTGATGCAAGGGGCGTCAAGTTCGGCATACAACTTTGTTATGATGCCCATTTCCCTGAGCTTTCCACCCACATGGCAATAAAAGGTGCTGATCTCATTTTTATTCCTCATGCATCCCCAAGAGGAACACCCGAAGAGAAATACAGATCATGGATGCGCCATCTCACAGCGAGAGCGTTTGATAACGGCCTATTTATTGTCGCCTGCAACCAAACCGGCGAAAATGACAAAGGGCTTCGTTTTCCAGGTATCGCAGTGATCATTGGGCCATCCGGAAACATTATTAAAAAAATTTTAAGCAACAAGGAACGTCTGGTTCTTGCTGATCTAAAATCCGAAGATCTCGACCGGGTTAGAGAGCACCGGATGCGATACTTTTTGCCCAACAGAAGACCTGAACTTTATGATTTCAGTTAAACCCCCAATTGGGCAAAAGGCTCAATTAGGGGTCTAAGGTTTGGATTTTTATCCGCACAGACAAAGCTTACGTCCCTTAAGGGTCAGATTGCCGCTTGGAGTAAATTCTCCAATTATACAGACAATTCGCTTCATTCCTCTGGTCAAAAGAGACCACCAGGCATCCAAAACATCAAAATGACCATATTTGACGGTGATGATCTCAACCAGGTCAGCTCGACTGCTTTGCTTGATGGCTCTCAATTCAGAATCTGCATCCCAATCGACAGGCTCTGTTCCAACAACATACACAATTAATCCCGTTTTCATTGCCCTCACCTCCTTTCACTATTTTTTTCAGCCCCGCCGAAGATGCTTTATACATACAAATAAAAAAGCCCTTCAATCTCATAACAATAGATTGAAGGGCTGCACCCAGTTTACTTGACCCTATTTTGCTGAAGCCACATCACCCCGTCATGTCGCGGAGGTGTGTCTATTTTGTTCAGGCAGGTCTTCTGACTTTCCCGCCTTTTTAGCGGCCTTCCCATTCCAGTTTATCGGAAAAGTGGCACATATTTGCTAAAAAGGTTCCCTTTATTAAAAAGGGGCAGGATTACAGCGGCGGGACCGCTCCCGATTCTCACGGGATTCCCTATTAAGCCTTTAAAAGGCACCTTACCAGATTTTCTAAAGGATATGATAGTGCCTGTCAAGGGATTTTTCTATATCGGTATTTACAATAAAACAAATTCATGGGTATAGTTCCCGGTAATGTAGTTTGACACCCTTACCATAGGAGATCAAAAATGAATTCAAATATTCCAACCCGCGAACAGGCCCTTAACCTTTTAAAAAAATACAATAAAAATGAAAATCTCATTAAACACGCGCTGGCCGTGGAAGGTGTGATGCGCTATTTTGCCCGAAAACGTGGAGAAGACGAAGAAAAATGGGGAATTATCGGCTTGATTCATGACCTCGATTATGAACAGTTTCCAGAAGAACACTGTCGCAAAACCGAGGAGATTTTAAAGGAAAATAAATGGCCCCAAGAATACATCCGTGCGGTGGTCAGTCACGGATGGGGGATTTGCTCGGATGTTGAGCCGATAACAGAACTCGAAAAGGTGCTTTATGCCATTGATGAACTTACCGGTCTGGTGGTAACAACAGCCCTGGTGCGCCCTTCAAAAAGTGTTATGGATTTAAAAGCCAAATCCGTAAAAAAGAAATGGAAAGATAAACGGTTTGCCGCCGGCGTCGATCGGTCTATCATTGATAAAGGTGCCCAAATGCTGAGTATGGAGCGAACGGAACTGATTACGGATACAATTATGGGCATGCGGGAAGTTGCCGAGAAGATCGGTTTAAAAGGGGTCGTTTAAAAAACAAACCAAATATTTTAATAATGGGGCTGCTGTTTGTCTTTGCGCCGTAGGATAATGCGCCAATGAAATATGTTGCCTAAAAAAAAATTCCTTTCCACCCGATGCTCAAAGGCTTTTTAGCAATATTTGGGTGCAAAACTTGAGGATTGATTCGTAAAAAGTTCCCTTTTCTGGCTTCCTGCGAAACCATCCTTTATTCAACGCTTGCGAAGGTCGGCAATAGATTTTTTTAGTTTCTGAATAAGAGGTCTTTTGATCTGAACTTTTAGATAAAGATCTCCGGATGTTCCCCCGCCTTTCCCGTCTTTCCCCATTCCCGAAAGCCGTATTCGCTGTCCTTCACGGACTTTCGGTGGGATCTTGACCACCAGTTTCTTGGATTTTTTTCGTAAATAATACGCGTAAGGACCTCCCTTCAGCGCCTGCTCGGGGGTCAAGCGAATGACGTCCTCCATATCTTTACCGTTTTTTGCCATTTCAAACCCACTGATTTGTTCTAACAAAAATCTGGAAAGTTTTCCGAATTTGCCCGACGGGGGCAACACGGATTGACCGTATTCGCCTCTTTTAAAGGCGCCGGTAAATATAAATCCTCCGGCAAAAATGCCGGGGCGTTTAAACTGAAAGGTTCGGTATTCCTTCCCGTAAAATTCCCTGAAAATATCGTCAACCCCCCGGAATCCAAATGCCTTTGCCATTTCTTCAAAAACATGGTTGATATCTGAGCCACTGAAAATATCCTGTTCGGAGTAATTGCTCCTAAATTGGTGATGAGCAGAGGACCCAAACCGCTGCCTCAAGGTATCGTATTCATGTCTTTTCGGCGTATCCGAAAGGACAGCGTAGGCTTCGTTAACAGATTTCATTTCTTCAGAAGCTTCCGGATCCTCTTTATTTCGGTCTGGATGATATTTAAAGGCCAACTGCCGGTAGGCCTCTTTGATCTCTTTCGGGCCGGCATCTTTTTTCACACCCAATATTTGATAATAATCTCTTTTCGGCATAATATTCCAAAATTCTTTCAGGTCAGGGAACAAAAACGTTTTTGTTAATCCCAACCCATCGAAAACACTCCATAGATACTCGAAAACAAACAATAACGAATGACGCCGAATCGGGTTCTAAAGTAATCAAAACTAAAGCTCAAAAACGTCTCCGGGTTTCATTACCGTTACTTTGGCCGAGGTTTCTTCATTAACTTTATCGGCCCAAGCGTTCGGATCCTGCTTGATCACATCAAATGTGTTATAGTGAATCGGAATGACGTGTGTCGGTTCAATTAGTTTTACCGCTCGAAAAGCATCATCTGGTCCCATGGTAAAGTTATCACCAATGGGTAAAATCGCTAAATCGATTCCCTCTTCTCCGATAAGCTTCATATCGTAAAAAAGGCCTGTATCGCAGGCATGATAAATCTTTTTCCCATGGATGTAAAACAGAAAGCCACAAGGATTACCGCCGTAAGTGCCATCCGGAAGCGCTGAACCGTGATGGGCAATCGTCAATTTAACGCGGCCCCAAGGGTAATCGAAGCCGCCGCCGATATGCTGTGGATGAACATTTTCGAATCCCTGATTTATGACCCAGTTCTGAATTTCATAGTTTGAAATCACGGTCGCTCCGGTCCTTTTGGCAATGTCCAGAGTATCCCCTAAATGATCCCCGTGTCCGTGCGAAACAAGGATATAATCCGCCTCAACCTCATCTGCTTGGACTGGAGACAAAGGGTTGCCGGTAATAAAGGGATCCGTCAGCAGCTTTGTTTTGCCTGCTTCAATTAAAAAACATGCATGTCCATACCACGTCATTTTTAGTGTCATTTGGGACCTCCTTATTAAAGACAGATTATTAAATATAGCTTAAGGAGCAGAATATTTTTATTTGTTGAATCGCTCCATGGGTAATGGTTGTTTTATTTTTATCATAATACCCATTCCTTGTAAAACATCATATCGTATTTCGCATACGAGAGGATTGATAAAAAACTAGGATCGTCTGTTTCTCCTAAGATTAAGGTTATAAATATAGTGGATTTTCTTTTTTTGATAGGTTCATCTTTGCGCCTGGCTTTGTTTTCTGATGGATAGCTTGACCTGCCGCCGAAAGCCTAATTGCTATTTAAGACAAAAACATCTAATGCCGATAATGTTATTAAGAGATGTGTGAATCTTGAGAAATATGAATTTTTATGGTATAATCATAACGTTAAAAAAATGCTTGGCATTCAAATCTATGCTAAAATAACCATATTGGATCTAAACTTTATTAAAATTTAAGATATGTTTACATTATTTTCAAATTATTCAGATCTTTCAGAACTTCCTCTCAAAGCGTATTCGGTGAAATTCCCATTGGACCGACTGACTCCGGGTGTGGACAATATCCGTCATGATGTTCTTTTAAGTCCGGATTTTTGTAAATCCATCAGCAAATTGGTTCACCAACTTTTTTTAAAACATGCCAAAGCCAAAAAAATATTGAATATCGACCCAACATCAAGTTTGGTCACTGAACGAGACGAGTTCAAACATCTTTGCCGCGATGTGTTGCATGCTGCAGTCAATCAGGCAAAGTCTGCTTCAGAAATCCAAATCGATCTATTGTCCCAGATAGCCATTGTCAAAAAATTAGCGGAAGAAATTCCGTGTCAATACAACATATTGATTGAAAATGTTAATGATAATGCTAGAAGACATGAAATCGCATCCAGCGAAGGGTTAAACAGCTATATAAAAATCAAAGAGAAACTATCCGAAATACAGCAGAATAAGAAATCCATTTTACTTAACGTTGCTGCAGAGCTGTTTCAGTATCTGATAGAAGTTCAACACGAAAACATAACAGAGATGCGTGACTCGATTTTGGGACCCGAGACAATTTTTCCTGATGATGTCTTTTCCAATCCCATCATTCATGTAGAGAACCCATCTAAAGATCTATTTATGATAGATGAATACGTATTGATCGGCCACCGTTTTGAGGATCCGGATAGTTATGAAAATTTGTTGTTTTTAATCAGAAGTCTATTAAGAAAAATTCTATTAAAAATTTTTTTAACGGATTCATCTGTTGCGGGCGGATCTATAAATCAAGCAAAAATTACCCAAAAGGTGTATGGTAAACCTGGAAGATATTATCAGGATACCCACTATGACATAATAGATATATGGTTAAACCATATTGATAATATCGATTTGTTGTTTAACAGCTTTAAATCCAGGGAGCGTTATCAATCACTTAAAAAACAAAAAAAGACACAAAAGGACGTCAAAAATCTCAAGAAACTGATCAAAAACCAAGAAAGACTGTTAAATTTTTTCTATAAAAAATTTAAGAAGACCGGCCTTATTAAACAGATTACCGCTTTTTATGAAATGAAATCTGTCTATCTTGAGTATTGTCCGCCATTGGCACCTCATCAGGTATTACAGTTTCTGATTCAACCCAAAAAAAGGAAGAATATCGCAAGTCAGCTTTCTCGTGTAAAAGGATTTTATGGTAAATCTTTCTCCCTTGTTCCTTTGAAAAAAAAGATTGCAGATCTGAGAAAAATTACCGTTCAAGAGAAAAAAAAATATTTAATTCAATTTATAAATGACTTTGCCCGTTATCACAGAGATTTTCAAAATTTTTTAATGCTCAAAGATGCCATGGACAGCATTAATATGGTATCGGAACAAAAGATCATCGACCTTTCACGTGAAAATAACCTTCTGTATGAATTTTTACTGCCCGACGAACAGCCACCGGAGGAAAAACCGATCATCCATCATGTGGTCATCAAGGCGGACATGCGTGATTCCACACATATTACCCTTAAGATGAAAGAGAAAGGATTAAACCCGGCATCCTTTTTCAATCTTAATTTTTTTGTTCCCATTACCAGCATTTTATTTGATTATTCGGCCGAAAAGGTGTTCCTCGAAGGTGATGCAATTATCCTGGCAATAACTGAACATGAAGATACACCCGAAGAATGGTATTGTGTCGCACGGGCTTGCGGCATAGCACGCAAAATACTTCAGATTGTACAGAAATATAACTCACAAAGCGAAAAACATAAACTTCCGGTGCTCGAACTGGGCATCGGAATAAGTTATAATAACAGCCCTCCGACATTTCTCTTTGATGAAAGTAACCGCATCATGATCTCACCTGCTATTAATGCGGCGGATCGAATGTCCAAATGTACGAAACCATTATCTCAAGAAATCTCAAACCCAAAAAAACCATTTAATCTTTATGTATTTCAAAAAGCATCAGAAAATAGCGCCGCCACACCGACAGTTGATATGTTGTTGCGCCATAACGTAAACGGTATTGAATTGAATGCCGAGGGTTTTGAAAAACTATCACAAGAAATCGACCTAAAACCATTAGAGTGTCACATCCCAGAGTTACAAGCGGAGAAGATTAGAGTTCACACAGGAAAATTTCCAACGGTAACCGGCAAGTACCACAGATTAATTATTCGAGAAGATCGAATACCTGTTATTTCCCCTCACGATTTTAGCATCATTCGAAAGACAGATAAAAAATACTTTGAAGTCTGTACCCACCCGCTACTCTACGACCACATAGAAAAACTATAATTGGTTTAATAGGGCAATTCTTTTTGAGTTACACCAATGTTCCCACCTTTTTTTCCACCGCATCCAAAATCTTGCCGTTTCGCATCAACTGTTTAACCGTATCAATATCTTTATGCAAGATGCGGTCGCCATCCAGATGGGGTACGGCATTCCTGATGATGGTATAAGCAGCCAGCGTTCCTTCACCAGGTTTCATATTGGTGAAAAGATCCAGTGCCTGAGCATCACACAGAAGCTCAATGGCAATGACTTGCTCCGCATTTTTTATGATTTCTCTGCACTTGCGCGCAGAAATTGTTCCCATGGATACATGATCTTCTCTGTTGGCGGACGTCGGGATAGAATCCACACAAGCAGGATGAGAAAGAACTTTGTTCTCTGAAACAAGGGCCGCAGCCGCATACTGGGCAATCATAAATCCTGAATTTAGACCACCGTCTCGGACAAGAAATGCAGGAAGGCCGCTCAATTTGGGATTCACCAGTCGTTCGATGCGGCGTTCAGAAATATTCGCAAATTCCGAAACACCCATGCAAAGAAAATCCATTACCAGGGCGATTGGCTGACCATGAAAATTTCCGCCCAACAAAAATTCTCGTGATTCCGGAAAAATGAGTGGATTATTTGTGGAGGCGTTCATCTCTGTCTCCAGCACTTTTTTAGCATAAACAACAGCATCCTTGCTGGCACCATGAACCTGGGGGGAGCACCTTAACGTATAAGCGTCCTGAATACGGTGGCAGTCTTTGTGAGAGCTGACAATTTCGCTATTTTGAGTGATCCGATACATATTATCGGCAGCCGCAGTCTGTCCTGGGTGGGGCCTAGCCTTGTGAATTCTTGAATCGAATTCCATTCGGCTTCCCATGAGGACTTCGAGACTCATGGCTGAAGCAATATCCGTCAGTTTGGCAAGATTTATGGCATCATAAACCGCAAGCCCGCCGATGGCGGTCATGACCTGTGTACCGTTTATCAGTGCAAGCCCCTCTGCCGCTTCCAGCCGGAGCGGTGTTATGCCACAATGTTTTAATACTTCCACCCCTGACATTCGCTGTCCCTTGTAATAGGCCTCTCCCAAACCGATAATCACCAAGGAAAGATGTGCCAGGGGAATCAAGTCACCACTTGCACCAACAGAACCTTTCTCAGGGACAACGGGGTAAACCCCTTTGTTAAGCATGGTTATGAGATGTTGAACTGTTTCCAGACGGATACCCGAATGTCCCAAGGCAAAATCTTTGATGCGAAGTGCCATAACCGCCCGAACCGTTTCTTCATCGAGCATATCGCCTGTTCCTGCTGAATGGCTCATGAGAATATTCTGCTGAAGGAGCCTTGTATCTTTTTTCGATATGGCAACATCACTCAGCGCGCCAAAACCGGTGGTAACCCCATAAATGGATTTTTCTTCTTTCACCCACTGTTCGATCAACTGACGGGCTTCATTAATCCGTTGTCCGGATGCTTTGGTCAATTGAATCTTGACACCATGCCTTGCAATACTCATCAGATCTTCAAGGGTCATTTTTTCCATACCAATCATGATGGGTTTCATAATACACAATCCTTGTTGTTAAGGTTACGAATTGTTTTCAATTTTCAATTTGGTTCGAGTTTTATCCGCCTTTGGCGTGATCTTTCAGCAAAAACTTAATTACATCTAAAGCGGTAATATTTTCAAAAGGCGAAAGTGTTACAAAATTTCTTATTGTATCTATTATGTTATCAATAATATAATTGAATGAAAAATACAATTGTGCGAAAAAATAGTTACAATTTCATAGCGATTCATTTGAAAGAGAGATAAAACCATGACAGGCATGAAAAAAATTATCGAATGTGTGCCCAATTTCAGTGAAGGACGGGATTTGGATAAAATAGAAAAAATCGTTAAATCCTTTCAGGGAAAAGACGGCGTCAAACTTTTGGATTACCAAAGGGATGAAGACCATAACCGTCTGGTTGTAACGGTTGTGGGTAAGCCGGGTGCTTTGAAAACAGCCTTATATGAAGCATTCCGTTCGGCGCTCGATGTCATCGATATGAGACGTCACAAAGGACAACACCCCAGAATGGGAGCTGTGGATGTTGTTCCATTAGTCCCTATAAAAAATGTCTCCATGGCAGAAGCAGTGGATCTGTCAATACAAATTGCAAAACACGTATCTGAAACATTTAATTTGCCTATATTTTTATATGAAGCATCGGCGACCCGACCCGAAAGACAAAATCTTGCCAACATTAGAAAAGGCCAGTTTGAAGAGATGGCCGATAAAATTAAGAAGCCGGAATGGAAACCCGATTTCGGGCCGGAGAAAATTCATCCAACTGCCGGCGTAACGGCCCTTGGCGCCAGAATGCCGTTGGTTGCCTTTAACGTAAATTTAGAGACAGACAACCTTGCCATCGCAACCGATATTGCAGAAAAGGTCAGGCATATCAGCGGAGGATTGCGATATTGCAAGGGTATCGGCGTAAAATTAGAAGAAAGGGGCATGGTTCAGGTTTCCATGAACATGACGGATTATACGAAAACAGCCCTTTACAGGTCATTTGAACTTATCAAAATGGAAGCCAGAAGATATGGTGTAAATGTTGTCGGAAGTGAGGTCATCGGCCTCGTACCCATGGCGGCACTCATTGATACAGCAGTGTACTACATGGGCATAAACAATTTTTCCATGGCCCAGGTGTTGGAAGCCAGAATCATGGAGTGATGCCATTATTTATGTGTGCTTGGAGGCAAACCTGTGAGCGGAAACCTAATCATTAAAAACGCTGCCCAGCTGGTTACCTGCAGTGGCTTTAAAGCAAAGCAGGGCAAAGAAATGTCTAACCTGTACGTCATTGAAAACGGCGCTTTGGTTGTTGAAAATGGAACGATTCGCTCGGTGGGAAAAACAAATGAAATTCTGAAGGGCTTTAATGATAAAGATAATAAAATGGGTGAATTTAACGTCATCGATGCTTCAGGCAAAGCTGTTTTACCCGGGTTTGTTGACTCCCATACACATTTTGTTTTCGGCGGATATCGTGCCGAAGAATTTTCATGGAGACTTCGCGGTGACAGTTATATGGACATATTAGAAAGGGGCGGAGGGATTCTAAGCACGGTCAAAGCGACCAGAGCGGCTAAAAAAGAAACATTGATCAAAACAGGTTTACAACGGCTAAATTCCATGTTGTCATTTGGCGTGACAACGGTTGAAGGGAAAAGCGGGTATGGTTTAGACCTTAAAACGGAAAGAAAACAGCTGGAAGTCATGGAAGAATTAAACAGACGTCACCCGGTTGATGTTGTCAGCACGTTTTTGGGCGCCCATGCACTGCCAGAGGAATATAAAGGAAGAGCGGATGCATTTATCGATGATATTATCGATAATGTACTGCCTGTAGTCATCGATGAAAATCTTGCAGAGTTTTGTGATATTTTTTGTGAAAAGAATGTATTTTCAGTACAACAGTCAAAGCGATTGTTACTAAAGGCAAAAGAAAACGGTCTCAAAATAAAAATTCATGCGGACGAAATTGAGCGGCTTGGCGGCGCTGAACTGGCGGCAGAAATCGGGGCTGTTTCGGCTGATCATTTGCTTCAGACTTCGGATAAAGGTATACATTCCATCGCCAAAGCGGGTGTGGTCGCAACGCTACTGCCGGGAACCGCATTTTGTTTAAAAGAGCCTTATGCCAGAGGGCGATATATGATTGATAACAATTGTGCCGTAGCCCTTGCCTCAGATTTAAATCCAGGGAGCTGTTTCTCAGAATCGATCCCTCTGATTTTTGCATTGGCCACACTCTATATGAACATCGGCATAGAAGAAGCAATCACCGCCCTCACCATCAATGGTGCAGCGGCCCTTGGGCGAGCAGATACCATCGGAAGTCTTGACATAGGAAAGCATGGGGACGTCATCATACTCAAGCATCCTTCATATCAATTCATTCCGTATCATGTGGGAATAAGCACTGTTGAAAAAGTTATAAAAAGAGGACGGTTGGTATTTGACGGGCTGTTTCCTAAATTCTACTAAAGCAGTTCCCAAAGATATGTTACGATTGGATCGCTTACGGTCACAATGTCAGTAAACCGCAGGATGATTCCGTTTCGATCGGGAAGCTGTTTGAGCAAATTAGAGCGCGTTAAAGCGAACAGCGTAGATGTAGCGGGCCGAAATATTTTTTTTATTCCTTTGGCTGAACACAAAACCCCGATCGTATATCATGACCTGAAACAAGAATCGCTTCAGCAGTGCCAGGATATACCGCAGTGATTTTTATTTCACCGGTCTTAAGGCCTGGTTTAAAGAATCGGTGCCCTTCCAGCCCCTCGAATATACTGCTGCTGTCAAAGACTTCAAACAAATCTCCGATTTTCAGGCCAACGTTTTCCCCGAAATTTAAAAAAATTTTATCTGAATCAATTGAAACGATAAACCCTTTCCAGGGTTGAAAGACGATGGCATTACAAATTTTTTCGCCCATATTGTCTGCAATGGTCCCAAACGCCTCATCCACTATTAATGCATTCATTTCACTGTCAGCATGGATCGATTCCAGATCCATTTCGTCAACCTCTATTTCGTGAACAAAACTTTCATCCAGTAGTTTTGCGCCGGTTTCAGTATCGTAAACTTCCGTGGCAATTCGTACTTGGACAAAGTAATGGGTGTCTTTTAGCCACAAGACACCCTGCTTTTTTTTGTTCGGTGTGATGGTTATTAAAGCGCCGGTTACAATGGCATTCAGACCGAGCTGCCGACCGGTCTTGGCCAGATCCAAGTTATTGATCCATCCGGATCTTGTCCTTGGAACCCTTGTCAGGTCGACTGGATAGCCGGAATCGCCCGGCTTTTCCAAAAGAATGTTCGGGCATGAAGATGCAATGGTTTCAGATAGATCTCTTATAAATTTCTCTTCCACATCTTTGTTGGCGAGAGTCGTTTTATTTTCAAATAACAGTATTCCAACCCTTTTTTTCAAATCACTATCCGGAGCCCTGAAATCTCTGACCATTCTCTTGGTTGATTTCTCAATCGAAGAAACGGTGGAACATCCTGTGATCGAAACTAAACATAGCAGCAAAAACAAAATTCCGACAACCTGATGAATCTTTACAGCAAAGGATTTAAATCTTTGAAACATTATGTTTTTCCCTCGAACACAGCCGTAACTTTGGTCGTAATACCCCCTCTTGCCGTGAAATCTCCCGTAACTTCCATGTATTTGGGCTCCAGTACAGCGACAAGATTTTCAAGAATCCGGTTGACCACATGTTCATAGAAAATACCCACGTTTCTATATTGCAGCAGATAAAGTTTCAAAGATTTCAATTCAACGATTTTGTTATACGGCCGGTATGTTATCGTTATACATCCGACATCCGGCAATCCGGTCATCGGGCATACAGAGGTATACTCAGGTTGTTGAATGACAATATCAATGTCCCTTTGGTTTTGATATTGATATTCCATTGGGACAAGCACATCAGTCTTTACAATATCCGGACTTTCAATGGTATATTTTATTTTATTTTCTATTGATGCTGACACTTTTTTAATGCTCCATGATATTTTAATTTAAAATATTGTTACGATTTTTCGAGAAATGCTATAATAGTGAAGAAAACCTTTTCTGTCAAACAAACCGCCTGATTTTTTTATTCAGGTCCTAACGAACTTCGACGGGATCTTGACACGAGGTTTTAGTTCTGATAACGAATTAATATTATTACAAATAAAACAAAGGTGTCAAAAATGAGCTCAATTGATGAACTGATTCTCAGATCAACCAAAGAAATCGTCGTAAAATTTATTGAAACGGGCAGAGTGGGACCGGCTGGTTTTCAAGAAACATTCAAGACCGTTTACAAAACGGTTGAACAAACTGTAAAAGGTATTCAAGAAGATGGGGATGCTGAACAATCGGAATAGCGAGTGCGAGCGGTTTTCTACGATCAGATAAATTCTTCATGAGGAATTAAGGTTAATGGGCCTCAGCCCAGTTATCTCCCGATGACAGATTGACCTTTAAAGGCACCTTTAGATTCCAAATCCCTTCCATGATTTTTTTCACAAGGACCTTGACGGACGCAAGCTCCTCAGGTGGAACTTCAAAAACCATTTCGTCATGCACCGAAAGAAGCATTGCACTGTTTAGACCGCCTTCTTTGAACGCGGCATCCACACGAATCATGGCCAGCTTAATGAGATCAGCGGCAGTTCCCTGGACGGGTGTGTTGATGGCCGTGCGTTCTGCAAACTCCCGTACAACTTTATTGGGACTATTGATATCCGGCAGCAATCTAATGCGGCCCAAGAGGGTACTCGTTTTTTTGGTCTTTCTGGCATCGCTGATGGTTTGATCAACAAATCTTTTGACACCTTTATATCTGGCAAAATAATTATCTATATAAGTTTTGGCCATTTTTCGACTGATGCCCAGCTCTTTGGAAAGCCCGTAAGGGCTCATACCATAAACAATGCCGAAGTTAATCACCTTGGCCTGTCGTCTCAGTTCAGAAGTGACAAATGAGGGAAAAACCTGAAATACTTCGGTCGCGGTACGGGTGTGAATATCCTCATCATTTTTAAATGCCTTTATCAGAATATCATCATCGGCATAATGGGCCAGGATGCGGAGTTCTATCTGAGAATAATCGGCTGAAACCAGGATCCAGTCTTTCCTGGGAACAAATGCTTTGCGAATTTCCATGCCCTCATCTGTCCTGATGGGTATATTTTGAAGGTTCGGATCAGAACTGCTCAGTCTTCCGGTAGCGGTAACCGTTTGATTGTAGGATGTATGAATTCTTCCGGTTTCCTGATGAACAAGATCGAGCAGGGCATCCGTATAGGTTGATTTCAACTTGGCAAGTGTTCTGTGTCTTAAAATAAGCTCCGGAAGTTCATGCTTGTCTGCAAGGGCTGTCAGCACGTTAACATCTGTTGAATATCCTGTTTTTTTTCTGGTCTTTTTTTGAACCGGCAGCTTGAGTTTTTCAAAAAGTATCCCGCCCAGCTGCTGGGACGATCTGATATTAAATTCTTCTCCAGCAATTGAATAAATCATACTTTCAAGCTGTTCAAGCTGGTGTTCAAAAGATTTAGAAAGATCCATGAGCTTTTCTCTGTCAACACAAACCCCTGTCATTTCCATGTTCATTAAAACCGGCACAAGGGGTAACTCAACGTCATTATACAGTTCCATCAGGCCGGCTTTGTCTATCAAAGGCATTAGAACATGATAGGCCATCAACGTAATATCTGCATCTTCACAGGAATACGGCACCGCCTTTTCCAGGGGAATTTCGGAAAAACTCACATTTTTTTTCCCTTTACCTGAAATCTCCTTGTACGTCATCGTTTTGTGATCCAGAAAATCGAGAGCAATCTGGTCCAGGTTGTGGGCCCGTTTTGAAGGGTTAATCAGATAGGACGCCAGCATGGTGTCAAAAAACACGCCGGCCAGGTTTATCCCATGACGTTTAAGCACCATCCAGTCATATTTTATATTCTGCCCAATTTTTTTTACGTCCGGATTTTCAAGCACAGGTTTCAATTGGTTTAATACTTTTATAAGCTCAAGCTGTTCTGGGACCTCTGGATAATCGTGGGCACACGGGATGTAAAAAGCCTCGTCAGGCTTCATTGAAAACGACAACCCCACAAGATGTGCTTTCATAGGATTTTTTGAGGTGGTTTCGGTATCGATAGCGATTATTTCAGCTGCTTCAATTCGCCCAATCAGATCATAAAGCGCCGACATATCATATATCGCACGGTAATTTTTATTTGAAAGATCGGATCGTTTGGGAAAAGCTTGCTGCAATTGTGTAAATTCCAGGTGTTTAAAAAGTTTTGACAGCCTGGTGTTATCCGGTGTTTTATAATTGAAATTTTCAGGATTAAATGGAAACGGTACATCAATATTGATTTTAACCAGTTTTTTGCTCATAAAAGCCTGTTCTTTGTACTGAACTAAATTTTCATGCTGTTTTTTCTTTGTAATCGTATGAACGCGTTCATAAAGACGTTCAACGGTTCCAAAAGTTTTGATTAAAGACAGGGCTGTTTTGGGCCCAATACCGGGAACACCGGGTATATTGTCCGACGCATCACCTGAAAGCGCCATCACATCTATCATCTGGTAAGGTTCAACACCAAAATCGTCTCTAACCGTATTGATATCAATGTTTTTTTCTTTCATGGGATCCCAGATGACGGCATTGTCTGTGACAAGCTGGACAAAATCTTTATCCCCGGTAACCATTACAACAAAGAACCCGGCTTTTTCAGCCTGGTATCTGAAAGTGCCGATAAGATCATCGGCCTCAAAACCCTGCATTTCAATAACCGGTATGTTGAATCCATGGGTTATTTCCTTTATATAAGGAATCTGAATCGACAAATCCTCGGGCATGGGAGGGCGATTCGCCTTGTAGTCCTGGTATATTTCATGCCTGAAGGTCGGCCCCTTGGCATCAAAGAACATGACCACATATTCAGGAGACCGATCCTCAATGAGTTTGATTAACATTCGAGTGAATCCGAATGCTGCGTTAGTGGGGAGACCTTTTGAATTGGCCAAACTCCTTATGGCATGATAGGCACGATAAATATATGCACTGCCGTCTATCAAATACAATGTTCTATCATTTTTCATATGGATTCAGTTTGCGGATGATATTCATCCCATATATCTTTAAAGATTGCTATCGGTTGACAAGAATACACTGTTGCATTAATTTCGATTCACTAAAAATTGTTATGCTTTTATTCCTATCATTAATTCCATAAGACAGCAAGGCCACTTAAGGGACCATCACATGAAATCAGGCAAAATAATTAGCGAAGACATCGAAATAAAAGATATACTTGAAAACGCCAAGACCATCGCAATCCTCGGCCTAAGCCCTAAACCTGACAGGGATTCCAATAGGGTCGCCAAATATCTGAAAGATCATGGATACAGAATAATTCCGGTCAGGCCCGGTCAGGAAGAAATCTTGGGGCAAAGCGCCTATCCCACCCTCGATGATATCAAGGAACACGTGGATATTGTGGATGTATTTAGAAATCCTAAACAGATTGTACCGCATGCGCACGAGGCGATACGGATGCAACCCAAGGTTTTTTGGATGCAGCTTGGTATCGAAAATCAAAAAGCTGCATCGCTTTTAGTAAAAGCGGGCATCGATGTCGTCATGAACAAATGCATAAAGATTGAACATGACAAACTCTTTAAAAAAAACATCTTATAGGGAAAGACGCCGCAGATCCCGGCAAATCGGATGTCATTGTTGCGGGAAAAATCCACTTTTTTGTTGGAGATGCCGTTGCGGCTTCGCTATTTGTCAGGAATGTATGATGGAAAATTTCTGGGGTATGTCGTGCAATGGAATAACCTGGGGGTGCCCGGACTGCGGTGCAAATAACGGATTCGGAAATCAATAACTCCCCACACACCGATCAATCATTCCTCGCTCCACTCCCGCTTGAGTAATACCATAAGGTCTTTTCCCGGCCGATAGAGGTAAAGCCTTGAGAATCCCAGTGTATTCTTGCTATCTTTTATCCTGACTTCACCCACGGCCACAACACGCTTTTGAAAACCGATAACAGCAATATGCCTAAACTCTCGATTTAAAGACCGGTAGCTTTCAGGAAGCATGGCCTGTTTGAGTAAAAGCATAAGTTCGGATAGTTGCTTTTTAGCCGGCTCAAACCGGTAAGGAAGATGGTTTGCGATGATAACAGGCGTTTTCTTTAACGAAGCCCGTCGATCCAGATCTGCAAGATCTCGAGTTTTTAAGACCACACACCCATTGGTTGAAAAAGGCTTTATGGTCTGGTTGGAACCATGGATAAATATTCCGTTGCCACAATTACCTTCAAGACTGTCAAAGATATCGGGATAACTTAACCCAAAGGCCCGGTCGCCAAACAGGGTGACTTTAGAATCCCGGTAAGACTTAACATTGAAGTAAATCCCTTCAGGAGTTTTTTGGTCATTTTCTTTTTGTTTTTTCCCGGACTGTTCTCCGGTACTGCAATCATAGCTCTTTATTAACTGGTAGCGACCGTCATAGCAATATAAGTGAAGCTTTTGGAGGGCCTTCTCCACCAGAATCAGGTGAATGGGCTTTCCGTTTCCTTTGTAGAAAAGAATCGGACCGTCCCATAACCCGTCTTCCAAATCACCTTGGACCGTGTCTCTGATGGGAATGTTTTGGAAAGGTTCTTTAGAATAGGAATTGTTTTTTAACCCATCATAACAAAGGGTTAAAACAATAGCAACAACAAGCAAAGCCGCTTTCATGAAGATGAAATCGGCGGCCTTTTGTGCGTCATTAACATCATCGGGTATAATTTGCATTGAAAAACATAAAAATTGTTACGCTATTTTTATATCAAGTATCTGAGCAATTTCTTTTAAACTCTTGATATGAAAATTGGCGGAAAGAGATCTGTTTTGATACGCCACAAACGGCACACCCGCTGCTTTTGCAGCAATTTCATCAAGTTCTGAATCTCCAACATATAAGGTATTATGTGCCTCTATTTCAAAATGTTCCAGAATTTTAATCAGCGGGTCCGGATAAGGTTTGGGACGATCGACGTCATTGGAACTAACAACCAGGTCAAAATATCCCTCCAGGCCATGTTCGCTGAGAACCCGATCCATTGTGTTCGATCGGTTTGTCGCAATGGCAGTCTTGTATCTGGGCCTGAGTTTTTCGAGCAGAGGCTTTAAACAGGGTTCCAAAACCATATATTTTAAAAACGGGAGATAACTCATACTTTTTCGATAATTCTGAGCCTCCCTGAAGCTTTTTGCATCGTTAAACAGGTGTGCAATCGATTGGTCTGCAGTGTGGCTATGACAATACGCAAACTGATCGGGGGTCAAGGTTGGCCGACCGAAATTCTGCAATATTTCGTTATAATACGCCATGTTTGCTTTCGTTGTATCAAACATGACACCGTCACAGTCAAAAGCGACAACTTTGATATGTTCCATTTTTATTGTTTTTCGTTTTTCGGCCCGTCGAGAATGTTCCCGATAACATAGATTTTAATCTCTGGACGTATCTTGCTGTCTGTTTTTAATTTTATGGCGTCAACATAACGCCCCTTGGTTTTTTTCAGATTTTCAACCTTTAGAACATATTCCATTTTTTCTGAGCTATTGGTTTTTTCCAGCGTGAAGGCAATGTTTTTTTTATTGGTTGCCTTAGCCTTTTTAACTGTGAATGGATACTTATCTTTCGGTATGATCTTCACCTTTGCTTTTATTGGATTGCCTGCAAAACCACGCAAAACAACTCTCTTTGGAACAATATCAACAAATTGTTCAACATTGCCCATAATGGTCAAATAGAGCACGGAATGTTTAAAAGAATTGGTTTTGACCGTTATTTTTTTTGTGAGTGTTTTTCCGCCGTATCCCGTTGTATCGACTTTAATAACAATTTTTCCCTCACCGCCGGGAGGGATCTGTCTCGGATATGAGACAGCGGTGCACCCTCAGCCGGTTTTGACTTTTTCAATCACAAGCGGTGCGTCTCCTTTGTTTTGTATGATAAAATCATGTGTTACTTCAGTACCATCTATGACCGCGGGGAATGTGTACCGGCTTTCGGATACAAAGATAGAAGATGATGGAGGTGTTTTTTTCGAAGCACCGAATGCGCCGCTATCAAAAGACATAATAAAAACGGCGGCAAAAAAGATGGAAAAAAGTTTAAGTTTCATGTTAAAAATGTCCTTAAAAAAATTAACCGGTTCATATTGACTCAAACATCCGATTCACGACCTCAGCCACCATCAAACCGCCAAGGTATGAACAGCTTATTTAAGGTGCATTTTATAGAATGTCAAGTTGCATCTTTTTATTTTAATTTTACATCATAAACATCGGATCTACATCAAGCACGACCTTGACATCGCGCCGGTTGATTACTGCTCTGTTCTTTAGCCATAAATTATTAAGAAATCGGTGGAGCGGTTTGACCTCCAAACCTTTTAAAAGGATCTGCCATCGGTATTGCTTTGCAATCTTGAAAAGCGGGGCTTCAATAGGCCCCAATATTTCAAGGGACCTTGATAACAATCTGTTGCTTTGTTTTAAGGTATTGCAAAGATCTCCTACAGTCTGGGCATGCTGTCGGGTCTTTTCTTTGTTTTTTCCAGATATTTTAATCTGAACCAATCTAGAAAATGGTGGATAACGGAGACTCTTTCGAAACCCGATCTCGGCCTTGTAAAACAGCTTCAAGTCCTGCTCAGTTGCAGATAAAATACTGAAATTGTCCGGGTTATACGTTTGCAAAATAACACGTCCGGGCAAAGCCCCCCGACCGGCGCGACCGGCAACCTGGGCCAGAAGCTGAAATGTACGTTCTCCGGCTCGAAAATCAGGAAAATTCAAAGAGAGGTCTGCACAGATAATACCAACAAGGGTTATGTTTGGAAAATCATGACCTTTAGCCACCATCTGGGTCCCCACAAGAACATCAATGGTTCGGTTTCTTAAACCTTTGAGTATCTTTATCATTGACCCTTTGCGTCGGGTCGTGTCACGATCCATTCTGGCGACTGAGGCCTGAGGGAAAAGCATCTTTACCGTCGCCTCGACCTTTTCGGTCCCAAGTCCCAAAAGCATGATCTTAGAGGACCCGCAGGAAATGCACCTGGATGCTGACGCTCGTGTAAACCCACAGTAATGGCATTTGTATGCATTGGCCGTTTGATGCAATGTCAAAGAAATATCACAATTTTTACATCGTATCGCTTCACCGCAGGCCGAGCAAACCGGATAGCTGGCAAAGCCACGCCGGTTCAAAAAAAGAAGCGCCTGCTCACCACGTCCAAGTGTCGTTTCCATTGCTTCATAAAGCTCCGAAGTGATAAACCGTCGACTTCCCCGAACATCTCTGCTTTTACGAAGATCAATGACTGTTACCTTGGGAAGCGATCTTTTTTCAACCCGCTGTGTTAATGTAACCCCTTTGAACTTCTCTGTTTTTACATTAAAATAGGATTGTATTGAAGGTGTGGCGGACCCCAGCAATGCCACTGCGTTCTGTTGCTTTGCCCTTACCACGGCAAGATCTCTGGCATTGTATCTCAAACGGCTATCCTGCTTGTAAGATGTGTCATGTTCTTCGTCAACGATAATAATGCCGATATTCGTTAACGGTGCAAAAACAGCTGATCTGGCACCAATGGCGATGGAAACTTCACCCCTGGCAATACGTATCCACTGATCATAACGCTCTCCAGCAGAAAGTCCGCTGTGAAGAATAGCGACACGATCACCAAAACGTGCCCTGAATCGCCTTTCTGTCTGGGATATAAGGGCAATTTCAGGAACCAGAACCAGAACGGAAAAGCCCGAGTCAATAGCCTTTTCTGCAATATGCATGTAAACTTCTGTCTTACCGCTTCCGGTAACGCCGGTAAGAAGCCAGGAACTGAATTTTCCACAAAGAGCCCTTATCACTTTTGAAACCACACGGTTTTGTTCTTCAGTGAGCCTGTGGGGTGTATCAGGTTTAATAAATTCACCAAGGGGATCACGATAAACCTGTTTATTAAAAATAGAAATATACCTGTCCGCTTCTAAATGCTTTATTAATTTCGGAGCAGATGGAACAATTTTTTTTAATTTGTTTACGCTGACTTCACCCTGGCTTTTAATTGCTTCAATGATCTTTTGTTTTGACGCAGATAGACTGTCCATTGAGATATTTGAATCGATCAACGACACATGCCTTTGTATTTTTGGTTTTGTGATTCCGCCTCTTAACTCTCGTTCATGAATAATGAGCCCTTGATGTTGCATGGCATAGATTAAAGCATTAGGGATTTTGTTGTTAAGTTTTTCGCGAAGTTTTTTTAATCGACAAGACTCTCCCTTTAACAGGTTTAAGACTTCCCTTTCCAAAGGTGTTAGAGATTTCCCTAAAAGGGCTTCTTCTCCCTTTTTCGTAATGGCAATGGCAGCAAAATCATAAACATTAAGTCCACCAGGCAGTGCACATTTGATAACATCTCCAATGGGATGCAGGTAGTAATCAGCCGTCCATCGGAAAAAATGTATCATACTTGAAGGAAAAAGCGGCTCTTCATCAAGAATATCAAGAACATTTTTTACCTTACCCTGATCCGTTTTTTTGCATGCACCCAGAATGTACCCCGTTACTCTGCGCCGGCCAAATGGAACAAGAACTCTTTTCCCTGTTGAAACCATCGCTAACAGGTTTTTGGGAACACTGTAAACATATGTGCTGTAAACCGGCAAGGCGATGGCGACTTCAATACAAGATGATACTGTTGTCATTTCTCCCAGTCCGTCCGAATTCCGTTTATAAGAAGCAATACCGATGTGAGATGAAGGCTTTTTTCTTGACACTTCATCAGCTTTTTTCTAATCTGTAATATGCAAACTGTCTGTGAAAATTAGATTTTTCTTAAATATTTTCTTCTGAGCACTATAGCCTTAATATAAATGTTTTTCAACCATCTCTAAATCAGTCATGAACAACCCTGTTTTAAAGACCTTGGCTTATTCAAACGCCCAAAACATTCACGCCCAAACGGCCCGTACCGGAACGTTTCAAACACCGACTGTAATAAAGAGACAAATTAATAGATTGCAAACAAACTTAAAGGAGGAAATCATGAATAAAATTACAAAACAATCCACGGTGCTATTGTTAATTATGACCCTGGTTTTTATCCCATTCGGAACTTCGGCCCTTGCAGGAGGACAGACGTTAGATGAGGAAAACAGCGGGGCCCTTATGACCGCAGATCTTCTTCTTGCCAGGCCGTTGGGAATCGTCGCAACCGTTTTGGGTGTTGCCGTCTTTATTGTATCCCTCCCCTTTTCAGCATTAGGTGGCAATACCAAACAGGCATCCCAAAAATTGGTCAAAGAACCTGCCGCATTTACATTTACAAGACCGCTGGGAGAATTTTAACACATTTATTGACTTCCACAATAAGTTTCGACCCACAGATACGACCATAAAAGGGGGTAAGGTGGCTGAAATTAAACGTCATGGGATTGAAGATTTAACACAGTTCGCAGTGGAAGTGATTCGACGTTCAGGGGAGGAAGCCCTTGCCTATTATGGCAAGGGGGATCGTCGCATCAAATTTGATGAAGAGCTCGTCACAGAGGCGGATTCCCATTTAATGAACTTTTTTCAGGATCAACTTGACAACCATTTTCCTGAACATCAGGTATTTAAAAACAACCAGGTGAACAGAGACTACACCCATGATGGAAAGCGATATATCTGGATTCATGATCCATTAGACGGGGTGGCCAATTTTCAGGCGGGAATTCCGATATGGGGAATTTCCCTTGCACTGATAGAAAATTTCTGGCCTATCTTCGGGGCGTTCTATATGCCGGCAACCGGCGATCTTTTTCACGCACGGGCGGATCAAAAAGCTTTCTTGGGAGATAAGGAAATTCGCGTTTCGAGCAAGAAAAACATTAATGACGAAAGCCTTCTTTTTACGTATTCACGATTTCATCAACGTTATCGTTCAACATTTCCAGGGAAAATTCGCGATTTGGGGTGCACCGGTGCTCACATTTGTTATGTTGCAACGGGTCGCGCCGAAGCGGCTGTAATTGCGAATGAATCGTATCAGGATCTTGCTGCAGCCGGCATTATTCTTGAGGCTGCAGGCGGAAAGATCTGCAAGTTAGATGGAAGCAATTTTTTTCTCAATGAATATCTGGACGGCCAAAAGATCAATGACCGCCTCCTGGTTATGGCCCCAGGAATTTATACACAAGTTCGCCACAGTCTAAAGGAGATTTCTTAATCTTTTTAAAAATGTAAAATGATTTCAAGAATCGATCATATTTCAATCGCCGTGAAAGATTATCCGGAAGCGCTCCATTTTTTTAAAGACATACTTGGGGCGGTCCCCGGTGCCGGTGCTCGAAATAATGATATGAAATATCATTGGCAGATTATTTCATTTGGTGATCTTTCACGTCTCGAACTTATAACCCCCCTTGAGGAAAAATCTTTTTTAACAACGTTCTTTAATAAAAATAAAAACGGGGGCCTACATCATATCTCTCTTCAAACCTCAGATATTCAAAATGCAATTCGAAAGCTTGAAGATCATCATATTCCTTATTTCGGGTATAACGAATACGGTGACTTTTGGAAAGAGATCTTTATTCATCCCAAAGATGCGTTTGGTGTTCTGATTCAGATTGCCGAGTTCAGTCCCGACGACTGGCTGGATAAATCTCTTGTATTTCCAAAAGGACAAAAATGGGCGGTAATAAAAAACAACGACGGTTGTACGTTAAACCTTGCACATCCCGGTGGAGGAAAAGTTCAACTTAAATTAAACAGATCAGAAATTATAAATCTTATCAGCGATCTTGAACAGTTATATTAGTCCGCACTATTGATTCAGAAGCTCATCCATCCATCGGGTTACAACACTTACAAGTTTTTCTTGGTGATTACTGAAACGGTGGTTGGCACCGGGAATTTTAACAACCGTGACATTTGTCTTTGGTGTTGCACTGTTTCGGAGGCGGTCAGCTACATCGGGATTGGCCAGGCGATCAGCAAGGCCATGTACAACGAGTATGGGTTGAAAAATGCGGGAAATGTTTTTGTAGGGATCGGATACGGTTTTCGGACCCCTGAGGCTTACAACATGATTGGCGGTATAAAGCGCTTTGCCCAAAGGCCCCAGATTGATCAACATCCATTGATCGCCTTTTCCTTTTGCCACCAGGTCCTGGGCCTGACGGAGGACGCTGTTGGCCGTCTCAGCCCCGAATACACTGATATTCCACTCGAAAAGATTGCCTGGAGGACCGGTTAGAAGTATGCCTTTAATTCTGGGATCCCGGGTTGATGCAATGTAATATAACACCCGGTTGGTACCCATACTGTGGCCGTAAAGAAATATAGAATTATAACCCAGCAGGGCCATTTTATCGACAGCTAACGCAATGTCATAGCGGTTTTCTTCAAACCGGTTTTTTTTAGGACCCCGATCATGATCACGCATGTTGAGCGCCAAAGTGGCAAATCCTCTATCTGCCAGGGCTTCTGGAAGAAAGTCCATGATGCCTGAATAAAAGTTACCACTGTAACCGTGAATCAACACCACGCTAGCTTTTGCTCTGACCATACGGGGCTGGCGTAAAATACCGGTTAGCCTTACGCCATCGTCGGTTTGCAATCTGACCAGATCGACGTTGATGTTATCAGCAGCTTTAGGGGTTTGGCTTGCGCCGATAAGAATAAAAAAGCAGATCAGAAAAAAACATTTGAAAAATCGCATCATTACCTCTTTACCGTGTTCAGTTCGATGAATATTTTATTTTTTGTATATATTTTGGAACGAATTTAAGCGTAACCAAAAACTTTATCAAGGGAATAGTTATTTCGAAATCTATGGGAGGTCTGACATGCTTATTCATAAAACCAAAGTACAGGTTCGCTTCGGTGATACTGATCCGTATGGTGTTGTTTATTTTGTCGCCTATTTTCGCTATTTCCATCAGGGGATTGAAGAATTTCTCCGGTATATCGACATACCGCCGGAAACCTTCTTTCGCAACAAAAAAGAAAAATACGGCATGCCCAAAGTGGCTGCCAACTGCAGTTTTTTAGCCCCAGCCTACTATGGCGATTTACTTGAAATGCATACTTCAATAAAAGAAATCAAAAAAAAGGCCGTCGTCTTTCAGTTTCACTTTTACCGCCCGCCGGAAACCCGGTTGATGGCCGAGGGAAATGTTACCTTCGTTGCCATCGATCACACCTGGAAGGCAATCCCTTTACCAAAAATTGTCGCTGAAAAAATACAACGACTGTAGTTCGAATAGCTGGATAAATATTCCCTTCCTATCTGAATTTACGGAAAATATTCATATCCTGATATCTACCTTTTTCAGTAAACATGGGAAGATATTTTTAGGGTATACAATTATTGCCAACCGAAATAGTAAAAAATGGCACAGCAGTATATAATTTACCTGAATTTTAGATGAATCCCCGATTTAAGTTCATGAACACCGCCGATGATTTTGGCTGCCGTCACCCCTTTGGCATGCAAGGCGTTGACGAGATTTTTTCCCTGACTCTCCGTCACCGCGACAAGCAAACCACCGCTGGTTTGTGGGTCAAATACGATTTCTTCATGCCAGGGGGGTAAATCGGTTTCAAGCCACAAATGTTGTTCGACCATTTGCCGATTGTAAGCATTTACGCCGGTGGTCATCCCCTTTTTATACACCATCAGGGCCTCGTCCATGATCGGCAGATCTTTGATACTGATTTCCAAACACACTCTGGATGCCTTGGCCATTTCAAGGCCGTGCCCGGCCAATCCGAATCCAGTCACATCCGTTGCGGCGTGGATATCAAAACCGGACATAACCTCAGCAGCGGTTTGATTGAGCGTTATGAGGATTGACAAACAGGCCTCCATGGCCTCTTTGGAAACCCATTTTTTTAAATTAGCGTTAAACAAAACACCGCTTCCGACGGGTTTGGTCAGAATCAGCACGTCCCCGGGTTGAGCACCTTTGTTGGTCCAGAATTTGTCCGGATGCACGATTCCGGTTACTGCCAGACCGAATTTGGGTTCATCGTCTTCCACGGAATGCCCGCCCGCCAATACGGCACCGGCTTCGGTAATCTTACTCAGAGCTCCGGCCACGATTTGGTGAAGGACCTCTGGAGGCAGCTTATTAGAGGGAAAACTGACCAGGTTAAGACATGCGATGGGTTGTCCGCCCATGGCGTAGACATCGCTGATGGCATTGGCTGCCGCTATTTGACCGTATATATACGGGTCGTTCACCGGCGGCGTTATGTAGTCGGCCGTCATGATTATGGCCAAATCATCGGTTAATCGATAAACGCCGGCATCATCACTGGTTTCATAGCCCACCAGCAAGTTCGGATCTTTATTCTTTGGGAGATTCGCCAACAAATTACCAAGCCCGACCGGGTCGATTTTTGCAGCTCAACCACAGGTTTTTGAAAGGCTCAGCAGGGTCGGTTTTTTAAAAAAGTTCAGTTTCATTGTCTATATGCTCCTAAGTTTTTATTTGGATCGTCCTCATTATTCTTGCCCTTTGGCATGCGGGTCAAGGTTTTTTCCCTGAAAGGATGCGTTGTCGGTTTTGAAGGTGTAAACGAACTGTTTTAGAAAAACTCGTTTTATTATGATCGAAATGCGTTGGTGAGTTGTTTGATCCTTCCTCTCATTTTGGAATCTGTTTGATTCAAATAGGTCCAATCCGCCAGTTCAAGTCGTTCCGGCTCATGGTCAAGGACAATACGTGCGGTCTGATCAGAAACTTCTCCGGCATGCCGGACGCAAAACCTAAAATGGTGCTTCGTACCGACTTCGATATTTTTTGTCAGCACCCGGCAGCAGGTGGAACCGAACTTCGTTTTGAACCGCTCATGGAGTTCTCTGGAAGCGGTGTAAACCGTTCTGTTGTTCAGGATGCCGGGACCGTTTCGACCCAGAAACAACCCAAGGGCGATAACACCGGCACTTAATGCGCCACAAGTACAGCCGCTTCTTCCAAATCCTTCCGAAAGACCGGAGGTAATCCGAACGGCGATTTCCGGCGCTAACCCCCCTTTGAAGCATTGATTCAATACCGTCAATACCGCTTCGGAACACATCAGTTGACCAGTCATGAACAGATTCTCTGTACGCTGCCGGATTTTGTTAATCAGCGTTTCACTACGATGGCCCAACAACTTATTGTCTTTATTTAATCGTATCATAAGAATTAATGTCACCTGAAGCCTTATCGGCTCAGCATTCGTATCAAAACAACAACAAACGGATATCTTTGAATTGAGCGGTGTTTCTCAATTCGAATATGAATTCTTATTTTACTTTTTCAGTTGGATATTTGGCCCCTTTCCAAGCGAAAATCCCGCCGGAATAGCGGTAAACATTCTTGTAGCCTAGCTTGACGGCCCAGGCAGCACCGTTGTGACTGCGTGTACATTTGACAAACCCGCAGTAAATAACGATGGTTTTATTTTTGTCCGGACCAAGCAGGGCTTCAAAGTCTTCTTTGGATTTACCGTCGGTTTCTTTGGTGTCCCAGGTTTGCATATCCGGGATCGGAAACAAAAACTGCTTGGCACCGGGAACATGAGCCTTTTTATAACTGGCGTTATAAGGCATGGTGTCGATGATCAGCATGTCCTTTCCGGAGTCGATCCATTGCTTGAGTTCTTCTGCTGTAATCACATCGTAACCACCGCGCTGCACTTCGCGAACCAATTTTACGGCAACCTGTTCCTTTTCAAGTTCTTTTTCAAACCTATTTTTGGCCATTACGGGCGTCGACAGACATACCACAAGTAATCCTAAAACAGTAAAAGTGAAAATCCTTTTAATCGTGTGCATCAATAATACCTCCTCTGTTGAATACGCTGTTGAACAAGGATATCAATCGAACCAGTTTAATCGACCGGTAATAACGCCAAAAATATAAATAAACAATTCCTGCAATCATTATATAATCTCGATAGAGTGCCGGTCTCAGACTGTGAAAAGCCTCAAACTCGGGATCTTGCGGCCCGAAACAGCCGCAGTCGACATCCAACCCCAGCCAGATACCGTAGCTCAGGATCGCCATAAACAACATTATAAGACCCGTGATGACGGCCAGAGATCCCCGGATTTCCAATAATAGACCCAAGCCAAAGACCATCTCAAGAAAAGGTAAGACAATGGCCATCGGCAGAATCCAAGCGTCGGGGATTAAACCATATACATCTATAATTACAGCAAATTCTGTAGGATCTATCAGCTTTGAAATGCCGGACCACAAAAAAATTACACTGAGCGAAATACGAATCAAATGATAGATCAAGGGGGGCAGAAAAGAATTTGTCAGGGCAAATATTCTTTCCTCTTTCCGACCGTTAATTGTTTCCGCTTCCTGACCGTTCATTGAACGCCGTCTTCCCATTAATTTTAAAATGATGAATTTATAATATAATGATAAACAATAAGTAAAATTGATAATATAAATAGTTGGGCAGATTATGATTAGCAAAATCAATATCTGCATGGCCACCGTTTTTCAGCCGGACCTAAAAGTGTCAGTTGACACCTTGGATCGCCTCTGGTAGCTTTGGGATAAGACAGCATTGAAATAAATGGTTTTAAATATTATGGTTACCATGAATCTTTTATACGACAAATATTTGTTCACTATTTTCAAAAAACGAATTATATAAAATCAATACCCCTGCAGGTTCTTATATTTTTATCTCTGGAGGGCAGGGCACATAGATGGTTATACGGGCTAAAATTCTCTGGGCGGTGCTTTCTTTGGTGTCTTTGATAGCGATCATCAGCGTCTTTTACACAGGATTTCGAAAGATCCTATCTCTCCCCTTTCGCCAGACCAACGACCTTCTCCATGAGCAAGGGTTCCCGTTAACTCTCGATTTTCTTATACCGGCAGGACGTTACATCGATGAAACAATAACGGTGAAAGAGATCCTCCATTACCGGCTCCACAAGCCAGGTAAAAGGTTTCACCTTTTCTTATCAAAAGTCTCAGAAAGTATCCCCGTGAAGTACCGAGTCACAGCCACCACGGTATTCTATCTTTTCTGGACATTACTGTTTTTGGTTTTCTTTAGAATCTTCACTTGGATGCGTTATACTACCGCCTTGTTCATCAGCTTTCTTCTTGGTGCTACTGTTTACTTTTTCATGCCGGATTTCATTATGGGAAAAATAGACGACAGCATTTTTTTAGGATGGGCGCTTACACTGTTGGGTCTTCGGTGGTGGACGAAGCGAAAAAAAGTGACGGGCACCCAATAAATCGAACATAAACCGAGCGTTTCAAACGCTCGATTTATGTAGAAATGAAATACAGACGGATAAACGGGAGATAGCGATGTATCGTCAGAATTACATTAATTCGCTTCGAACCGAGCTGGTGAAAATGGTATCAGACAACCTCTCCCCCGCAGCGCTCCATTACGGTTATAGTGATGTTCCCTTGGAAACCAACATTAAATGGCGGCCACTTGTCCTTGTATTAGGGAACTATTCTTCCGGCAAATCGACCCTTATCAATGAATTTCTTGGAACGGATATTCAAGCAACTGGTCAGGCGCCCACCGACGATTCCTTTACCGTCATCACCTATGACGATTCTGCGTCTATCGAAGAAAACGTTCGCGTTCTTGAAGAACGGGATGGAAAGTTTTTGCTCAATGATCCGGAATATCCCTTTGAAACACTGAGAAAACACGGACAACGATTTGCCTCTCACTTTCGCCTGAAAAAAGTGAATGCACCTTTTTTAGAAACCCTTGCCATCATTGACACCCCGGGAATGCTCGACAGTATCACCGAACGGGATCGCGGGTATGACTATCAAGAAGTCATAGGTGATCTGGCACAAATAGCTGATCTTGTTCTGGTGGTTTTTGATCCCCATAAGGCAGGAACGGTACGTGAATCATATATCAGCATTCGGGAAACCCTGCCGACCCGTACCTTTGAAGACCGTCTGCTCTTTGTTTTGAACCGAATTGATGAATGTACCTCTTTTGCCGATCTTTTGCAGGTCTATGGAACATTGTGTTGGAATCTATCTCAGATCACCGGTCGGAAAGACATCCCTCCCATCTGTCTCACCTACTCTCCGCGGGCCATGTTGCGCGCAGGGAAACGGTCCGGAGGGGATATGAGTTTTTTAGGTCATCTGGAAAATCAGCGCGAGGAATTGAAAAGGGCCATCCTTAAAGCCCCGAGACATCGTCTCGATCACCTGGCCACTTTTGTCGAAACCCACGGCGAACGCCTGGGACATTTCCTTGAAGCCCTGATTAACTACCGTCGCAAATTGCGCAAATTTCGCTGGAAACACTCCTCTATCGGTTTTTTAGTGAGCCTTCTTCTCGGCGCAAGCACGACTTTCGGTCTTATGACCTCCGGTATCCTGGAGGGCATGGACCAGCGCATGCTTTTAGGTGTCGGAGGTGGCGCCGCTTTGATTGTATTTTTCCTGTGGTCCACCCTGCTCATGAAACGTCGGGCAGCCCGTTTTCATTCTCGTTTACTTAGAGATCTGGACAAACTTACTCCCCTAGAAAATCAGACGCGTCGCGACAGTTGGCAAGCTGTAAAAGACTTTGTATATGCCTATCTCGAACAGACCACCGGACGATTTTCTCTCGCCGAGACCAAAAAGGAATTCGGTGCTGTGAAACTTGTAAGAGACAGAGGGGCAACAGAAATCCGGGAGGCTTTAAATGAACTGGCCGGCTTAAAAGATGACGGTATTTTTGTTGTGGACTCGACAACGTTTCCGGAAGGGTCATCACCGACAAGTGCATCCGGAGGATCTGTCACTTGAACTGTGTTTGACTACCCGGCAATTTGTTATCATATCGGTTTTCAAACACGGACATTCACTGGAGTTCTGAAAATAAACACTTAAGTTCGCAACCGATTGCTAAAGAGCCTTTATAGTAGCAGTCCGAATATTTCATAAAAATCCGGGTTCAGACAACACCGGTCTAATGGCGTCGGCAAAAAATTCGTAAAATCTTTGACGATAACGCCGAATATGATCCACAATATCCTGATCGCGCGTATGATCCGGTGTGTCGCTGACAAATTTGAATAGATAACAATTTTTCTTAAACGTTCTGCAGGACTGAACCACCGAAGCGCCTTCCATGTCGATAAGATCGGCATTTATGGAAATCGCTTTTCGTTCTTTAGGATCGAGAACCGCCCGATCGCTGGTGGCCAGTACCGTGGTTTTGAATCCTGCCAGTAAATCCGGTTTGTGAACACATGGTTTCCCAGTTTTCAGATCGGGCCGATCAGGTTCGACAATTTTCTGAATATGAAATATCTCTCCAAGATCATATCCGGAATGTGTGGCGCCTGCTGCGCCCAAATTACAGATGCAAAGCGACTTGAATTTTAAACAGCTATATGCCGTCGCCATAGCGGCATTGGCTTTGCCGATGCCTGAAATAATTAATAAAATCCCGTCATTTTGGAACAATAGGAAAGGAATTTTCCGGGTCTGCCGTAAGGACATCCCCAGGACAAATGGCTTTGCCTCGAGCATGGTGGCCATTACAATGGCCGTTACAATATCTGTTTCCAACGTGCCATCTCCTCAAGGGCCTGAATGGCTTCTTTCCCAGTATCACCTAACGAAAGGGTAAAATTATTGACATACAGGTCAATGTGCCCGTCAATCACCTGATCGTCCATTTCCTGGGCATGCTGTTTCACAAAATCCCTGGATGCATCCCTGTTATTGAAAGCATATGCCACCGAATTGCGTAGAACAGATTCAATATCCTGCTTATAATCGATAAAAGGGGAATCTTTTCTGACTGCAATACATCCCAATGGGATGGGAAGCGAAGTTTCGTCTTCCCACCATTTACCAAGATCGATGATCTCGACGCAGTCATACTTCGGATAGATGAACCGGCCTTCGTGAATGATAAGTCCGGCATCGTACTTTCCGATTTGTACCCCTTCCAGAATATTGTCAAACCGGGTGACTTCGACATTGTGTATTGAAGGATTCCACAACCTCATAAGAAGATATGCAGTGGTGTATTCTCCGGGCACGGCAATTTTTGCTTTTGAAAATGAAAGATCCGCTGATCTTCCCACAAGCAGCGGCCCGCATCCAAACCCTAAGGCGGATCCTGTATCGAGGATTTCATAGGATTGTCTGAGTTTAAGATAGGCATAAAAGGAGAGCTTAGAGACATGGAATATTTTGAAAAAAGCCTTTTTATTTAATTCTTCCACATCGTGCATATGGGGAACAAAACGAAAATCTCCCGTATCAATACAATCATGAAGCATTGCGTGAAAAATAAACGTGTCGTTTGGGCATGTTGAAAAGGCGATATCGAGACGTATCATACATATTCCTTTATCGCCTGATAGCGGGAATCCCTTTGAACAGGAATTTTTCCGGCATTTTGAATGATATGAATAAGCTCCTCGTCGTTGGTCCTGGTTTTTATCCCGGTTGCCTTTACCACGACCTCTTCCATGAGCACCCCGCCCATATCGTTTGCCCCCATGGTCAGGGCAACCTGAGCAAGTTTCAGACCCTCGGTTAGCCATCCTGATTGAATATATGTGATATTGTCCAGAAAAATTCGTGCAATGGCCAGCATTTTAAGATAATCGATTCCCGTCGCCGGAAGCGTATCTTCCATGCGCGTCTTAGCCGGTGAAAAAGACCAGGGAATAAAGGCTTGCAAAATTCCGGTTTCATCCTGGATATCCCGGATGACATTTAAATGGGCGATCTTTTCTTCATCGGTCTCTCCCATTCCATACGTCATGGTTGCCGACGACATCATGTCATTACGATAAAACGCACGCATGACCTCTCGCCATTCATCCACCGTGGTTTTTTTCGGGCTGACTTTGTTCCGAATCCTGTCCACCAGCAGATCGGACGCACCGGGCGTGGAATCAATACCGGCTGATTTAAGCGCTTTCACCACATCATTGATGGGCACCGAACTTTTCCGTGAAATATGAACGATCTCTGAAGGAGAAAATGCGTGAAGATAGATGTCCGGGAACCGTTTTTTTACCGATGTTACCATGTCAGTATACGTGTTCAAAGTATAGTCGGGATGAAGTCCGCCCTGAAGCATGACCTGGGTACCCCCGGCAGCCAAGAGTTCTTCGATCTTTAAATAAATATCGTCCATGGTCACTTCATAAGGCTCAATAAGATTTGCCCGGGCATGAAATGCGCAAAACGCACATGCCGCCTCACAAATATTGGTAAAGTTGATAATCCGATCGATAATGAATCCCACCGTTTCTTTGGGAAATGCTAATTTTCTCCGCATATCTCCGGCGTTTCCCAGTTCGATGATGTCCCAAGAGAAGAGTTCAAGCGCTTCTTCAGGAGTGATCCGTCCACCTTCGAAAATCTTATGATAAAGGTTTATGTTTATGTTCACATCTTCCATGGCCAAATATGTTCCCATAGTGTATTGCCTGAATCTTGCACGAGAAGGATTATAAAAATCCTCATCAATTTTCATGAAAGATTCAGGGATCAATATTTATCCAAATAGTTCAGCTTTGTCACCTTTTTAAGCAGACCCATCTCTCCTGCTATGGCATAGTAAAACATCAGGGCTTTTTTTAATTCATCATCAAATTTAAACTCTAAAAGATCAAAATAACTGTTGATATCGTAAATAATATCCGGATATTTTGCTCTTGCTTTTGAAACGACATGTTCTTTTTCTTCTTCAAGGTAGCACAATGAACTATGATAAGAAGAAATAACCGATTTTATCCGGGACGAATATTTTTCAATCACTCTTTCTCTTACAACAAACACAGCAAATACCACCGGAAAACCGGTTTTTCTCAGCCACAAATCTCCGAGATCATAAATATAGGGGATCGGTTCGGAAGATATGGCCATGGCATCGTTCCCGATGACCAGAGCCGCATCCATATCTCTGAGAACGGGTCTTGGTTGGGTCGGTATATAAACCGGTTCTAAATTGTAAAAATGCTTGAGAAGAACTTTTAGAAGTACTTCAGAAGTATGTGAAGCACTGGTAATTCCCACTCTTTTTTGATTCAGATCTTCAATGGGTATTTTGCTCACCAGAATCACCGAACCTACATATCCAACCGAGCTTAAACAAAATTGCGGCAATACCAAAACATCATTAGCAATTTCTGCACAGGTTGCAGAGGAAATGGGGCTCATGTCGAGTTGTCGGTCCGCCATCATTTTGTTGAGCATACATGGATATCCCGGATAGATGCTGATTCCATTGACGACTTGTTTTTCGAACATGCGAAAATAAAACGGATAGCAGTTGAGATAGTCGATGTAGCCTAGCTTCATATCGCTACCTCTTTCGGATGGGCTGAGACAGTGCGGTAGCTGGCGGTTGTTCGTTCAGGCATGAGTTTAGCCTTATGGATCAGTCTTTTTAAAAACGATTCGGATCCAAAATCGGGAGTCTGTGCGCCGGCAGCATGAACCACTTTTTCATCGTGATAGGTGGCACCGATATCATCGACTCCGAACCTGAGGAGCACCTGGGCCATCTTTTCTCCAACATACATCCATAAGGCCTTTAAATGAGGTACATTGTAAAGGAAAATGCGACTCGTGGCATAGATCCTTATATCATCGTAGCCGGTTGTAGAACGTTTTACATCGATTTTCGTATTTTCTCCGTGAAACTGTAAGGGAACCAAAGTTTTAAAGCCGGCAGTTTCACCCTGAAGATCACGAATCCGCGACAGGTGATCGACAATATCTTCGGGCTCCTCGATATGATTATACAGCATGGTTGCATTTGTTTTAAGGCCCATTTTGTGGGCCGTTCGCATGACGGACAACCATTTTGTCCCGGATATTTTTTTGGGTGCGATGATATCCCGAATATGCCCGGAAAAGATTTCGGCCCCGCCGCCGGGAAGTGCTTCGACACCTGCATCCATCAGCCGCCTAAACACTTCTTCCAAAGAAACGTTGTTTATTTTGGCAAAGTAATCATATTCAACGGCAGTAAATGCGACAATGTGCATATCCGGTTTTATGCCTTTAATGAGCCTTATCATCTTTTCGAAATAATCCAGTGTCAGTTTTGGATGGAGTCCACCCACGATGTGAACTTCGTCGATCCCCATAGAAACCGCATTTTGTATCCGCTCTTCGATTTCGTCAAAAGAAAGTAAAAACGCATTTTCATCGTTCTCATCACAGGAGTAGGCGCATAGCGGGCATCTCAGCTCGCAAATATTGGTGTAATTCAGATTCATGTTAACGCCGTAGTATGCGATGTCGCCGTGCAATCTTGTCCTGATATGGTTGGCAATGGCGCCAAGATCCAGTATATCATTTGTTTGGAGCATGCAGAGCGCGTCTTCTTTGCTTACCGGAACATCGCTGTAGACCTTTTCAGCAATACTACGAAGCTTTTTGTTTTGTATGTTATTCGGGAATGTCATTTTGTAATGGACTCATGTGTTTATACGAGTTAAATAGTTTGTTAAATTATTACTTATAACTGTCCTACTTTCCCCAGCTTTCAAACAAGTTGTGCTTTCTGCCCAAAAGGTTCAGCACCTTGCCCACAATAAAGTCAATTACATCATCAAGGGATTCGGGCCGCGTGTAAAATCCCGGTACCGGCGGTAAGATTTCTATTCCAGCCAGCGCTGCCTTGTGTAAATTTTCAGTGTGAATAACGCTGAGCGGTGTTTCCCTGGGAACAATAATACACCTTCGTTTTTCTTTGAGTGCCACATCACATGCTCGATTCATCAACGAATCGGCATATCCATGAACCATGGCAGACAATGTTTTCATGGAGCAGGGAATCACGACCATTGCTTCAAATTCAGCAGATCCGCTGGCCATCGGTGCAAAAAAATCATTGTTTTTAAACTCGCTCAAAAGATCAATGTTTTTTGCAATGTCGCGCTTTTCAAGCAGCGCTTTTAAAGATGAAAAAGGCTCTTTTCCAAATAACATTTCATATTCGATGATCTGGCCGGCCGGTTGTGAAACGATGGCGGCAACCCGTTCTCTTGAATTGAGAAGTTCTTCTATTAAACGAATTCCCATAATCGGGCCACTTGCGCCTGAAATTGCAACAACGATCATTTTATCGAGATGCTCCTGTTATCATTTATCGATTCAGACCCTGCTGAATACCGTTAAAAAGCCTCTAAATTAGAGGGTAAAAAATTCCATCCCTACAAGATAAACACATCCGTAAATGTTCCAATAAAAAGTATCGGGGATATATACATATTGGCTTTAAAAAAAAATTTTATTGACAACGCCATGTTCTGACTCCTGGCCAATCGCTGCTGATATAAAAATATCATTCCAACGGATACAACCGCAGCCCAGTAAAAAACATTCTTGTGGGTTAACAAACCCGCATATACCATAGCGCTTATGGAAACCATATAGCAGGCGGTAGAGATGAAAAGCGCCTTTTTCTTTCCCATTCGAACCGGTATGGAATGAAGATTTTCTTTGATATCGAATTCCACATCCTGTATCGCATACACAATATCGAGTCCGGCGATCCAGGTAAAAATAACCAATCCAAGCACAAAGGGAACACGCGTAAATTCTCCCGTCACGGCAATATATCCGCCGATGGGGGCAGCGGCTTCGACCAAACCCAGATAAAAATGAGATGAAGCACTGAAGCGTTTAAAGTAGGAATAGGTAAACAGCATAAAAACCGCCGGGAACGACAGATAAAAACAGAGTCTGTTCAGCATGAATGAGGCACCTATAAGCAACAGCGAAGAAATCACTGCCGCCATCCAGACCACTTCAGGGCGAACCTCTCCTTTTGGAATCAACCGATCCCTGGTCCGTGGATTCTTTGCATCAATACCCGCATCGATGACCCGATTAAATGACATGCCGGCGGTTCTGGCCGCCGCCATTGCAATAATCACCCAGAACCAGGTCCCAACAGTTCCCCCCCCGGCGAAGAGTACCCCCAGTAATGAAAAGGGAAGCGCAAAAAGGGTCTGTTCGATCATAATCAGTTCGGAAAATTTTTTAAAATCCATATTCTTTCCAACGGCTGTTAACTTTTTCTATGATCTCTTCAGACATTTTGATCTCGTCGGGCCATTCTCTTCCCATGCCTTCTTCACGGGTTTTCCGCGTGGCATCTATCCCCATTTTTCCGCCAAAATTCGGATACGGTGCTGAATGGTCCAGTGCATCCAAGGGTCCTTCCGATACCAATAGATCTCTTTTTGGATCGACATTATTTAAAAGTTTCCAGACCACTGTCCGTGAATCTCGCAGATCGATATCTTTGTCAAATACTGCAATATATTTTGTGGAAGCCATCTGTCCAAGCCCCCAGAGCGCGCTGATGACCTTCTTGGCCTGACCGGGAAATTTCTTGTCAATGGTGATCAGGGCACAGTTGTGAAAAACACCCTCCATGGGGAGCTCCATATCCACAATTTCCGGAATGATCATTTTTATTGCCGGCAGAAAAATCCTTTCCGTGGCCTTGGCCATGTAGCAGTCTTCCATGGGGGGCTTTCCCACGATGGTTGTCGGATAAACAGCGTCATTTCTGCAAGTTATGCAGGTGACATGGAATACCGGATAACGGTCCGCAGGAGAATAGAATCCGGTATGATCTCCAAAGGGGCCTTCGATACGATCTTCGTTCGGATCCACATATCCTTCAATAACAAAATCGGATTCTGCCGGAACAAAGATGTCAATGGTTTTGGCCCGGGTGATTTCTATGGGTTTTGATCCGATAAAACCGGCCAGTAACAACTCGTCGATATCAGGGGGTAATGGCGCTGTTGCCGCATATGTCACCAGAGGTGATCCACCAAGGGCCACCGCCACTTCCATTCGCTTTTCCCGCGATTTGTATTTATCAAAGTGGCGGTTGCCGTCTTTATTGTACTGCCAGTGCATGCCGGTGGTCGCATGATCATACTTGTGCATGCGGTACATGCCCATATTCTGAATACCTGTATCCGGATCTTTGGTGATGACAATGGGAAGCGTGATAAACGGGCCGCCATCTTTAGGCCAGCAGTTGAGTATGGGAAGCACTTCCAAAAGGGGGCCTTCCAGGTCATAGATCTGCTGCTGGCATGGCGCCCGTTTCACTTTTTTCGGTGTAACCTTCGACAGCGCTTTGAGATCAAGGAACATTTTAATTTTTTGGGTGAAACTCCCGGGGGGTTTCATTTTTATGAGTGATTCGATACGTCGGCCGATATCGTCAATGGAATCGCATCCCAGTGCCATCTCCATTCGTCGAAAACTGCCGAAGGCATTAATTATCAGCGGAAACGGAGAGCCTTTGATATTTTCAAAAAGCAGTGCCGGGCCATGGGTTTTACTTATCCGATCGGCTATTTCAGTCACTTCCAATACAGGATCCACTTCTGCAGAGATCCTTTTCAGCTCGCCCTCGGATTCAAGTTTTTTGATAAATTCTTTTGTGTTTTTTAAAGGCATGAGCAAATGATCCTAACCCATAAACGGTATTATATTTTACCTAAACCGAGCGTTTCAAATAATTACAGAGCGATAAAAAAATATTCATTTTAAAATCGCTAATAAGTCTCATCTAATTTGGTTTGGATAAAAACTAGAAATATAAATAAATGGAGGGATGGTGTCAAGGTGGAAAAAATTAAGCTTATGTAAGTTTATTTGATAATTGTGTTTTTGTCTGATTTTAGCTGCGAAGGATTATCGCCATATTTTTTCGGATTCAAGCAAACCCGAAATAGATTTGCTCGGATCGAATCCTCTCCACCGTTTCTATATCCACACGAAAGGGTGATTTCGGTAAAATCGGCTCCGGCAAATGTTTTCGGTAAAACGGGGTGTCTTTGATTTTCAAATTGTAAGAAATCACCATCAACACCTCGAGAGTTAAGACATCTTGAATATTATAAGCCAGCAAAGTTTCCAAAGCCTTTGCATTCCGGTTTTTTAAATAGTCATACCAAAGCATGACTGCGAAAAATCCATCAATATCCGTTAAATCCCCCCGGTTGAATCCCAACTGGGTTTCACAAGATTTCAGGCCCCCTTTATACCCCAAACTCGCCAGAATATATCTTAAGTCAATGTGAGCTTGGTTCAACTGAATGCTAAAATACCTTTCAATAAAGGGAATATCGAAACTTTTTCCGTTATAAGTTACAATGACTTTGTATTGTTTTATATCTTCAGGAAAGTCGTCCAGATTTTGATCTTTGACATAATAAAAAATCGATTGGCCATCATAGAGTGAAATGGTGGTAATGGTTTCGTAATAACGACTCAATCCTGTGGTTTCAATGTCCAGATAGCCGGTGACATTTCGAAATTCCGGGAAAAAGCGCCAGTAATGACCTGCAGGTATCAGCTCGGCAAAATAGTTTGGATTCAAAGACGCCTTTTGATTTTTTGATTCTCTTAGACATTCGGAAATGATGTCGAGTTTTTTTGGAGATATGCCCGTTTTCCGATGGTTTAAAAAATGATCCCAGCTGTAAATTCCGGATTTCCATAATTGTTTTTCTGTTTTGATTCCGATTCCCGGAATATGGAGAAATGTGTTTTTAAGCATATACAATTATTGAAAAGATTTATTTTACTGGTGATAAGTCCCTAAAAATTAAACCGGCAGAGTCATACCTGACTCTGCCGGTTTGAAGTCTTTTTAATTATTTTGATTTGCTCAGTTTTGGTCTTCCATCAGACTTATTTCTTCTTTCTTTTCCAGACCTTCGTTCTGGAATATGTGCATAATATGAAAATTGACGCCTATCAATACCCGAACGCCTGTCGTTATTATCAGTCAATGGAGTATTCAAAGTAAGCTATTTTTTAAATTTTTTGCGTCCAAACCCTGCAAGACCAACCATACCAACTCCCAGTAGGAACATGGAGGCAGGCTCTGGAACGGAGATTGAGTCAATCGCCCCATTATCAGCAAAAACTGTCGAGATAATTATAAATCCGAATATATATATAATTATAAGCACTGAGGTGAGGATACTTTTTTTCATATTACTTTTCCGAATAAAGCAGATATATTAAGAACGATTCACGGTGAACGTTTAAACTATCATCCGTGTTATTTTGGATAAATGGGTAACCGTATAATCTTTAAGTTTCTAACAACCAAGAACTATTATGTTGAAAGCAACACATGCTAAATTTTAAGGGTTTCTCAGTGAAGTTTAAAGGGTTTCTCAGTGAAGTTTAAAAGTAACTCGCCAAGAATCAAATGCAGCAAAAAAGGTTGAAGTTAAGTTTTTTTATGCTGACTAGGTTATTAAATACTATGCAAAAATCATGCAAAATCAAACAATTAATTTGCTTCCTTAAATTTCAATTAGTTACTTTAACTTCAAAAATATGTCACAACAAATTGTGTAACAAATACCATAATTATTATTACATTTATTACACAATGGGTAGTTTAGGTGATAGTTAAAAGAGGAAAAAATAATTGAATAAAACTTGGTGGATTAATGCGGTCTCTAAAGGAGTTTTATAATGCCCATAATCCGTTCTTTACAATCCTACAAAAATTTTGTCTGTCCAAACCCGGATATTTCACGTGTGCGAAGCGTTATTTTGCCCCGATAACGGGATTTCCGCTTGGCTCCAACAAGGCGCATTCAAGGGCACTGCCGTCCCGATTACAGCGGGACTACAAGCCCTCGATAACGCAGCACATGGGCTTCTCGGGCACACCCGAAAAGTGAAAATTTTTAAGAAATTGAACTAAAAAATATTCGGGCTAACTCTTTCAATAAGATCTATAGAAGATTTCAGAATCTTATTCTTGAATTTGTATTTAAGGGCGGTTTCAAGCATCTCAAGAGAAATGACCCTGTTCATTTTGGCAAGGACGATTAAGGCAGCCAGGGCCCAGTCAGTGGTTTTGATTTTTTGTGATTTAAAGTTTGCTTGAAGAATCTCGGCATTACAGGATGGAATGGCAACCCCTGAAGCCTGGAGGATCAGGACCGAAGGATCCAGCGAATCAAAAAGACGTTTCCGGCGATCCACCCCTTCCTGACTCAACGCCAGAATAACATCCGGTCGTTCGATGCCCGTGTAACCGATAGCTTGTGGAGACAGAATCACCTCCGTTATGGAATGTCCTCTAAGAACGGTGATATTGTACTCATTTTTCTGAGTGGTTTGAAACCCGGCTGTAAGCCCTGCCAGGCACAATATTTCACCGGCGGTGATGATCCGCTGACCGGCGCTACCCAGAATAACCACATCCATTCTTTTTCGTTCAATCGGGTCGAGTTGCGCCGTCATTTTCTTAGGCGGCGAAACCTGTTTTTGTCCGGCAGCCAGGTCTCTGTAGTGGCGTCCATATTCTTCTCTTAAGTTTTCAGGCACCGGGTTTTTGATCGGCGACATTTTGGCGAGGGATTCTTCAATGATCTGTGGTGTGAGTTTGTTGCGTTTGGTGTAGCGCCCCGGGCATATTCCCCAGATATCAAGGATAGAAAAACCGTCAAAACGAACGGCATTTTCTATCTCTTCGGAAAGATTTTTTGCAAACCCGGAACAGCGTCTGACATGGGCAGCCCCCGCCGATGCTGCAACCCGGCATACATCAAAAGGAAGTTCCAAGCGGTTTAAAAAACCGGACCCCACCTGGGCGGTCAATGGGGTGGTTGCCGAAAACTGTCCGCCGGTCATCCCGAAATTGAAGTTGTTCAAAACCAAAAGTGTCAAATCAAGATTGCGACGACATGCTGAAAGGACATGGGCACCGCCGATACCCAGGCCGCCGTCTCCCATGGTTACGATGACATGAAGATTGGGTTGGGCCATTTTCAAACCAGTGGCATAGGTCAGCGCCCTGCCGTGAAGGCCATGAAATGCATGGGTGTTAAAAAAGGTGTCAAATAGTCCGGAACATCCAATGTCGGTGACAATAACAATCTCTTCTCCTTTCAGCCCCATGTTCAGAAAAGCTCGGTCGAGGGTTTGGGTCATCCGGTCATGAGAACACCCCGGGCAGAAAACCGGCGGCCTGCTTTTGTTCAACAAACTACCCATGAGCCAAAGCCTCCAATATTTGGTTCGGGGATATCAGGCGTCCGTCCATTTGGCCCAAGAAATCGATGAGTTTATCTGGCAAAATCCGCTCTATTTCTCGAACATACTGTCCGAGATTCATCTCCGCCACGACCACCCGCTGAACATGCTTTGCTTTCTCCTTAATTAATTCTTCAGGCACCGGCCAGAGGGTTTTGAGGATAAGGAGCGAAATGGGACTCCCCGAATTTTTACACATTTGGTATACATCACGGGCAGCCCGGGCGGTAATCCCATATGTCAAAAGAAGTGTGTCCGCATCTTTTTCCAGAATAGATTCATGAAAACTGAACCTTTTCACTTTAGAAGTCAACTTGGTTTTGAGTCTGTCCTGGACTCGGGCAATTTCATCGGAATCGGTGGTTATGTAGCCGTCGGCCCCGTGCGTCGAAGAGGTCTGACGAACGATCACATCGCCGCCAATGGGTAAAAAGTAGGGAATCTTACTTTCTAAAGGCACTTCAAAAGGAATAAACGGCTTTCCGGTCGGTGGGGATATTCGTTCTATAATTTTGGGCACATCAACGGCATCCATATTTAGATTTTCACGGGTCATGGCGATCTCTTTGTTGGATGCAATAAATACCGGACACCTAAATTCTTCGGCAAGATTAAAGGCTTTAATGGTCAGTAAATAGCAGTCGCTGACATCCACAGGGGCCAGGACAATAACAGGCAATCCTCCGCTGTTGCCCCAGCGTAAAAATTGAATATCACCGTCAGCGCCCCGAGTGGCGGAACCCGTGGAAGGTCCGAGACGTTGGACATCCACAATGACAATGGGAATCTCGCTTCCAATGGCAAAAGAAATATGCTCACTATACAGGCTGATCCCCGGTCCTGATGTGGCGGTCATGGCCTTCAAGCCCCCCATGGATGCCCCTAAACAGTAGCCGATGGAAGCAATTTCATCTTCACCCTGAAGGCAGATGCCTCCTAAGGGTGGCAAAAGCTTAAGCATGGTATTAAATATGGTTGTTGCCGGAGTGATGGGATACCCGGCAAAAAAACGGCATCCTGAGACAACTGCTCCCCAGGCCAATGCTTCATTCCCCTCCATAAGACAAAACCCCATCTTAATTCTCCAAATCCGGACAAACCCCGCACCAAAGGTTATATTTTATGACTCAAGTTTCGAACCCTTTATTTTCAGCAACGCCAAGACCGTGTAGCAGGCCTTAATAAGAATTTATGCCAAAAAAATCATACGCTACGAAGGTGTTTTTCGGTGAATGGAAATAATTTTCACATCCTTAACCGGTTTTTGCCCTTCATCAACTTTGACCGTTCCGATCTTATCCACCACATCCATTCCCTTTACCACTTTTCCAAAAACGTTGTGTTTGCCGGTCAACCAGTCCGTATCCACCATATTAATAAAGAATTGTGATCCATTGGTATTGGGACCTGCATTGGCCATGGCCAGTGAACCGCGAACCGGGGGATGTTCTGAACCGTTTTCGGAATAGACATAACCCATATTTTCATAAGCCTCCTTGAGTGTCAGTCTATCGAGCCTGGCCTCAAACTCTTTTTTTCTTTGATCGAGTTCTGCTTGCGAATTGATATTCATCGCTCGAAACAGAGGTATCAGAATGTTTCGTTGAAATTCCTCCTGGCTGCGGATCATCAAGTAACGATGGGGTCCCTTTTGGGGATCGAACGCCTTTATTTTATCGAGACCCAACGCTGTGGCATCGATTTCATCGGCAAAAGTATAGCCCGGACCACCCTGTCCATTACCCAGAGGACATCCGCCCTGGATCATGAAATTCTGGATCACCCGGTGAAAAATCAGGCCGTTGTAATAGGGCCGTTTAACCTTTTTTCCGGTCTTGCTATCCTCAAATTCCTTTGTGCCTTCAGCCAGACCGATAAAATTGGCGACGCTTTTTGAGGTTTCGATCTGGAACAGTTCCACTTCAATGTCTCCTAAAGTTGTTTGGATGACATACACAGGATTCTCCGTTTGTTTTTTTTCACTGGTCCATCCAATACCGGCTGTTAATAAACACAACAATATTCCGAATACCACGATTAAATTTCTCATTTTTAATAGAATCCTTTCTATGTGTACATAAAAACACGGGCGTCAAATAAAATGGTAACGCATATCGATATCAAGATAGCCCCAAAGAGTCTATCAAAAAGTGATCTTGATTCTCATTCATTCCGATAAAACATGAACCAGCTTTTGTTTGGATCAGCTTTACAACGCTTGAGCTGTAATGATATTGGTTCAAGAAAAAAAATCGATTTTTGTCGTTAAGAGATCCATTCTTTTGGATAACCTGCCGGCCAACACAGAAATGCGACCACGTTATTTTATCCGATTCGACTATTGAGTCTCAATTTTTTTGGAACCGATAAGATCTATGGGGATAGGAAAGAAACCGACAATCCCATTTATGCCAGCCTTAAACCCTGGAATCAGGAAGCCTCGGATATGTTGAATTTTGAGGCATTTCTCAAGTTTTGGGGTTGGAGGTTATAAGTGTGAAGTTAATGCCTGACGACTCGATTCACATTTCGAATTCGAATCCAGTGTTTATTCAGGCGAGGATTTGGTTTTAGCCGAACCTTTTTTCAGCTTTTCTTCCAGTTCCGCAAATAGGGCCTTTTGTTTTTCTGCCTGTTTGGCCTGAAAAGATTCTATTTTTTTCGAAAAATCTTTTTTTGAATTTTTAAATTTTTTAAGCGCATCCTCGAGCCTGTCATCCTTTTTGCCCCTGGGGATTTCTTCTATTTTCAAATGGTCTTTGATAAAAAGATGGTTTTCAAATGCACCTTCGACCACGTCAATTATCCCTAAATCCTTTAGCTTTTTACAGATTAGATTGCCTTGTTCCAAAGAAAAAGATAGGGTTTTGCAAATCTCATTCATTGAAGGATGTTTTGAGTTCTTGTGGGTGAATATCCTTATGCCTGCAACCACAAGATGTGCGTTGGAATATAAATCAGAATGTTGCATAACAGTTCAACCCGGTGGAACAGACCATTGTTTATTTAAAATTAAAAAAGATATCGTATTTCCACTTCTTGACATTAAATTATTAGAAGAGTAACATTTATGCCAAAATTGTCAAGTTGCAAAAATATATATACATGGCAGGATGTTGTGTATAATTTCGGGCAATCACAAAACCAGCCAAAAACATCCACAGGAGGGAAGCATGACCGAAATAATTGAAATCAAAGCAAGGGAAATACTCGATTCCAGAGGCAATCCTACAATTGAATCCGACGTCTATGTTTCCTGCGGTGCCGTTGGTCGTGCTGCAGTCCCATCCGGCGCTTCCACAGGAATTCGTGAAGCCTTGGAGCTTCGTAACAAGCGATCAAAGAGGTTTGGTGGCAAAGGCGTTGTCACTGCCGTTAAAAATGTGATGGATAAAATTGCCCCTGCTGTTCGAGGAATGGATGCAGCGGATCAAATCGCATTAGACAACATTATGATCAAGCTGGATGGTACGTCCAATAAGTCAAAACTCGGCGCAAATGCAATCCTCAGTGTATCGATGGCAGCAACCAGAGCCGCTGCCCAGGCTTATGGATTGCCGCTTTACAGATATTTAGGAGGAATGAATGCCCGGCGGCTTCCCCTTCCTATGATGAACGTCATCAACGGCGGTGCCCATGCCGCCAACAATCTTGACATTCAAGAGTTTATGATCGTACCCGTGGGCGCAAAATCCATCACCCAGGCCGTTCAGATGGGGGCAGAAACCTTTCACAGCCTGAAAAAGATACTCAAAGAAAAAGGCCTCAACACCGCTGTCGGGGACGAGGGCGGTTTTGCACCGGATTTTGCGTCTCATGAAGAAGCCATTCAGTTTATCATCATAGCCATCGAATCTGCCGGTTACAAGCCGGGAAGTGATATTGGATTGGCTTTGGATTCTGCTGCCAGCGAATTTTACAAAAAAGGAAAATATATCCTTCATTCAGAAAATAAAAAACTGACCGCCGAAGCGCTGATCGACTACTATCAGAATCTAATCGATAAATATCCGATTCTTTCTATTGAAGATGGTCTTGCAGAGCAGGATTGGAAAGGCTGGGCCTTGATGACAGATCGTTTGGAAGGATCCATCCAGATCGTCGGCGATGATATTTTTGTCACCAACCCCAAAATATTCAAAAAAGGGATCCAAGAAGGCATTGCCAATTCCATCCTGATAAAGTTGAATCAGATCGGCACGGTCACCGAAACTCTCGATACCATTGATATGGCGAAGCAATCCGGATATACTACCGTCATTTCTCACAGATCCGGCGAAACGGAAGATACCTTTATTTCAGATTTTGTTGTGGGTATTAGCGGCGGTCAGATAAAAACAGGTTCTATGTCCCGCAGCGATCGTATCTCGAAATACAACCAGCTCATTCGGATTGAAGAAGAACTCGGAGAAGGCGCAAGTTTTGAAGACGAAATACTGTAAATGTTCTTCCGAAAAATATAGAATACCAAAAAAGGCTGTTGTTCTTTAAATTGGGATGCCATACTTTCTGAGAAAATCGTTAGCTATTTTTTTATGTCTTGCAACATTAGTATTTCAGCATGCCTCTCTAGATGCCTATGTTCTGCCAGGTTCCTACCTTTTGAAATTAATGACCCAAAATCTCGGCAATTCCAACCGTCTCTTGGTGACTCAAAAACTGGTTTTGCATGATGACAACCCGAACATGAGTGCCGATGAACTCAGTGAAACTTTAATGTTCATCTTCCCGAAAACATTCCGTTCGGACATCGTCTCAGAAAATATTCAAAGAATTCGCATCTTATCAGATAGCAGAATAATTACGGTTATTGATGGAAAAATTTCAGATGAACCTGAAAATTCCTATGATTATTACAAGGATCTTATTCTTTATAGATCCAGAGAAATTCTTCAAGAACGGCTGTCAAATCTTGGTGTGGATGTAAAGGTTACAAGCCTTGGTCGTTTTCAAGGCAAGCCGGCTTACGTTTTAGGCGCCCAATATCCGGATGAAACCTCGCCTCAAGTATGGCTGGATAAAAAAACATTCCTCCCTTTTCGCTGGATAATAACCAGCAACGCAACACAAAATCTGGAAGTTTTGTATCTCAATTGGAAAAAATTGAGTCGAACCTGGTATCCAATGCGTATCGATTTTTTTTCAAATGGGAACCTAGTCCGCGAAATTCATGTACAGGACATCAAGGTGAACCCTTCTTTCCAGGCAGATTTATTTGATATCCAACAACTTAAATCGCGTTATCCCCTGGATGCTCCTGCTGAACCGAAAAATGACGGTAAAGAGGAACTGGATGAAGTTCAAAAAACCATAGACGAATTCAAAAATATATATAAATAAAAACTTAGCGATCTAATTCATAAATACGATGACGTTTTTTTTTATCAAGACAACTATCCCAGATAAGCTGAAGTCCAAAAGTTTGAAGTTTGAAGTGCCTAAAATGAGCTAAAGTTAAGGAACGCGCTTTCAGCGCGATCAATTATAATTAAAATTGATGGAATACCTTAACTTCCCCGTGTAATACGGGATAAATAGGCACTTTACACTTTTGCGTGAATATAATGAATAAATCAAGATATAAATACGTTATCGTATTTAAGAATATATGTACTTAACTTTGATTCACAGCATCTGAAGAAAAGGCACGAAATGGATGATAAAACGAAATTTATATTTATTACGGGGGGTGTACTTTCATCATTGGGCAAAGGGCTTGCTTCTGCAGCTATCGGGGCACTTCTTGAAAGCAGGGGGCTTACCGTAACCATACAGAAATTGGACCCTTACATCAATGTTGACCCCGGAACAATGAACCCTTTCCAGCATGGAGAAGTTTATGTCACGGATGACGGGGCAGAAACGGATCTGGATCTCGGACATTATGAGCGGTTTACCCATGCCAGATTGAGCAGAGACAACAACTTTACCACCGGGAAAATATACCATTCGGTCATCACCAAAGAACGCCGGGGAGATTACCTGGGCGGTACGGTACAGGTCATTCCCCACATTACAGACGAGATTAAAAGAAGCATCAAACTGGTGGCAGATTCCGTAGATATCGTCATCGTTGAAATCGGCGGAACCGTCGGTGACATTGAAAGTCTGCCTTTTCTGGAAGCTATTCGACAATTTCGGGCGGATGTGGGCAAGGAAAATGCTCTTTACATCCATCTTACTCTTGTTCCATATATCGCTACCGCCGGAGAAGTTAAAACAAAACCGACCCAGCACAGCGTAAAGGAGCTTCGAAGTATCGGTATTCAGCCGGACATTCTTCTCTGTCGTACGAACAAATATTTGGCCAAAGAAATCAAGTCAAAAATAGCTCTTTTCTGCAATGTCACCGTTGACGAGGTCTTCACGGCTAAAGATGTTGAGTGTATTTATGAAGTCCCTTTGGTGTTCAGCAAGGAAGGGCTTGATCAGAAAATAGTGGAAAAGCTTAACATTTGGACCAGAACGCCCCATCTCGACAACTGGGAGGAAATTGTCAAAAGTCTTAAAGACCCGAAGTCGTCGGTAACCATTGCAATTGTCGGAAAATATGTTGATTTAACGGAGTCTTACAAAAGTCTGAATGAAGCGCTGCGTCATGGGGGAATTCCCAATGATTGCCGGGCAAATTTAACGTATGTGGATTCTGAAAAAATAGAAAAAAACAATTGTAAAGAAATTCTGGAAGATGTCGATGGCATATTGGTTCCCGGCGGCTTTGGTTCCAGGGGTATCGACGGTAAGATTTGTGCCGCAAAATATGCCAGAGAAGAAAAAATCCCCTATTTCGGCATCTGCCTCGGTATGCAGATCGCCGTCATAGAATTTGCCCGCAATGCAGCGGCCATGGCGGGTGCCCATAGTCAGGAGTTTGATAAAAACACACCATATCCGGTGATTTACCTGATGACCGAATGGTATGATGATAAAACCGGAACCGTTCAGCAGCGGGATATCACCTCTGATAAAGGGGGAACCATGCGCCTTGGCGCTTACCCCTGCATGGTCAAAGAGGACACTCTTGCCCATAAGGCTTACGGTATTTCGGACATTTCGGAACGTCACCGTCACAGGTATGAGTTCAATAATGCTTTTATCGACCGGCTTGAAGAAAAGGGGTTGGTCATCAGTGGAACCTCACCGGATGCTGAGCTGGTGGAAATCATCGAGATTAAAGATCATCCCTGGTATCTCGGCTGTCAATTCCACCCGGAATTCAAATCGCGTCCCATGGATCCCCATCCTTTGTTTAGAGAATTTATCCGCGCTTCGCTGGCGTATTCCAAAGCCCGCTTATAGCCTTTTTTTACCCGGATTTTTCTAATAAGTTACGTATTAGAGTTGAGACCTTCGAGAAATACTTATTTTTGTTCAATTTCAAAGAAGGCGAAATTTTTAACCACCCCGATGAAAAACCCATCGGTACAGGTATCCATTCACGGAGTATTTTGAGGATTATTGAGCCTGACCCCAGAGAAATAGGCTACGCATTTCACAGAGCAGGCACAGAAAATGGTCAAAAAGGCGCGTTTTGCATAGGTCTCAAAGCTTTAAAGCCCTGTTCATACTCCCTTGTCGATACCCTTCCAGATCCACAGCCACATGAGAAAACCCGATTTTTCTCAATTTTTCTACAATCAGAGATCTTGTCTTTGGATCGATGATCCTTTCAATATCTCCGGTATCGATCTCGATTTTGGCAACCTTGTCATACACTCTAACCCGGCATCCGATAAAACCGAAACCGAACAGAACCTGTTCGGCCTGATCCACCATTTTAAGGTCTTCTACGGTGATCGCTGTGCCATATGGAACTCTGGTGGCAAGGCATGCCATGGGCGGCTTGTTCCAGGTGGTTAAATTCATCTGCTTTGAAAGCCGGCGAATGTCGTTTTTTGTCAGCCCCGCATCCACCAACGGCGCTTTGACTCCCATTTCTTGAGCCGCGGCGAATCCGGGTCGATAATCGCTTAAATCATCAATATTTGCGCCATGTGCCACATGCTGAATCCCTCTTTGGTTTACAATGGTAAATAATTCTTCTATAAGATATTTTTTACACAAGTAGCACCGCTCTTTTGTGTTGGATATAAAGTCGGCCCGAAGCATTATCTTGGATTGAATAATCATATGCTCAACACCCAGAACATTGGCAAAATCGATTGCTTCACGGGTTTCCCATTCCGAATGAAGCGGTGAAGCCGAGGTGACGGCAAGGAGATTTTTATTCAGCGCTTCATGTGCCACGGCCAGCAAAAAGGAGCTGTCAACCCCACCAGAATATGCCACAAGGAGAGAGCCATATCCTTTCAAGATAGAAAGAAGCCGATCCTTTTTTTCTGCTAAGTGATTCTTATTCATATTCAAATAAAAAAATGTTTACAAAACTTATGGATTCATATATATAAATTCTTTCCAATATAACATATGACACTTTTCATTTGCAACGCCACAAACAATTTCAAAGAGGTTTTTTATGGGAAAAAACAGCCTGGTTCAATCAACAACCAAAGGGAAAAAGAGCACCGCCAAGAAAAAAACAGCAAAAAAGTCAGCCGTCAAAGCCAAGGCCGCACCAAAGACCAAAGTTGCTGCTAAAGCCAAAGCTGCCCCTAAACCTAAAGCCGCTCCAGCACCCAAACAGAAAACAGTTTCTGTGAAAGAACTTCTTCAGAAAAAATTTCCTGTTTGGAAACCGGAAAAGCTTTACTCTATCGCTCCGGATGAAGGAGATGCTAAGGATTTTACGGCACCGCCCTTTTTTGCAGGCCCGGAAGCGGAACAAAAACGAATCAAGGAACTCCTGCTGAAAAAGTATGATCTGGCGGAGGTTAAGGCTGCCGGCGAAAAAGCTGCTGCTGATAAGGCCGCCGCTGAAAAGGCTGCTGCTGAAAAGGCCGCCGCTGAAAAAGCCGATGAACCTGAAGTTTCAGTATCATATGAACCACCCGATTCCGACGACACCATCCCATCTGATCCCATGGAAAAGGGCATGAAATATCTGGCTGCCATTGTGGCCGTCCTTATCTTGCTTGTTATCGGCAGCAGCATGATAAACCAGGGGAAATTTTATATTCATTCAACAGACGGTGCGCTGGAAATCTTTCAGGGCAGGTTTGCCCCCATGGGCGAAGAGCTTTTGATCTCTCTGCCCGGCGTTCAAAAGCCTGAAATAACCAAAGACACTTATTCCAAAACAGACGTGTACCCGATTGTGTTTAATTATTATTTGGAAAAAGCGGATACCTTCTTGAAAGTTCCGGGTCTGCCGGATTTTGAAGGAATAAAAAAATATTTAAAGAAAGCGATGTTGTATAAGACAACACCTGACTCTGCCGAAGCTGTTTACAGCCGATTAAACAATATTGATCTAATGATTCTTGTGTACAAGGCGGATGTGGCTGCCAGCAAACCCACCCTGTCCGATCTCAAAGAGGCAAAAGGATTTCTTTCCGAAGCCGCACGCCTGGATATCGATGATGCGAAGCTGGATTTGATTCATGAAAAAATGGATGCCGTGGACAAAAAAATTGCATCCCTAAAGGCCGAACAGAAAGGGGTAAAATCACCGACACCCGTACCGCAAGCCAAGACGAAATCACCGGCACCGGCGCCCGCGGCTCACAAATAAATTCATTTTAACCTATTGATAAAAAGTGGATGGTCGTAAAAATGGCCATCCGCTTTTTTTGTTTTATTCCAAAAAGATGAATTCAATTTGCAATTAAACTTCGAATAGCGTTGTAAAAAACTTCATGGGACGTCTGATAATTGATCTCGATCTAAACTTGATTTGACAGAATCGTAAGGTGGGTCAATACATCACTTGACAGTTCAATTTTGAAGTATTCACAACCAATTGAACCGGCTTCAAGATTTCAGATATATAGCGAGACTGTCTAAAAAGTCCAAATTTACCATTTTTGCAAAATTCGGATATAATAATATCAAACACTAAGAGGTCTATACATTGCCTTTTTAACTTTTTTCGACAGTTTCTGCAGGTATCACAGAGACGAATATCACAATAATTTGCCTTCTTTGATGAAAATAAGCATGGATATCATTTTGATTGCACGCTTATTTTTTTATCAGTTTGATGGCCTTGACAGCAAAAACCCCGAAAACCAGGCATATCCGACTCTCGGGGTGTATGTCAGTTCCAGTCATTATTTTACCAGAGGGATCTGCTTTGCCAGCCCGTAGTTCACTACGGCATCGATCTTGTTTTCAAGTTGGTAATAGCGTGCCACTTTCTTTTCAGGCAGAACTTTTCTGAATTTGGGCAAAAATGATTTCATGAGCGTCACCCGTTCTCCCTCAATGACCAAATACCCATTGATCAGTTCTTTGGCCGCTTCTTCAGTCATGGTCTGATAGTTGGTAGCGTAGTTATCGATCAGTTTGACGGTTTTTTCGACAAGTTTGCCCAATTCTTTCTGATAATCCTCATAAACCGGCCAGAAAACTTTGGCCTCCGATTCCGTGAGATTCATATTTTGTGCAATAAACAGCTTCTTGTCGGTCTTGATCTTTTCGCGAACTAATTGCATATTGTCGGCGGGCTTTTCTTGTGCCATTGACGAAACGATGAAAACTGTCAACACTGCAACGAATACTATAAGAAAAGGATATATTCGAATTCTTGCTTTCATTTTCAACCTCCTTATTAGGTATGTTTGTTTGCCCAATATGGGCATTCTTCGAAAGACACCCCAATTAAGCGAAAATCGCACACGTGGGGGTTATCTGGTAACGATTTTCCGTAAGCAGAATGTTGCTACCAACGAACAAATAAATATTTCATAACTTCCTTCAATGGCCTGTTATGCTTATAAAAATGCACCCCACAGCTGATTGGGCATCTTTTTGGGTCTTTACAACATAGGAAATCTCATTGATTCAATCTTCTATTTCTTTTTTTCCCTCCTTTCTAAAAAGTGCAGATCACTTACCAGTATTCCCAATCAAAGTCAATTTATGCTATTTACAAATATCAAAAAAAGGAAACGAGCAAACCATAAAATAAATGTCATAAATCTCGAAAATAAGACGGTTAGCCTTTTACAGACTTAATAAACATATTGGAAGGCCGACTGATACAATCTGTATTGAAAATTATAAGAAAAAAACCTTGCTTCAAATGATGCACCCTTCATATAGTTAATTCATGGAGACTGTAAAAATTAAGAAAATTTCAGGAAAGCGGAAGGTTTTTTGCCCTGTATGCAAAAAATGGGTTAGTTTAAGCTTATTTAAAAAGCAGGATAATATTCTTGTTTGTGTTTTTTGCGGTTTTGTTATCGACCAAGATGAACAAAAATGGCAATTTGTTTGAAACAAATTATGGCACCTCGCAAGCATCTGTGTTCACTTGAAATTGTGATACGCTAACGACTTATCTCAGAAATAATACTCCCTATCTTTTTATGGAAGCAGTATCAGAAGCCTAAAGAAAATACCCGAAAAAAACAGGCTATCTGTAAACACAGATAACCTATTGATATTATTTTGGCGTCCCCAAGGGGATTTGAACCCCTGCTGCCGGCGTGAAAGGCCGGTGTCCTGGACCAGGCTAGACGATGGGGACGCATATGGTGGGCCGTGCTGGGCTCGAACCAGCGACTCTCTGCTTAAAAGGCAGATACTCTACCAACTGAGTTAACGGCCCTTAAAAAACATATTTAATAACGATAGAATCAATGATTGTCAATAAAATTAATGCCATTTTTTAACTTTTGCTGGCAACCTTTTTTAAAATTCTGTCACTATTTGAAACGCTCAGTTTAAGTTATTATTATCAAACACAAACAAACCACACACACAAGTGCGATCCAGTCCCTAACACCGGAAGAAAGTAGAGAATCGGTTCTGTTTTCAGAATAACATCTAGCTTCCATGGCCAGAACCAGTTTGTCCGCCCGTTCAAAGATTCGACGCATGAGTGGAATTCCGAACATTTTTAATCGATATACAGGATTCTTCCGGTTTTCCACTCCCCTTGCACCGCTGGGCTTCCGCAGTCTTCTTGGCCTGTTCGAAAATAAAGGGGATAAACCGCACAATCAGACTCATCATGGTGGCAATTCTTTTGGCTGGAATCGATGGAAAAGGTTTCAGTATCCACTCCACAGCGGCTTTGATTTCCGACGACCGTGTTGTTAAAACAAACGATAGACCGGTCATGATCACAATCACTAGACGCCAGCAAACAATCGCCCCTTCATAGAGTCCTTCCCGGGTAACAGAAAAAGCCATAAATTCAACAACCGGTGATCCAGGGACGGAAAGTGATCGAGTAATGAACACAAACAGCAACAGCAAAGCAACATAGCGAAGATCTTTTAGGGCCATCTTCAATGGCAGTCCGGCATGTATGAGTGCAACCATCAGCACCAGCGTTAAAAGAGAAAGTGAAGGAACAAAAGCTTTTAAACTTGATAGACTGATGACAACAAGAAACATCAGTTTAAATCGAACATCCAATTGATGCAGCACAGAATTGCCGGCATGAAAACCCAACACGTTCAATTCAGCCATGAATCCACCTCCATCCCCAATCGCGAGGCGCATGGTTCTCTAATACCAAAAGCCTCGAGCTCCCCGAGCAGCTGAGAGGGCAACCCGTCTCTGACGATGCCTCCATCTTGCAGAATGACCAGACGGTCTGTATGGGCGATGAGCTTTTCAAGATCGTGTGCGGCAACCAGAATTGTGTGTCCGGCCTGATGCAGAGAAATCATCTGTGATAAAACCTGCTTGACCCCCGGATAGTCCAGGCTGGAAAAAGGTTCGTCAAAAACAAGCAATTTAGGTTCCATGGACAGAATACCCGCGATTGCGAGCCGACGTTTTTCTCCACCGGACAATAAATGCGGTTTTTGATCTTTGTGGTGATGCAATCCCACAGTCTTCAATGCCCGGGCGACCCGGCGCTTGACCTCGGCCGGGTCCAGGCAAAGATTCTCCGGTCCAAAGGCCACATCATCTGAAACGGTTTCTCCGACAATCTGGCTGTCGGCATCCTGAAATACCATGCCCACCATCTGCCTCGACCATGTAAGGTTTTTGGCCACCGGCACGCCGGAGAGTCTGACAACGCCTTTTGTAGGCAAAAGAAGGCCGTTCAGATGCTTTAAAAGAGTGGTTTTCCCGGACCCGTTAGGCCCTGCAATGACAACAAACGCCCCTTCGGAAATGGAAAGATTGATATCTTTAAGACCAACGGTGCCGTCTGCAAATCTATGACTCAGATTTTCTATTTCAATAATATTCACAACAGTATTCTCATAGAAGATCCGGGTTCATCTGCACCAGGTACCGGACATTCATTACTTATCTCTATTTCCTGACCGCTGATTCCTCATGTCTTGTTTATTATCGGTCTCAATGCTTTTGCGATGGGAACCGCCGCAGCCATTTTAAGCGCATCCCCCGGGAGAAACGGATACATTCCCACAGCCAGGGTTTTTCCCAAAGTCATGCCGGTCAGTATTTTTAGCCAAGACAAACCACATGCATAAATGATGAAGCTGCCACCGATCATGGCAAGCAGATCTCTAACCACATTTGTTTTTGATACATTTGATATGAAACCAATCACGCAAACAGCCGGGAGGAACCCCAAAAGATATCCACCGGTGGGCCCTGCAAACCGTCCGATACCGCCGACACCACCGGCAAATACGGGAAGTCCCAGAATACCGGCCAGAAGATATACCCCAACACTTGCTGTTCCCCACCCGGGCCCCAACAAAAGTCCGGACAAAAATATAAAAAGATTCTGAAGAACAATTGGCACCGGTCCAATGGGTATGGCCAGAAAGGCGCCGGCTGCAGTCAGTGCAGCCATCAATGAAGCATATACCGTCATTCGAAGAGATGGGGAAGGACCCATAATTGATATTTCTTTTTCACTCATCACCCGTAACCTATAACCTTATTTATCCTTATGAAAGCAATCGCCGTATATAATTTTTTTCACCGACCCGTCCGCAAGTTTCAATATTAGCGCACCATTGTCATCCACATCCACGGCAAGACCTTCGGAGACTTCATGAGTTGTAACGACCCTGACATGCCGGTTCAACGTTTCCGTATATTTTTTCCACTCGGCAACCACATTGTCAAAATCCGGACCATTTACCGCATCTTCGAAATGATCGAGAAACGCCTTCAACACCTCTATTCTCGAAACATCTTTTCCGAGGATCTTCTTTAAAGACGTTGCCATAGGTTCATAGGGTGTGGGATCATTGTTCACGTTGATGCCCAATCCGATACTGATAAAGCTAACCCTGTCGATTTCAGCCTCCATCTCGGAAAGGATTCCTGAAATCTTCTTGCCATCCACCAGGACATCATTGGGCCATTTGACCATGGCATTAATATTAAACATGTGGCGCAGGGTTTGGGCCAGAATCATCGATGCCGCAAAGTTGACCCTTGGACTTAAAACAGGCGGTATTTCTGGCCTGACAACAATTGTAAAATAGAGCCCTCCTTCTGGAGATAGCCAGCTTCTTTTCAGCCGTCCCCTTCCTTTTTTCTGACGACCGGCAATAACCACCGTAAAATGGGGACACTGTTTTCTTGCAAGTTCTCTTGCGATATCCATCGTGGAATCCACTTCATCAAAATAATGAATGTTGTGTTCTTTTTCCCCAAATTCCCATGGATAAAGGGCGTCAGGGGCACTGATAAAAAGATATCCCTTGGGTGTCGCTTCAATATTGTACCCAAGTTCTTGAAGCTTTTTGATGTGCTTCCAGACAGACACCCTTGAAATACCCAGACGAGCGCTGAGTATCTCCCCGGAAACAACCTCTGTTTCCGTTTTCAGTATGTTCAGAATCTGACCTTTCACTGTTGATCCATGCCCTTTGGTTATCCCTACTAGTCGTACTGGTTAACGAAATGGAGGCTGGGCTGTCAATCATTTTTACTTAAGAGGATTATTTTTTGAGCATACGAGAGATTGGGTAAAATGGCCTTTTCGGATGGGCACAAGTTACAGATCGGAAAGGAGCCGTTCGTGAATATTGTCAAAGCCACCGTTGGACATGACAAGGACGAGATCCCCGGATTTTGCTTTTGTGACAAGAAAATCAATAATCTCATCCGTATCCGGAAAATAGTGTGCATTCTTGCCTTGATGTTTGAGATCATTCACAAGTTGCTGAGAAGAAAAACGTTCTTCAGGCGGGATTTTATCCAAAAGTGGGGGCTGACGAATGCAGATAATATCTGCACCTTCGAATGAGTGAGGATAGATGTCTTGAAATATATTGCGCATGCTGGAATTGGTTCGAGGCTCGAATACGGCAATGAGACGTCCATTTGGATAAAACGGTTTGACCGCCCTGAGAGTCTCACGCACTGCCGTAGGATGGTGAGCAAAATCATCCATGACCGTTACACCGGATTTTTCGCCGCGTACTTCCTGGCGCCGCTTGACACCCTCAAACGATTCAAACGCCCTTGCAACGGCTTCCAGTGGTATCGTTAGCGTATCTGCAACGGCAATGGCGGACAAAGCGTTCAGCAAGTTGTGTTCTCCTACCAGCCGTGTCTTGAAATTTCCAAAAACCGTATCATGCTTTAAAACGTCAAAAAAAATCCACGGCTGTTGAAAGGTGACGGAACCCAATCGCCAAACCGAGTCGGCATTTCGACCGTATTTAACCATTTGGCAGGATTTTCCGTAGACGATGTCAGAAACATTTTTATCATCGTCATATGCAACGAGCGTATTTTGAGGTGAGATACCGGTGATAAACGCATCAAAGGCTTGTTTTACATGTTGAATATCTCTGAAAATATCCGCATGATCAAATTCGACGCCTGTCAATATGGCTATTGATGGGTCATAATGCAGAAATTTTGCTCCTTTATCAAAAAATGCCGTATCGTACTCATCGCCCTCGATGACCATGTGCTCACCGTTTCCCAGGCGATAATTGCTTCCAAAGTTTTTTAAAATCCCGCCGATCATGAAGGTTGGATCCAGCCCGGCTTCATACAGAATCCAGGCTAAAATTGAAGAAGTGGTGGTCTTGCCGTGGGTGCCGGTGATGACCAGGGGCTTTTTGCCGAATGCAATAAATCGGTTCACCGCCTGGGGCATGGAACAGAACTCAAGTCCCATTTGATGCATTCCAACAACCTCAGGATTGTCCTTTGACACGGCGTTTCCAACAATAACCAGGTCCGGACCGTATGCAACATTTTTTTCGCTGAATCCCTCTGTAATCTCGATGTCCTTGCTCGAAAGAAATTCGCTCATGGGTGGATATACCTTCTGGTCCGAACCCGTTATTTCAAAACCCATATCTTTAAGCATACTGGCCAGCGCACCCATTCCGGTACCGCATATGGCAATCATGTGTATGCTTTTTACAGGGTCGGGAATTCGATTTTTGTTTAAATCCATACGTTTGAGTTCCTTCTGATCTTTTTTGGTAAGTGTTCACGGGATTTCCTTGCCCGTGAACACTTACTTTTTTTGAATCAATAATAGGGTTATATTCGTCAAACTGCAATAAAATTGTTTGGCTTGAACGTGTCACAAACAATGATCATTCATTTCCTATAAAATTCTTTATAATTTAACGTAATATTAAATCGTTAACAACACGTTCATCCAAAAACAGATGTTATCTGTTTTGTTAAGTTTTTTTTAAAAAAGACCGATATAAAAAAAAAGGATTTCTTATGACTGATAATTTAAAGACCCAACAACTGCTTGAAGAAATGCGAAGCAAAGGGAATCTCCCTGCAATCAATGAAAATGTTCAGGCAATCACAAAAATTACACATCAATCCCATACTTGTGCAGTTGACCTTGCCACTGTGATCATGAGGGATTGCGGCTTAACCTCGAATATCCTGGCAACTGCCAACTCGGTGATGTACCGGCCACGCTATCCCATTAAAACCGTCACCTATGCAGTCACGTTTTTAGGGTTTGAAAAAGTTCGTTCCATGGCACTGGGACTGTCTATGTTCAATCAGACAATGAAAACAGCCAAGACTCAGAAGCTGGGTCAGCTTTATGCCAGTTCATATTTTTCCGGAGCCTTTGCCAGGTCTCTGGCAGCGAAAAACAAGGTTGATAATCCCGAAGAAATATTTGTCGCCGGTCTGCTTTATCGGCTTCCCTGGCTGGCACTGGCAAATACATTTCCTCAAAAATTCAAAGAAATGGAAAAATTGGTCATACATAAAAATATTTCAAACAATAACGCCTGTAAGGAAGTGTTCGGTGTTGAATATGATGAGATTTGTAAAGCATTGACAAACATTTACAATCTTCCCGACAAAGTCGCAAAAGTACTCCGAAACGATGATGACGATAGCGATCCTTTAATAACCTTGATACGAGAGTCCGGCCATATTTCAAATATGTTGTTCAGCAATAAACTTGGCGGAGAAAAGGCCATGGATAAAACCGAGGCTCGCATAAAAAAAATACTTGAAACCAATGAATTTAACATTTCAGACTTTATCAAAGATACCTGTGAACAGGATGCAAATGTTGCAAGGTTCTTTAATCTGGAAAAAGACGATGTTGACATGATGGTCAAGGTTCTTGAATGGGGAAAAGGGAACCCCGCCCAAATTGCCGGAAAAGTCACTTTTGGAGATGCACTGACCGTCGAAGAAAAGCTTGAAGACCCGGATTCGCTTATCGGTCAGTTTCTGACGGATCTGATGATTGCCTGCCGCAAAAATACGGAAATCAACCAGATTTTAATGCTTGCTCAAGAAGCGCTATACCGCTGTCTGATTGAAACAGAAATATTTACAACCTTTTTTAATAAATCAAAAACATTGATGACTGGAAGATTTTATGCCGGGAAAGATACCCTTTTGAAAGCCGAAGATTTTAAAATCAGTATGATTGATAATAACTCACCCATTGTTAAATCCATAAATAATAAGGAAACAGCGGTTTTTGATCTTACCGAAAGATCCTTTCAGATTTCCCTTTTGAAAAACCAATCGCATTTTAAAACTGCGATGATCTCCCCAATCATAACCAGGGATCTTGTCATCGGAGCATATTTCATCGCCAGAGCCAACGATATTCCCTTCTCGGAAAAAGAGATTGCCTGGTTTGAACAGATTGTTATATACGTCGGACAGGCTTTTGAAAATTCTAAAAGATAATTTTTCTTCCACGCGTTTTATAGCAGTCCCCAAAAATATGTTCCGATTGAATTTCTTACGGTCACAATTTCAATAAACGAAATGTTACTCTGACCTAAGTTGAGCGATTTTAAAGTTTGCCGCAGATACAAGGAAGATGTTGTTTCGGTTTAGCCATCTATGCGAAACGGCATCTGACGCAGTAGATGCGGTAAAATTGGAAATCCCGAAGGGTTTCAAATTGTTGACATTCAAAATATCAGAATGCCTTAAAAATATGGTTAAATCGCCCACTTCAAAAATTTGAAACGCTCAGCTTAGGTCTGAGAAAAGCTATAATATGCTTCAAAATAAGGACAAAATACATTGGATAGACATCTTGAAAAAATTATGCAGGATTTCGCAAAAGGTTCAGGACGCCTTACCATCTTAACCGGCGCCGGCATCTCTGCAGAAAGCAACATCCCCACCTTCCGGGGTCCTGAAGGATACTGGACCATCGGTTCAAAAGAATATCAGCCACAGGAAATGGCGACTTATAGGATGTTTAGGCAGAAACCTGAAGAGGTATGGAAATGGTATCTGTATCGAATCGGTGTCTGTGGAAAAGCCGCACCGAATCCAGGCCACCATGCCCTGGTTGAAATGGAAACGCTTTTTAAAGACCGTTTCACACTAATCACCCAGAATGTGGACAATTTACACCTTCGTGCCGGAAACAGCTTGATAAAAACATTTCAAATTCACGGGAATGTGTTTTTTATGCGCTGCGCCAATGAATGCAAAAGAAAAGTTTTTCCGATACCTAAAAAACTAACCGCCAGAGAAAAAAAAGACACTTTAACAGAATCAGACCGCCAATTGCTCAAGTGCCCGTATTGCGGCGGCCGGACCAGGCCCCATGTTCTCTGGTTTGATGAAATGTACAACGAGCATTATTACCGGTACCACAGTGCCATGCAAGTTGCCGAAGAAACCGATCTATTGTTGGTGGTTGGAACCTCGGGGGCCACCAGTCTCCCAAATCAGGTGGTATGGGAAGTAAAAAATCGAAACGGTATCATTATTGATATCAATATCGAAAAGAACCCTTTTTCAAACATTGCCTTAAACAGCAGGCAAGGCTTTTTCATCAAGCAGCCCAGTGGAGAAACTTTGCCGGACATTTTGCAACGCTTTATCGCCGTCATGGAATGAGCGTTCAGGTCCAATATTCAACGAGCAAGATAATAATAAAACATGCTGAAATCTATACGAATTCATCGAAAAGTCACATTATTGTTTTACGGCATCCGGATAAAAAAGTCGTTTTCCATTAAGTCTGTAATTTGAAATAAGAAATTGTCCTTTTGGCGAAACCACCCACTCTGCAAATTGCTTGGCCTGCCGGTATTTTACATGGGGGTGCATGTCTGGATTAACAGGAATTACACCGTATGGATTATGAAGGATAGTGTCGCCCTCACACATGATCTCCAAATCAAGGCCGACATCACGGCCGTACTTGTATTTGATATAAGTCCCTCGATCGGCAAGTGTGTAAGCCTTTTTTTCATCGGCAAAGGTGATCGTCTTGCCCATGCCCTGGCCAATGGAAAGATACCATTTATTAGACCCTTTGGGATATATAAAGCTGACGATCCTTTTTTCCCCTTTTTTAAAGATCGTGCTTTTTTGAACCTCAAGATCCAGACCGGTTTTTTTCCATAGGGACTGCTCCTTGGTATGGGTACCGCTGTCATCGCCGCGGGAAATAAACAGTACTCCGGTTGAACCGATCTGTTTCAGGGCCTCAGATGCCTTTTGCATCCCTTTAATGCCGGCCGGATCATCAATAGGGCCCAGAATAACAAAATCGTTATGCATCACGGCATAACGGCGGGTGCCGTATCCATCGGCAACAAACCTTTCCTCTCGGTCTCTGGCATGCACAAAAATTACATCGACATTACCGTCGATGCCGTCACGAATGGCGGCCCCGGTCCCCTTGGAAAACACCTTTACTATAATACCGGTATCTTTGGTGAATTCCGGCAGCAGCACATCCAGAAGCCCTGAATTTTCCGTGCTGGTGGTTGTAGACATCTTGATTGTTTCCGATCCAGCGGTTGCGACTGAAGCAAAACACATTAAGGAAAAACAAACCGGTATTATTAAGATGAATCGTCTCATTAAACTATTGAAATACATATCTTATTATCCTCTCTTTTTATTTAAAAATTTCAATCATCGGGTCAACTTTTTAAGATGCTTAATCCGGATATTTCACGTTTGCGAGTCGTTCATTTGCAAGCCCTTGATAACGCCGCAAATGGGCGTCTCGGACACGCCCACAGAGTGAAAATTTTCGAGAAATTGAACTATAAAATATTCGGTACAAACTGTTACCTTACAATTAGAAGCAAAATTGTAAATACCAAACGGTATTCATAACTAATAAAAAGACCCCCTCGATATTTTCATGAAATATTCGGGTTATCACCAGCCTATAGAGACAATCAATGGATAAGGTTATTCAGATACATCGATTTCATTTGACGGCCTCAATTTTTTATATTTTGCATAAAAATAGGTTGCAAATTATAATTTCTGTTGTTAATCCGAGCGAACTTTTAATGAATCATTAGTTTATTATGACCACTTCGGAAAAAGAGCCGGAGTATCCACAATGTCTGACATATACTTTTCCAATTTTCAATTGGAAGAAGACACGGAATATTTTTTATACATCGGTGAGCTTAAAAACTACGGTCTAAACACCTATCTGAAAGAAGCCCTGTCTCACATTTTCAGCCGCAAATTCGATTTTATCGCCATCATACCAGATATTTTTGAACAGTACGACTATGAAAATCTGATTGTAATCAATCCCCATGCCAGAACCCAAGTTGAATGTCTACAAATACGGCCACTCATGTCAGCTGTAGGGTTTCAAGCGAAGAATTTGCGGCCGTGGTTTCAAAAAACCGCCGGATCCACGCCTTGATCAAAAGACTCTTGAATCGGCAGGAAACATATTTATATTTATATGTATGAAAGTATTCCTGAAATGACCCTGGATGAAATCCCGGGTATATCCATCCTGGGTCCGTGATAAACATATTGCAAAACAACTAAACAGCAAAATCTATCAGTATCAACACTTGAAGGATTTGCTCCCTGTTGTCGATTTTCGTATCTGCCATGGACTTGATTCTGCTCATCCAAACAGCGCAAGAACTTTTTAAATCTTGGCGCGGATGGACTTTTTGTGTGCCGGGAATACAGTGCAGCCGGTGTGAACAGTATTATTGCCCATGGTATTGATGATATAAAAGATAAGTTCAACGCACTGGACGAGCCCTACCTGATCAGCCGATTCATTCCCCACGAGCATGATCCAACAGTGCTGGCCGTTGTTGCCGGTGAAAACGATGTTTATATTGCCGGAGTTGCTGATCAGCGCATCGAACAAGGGACCCGGTTCACCGGTTCTGTCTTCCCATCGGTGTTGGATAAAAAAATTATTGCAAGACTACAAGAATTATACCAGAATTATAGGTGGATGGCTTGCTCGAGAAGGATACAGAGGTATATTCGGATGTGATTTTCTTGTAGATGACAACGACGAGATTTTTTTCCTTGAAATTAATGCCCGAAAGCAGGGAACTACATTGGAATTTTGCTGCACCCTTGAACAATCTCTTCCTTCGGGATCTCCCATGTTGCCGGAGCTTGAATTTTATGCCGTAACAGAAGGACTGTTTCCGATCAATACCGTAGAAATGAAATCAAATCCTAAAAATTTGCACTGGGGAACATATAATTATAAAATCCATGGTACAGCCCAAACTGACAGCTACATTCCCCAGAGCACACAGGAACGCCAGGCGTTCAAGAAAGTCGCAGAGGGAAAATTAAAGAAGGACTTCCTTATCCTGGAGCATACCGGATGTGATTTTATTTTGGCCGAAGGTGCATTTATTGCCCGCATAGTCGCTTTGGGACATAACCGATCCGATGTTCAACAAGGGCTGAACCAGGGACGAAAAACCATTGACCTTACCATCGTTAAAAACATGGATCCGGAGGATTCAACATGAATGACAAAGAACTCAGCAGACCAAATGTATGGACCGACTTACTCTGGAGCTTCTCGAAGAGCTTTTCAGTGCCCCGGATCAAAGCGATCAAAAGATTTCAGAATCTTTCCGAAAGTTACCTGAAGAAACTGGCGCTTAGACAATACGACGGCTCTTTTTAAATCCACCGAAGACATCGAACTAACAGGTCCTATTATTGATCTTTTCTGTCGCCTAAAGAAGATAAAAAAAGAACTGAATATCTCGCCGGACGCCTTTGGTATCTCGAGAGAGACCCTTGCCTTGCTCGCCGCCAAACATCAACATCTGGATGAACACGGGGTGACTGTCGGCGGCAGGGTCAATCAGGCGCTACCCATTGTTGAACAGGCAAATGAGAGGGTTGTCAATTATTTGAAAAACAAGGTTACAGAAGCGCCAAGCGGCATCGAATTGTGGGACACCATTCAGGAAAATGTTCGTCGTATAAAATCGATTCTGAACATAGATGACGACGAATGGAACTCCTATTCCGGTCAGTTAAAACATTGCATCGACTCTGTGGAAAAACTTTCAAAAATAATCGATCTTCCATCTAAGATTATAGAAGAATTGAGCCGGGTGACCCAGAGTTACCGCATGCGCCTGACCCCTTACTATGCCAGCCTGATTCAGCCCAATCGAACGAACGATCCGGTCCTTTTGCAATCTGTTCCCACCGGTGAAATGGTCGATAACATCGGCGTCGAGATTCCGCCGGTGGCGGCAGACCATTCACCGGCCCGGCTGATCGATCAGTTTTATCCAAGGGTTCTCACCATCAAGGCCACCAACATGTGTGCCATGTATTGCACCCACTGCCTGAGGATTGCCCACATCGGGAAAAAAGATCGCATTTATTCCGATAACGCCTACGAAGAAGCTTTAAACTATATTCGCAATAACGCACACATTCGAGATGTCCTTGTCACCGGTGGGGATGCATTTGTTCTCCCCAATCGAATGATCAAAAAGATTTTAAAAGCCCTGGACAACATTGATCATGTAAAGATGAAACGCCTCGGCACCAGAATTCCGGTCACAACCCCCTGGCGAGTCGACACCGAACTTCTTGAAATCCTCGAAGAGAGCAATGACAAAAAGCCGGTGAGGGTGGTCACACAGATTAACACAGCTCAGGAAATTACACCGATTTCTAAAAATACCTTCAAACGCATCTCTAAAAGCGTCAGTGCTGTGTTGAACCAGGCCGTTCTCTTAAAAGGGATCAACGATACCAAGGTGAAAATGTGGAAACTGTGTGAGACCATTCAAGAAAGTTATGTCCGGCCGTACTATATTTTTAACTGCAGCTATCGAAATCCCCAGTTTACCCACTTCAGAGTGCCCATAGAAAAAGGAAGAGATATCGTGGAAAGCATGTACGGCAATATCTCCGGTGATGCAATTCCTCGATATATTGCCACTGCCGGCGGTAAAATTCCTTTGCACAGAAGTAACGTTGTGGATCACGAAGGAACTGACATTGTCATGAAAAAACCGTGGAGCAATGAAAAAGTCAGATATCCGGATGCCGATCCTAACAAATACGCCAGTCAAAACTTCTCCTTTACCAAGCTATAAGGACCCTCATTAATCGTTTGACAACCTTTTTATTCAAGTTGTCAATAAAATTTCTCTTGATATTGTCATGTAAAACAGATGTAATGAAATAAACAAGCTTTTGAATTTAAATTAAAAAAAGGTGAAGCACAGCATGGCAAGTATCAAACAAATCCAGCAAAAACTAAAGGAAACGACCCTTACTAAGATTTTTTTTACCGATCTCAACGGCAGAATTATGAATCTGCCGATAAATCCCGACAACATTGAGTCGATCATAGCAAATGGAATCGGTTTTGATGGAAGCTCTGTTGCGGGATACGCTACTGTTGACAGCAGTGACAGGCTTCTTTTTCCAGATCCGGAGAGTTTTCGAGTTGTGGAATTTGGGGATAATAAACGCGGTTTCTTTATAGGACATGTTTATGACGATCAAAAATCTCGTGCACAAGTCGATCCCAGATCTGTTCTGGAAGGTATCCTGAAAAAGGCGGAAACGGAGTATGGCTTCAAGTTTCTGGTCGGTCCTGAACATGAATTTTTTCTACTTCGTGAAAATGAACGCGGTGAAAAAGTTCATTCTGACAAAGCCGGTTACTTTCAGGCAACTCCCCATGATAAGGGAGAACTAGTACGAAACAAAATTATTGAAATACTTAAAGCATGCGGAATACAATTTGAGAAAGCGCATCATGAGGTGACACCATCCCAGCATGAAATCAACCTGGAGTGTGCAGACCCCTTGAATGTAGCAGACCGAACAATACTTTTTAACTATATAACCCAAATGGTTGCTTTAGAGTTCGGTTATCACGCAACGTTCATGCCTAAACCATTCGACGATTTCAACAGAAATGCATTCCATATCCACATTTCTATGCAGGATCTTGATGGAAAAAACATGTTTTACGATACAGATAGTGAAGATAATATAAGCAATATCTGCAAAAAATTTATTGCCGGTATTTTGCAATATGCCAGAGAAACATCAATCATCATGGCATCGACTTTCAATTCATACAAGGCATACGTATTGGATAGGGAAGCGCCTATTATCAGAGGCTGGGGGTTCAGGAATAGAAGCTCTATGGTCAGGGTGCCATATTCCCACAACCCCGAAAGCACACGGATTGAACTACGAAGCCCTGACCCGGCAGGTAACCCTTACCTTCAAATTGCGATGTTAATTGCCATGGGGCTTAAAGGCATAAAAGAAGATCTAACCTGCGGTCAAGCGGATATCGGGAGCACTTATAAAAAGAAATATCGATACCGTGTATGGGACAGGCGGTTTTTGCCTAAAAGCATGTACGAAGCGCTGGTTGAAGCCGAAAGAAGTAAATTTATGAAAGAAATTTTAGGAGAACCGATTTACAACACCTACATGTCCCTTAAGATAAATGACTGGGAGGATCACAGAGTCCACGTCACTCCCAGAGAACTGGATAAATATTTGAGCATTTAGGAGGATCATTTAATGGATGAATGGATGGAACAACTCCAAAACAGTGTGAACACACTTGATGGCCTAAAAGCCCTCATCAACGTCACACCGGAAGAAGAAGCGGCCATCAATACCCTTAAAACCAAATGGGGTACAACGCCTTATTTTGCTTCTTTGATGGATCCAAATGATCCTGATTGCCCGATACGCAAACAGGTTATCCCGTCAATGAAAGAAACAGAGAACAAATATGGAATCCCCAACTATTTGATTTGGAAAGAAAACCGTGACACCGATGAAGTCAGGCCCGACTGTATCGCCAGGCAGTATTATGACCGCATTGCATTTACTGTTACGGATATCTGTGCAAATTACTGCCGTCACTGTTTTCGTAAAGAACTCGTTGTCGATCGTGATCTTAAGCTTCGATTCGATTTTGAAGAGGGTCTCGAATGGATCAGCGAACATGAGGAAATTCGCGACGTTCTCATTACTGGCGGTGATCCTTTCATACTTTCAGACCAAAAAATTGAATATCTTATTCGAAAGCTGAGAGAGATTCCCCATATAGAAATGATTCGATTCGGAACGCGGACACCGATTGTTCTCCCTCATCGAATCACCGACGGTCTCAAAAAAGTACTCAGCGGTTTTCACCGGGTGCCCATATGGATAAATACACAATGTAATCATCCCAAAGAAATTACCCAAAAAACGGCAGAGGCTGTTTACGGTCTTCTCTCCTGCGGTGTGAATGTCGGCAATCAGGCGGTGCTGCTCAAAGGAATCAATGATGATGTGGAGACCTTCAGAAAACTGCATCAAAAGCTTTTAGCCGTTAGAATCCGGCCATATTATGTTTTTTACTGCGAACCTGCACCAGGAATCGATCATTTTCGCACACCGGTCGAAAAAGGAGCCGAACTTATTAGAGATGCGCTGCGGGGTCACACGACCGGGCTTGCCCAACCCATGTATGTCATTGCAACGAATATCGGTAAAATTCCTTTAATGCCCGATTATTATATTGTCGATAAAAATGAAAAAGAATATAAGCTGAGAAATTATCAGGGGCTTTATACCACTTGGCCGAATATTCCTGAATAGAAATGACCATCCACAACCGCATAATCACATTCCTAAAAGCACACCATCGGGATATGTTCTCCCTCCTTGAAAAGATGGTTCGGATTCAAAGCGGAACTTACAATAAACGCGGTGTGGACCAGATGGCCCATCTGATAACGTCCACGTTTCAATCTCATGCCGTCTCCTGCCAGGTGATAGAACAAGATACATTTGGGAATCACCTTGTTGTTAGATCCCTTTGTGAAAAGCGGTTTGACAAACAGATACTTCTATCCGGACATATGGATACAGTGTTTCCGGAAGATACCGAATTTAACTGGTATAAGGAAGAAAGTACTCACTGTTTTGGCCCGGGCGTCATTGACATGAAAGGCGGACTCGTTGCAGGGATATTTGCACTCAAGGCACTGGACAACGAAAAGCTTTTAACAAAAATACCCGTCAAATTCTTCTTTAACTCCGACGAAGAAATCGGGTCTCCCAGCTCAAAAGATCATATTCAAAAGGAAGCCAGAAACAGCGCTTTTGCATTTGTTTTGGAAACCGGGGGGCGTAATGGAGAAATCGTTACCGGCCGAAAAGGAAACCTATCTCTTGAACTTAAGATTAAAGGAATTGCCGGCCATGCAGCATTTGCCGGCAAAGATAAAGTCAGCGCCATTGTTGAACTGGCCCATAAAATTATTGCCTTTGAATCTTTAAATGATTTGGATCGGGGAATCAGTGTCAATGTGGGCAAAGTCAATGGCGGCATAGGCCACAATACCGTGCCTGAACATGCTTTGGCCCGTATCGATTTCAGGTTCACCGGAATAGCGGATAAATCGGATCTGGAAAAAAGCATATCCGAGATCACCAAGAAAAAAGACATTCCCAAAACACAGCTCTCATTTTACCATATTGAGCTCAAGACCTCCCATGCCGGCCTCTGAACAGAATAAAAAACTTTTCCAAGCGGTCCAGGAAACAGCAGCATCCATTGGATTCTCGGTTTCGGAAGAATTCAGGGCCGGGGTATCGGACGCCAATCTGATTGCCGGAGAACACACGCCGGTCATCGACGGTTTGGGACCCATCGGCGCCATGGATCACAGTGAAGATGAATATATGATTAAAGCGAGCCTCTTACAACGCTCGGCTTTGCTGGCCTGCACTTTAATAGACTGCTGGGAGAAATATCAGAAGAGGTCTTTTATTCCGATAGAGAATCTTGAAAAACGCTTAATTAACTATAGACCAAAATCCGAACTTTTTCGATTAAGAAAGCGCAACATTTATCCCTCCGGCAGGAAGGGTGTCAGATCGTGAACATATTCTGACAGCACTTTGAACCCACCGTCACTTAATGCTGAAATTGCCCGATCCTTATCTTCCAGGCCGACTCTCATCACCAGCTGATAAATACCTGGATATTCTTTCTCCGGCCAGGTAACAAGACTGCGGATGTTGATCTGCTGTTCTTTAAGAATTTTTGACACTTCAGAAACAATCCCGATGCGATCTTCAACCAAAACGGTAAACCGGGCGCTTTCCTCATCAAATCCAATGGAACGAAGCAATACTTCCATAACATCGGTGCTTGTGATAATCCCAACAAGCTTTTCAGATTCGATAACCGGCAGTGCATTGATTCTGTTTTCCTGCATGATATAGGCGGCGCGTTCAATGGTGGTGCCGGGCGATATGGTGATAATCTTTTTAACCATAATCGCTTCAACGGTCAACTGGGTCAAAAGATAGTTCAGTTCATGAACACTGAGGGCTGTGGCCGGAGATGCCCAGCTTTGTCTGACATCTCTGTCTGAAACAATGCCGACCAAATCCCCGCTTTTTGTTGACCACCAAAAGATGGTTAATCTGTTTTTCTTCTATGATCTCTTTTGCTTTGCGTAAGCTTGTATCCGGAGGTACGGTTACAAGGTGTGTATGCATAATTCGGCCCACGTACATAGGACCACCTCCTTTTGATAATGGAGACAGACTGAAAATAAAATCGCGTTACGATGTTATCTGCCAAAGGCGAATTAATAAAACTCATGCAAGCCACGACAGAACGGGATTTCCGCTTTGCTTCAACAAACAGTGGGGAATACGAATTTAAATAACATCCCGACTGTTTAAACAAAACCGATCTTCTTCAGTACAATCGATGGCAGGTATAAAAAAATCGCTTTCATTTGATACCTGGTAAAGTTGAATGGCCTCTAGAATTTCGCAATCTTTTGCGCATAATTCCTTAGGTTGATTTTTCCATTGACAGTTTGCACATGGAGAAGAAATCATATTGCCTCCTCTGTTATGCTAAGATTATCAGGAAAAGTCATATCTTTAACATCAAGTGTCCATTATCAACCAACCTTCCTATAAACTTTAACCGGGTTTGAAAAATCCAGGCACTATGTCTTTCCCGCAGATTTCTTCTGGTCCTGAAAGGCCTCACATTGTTTACACCAGTTGCGCATGTTCCCTTTCCGAAAAACTTCCTTACAAACTTCACGATAGTATTTCATTTTCGGATCTTTAGGGCATTTAATAAAAGATTTGCCCATCAACACCTTCCTTGTTTTTTTAAACATTAAATTCCTGATATTTTAAAATATCTTTGTATAAGATAAAATATCTTGTGTGTCAAGAAAATTATACCACAACATATTGAGATATTAATTCCAATACAGGTTGTATTTTATAGCATTAAAGAGATTTGATGTTGGAAAATCTTTTGATGGACCTTCCGGTCATAGAAGATGATTGAAATGATAAACGAGCTTCTAACAAAAAATCTGGATATGAACCTCGATAAACAGACAACTATCGATTTTTATCTTATCGCTATATTTTCCTAATTTCTTCCATTTTAATTTCAAGCGGTTTTAATTCATCCTCTCGTCCCTTTTCTTGCAAGCGTTTCCTTAAATTTTCCAATTCCTGTTCGAGACGGGGCAATATTTCTTTTTGTATCATTTCCCGGACCTCTTTCCCCGATTGCTTCATTTTTTCATAAAGATTTACGAGTTCGTCCTCAAGCTTTTTAAATGCCTCGCTATCAGGAATCTTTTTTAATTCCTCTGCAAATTCCTTAAACTCTTTTCTGACACTCTCCATTCCCTTTTCGAGGTCTTTTTCCAAGCGTTCAATTATCGCAGAAGATTTGCTGGAGCCTTCGAGAACGGTGTTGTTCTGTAATGGTTTTCCTCCCTCGCGGATCTGAATCATTTCTAAGGCACTTCGCCCATTGTTTTGGGGGTCTGAAACAATAAAAAATCTGACGTGTTCCGTGACTGCATTCGTATAGGCTTTATGGATCATCAGTTCAACCAGATAATCCCCTTTCTTTGTATAGGTCACTCCATCCACTTTTCCGATTCGGTTTGTTTCAAAAATAACGCTGTCCTTCGATTTCAACCCATCAATATGATCGAACCTGATGAATAAATTGAGGTTCTCCGCCTCGCACCCCAACCCAATTACCGATACAATCATCAGAATCACTATTTTTTTAAGCACATATCCCCCGAATTCATCTTTAATGGAGCTTTTTGAATCCCTTTCCTTTATTTTTTTCCGATATTTTCTCCTCGGTTTTCCCCTTATTACCTGTCACCTGACAAGAATTTCGCACTCATGTCGAAATACCCAATTTCGGCAGGATATACGCCTGTAGCAGATACCAAATTCCGACGATGATCAACACCAATAGGATATCATTCATATTTTTTCTCCTTTATCCGTTCGCTTTATCACAAAGAATTAATCTGGTTTTTAATATTCAAAATTATAAATGACGCGCTATGTAATCATGTATATGCTTTAAAACCTTTATAGTCTCTTGAGAATTAGGAAGGATTGCCCCAATTTTCTCAATATACCCGCGGTCTTTAACCACTTGAATCGAAAAGGTAAAGTTGAGATCAAACACCCAGCTTAATAGGAGCAGCTTAAAGTCGTTTAATGTTCTTAAATCCTGAAAACGGACAAACCGTTCTTCGCTCAAAGCAGACAGAACTTGTGGTGTAAAGGATGGATCATCAGGAAGACCGATTTCTACGACCGGATTCGGCTGTTTGTCACGTGTATTGTAAGAATCGGTGAAAACTCTCCAAATGTCAAGTTTGTCGGCATCCCTAAGAAGACGAATATAAAAAAGGGATTTTCCATTTTCCTTTTTAGGAATTGTGACGGCATTGTGGTTGGCAATGGCTTTTGTAATCCATTTTCTTTCATCTTTGGTGCATACATCCAGAACATTATGCGCCACCAACTCTCGAAGCCCAAGCAAGGCATGATTTTCAGACTCCACATCTTTGAATGTACCGTAAATGGCAAACTGCTTGAATCTGCCGACATCATGGAATAGGGCCATGATTTCTGTCAACACCATTTCCTCATCCGACAGGCCCAGGGCTTTCCCCAGTAAAATCATATTTTCGCACACGCGTTCCGTGTGTTTTTCTTTGAGGCGGATGGTGCTGTTATGGGTCGGATTGTCTGTATAAAAGCCGGCGACATAATCCGCAAACCATTTCTTTAACTGTTCCAGATCATTTGGGTTCATCAATACTTTCCCTATAAGCCATTTAAAACCTTCCAGCGAGTGATTGTTGAGAATTCTGCCGACTCAAAACCCAAAACTTAAGTTTAATAACAAGATATGTCAAGATTCATACATATGCTATCCCTTTCCACCTTGACTCCATAGTGTTGTTTATCTAAACTCATATGCATCGAACTCGGCAAAAGACTTTATAAACCAATTAATTTGAAGTCCACGATTTTATGAGCATTCAAATGTATGGATGGTGTGTTAAAATTGCCAGAATACATCTCACCGACCCATCATGGCGCTTTGAGGTTCCCGATTTAAACGTCTTAAAAACATTTATCGGTGGAAGAGGTCTGGCAGGATATTATATTAGAAAGAAAATAACCCTTGATTGGAATCATCCGGATATGCCGCTTCTCTTGTTTGCCGGACCCCTTGTTAATACGCGCTCCCCAACAAGTGGCAGAATGACCATAATGTCCCGATCACCCCTGACCGGTGCTGTCGGCGATTCTTCTGTGGGTGGATCTTTTGGTTTCCAGCTAAAAAAAGCCGGACTAGACGGCATTATCATAACGGGAAAGTCCGACAGACTTTGCGGCATTGAAATCAAAGATAACAACATCCATATTTCCGATGCCTCTCACCTTAAAGACCGGGAAACAGGTGATGTTCATTCGCTTCTAAAAGGCAGAGGCTCAACAGCCGTTATAGGACCGGCAGCAGAAAATGGGGTTCTTTTTTCAAGTGCTATTATCGATGGACATTTTGCGGCAGGCAGAAGCGGCATCGGACTGACGTTTGCTTCCAAAAACCTCAAATATATCACCATACGAGGTACCGGAAAAACGAAGATTTTCAACCCCAAAGATTTAGAATCCGCCAGAGAAGACATATTCAGACTAACAGCGGCTTCTCCGATTCTTTTGGGAAAATTTGGAATTTCGCGATTCGGCACCGGTGCCCTGTATGATTTAATGGATGCAAGGCGTATGATGCCTACCAAAAATTTTCGAAAAACCCAATTTGATCAAGCTTTCAAACTGAATGCACATGCGTTTAAAAAGAAGTTCAAACCAAAAAATACCGGATGTCGCGGATGCCACATTCTATGTAAAAAAATAACAAAAGATCAGACAAGCATACCCGAATTTGAAACCATGTCTCATTTCAGTGCACTTTTAGGCAACACAGATATCGGCACTGTCGTCAAAGCCAACAGAATATGCAATGAAATGGGGATGGATACCATTTCAGCTGCAGCCACCCTGGCATGCTTTTCAGAAATTTCAAAAAAGAAATTGTCGCCCAAAGAAATTGTTTCTCTTCTTATGGACATTGGACAAAAGAAAGGTCTCGGCGTTGAACTCGGCCAAGGTGCAGCAAAATATGCCGGCAACTGCGGCCGATCCGATCTTGCCATGGCGGTCAAAGGTCAGGAACTTCCGGCGTATGATCCAAGAGGGGCTTATGGGATGGCCCTTGCGTATGCCACATCTTCCAGGGGGGGATGCCACTTGAGGGCATACCCCATCAGTCACGAAATTTTAAGAAAACCTGTAGCTACAGATCGTTTTTCATTTAACGGAAAAGCCCGAATGATTAAAATAGGTGAAGATTTAAATGCCGTTGCAGATTCTCTTACCGCATGCAAATTCACATTCTTTGCAGCGTCTCTGGAAGAGTATGCCAAAATTTATACTGCAGTTACAGGGATCAAGACCTCCGGCCAAGATCTCTTTGAGGTGGGTGAACGGATCTGTTACAATGAACGAATGATGAATGCCGCCAACGGCTTTACGAGAAAAGGACGACGATCTTCCGGTCCGATTTTTTACCATGCCGGGTTATAAAGATACCGGTATCAATATTAAGCCGATAGACAAAGAAGCATTTTTAACTGCACGTTCCAACTATTATATCGCAAGAAAGTTGAATAAAAATGGCACACCGATTTCAAAAGTTGCTCAGGAATTAGGACTGGAACCTATCTAAAACGCCAAGGCGGATATTTCATGAAAAACTTGATTGAGGGATCTCGGAATTTTAATTGTAAAAACAGATTTATCAGCGGAATGGACAATCTTTTTTGAGCGGCAATGTCTAAAAATCTAAAGCGCTACAATGAATCAAATCTTTCGCACATACGAAAAGAAGCTTATAAAAAGCGGTCTTGTCGGCCCTGAACCAGCGCTTCTGGGCTGTCTGGATGCGCATCTTGAATGGAACAGAACCGATAGGAAACGTGTTGCTCTCGAAGACATTTTTAAGCAGTTGAACATCAACGCCCTTATTTTTTCCCAGCCGGCTGAACCGTATCGCAGCATCATCGATTATCTGGCGGAAACCTCCAATGGAACGATTACGCCAAATGATTGCGAAACCAGAACCTTTCTCCATGATCTGCCGGTTTCGTTTCAGTTTTCATCAAATTCTGTTGCTTCAATCTTGAAAGCGCGTAAAAGTGTTATTATTCCCGGAGAGGGTATTATCACCCACGGGACGGTGGGCCTCGAACAGGCTTATGTCACATTTTCCTCTGTATGTTTTGCCAGTTTTGTAAAATTTTTTTGCGATTTCCTTCTTCATGCAAAGAAAGGACATGTTGACACGAAACGCCGACAAGTGTTTGATCGGATTATAAAAAATCTCGATCCACCGGTCTCGTTTAACGGTTTCTTGATGAAAGGACCGCTAAACTCAAAAAAGCGTGTTTACGAAGCGATTCAGGAAGCAGGACGATTGACCGTAGAACATCGTTTGGTCGATTCGTATTTTGGAAACATCTCATTTCGTCATGGCCGAACCCTTTACATCAGCCAGACCGGAAGCAGCCTGGATAAACTAAAAGACGCCATTGATCCTTGTCCTTTAGATGGTTCCTCCTGCGTCCCTATAACCGCTTCCAGCGAACTGCCGACACATTTGGAAATTGTTCAGCATACTGACAACAAAGCCATCCTGCACGGGCATCCCAAATTTTCAGTCATCTTGTCCATGGACTGCGACATAAAAGAGTGCACGTGCCGCGGAGAGTGTCATTTGGCATGTCCTCATGAACGTTTTGTTTGTGGCATTCCGATTGTCTCCGGAGAAGTCGGTTCAGGACCGCATTCGCTCTGTAACACTGTTCCTGAAGCAACCCGAGGAAATCCGGGAGTCATCGTCTATGGTCATGGTCTGTTTACCACAGGAAAAACAGATTTCAATCAGCCGTTTAAACATCTTATTCAAATTGAAAATAATTGCCGCACAGAATATTTTAACAGAATCCGTTCATTGGAAAATGTTGAGAGCTGTTGAAAAATTATAACTCAGGCTCAAAAAATCCATATCGCCTTTTTGAAAATAGATGGCGATGCATGGTATTCATCATCGAATGCTTCATCATTTCGACATTATTGCACCGTTTTATGATCGTGTAATTCATAAACTCGATTTGAAACGATTGATCAACTTGCTGAAGTTGCCGGCCAGAGGTCGAATGCTCGATGCCGGTGGGGGAACCGGCAGGGTATCGTCCCGTTTACGGACAATGATCGATGAAGTTGTGGTATGCGATTTGTCATTGCCGATGTTGAAACAAGCCAACCTCAAAGGCCGCTTAAGCACGGCTCAATCCCATATCGAACAACTCCCTTTCCCCGATGAAAGTTTTGATCGAATTTTGGTGGTTGATGCGCTTCACCACTTTTGCGATCATCGGCAATCGATTAAAGAATTACTGCGCGTCCTTAATACCGGAGGCCGTATTGGTCATCGAAGAGCCGAATATCGACAAGTTCATCATAAAATGGGTTGCTTTGGCAGAAAAGTTGTTTCTGATGCGAAGTCATTTTTTTTCTTCTGATGAGATTGTCGCTATGATAAATGAGCAGGGATTTAATGCGTGTGTTGATAAGGATGACCGCTTTTTTTTCTGGGTGGTTGTTGAAAAAAATAATATAAAATCATATTAGCCGTATTCGTGTGCGAAACTTGAATGACCTTTCTAAATTATCCACCCCCCACCGCTGGGAAAATTCCGACCCGCTCACCGCCTTTTAAGATGGACGCAAGATCATGCTTAACGCCGTCAATAAAAACAAGTTTTACCTCGTCTTCGGGAACACATAACTCTTCAAGCAGTTTTTTAACGGTTATCCCGGGTTTAACCGGATAGCTGTCCGCCGAAATCGGGTGAAAATTGTTTAGTGATGCAAATAACTTTACCGTGATATGCACTGCCATTTTATTCGCCAGTGTTTTTTAAATAATATAGGTGGTATCTTGATTAACCGTTAAACACGCCCCCCGCTCCAACTCAGTTTGGCCTTTAGAACATCAAAATAGCTCTTGTCGGGCAAGGTGATCATATTAATGGGATAAGGGCCTTTACGGATAATGATGGTATGTTTTTCATTAATCTCAAGACCGGCCTGACCGTCAAATGTCAGCATGATATCTGATGACTTTTTTTCAAGTTTGATTTTTATACATGCAGAATCAGGGATGATCAGAGGTCGGTTGGTCAAGGTAAACGGACAGATTGGCGTCATGAGGATTCCGGGCACAGCCGGATGGATAACAGGGCCGCCTGCGGCAAGGGAGTAAGCGGTTGATCCGGTTGGCGTTGCGACAATCAGCCCGTCTGCACTGAAAGTGGTCAGATAGTGATCGTCGATATATGTTTCTATATGAGCAAGTCTGGCAAGTGCACCCTTGTTGATAACAATGTCGTTCAACACGGTTTCACTGGCAAGTTCTTTCTCTTTTCGTGTAACTTTTACCAGAAGGCGCATTCTGGATTCGGTAAGAAACTGATTGTTCAGTACAGACTCGGCAGCAGAAAAAAGGTCGTCTTCTACTGTTTCGGCAAGAAAACCGACTTCTCCGAACTTGACTCCTAAGATGGGTATGTCCTGATCTCCGATCCAGCGGACCGCACTCAAAAAGGTTCCGTCCCCGCCAAGCACGAAAACGCAAAACAGATCCGGCGGAGCAAAAGATTTGTCTCTGTCTGAAACTCTGCGTCTTGGCGGCAAATTTTCTTTGCTGACGACATCTATATTTTTAGACCGGAGCCAATGTTCAAGTTCGTCAGCTTTTCTTTTGGCCTCAACATCTTCTTTTATGACAATTCCTATTTTTTTCAAAATAAAGGGTTGCTCCTTCTTATTTGCATTCCTCTGTTCTGAATTCGCAGCACGGGTGGGTTCTCTTTCAGCAAATGATTCAAATCTAACGGCATATATACTAACATCTTATCGAAACAGCAAGAAAATTCTGGGAGCGCCAAAGAGCAGATTTGCTTAATTTTAAAGCCTTTTCACATTAAAGGAGGGGATTTTCTTTCACTGAATTTCAGGGCAGGATAAAGTACCTTTGAAAGACATGTGGATCACTCACCCAAATAGGCTTTTTTCACCTGCTCATTCTTGAGCAGTTCAGCCGAGGAGTCGGCAAGAGCGATTTCGCCGGTTTCAATTACATATCCGCGGTGGGAAAATTGTAAAGCAAGTTGGGCATTTTGCTCTACCAATAGAATGGTCGTGCCTTGTTCGTTGATCTGGCGGATAGTCTCGAAGATGGAATCGACAAGGATTGGTGCCAGGCCCAGAGATGGCTCGTCGAGCAAGAGAAGTCTGGGTCGTGCCATAAGGGCGCGGGCGATTGCCAGCATCTGCTGTTCGCCACCGGAAAGTGTGCCCCCGTGCTGTTTGCGGCGCTCGCGCAGAACCGGAAAAAGCCTGAATATCCGCTCAAAGTCCTCTTTGACCCCGTTCTTGTCCTTTCTTAGATAGGCACCCAAGTCGAGGTTCTCCATGACCGTAAGCAGCGGGAAAATCATCCTACCCTCCGGAACCTGGCAGATGCCCATCTGGACGATATTGTCAGGACGCACAGCGACGATCGACTGGCCCTGGTAGAGGACATTGCCCTCTACCGGAGTGAGAACGCCGCTGATGGTCATCAGTGTGGTAGATTTGCCCGCGCCGTTGCCTCCGATGAGACAGACGATCTCCCCCTCTTCCACTTCAATGGAGATCCCTTTGAGGGCGCGTATATTTCCGTAGTAGGTTTTAACGTTATCCAGCTTAAGCAGCACCAGCGGCTCCTGTGCCCAAATATGCCTCAATAACTTTAGGATTGTTTTGAACGTCCTGGGGCTCTCCCTCTGCCAGCCATTCACCGTGATTAATGACTACCACGCGTTCACAGACCCCCATAACTACTTTCATATCATGTTCGATCAACAAAACAGTGATGCCTTTGTCCCTGATGCGGCGAATCAGGTCCATAAGATCACGGGATTCCTGGGGGTTCATTCCGGCGGCCGGTTCATCAAGCATAAGCAAGCGCGGCTCGGTAGCCAAAGCCCTGGCGATCTCAAGGCGGCGCTGGTCACCATAAGGCAAGGAACTCGCGATCTCTTCACCGCGGCCCTTGAGCCCGGCGAACTCGAGGAACTGGTTGGCACTTTCGGTAATCTCCTTTTCTTCTGCCTGCTGGAACTTGTTCCGGATTACGGCACCGAAAAAGAGAGACCTGGTTCTACAATGACGACCTATCTTGACATTATCGACCACTGTCAGGTTGTCAAAGAGCCGGATATTTTGAAATGTGCGGGCGATCCCCAAGGTAGTGACCGCCTCCGGCTTCTTACCGCTGATGGAGATGGTGCGGCCACGGTTGGCAAACAAAATCTGACCCTCGGTTGGCCTCTCAATACCGGCAACGCAATTAAAGAGCGTCGTCTTCCCGGCACCATTCGGCCCAACAAGGCCGATGATTTCGCTTCTATTTATGTTAAAGGAGATATTATTTAGGGCCAACAGTCCGCCAAAGCTTTTATAAAGCTTCTTTATTTCTAAAATCGGTGTCATTGTTTCATGCCTACAGTAGCCTTAACTTTCTTTCTTTTGACCCGGCCTGCTCGCATTTTAGCGGCTACCGCCGGGATGGGCATCATGCCTGCCGGGCGATAGCGCATCATAAGAACCATAATAAGACCAAAAGCCAAAAAACGGACCTCCACCGGGAGACCTAAAAGGGGAAGCAGTTCACGAAGTACTTCGCTAAGCGAAACCAGTACTATGGCTCCGATCATCACACCCCATATATTGCCCAGGCCACCGAGCACGATCATGCACAATATCAAAAAGGATTCCCAGAACTTAAACATATCCGGTGACAGGAAGGTCACCCATCTTGCAAAGAAGCTGCCGCCCACTGCGCCGAAGGCGGCGCTGATGGCAAAGGCGATGACCTTATAGGCCAGCAGGTTGATACCGCAGGAGACGGCGGCTACCTCGTCATCGCGAATGGCAAACCAGGCCCTTCCCAGACGGGAGTCCTGGATGCGGTACATGACAAAGACAGTCACCAGGACCATGACGATGGCAAGATAATAGTACGGCAACTCCCCCACAAACTCCCATTTAGGGACGCCAAAAAGCGTGAGATCGATCGATACCACATCAATGCCGGGCAGGCCAAGTGGCCCCCGGGTGAGCCAGATCTCGTTGGTCAGAAAGAGTACCACCAGTTCTGAAAAGCCGAAGGTCACAATGGCAAAGTAATCGCCGGTGAGCCTGAGCGTTGGGGCGCCCAGTAGAATGCCCCAGATGGCCCCATTGATGAAGGCTAAGGGGATAATCACCCAGTATGAAAGGCCAAAGTGATAGGTAAGGAGCCCCGAAGTGTAGGCCCCGATGCCGTAAAACCCGACGTAGCCCAAGTCCAGTAGTCCGTTGAAGCCGGGCACGATGTTTAACCCTAAGGCCAGAATCATGTAGAGAAAAATGAGGATAGCAATATGGAGCATGTAATCCGTTACAAAGGGGAAAAATGGCAGGATCAAGGCAAGAATCAACAGGCCGATTCTTATTTTAGCACCGCGGGTCAAGTTCTGTAATATCAAATTACCCATCTCACATACTCTTTTTGGTTTCCTTGAGAACCCTGCCGAATAAGCCCGCAGGTATAAAGATGATGACGATGATCATGACGGCGTAGGAGATGCCGTCCCGGTAGAGCGAGCTTAAATATCCCGCTCCAAAGGCTTCGGCTAAACCTAACACAACCCCGCCTAACATGGCACCGGGCACCGAACCAATGCCGCCCAGCACGGCAGCGGCAAATGCCTTGACCCCGGCAATATACCCCATAGTTGGATACAGCGAGTTATAGAAAGCAGCCACCATGATGCCCGCGGCCCCGCCTAAGGCTCCGGCCAGGGCGAATGTATAGGAGATTACCCTGTTGACGTTTATCCCGGTCAGAGCAGCCATGGTTTGATTCTGGGCCACGGCCCGCATTGCCTTGCCCCATCTGGTTTTTTTGATGATAAGGTTGAGACCAACCATCATGACAATGGTTACGCCAAAAATAAAGAGATGAAACCAGGAGAGATTGACTCCGCCAAAGCTGACGGCCGTTTTCTCAAAATAGGCAGGGAGTGCCTCATTAGGGAATGGCTTGGGCCGGGAACCCCAGATGACCATGGCCAGGTTTTGAAGGAAGATCGACATTCCGATGGCCGTAATCAGCGCGGCCAGACGGGGTGATTGTCTCAATGGGCGATAGGCGACGATGTCCAACAACACGCCGCAGATTGAGCAGCAGGCCATTGACAAAAAAAAAGCAACGTAAAAGGGCAGACCCAGGAGACTGATGAAAGTAACGGCGAAAAATGCGCCCAGCATGTAGATTTCGCCGTGGGCGAAATTGATGAGCAGGATAACGCCATAGATCATGGTGTAACCCACTGCGATCATGGCATATATTCCACCTATGGTCAGGCCGTTTACAAGCTGCTGTAAAAACAAGTGCCTCCCATTTACACATCGAAAAGCGCCGAAACCCGAAAGTTCCGGCGCCCGTATTAGTTTATTCAGTTATTTTATCAATTACTCGGCCGCTACGAACTTGCCATTCTTAACCAGTTTAACGAAGGCGGGTTTGGAAACATCGCCCTTCTTGTCAAAGTAGGTCATACCGGTGATACCCTTGTAACCATTGGCCTCTGAGTTGAGCGCGGCCAGGCCGTCACGAATTTTTTTCCGGTCAGGACCGGTTTTGGCAATGACCTGGGCCAGGATACCCAGGCAGTCATAGGCATTGGCGCTCATCCAGTCCACATCACGGTCATAGGCCTTTTTGAACCGTTTGGCGAAGTCCTTGCCTGCCGGGCCTGCCGACGCTGCCAGGAAGGGCACTGTCAAGTAAGTGTTTTCGGCTGCCTTGCCGCCGATTTTAATGTAGTCTTCGTTATCAATGCCGTCAGCACCGAAAAGCGGACCCGTGAAGCCTAGCTTACGGCTTTGGCCGGCGATCAGGGCACCCTCCGGATGGTAACCGCACAGGAAGATCGTTTCAGGCTTATCTCTCAAAAGCTTGGTCAGCTGAGGCGTGAAGTCGGTCGTCCCTGTCGTATAAGCCTCGGCGCCGGTCACAGTCACACCGGCGTTCTTGGCTCCTTTCACGAAGGAGTCTTTGAGGCCGATGGCATAGTCGTTGTTCTCATAGAAGATGGCTACCTTCTTCTTGCCCATCAACTTTGGCACGACATACGAGGCCAGATACTTGCCCTGAAAGTCGTCTGTGTAGCAATTCCGAAAGAACCAGCCTTTGCCCACATCGCCAATGGTCGGATTGGTAGAGGTGGGAGATATGGCGGGGAGCCCTGCCCGGACGTAGATAGGCATAGCAGCGAGAGTAGCTGACGAGCACAGGTGGCCAATGACTGCCACGATGCTTTTGTCCGCTGCGAATTTAGAACCCACCGTACCGGCGTCTTTAGGTTGGCAAAGATCGTCACCCCAGACAAGTTCGACCTTCTGACCGTTGATGCCACCGGCATCATTGATCTCTTTAAGTTTCAGGTTAACACCGGCCTTGATATTATCACCGTATGCAGCCAAATTGCCCGTATAAGGGGACGCGACGCCGATCCTTATGTTTTCGGCCATGGCGGTAGTGGTCATGCCGAAGACCAATGCCAGAGCCAGGACCAGACCCACAAACAAAAGAGATTGCTTATTCTTCATAACGATTCCTCCCTTCCTTAAGTGTTAATGTGTCACAATAACCCAAAAAATCATGGTTATTAATGAAAAACTCTCGCTTTTTGTGGTAAAAACAATAGATAAACGGCCATTGGGTGTCAAGCACAATTTCCGACTTAATCAGAGGGCATGGGTTTTAAAATAGCAATTTCAATCCACCGGAAGAGGTGTGTGGATTTCGGGTTAAACCCTTTCCTGCAAGTTCTCCAGGCGAGTGCTGAGTTTGACAGGATAGGCTTTATGAACCTGAATCGACTTGTATCCGTCATCTAATGCGGCAAAGTTTTCTTTGAACTTTTCCTGAAGCACTTGAAGCTGAGGATGCCGGCTCAATAACTGTCCGTTTTCCATAACTTTTTCCAGCAAGGGTTTCCCTTCAGCTATTATTTCGTCTCTTTGGCCGATGGTATCCTCCAAATAACGTCCGTTTTGATCCGACTTTCTAAAGACCTGCTTTTCACCGGCCAGGGTTACTTTGCCAGGGCTCAGTTTTTTAACGTCGCGCCCTTTAAACCGGACCATCTTGTAGACAATATCAACAAAAGGGGCGTCTGCGGAAACCCCGACTTTGGTGCCCACCCCAAATGCATCGATGGTGGCACCTTCCGAAATAACCTTGGTGATTTTAAACTCATCAAACCCGCTGCTGGCAAAAATCTTAACTTTCAATAGGCCGGCATCATCAAATATTTTACGGACTTCTCGACTGAGGCCCGCCATATCTCCGCTGTCAAGGCGAACCCCGATGAGTGCATGCCCCTTATTTTGCATTTCTTTGGCGACGGTGGCGGCATGTCGCGCACCCTCAATACTATCATAGGTGTCGATGAGAAATATTGAATGATCAGGAAATGTATCTGCATACGCAAAGAAGGCATCAAGTTCATTGTCAAAGGCCGAAACATAAGAATGGGCCATGGTTCCGGAGATGGGGATACCGTATATTTTTCCGGCCAGGACATTGCTGGTCGCCGCAAATCCGGCGATAAACATGCTGCGAGCCACTTTGATTCCGGCATCTTGGCCCTGAGTTCTTCGCAGAGAGAAGTCAATCAAGGGACGGCCGTCAGCGGCATGAAAACATCGGGCCGCTTTGGACGCGATCATGGTCTGAAACCCGATGGTGTTCAACACAAAAGTTTCAATAAGTTGGGCTTCAATGATCGGCGCCGTCACTTCCATTACCGGCTCATTGGCAAAAAAGATCGTGCCTTCAGGCATAGCATAAACCTCACCGGTAAATCGGAGTTGCCTTAGGTAATTAAGGAATTGTTCCGAAAAACGACCGGTACTTTTTAGGTAGCTTATATCCTGGTCAGAAAATTGGAACGCTGCGAGTTCATCCAATACCTGCTCGAGACCTGCAGCCACAAAATAATTGCGTGTGGCATAAAGGTCTCGGATGTACAGGGAAAATGTTGCCGTATCAAATACCTGATGAGCAAAATAACTGGCCGCCATGGTCAATTCGTAAAGATCTGTAAACAAAGGACCCGCTCGGTGTAATTCTGTCATGAGACATCGGCTCCGTATATCTTTTCCATCCGTTTCAAACTGAATTGGTGCATCTCAGGATCAAAATCGGCAACCCCTTTGACGGGAACAACAATTTTATAGTCCCGGTTGGCCAGCCCGCCCACAGTATCCATCACACAAATCGACGTGCAGACACCCACCACCTCAATTTCATCCACATCGGAGGTTTTTAGAACATTTTCAAGAACTGTTCCGTAAAAACCACTGTATCGTTTTTTTGGAATTACCGTTTCACCGGCCTGAGGCGAAAGCTCAGGAATAACCTCACAACCCCAGGTTCCTGCAACGCTATGTTTTGGAAATTTTTCGAACTCTTTGTCATCTTCATCATGTGAATCCTGAAGATATATAACAAGATCCTTGCGATTTCGATAACTCGTCAGCCTCTTTTGGATAAAGGGAATAATCGATCTCGCCGTGTCGCCACAATAAAGCACGCCCTTTTCATCCACAAAGTCGTTTAACATATCAACGATGATCAATGCTTTTTGGGACATTCCCGCCTCCTTTTGGGTGGATGATTTTTATATTAAAATATGAGTCTGAAATTTCAAGGAAATTTTGACAAGATTGAACATTCTTGACTATTTGCGTAATTTAAGGTTATTTGGTTAACAATTGCTTTTATGAAAATGATTTTTTAAACATATTGTGTTCTTCATGAGATATTAGAGTGCTCTATTAGGAAATATAGAACTTATGACTTTGCAGAATGAAATTTATCGAACACATTGTCAATTTTTTTTTGAGGCAATTCGAATGTCTCTTCGCACCTTTTTTTTTATTCTGTGCTTTTTAATTATCCAACTTCACGCTACTGCATGCATGTCGGAAAAACTTCCGGTGATTGTCAGCATTTACCCCATTGCCGACATGGTTCAGCAGGTGGGCGGTGATTATGTTGATGTTACTTTTGTTCTGCCGGCAGGTGCAAGCCCCCATACTTTTGAACCCAAGCCAAGTCTTGTAAGGACATTTTCTTCTGCACGCATTTTCTTTATGATCGGCGCCGGGCTGGAATTCTGGGCCGACAAATTCGTCAAGCTGGCTGGATCGGAATTAATGACGGTGGTTTTATCTCAAGGCGTTGATCTGATAGGAACAACCGAACATGATCATGAAAACAACCATCATAAAAAGGAAACCACGGTTTCAGAAAACAAACCGATGATTGCCAACCCACACATATGGCTCGACCCTGTCATTGCAAAATCGATGATCAATAAAATTACAGATGCTCTTTGTGAGGTTGATCAGCAGAACGTATCGTATTATAAACAAAGAAGCCTGGATTATTTACAAGCGCTTGACAAACTCCACCAGATGATTCAAGAAACAGTTTCTCACTTTAAAATGAAAAAATACATCGCTTTTCATGCGTCGTGGGATTATTTTGCCAGACGATACGGCCTTGAATCCTTGGGCGTCATTGAAGCGGCGCCGGGCCGAAATCCGACACCGATACAGATTAAAAATATCGTAGCAATGATTAACAAATATCATATTCGAGCCGTATTCGCCGAACCTCAGCTTAATTATCGGGCAGCGGAAGTCATTGCCAGAGAAGCGGAAATCAAGGTCCTTTTGCTCGATCCCATGGGAAATCCCAAACAAAAATACGGCAACACCTACATGGATCTTATGAAACACAATCTAAACATATTGAAGGAGGCCATGAAGTGAAAAATACGGCCATAGATACAAGAAATGATAAAGAACCCATTGTGGAGTTAAATAATGTATGGGTGGCATACGATGGCAAGTGGATTCTAAAATCCATTTACTTTAACTGCTATCCCGGTGAAATATTCGGTATCGTCGGTCCCAATGGCGGCGGCAAAACCACTTTGCTGAATGTTATTCTTGGACTTGTGAACCCCAAAAAAGGCTCTGTTCGGTTATTTGGAAGCCAACCCGACAAACAAGGCCGGCTGGAGGTCGGGTATCTTCCCCAGATTTCCCATGCTAACCAATCCTTTCCGGTTACCGTCCTCGATGTTGTTCTCATGGGCCTTTACAGTCGTATCGGCCTTTTCCACAGACCGGACCGTAATAGCAAAAAGATTGCCATGGACCTGCTTTCACAGATAAACATGGCTGACCATGCAAAAAGACCCTTTGCCGTGCTTTCAGGCGGACAACAGCAACGGGTCAACATCGCACGGGCAATGGCTTCAAAACCGAAACTTTTAGTCCTTGATGAGCCGGCAACCGGTGTCGACAGCGTAGCTCAGGAAGATTTCTATGAACTTTTAGCAAAATTTAGAAATGAGCAAGGCATATCCGTAATCATGGTGTCACACGATATCGGGGTTATTACTTCCCACGCAGACCAGGTTGCGTGCCTGAATGTTGAGCTTCACTATCATGACGAACCGGACTTCTGTTTTTCGCCGGATATAACAAAAAAGGTTTTTGGAAAAGATCTTAAAGTTATTGTCCATGATGATAAATGTGCAACCTGTTATCACAGGCATCAAGACCATGATTGATATGTTCAGCCTTCAATTTATGCAAAATGCCTTTTGGGCGGGAATGATGCTCAGCTTCGTTCTGGCAGTGGTTTCGTTTTTCGTCGTGTTACGTCGTTTGTCCTTTATCGGCGTCGGTGTGGCACACTCGGCTTTCGGCGGTGTAGCCCTGGGGGCGCTTTTGGGGATATCTCCAACACTTACTGCCATCGGTTTTGCCGTGGTCGTATCCAATGCCATTGGTTATATCGGCAAAAAGGGCCACCTGGGCACGGATACCGCCATCGGCATATTTTTCCCTTTAGCAATGGCTATGGGCGTTATTTTTATCGGCATGTCGGATCAATACAACGTGGATCTTTTTGGTTATCTTTTCGGCAATATTCTGGCGATTACCCGGCAGGATTTGATCATCACTGCAGTACTTGGGGGGCTGGTACTTCTTTCAACTGTTCTGTTTTTTAAGGAATTACTGTTTGTTGCCTATGATCGGGAAGTTGCTTTTGTCAGTGGAATGCCGGTGGCCTTTCTCGATCATTTTTTCCTGACCATCCTTGCCCTATCCGTGGTGATCAGCATGAAAATTATCGGAATCATCCTTGTTTCCGCACTCCTGGTGATCCCTGGAGCGGCTGCTTCACAGGTAGCCCGCCGTTATGATTCCATGATCGCCTTTTCAATACTCATTGCACTGATATCCACCAGCGGTGGCCTCATTATCTCTTATTATGCCGACCTGCCGTCCGGCGCAACGATTGTTACATTGGCGTCTCTCATTTTTTTTGCAACATTTACGGTGGGTCAAACACGCAAATAGTCAAAATTACAACTGATAAACCCCAAACACAACGCAATACAACACGGCCGGAAAATTTTTGTTCCAAATAATATTCTTAAGGGGAATACACATTGTCTTGAAGAAAAATCAAAAAATGGTGAGACGTCCGGGGTTAAGAACTTTCAGCAAACAGGGATGAGATTGCGTTTCGTCCTTTTTCTTTTGAACGATACATGGCCTGGTCAGCTCTTTTTATAAATGCTGACAGCGATTCTTTATTATAATATTCCGTCACGCCGATACTGATGGTTACGGTGACGACATTTTCGGGTTCCGGAAAAAAGTTTTCGAATTCCACAGCGGTTTTAATTCTGTAGGCGACATTATTGGCCTCTTCAGCGGTGGTCTCCGGAAGAATAACTGTAAATTCTTCACCGCCATATCTGAAAGCGGAATCCATTGTTCTAAGACACGAATGGATAATCTGTCCTATTCTAACCAGAACTTTGTCGCCTTCAAGGTGACCGTATGTATCGTTGTACATTTTAAAGTTATCAATATCCAAAAGCAAAAGCGCAAGGTTGTGACCATACCGGCTACAGCGATCAATCTCTATTTCCAGCAAATGATAAAAATGTCTTAAATTGTATAATTTGGTGAGGCCATCTGTTATTGCAAGATTTTCAAGCTTGCTGAGAATGCGGTTGCGTTCCTTGGTGAGTCGTCTTTCTTTTAAGACTCTTTTCAATCTCAGGATCAGTTCCTCAAAACGAAACGGTTTGAAAACAAGATCGCTGGCACCCTTATGGATTGCTTCTTCATAAGAATAATCCTCACTGTAACCCGTCATTACAATGACATCGATATCGTAATTTTGTTTGATTTGAGATGTAAGTTGAAGACCATTCTTGCCGGGAAGCAAAATATCGGTTATGACAATTTGAATAGTGCCTGATTTTATTATTTCAAACGCCTCTTCCGCACTGGGAGCGGAGAAGACTTTGTAGTCTGATTTTGTTAAGCATTCATGCAGGGAGCTTCTAATGGCATCATCATCTTCAACGATTAAAATGTGTTCGCCCATAGCTATCTATCTCATCCTATTCTTTTTCATTCAAAGAAATATATCGGCACTTTTGGTGTGAGGCTTGACATATTTAATATCATTTTGATAAAAAATTGCTCCTTGATAAAGCGCCGCGGACATATGAAAATTTATGGAAATTTTTAACATAACTTGAAAGAAAGATGGTGTCAACAGGCTTTTGACCGATGCCAGATGAAGAAAGATACGTTAACAATTAAAATGAAAAATATAAGAAATTTCAGCATTGTAGCTCATATTGATCATGGCAAATCGACGCTTTCCGACCGCCTGATCCAGATGACCGATGTTGTCCTTGATCGTGATTTTAAAGATCAGATATTGGACAACATGGACATTGAACGGGAACGGGGTATCACCATAAAAAGCCAGACCATCTGTCTGCCGTATACGGCCGAAAACAATCAATCCTACTCTTTAAATCTGATAGACACGCCCGGCCATGTGGATTTTACATATGAAGTGTCACGGGCGCTGGCCTCTTGCGAGGGCGCTTTGCTCCTCGTCGATGCCAGTCAGGGTGTCGAAGCCCAAACTCTTGCGAACCTGTACCTGGCTCTTGAACACGATCTTGAAATCATTCCGGTAATTAACAAAATTGATCTTCCTTCAGCCGATATTGATCGGGTCAAACAACAGATCAAAAACGACTTGGGCCTTGATCCTGAAACAGCGATACTGACATCCGCAAAGGAAGGGATCGGGATTGAAGAGGTGCTGGAAGGGATTGTGAATTGTCTCCCCCCGCCATCCGGTGATCCAGAATTACCACTCAAAGCATTGATTTTTGATTCCCACTATGATCCTTTCCGGGGAACAATCGTTCATATCCGGGTTTTCCAGGGCAGCGTAAAGCCCAAAGATATGATTACATTTATGTCGAATAACGCCGTCTATAAGGTTGAGGAAATCGGGATTTTTCAACTCGAGCGCACCCCTGTAAATAAGCTTTCAGCAGGTCAGGTCGGCTATATTATTGCAGGAATAAAAACCGTCAGCGATACCCGTTGCGGAGACACCATCACATTAAAAAACCATCCCTGTAAAACACCCATGTCGGGGTTCAAGGAAACAAAACCGGTGGTGTTTTCTTCGATCTATCCGGTGGCCTCGGACGGTTACGAAGAACTGACGGCAGGCCTGGAAAAACTGAAACTCAATGATGCTTCCCTTATTTATGAAAAAGACACGTCTGTGGCTTTGGGTTTTGGATTTCGTTGCGGTTTTTTAGGACTCCTTCACCTCGAGGTTGTACAGGAACGGCTCGAACGTGAATATAATCTTTCATTGATATTGACGGCGCCTTCGGTCCAGTACAAGCTAATCATGAATGACGGGTCCTCAAAGATCATCGACAATCCTGCATTGTATCCGGATCCGACAACCATTGAACGCTCAAAAGAGCCGTTTATCCGTGCGGGAATCATCATTCCAGACCGATATATGGGTGCCATCATGAAGCTATGTCTGGATCATAGAGGAATTAACAAAACGTATCAGTATTTAACCAATAATCGCCTGGAAATGATATTTGAACTTCCACTGGCGGAGGTGATTTACGATTTTTATGACAAGCTCAAATCGGTGACCCAGGGATACGGATCCTTTGATTACGATATCATCGATTTTAGAGAAATAGACCTGGTCAAGCTGGACATACTGATCAACGGAGAGCGTGTTGATGCGCTTTCACAGCTTGTTCATCGAGACCGGGCGGTGGAGCGGGCGAGACGTGCCTGCGAAAGACTCCGAGAGGAAATTCCAAGACAGATGTTTAAAATAGCCATTCAGGGGGCCATCGGCGGGAATATTATTGCCCGAAAGACAATTTCACCCTTTAGAAAGGATGTTACTGCAAAATGCTATGGCGGCGACGTCACACGAAAACGAAAACTTTTGGAAAAGCAACGAAAAGGAAAAAAACGGATGAAAATGGTGGGACAGGTCATGATTCCACAGTCTGCGTTTCTCTCGGTTCTAAAATCAGACACCGATTAGAAGTTAAGAGTGAGCTAAAGTTTGTTAGGAAAGATCAATGAATGGAAACTAAGGAGGATTTATGGACAGAACCATCGCTGAAAAAATTTTTGATGCCCACAGGGTTGATTCTCCTGAGAAAGACATTCATGTCATTCGGCTGGATGCGGTATTCTGTCATGAAATCACAACCCCGGTCGCCGTCAATGATCTTGTCAGCCGAGGCAAGGACAGAGTGTTCGATCCCGATAAAATCAAGGTTGTCATTGATCACGTTTCACCGGCAAAAGATTCGAAAACCGCCATGCAGGGTAAAATCCTGAGGGAGTGGGCCAGGCGACACAAGATTCGGGATTTTTTCGATATTGGCAGAAATGGCATCTGCCATGCCCTTTTCCCGGAAAAGGGTTTTGTACGCCCCGGTTACACGGTCATCATGGGGGATTCTCATACCTGCACCCATGGTGCCTTCGGCGCATTTGCCGCCGGCGTTGGAACAACGGATCTTGAAGTGGGAATTCTCAAGGGTGTCTGTGCCTTCCGTTCTCCGACAACCATAAAAATTGACATTGCTGGCCGGTTGCCCGACGGTGTCTTTGCCAAAGACGTGATCCTTTTCATCATCCACCGTCTGGGGGTTAACGGCGCCACCAATAAAATTTTGGAATTCACCGGCCCGGTCGTCGATGCCATGAGTATGGAATCAAGGATGACGCTCTGCAATATGGCGGTTGAAGCCGGTGCAACCTCGGGTATTTGCAATCCCGATATGACCACCGTCGAATATCTCTGGGAGTTCATCCGAGACGACCATGCCGATAAAGAATCCGCTCTGGCAACGTTTAAAAATTTTCATTCAGATCCTAACGCCCGATACGATCAAGTCATTGAACATGATGTGAGTCGATTGGAACCCATGGTGACATTTGGTTATAAACCCGACCAGGTCAAGCCTGTAAAAGAGATGGCATCCACCAAGGTTGACCAGGTCTATATCGGTTCCTGCACCAATGGAAGAATCGAAGACCTCAGGGTTGCAGCACAGGTGCTCAAAGGAAAAAAGATCAGCAATTCGGTAAGGGGCATTGTATCCCCGGCAACACCCAATGCTTTTCGTCAGGCAATGGAAGAAGGTATTCTAAAAACATTTATGGATTCTGGATTTTGTGTCACGAATCCGACCTGCGGGGCTTGCCTGGGCATGAGCAACGGCGTTCTGGCAGAAGGCGAAGTCTGTGCATCCACGACAAACAGAAATTTTAACGGCCGCATGGGAAAGGGCGGGATGGTTCACCTGGTAAGTCCTGCAACAGCCGCAGCCACATCCATTGCAGGTTTCATCACAAATTCAGGATTATACAAGGGGTAACCATGAAAAATTTCAGTGGAAACGTACTCTTTCTTGACCGGTCTGACATTAATACAGACGAAATCATTCCTGCAAAATACCTCACGGAAATTTCCAAGCAGGCATTGAAACCCTATCTATTGGAGGATATCAAACTGGAGGGATTCAACTCACAACGTGATTTTAAAGGAAAACGTGTCATTATTACACGGGCGAATTTTGGATGTGGCTCTTCAAGAGAACATGCACCATGGGCACTTGAAGCCAACAACATCCATCTGGTTATTGCTGAAAACTTTGCCAGGATTTTCAGACAGAATATGTTCAACTGCGGAATGATGGCGGTGGAACTTCCCGGCCAGACCATTGATGGTATTTTTAAAGAATTTGCCGGCAAAGAAACGCATCTTGAAATGGATTTTGAAAACAATGCTGTTATCATTACAGCCGATGGTCACCATCAAAAAATATCTTTTTCAATTTCAGATTTTGACCGTGCCCTGGTCATGACCGGCGGATGGGTGGAGTACGCGGATGCCAAGTATTGACGGTTTCGTAACACGTCCATTTCATCCGCTCTGTTGGGGTTTTTGGGCCATGCAAGGAATGCCTGATAATTCACAGGGGTCGGGGATCAGGGGTCAGAAATTAGCGGGTTGTGAAAATCTACAAAAAAAGAACGTCTCCCTGAAGCCTGTAAGCTGTTACATTATTACTTTATTGACAATGGTACCGATGTTTTCGATATAGCATTCAACCACGCTACCCCGCTTCAAGACCACCGGCGGATCCCTGAATATCCCCACGCCGGCTGGTGTTCCGGTTGAAATGATGTCACCGGGAATAAGGGTGATATCCTCGCTGATATCTTCTATAATGGTGGAAACATCGAAAATCATATCCCGTGTATTTCCATCTTGCATGATTTCACCATCGACCTTGGCGGTGAGTCTTAAATTGTTCACATCCCCGATCTCATCCGGTGTAACAATGACAGGGCCGACAGGTGCAAAGCCGTCAAAGGATTTTCCCCTGAACCACTGGGAATCTGAAAACTGGGCTTCTCGCCCGGAAACATCATTCATGACGGTAAAACCTGCGATATAATCCAATGCTTTTGTTTTACGTATTCTTTTTCCCTCCTTTGCGATGATGATCGCCAGTTCCACCTCCCAGTCAATCTGTCCGCTGCTTTGGGGAAAAATGATGGGATCAAAAGGGCCATTTAAAGCATTGGGTGTTTTGCAGAATATCAGCGGCTTTTCCGGATTTTCAAATCCTCCTTCTTTGGCATGCTCGGCATAATTTTTCCCAAGGCAAATGATTTTAGACGGGGCATGGATCGGGCAACCGATTCGATCTTTGAGGGTCTGGCCGGGATCTTTAATTCCAGCGATCTTTTCTGGCCAGTTTTCCCTAAAAAACACTTCCCCGATATCCGGAATCTCAGGAAACATCTTTTTTAAATCAACGATGTTGCCATCTTTCCACAGACCTGGTTTTTCCTTTCCTTTTTCACCAAATCGAACAAGTTTCATTAATCAAGACTCCTGATCCCGGATACTTTTCTTTCCGTCCTTATAGCACTTCTTTCCATACCAGTCCACCTGTCGGCACAGTCCCCGGATAATATTGACCTCTTTCGCTCTGAGTTGCAGACGGGTGAAGAAACGGCGGAAATGATTCAACCAGTAATCCGGATTTTCAGAATTAATATAGCTGATTCTAACCAGGATATCTTTGAGTTGATCATACATCCCGTCAAGCTCATGCCTGCTGGCCATTCGAGGCGTAAATTCTTCATTCTCCGCACCACCGGCGATGAAGATCTCATAGCACAGAATCATTACCGACTGGGCCAGATTCAAAGAAGAAAATTTAGTTGTGGGGATATTGACGAGGGTATGACAGTACCGGATGTCCTCATTGGAAAGTCCTTTGTCCTCGGGGCCAAAGAGTATGGCAATGCGATTCTTTACAGAAATTGGAATTAATTTTCGAGCAAGTGTCAACGGCGTTCGGACAACCTGCCGCTGTCCCCCAAGCCGAGCCGTTGTCCCCACAACATAATTAAACGAGGAGAGTGCTTCTTTCAAATCCGGATAGAATTTGCTTTTTTCGATAATATCCGAAGCAAAATGGGTGGCCAGCTTGAGCGCTTTAGACAGATCAAAGTTTTGAGGATCAACGATCACAAGCTGACGGATGCCCATATTGCGCATAGCGCGAGCAGCAGCCCCGATATTTTCAGGATACCGGGGCTGCAGAAGCACAATGCTGATGTTATCTAGATTGACCCTATCGGACATCAGTGGATAAGTTCAAAACTATTGAAGAAATAACCGATTTCAAAGACAGCAGTTTCGGAGGAATCCGACCCGTGGACTACATTTTTTTCAATGTCTGTTGCAAAATCTCTCCGAATGGTACCTTCAGCTGCTTCCTTATAATCCGTAGCGCCCATTATTTCACGGTATTTGGCGATGGCGTTTTCACCTTCAAGGACCATGAGGACGATCGGTCCGGATGACATGAAATATGTCAGGCTGTCAAAAAACGGTCGTTCTTCGTGTACCGCATAAAAACCTTCAGCCTGCGTTTTGTTCATTTTCAACATTTTCATGGCCACGATGTTGAGTTTGTTGGTTTCCAATCGTTGAATCACTTCACCGATGATTCCCCGTGCAACACCATCGGGTTTGATAATAGACAATGTTCTTTCCATAATGTTTAATTTCCTTTGAGTAAAGTTTTGGTCCCTTTTGCGATACCAAAACGCAGGTTCCAAGTCAACATCGACGCGCACATTTCATACCCTAAATGATCGTAAACAAATTGAAAAAATTCTTTTATGTGTTTAAGTTATTATTTATTTTTGCAGGTTCAAAAGCGCATCAATTACCGGCTTGACTTTAATCCGATGTTCAGGCGGCACCATCAATACCTTAATCTTAAGATTGGGAACAAGATCAGCACCTGGATGGTTTAAGGTGTTTAACTTGTAATTGCCACGATTCTCTTTGGATGCCATCAACAACAGAACATCTGCAAAATTACCTGAAAAGCCCATGGAATCGATGTGTTCTACGAACTGCATAAATAGCGTATTCACTGTCATAGCAAAGGGATCGACTTCGGCATACCCCGCTTTGCTGCAATCATGCTTTGAGATAAAACACCGACACCCAAACGGCCGAACCTCATAAATCGGGCACAGATTATCTTTTAACACTGGGCAACTTTTATTTGAATTTTTCTTTTCCTCCTCCGGCGGATCGTCCCCATTCATGCAAAGATCTGCGAGTCTATTGGTGGTGATTTTGGGCTTAAAGCGATTTTTGGATATCTTTGTTTGAATATTTTCTAATAAATCCGCCTGACCATTTGAGATCATGTGATTTGCGATAAGATATCCCTCGAGGGTTGTCATGGTCACATTGGGGGTGCAGCACGCTGCACAATATTTTTTGCAGGCCACATCCAAATTTTTTTCAATATCGTTATAAAGCCCGTAAATTTTGTTTAGAACATTTAACCTTTGCTCCAAATACATTTGATCTTTCCTAACCTAAATTTAACAGATGTAGTCTAGCGAATATCGAGCTTGCCGAAGATGCAAGACATGAATTATCCGTCATAAAAATATTTTTTGATAATTAAATTGAGCTCTTCTACAAGCGCTTCATCCTCTCTTCCTGCATAATTTTCATATATCGATTTTGATATCGATTCAAACGCATCAACATATTCAGGATCAAAGTGATTTCCCCTTCCGGCCCGGATAATCTCCATGGTCTCATCATAAGAAAGCGGCTCCTTATACGGCCGACGGGAACCCAATGCATCGAAGACGTCGGCTATTGCAAAAATCCTGGCGATTATAGGAACCGTTCCTCCTTCTATTCCACTATTGTAACCACTGCCATCATATTTTTCATGGTGATAACCAACCACATCCACCGCTTCTTTAATCCATTCGGCCTTATTTACAATATCAATCCCGAAGGCGACGTGCTTTTTCATCAGTTGAAATTCATCTGTCGTCAGCCGTCCGGGTTTATGTAAAATTTCATCTTCAATGCCGATTTTCCCCACATCATGAAGGAAAGCGCCTTTTATCAATCGCCTCATGTCATCTTTGGGAAGGCCGACATGTCTCGGCAAGCTTAACGGATATAATGGTAACGCGGTAGTTATGAGAGTCTGTATCGCTGTCCCTTTTGGCAACCGCGCTTCCCAAAACTTTCAGAATTTCAAGGTTGGCTTCAAATAGTCTCGCCGACAATGAAGACACACGGTTCAATAGATGGATAATAACCGGGTAAAGCAAACCCGTCGTCACAACCACAATAAACATGGCCAATAGTGCTAAATTAATCGCTCGTTTTCGAAGACTATTTAAAGTATCAGGAGATACGGCAAAAACAGTCTCCCCATAGGCGGACAATTCACCCAGATTGTTTTTGATGGGTGAAATGATCTGTACATGCGGGATGCCCGTTAGTTTAACAACGTTGAATTTCATGTTTTTATAGCTACGAAGATGACCTGGCACCTGCCCCGTCAACTTTTCAACCCATTCGATGTGTTCATATGTTTCATCACTGACTTGTACAATCCGCTTTTCATTAAGATCATAAATACCAATCCAGACAAACAGACCCAGCTCAACATTTCGACGTTCACTCATAATTTGTTCCAGATGACGTTGAATGGCAGATGGTTTTAAATCATTTGGATCATCAAATAAGTCTCGGATTTGATTGTTCAACATCTTGAAGCCGTTTTCCGTTCGCAGAAAAATTTCCCGGCCGATGTCTTTTTTTTCATACTGCCAGGCACCGAACCCGAATAAAATCGATATAATAAAGGCTGTTACGCCAATGCGAAGGATGAGATTTCTGTGAACGGTCCGAGGATTCATGTGGTTCATAAATAATGTTCCTTATTTTAAGCGGAGTGATTAGACGTTTTTATTTAAAAACATATACGCTTTGCAACGAACAATTAACGCGGCTTCATTGACATAAACAATTGAATCCATATTAAATTATCGCTTACGGGAAAACTCTTTCATGAGAAAGTAGAAAAATCCCACCAGAAACAAGTTTATCACCGCTGTGATCAAAAATCCGCTTTCAAAGCCGATTTTCCGAATAATCGGTCCCATGGAAGCCGAACTTACCATCATTCCAAAATAGATGCATGTATTATAGCCGCCCATTGCAAGTCCTCGGGATTCAACAGGAACGACTTCCGCAATAAGGGCGCCGATGGAAGTAAACGCCAGTCCCATACTAATTCCGAATGCAACGGCAAATGATACAAAATGAATTACCCGCGTGGATATTCCAAAACCCGCCATAGAAGCGGCAAATCCAATAAGACCGATAACAACTAGAGTGCTTCGATTTTTTACTTTATCACTCATATGACCAAAAGGAATTCGAGATATTGCATTAAAGATTCCCTGAACTGCAAAAACAAGGCCGATTTGCCATATGGTCAGGTTTTGGTTTTGAGCGTGAAGGGGAAGAAAAGTTATAAACATTCCTAAAGCGAAACACCCTCCAAAGGTCACAAGCCAGCAACTCAAAAGAGGACGATTTTTCAAAAGCCCCCTTATAATGACCGAAGTTTTCTCTTTTTTTGGTTTTTCACCGATAATGAGATGGGTTGGCGGCAAAAAAAAGACGACCACCCAAAAGGTAAAGAAAATAATGATACCGGAAATGAAAAACACCTGAAGAAATCCTCTTTGTTCAGCAATGAATCCGCCAATGGCGGGACCCAAACTCATTGAAGTGTAAAGGGCTGTTGTATACCAACCATATGAGCGTCCTAAATGAGTGGTGGGGGAAAAATCAGCCACAAAGGACATCATCGTCGGACCGAATGCTGCCACTCCGGCACCGAAAAAAAGATAGATCCACAAGAGTTGCATCGGCGTTTTGCTAAAATAGAGCAAAAATGAAGTGACTGTCAGCACAATAAGACCCATAGACGCAAACAGTTTCCGGCCATAGCGGTCAGAGAGGATGCCCAATGGCAAAGACAAAATTCCGGCCATAAACAAAAACGCAGAGTTGATGATGCCGATTTGAACGGTATCTGCACCGATAGATTTTGCATAAAGTGGGACCACAGGAAGGCGCATGTTAGACCCCAGATAACCGGCAAAGGCAACACCGCAGCAAATAAACAGTAAAGTACCATAAGACAGGGGTCGCCTCTTTCGTGGAGCAGTGGTCTTCATGCTAATCTCCGAATATGAAGCATTGCGATTAAAGGCTAAGACAATCATCTTGACTTTGAAGAGGACAATCGGTAGTTTTCAGCAAAAGATTTACCCGCCTGGGGGGCTAAAATTCCTATCCCCGTAGCCCCGTATAGCGGGATTTCCGCTACGTTTGGACAAGCAGCGGGGAATTCAAATTTAAAGGTTACTTTACAGGGAGGATTCCATGAAAAGCAACGTCTATTTTATCGATTTAAGGGCATCGGCCAAAGAAAATCTCTTAGACAAGCTGGCAAGGCTTCTGGATACGGCGGGCCTCTCCGAAACCGTTAAAGCAAGGGAGCTTGTGGCTGTGAAGCTTCATTTTGGAGAAAAGGGAAATACCGCCTTTATTCGGCCGGTATTTATTCGAAAGATTGTGGAGTCCATTAAAAGTATCGGCGGATATCCGTTTTTGACCGATGCCAATACCGTGTATGCCGGGACCCGAAGCGATTCACCCCATCATCTGTCCACGGCCATTCAAAACGGTTTTGCCTATTCAGTGGTGAATGCCCCCATTATCATTGCCGACGGATTAAGAGGAAAAAGCGAAACCGCCGTTACCGTCAACCAGAAAAATTTTAAAAAAGTGTACATTGGTTCTGATATTTGTGAAGCCGATGCCCTGATATCGGTGGCACATTTTAAAGGGCATGAACTTTCGGGTTTTGGTGGTGCCATTAAAAACTTGGGGATGGGATGTGCCTCCAGGAAGGGAAAGCTGGCACAACACTCCACTGTTTCGCCAAAAGTGGTCAAGAAAAAATGTGTGGGTTGCGGGGACTGTCTTCCCCACTGTTCCCAGAATGCCCTTTCTCTGGAAAATGAAAAGGCGGTGCTGAACGCCAAAAAGTGTATCGGATGCGGTGAATGTATCCTTATCTGTCCCAACAGCGCCATTGAAATTGAGTGGAATCAGGCCATACCGACATTTCTGGAAAACATGGTGGAATACACCATGGGTGTTTTAAAAAATAAAACAGACAAATTGTTGTCTCTAAATTTTATCACCCATGTATCCCCGGCATGCGACTGTTACGGCCACAATGATGCACCCATCGTCAGAGATATCGGCATCGTTGCTTCCAAAGATCCGGTGGCCATTGACCAGGCGTCCGTTGATCTTGTGAACCAGGAAGAAGCCCTTCCTGAATCATGCCTTGAGGTCAATACTGAAAAAGGCGGAGATAAATTCAGGGGGGTTTACCCGAATGTCGACTGGACCCTTCAACTGGACTATGCCGAAAAACTTGGACTCGGAAGCCGAAGCTATGAGCTGACAAAAATATAACCCGTCCGCAAATTTCCTGTTTTGAAGATCTTCCGGATATTTTTTGTACTCATTTAGCCCGTAGGGTGAAAATTTTTTTAAGGAATTGAACAAGAAAATATTCGGGTTAGGGCGCGATCTCATAGGCAATACTGACCTGGACCCGAATACGACTTTCCCCGATCTCCATCGGGGGCGCCACCGTGCCTGCGTCTGTCTTCATCTCGGCTGCTCGTAACATATGAGGGCGGGGCGGCGCATAAATCGGCTGTGTGCTGAGTGAAACAATGCGTTTTAGTTTCACACCCGCGGCTTCGGCCAATGTTTTCGCCCGTTCCACCGCTTCCTGCGTTGCCAATTTTAACGCTTTTTTTTCTAATGTCGATTTATCTTTGAGATAAAACTGAATACGTTGAATCGTGTTGGAACCGCTTCCAAGGGCTTTTCCAACAATCCGGGAAACATGTTTGGATAAAGGTTCAGTCTCAAATCCTTCCAGCGTCACCACAATGGCATTGTTGACTTCATAACCTCTTATCTTGGGCGGCCGGGCTTTATAATCCCTTTGGGGCGTAACACGATAATTGGATGTCTCGAGTTTAAGATGTTTAATGTTCAACCCATTGATGGCCGTTAGTACCGCTTTGGTTTTGTCCGCATTGTCCGAACTGGCCTGTTCCAATGTCCGTCCTTCTGTCACAACGGCGATGAAAATTTTTGCTGAATCGTTCTGACCCATGACCTCGCCTGTACCTTCGGTAAGAATTAGATTGCGATCTGAAGCAGCAAGAGACGGGGCAAACACAGAATTCGCCACAAGACAAAAACATGCCGTTAAAACCAAAATAAATGCTCTTTTCATCACTTCCTCCATTGATTTATATTATGAATCGGTGTCACAAAATATTTGAAATAACGTTATCAGATGTTGAACAAACGCTCAATAAAATATCTGCATCATGGTCTTTGGGATGAATTTGTTGAATATGTTTTTTTTTAGGTTGCATCGGATGAAATTGGTTCTTATGATTAAATGAGTAAAGTATCCGGGCCCAAAAGACCCCGTTTGGTTTGCCCCTGAAGGATCTGCTCTCCTGCAAGCTAGACAAGTTAGAAGTGACTAAAGTGAGCTGAAATGGCTAAAGTTGTGGCGTCACTTTGCTCCACAGATTTTATATAATCGATAGAATTCCTTAATGTTAGCTCACTTTAAACTTTAGTTCACATTAAACTCTATCAGCGTTTTTTCAGGAAGAGCCAAAATCAACTCTGACCCTCGGGATGCGATATCTTCAACGGTCCCGGAGGACCAGGTTTTCAACGTAAAAATAAATAAAGGACGCTGATAACATCCACTATCAAGGAGGCATGACCATGCGCCGAAAAATTATTTTAGGTGTCCTCGCAGGTGTCATCATTGCCTGTTTTTTGGTCATCATTGTTGTCGTATCGACTTATGATTACAACAAGTTTAAGCCAATGATTACCGGAATCGCTAAAAAATATACCGGCAGGGAACTCACCATCGCAGGTGATATAAAAGTAAAAATAAGTTTGTCTCCCACCCTTGAGATAAACCAGGTCTCTTTTCAAAATGCTCCCTGGAGCGCTTATCCGGAAATGATCCGTGCCAACCACATTGAAGTTCAATTTTCGCTTATTCCGCTCATTCAGGGCAAAATCAATGTAAAACGGTTAACGCTGCTCAATACGGATTTGATGATGGAAATCAACAAATCCGGTAAAACAAATCTGGAATTTGATTTGCCGGCACAAAAGAAAGTTGACGCAGCGCCTGTAAAAAAAGATGAAAAGGAAACAGCACTGTTTGATTTTAAAGAGATACTTATCAAAGATGGAAAGCTGACGGTTAAAAACCATCAAAAAAATAGAACCCACGTCTTAACCATAGATCAAGGTCATCGAAAATCTGCGGAGTTAATGGGCGATGCCGACATTGAACTGAAAGGCTCGTTCAACGACATTCCATTTAACGTGTCCGGAAAAATCGGTTCGTTGGCAGGCATCACTAACCCTGATGTATCCTATCCTGTTGATTTAAAAGCCAATATCGCTCAGATGGAATTCGCCATTGCCGGCAAGATCCAGGACCCGGTGGCTGCAAAAGGCATCGATGTCAGATTCTCTGTCAAAGGCGATGATATGGCCAAGATTGAAAATATCACACGAAAACCCCTGCCAATTAAAGGCCCTTTCCATATTTCCAGTCATCTAATTGCAAGCAAGTCCGAAAAAATTCAGGTGTCTGATATGTTAATAGAACTGGGAGAAAGTAAGATAAATGGTTCCGTAACACTTGACCACTCTGCGAAAAGGCCGCGAATATCTGGTGATCTTTTTTCCGAAACCCTCGATCTGCGTCCAATGTTAATAAAAAGAGAGAGAAAAGCCGCCGGTGCAAAAGAAACGACAACGAAATCTAAAAGAAAATCGGACAAACTGTTTCAAAACACTCCCTTAAAATTAGACGGCCTGCATCGTATCAACGCTGCCGTTGATGTTCGAATCAAACACATGCTTCTTCCAAGACTTGCCTTTGATAATATTGTGACCAAGGTAAGGCTACAGGATGGAAATCTCACTGTAAATCCCCTGACAGCTGCGATAGGCGGTGGAAATCTGGTTAACAGTTTGAGTTTTCAGACAAAAGAAAATGTGGCGTATGTTGATGTAAAAATGGATATCAAACAAATGAATCTTGGAGAAATGCTCAAAAAGCTGGAAATTACTCAAGCCCTTGAAGGCATTCTTGACCTTGACATTAATCTGAAAGGTCAAGGAAAATCTATAGCAGAGCTCATGGCAGGTTTGAACGGCGATGTGGTTGCGTTGCTGGGAGAAGGGGAACTATCCGCCGGTTATTTAGATTTTGCCGGTGCCGGAATCCGTTCGAATCTTATGCGGCTAATCAATCCTTTGGGCAAGAACATCGACAGCGCTCGATTTAACTGTGCCGTGTGTGATTTTAATATTAATAACGGCATGGCCAAAAGCGACATCATCATCGCCGACGATCCCCAAAAAACATTGTTCAGCGAAGGAAAAATAAATCTTAAAACCGAAGAATTGGAGTTTCATATCGAAACCAAGCCCAAAGAGGGGATTGGAACCCAAAAAACCGGGAAATTGAGTATCAGCTTAAGCAAAATAACCAAACCCTTTAAACTCGGCGGCACACTGGTCAATCCTTCTTTAGAGATCGATATCGTGGATACCGCCACCACCATCGGTGCTGCCCTTTTAGGACCGGTGGGCTGGGCCCACCTTTTTGTTTCCGGATCATCCGGAGAAGCAAACCCCTGTAAAAAGGCCCTCGAAATTACAGGAAAAGACGCAGCCGGCACAACATCCAAAACCGGAAAAAGAAAAGAAGTGACATCAGGATCTGAAGAGAAAAAACAAGGTGTTGGAGACAAGATATTAAATATTTTCAAATAATAGAACCTAAGTGCTCTAATTCATTAATACGATGACGTATTTTTATCTGGGCACTATCCCGAATAAGCTGAAGTCTAAAAATGTAAAGTACCTAAAGTGAGCTAAAGTTTCAGGAACGCGCTTTCACCGCGGTCAATTATAATTAAAATTGATAGAATACCTTAACTTTAGGCACTTTACACTTTTGCCAACATATAATGAAAAAACCAAGTTAAGCGACTGTCTTGTTGTTATTCGGATGCAAGCTTGAGTTCTCGCTGTTCTCCCACTAAAATTTTTAAATGTGCAAACGTGATTTGCGGATAGATCCATTTGTTGTAAAAAACAAATTCTTCATCAGAGTGAGCCAACGCTTGAAACGCGGAATAACCCCTCTCTTCCATATCAACCAATAATCGCAAACCGCGAATAACTATGTCATCGCTGGTAAAAAAGATATTTAGATTGGGAAAACGTTCGCGTATCTCGAATTGAAGAGACATTATACCATCGAGTATGATGACCTCGGCAGGTTTTATACGCCGGGATCGCCTATGGTTGCCGCTTTTATGGTCGTAGATCGGCAAGTTAAATGACTTGCCTGCATAGATGAGGGTTTTCATATGATCGATCATTCTGGAGAGATTAGAAGACTTCGGGTCGTAACCGCTTAAATTTTGTTTATCTCGAGTTTCCCTGTCAAGAAGATAGCCATCCAAGGGAACATGAACGGCACTTAAACCTTTCTTTCTTAGATACTCGACCATCCCTTTGCAGAACGTTGTTTTTCCAGAGGCAGCCGCACCGGATACAGCCAAAACATAGTTCGTTCCGCTCGAATATTTCTCTTTTCGCGGTGTTTTTTCCGGCGATAAAAAATTTTCAAGAATATACTGGTAGATGTGGGTATGCGTGATCATATGAATATAGACGCGAAACTTTAGCCCGCATTTCTCATGAAGAATTTATTTTGTTTGTCAAAAAACAAGAAACCAATTTGAAATTAAAAGATTATATTATAGTCGGGCGGATCTTTCCGAAAACACATTGTTTGTATTTTTTAGCATTTTAAAATTAAATTCTTCACCCATCAGGCTCGTGAGAAAAGCAGTTGACTTATAAACGAACAGAACGCGTTTTACCGGCCCTAATTTTGATGGTTTTTCCTTGAACCTTTACCGGTAGGGGGGCTTTTAGCCTACCATTTACGGTCAGTTGTAATTTGTCTTGAGTTAATTTTAAATCATACCAGATATTTTTGTGGCAGACTTTCAAGGACATCTCTTTCCAGTGATGGGGAAGATGGGGGTTGATTTCCGGAATCTTATGTGAAAAATCAATACCTGCAAAGTATCGCGTAATGACATCCAGTGTGCCGGCCATTACACCGCAATGAATACCTTCCGGTGTCGTTCCCCCCTGGGTGTCATATATGTCGGATCTCATCGCTTCAACAAACCATTCCCACGCCGTCTCTTCTTCCGCCATATAGCTGGAAATCACTGCATGGACCACCTTGCTCAATGTCGATCCATGGCTGGTGCGCTGTTCATAGTATTCGTAGTTTTTCTTTAACAGTTCAATGGGATCTTCAACAGGATGGCCCACTTGTTTAAGGATGCGAGCCACAGCCTCCGGTGACAATACATAAAAGGTCATCAGTGTGTCAGCTTGTTTCGCAACCTTATATGCATCCGGTGAATCTCCTTCCGCCTTTAGGATGCGGTCCATTCGATGAATATCGTCATATTTTTCCCGGTAATGTTGCCAATCCAGTTCTTTTAAATCAAAGTATCCATCAAACTGGCTGATAATGTCGTCATCAGATATGATCACATTCATCTTCTTGCAAATATCTTTCCATTTTTCGGTTTCTTCAACGTTAAGCCTGATATTTCTGCTAATTCGATTAAACGTTCGGTTGGAAAGGTTCTTTATAACTTCCATGGCTTTTTCCAAAAGCCATACAACCATGATGTTCGTATAGGCGTTGTCTTTTACCCCATGGTCATCTGAACCGGGCAGCTTTTCATGAAATTCGTCGGGTCCCATTACCTTTTTAATGGAATATTTCCCGGTATTTTTGTCGACATATGTGGCACTTGCCCAGAATCGGGCAATGTCTAACATCATTTCAGCACCGTATTCATTCATGAATGTATGGTCATTCGTATCATTCGCATATCTCCAGACATTGTAAAACACCGCGATGGAAACGTGACGTTGAAGACGGCTCAAATCCGGTCCCCATGAGTCGTTTTTGGGATTGTAGTGCACTATCTGGGTTTCTTCCTCTCCACCATCGGCGGTTTGCCATGGATACATGGCCCCTTGATAGCCGTTTTCTTTGGCATACATGCGAGCGCCCTCTAATCGCCTGTAACGATACATGAGCAGCGCTTTTGAGATCTCCGGAAATCGGAGGTTGTAAAACGGCAGAATATAGAGTTCATCCCAAAACACATGGCCGCGGTAAGCTTCCCCATGAAGCCCCCGAGCCGTTATTCCAGCATCGATGGTTCTGTTATTGGGCGATGCAGCCACAAGAAGATGGTAGATATGAAGTCTCGTCGCTTTTTGCATGAATCGGTCGCCATGGATTCGAATATCTGCTTTTTTCCAGAGATTGCTCCAGGCGCGGGCGTTTGGCCCAAGCACATCTTTGAAGGATTTGATGCCTGCCAGTGCCCGGGAGCCGACTTTACGAGGATGGGTGACACCTTTATCCAACGATGTGAATAAACTGACAAGTTTTTCAAGCGAATACGTTGTATTCTCCATGGCATCAAGTGTTATGATTTCGGCAATGTAACCTTTTTTCTGAAACACTGTTTTACGAGGGCGAATGGATCTGTTTTGTTGATATATTTTCGTTTTGGCGTTCATGACAATTTGATATTTGGACTGACGGGTTTGAACGTGCAGATAGATACCGTTTCTGGTTTTACCCTGAGACACAGGTGCCAGGTGTTTTGAATTGAGCTGACGGTACCTGGGAACATTGTCATTAATGACCGTACCGTCGATGGCGGATCTAATACGAATCGTATCTGTGTAATTGACGGGAGTCATATCAAATTTAATGGCGCACACATGGGGATCGGCCATGGATGCAACCCGGCGGCTTTGAATCCGGGTAATTCTTCCCACACCATCTTTGCACAAAATGGTGCGCTGCATCACGCCTTCTTTCATATTCAACTTTTGTTGATAGCTAAGAATATTCATTTTCAAAGGGCTAAGATAATCCGATTCGCCGATGGCAAATTCGATGAGCGTCCAATTGGGACAATTCACAAAATCATTGTTATAGATGCGTTTGCCGCCCACTATGGTGCTCGGTTTGTTATACACACCGGCCATATATGTGCCCGGATAATGAATGTCTGATGCATGTTCTCCTTCATAACTTCCACGAGTTCCAAGATACCCATTTCCAACTGCGGTCAGGGTTTCTCGAAGCTTTTCATCTTCCGGATCAAAGGCATCATAGGTCAGGTTCCACCCATCGGCTTCTATACCTTTTCCGAACCATTGGTTGATTCTGTCCAGTGAAATTTCCGCCATGTCGCGAACCACAATATCTGCACCATTTTTGATGAGCGCTTCACCTTCGATTTCTCTGGCAATACCTAAGGTCAGTCCGAAACTACCGTTTCTGCCGGCCTGCACTCCCGAAATGGCATCTTCGACCACCACACATTCACCCGGTTTCAATCCCATCCACTGTGCAGCAGTTACAAAAATATCGGGCTCTGGTTTTCCTTTCAGATTCAATTCTCGAGAAATCACGCCGCCAACCCGAGCCTCAAAATATTTTTCGATGTTGGCCAGCTCCAAAATGAGCTTACAATTTTGACTGGAAGACGCAACACCGATTTTAATACCTCGTTTCTGACATGCTTTAATAAAAGCCATTGTTGAATCGAAAACATCCGGTCCTTCTTTTCGAAGTACTTTTTGAAAGTCCTTGTTTTTTCGATTTCCCAGTCCGCAAATGGTCTCAACATCCGGCGGATCATCGAAATCGCCAAACGGCAATTGAATTCCCCTGGATTCCAGAAAGCTTTTGACGCCATCCATTCGGGGTTTACCGTCAACGTATTCCAGATAATCTTTTTCACGATCAAACGGGACAAACGGTGTGTTGTCACGTTCTGCAGCCATTTTCAAATAATCATTGAACATGCTTTCCCATGCAAGGCCATGTACGCGGGCTGTTCCTGTAATCACACCATCAAGATCCAAGATCACTCCTTTAAATTTTTTCAAAGCCATTTGGTCCTCATTTTTCAAAAACGGGTTGAAAGTTGGTTTAAAATCGTAACCAGAATGTCCGGTTCAGGAACGATCAGTGCGTTGGGGCAAAGTGCTTTTACGCGCTGAGCCAGCTCTTGATTTTTGGTCACGAAAATAGACCACGTATCGTTCGTTCGTTTCATGGTTGCTTCAATCATTGGCACATCCGATCCGGTATCGCCACAAATCAAATGCGGGCCTTTGTTCATGTCAAGATTCAATTCTTTGTCCAGATATTTGACGCCGTCTCCTTTGTCGAAATCTTTTAAACCGGCTTTTTTATCCGAAATAGTAAGTATAATTTCAATATCCAAGCCCGTATCTTCGATCCTGAAATTTTCGTGTGTGGGGTCCAGGTCTGTTACAACATTTTTAATCAAACCTAAAAATTCCTCGGATTTCGGCCCTGGAATCGAGCCATTGATATCTTGTTTCGCAATGGTGATTTGACCGAATTTGAATTGAAGTCCGGACCCGATCAGAGAGAACTTTTCATATGCCGGATCTTTAACCAAATTATCCAATTTTCGGTAAAGGCGTTGAATAAGTTTTTGCTTTTGATCGTCAATGGGAAATGTTCTTCGCTCATTCGAAAGATCAATGAATTCGCGACCTTTTGATGCTGCGTATATCATGGTTTTGTCAGGAGTGACGCTGACATCTACAATACCGATGTCTTTGAGGGGTGCGGAGGTCATCATAATAGGATTGGACACCGTATTTTTGGCAAAGCGGGTTAAAAATACTGCATTGTAGATCGACTGGACAGAAGAGCGATATCGACCGCAATAATTGTTGGTGGTACCGTCTCTGTCTGTGATAAAACAATTAAAATGCTTTCCCTTCAATAATGCCGTACCGGATTGCACGTGGGTTGAAAAATTTGGATGCAGCGATTCAAGGTAGGACATGAACTTGTTCTCATTATTTTCAAGATAGTATATATCTTTTTTTAGTTCTGTGACTTCATAGGTCACATCCACATCGATGCTTTCAGAACCATCGATTTTAAGAGCGGTTTTGTATCCGTTATCCAAGATTTCTATAAGAGAATCGAGTGCATTTTTTAAAGCGGTAATCCGGCTTTTTTGTATGTCTTGAGATGAAAACAAATCGTTTACTATTTCAAAACGTACATCGCGGGTTTGTGACATTAAATTGTAAAAGGATTTTAAATCGCCAATGGTTTGTTTTTCAATCGTGTGATGGCTCATATGTAATTTCTTTTCTTTTTGTATATCATGTCCATTTTTCTTCTAACTCAAGTTTCGCGCCCTTAATTTTTAGCAATGCCGCTAAAGTGTGCGAAACTTGAATTATGTAGCTTTATATATAGAACTTGTTGTATTTTAAGCGAAATGACAACTAAAGTAAAGAAGCTTTTAATATTCATTTTAGGGAACCAGTAAGGTGTTTCAAAGTGGAAACTGTTTTCAAATAGTGCCTCACCGGCTCAATGTTGTATCAGCGTCAACACCATATAATCGGCAGGTGTTGTTCCATAGGGATTCAGACAGGGAGATAGGATCTTCCTGTCTTACTTCAGCAAGCTTCAAAAAAACCGATCGGACAAAGGCCGGTTCGTTTCTTTGGGTGTGGTTTCTTTCGGGTGTCGGCGTCAGATAGGGCGCATCGGTTTCGATCAGGATTCTATTGACCGGGATCGAAGGTGCCATCTTTCTCAAGTCCGCACCACGCCCCTTGATGGTCACAATGCCAGTAATTCCGATATAAAGGCCCAAATCAAGATATTGTTTCAGCTCATCCTCAGTGCCGCTGAAGCAGTGCACAATCCCGTTTCGGCCGGTTTTAAAATGTGTTTTCAGAATGTCGAGCAGGCGGCCGTTGCTGTCCCGCTCGTGAAATATGACCGGAAGTTTCAACGTATCGGCAATTTCAAGCTGTCTGACAAGCCACTTTTCCTGAACGTCTCTGGGAGAGAACATTCGGTTAAAGTCAAGGCCGATTTCTCCCCATGCGCTAACGCTGGGACTTCCGGCAAGATCCTTGAGCGTCTTTAGGACGTCTTCATCGCAGCTTTTTGCACCGTGGGGATGAATGCCCACCGAAGCATACACCCCTGGTATGGATTCCGCGATGGCAACCCCTTTGATGCAGCGTTCAAGGGTTGTTCCAATGGTCATGGCCGACGCAACGCCGGCGTCATGCATACGATGGATGACATCATCCAAATCTTTGTCATAGGCCCTGTCGTCTAAATGGCAGTGACTGTCAAACAGACGAATAGAAATGCGAGCTTTATGTGATCTTTTAGTTATCATATCAGCAGGTTATTACACTCCTCTTGGTTGGCATTTTTTAGGCTCAGGCAGAACCAGGGCAGAATAAGAGCCCGCTTTGTAGTATGATAAAGAGGACGTATTTGCAACCGATTTCCATGCATCCAATCTTGGGCTGACAGGAGTGTTGAAATGTTGGCTTTAAGTGAAGGTTGTGTGTGAGGGCTTTATATTGGCTCTGAATGTGGACTTAGAGTTAGCTCATGGAATCTCAATGACAAAAGGTTGAGATATTGCTGATCCTGTTTTATAACAAATTGAGTAACGACATCAGTTGACAGATTGTTATCTCTTGATATCTAAAAACACAACCCCACGGTTTTTAGCCAACGTAAAGATATATAGATAGTCCAACAGTTATGTTTTTGCGATACCCTTTGAATATGTCAAAAAATCAATTGCTTGATACTTGGTCTTCATTACAGCTACCACAGGTTTCCCTAAGATTATATGTTGGAGTAAACACAAGAATTGAAACAGTTCCGATTCTTGTGCTTCCCATGGCAGACCAATGGGTATCAGACATTGTTTGCCACCCAGCGGGTGTGACAGAGTTCAACACTTTTTTCGATCCGATCCCGTGGTACCAGAAGGGAGATGCGAAACGAAGTCGTGGTGATACCGAGCACGGATATTTGGTTGTCTGCCAGCAAACCGATCGTTTCCAAAAGGGTCAGATTATTGCGGTTCAATCCTTCGCCGATTATGGACAGGGCTGCCAGGTCGGCATCAAATTCGATATTTTCCCCCAGTCTGTTCTGCAGCGCGGATTTGACCTGCTCCCAACCGTAAATATTATTTGTGGAAACGACAAAGGATGCGGTTGATTGCTTGCTGTCGGCGGCTATCTCGCCAACATTGACTTCTTTGATGGGTACCTGCTCGCTTTCCAGGAAATCCACGGCCTGTTTGAAGCTGGCATGAACGTCGGCACCGTTCAGCCGGATGCGCTCAACCTGCTTTTCGCTGACCACCGCCTGCACCCCGACGATGGTGCCGGGGGAAAGCCTTCGAATAACGGTTTCACGGCCCGGTGAGAATGTGGAGCGGGCGTAGATAGCGATGTTTTTTTCTTTGGCAAACTGCACAGCGGAGGCATGCAGCACTTTGGCCCCAGCCATGCTCATCTCTTGCATCACCGGATAGGAAACCTCCGGCAGGTGCTGTGCCTCGGCCACCATGGAGGGGTCGGTCGAGTAAACGCCATCCACATCCGAGTAAATTTCACAGCGCTCGGCGTCCAACGCAGCTGCCAGAGCCACCGCCGTGGTATCGGACCCGCCGCGGCCCAGGGTAGTGATGTCCCGCTTATAGCTGACACCCTGAAAACCACCGATGATTACAACTTTGCCTTTAGCCATTTCATCCTGTACCCGAAAGGGCCGGACCTCGATGACTTGGGCGTCATTGTGGCGGTCGTTGGTGATTATGCCGGCCTGAGAGCCGGTCAATGATATCGCATCAAGCCCCTGCTCATGCAAAGCCATGCAAAGCATCGCCATAGTGATGCGCTCGCCGGTGGAAAGCAACATGTCCATTTCCCGCCGCGGCGGTTTGAGCGAGATTTCCCGGGCCATGGCCACGAGCTTGTCGGTCGTCTTTCCCATGGCCGAAACGACCACGGCAATATCATTATTTTGACCCTTGAGGTCGGCAATCATCCGGACAATTTTGCGTAATTGGTCCACATCCGCCACACTGCTACCGCCGTATTTCTGAACAATGCAGGTCATAAAGAAATTCCTTTCACCGATTCTATGTCGAGTATACCTTTAAAATCGGGACTTCCAAAACTTGTGACATTTTGTAACGCATATAACTACTCGAATTAAATGATTTTTTGATGGTGCGCTAATCGTATCACCAGTTAATTTTAAATCTTTTATGCTTTCTTCTTTCCAGATTTTTTTTCATGTTGGTCAGCGTTGAAACACTCAGGACACTTTGTTAAATACGCGTCAGGTGAACACTTAGATAAAACGGCACCTTGTAATCCAAATCCTCCTGATGTAGGTGTTATCTCAATGATTGTCTCACATCCGCAGTCTGAACATTTATCTTTTAAAACAATTGTTGGTTTCTCGGGGTTAGCTTCAAACATTTTTCTTAATATTTCAATCATTAACGATTATCTCATGCCTCAAATTCAACAAATAGAATTGTTTTCTTTTTCAGCCTAACTTTCTCCAACATTAAATCCAACTTAAATGGAAAGGAGGAATCAACGGGTATATTTTTACTCATTTGGTGTATTTATGTCAATTTTTTACCTTTTCCCCTATCAATTTTTTATTTTTAACATCATATATCACCCAATAATAACTTAAAATGACAACAACATTGCACATTTCCCCCAACCTTTCCGACATGTCGGCAACTGGAAAATCCTGAGGCCGGTGGTACTCCGGGAAGAATTCCGTGGACCACATATCCTCCCACTAAGGATATTATCCAAGATTTTGATTTTTCTGGATTTGGTTGAACTTTAAATCTTGATTTAATTATGATCCGTGCCTCCATCAAACACCACGACCTTTAATCCTTCCTAGTCACTACAGATATTTAAAAGTATGATGCACATTACTTTTTGCAATATGATAACCATTTCATTGCATTAGGTAGATGAGAGATTTTAACAATCAAGTTTTTTTGGAAATTGCCGATGATATTTAAAAGGAAAACGGATCAATGAGTAAACGTAAAAACAAAGCAAATATAACTCGCCTGCCAACCGATCAACTGCCACTCAAGCTTGAAATGGAATTACCGCCCCACGGTTTTGCGACCTGTCTTGCATGTAAATTGATGAAGGACCTTTGCATTAAGAGCTTCAATAACATCCCCAGCAATTGCCGTTCACCGCAGCAGGAGGATTCCTGGTGTTCACTATTACATCTGGTCTTTACCATTACCTATAAATAAAACTCAAATTTAGGGTAAAAGAATAATACCGACCAAAATAAATTTGTTGACCGGCATGCTCCCCGCAAGCCCCATTCTTTTTGGTAGGGAGGTTCACAGGCTTGGCAACATTTTTTTTGGAAATAAAAACACCGTGTTGTGCCCGGATGCTCATACCAGATCAATTTTACCTGTTGAACATAAAAACCAGTAATTGAAATCTTTTCCTTGAAGAATAAATCAAAAAGTATAATTGTATGACCGCATCTTATTTTTATGGCACTGAACAACCAACACACGTTATGTTGATCTTTCTCATCACCTAAATGACGTCTATTTACGAGAGAAGACGTCCCTTTTGTAACAAAAACGAGAAGCTGAACCAAACACATAGACACCATCACAGAAATCATAAAAGGTCAAAGCAGCCTTTAATAAGGATATTAGTTATGAACGACCGTACAAAAAAACGGAACCGCATCGTAAACCGTATTATAGATGGTTCTGTCACGATCGATTCTGTCAAAGAGTTTGAAAATCTACTTAAGGCCTTTCCAAATGATCCATGGCTCCATAGATTCTTTGCGGAGCTTTTGGAACGAGACAAATCGTTTTATGCCGCCGCCGATGGATATGGAACGGCTGCCGAGCTTTTTATCGAAGCAGATATGATCATGCAGGCCCTTGTATCCAAAATCCTTGAATGGCAAATCCTTGGGCTGTCTTATCAAGAGGGGCAAGACTTCTATTCATCCCTTCGTAAAGCCAGATCAAAAAATACAGGAGTTAAGCGTTTTTTCATCAAGATGACATATCCTGAAATGATCGCTTTTATGAGTATGCTGGTTATCCGGTATTTTCCTGAAAACAGCATGATGAAAAAATTCGGTGATGAAGAGAATAACCTCTATTTTGTTGTGTCTGGCACTATAGAGGAAACGATCTACCATCGTTTGGAGAAAGGAGGAAAGGTCCAAAAAAAATTATCCAAAAACCTGATAGAAAACGATTTTTTTGGTGAAATTTATCCGTTTGAGAAAGAAAAGATATCTCAGTCAACTGTCGAAACCATTACTCGTGTTGAATTTGCGAAAATTTCTAAACTAAGACTGATGAAAATTTGCAGAAAATATCCAAATGTTAAGCTTCTTATCCATGACCTGTATCAGAGCCGTTCGGAATCCGATGAAGAAAGGTTTTCAAGCACGGTTCGTAAAACCGTCAGGCACCGGCTCCCAACCCAAGTAAATATTAAAATATTTAGTGATGAGCCGGGTAAAGCCCCTTTGGACCTCATTGGATTCACAGATAATATTTCATTAAGTGGTGCCAGCGTTGTTTTGGGTGCGAATTATGAAACCGGTCATTTTGGCAGCTTGGTTGGAAAACAGGTTCATATTCAAATATATTTAGCCATCGCCTTTGTCAGTCTCTCTATTTTAGGTGCGGCTGTTTGGAGTAAGGAAATTTCTCTTGAAGGAAAAAAAAGTGCGCTGTTGGGTATCCAATTTGAAGGGATCACCGATAAAGATCGCAGGTTGTTGCAGGGCTACCATTATGGATATGAAATTGAACAAGACCGGATTTGGAGCTTATGGGACTCGCTTATTGGGACCGGTGCCGGAACATCCATCCCGCTAGCGGCAGCGTAAAACCGGCCATAAGCACAAGTGGCCAGAGTTGGTGCCAGATCATGCTCACATCGGCGCCTTTCAGGAATATATCGCGCAGGGCTGTTATGATGTGGCGCAAAGGATTGAACAGGGTGCCGATCTGGAGCCAGTGGGGCATGTTTTCGATGGGGGTGGCGAAGCCGGAAAGAATGACCGACGGCATCATGAAAACAAAGGATCCGAGGAGAGCCTGCTGCATGGTCATAGACAGGGACGACACCAGCAATCCGACGCCCACTACCGTGAGAATGAAACATCCCAGGGCCAGGATGAGGGCCCCGATGGTACCGCGAAACGGCACATTAAACCAGTAAACCGCCCCTGCCGCAAACAAAAGGGCGTCCATAAGGCCGAAGAACATGCCGGGCAGGGATTTGCCGATGAGAATTTCTGCCGGGTTGAATGGAGCGACCAAAAGCTGATCGAAGGTGCCGAATTCACGTTCCCGCGCCACCGAAAGGCTGGTGAGAATCATGACCACCACCATGCTGATGAGGCCGCCCAAGGCCGACACAATGAACCATCTGCTTTGAAGGTTGGCGTTGAACCATGCCCGGTCTACAAGTACCACGCCGGGGCCGTTCATGCTGACCACTCCTTTTCTGACAAGTTCCCGGTTATACTGTTCGACGATACTTCCGATATATCCTAATGCGATCAGGGCCACATTGGAATTGCGGCCGTCCACGATCACCTGGAGGGTCACCGGCCGGCCGATGTGAAGATTGCGGCCGAAGTCGGGACCGATATGGATGACAAGCCGAACCTTTTCGCGGTTGATCACAAAGTCGATTTCTTTTTCGGCCAAGAGGGTCCTCGTCAGCTCAAAACTTTCTGACCCTGCAAGCCGGGACAGAAGCTGCCGGGATTCAGGCGTACGAGACTCGTCGAATACCGCGTAGCGCACGTTTTTAAGGTCATACGTCGCGGCATACCCGAACACGAAAAACTGGATCAGCGGTGGACCGATAATGACAAAACGGCTTTTAGGGTCTTTTAGGATCATAACGAATTCTTTATACATCAATGCGATGATGCGGCGTACGGTATCCATCAACCCTCCAAACGTTTGGTGATTTTGCGAAAAGCAAGGCTGGTGAATAAAACAGCCATAACCGCCAGGGCCAAGGCGTTGGGCAGCAGCACCGGCCAGACGTCGCCGGCCATGAAAAGGGTGTGGCTGATGGACACGAAATACCGCGCCGGAACCACATGGCTTATGATTTGAATGAAGCGCGGCGTGCTATCCAGGTCGAAAACAAGGCCCGATAGAAAGAATGCGGGCAGAAATCCTGCCACAATAGAAATCTGGGCGGCCACGAACTGAACCCGAATGGCCGCTGAAATCAACAGCCCAAAGCCCAGGGAGGCCAGCATAAAAAGAGAGCTTAATAAAAGGAGCGCAGTAATGGAGCCGCGAAACGGCACATGAAACAGCGTGGTGCCGACGACCACGGACAGGCCCATGCCCATCATGCCCAGGACGAAATAAGGAAGCACTTTGCCCAGCAAAAGATCAACTCTGCGAATCGGCGTGACCAGAATGGCCTCCATGGTTCCCCGCTCCCATTCCCGGGCCACCACCAAGGCGGTCAAAAGGATTCCGATCAGGGTCATGATCAGGGTGATGAGACCCGGTACCAGAAAGTTACGGCTGACGGCCGCCTCGTTGAACCATATCCGCTGGGAGACCTTCACGGCAGGAACGGCCACCTGTTCGCCCCGGGCCTGACGCAGTAACGGTCCATTTCTGGAGCACCCCGCGCGCGTACCCCTGGATGAGCCGGGCCCGGTTGGCATCGATGCCGTTGACAATCATTTGAACCGGAGACAGGTTCCGCCTGAAAAGACTGGATGAAAAATCGCTTTGCAGATGAACAATACCGTCAACGCGCCGTTGATTAAGCAAATCCATTGCTTGGGCCATGGATGTCAAATGAATGGTTTTGAAATAGGACGACTAGATCGAATCTTGCCGCCAGACTCGCGGGCCGCCGAACCGTTGTCTTTGAGCACAACGGCGATGGGCACGTTTTCGGCATCCAGCGACAGCCCGTATCCAAAGATAAAGAGCAACACCAGGGGTAAAACAATTGCCAGCGCAATGCTGCTGGGATCGCGCAGGATCTGGAGCACTTCCTTACGGAGAATTCCCCGCAGGCGCATAAAGAAAAGAGCGCGCGGCGTCATTTTCCCCCTCTGCTGTTTTCAATTCGATTCCGTTCGCCGGAGGGTGAGATGGTTCCCTCTGCAAGGGCGATAAACGCGTCTTCAATGGTCGGTTCCGGATTTTCTTTAGAACGGGCCAGTGCCCTGATTTCAGAAGGTGTGCCCATAGCGAGGTTTTCCCCCTGGGACATGATCAACATACGGTCGCAGTATTCGGATTCTTCCATAAAATGCGTTGTGACCACCACGGTGACGCCCTGTTCGGCAAAACCGTTGATCCTGAGCCAGAACTCACGTCGGGCAAAGGGATCTACGCCCGATGTCGGCTCATCCAGAAAAAGAATGTCCGGCTCGTGCAAAAGCGACGCCGCCATGGCCAGACGCTGCTTGTAACCGCCCGGAAGCTGGCCGGCGGCCTTGTCGCGCCATTTGCCAAGTCCGAATTCCTCAAAAGCCCATTCCAGCCGAAGCCGAAGCCGATTCCCGCCAAGACCATAGGCCCTTCCGAAAAAGCTCAGATTTTCCTTTACGCTGAGCTGACCGTAGAGGGAAAACTGCTGGGCCATGTATCCCAGACGTGAGCGGGCCCTGGACGGCGAATGTCGTAAATCATATCCGGCCACGCTGATCTCGCCGGCGCTGGCGCTCAGCAATCCGCATAGCATCCTAAAGGTGGTGCTTTTCCCGGCGCCGTTGGGACCGAGCAGACCGAAAATTTCACCATGATGAACCTCGAAAGAGAGTCTTTTGACCGCCTCAAAATCACCGAAATATTTTTGAAGCGCCTTGGTTTGCACTACCACTTCTTCATTCAGAACCGTCTTGTCGGAAGGCTCCTCTGTATTATTGATTTGAATGCGGCTTTCCCGGTGCGGGATCAGTGTCATAAAAGCATCTTCAAAGGTTGATGACGTGTTCTTGATGGTCGCCCGCCACTGTTTTGGCAAAGCATCGTTCACGGCTTGGGTGCCGAAAGCATCGGTCACCACGCGTACCCTTCCGGAACGGATAGTCGCATCCACAATATGCGCTCTGCCCACAAGGTGCGTGTGTATCCGACGGGGCTTGATGTCCGCCGGTGGATCCACAAGCGCAACCCTTTGTCCCACCCGCTCCTTAAATTCCCGGGGTGTTCCTTCGGCGAGCTTCTCACCTTCATGCAGCACCACCACGTGGTCGCAACGCTCCGCTTCGTCAAGATAGGCGGTTGAGAGCAACACCCCGATGCCATCGTTTTCCACGAGTTCGTAAACGATTTTCCACAATTCCCGACGCGAAATCGGATCAACACCCACGGTGGGCTCGTCCAGTAACAGCATCTTCGGTGACTTGATGAGGGAGCAGGCCAACCCCAGCTTCTGCTTCATTCCGCCGGAAAGCGCACCCGCCATGCGCCGGGTATAGGGTTCCAGGCCGGTCATCTGAAGCAGTCGGCGATAGCGATCCTTGCGCTGGGAAGAAGGAACCCCCTGAAGATCGGCATAGAGATCCATGTTCTCTTTCACGGTCAGATCCTGGTACAGGCCGAATTTCTGGGGCATATAACCGACGCGGCTCTGAATTTCGATGGTATCGACCACGCTGTCGAAACCCAGAACGGTAACACTGCCGGCCGTTGGCACGATCAAGCCGGCAGCCGTGCGGATCAGGGTGGTTTTGCCGGCGCCGTCCGCCCCCACAAGCCCGGTTACCTGCCTGCGCCGGGCTTCCAGCGAAACACCCTTTAAGGCTTGAACCGCAGGCCCTTTTTTGGAAATAAATTCCTTTCTCAGCTTCCGGACCGCCAGCACCACTTCCGTGGCGGCCGCGGTCTGTATATGTGACCCAACAGCCATATCGCTTGCTATCCTTTGACCGGTTTGGCGGTTTCTTGGACTGGAACGCCGCCATCTTGGGATTTGCCGGATGAAGCGGTACGGTCAACGATCACCGTGGTCGGCATCCCCAGACCGAAGCAAATCTTTGGAATCATGAACAAAAACCCTCACTTCATACACCAGTTTTGTTCGCAGATCCTCGGTTTCCACGGTTTTTGGGGTAAATTCGGCCACAGGGGAGATAAAGCCGATCCAGCCTTCAAAGGTCTGATCCGGAAACGAATCGCTCAAGATCTTGGCTTTCATACCGAGATTGATGCGACCGAGATACGGTTCCGGCACATAGGCCCGCACCCATTTGGGGTCGGTCAACGCCAGGGTGACAACCGGCCGGTTTGGGCCCGCCATTTCTCCGGGCTCCAGAATCCGGTTCTGAATCACTCCCGTCGCGGGTGATGTCAGTGCCATATCCGAAAGCCTTATCTGTAAGAGTGAAAGAGACGCCTTGAGCGCCTTCAGCGTATTTTTGGCCGCGGCAATGTCTTCTTTGCGGGGGCCTTCAAGGGCCAGATTCAGCGCCTTTTCCTTGACCTTGAGCTGGGCCTGATCCACATCGAGCAGGGCCCGGGCATTGTCCAGAGCCTGCCGGCTCGTGGCCCCAGCCCCTGACGTTTTACTGACTCGCTCGTAATTCTTCATGGTATTTTTGACCCGGGCCTGTGCCGCCGCCACCTCGGCGCGCACCTGCTCGATCTCCTGGGGTCGGGTCCCGGCTACGAGTCGTTTTACAACCTCTTGCTGAGCAGCAATTTTAGCCTGTATTTCTCTGATTTGAGCTTCCAGACGATTGGTTTGCAGTCGCGCCAGAACCTGGCCCGCCGTAACGCGATCGCCTTCTTCCACCAAAACCTGAGCAATGCGCTCTTGTTCGTTAAACGCGAGATCGGCTTTTCGGATATCGATATTCCCGTAGATCCTGAGTTCGGATGCGGATTGATTTCCCTCCGCATTTAAAAACCACCGAACGCTCAGAATCACTGCCGAAACAAGAACGACTAAAATGATAATTCTGATTAATCGTTTCATTGTGAAGACGCTCCACCTTCCGGGTAAAAATTTTGTTGGATTATGGTAAAAATAAAAAAACCGAAATTTAAAATAAGGCCCAGCCATGTCTTTGCATTTACACTCGGCTGTTCCTTTGCAGTTTTTTCATTTCTCCGATCAACTGTCCGAAAATTTCAAAATCGATTGAATTAGTCAATCGTTTAATTTTTCTCACACGTATCTTTCCCCACATTCAAGTCAAGTTACTAATAAGCAAATTAAATGCTCGATATGAACGTGTTCGGCTTGACACCATCTTTTCGAAAAATTTACCAGACCCAACCTTTAAAATCATCTGCCATTCAATATTACCTTTTCGCTTGACTCAAAAACTCGAATCTCATATGTTTATGTTTCATTTATGTTTATCCTTTAAAAACATTTAGTTAGGCAAATTTGTAATGACCGTTAGACGTGTCCTTATTTTCGCTCCCATACTTCTGATTCTTGTTCTGCTTCAGTCTTATTTCTGGGTGCCGACATACGAACAGCAAACAAAGGGAAACTCTGCTCGGCTTGCTGAATACATCGCCGGATCCATCGGTGATGCCAGTCTTTTAAACCCTATCCTTTCGGCAGATTCCGCCAGCAGCAGTATCAATGACATGGTGTTTGAGGGTCTCATCGACCGGGATGAACAATTGCGCTTCAGGGGAAGGCTGGCCAAATCATGGGAAATTTTTGAAGACGCGTTCTTTTATGTCAACCCATCTGCCCGCATACCGGGTCTGGGCAAAGCCGATGCACACACCCTGGCAGATTTCATTAAACACGCCCAAAAAACAACACGTATAAAAGATCCGGCTCTCAAGGATTCTCTAAACCGCATCACGGACATTTCCGTCCTTCCGTCCAGAATTTTTACGGTGTCAAAGTCGTTCAAAGATTCAAATACCGGTAAAGAGAAAACGATTGAAATCCAGGTGGCAGCGCCCCCAAGGATCAAGCTGGTTTTAAATACGGTGGACCAGGATCTTTTCCAAAACCTTACCCATCTTCTGGGGAAAGATTACTTTGAATCTTTTCACGGCAAAGACTACTTGAAAATCGATTCTCAGCTTTCCAAAGAACAATGGACGGCATACACCCAAGAGCTGATACCGGCCGTTGAACACAATCCGATTCTTTTGTTTCACTTAAGGCCCGGAGTGAAGTTTCACGACGGCCATCTGATGGGTGCCGATGATGTCAGGTTCACATATGAAGCCATCATGAATCCGAAAAATCTTTCACCGCGTATTTCAGATTACGAACCGGTTAAAACCGTCGAGGTTATCGATCCGCTGACCGTTAAAATCGTTTACAAGCGGCTCTACTCTCCGGCCATCGGAACCTGGGGCTATGGGAATCCTTCCCGAGCATTTGCTCAACTCTCATGCACTCAAAAAAGAAGCCACTCGTCTCGGAAAAGATCCGAAAACCTTTTCCATTCGCCAGAGCACATTTAACCGGCATCCCATTGGATGCGGGCCTTTCAAATTCCAAAATTGGAAATCTGATCAGTACATCATTCTGGATCGTTTTGATGATTACTGGGAAGGGCCGCCGAACTATCAACGGTATGTCTATCGGATCATTCCCGACCTTCTGACCCAGGAAATGGAATTTTATGCCGGTACTATCGACAGTTATGGGGTTCAACCCCATCAGGTCAAACGCCTGAAAAAAGATCCGCGGTTCCAGAACTTTTCCGGAGTTGCTTTCGGATACACCTATATCGGTTACAACATGAGACGCAAACCCTTTGACGATCCCCGGGTAAGAAGAGCCCTTGGGATGGCCATAGACGTTGAAAAAATCATCCAGTATGTGCTTTACGGCCAGGGCGAACGGATTACCGGACCTTTTGTCAAACAGACCGACTACTACAACCACACCATCAAACCGCTTGTCTACGATCCCAATGGCGCACTAAAGCTGCTGGAGGCAGCCGGTTGGAAACGAAACAAGGCCGGCCGGCTTGAAAAGAACGGCAAACCATTTAAATTCACCCTGATTACCAACAGCGGCAACGACCTTCGAAAGGCCGTACTGGCCATTGCCCAGGACGCTTGGAAACAGATCGGCATCGATGTTCACACCGATCTTTTGGAGTGGTCTGTTTTTATCCAGGAGCGAGTGAATAAAGCAGATTTTGATGCACTGATTCTGGGCTGGCAGATGGGAATTGAACCGGATCTTTATCAGATATGGCATTCGAGCCAGACAAATCCCTATCAGCTCAATTTTGTCGGCTATAAAAACAAGGAAGCGGATGATCTTATCATCAAGATCCGGCAGGAATACAATCATAACCGGCAGATCGAATTTTGTCACAGGCTTCACGAAATTATTGCCGGCGAACAGCCCTATACATTTCTTTATGTGGGCAAATGGACCGCTGTTTTGGACAAACGCATCGTCATCAAAACTGTCGATGATACCGGAGCCATACAGTATGAAAAAATAACGCCGACCAAAACCGGTAATTACAATTTCTATTTTAATCAATGGATTAAGCTTCCACAGGTTCCCAGTTTTATGGACAAAGGATAGACCATGTTATCATTTATCGGACGAAGTGTTGTTCAAAAAACCATTACGCTTTTTTTTGTCTCCATTGTATCCTTTTTGATCATTCATCTTGCTCCTGGAAGTCCAAGCCAGGTGGATCCTTTGAATCCCAAGTTTACCCCCGAAATGGTGGAACGATTTCAAAAAGAGTTTCACCTGGATAAACCCCTTTACGTTCAATATATCTATTTTTACCGGGACCTTTTTACAGGAAAAACCGTTTCCTGGAAGGACAATCAATCGGTTCTTAAAAAGATTTGGGAACGATTTTTAAACAGCCTGCCCTTATTTGTTGTGGGCACACTCATTACCTGGACCCTTTCGTTTCCGGTGGGAATCCGGTCCGCTATTTTTAGGGGCGGAATCTACGACCGCAGTGCCACGTTCATATCGTATGTGCTGATTTCAATTCCCGGATTTTTCTTTGCATACGTGCTGATCATCTTTGTCGTCACTTACTTTCATGTTCCGGTGATCGGTATGGAAACGTTCGGTATCGGAGACGCTCCGGCAACTTATCTGTTCATGGACCGAATCTGGCACCTGCTTCTTCCCTCCGTGTTGGGTGCAACCGGCGGCATTGCGGTTCTTTCCAGATATGTTCGCAGCCAGATGCTTGAGGTGGAAGGTCAGGACTATATCCGCACCGCCAGGGCCAAGGGGCTTCCTCCGGAACAGGTGCACTATAAACACGCGCTTCGAAATGCACTGTTGCCCTTTGTCACCATGTTCGGCCTCATTTTGCCCGGGCTGATCGGAGGCTCGGTGATTATCGAATCTATTTTTTCCTGGCCCGGAATGGGGCGAATGGCCTATGAAGCCATCCTGGCCAGGGATTACCCGATCATTCTGACGGTCAACTTTGTTTCAGCCGTCCTGGTTCTGGTCGGCACGTTTATTTCAGACCTGCTTTACCTGGTTGTCGATCCAAGGATACGCTTGTAATGAATCTGGCTGAAAAAAAATTAAACACACGATTTTTATATCGAATCGCCGCTGCCGCCAAAGCGAACCCGCATGCAGGAATTCCGTCGCCTTTTCGGCCAAAACCGGCTCGCCATTTTAGGACTTTTCATTTTTATCCTATTTTTCTGCTGTGCCGTCACAGGCCTCTTTTTAACGTCAGGATCCAGACCCATATTCGATCCTGCCATGATCCGTCTCCAGGAAAAGCTGCGCCCACCATTGGCCAAACCGAATCTTGATTCCCTGCAACCCCAAGAGGTCCCGGTCCTGGGGGTTTATCTTATGGGAACCGATGATCTGGGTAGAGATGTTTTTTCACGAATGCTTCAAGGGGCATGGGTTTCCCTGACCGTCGGTTTTGTGGCTGTTGGCATATCGGTGCTCATCGGTATTTTCATGGGTGGAATTGCAGGCTATTTTGGACAACACCATATTAGAACAGATCATGTTCTGTTCACGTTAGCCTTAATTTTGGGAACAGGTCTGGTGATCGATGAATTCTATTTTTATCGGCACAGTCACTTTTATTGCTCTGCCTGGCATACATATTTTATTCTCTCTTAGCCCGGCACGGATCAACAGAAAAAGAAACGCCGGCCTGGAAAGCGATGCTTCACAGCAAAGCGGTTTCCGTTGATACCCTGATCATGCGAATCGTGGATATCATGCTCTGTTTTCCGAGCTTTTTTCTGATTTTAACGGTGGTCGCCCTGCTTCCTGCGAGCATATACAACATTATGATCGTCATCGGACTGACCAGTTGGATGGGAACGACACGGTTTGTCCGTGCTGAATTTCTTTCATTGAGGGAACAGGACTTTGTGGCAGCGGCAAAGGCCCTTGGTCTTAGCAATTTCAGAATTATCTTTCGTCATATCATGCCCAATGCCATTGCGCCGGTGCTGGTCTCGGCCACCATCGGCATTGCTTCGGCTATTTTAACCGAAGCCGGTTTGAGCTTTCTTGGATTCGGTGTACCCCCACCCCATGCCACCTGGGGCAACATTCTTTCGAACGGCAAAAATTTCATCTTTGATGCGCCCTGGTTGACCTTTATACCGGGGATTTCAATACTGATTGTGGTGCTCTCATTTAACCTGTTTGGAGAGGGGCTCAGAGATGTTATGAACCCCAAGCTAAAAGAAAGGCACTAAATGATCGATGGACGAACGATCAATGACCATGAAAGACCTCTTCTTTGCGTAGAAAATTTAAAGGTCTATTTTCAAAGCAACGGAGCGCGCGCCCATGCGGTGGACGGGATCAGTTTCGAAGTCCGGGAAAAAGAGACGGTCTGTATTGTCGGTGAATCCGGATGCGGGAAAACCGTTTCGGCACTTAGCATTCTCGGCCTCATTCCAACACCCCCTGGAGAAATCGTAGACGGCCAAATTATATTTTCCGGACAAAACCTTATAAAACTCGATGAAAAAGCGATGCAAAAAATTCGGGGGAATCATATCTCCATGGTTTTTCAGGAGCCCCTCACATCCCTGAACCCTGTTTTCACCATTGGTGATCAGATCGGTGAAGCCGTCCATACGCATAAACAAATAGAACAGAGGCACTTTTTCAATATTGTGTTCAACTCCTTAACGACGTGGGTATTCCATCCCCGGAACAACGACTTAATGACTATCCGCACCAGCTCAGCGGCGGACAAAGACAGCGGGTCATGATCGCCATGGCCCTGGCGTGCGACCCGGATCTGATTATTGCAGATGAACCGACAACAGCCCTTGATGTTACGGTACAGGCTCAGATTCTCGCGCTTTTAAGATCGATTCAGAAAAAACGGTCCATGTCGGTTCTATATATTTCCCATGATCTCGGCGTCGTTTCAGCCATCGCCGATCGGATTTATGTCATGTACGCGGGTATTATGGTTGAACAGGGCAATACAGACCAAATTTTTCGCTCTGCCCGGCATCCGTATACACAGGGACTTTTGGCCTCGCTTCCCAGTCTTTCAAAACGGGGTAAAAGACTTTACAGCATCCCAGGAACTGTGCCGAATCCGGCGTATAAACCTACGGGGTGTCCGTTTCATCCGCGGTGTCGTCACAAAATTTTAAGTTGCCAAAAAGAATATCCCGGGATGTGCGACTACGGCGAGGGGCACCTGGCCCGGTGTCCGGTATTGTTTGAACCTAAGGGTACAAGGGGTAGTGGATTCAAGGATTCGAGTGAAATGCTAAAGAATTACAAAGAGTTGAAAGTCTGGCAAAAGTCATACGAACTCTGTTTAGAAATATATGGAATAACAGCAAAATTCCCAAAGGAAGAAAGACAACCTCGATAACATGGAAACAAAAAATAAAAATAATTCCATCATTCTTCGTAGAAGGTAAAAAAATATTTTCCGATTCGCAGGGGTTTTTTGCAAAAAATCGCCGGATGGGAGAAAGCCGTGGACGGCGTGAGCTTTGAAATCGAACAGGGTAAAACCATGGGCCTGGTGGGAGAAAGCGGTTGTGGAAAAACAACGGTCGCTCGCCTTATTTTGAAACTACTGGAATCGGATGCAGGAAAAATTGTTTTTCAGGGTCACGATATCAGCCGATTTTCCGAAAAAGAGATGAAGCCGTATCGAAAAGAGATACAGATCATTTTCCAGGATCCATTCGGATCACTGAATCCCCGTATGACCATCGGACAGTCCATAGAAGAAGGGATTCGAATCCTGGGCAACAAACACGCAACAAACCGTAAACAGCGTCTTGAGACTCTCTTGAAAATGGTGGGCATGTCACCGGACAGCGCAGACCGATATCCCCATGAATTTAGTGGAGGCCAGCGCCAGCGCATCGGTATCGCCCGTGCTCTGAGCGTGGAACCGTCATTGATTGTATGTGATGAACCGGTTTCGGCGCTGGATGTTTCCATCCAGGCACAAATCATCAATCTTTTAAAAGACCTGCAGGATCAACTGGGGTTAAGCTATCTGTTTATCTCCCATGATCTTAATGTTGTGGGGTATCTTTGCAACACCATTTCCGTGATGTATAAAGGGCATATCATGGAGTTTGCACCGTCGGAAGATATTTTTAATCATCCGCATCATCCTTATACCATATCCTTACTATCGGCGATTCCCGATCCGGATCCGGATAAAAAATGGCATGTTAAATTGTCCAATGGTCGTATCGGCGACTCAGATGTTGTTCCCGAAGGATGCAAATACCAGGATAAGTGTTTCATCGCTGAACCATCTTGTCGAAAAGATAAGATGGTTTTCGAAAAAGTTGGAGAAAATCATTTTGTCAGGTGCTGGAAAGCTGCTAAAAATATTTAGTATGACAAGGAGAAAAACGTATGGAACCTGTATTGCTTGAAAAGGAAGGACCCATCGGGTGGCTGACATTGAATCGGCCGGACAAACGGAATGCACTCTCTCTCAACGTAATGAATGATATGCTCGACAAACTAAAAAATATCGCACAGGATCAGGATATTCATGTCGTGGTTATCAGAGGCAACGGACCGGCATTCTGCGCAGGGCACAACCTGAAAGATATGGTCGGGTCGGACCTGGATATTCAGCATTTTTATACCATTTTTTCGGTATGCGCGAAGATGATGCAAGCCCTCCAAAAACTTCCACAACCCGTTGTTGCCCAGATTCACGGCATTGCGACGGCAGCAGGATGCCAGCTTGTTGCTGCCTGTGATCTTGCCATCGCAGAAACCGGTGCCCAATTTGCCACACCCGGTTCAAAAATAGGACTCTTCTGCACGACCCCTGCTGTTCCGCTGGTCAGAGTTATCGGAAGAAGAAGAGCCATGGAAATGCTTTTGACGGGTCGATTTATCTCCGCTCATGAAGCTGAAAGGTTCGGCCTGGTGAATCAGGTCGTCTCCCCGGATAAGCTTTCCCAGGAGACCAAAAACCTGGCCATGGAAATGGCGCAATACAGCCGGTATACCCTTGCTTTCGGCAAGCAGACATTTTACAGCCAGGTAGATCTAAATGAACCATCTGCTTATGAATATGCCACCCATGCAATTGCCATGAACTGTCTTGATGAAGACGCTCAGGAAGGTATGAAGGCTTTTCTCGAAAAACGAGCACCTGTGTGGAAAAATCGGCAAGAATAAAAGGAACGAGGGAACCCTCGTTCCTTTTTGTTTATTGGAAAAAAATTCTAACGTTTCGAGAACTGGAAGCGGGCACGAGCACCTTTTTGCCCGTATTTTTTTCGTTCCTTGACCCTGGCATCACGCCGAACAAATCCGGCTTTTTTTAACGCCTTTCTTAAATCTGGATTGGCCAGTATCAGTGCCTTTGTAATGCCATGCCGAATCGCGCCGGCCTGTCCCGCAACACCGCCACCGACAACCTTGCTTTTTACGTCAAACGATCCAAGGGTATTGGTCAAAACCAGCGGATGCTTCACAATCCCTTTCACGGACTCAATCTTAAAATATTCATCGATGGGCTTATTATTGACAATAATTTCACCGTTTCCCGGCGTTAACCATGTTCTGGCAACGGAAGTTTTTCGTTTTCCAGTTGAATAATAAACGTTTTCCTTTTCCATACAACTCCCCAATAATTAATAGATTATAACGTGTTTTGATTAAATTTCAAGAATCTCCGGCTGCTGAGCCTCATGGGGATGTTGGTCTCCCGAATAAACCTTCAATTTTTTAAACAGTTTTCTCCCCAGTCTGTTCTTCGGCAGCATGCCCTTAACAGCAAATCGAATGAGATCCTCGGGTCTTTTTTCCATGAGCTTTTTGGCTGTGATGGTTTTTAGGCCCCCGATGTAGCCGCTATGCCGGTAATAATTTTTCAGATCCCATTTCCTTCCGGTGAGAGCAACCTTATCCGCATTAATGACAATAATCCAATCACCGGTATCCACATGGGGGGTAAAAAGCGGGTTGTGTTTTCCTCGAAGGCGAGCCGCTACGGTGCTGGCGAGTCTACCCAGAATCGCATTTTCGGCATCCACCAGACACCATCGTCCCTGGTTGTCGGTATGTTTTGCACTATATGTGTACTTTTTCACCTGTTTTTCTCCTTTGAATAAAACCCGATAGATATAATAGAAAATATAACTGTGTCAAGGGAAAAATCGCAAGTCGATCCAGGATTTGACACTAAAAATGATTTCTACTATATTCGAAGCACGTTGGTTTCACAAGAATTTTCTGTGTGATTTTTTTTGGGGGAAATAAGGTGCAGCCGAATGGAATATTTAGAAACCGAAGTGAAATTTTACTTGCCGAATATGGACCCCATAAGAACCCTCATGATTGGCCTTGGTGCTCTTTTTAAAGATCGAACCTTTAAAACCAACTTACGATTTGAAAACGCTGAACAATCGCTGATTCAAAAAAAATCCCTTTTGAGGCTGCGTGCGGATGCCCATTAAATCATAAAAAATACCATGTTTTCTGTTTTGACTCTAAATTTACGTTTTGGACTGGCTGATGACGGTGCCAACAACTGGCGATATCGGAAGATAGGCTTTCAGCCTTTTCTTGAAAAATATCGTACGGATTTTATCGGTTTTCAGGAAGCAAATGACTTCCAGATCGACTTTCTCCATAATATATTAACGGAATACAACTACATCGGGAAGCGAAGCCCTTCACCCTCTTTCTGGCAAAACAACGTTATCTTTTATCAAAAAAACTGGCACTGTATCCACCATGAACATTTTTTTTTGAGCCCAACCCCCTCGGTACCGAGCCGTTATCAAAAAAGCATCTGGCCCAGACAGTGCGCCATCGGTATGTTCAAAACAGACCGCCGACAAGTGATATGTATTAATACGCATCTGGATTTTGACGTTTCGGTTCAGATCCAAAGCGCCAAGCTGATCCTTGATCGGCTGTCGCGTCTTCCCGATAATGTCCCCGTGATTCTCATGGGAGATTTTAATACCACGCCCTTTAGTCCATGTTATAATATTTTCACGGGAAATGATGATACATCATCGGTAAATGCCGGCTATTTTAAAGACGCTTTTAAAAAACCTTTTATGGGAACCCATCACGAATTTACTGGAAATACAGACGGAGATCCTATTGACTGGATTCTTTTTAGGGGAAAGATCACGTTAATAAACAGCAGGGTTATCCAGGACACCTTTAATACTATTTACCTGTCGGATCATTTCCCCCTATGTGCTCAATTTGCTTGGGGAGCTTAATCCGAAAGGGTGTATTTTGGGCGTTACCTTTTTGTTTCTCATGCAGCCGCCACGCTTTTTTAAAATAACCCCTTAAATATTACAAGCCATTTCAAAAATATAGATTTCGTTAAAGGAAAAGCCCACAAATATGGGCGGATAAAACGTGAGCCTATTATAGCGCAGCCCTGCTAAAGGCGGGATGAGCATTTTGAAGAGACTCGCAACACGGTAATTGGACGTTGGGTGTGTTTTTGAGATGGCTTGTAGAAACATTCTGACTTGTAACCGGCCAGCAAACGCGCTATAGAATTTTCCACGCAGCTTGTTTCGCGATTCCTTCACGCTGAATATTTATTATAAAAAGAGAATATTATGGGTCTTCTTTCATCACGCATGTCTATCACACGCTATAAAGTTGCGGGTCAACTGGACGGTTCTGTTCATGAAACCGTCTACCAGGGCCTCAAACAACATGCGATTCCAAAAATCGAGGATGATGGGTCTGAGGGCACCGTCGGCTGGACGTCCTTCGAGACCCCGTATGCACCTGATTTTGAGGGCTATTCATTTGTTTTTGGTACCGATATGGTTTTTGCCCTGCGGATTGACAAGAAATCCATTCCGCCGAAGCTTATTCAGAAACATTATGCCCTTTACGTTGCCAAACGCCTGGCAGATACCGGCCGGCACTATTTATCCGGCAATGAAAAAAAATCCATCAAAGACCATGTCGTCAACACCCTTGTCCATCGGATTCCCGCAACACCGAATGTTTATGATTTGGTGTGGGATTACGATTCCGCCTCTTTGTGGTTCTTTTCCAATTTAAAAGCAGCCAATGAAGCCTTAGAGACCCTTTTTGTCAAATCTTTCAACCTTCAGTTGATCCGCCTGTTTCCTTATACCACAGCCGACCTTGTGGCCGGACTGTCGGACCAAGAACGCGATGTTTTACGAAAACTGGAAAAAAGCCGATCTGAGGAATAGCCGATGCTGGATATCGCCGTCGCATATAACCGTTACAAATTTTTAGGAAACGAATTTCTCACCTGGCTGTGGTTCATGATTGAAACCGATCAGGGCCGGTTGCGCAAATACAATACGGAACTTGTAATGTTAACTGTCGGAAATCGGCTGGTCCTTGAAAATACACGCTACAGCGCCAAAGAAACCGTCACCATTAAAGGCGATAATGCCAGCCTAGAAGAAGGCCTGCTGGCGATTACAAAGGGGGCTGTTGTTACCGAAATACACCTGTCCTATAAAACCGGTGCTCAAACCTGGGAATTCAGTCTTAAAGGGGAAAGTCTCAACATCTCCAATCTGAAACTACCGGAGACCGGGCCGATGAAAACTCCGGATGACCTCGAAGGCGTTGTTCTCGAAAAGGTATATCTGATAGAAAAGGTTGTCGGGCTTATTAACAATCTCTTTTCCCATTTCATTCATCTCCGGGTGTCAAATACTTGGGGCAACCAAACAGAATCCCGAATCCGGAAATGGGCGACATCTAATTAAAGAAAAGGCAAACGAAAAGCTCAAAGCAACACATCTGATGCCAAGCGATCTGCTTTTCGCGTTGTTTCTGGCAGGCGATATCCCTTACAACATCCCAAAACATAATCGATACTGGTTTTTAAGTCGACGCGATGCCCTATAGATACAAACACCGGCTTAACGCCGGTTCGCGTCCGCACAATGGCGCCGATGGTTTGGCCATGGTCCATGAGTGGAACATGGCTGCCGCGCTCAACACCCGGTTCCTGATATTGCCCACACAGCCGGGATTTGGCACAGCCGATGGAAGAAAAATCGGAAAGCAGCCCGATATGACTGGCAATCCCCAGACGGCAAGGATGGGCGATACCCTGGCCGTCGAAAATAAGTAGATCCGGCTTAAGATCAAGCCGGTCAAGGGCATCGAGAATCACCGGACCTTCACGAAAGCTTAATAGGCCTGGAATATATGGACGTGTAATCCGTCTCGTGGCCGTGACTTGAGCAGCAACGTCGAGCTTGGGAAAATTAAGCACCACGATGGCTGCGCACGCCATATCACCCCTCACCCCGACATCGATACCGGCAACCGTGTTAACCGTTTCCAACCTGTTTTCTCGGATAATATGGGCTGCCAATTCCATCTGCAATCGTCGTGCATCTTGCGGTGACATGTCCCAGGGATGTGAGAAAAAAGACATATTTTAAATCGGATCATCTTTTGATGGGGTCATCATAAGTGGACCTGTGCCGGTCAGAAAAAACTTTATCCAGTCAAAACCGAATTTCATCAACTCAATATCAGATTCCCGCAGTTGGCTGACCCTATCCTGGTGCACATTAAATCTTGATAAAAAAGTGCTTTCAAAAATAAACTTCTTAAATTCATCCACATTAAAGCAAGCCATAAATGCCATTTTTAAAGCAGGATTGTCGATCCCTTGCGGGCCCCATGGATTTGATCGAAACAGGGTATCGATATCGACCCACAAATCATTCATATCATTGTATAGCTGAAACTGCTGATCCTCAATCCACTCTTTTATCGTCCATTCACGAGATTCTTTGTGGCCCTTGCAGTAGGAATCTTCGGCAATGAAATACAAAACGGTTCGTTCACTCTCATCACCGGTTCTTGACACACCACGTTCCAGTGGATACGCTCTGCAGGAAAATGGGCGGTCTTTGTATATCATACACCCTTTTATTGACAAAAACGGGCACCATTTCTCGTCATTGTCCGCCATTTTCAGCATAAGACTTGGAAAATGTGGATTGTCTCTAATTGCTTGAAACGTAAATTGTTCCAAGAACTGATCTGATGAAATGCCGAGCCGGTTTTTCATACGGATGACATCATACGGATAAAGATACATGTCCGCATCTTTGCAACAACGAGTATAACATGTTACGCCGGGATGGCAATCAAAACGAAATGTGTTTTTCGTAAAACGTCTGCTTCTAACGCCAGTTGTTGGGTGGGTTGTTTTTTTCATCTTTCAAATTTTCGCTCTCCTATCATTCCGGTAATCTGTAACTGAAGAACAGGCACATGCATGCCGTGATCAATGATACCCAAAAAACCAAAGCAACACCCTCAGCAACCGCTTCCCGAAGGGCCTTTTGAACATTTTTCGTGAGAAGGGATTGTATCTCCGGTAGAAATACGCTTTCGACGCTCTGTTGTAAATGGGGGGAAAGCGATTGATGAATTCTGCCATCAATTCCAGACATCTTCAATACGTCCATGGCTGTCTGAAGCCGAGCGGTTACAAAGCTCCCTGAAATACCGATATCAATGGTCCCGCCAAGGGTTATGCTGAAAGTGAAAAAATGGCATTGCTTGCAAAAAATGCTGAACTGTTGGCGATACTGAAACCTCGAACATGGAAAAATTCAATGGGCAGAATCGGTTCCTTTGATCGGCGTTCGATGGCATAAAAAACCACTCCTGAACACAATTTTTTATTAAAAAATCCAACGCCATGAAAAATAATTGACTATAAATCCGTCCAAGGTGGGCTCCAGAACACTTGATAAACCCCAGACAAAACTGATTAGGGACATCATTTTGCCCCGCCGTTCCGGTGGAGAAATATCCGCGCTCCCATTATTAACGTATCAAGAGCGCCGAGAAAAAGCGCAAGCAGCGCGGATAAAATCACATAAATTCGTTTTTTCCCGCAAATAAGAAGCTTTCTTGCTCCATTTCGTTCACTTCCCGACGAAATTTTGTCTGGTGAGAATCAATGATGAATCACTAACGCCATTGACATTAACACACCAAGGTCCCTCTTTCAATCCATGGTCTTATAATGATATTTGCTTTTACAAGTAACATCGTGATACGATGATATGAACCTCTTGAAGGAGGAGGTTCGAAATCTTATCGTTTATTTTTATAACTTATGATTTTTTTTAAAAAAAAGATGGACATTGCAACAAATTTTTATTAAATTATATATACCCTGCCCTACTCAGACAAATCATGAAAACGAAGTCATACAACAACAAAATAGAAGACAGACGGCCTGAATCCAGAACCATATTGGATCACTATTATAGCGTTGAATTTCGACTGCAAGAGACCGGAAATGTCTACCAGTTTAAATTACGGGACATGTCATCAAAAGGATTGGGCATTCTGGTAAACAAAGATTCTGCAGTATTGAAGCATTTAAAAGTTGGAGATACTGTGGATATGAAATATATTCCTCCAGAATCCGCAGGCTATTCTGAATCCTTAAAAACACAAATCGCACATATTACCCAAAAAGATGAGGATCCGTTCAAGGGTCATTTTCTCATCGGTCTTCTAATCACAGAAAGAGAGATTCTTGATCCTTTTCCTCCAACTTAAACCTAAACTGAGCGTTTCAATTTAAAACCCTTCGGGATTGACGGGTTTACCGAATCTGCTGCGTTATGAAAGATTTGCAGTAGCAAACTACGACGACATGTCTCATGCCTTGCATCTCCCCGAAAGGCGGGATCTTACGACCGGTAAACTCGACAATCGCTAAATTTAGGTTAAATTTTTGATGTTCTTTGGCCTTTTAAAAATTCTTCGCCATACGGTTTAAGAATCAACGGGTTTGCTGTTCGGCAAAGATTCATCCTTTTTCCCATGTTTGAATAAGCGCCCGATATAGCCAAAAATCTTTTTGATACCCCCCCAAATCTTCGGCAGCAGCCAAATCATCAACCCCATAATGACGATCATTAAAACCAAGAAAAGCCACGGATAATGAAAGGCGGTCCAGAGACCGCCAATCACAGCGATATCTTCTGCAATGGAAGCGGTCCAGTTGGTGAACGGCTCAGGTGATGTATTGATGATAACCCTTGAGCCCGACTTAACGGCATGGGCACCGGCGGCCAACCCACCTCCGAGAATAGCGGCTGTCAGGGCAACAGCCGGATTTACATCCCCCACAGCACCGGCCGCCAAGAGAGCACCTGCTGGGATGCGTATAAATGTATGAAGTGTATCCCACCCGGTGTCAACGCCCGGCATCTTATCGGTAAAAAACTCAACGAAATACATCACCCCTGCGGCAGAAATAACCATAGGATCTGTAAGAATCTGAAGGGCCGCAGGCAAAGTGATGTTACCGGTTGCCCCAAGCAACCCAAGAACCAAGATGGCAGCGTATAGATTTATACCGCTGGCCCAGGCAACACCCATGGTCAAAGATATCGTATTCGCAATCTGATCAAGGGGTTCCATTTCACTCTAATTCCTTTCACTGAAAATCTACACCGCTCTTATAATATGTGTTGGACTCCAGATCATGAAGTCTGTATCAACATTCATTCATCCACATTTCTCATAAACGATTCATCGTTTCCGCGACGTCTCTATGCTCAAAAGTTTTGGCCCTTGTTTTAGAATAAATTTTTCATTGATGGTTTCCCAGATCCATCCGGAATAACCATAACCACCCACCGGTTTCGATACAAAAGCGCCTTTCCAGGACTCCGATCGCCCCTGATTCACCCCCACAGTACCAAATAATCCAAAAACCATTTTATCCACAGGATGACAATACGTTTCGCCGACAAGTTCATCACCAAGATTGACGGCCGTGTCATCCCCATAAACACAAGCTCTAAGCCCGTAAGGATTGTCCCGGGCCATGCGAAGCGCTTCATCCTTATTCTGAAACGAACAGATATAGCTCACCGGTCCAAAGGTTTCCTCTCGCATGCCCAGCATGTCCTGTCTGGCACCCACCACCACCGTGGGATACACCATATGGCCGTCAATACGTCCGCCGATGACAACCCGAGCGCCTTTATCAACGGCATCCTTTAACTGGGACTTGATATTTGCTATAGCTCGCGCGCTGGCCACCGGTCCCATCTGGGTATCAGGATCAGCTGGATCCCCGACTTTAACTTCACGGCTCAACTCAACAAATCGCTCCACAAAGGCATCATGAAGGGGTTCATGCACATACACACGCTCCGGGGCTGTGCAGGTCTGCCCGGCATAGATGTACTTGGAAAAAGCGAGTTCTTTTGCCGCAGCCTCCAGGTCGGCCCCTGGAAGAACAATGAAGGGATCTTTTCCCGGTCCTTCGAAAATAAACTTCTTGCCGAATTTTTTAACCGAATTTTGGTAACCAAGCGCATGATCATCGGAACCAAAGAGGCAGATGGCCGGTATGTTTGGGTTTGACATGGCGTTTTCGAGGAATCTTTTTCCATCGGTGTATTCAAAACAAATGTCATCGCCGAATATCGGTTTATAAAGGAATTCCGTAAAACGGGAAATCTCGGATCCACGGGTCGCGAATTTTACCTGAACTCGATTTCCCACAAGGAATATGGAAATAATGGCTGTGTTCAACCAGGCGCTGCCGTTATATGGCAGCAACAGGGCAACCTCTTGGTCCGGGCGGCAAATGGGCTGTCGTTCGGAAAAAACCGAAACCATCTCTTCAAAACCCCTCAGGTTGTCCAGGTTCATGTCCACTTCGATACGACATTCTCTGAGGGTAAAGCCGGCATCCCGAACAGCAGTTTCGATCAATTGATCTCGATGGCCGGATATAGCCTCAACCAATTGATGGACCTGTTCAAGTCTTTCCTCAATCGCTCTCATTGCTTTCTCCAAAACCGCACTTGTTATTTCAATAACGCCAATAAAGCGTAGCGGGTTGTGAAAAATTTTTAAAGTAAAATTATATTTTAGTGTTGCTTTTGCGTGTTGGTTGACAAAAGCCTATTGATTAATTAAAAATTATATAAAGATAATTCAAGAATTAACCTTAAAAAACAATTTCTTTTGATCCTGGTGTTGACGCATGTGATTTAGATTCTTGGAAATTTTACATATTATCGGTAATAAAAAGTTTTTTGATATGGTATCCAGGCTTTATTTCTGACGTATTAGAAACCGCAAGGATAAGGTTATGGGTGGCGGGAAATTTTATCAAAAAATACAACATCTTTTATCATGTGGAGATATTAATATCAATGGCGACCGTCCATGGGATATACAGGTTCATAATGAAAAGCTATACCAACGAATCCTGGCTGAAGGTTCGCTGGGTCTTGGTGAATCTTACATGGATGGATGGTGGGACTGCGAAAGGATTGACGAGTTTATTTGCAGAGTTTTGAAAGCCAATCTTGACGCTAAAATCAATCCCTGGACCGAGTGTTTTTCTCTTTTAAAAGCCAGGCTGTTGAACCTCCAAAAACCGTCTTCGTGTTTTCTTGACTGCCAGCATCACTATGACATCGGGAATGATCTTTATCAATGTATGCTTGACAGACTCCGGATATACAGTTGCGGTTACTGGAAAAATGCATCTGGTCTTGATGAAGCGCAAGAAAAAAAGTTGGATTTGGTTTGCCGAAAATTGTTCTTAAAACCGGGAATGCGTGTTCTCGATATCGGATGCGGCTGGGGGGGAACAGCCAAGTTTATTGCCGAAAACTATCAAGCTGAAGTTGTCGGAATCACTGTTTCCGAAAAACAGGCGCACTTTGCTGAAAAATTCTGCCACGGACTTCCTGTTGAAATCCGCATTGAAGACTACCGAAGCCTGAAAGGTGTCTTTGATCGTATTGTTTCTTTAGGTATGATCGAACATGTGGGTTACAAAAACTACAAAACATTCATGCGGGTTGCTCGCCGTTGCCTTAAAAAAAACGGCATATTTGTTTTGCAAACCATCGGGAGCAATTGTTCTCAGAAAAAAGGCGATCCTTGGATCAGTCAATATATCTTTCCAAATTACCTGCTGCCTTCAGCAAAGCAAATCAACGATGCCATTGAAAACCTTTTCGTTCTCGAAGACTGGCACAATTTCGGCCCGGATTACGACAAAACACTCATGTACTGGTTTCAAAATTTTCACAACAGCTGGAATGATCTCAAAGATAAATATGGTGAGCGTTTCTACAGAATGTGGAAATATTATCTTTTGTCTTGCGCCGGCGCTTTTCGTGCAAGAGTTAACCAGTTGTGGCAAATCGTTCTCTCCCCAAAAGGGGTTACCAACGGATATTGCGCACCCCGTTAACCTGAATATTTCATGAAAAATATTTGCTCGTAATAATTCAATTCAGAACTCAACCACACAACGCACGCCTGATATGAATCCAGAAGGGCTATCGCCCTGTTTCATGTTGTCTTTAAGATATTGCAGATCGACTGTAATGGCAAAAAAATCGTTAAGTAAAAACCGGACATATGTTTCAAAGACATGCGCGTTGTCCAAATCTTGATTGCCTCCTCCCAGGTATGCGTATCCAATACCGATATTGTCCTGTTCTCGTCTCCACAGTTTCCCGATGATATTTAGCCCGCCGGAATAGATCTCTTTAACAAGAACAGCGGCATCATCCTTTTGCCAGCCGAATCTTATCCAAGCACCCAAAATCTCCCCCAACTGCTGGTCAAAGGACAGTATCGTGCTTTGTTTTAATTCTAGTTTGTCCCCCATTGGACTGTTGAAGTCTTTACTGGTCCAATCTACAATCACCTGATAGTTTCCTTCTCCCAGTTTTGTGTCGATGGAATACCCCATGTTGGCGCCATAAAAATTATAACTCCTGCCGTCATCATTTTCACCCACACTCATAGCAATTCCCTTGAGTGCAAATTCGCCAAATTCCCACTCCACAACCGCACCTATGTCATAGGAAGGGAAAAAACCATTGGCGGCATTTGTCAGCACCTGGTTCATGAATTGGGTGAATTCATCGTTGGCATAGGCGTTTTCGTCCAGATAGTCCGTGGCATCGACAAGCCCGCCTGTAATTCCCAGCGTGTGTTTTTCACTGAATGTAAAAGTGTGTTTGTACCAGGCGGTAAGAAGATAGTCCCGATTCCGCCCATTGATATCTTTTACATCGTCCTCTAAGTCTGCAGCCCATGGCGTAAAAATAAATGGAGATACCGTTGCATCATTTAAAGCATTGCCTGCCGCAAATCCAAATTTGGTAAATACTTCATCGACATCTGTCAGGGCAAAACCGATTTCGGGTTGAAAGACAATAGCTCCCCGGCCAGTATTGTTAAACCCCGGTGCATCATCCACGTTTTGGTGTTGATAGGCGCCGGCGATTACCCCCCCAAGAGATAGTTTGCCAAGGACCCCTGATTTCGACAATGTCTTTTCCACGGTATTCTCCGTTGATTCAAGACGGCTTTCGATGTCTTCTATTCGTTGTTCCAACGCTTTGTCGGAAGTTTCGCAACGGGCATTTTGGTTTCTCAACACAATAAAAACTGTTAAAACGATTATGCATAAAAGAGAAGTTCTTTTGGTTAATCTGAACATTTAATCCTCCTTTCCACACACCTTTTTAGAACAAAAAAACCACAATGGGGATTATCTTCTGATAACCTTTATCCTTCGTGGTTTTGTTTGATCTGATTAATTTTGGTCTAATTTGGGACATGAGGCTTCATTGCCTCAATTTTTGAATGAACATATATAAAAAAAATGTCATGTCAATGATATTTAATTGTATTCTCAACTTCAATTCAAATTAATTGAGGTTTATTTTAATATTTCAAGGCTCAGAATAGTTTTAGTTGTAATGGGCCGGTTTGGGTTCTTTTCCCCGGAATTGTGGCATCATGTGTTAATAAATTTTTTTCAATTTGCTGGACAAAGGGCGATAGTGTTCGTTTCTCGATTTTTCCGAATCTCTTTCTTTTTTTTGCAAAAGTGATATAGAGCCGTTCCTTTGCTCGCGTCATGGCGACATAAAAAAGCCGTCTTTCCTCTTCGATATCAGATACATCGCCATCCAACGGTTGAAACGGCAACAGTCCGTTTTCACATCCTGCAATAAAAACAACGGGAAATTCAAGTCCTTTGGCAGCGTGCATGGTCATTAATGCAACACTTTCGGATTGATGGTTGTATGTGTCTGTGTCTGTTTGCAGCGCAGCGATTTTAATAAAGTCTAATTTATTAGAATCAAAACTTTCACAAACATCGATCATGTGTTTTAGGGTGTTGTTTGTTTTTTGACTCCAATCACCGGATGTTGAAATTTTGGTGTTTTCCAACAAAAATAAAAGTTTTTGTCCCATGGACATTTTTTTTGTCTTTTGTCTTAGTTCGAAAATTTTGTTTAAGATATCACCAAGCTTTGTTTGGTTCGTTTTACCCATTTTGTTGATGGGAAATCGGCGTGCATTCATCAGCGCTGATTCTAGTGAAAAACGGTATTCGTAACCCCAATTCTTAAAGATTTGAATGCCCTTATTGTTAATGGTCGGCGTCGTTATTTTTAAACTTCTCTCAAAATCTGCATAACCACCCGCTCCCTCGATGACTTTTAATAATGAAATCAACTCGCTGATATATTTTGTGTTAAATACGTTCTTTCTGCTAACGATTTGATATGGAATTCCTGCTGTGTCGAACACCTTTGATAAAACCCTGTTTTGTTCTGAGGTGCGGTATAACACCGCAAAATCTGAAAAACTTGCGTTTCTGGCGTGTTGCTGATCATTTACGAGACCAAAATCGATGGAATGAAATCCTATTCCTCCGATTAATTTTTCAATGGTTTTTCCTATGGCCACAGCCTCTGCTTTTTCAGAATCTGTTTCAAAAACACCAATTGTTTTTTGACCGTCAATTTCTGAATAAATACGTTCTTGAAATGTATCTTTATTTTTGGGTTTAATCACTTGATAAGAACCATCAAGAATGGTCTGGGTTGATCTGTAATTTTGTGTCAGTTTTATAACTTTGGCATCAGGATAGTCTTTGATAAACCGTTTAAAATATTTAACACTTGATCCCCTAAACCCGTAGATCGACTGATTTGGATCGCCAACCACACAAATATTCTTTTTAACACCGGTTGGGGCAAGGGACTTGATAATGCTGTATTGGCCATGGTTTAAATCTTGATATTCATCTACAAAAATATATTGAAACAGCGTCCTGTAAGAAACGGCGACTTGATTTTCTGTCTCAAGTATTCGGACGGCTTTAAAAATCAGATCTTCATAGTCGTAAAACTTTTGTATTTCCAATAAATTTTGATACGCTTGATATACCGCTTTAAAAAAATCATTTTTTTTAGAGGGCGTTTTACCCGACCATTCTTCGGGATTAAGTATGTTTTGTTTGGCGGAAACAATCCATTCAAACAATTTTTTAGGTTTTATCTTTACCTGAACACCCGCCCCTTTAACCCGGTTTATGGCATCTAAAAGCAATAACTCCCGGTCTTTTTCATCAATGATCGTATAAGATTTTTTTTCAAAATCATTCAAAAGATGAAAACAAAAACTGTGAAACGTCCCGATAAAGGGCATATTTTTCGATTTCCCGAATATAGTTTCAAGTCGTTGACGCATTTCCTGAGAAGCCTTGTTCGTAAAGGTCACTGCAAGGATGTTCTGCGGTGAAACCTTCTTTTTTTGTATAAGATATGCGATTTTTTGGGTTAGGGTATATGTTTTACCGGTTCCAGGTCCAGCAATGATGATTAATGCACTCCCATCATGTTCTACAGCCTGACGTTGTTCCCTGTTTAATTCAACGGTTTCAAATTTCTTTCCGGTGGTCTTATCCGACCTATCTTTTATAATCACATTAGAGGGTGTATAAGGTTTTGGCTGTTGGTTTCTTTCTCTTCTTTTCTTGTATAATGAATCGGTAGAATTTATAGTAAAAAGAAGTTTTTGTCCCTTAAGTTTCTCTCGTTCATCTTTTCTAAATATTTTGATTTTGCCAAATTCTCCATCATATCCTGGTAAAATATCGATTTTGTTTTGGCGTACCCTTGTGATCGCTTCCCCAAGCAAGGGCAGTCCTGCAGTGTCGATAACATCTCTTTTTAGCGTCGTTAAAATGTCAAATTCAGGTCCCAGTTTTTCAAGTAAATTTCTGTAATTTCCCATAACTTTTTTTGAGTTCGGACCGACCCTTAAAACTTCGGACAAAATTTCCACAAGGGGAATGATGTTGCTATAAGGATTATATTTTTTCGGTGTAACGCCTTCCGGTCGATCTGCAAGCTCCTCCACCCGGTACAAAACACCCAAGGTGAGCGGTTTTCCACAAATCGAGCATATTCCGCCTTGCTCCCGTGTTTTGTTAGGCCAAGAACGAACGTCACAATTTCTATGTCCATCAAGGTGATATTTCCCTTCTTCCGGAAAAAACTCTAAGGTACCTAAAAATCTTTCAGGGTCGCCACTTTTGATAGCAGATTTTATGGCTGAATATGACATGTCTGTATCAAAAAGATTTGCCTCCCTTCCCAGTTTTAATGGTGAATGTGCATCAGAATTTGACACCAGTGTAAGGCCGTCCAGTGCGGAGACCCGCCAGTTCATCGCTGGATCCGATGAAAGGCCTGTCTCAACTGCAAATATAAAAGGCGTTAGATCCTCAAAGCATTCATCTATAGAATCAAAACCTGATTTTGAACCCAGTAGTGAAAACCATGGTGTCCAGATGTGGGCCGGTATAAGAAATGCCTGATCAGATGTCTCGAGAAGTATTTCTAAAAGGTCCCTGGCATCAAGACCAAGTATTGGCCTTCCATCGGATTTTATATTTCCAATCTTATCTAATTTTGAATTAAAGTTCTCAGCCCGATTTAAATCGGATAGAAACACAAGATTATGATTTTTCCGTGTTTTATTGTTTTTTTTGTATATGTTGCTTATTTCCGAAACCAACATAAAGCGCACTTTTCTACGGCATGACTTTGGGACTTCTTGATCGCATAATTTTGATATTTCATCTTTTAACCTAAACAATCCAGGTTCCGCTGGTATCAGTTTTTCTTTAATTTCAGCAAACCATCCCGGGTGAGTAAAATCACCGGTTCCTATAACCGATAACCCTTTAAGTTGAGCTGAAATATATAGGTTTTCAAAATCTAAATTCCTCGCCGTTGCTCTGGAAAAACGGGAATGAACATGAAAATCAGCGATAAATTTCATCATTTATTCTTTGTTGTTTGTTTATTGGTAAATACGCGGTAAAAACGCTTGTAACATTCTTATAAACGGTATATATACTTATATCAAATAAAAATAAGCACTATATATAGTATTTTTAAAAGTTTTACATTGCTTTTAAAACACGCATTATAGCAACCGCTTTTGTATTGATATTTTTTCAATAAATAACTACTTATTAACAATAAATTTAATATTTCCTATAATCTATTAATTTTAATTGTTTTTTAAACTTTTTTTTAACAATTTTAATACATTTTTTTTCTGTTATTTAAATAAATTATAAAATTATTATCGCTATAAACAATATATTATTATTATTATACATTTATATAAACAATAAGGAATAGATTATGAAGTTTAAAATTCAAAAAAACGATATCCTTGATATACTGTCTAAAGTACAAGGAATAACCGGACGAAAAAGCAACCTGGCTATTACGTCAAACATCCTAATGAAGACAACAGATAAAGGGATAATACTGGTTGTAACGGACCTTGAAACAGGTTTCGAAGGCTTATATCCGGCAGTCATAGAAAATCAGGGGGTATTAACGATAAATTCAAGAAAGTTTTACGAAATTGTTAAAGAGTTTCCAAGTCAAGAGATACAAATTAGTAAATCTGACAACTATTGGATTAAAATAGGTAATAATAATGTAGAGTACAATATTGTAGGATTAAATCCAGATGATTTTCCAGAAACGCCAATAATAGAAGATATCGATTTTTTTACCATCGATTCTGAAGTTATTAGAAAAATGATTGAAAAAACAGTCATTATTACCGGTGCTTCTGATGAGAAAAGAACCCATATCACCGGGATATATTTTGAAATTATTCATCAAGAGGATAATAGCGTTGTGAGAATGGTTTCAACTGATGGCAACCGGCTTTCAAAAGCAGATTGTGTATATGAAAAAGACATACAACTACCTCAGGAACTCGGTATAATTATCCCTAAAAAAGGAATGAATGAAGTTATAAAATTTTTAGATCCTTCAGGAACCGTTCAGATTGGTGTTAAAAACAATAATTTTATTATCAAAAAAGATTATGAGACAGTCATCATAAGACTTCTTGAAGGAGATTTTCCTGAATATGGCGATATCATACAAAGAGGATCGTCCCACGCGATCCATTTGGATAGAAAAAAGTTTTTGATGATGCTAAAAAGAATGTCTATTTTATCTTCTGAAGACTACAAAGGAGTTATTTTTAATTTTAAAGACGACAATATTACTATAACCACAACAAATCCGGACTTGGGTGAATCAAAAGAAGATATGGTTATCGATTACAAAGGAGATCCTATTGAAGTTGCATTTAATCCCAGATACATCATAGAAATATTAAGCGTTATTGATACCGAAAAGGTTGTTGTTAATATACTCGACAAGGAAAAGCCGTGTTTAATCGAAGGGGAAAATGATGATACATATTTAAGTGTCATTATGCCGATGAAAATATGAAAGCAGAAGAAAACAGTTATAGCGCTGATCAAATAAAAGTTCTCGAAGGACTTGAAGCGGTTAGAAAAAGACCGTCCATGTATATCGGGAACGTTAGTGTTGAGGGACTTCACCATCTGGTTTACGAAGTTGTGGATAACAGTATTGATGAAGCCATGGCGGGTTATTGTGATTTGATAAAGATTATCATTCATACGGATAACAGTGTCAGTGTTGAAGATAATGGAAGAGGAATACCTGTAGGTATCCAAAAATCAGAAAATATGCCTGCAGTTGAAGTTGTTATGACAAAACTTCATTCAGGCGGTAAATTTGATAATCACTCATATAAAGTTTCTGGTGGACTTCATGGTGTGGGAGTTTCGGTGGTCAATGCGCTTTCAAAATTAATGGAAGTCGAAATTTATTCCGACAACAAAATTTATTATCAGACTTATGAAAAGGGTAAAAAAATCAGAGATCTGAGTGTTATCGGTAAAACAAAAAAAAGAGGTACAAAAATACATTTTGTTCCTGATACCGAAATTTTAGAAACGGACAACTTTAATTATGAGATTCTGATTCGAAGATTAAGAGAACTCGCTTTTCTAAATAAAGGGGTCAGATTAACCATAGAAGATGAACGCTCAGACAAAAAAGATGAGTTTTGTTATAAAGGCGGTATTGTGTCGTTTGTGGAATATCTCAACAAAATAAATTCGCCGCTTCATAAACCAATATTTGTGGAGGGTATAAAAAACGATGTTCAAATAGAAGTTGCCATTCAATATAATAATACGTTCAAGGAAAAAATATTTTCTTTTGCAAACAATATCAATACGGTTGAAGGGGGATTTCATCTTATCGGCTTCAAGGCGGGATTAACACGTACCATCAATCAATATTCAACAAATGGAAACCTTCCAAAAAACCTAAAAGCCAAAATCAGTGGAGACGATATTAGGGAAGGTTTAACAGCTGTGATCAGCATTCGAATAAAATCCCCACAATTTGAAGGTCAAACAAAAACAAAACTTGGAAACAGCGAAGTAAAGGGGCTTGTAGAATCTCTGATCAACGAAAAGTTGAGTATATTTTTAGAGGAAAATCCATCCATAGCCAGAAAAATAATTGCTAAAGCCGTTGATGCTTCGCGGGCTAGAGACGCAGCTAAACGCGCCAGAGATCTCGCTAGAAAACAAGGAGCTCTTGTCGATTCAACACTTCCGGGCAAGCTTGCCGATTGCCAGGCTTCGGATCCATCAGAAAGAGAGCTTTTTATTGTTGAAGGCGACTCTGCCGGAGGCAGTGCAAAACAGGGACGCGATAGAAAATTTCAAGCCATTTTGCCTTTAAAAGGAAAAATCTTAAATGTTGAGAAGGCTCGGTTTGATAAAATTTTACGAAGCGAAGAGATTAAAAATATAATTACCGCCCTTGGAACCGGTGTCGGTCTGGAAGAATATAACATCGAAAAAATAAGGTATCATAAAACAATTATCATGACAGATGCTGATGTTGATGGATCTCACATCAGGACACTTCTTTTGACGTTTTTTTACAGACATATGCCCGAGATGATAGATAACGGCTACCTGTATATTGCGCAACCCCCCTTATTTAAAATCGGGAAAGGAAAGAAAGCGAATTATCTAAAAAATGAAAAAGAACTGAATGATAATATCTTAAAAAGGACGTGTAACAAGAAAAATGTTAAATTTGGAGAAAGCGAAGATATTTTGTCGGAACACAATCTTTATATTTTTATGGCAAATTTGTCTGAATATTTTACCATCATATCGAGATTTAAAGAAAAAGGAATTAATAATGATATAGTTGAAATACTCTTTAAAGAAGGGGTTGAAAAGAAAGATTTTCTGCAAGACAAACAGAAAATGTTGCACCTTAAAAACACGCTGAATAAAAATGATTATAATGTCAGTGAAATTATATGGAACAATGAAAGAAATATTTATGAAATGACCGTTTCATCGTCTTTTGATAAACAGAAGGAACTAAAAATTGTCGATTTGTCAAAGAAGTTTAAACCCTTAAAGATCAGCCGAAACCTTGTTTATTCAAACGATTTTCAAAAAAGCCTGATGTTAAGCAAAAATATTTTAAAAAATGATAAACCGCCATTTTTTATTTTAAATAAAGAAGATGATAAAGACGCTGTGCGGATTGATGATAAAGAGCAATTGCTTTCCTATTTTATTAATGAAGGAAAAAAGGGGCTTGGCATTCAAAGATATAAGGGTCTTGGTGAGATGAATCCCGTCCAACTATGGGAAACCACAATGAATCCTGACAAAAGAACGCTGTTACAAGTAAAGATTGAGGACGTCGTTGAAACCGATGAAATTTTTACCGTTCTCATGGGAGAGCAGGTAGAGCCCCGAAGAGAATTTATCAACAACAATGCCCTTGAGGTGAGTATGTTGGATATATAAAACCTAAAATGTGTGTTTCAAATAGTGACAGGGCTATAATCGCTCAATTTAGGTAAAAGCGTCTGGTTTTAAGAACAGGACTGAAAATGAACATACATAAAATTCAAGTAAGAGATTTACCGGACCTTTGGTTTCAAGCCGTTCATGATATACTTGACCATGGCAGAAAATTTAAAATAGATCGCGGAAGTTATGCCGGGCAGACGAGGCTCGAATATGATTTTTTTACCGGACACATAAAATACCCGGGTACCCAACCGCTTTTACCCGACATACCTCCATCCTGTGGTATACCCAACCCGGTGGAAGAAGCTTATATATACGGCGGGGAAGGCTATGAAAGGTCGTATATCGAATATATCATGACCGGACAAAAAGAATTGGGTGAATCCTATACATATGGAGAACGATTAACCCGGGCGCCGATCACAGAGGAAAAGTTTAAATGGTGGGAAGAAGGGAACACGGAGATTATAGATAAAAGAGAGGTGGACGGAAAAGCTGTTTTTGAGGAAGACGGCAAACTTTATTTGAATCAAATTGAATGGATCATTCAAACGTATAAAAAATTCGGTAGCAGAAACAACCAGATGGTGCTTCAAGTGGCACACCCTTCCGACCTGACCCTATTAGACCCGCCGTGTTTACGCGCCATAGACACAAGAATTCAGGATGGTACGCTTCATTTCTTTGTATATTTTCGCTCCTGGGATCTTTGGGGAGGAATGCCGGCGAACCTGGCTGGAATTCAAAATCTCAAAGAATATATGGCCGGCGAGATTGGCGTAAAAGACGGTGAAATGATTGTTGAAAGCAAGGGGCTTCACCTTTATGGCTATGCAGAAGAACTGGCGAAGCTGAGATGTATGAAAGCATAGATATAAAGGAATTGTTAAAATTCTATACTGTTGGGCGTTCTTGGAAAGGGAATAACATCCCGGATGTTGCTGATACCGGTTATCAACATAAGCAACCGTTCGAATCCAAGGCCAAAGCCACTGTGTTCAACAGATCCGAAACGCCTTGAATCCAAATACCACCAGTAATTCTCTTTCGGCATATCCATTTCATTCATCCGGTTTTCAAGCACCTCCAGGCGTTCTTCGCGCTGGCTTCCACCAATAATTTCTCCAATTCGAGGCACAAGAACATCCATAGCTGCTACCGTTTGTTGATCATCGTTTAAACGCATATAAAATGGTTTTATGGTTTTGGGGTAGTCGTAGACAATTAAAGGTTTTTTAAAGTATTGTTCTGTTAAATATCGTTCGTGTTCGGTTTGAAGGTCTCTTCCAAAATTGATGTCATATTCAAATTTTTTTCCAGATTTTTTTAATATGTCTACGGCAGAAGTATAGGGCAGGCGTTTAAAATCGGATGACGCTACATTGTCCAGGGTTTTTATCAAGGTTTTATCCACATATTTTGCAAATAGTTCAATGTCATCGTTACATTCCTCGAGAACAAATTTTGTTAAAAATTTTATCATTTCTTCAGCAAGATCCATATTTCCTTTAAGATCACAGAACGCCATCTCTGGTTCAACCATCCAAAATTCTGCAACATGTCTGCTGGTTTGGGAGTTTTCGGCTCGAAAAGTTGGGCCAAAGGTATAAACATCTCCAAGGGCAAGGGCAAACATTTCTGCGGACAACTGTCCGGATACGGTTAGGTTTACCTCTTTGCCAAAGAAATCTTTGGTATAGTCTGTTTTACCGTCCATAAAGGGCAAATTATCCAGAGCCAGTGTGGTTACCCGAAACAACTCCCCCGCCCCTTCACAATCTGAGCCGGTGATGACGGGTGAATGGATATATTTAAACCCTTTGCCTCTAAAAAATTTATGAATAGCGTATGACAACTCCGATCTGATTCGAAATGTGGCGCCGTATTTATTTGTTCGAGGTCTTAGATGAGCGATGGTTCTTAAAAATTCATCTGTATGACGTTTTTTCTGAAGCGGGTAGGTTTCGAGGGCGACACTTAAAATCTCGACCGTTTCCGCTATAACCTCCCATGTTTGGCCGGAACCTTTTGATTTTGAAAGTTTGCCGGAAACCGCAACGGCAGATCCAGTAGAGAGTGTGGCAATGTTTTTGTAATTGTTTAAAGTGTTGTCTGCGATGATCTGAATATTTTTAAGACAGGATCCGTCGTTAACTTCAATAAATGAGAAACTTTTTGAATCACGCCGGGTTCGGACCCAACCCTTTAAAAGAATATGACCGATGGGGGTTTTTGATTGAAGTAAGTTTACGATTTTTGTGCGTTTCATCATAAGCCTCCACATCAAAACAGCAATTTAGATGGTTATAGTTTAACCGTAATATTATAAAGCTGATTTTTTCGTTGTAATACGATAATCAATGAATTTTTTTTGCGGTATTTAATCACCGCCTTTTTAAAATCATTAATATTTTTTATCGTTAATTCATCTATCTGTCGAATAACATCTCCGGGCCTGGCGCCGATACGGGCGAGATATGAATTGCGATCAATTTCTGTAATCACAACCCCCTCTTGAGTCAGTGTTTTGTAAATAGAACGATTTTTATTGGAAAGATTTTTTACCGTGATTCCGAGAATGTTGTGAGCCAGGTCCAAAGCCAGCTCTATCGGAAAGGATGAAAATGTAACAGAAATATCTCTCGTTTTGCCATTTCTCCATATGTTTATGTTAATGGTTTCTCCGGCTGAAATGTTGCTCATCGCTGTATTAAAATCGTTTTGAGAAAGAATTTTTCGAGATCCAATAGATCGTATAATATCTCCCTCGTGAATGCCAGCTTTAAAGGCAGGACCAGGCTTTTCAGTTTTTTTAACCAATACACCTTTGACGGCCGTTGCTTTAAGATATCGGGCCAGTTCAGCATCCAAATCTTGTACGGTAACACCTATCCAGGCCGGTATAACCTCTCCGTATTTGATAAGGTCTGTAACAATCCGTCTGGCTTTGTTAATGGGTATGGCAAAACCGATACCTTGGGCTTTGGCATATATGGCGGTATTAATACCGATAAGCTCACCATAAATGTTCAATAGCGGTCCTCCGCTGTTTCCCGGGTTAATAGAAGCATCCGTCTGGATAAAATCATGGTAGAATGCATTGTCGACCTTGATACTCCGATTTGTGGCGCTGATGACACCTGTTGTTACGGTGTTTGAAAAACCGAAAGGATTTCCGATGGCGATCACCGTTTCTCCAATCATAAGATTGTTGGAATTACCCATTTCAATAGCCGGAAGATCACCTTTGGGGGAAATACGCAAAACGGCGAGATCGGAATCAGGATCTGCACCTATAATTTGTGCTTTGAATTCACGCCCGTCTCTTAAAGCAACGGTAATGGTTGAACTTTTTACAATCACGTGTTTGTTGGTAAGAATAAATCCTCGTTTGCCATCAATAATGACTCCGGATCCCAGGCTGGTTCGCTTATATTTTTGTTCGAAACCAGGATCGAAAAAGTCTTTGAAAAAAGATTCGAAGTCAGGGTCCATTCCAAACCCGTAAAATGGATTTGCACGCTTGCGAACCTCAAACTCCGAGCTTATGTTAACCACTGCGGGGCTGACTTTTCGAATGGCTTTCACAACCGCACTTTCGCGCAAACTTTCAGCGTTGAGGGGGGCCGGTGTCATAAGAAAAAACGGGCAAAAAAAAATGAAAAGGAAAACCGCCGAAATTATAAGTGTATTGTCTTGAGATTTTATTTCTGGCATTTTGAGCTCCGGTATAATACGATTAAGTGTAACCTAAATAGAACAATTTTTATTTGATCTGGGCCGATCTCTAGCGTATATAAGATTCACTAAAACCCCGGCATGTCCGCGAGTATACCTGAAGTTTTTGCGAATCCCTATGTATCGAGATTTCGCCACATCTCATTGCAAAAAAATAGCCCGACGTTGTTATAAATAAGAAAAACCAATCCATTTTTTCACCCATGGATTTCTGTCCGGCACTTAAATAATGTGATTTTTGAGAAAATATATATCATGAGCATAAAAAGCATTCAAGATATCTTACCCCTGATAGAGCAACCCAGTCGATATTTAGGCTCTGAAATCAACGCCATTAAAAAAGATCACAGTAAGATAGACTTATGTTTTGCGCTTGCTTTTCCGGATCTATATGAGATCGGAACATCTCATTTCGGACTTCAGATACTGTATCATATCCTTAACAGCCACCCAAAGATTGCTGCTGAAAGGGTTTTTGCACCTGCATCTGATATGGAGGAATATCTCAGATCATCCAGGCTCTCGGTTGCTTCGCTGGAATCAAAGAAACCGCTAAACGAGTTTGATATCATCGGTTTTAGCCTTCTTTATGAGCTTAATTATACGAATATACTCAGCATGTTAGATCTGGCCAGCATTCCTTTTCTGGCGCGACATCGGGACGTTTCATTCCCATTTGTTATTGCAGGTGGTCCTTGTACATGTAATTCAGAGCCGGTGGCAGATTTTTTTGATGCCATAGTAATTGGAGACGGTGAAAAAGTCATCATAAAAATGTGCCGGGCTTGGCTTGAATGGAAGGCAGAGGATAGCCGGGACAAAGAAACCCTTTTGAGACAATGGTCTCACATTGAAGGTGTCTATGTCCCGGAGTTTTTTAATCCGGAATTTGATCACCATGGTTTTCAGACGCTTTTGCCAAGATATCCGGATTACGATAAAATTAAAAAAGCGGTGGTTGGCGATCTTAATGAAGTGCCCTTTCCCGACACACCGATTATTCCATACGGTAAACCAGTTCATGATCGCTTAAGACTTGAAATATCAAGAGGATGCACCAGAGGATGCCGGTTTTGCCAGGCCGGGATGATATACCGCCCGGTCCGTGAAAGATCTTTAAAGAAGTTGCTTTCGCTTTCAGATGCTTCAGTTGCTGCAACCGGTTATGAAGACATATCACTGTTATCTTTAAGTACTGGGGATTATGGCTGTATTTTACCATTAATGGAAAATATGATGTCCAGGTATGCGAATCACCGCATTGCGATATCTCTTCCTTCTCTAAGAGCTGGTACATTAACCCCCAACCTGATGAATCTTGTAAAAAAGGTCAGAAAAACCGGCTTTACCATAGCACCGGAAGCGGGAAGCCAGCGGCTTCGAGACGTGATCAATAAAAATATAACGGAAAAAGACATCATAGACACTGTAAAATATGCGTTTTTATTAGGGTGGCAGGTTGTAAAGCTTTATTTTATGGTCGGCCTTCCAACAGAAACGGAAGACGACTTAGAAGCAATCGTCGATCTTGTGAAAAGACTCAAAACAGTCAACCGTAAAGATCGGCGAAAAGGCCAAATCAACGTCAGTATAACAACTTTTATTCCAAAACCTCACACTCCTTTTCAGTGGTCGTCTCAAATTTCATTGGAAGAATCGAAACATAAAATTACCTGGTTAAAGAAGAAACTAAAAATACCAGGAGTTCGATTTAAGTGGCAGAACCCCGAAGTGAGTATTATAGAAGGACTTTGGGCACGGGGAGACCGTCGTCTTAACCGTTTGTTGGTGGCTGCATATAACAAAGGATGTAAATTTGACGGCTGGAGCGATAAGTTCAGATATCGGTCGTGGGAAGCGTCTTTATTAGATGAAGGTATTGATATTGATTTTTTTACAACACGAATTAGAAATACTATCGAACCGTTACCGTGGGATCATATTGATACCATGGTGTCAAAAGATTATTTAATAAGCGAGTGGAATAAAGCCGCAGAAGGTGAGCACACCATCGATTGTCGAAACGGTAATTGTAACCAATGCGGGGCGTGTGATTTTGAAGTTATTGAACCCAAAGTGTTTGATGACACCAGTGAAGATAGGGCCAACAATTTTACGCAAGACCATCATAAACCCAAAGGGTATAAAAAATTAAAGATATCATTTTCTAAGCTGGATCAGGCAAAATATTTTGGGCATCTTGAAATGGTTAAAATTTTTTTTCGTGCGATCCGACGTGCCGGCATACCTGTTAAATATTCAGAAGGGTTTCATCCGAAGCCGGCGATATCCTTTGAAGATGCGCTGCCCATCGGCATAGAGAGTTTGAATGAAATATTTTATTTATCCTTACATGGCAATGTAAAATCTCAAACCATCATAAACGGATTAAATAGTCATCTTCCAGAGGGATTGCGTATTCTTAGCTGTCATCTTGCCCCGACGAAGTCTTCGAATAATACATTTGAGCCCGCTATTTATATGGTAACCTCCCAAAACGGTTTTTTTGATGAAGAAAAAATGAACCATTTTAGCAAAATGTCAGAATTCATAGTAACGCGGTTCAATCGAAAAGGAAAAACCAAAAAGATAAACTTAAAAGAGATGGTGATAAATCTGACATTACTCGCACCCAATCAGCTGAGGATGACCCTTAGATCGGAACCGGGGCAAACGGTGAGACCCTTTGAGGTTCTTGAAAAGATTTTCGGGTTATCCAATGTAGAGGTAAAACAGGCAGCGGTTGTTAAACTATAATTTAAAAATCGGGAAAAAACATGTATAAAAAAATTGTCATCAATGTTGCTGATCATGAAACCAGAGTAGCGCTTTTAGAGGATGGAAACATTGCTGAACTTTTCATAGAACAGGGAGATGCTTCAGATATTGCCGGAAATATTTACAAGGGAAAGGTACAGCGAGTTCTTCCGGGCATGCAGGCTGCTTTTGTAGATATAGGGCTCATGCAGGCTGCTTTTATCTATGTGACCGATATCATTGGTGGAAATATTAGCCCTATTGAAGATTTCTTGAATAACAATAGTAGTACAGAAGACGGCATTCCTTATAATTCTTATCTTTCCTCGATTCGTCGTGATTTGCACATTGAAGAACTTATCACTGAAGGACAAGAAATGATGGTTCAAGCCGCTAAAGCTCCCATGGGCTCAAAAGGAGCGCGGCTGACAACGCACATTTCCCTTCCCGGCAGATTTCTTGTGCTTATGCCGGCATCAGAGCATATTGGGATATCCAGGCGAATAGAAGATGATACAGAGCGGAATCGCTTAAAGACGACCGTTGAATCTATCCGTGAGAATAATTTCGGATATATTGTTCGAACTGCAGCAGAAGGTGTTCAAGAAGAGAAGCTTAAATATGAGATGGGGTTTCTCAATAATTTGTGGGAGAGTATTCAACAAAAATATCAAACAGCTCCGGCGCCGTATCTTTTACATAAGGAGGTGGCCGTTAGTCTTCGTGCTGTTAGGGATCTTTTGTTGCATGAAGCTGAAAAACTGATCATAGATTCTCGTTCGGGGTATGAATCTATTTTAAAATTTCTTGATGAATTCATGCCAAGCCTTAAAGATTCCGTGGAGTTTTATGAAGGTTTGGAGCCGATTTTTGATTCATTTAATTTAGAAGCGGATATTTCACGCGCATTAAAAAAGAAGGTGTGGTTGAAGTCCGGGGGATATATCGTGATCGAACTTACAGAGGCACTGGTGGCCATCGATGTAAACACAGGGCGATATGTCGGTAAATATAATCTGGAGGAAACGATTCTAAAAACCAACCTTGAAGCTGTTAAAGAAATCGCATATCAAATCCGTCTTCGGGATATCGGGGGAATCATTATTATCGATTTTATCGATATGGAAAAAAAGTCGAATCAGGAAAAAGTCTTTAACGTTCTAAAGGAGGCGCTTAAAAAAGATAGAAGTAAAACCCATGTACTACCCATATCAGAGTTGGGATTGATACAAATGACCCGAAAGCGGATTCGAAAACCGTTGACAAGGATATTGTGCGAGCCCTGCTTTTATTGTGACGGAGAAGGATATCTTATCTCAAAACAGACAATATGTTACAATATCTATAGAGAAATTCTTCGCGAATCACGAGACATGATAGGGGTGAAGGTCAGCCTGAGAGTAAACCCTGAAATTGCCGAACTTCTTTATGGTGAGGAAAGCCATATTATCGTTGCTGTCGAGCGAGTTATCGGTAGGCAAATTGTCATATACCCGGACGCCAAGCTTCATATGGAAGAGTTTAACATTTTTGAAATTATCAAGGAATAAAAGGGGGTTGGATGTTGCACTTGACATTTGAAAAATGTATTATTTATTATTTTGAATTATTGGTTAAGTTTGAAGCTTGACAACTCGGTTATCTTGTGATTTATATTTTTGGTTTAATTCATAAATAACACTTTTTTTCAATGGGTGGAAAAAACACGTTGGTGTCTGAATAGGGATTTTGGGTTATGAAACGAACATATCAACCAAGCAGAATTAAGCGGGCAAGAACACACGGGTTTCTGAAAAGAATGTCGACAAAGCAAGGCAGAAGGATTATCAACAGGCGCAGAGCAAAAGGCAGGACCCGTTTGACGGTATGAAAAGTGTTGCTCGATAAAATAAATTAAGAGATAATAAAGGGTTGAACAGAGGAGTCTCTTTTGCGCTTTTGTTTTACCAAGGCGGACAGAATATTAAAACGCTCCGAATTTCTTAAATTGTCTTTTTTGGGGAAGAAAACACAAAATAGTCATTTTACTGCAATATTCTCTCCAGGTCAATGTCAAAGAACCCGCCTTGGTGTCACTGTAGCGAGAAAAGTAGGAAATGCCCCTACAAGAAACAGGATTAAAAGATTTTCTCGCGAATATTTTCGGCTAAACAGGCACACTATTACAGGTCATTGGGATATCAATATTATCGCTAAAAAAAGGGCCGCTGATCTAACATCGGAGCAGGCCTTTCTATCCCTGAAAGACGTTTTTAAAAATATTTCCAGGAGTTTAGAGCATTAATAGAGTATTTATGATACCGGCTCTGATTTTCATAAGAGCATATCAATTCATATTGTCTCCAATACTGGCTCCTGCATGCCGTTTTTATCCAACCTGTTCTGAGTATGCCTATCAGTCTATTTTGCGTTATGGACTTCTTAAGGGATTTCTCCTTGCTTTGAAAAGAATTTTTAGGTGTCATCCCTTTCATCCGGGAGGAATCGATCCTGTCCCATAAAGCAGTGTAAATGATACCACCAAGGGACAGGTTCGAAATAAAGGATGCCGATTCAGGAGGGAAATATACTTGCCCGCCTTCGCACAATCCTACACAAATTTTGCTTCTCTGAACCCGAAAATACCGATGATTCAATTAATCTGAACAGAACTTTTTATGTATTGTATTGCACTTTGGAGAGGATAGAGGATAATGGAACACGCGCGATTATTTATTGCAATAGGGCTGTCTTTGCTTGTCTTTATCGCCTGGAATTTTTTATTTGTTGATAAACAAAAGGAAAAACTTCCCCAACAAGCCATTCAAGCGGAACAACAGTCAAATAAAACATCAGGGATAACAGAAAAACAAAAGACACCCAAGGAAGCCCCCCTCTTAAAAACAACACCCCCTTTAAAAGAACTTGCTTCAGAGCCGATTAAACCTTCACGAACGATAACCGTTAATTTACCATTATACACCGCAAAGATTTCAGATAAAGGCGCTGTATTCAAAAGTTTTGTCCTCAACAAATACCGAAAAACCATTGATGCCGATTCTCCATTACTTGACATGATAAATCCTGATTTGTCCCAAGGAACCGTACGGATTGGGTTTGCCGGTAATAGCCTTCAGGGAATCGATGATGCGATTTTTTCAGTTAATTTTGAGAAGGATTCTGTAGATATCAAGAATAAAGCCAAAAAGATCTCTTTTTCATGGACATCTCCCAAAGGGGTTGTCGTTGAAAAGACATATTTATTTTCACCTGAAACCTATATAATTTCCCTTGACGTTGCCATTAAAAACGGTTCCGATCAGACCATTAAAGATAATCTCACAGTATCTCTATTGAAAGAGACATCGGACAGCGTGAGCAGGTATGGCTTTGAAGGGCCGAGCGCACTGATCAACAATAAACTCGAGCAAGTTAAGATTAAGAAAATAAAAAAGAAAGACGTATATCCAGGAAAATTAACATGGATTGCGGTTCAGGATCGTTATTTCATGTCTGCCATCGTGCCCGATGAGGCTGTGGATGCCAGTATGCACCTTGGCCTTAATGACGATAAGATCCTAATGAATACATATGTTGAGCCGGAGCAGGTGATGCATCCTGACGATCAGCATGTTTTTAAGTACAAATTGTTTTTCGGGCCGAAAAGCATGACCGTTTTAAAAACCGTGGATTATGACCTGATCAAAGCCGTCCATTTTGGTTTCTTTGACGTACTTGCCAAACCATGTGTCTGGATAATGAACTTTATATATAATTTTATTCCCAACTATGGTGTTGCCATTATCATTTTGACGATACTTAGCAAAATCCTTCTGTGGCCGCTGGGAAGTAAAAGCTATAAATCAATGGCTGCAATGAAAAAAATTCAACCGTTAATGGCGGAAATTAAAGAGAAATATAAAGACGACAAGAAAAAAATGAATCAAGAGATGATGGGATTGTATAAAACATATAAGGTCAATCCCCTGGGCGGATGTCTTCCAATGGTGGTGCAGATTCCCGTTTTTTTTGCGCTTTATAGAATGTTATATGAAGCCATAGAATTAAGACACGCGCCGTTTTTCTGGTGGATCAATGATCTGGCAGCACCGGATCGTCTTTTTCGATTCGATTTTTCCATCCCATTCATGCAGGCGCCATACGGCATACCTGTTTTAACCATAATTATGGGAGCGACCATGTTTATTCAGCAAAAAATGTCGCCGCCAGCAGGGGATCCTACTCAGGCCAAAATGATGATGATGATGCCGATTGTTTTTACGGTAATTTTTATCAATTTTTCTTCGGGGCTTGTTCTATACTGGCTTGTAAACAATGTCATTTCCGTGGCTCAACAGTATTATATCACGAAGAAAAACGCTTAATAACGGAGGTTTAATAATGTCACCCAGCTTGGAGTTTGAGGACAAAAATGTTGAAATGGCAGTAAAAAAAGCCTGTGAAAAATTAAATATACCCAGGGAAAAACTCAAGCATGATGTTATTTCCTATGGGTCAACCGGAATTTTTGGGTTGGTGGGCACCAAAAAAGCGCGTATTCGTGTTACCCTACCGAAAACTTCTCAGGAATTTAAAATAGAGGATTCGAATACAAAAAAACATAAGACCGCTTCTTTGGATCAAGCCTTAAAGAATACAGACTTTCAAATGGATGCCGCAATTGATGATATAGAGCTTTCCCCTTCAGAGGATGATCCAAAAGAAATTGGCAAGGAAGCCCTGCAACGCATTATTGATTTAATTACCACAGATGCGACAATCTCGATCGAAGAGAAATCACATCGATTTTTTTTCTATGTAAAGGGTGGAAACTCTGCCGTTCTTATCGGCAAGCGCGGGCAAACCCTTGAAGCAATGCAATATATCGTTGAAAAAATTGTTAATAAGAAAAGAAAAGAACGTGTTGGAATTCAGGTAGATGTTGAAGGGTATCTGGAAAAACGGCGCGTTAGCTTGGAAAAAACGGCGTTTCGACTTGCTGAGAAGGTTAAACGAACTGGAAAACCAGCGACAATCGGCCAAATGAATTCTCACGACCGACGGATCGTACACATTGCCTTAAAAGATGACAACATGGTGAGAACGCAGAGTATCGGGGAAGGAATTTTAAGGAAACTTGTCATATTTCCAAAGAAGAATTCATCCCGAAAGAAAAACTATTAACTTAAGCCTTCAATACGATGGAACGTATGACGTTGGTATTTCAAAGGCTCCTATTCGTTTGAAGGTGTTGAAACCAGCTAGACGTGTTATAAAAAATGGAATTTGATACTATCGCTGCCATTGCAACGCCCACCGGTAGCGGCGGTATCGGGATTATTAAAATCTCCGGTAAAGACGCTTTTTCTATAGCTGAAGCAATTTTTCAAAGCTCTCACTCTTCGTGGGGTGAAGGCCGTCCGGAGGGTGACACCCTCTCTTTCCCCTTAAAATCCCACCGCCTTTATCACGGGCATATTGTGAATCCTGAAACAGGAAAGGTGCTGGATGAAGTTCTTCTGTCGGCAATGAAAGCCCCCCGGACATACACCAGAGAAAATGTCATCGAAATAAACACCCATTCAGGCTATATTGTAATGGCTTCGATTTTAGATTTGGTGTTACAAAAAGGTGCCAGGCTAGCCGATCCCGGTGAGTTCACAAAAAGAGCATATCTTAGTGGCCGTATTGATCTCACCCAGGCTGAGGCGGTTATTGACATTATAAATTCAAGAACCGAAAAATCGCTCGAAATTGCAACGTCACAGATAAAAGGGGATTTGAAAAACCGAATTGAGTCCATGCGACATTCGCTGATTGACATTTTAACACAAGTGGAGGCTGCTATAGATTTTCCGGAAGATGTTGGAGACGTTATCGATGAGGAATCCGTTAATCAAATTTTGGACAAGGCGGTTATCGATGAGTTATCAGACCTGGTCGCACAATATGAAAATGCGCATTTTTTAAGAGACGGCCTTAAAATGATCGTGGTCGGCAGACCCAATGTGGGCAAATCTAGCCTTATGAACCGACTGATACAAGATGATCGCGTAATTGTTACACCTATTCCCGGAACGACGAGAGATTTAATTGAAGAAACATTGAATATTCGTGGTATACCGGTTATTGTTGCAGATAGCGCCGGTCTTCACGAGACAAAAGATCCGGTTGAAGTCATCGGTATTGAAAAGACCAAAGAATATATTCACGCTTCGGATTTGATACTTTTCATGATCGATGCAAGTGATCCATTCACTGGGGAGGATCAAAAAATATATCAGACAATCGATGACAAACGTCTGATATTGGTAATAAACAAAATCGATTTGGTGGAAGATGATTTTAAACCTGAAATTCCCGAAGCATGGAATAAAATACCAAACGTCAAGATTTCCGCTTTGTATGGCAATGGATTGAGCTCGCTCAAGGATTTAATCGCAGAGCTTGCAATTGGAGACCACCACCTTGAAGTTCAAAGTACAATCATTCCCAATTTAAGGCATAAAATCGCCCTTGAGAAGAGTTTGGAGTTTGCAGTTTCCGCCAGTGAAGAAATACGCAAAGGGACTTCTTTCGAGTTGATTGCCATCGATATTAAGGAAACATTAGACAGCCTGGGTGAAATTATTGGCGCTGTTGCCAAAGAGGATGTCATCGATCAGATTTTTAACCGATTCTGTATCGGGAAATAATGTTTCACGTGAAACATTATTTCCCTTTGGGTGTCGTGTTTGTTGCTTTTTTAATATAAAAATTTAAAATTTTAGGAGTTAAATGATGAAAATAGATTTTACACCATGTTTTGAAAAATATAAGGCGCTTTCAGCTAAAGCGGATGAAATGTTTTCAAAAGTACAAAATGAGTTTCCAGAATGCGTGACATGTGAAATTAAATGCGCAGACTGCTGTCATGCATTATTCGACCTAACATTGATCGAAGCGATTTATATCAATCATCGGGTTAATGAAATGTTTGAAGGCAAAAAACTAGAGACGATTATTGAAAAGTCGAACCGTGCGGATCGAAAAACCTACATGGTCAAAAGAAAAGCATATAAGGACAAAGAAGCCGGAAAGAACGAAGTTGAAATACTTATGGAAATTGCCGCTGAACGCGTCAGATGCCCACTTCTTAACGAAGATGATATGTGCGATCTCTATGAAGATCGACCCATCACCTGCCGACTTTATGGTATGCCGACATCTACAGGCGGGATCGGGCATACCTGCGGGAAGTCGGCTTTTGTTGAAGGCAAACCATATCCTACGGCTAACCTGGATGTTATTCAAAAAAAGCTTTACGAAATTTCTGCTGAATTTGTCGGCCAAATCAGAACCCGGTATGTTAAGATGGGAGATTTGCTTGTTCCGTTATCCATGGCGATACTCACCGTTTATGACGAAAACTATCTTGGGGTGGTGGACGAAAATGAAACCCTAAATAAGCAAGGAAAAGAAAATGACAACGATATCCCCAGAAGAAGAGGAAAAACGAAAAAAGGCCATTTTCGATAGTATGTCTCCCAGGCGCCAGAAACACATCTTAAAAAAAGGGTATGAAAAATGGGCGCCCTTCCAGGAACCCAAAGATCCCATAGATATCAGAAAAGATAAAACCAAGCGAACGACGCAAATGCTGGTCCGGGAATTTTTACAAACGAGAAGTTTTCAGGAGTACAGTAATGCATACGGCGGCGGCGTGTTTGAAATTTGCCTTGGAATTATCAACGATGATGACAGGTACAAGGGGATGTTCGATTTTTCCGTCTGGTACCATGAATTGTTGATACGGGAGGGGCATGAGTGACCATTATTCCTGTTTTTTTAAGCAGGCTTTTTTATTGCGGTTTGCCCAAAATGGGGTTACCGTCAAAGACCAATCATAAAACTCCACAAGATACCCGCACAGATTGCAGATCCGATAACACCGGAAGAGTTGCAGGCCATGGCATGCATGAGGAGAAAATTTTCAGGATCTTCAGACTGACCCACCAGATGAACCTCTCGGGCTGAACCGGGAACAGCGGATACGCCGGCTGCACCCAGCAATGGATTGATCTTCTCTTTAAGAAAAAAATTCATAATTTTGGCAAAAATAACACCGGAAGCAGTGGCAATACTAAACGCAACGGCACCAAGGACAAAAATACCCACAGATTTTGGCGTTAGAAACACATCACCCTGGGTACTGGCACCCACCGTTAAGCCCAATAGTATTGTTGCTGTATCGATGATTGCCGTACGAGCGGTCTGAGCCAAGCGTTCGGTGACACCGCATTCCTTTAAAAAATTACCAAAAAAGAACATTCCCAGAAGCGGTATGGACGCCGGTGCGAGGAAACAGCACAGGATAACAGCGATGCCGGGGAAGATAATACGTTCTTTCTTGGACACTTCCCGGAGTTCCGGCATACGGATGAGTCTTTCCTCTCGGCTGGTCAAAAGTCTCATGATGGGAGGTTGAATAACGGGGATCAACGCCATATAGGAATAGGCAGCGATGGCGATGGGCCCGATGAGATGGGGCGCCAGTTTGGCGGTGAGAAAGATGGATGTTGGTCCGTCGGCGCCGCCGATAATAGCAATGGATGCGGCTTCCTTGGGCAAAAACCCGAGGCCAAGTGCTCCCAGCAAAGTAAAAAATATTCCCATCTGAGCTGCGGCACCCAAAAGCATGAGACTCGGCCGGGCCAGTAAAGAAGAAAAGTCGGTCATTGCCCCGAGGCCCAGAAAAACAATAGAAGGATAAAGACCCGTGGTCACACCGAAGTATAAATAGTGCAGCACACTGTTGCTTTCATATATACCAAGTCCAAATCCCTTGAAAAAAGGAACATTCCCCACCAAAATACCAAAGCCGATGGGAACAAGAAGAAGCGGCTCATATTTTTTTGCGGTTCCAAGATATAAAAATACAGTGCCGATCGCGATCATGATAACATTGCGATAGTCGGCCAGATAGTACCCGGTATTTGATAAAAATTGAAAAAGCAGATCCATGCATTAACCTTTAATCGTTCTCGTTAACTGTATTCTCTTTAGGTGGCTTCCAGCTGAACACGCCATCACCGTAAGGGATTAATATTTTGGCATCACGAAAGGTTGTAAGCGTTATGTGTGGGTGTGGAAAATTGTTTTCCTTGGCAATTTTATAAAGATCGGAAAGATAAAAAGTTTCTCCAATTTCTTTAATCAAAGGTTGATACAGACAGGCTATTTCATCAAGCTCCGTGGGAAATTCTTTGGGAAAAGCCGATTCCGGTTGTTCTTCGGGCTCGTCGTTTTCCGGTATTTTGTTGTTGTTTCGAAAACCGGCATATTTATTTTCAAAGAACAGCAGTATCCTGTGAATTTGGGAAATTGCGGTGGACAGCACAACCAGTCCGGAAAAAACAATTAAAGCGCCGGCAACGGCCATTGCCCAGCCGTTATGAGTTGATATTGCATGAAGGCCGTACAATTGATATCTCTCTTTGTTCAAAAAAAACGATGTATTAAATTAATTCACATTTTCAAAAAGGGGGGCACTGCTTTTAATGCGTCACCACCCGTATGAAAAACCATTCTTTTTTTCGATCATACATCTTGAAAAAAGTCAACACTAAAGCACTTTTTGTCCGATCATCGCTTAGCACAAAAAACAATTAAACAAATAAATATTGCACCAAATAAATATACGAATTGCACGAAATAAACACAAAATCACAGAGATCAATCAATAAGTTCGGTTATCTCTTGGACAACTTCCAGCGGAAACATACGCGGTTCAGAAGCATCAAATCGATACTGGGGTGAATGTTCAACGACCAGCTTGCCTACGGCTATCGAATGAAAATACGCTGTTGGTTGTCACTCATCTCCCTGTAAAACAAAATTATTGTCAAGTAGTTAATGTCCAGTAGATACGTTCGTGCGGAATGGCTTTAATAATGTGGCTTCGGCAAAATCTTAGATAAAATGTGAACGCTTCATATGTTGGCTTACATTTTACCTGATAATCTAATATTTCTTTAAATGCTTGATGCGAATATCCATCAATAACGCTGAAAGAAATCCCTATAAACAGTATAAAAATCTGCAAGGAATTTTACAATACCCACCTGGGTTATTTGGCTCGGACTTACATTACATGGGTTTGTTCCATAAGTTTGCCTCGGGTACCGATCACAACATCAGTCATGGGAATGGTTTGGCCGGACATTTCCAGTCCCTTTTTTACGATCATGGGCAAACCCGAACAGCACGGCACTTCCATGTAGACTGTGGTAATACGTTTGATGCCGGCGGTTTTGAATATTTCTGCAAATTTTTCGATATATTCTTCAGCACCATCGAATTTGGGACATCCCATCATTACCACCTTTCCTTTAATAAAATCACTTTGCAGTCTTGAATAAGCAACGGCAACACAATCGGCCAGTACCAGAAGATCCGCGCCTTTGAGAAACGGTGCTTTGGGTGGAATGAGCCGTATTTGAACGGGCCAGTGAGAGAGGGCCGATTCGCTCTCAATTCCGGCTGAGGGTGGAATTTGGGCTTCCGGATGAGATTCAATGGGGACAAACGTCTGGATTTGGGTGGACGGGCATCCGCAGGGGATATGCTCCTTTTCTTCGGAAGTCTCTTTTTCTTTTTCTGCCAGATGTTCCTCAACCGCTTCCTCATCAAATTCATCAGCTTCACGCTCAATGACTTTTAGAGCGCCGGTAGGACATTCTCCCAAACAGGCCCCGAGCCCGTCACACAGTTTGTCGGTGATGATCTGTGCTTTGCCGTCCACAATTTCAAGGGCGCCTTCGGCACAAGAGGGGATACACTGGCCGCACCCGTCACACAGTTCTTCATCGATTTCAATTATTTTTCGCAATACTTTCATAATTAATCCTTTTATGTGGTTGGTTTTATGGGTCAAACAAATCCGTCTATCCGAACTCATTTTTGCCGATAAAAACAAATTACTTCAATAACACCTTTTTTGCTTCTTCGCGGCCGCTATCGGTTAAAAAAGACGTATCGATAATACTGGACATTCTGTCTTTATTTGCAGGGCTTTCTTTCTGTTTTTCTTCAAGGTTGGTTATGAGATCCGCATCGTACAGGACCTTGAAATTGAGCGTTTCTTCGGATCGAGGATGATGGTGATGCCCGATGATATCACAAACCTCTTCGATCAATTCTTCTTTTGCGCCCAACTTGATCATGATCGATCTTGCAATGGGCGGCCCTTCCTGCTCCTGGTATTTTGCGGCCGTACTGTTATACTTTTTTTCGGCTTCATGGATGCCGATATCATGCAAATACGCTGCTGCCAGTATTACCGCCAGATTGCCCCTTTCATTTCTACCGATCCGTTCGGCATGACCGAGCCACCCGGGTTGCATGGCCGATCCGTTTGAAATCGCTTTTAAAATATCGCTTCATTTCTATGGCGATGCGGTCTTTTAGAAGGTCTTCTTTCTGGGCCAAAAGCTCCGGCGGCAGATCCCCAATGCACTCTTTTGCATACTGACAGTATGATGCACACCCGAAATCCATTTTGGGATTGGCGAACTTGTGCTCGCATTTGGGGCACTTCCGGGTGGTATCGTCCTTAAAAAACTCTACCAGATGGCTGCATTCCGGACATTTTGCCTCAAAAATGGCACCTGGTTTCCAGTACCGGCTGTCCTGTCCCGGACATTTCATTTTTTTCCTCCTATGATTAACTATTTTTGACAGGAGTAACAGGATTCACAAGACATATTCTAATCATCTTGTGAATCCTGTCGAGAAAGAATTATCCTAAAATTGCTTTCAGATCTTCATCCGGTGTTTGTATCGGCATAATATTGAACTTTTCCACCAGAACATTGAGAATATTCGGCGAAACAAAAGCCGGCAGACTAGGACCCAGTCGGATATCTTTAATCCCCAGATACAGCAGGCTCAAAAGAATCGCACATGCTTTTTGTTCATACCACGAGAGAATCATGGACAAGGGGAGATCGTTCACCCCGCATTCAAAAGCGTTCGCCAGAGCCGATGCAATTTGAACAGCGGAATAGGCGTCGTTGCACTGGCCGACATCGAGAAGTCTCGGAATCCCGCCGATATCTCCGAGATCCTTGTCGAAAAAGCGAAATTTGCCGCAGGCAAGCGTGAGGACGACGCAATCTTCAGGCACTTTTTCCACAAACTCCGTATAATAATTGCGTCCCGCTTTGGCGCCGTCGCACCCGCCCACCAGGAAAAAATGGCGGATGGCCTTGTTCTTCACAGCTTCGATCACCGTGCCCGCAACACCCATGACAGCATTTCTGGCAAATCCGACCATCACCGACTTTCCTTGGATATCTTCCGTAAATCCAGGCAATTCTAAAGCCTTTTCGATGACTGGAGCAAAGTTTTTGTCTGCAATATGGGTGACTCCGGGCCAGCCCACCAGACCGGTGGTGAAAATATTGTCTTTATATGAATCTCTGGGTTTCTGAATACAATTTGTGGTCATCAAAATTGCCCCCGGAAATGCATCAAACTCTTTGGCCTGATTCTGCCAGGCAGTGCCGTAATGACCGTAAAAGTGATCGTATTTTTTCAGCTCAGGATACCCATGGCAAGGGAGCATCTCACCATGAGTATAAACATAGATTCCTTTTCCTTGGCTTTGCTTCAGAATATCTTCAAGGTCTTTTAAATCATGTCCGGAAACCAGGATTGCCTTGCCTTTTTTAGCACCCAGGGGAACGGATGTCGGGACCGGATGTCCGTATGTCCCGGTATTTGCCGCATCCAGAATCTCCATGGCGATGAGGTTGATTTCACCGCATTTGAGAACAAGTCCAACATAATCGTCAGCACCGAGATCCTTGTTCAACGTAGCAGCCATGGCTTCATGGATAAAATCAAAAATCCTTTCGTCGGTTTTTCCAAGAATTTTTGCATGATCCGCATATGCAGCGACACCTTTGAGGCCATAAATCAACAGTTCTCTTAAAGAAAGAATGTCAGGATTAATATCAGGATCGGATTTAACCCCGACCTTTTCCCCCTGGGTCACAAGACCTTCTCGAGTGGCTTCCGGTGTGAAATCTGCAGGCCCGGCCGAAAAATCGGTCTTTCCACCGGCTGACGAGACTTTTGCCTTGAGTTCATCTCTTAAATTTAACGGTTTTGATGGATCAGTTCGACAAATCGATCAGGATCAAAATCGACATTTGTCAACGTGGAAAAAATAGCCTCACAGGTAAAATGATCGATGGCTGTATCCCTGATGCCGACCTTTCGACCTTCAACCGCCACCTGAGACAGTCCCTTTACCGCATAAATCAAAAGATCCTGAAGGGCTGCAACATCCGACGGTTTTCCGCACACGCCGATTTTTGTGCATCCTTCACCTTTTGACGTTTGTTCACATTGAAAACAAAACATAATGGGCCTCCTTTTAATATTCGATTAAATGGTTTTTTTAAGATTCAGGGTTTCGATGAATCAAAAATTTATTTATCAGCTTTTTCCCAACGTTTGATTCTCATTATAAAGGATAAACAAAACCAGTGCCTTGACTTAAGTCAAAAAAGCGTGTTATTTTTTTAAAAAAGAACAAATCATGAAAAAAATTCTACAGATTATTTCAGATGCACCCCTTTTCAACGGTTTATCCGAAAAGCAGTTGAATGACGTTAGGCAGATTTCAGCAGACCAGTTTTGCGACAAGGGGAAGACGATTTTTTTAGAGGGCGACGACTGTAATGGTTTTTATATTGTTGCTGACGGTAAGGTAAAAATTTATAAAGTTTCCTTTGAAGGCAAAGAACATATTCTTCATATTTATGGACCCGGGAATCCCTTTGGCGAAGTTCCGGTTTTCGCCGGAAGAAAATTTCCGGCCAATGCCCAAACCCTTCTCAAAAGCCACCTCCTTTTTTTTCCGAGAACAGCGTTTGTTGACCTGATATCCAAAAATCCTTCTCTTGCTCTGAACATGCTTGGCGTACTTTCCATGCGGCTCCGCCAGTTTACCGTGCAGATCGAAAATCTTTCTTTAAAGGAAGTCCCGGGACGGCTTGCTTCATACCTTCTCTATTTGAGCAAAGAACAGGGTCGAACCGATGTGGTCACTTTAACTATTTCAAAAGGTCAACTGGCAAGCCTTCTGGGCACCATCCCTGAAACCCTGTCACGGATTCTGACGAAAATGAACCAGCAGCACCTGATCGATACCAGTGGCCGGAGTATAATGTTGAAAGACCTTAGCGGGCTGGAAGATCTGGCGGAGCACGGGAAACTGCAGTAACCGGCTTTATAACCCGCAGATATTGAGCGATATACAGTTCAAAATCAGGGCATTATGTCTTAACTTGTTTTTCAAGCACTTCGTTGGCCCATCCCATGGCGGCAATCATGTTTGGAAATCCTGTGGTGGTTAAGGCCAATAAAACCGCATGCATAATCTCGTCGGGGGTTGCGCCGGCTGCTAAAGCCTTTCGGACAGAAGACATGACCGCACCTCTGGAGTTGGCGCCGATGGCAATACCCAGCTTAACGAGGTCCTGGCATTTTTCATCTAAAGGTCCCTCTTTCCGGCACGATTTGCCCAATTGTTGATAATCCTCTAAAACTTTTGGAAATTTTTTTATAAAGTCTTCATACGTCTTTGGTAAATACATCGGTCCTCCTTCGGCGGTACATGGTTGATATTTATTGGCGCCGTTTAAGGTTACTATGCTGTTAAATTCGTCACTTTGCAACACCTTAGATTTTTGAAAATGTTATCGCTTGTTTGAAATCGGTATTTCAAGGAACAAAATGGTTCTGTAAATTCATGAATCGATATAAAAGCGCCACTTGCAAAACATGTTTTCAGGATGAGGGTCCGGAGGTGCGAAAAGGCACTCAACCCTTATCCGGTCATCAACAACTCGGGCAAAACTGCTAAATTCTTTTCGATGCATTTCTTTACATACATATTCACCCAAACTACGTTTTAATCTGGCTTCCTGGGTCGGACAGGAGGGAACGGAAATCGTCACTTCATTGTTGGATTCATGAATCTGGTATCCCACAAGAATGCACCAGGGGAAAAGCTTCTGGGCCTTGACAAATCCTTTGAGCCCCTTTTCCCGAATCTGAAATCGTTCCACAAGATCTTTAGCGGCCATTGCTGATACACGGTCCCACACCCTTTCGTTAATGTGTTCGGCGGTCTGTTGATCAAATTGTTCGGTTAAATAAATAAACCAGAATGCATCAACAACACGGTAATGCCACAAAAGAAATTTCAAGTATTTTTTTAACTCCGGAGCCTCCATATCCTCGAATATTTTCATGTCCATATTTTCACCCCTTTTTAGTTTTTGCGCTTTAGGAATATCAGAAAAATCGAAATATTGCTTTTACACAGCGGACCATATGATCGAACCTGCTTCATCTTTCAGGTTTAAATGCGGCAGGCCTTCTTCATCGAATTCAATGGTTACACTGCCTTTGTTTCCCACGAGCTTCAGAACCGGTGCATTGTCCAATACATTCAAAGTGGCACGGGGGATGTGATCCGCATCGAAGAACGTCATTAACTGTTTTTCGGGGTCGGTTGAAATTGAAACGCATTCATTTCCTTTTTGGTTTATAAGTCTGAAAGATTGAACGATGGCTTCCCGTGCGTTCAACCTGGATGTCGTCATTTCATATTCGAGTTTTTTTAAGCGAGAAATAATGATGCCGGTGGCAATAAAAATTGCCAACGGCAATACCATTGTACGAGCTTCAACGCCCAATTTATCATAGTACCCACCCAACAAAACAATCAAAAGAATCAGCGCAAACGCCATTTTCCAATCTTTTTTAATTATCATCTATCATCCTCCACTGCCGTGTTAAAATGATCTGTCTGGATAGTACCCTCGTTTGAGTTAACACTTGTTCTTTGGCCTGTTGTTCGTTCTGGATGCCTGTCCAGATAAAAATCATACCAATAACCGGCACAATAATTAGAATAATACTCAAAAGAAATTTCATTTGAAGCGAAAGGTGTAATTATTTAACTATTTAGATCTCTTATGTCGGGTTAATCGTTGTTGGCCATTTGTGTTTTATGGAGGTAAAAAAACATGGAGAAAGTAAACATCCAAATTGCAAATCAATCTTACTTTATTTGATACTGAGAGTCAAATTCATCGGGGTTAAAGCAAAGACAAGATATCGTTTTGTTTAGAATTGTTTTACAGATAATGTAAAATGATGTACGTTTCATGTCAAAGGTGTTACGATTTTATGTCCTAATAAGAAAATTCTTGCACCGAAAGAAAATGGATGTCAATTATATGTTATTCAAGTAATGAAACATTTTACCTTTAAAAATTTATTTTTATGGCAAAATATTTTGGGACAAGATAATTAAATAGAATCTGATATTTTGTCATTATTTATTTTGCTTAATTGGAAATTCCTGTTTGTTCGGAAAGGAAACATGGTAGCATTTAAGCTAAAATCGAGCCATTGGATTGTAGATGAAAATGACAATATCATCATTGGCGAAGGGAGAATGAAAATTCTGGAACACGTTGAAAATACGGGGTCTATTAATCAGGCCGCAAAAATGATGAAAATGTCTTACAAAGCGGTTTGGAGTAAAATTAAGTACACGGAAAAACATTTAAATGCCAAAATCCTTCATTCGGACAAAAAAACGGGAAGCCGTTTAACCAGAGAAGGCAAAGCGCTTTTGGAAAAATACCGTCTTTTGAAAAAAAAATGTATGATGGCAGATGATAGAATATTTAACAACATTTTTAAACCTAAACTAAGCGTTTCAAATAGTGACAGGGTTATAAAAAAGCAATAATTATAAACCAATATAACTTATGAAAATATCAAAGAAAAAAACATCTCCTTCTTTAGTTTCCGTCGTCGGTAATTCAGGGTCTGGGAAGACGACTTTTTTAGAAAAATTGATTCCTGAACTGATCGGTAGAGGTCTAAAGGTTGGCACCATTAAACACGATGTCCATGGTTTTGAAATGGACAAACCCGGAAAAGACAGCTGGCGACATAAACATGCCGGTGCATCTGCCACCGTTATTTCATCTCCCTATCAAATCGGGATGGTAATGGATGTGGCGCATGATCACAAGCCGGATGAGTTATTACCCCTATTCAACGGAATGGACATCATATTGACTGAAGGCTACAAACGGGGAGATCACCCTAAAATGGAGATATTTAGAACGGAGATCATAAACGAACCGTTGTGTAAAAACGATAGGTCTTTGCTTGCTCTCATCACCGACTCAGATGTCGATTTTGATGTGCCTGTATTTTCCTCAGGAGCCATTAAACAGGTCGCTGATTTTTTGATCCAACATTTCAATCTTGTTCGTTCCACCATCAACCCTGATATATAGAGACCTTTTGATGTTACAACTTTTACAATTTTATTTCTTGACTGTTTCAACATTATGCTTGATATATGTAATTATAGTAATCTATCAGAGATCCTTTGTATCTAAGCGGGTCTATATGGATTAATTACAAGCCTAAATCGGAATCAACATCGTGAAAAAATACTTCATATGGGTGTCTCTTGTTTTATTGGGTGTTGTAATCGCTTTTCCGCTGTTTAGCATGACCTACTATACCATGGCACGCACCTCCACTCCGGATTTTTGTGCCACGTGTCATGAGATCAAACCGGCAGTGATTGCCTGGCGATCCTCCACCCATGTCAACAATGCACAGGGATTCGTGGCTGACTGTATGGATTGCCACCTGCCGGCGCCTCACAAGACATTCGATTTCTTTTTTTCCAAAACCTATCATGGTGCCAAAGACGTCGTTAAGCATTTTTTAATAAAAGAATACGATCGTAAGAAAAACCGGGAGGCTGCCTACGACTCCTTTGACAACGCCCAGTGCCAGAAGTGCCATAGAAATCTGCTGACCATGCCTGGCAAGCGAGGCGCCATGCTGGCACACCGGTCGGTGATCTATGCTCGGCCGGGCTATGAAAAAAAGTGTGTGGACTGCCATTACGATCTGGTTCACAATGAGAGTATGTCCATCATATACAAGCAGTATCGGCAACTTCCCTATCAGGCCAAGGGACTGCGAAAACTGTAATCACCCGATATGAATAGAGTGATTCATCTCTTTTTAACCGAAAGGAGAAAAACCATGGGGCAAAAATTTGTATTCATCGCCGTTGGGTTGCTGAGTGTCGGTCTGGTGCTGTCCGGTGCCGTGCTGTCGGTCAATGCACAGCAGAACTTCCCTAAGGTGAAGGAGTTCCGGATCGAGCGCAGCATTCCACCTGAGGCTGTGGCGTGCATCGAATGCCACAGGGCCACCAACCCTGGGCTTTTTGATGACTGGGCGCGCAGCCGCCACGCCAATGCCGGTATCACCTGCCTGGACTGCCATCTGGCCCAACCCGGTGATACCGATGTGGCCAAAGGACACGAGAAGTACTACAGCCGAAAGGATCTTCCATACGGAGAACAGAAGTACAAGGTACCCATTGCCTCCATCGTCACACCCAAGGACTGCTCCCGATGCCATCCCGACGAGGTGACTCAGTACAGCAAGAGTAAGCATGCCAACACCATCGAGATCATATGGAAGTTAGACCCCTGGCTGAACAAGGGCATGAACTCGGACAACGAGCGGAAGACCGGTTGCTTCAACTGTCACGGAACGGTAATTAAGCTTGACAAAAACGGCACCATTGATCCTGCTACCTGGCCCAATGCCGGTGTTGGCAGACTGAATGTTGACGGGAGTAAAGGAGCGTGCACTTCATGTCATACCCGGCACCGCTTTTCTGTGGCTGAAGCGAGAATGCCCGAGGCTTGCGACCAGTGCCATTTGGGACCTGATCATCCGCAAATCGAAATTTATGAAGAGTCCAAGCATGGAACGATTTACCATGCCTATAAAGACGATTACAATTTTAATTCAGCCCCCGGCACCTGGACACCGGGTTCGGATTATCGTGCCCCCACCTGTGCGGCCTGCCACATGTCCGGTTCCGGAAAAGTCTTGGGAACCCATGACGTAACCGAGCGACTCTCCTGGGAGACCCAGGCACCGCTGACGGTCCGACCCCAGAATTTTAAACCCTTTCCCTCGGGAACCGACTGGAAGGTGGAACGGGAAAAAATGAAAAATATTTGCCGTGCCTGCCATGGCGATTCTTGGATCAACGATTTTTATGACGGTTTCGATAAGGCAGTGAAGGACTACAACGAGGTCTATTTCAAACCGGCCAAAGCAAAGCTGGGAGAGCTTTACGAAAAAGGACTGCTGGACAAGACCAAATTTTTCGACGAGCGTCTAGAAGTGGAGTTCTATGAACTGTGGCACCACGAAGGCCGGCGTGCCCGAATGGGCGTCATGATGATGGCCCCGGACTACGCCTGGTGGCATGGGTTCTATGAGTGCAAATTGCGCTTTTCCAACTATATGGAAGAGGCCAATCACCTGATCGAAACCGGCGAAAAGGCTTATGTGGCCAAAGACTTTCCCAATGCTACGGGAGACACACAGAAGCCACCAAAAATCTTCGGCAACAAATAATTATCTGTCATCTTATGGAACTGGCCTCCGCCCTCCTGTTTGAGCGGAGGTCAGAGCTATAAGGGTTCTGAACTGCCCCCACTGTTTGTATCACCTTTTAAGTTAGAATTTGTGCTAAATTTCTCTGTGTATTCGTACACTACTGAAATACATTCACAAACCCACTCAAGCTGTCGGATATTTTGCTTTTATCACCGTTGGGTGACAATTATATGAAATTGGAAAATATGAAGGCCGTAACTTTTTTCATTGGGATAATATGTAATAAAGGAATAAGGTGATCCATATGGAAATCGAACATACGTTAAAAAGCTGCGAGTTTTTCGAGCTGCTGGAAACACGTGAGTTGTCTGAGATCTCGAACCTCGGTCAGATGATGACATTTAAAAATGGAGAATATGTTTTTCGCCAAGGGGATTACGGAGAGCATATTTATATTATTGTCGAGGGACAGATATATCTGGAAAGAACGGTAGATTTGGGTGCCCAAAAAGGTAATGTCGTCATCGAAATCCTTGGAAAAGGCAGAGTCTTGGGATGCTGGTCAACACTTTTGGATATGCCCCACATCCTCATGTCTTCGGCGGTTTGTAAACAACCGACAAAAATCGTTGCCATAAAAGGGGCTGAGTTAAGGCGGATGATGATCGGCAACGCAGAACTTGGATTTAATCTGATGGAAAGACTTTGTTTTTTACTTCGGGATAGAATACAGGCCGCATACGGGGCAATGGAGAAGATCTAAAATCCCTGGGCCTTATGTAACACTTATATTCATAAAAGACGGGCCTCATAGAAAATGAAGAATAGACATAATATATTATTTTTGCCTCACAATAGAAAGATCACGGTTGAGCATGGAGAAAACCTAATCCGCGCCGCCATGGAAGCCGGGGTTCATATTAATGCATCCTGTGGTGGAGAAGGCGTTTGCGGGAAGTGCCGCGTTATTATCGAAGATGGAAATGTTGGCGGGGGCATAACAGAAAAATTAGATAAAAAAGATATAGAAAAAGGGTACCGGCAGGCATGTCTGTCCGATGTTTTAAGTGATCTTGTGGTTCGCATTCCCATCGAATCGGAGGTTGATGCCGGCGTGCTCAACTTACAAACAACGCCTCGAAAGACAGCCCGAATCTGGGAAATGAATCTCGAAGAATTGAAGGATAAAGGCCTTTTCATGCCTCCGGTGGAGAAGAAATATCTCGAACTTCCAGAACCGACCTCTCAGGATAACCTTCCTGATGTAACAAGATTGATTTCTTTTTTAAAAGCAAAACACGATGAACATCGTCTGGTGGTTCAACTTCCGGTGATTCGTAAAATTTCCGATATATTAAGACAAGGCGATTTCAAAGTAACGGCCACGCTTGCCCGACCCGTGCAATCCGGAAGAAAAACGCATATCATACATATTCAGTCCGGGGATACCACCGACCGGAACTATGCCATTGCCGTGGACATCGGCACAACAACCGTATACGCGCAGTTGGTTGATCTCATAACAGGCGATGCCCTGGCTCAATTTGGCGACTACAACGGACAGATCGGCTATGGCGAAGATATTATCAGTAGAATTGTTTATGCGGGAAAACCGGGCGGTCTTGATAAGCTTCATGAAGTGGTCATTGCAACCATCAACAAATTAATCCAAAAAATAGTAAAAAAAGCACGGATCGATCCGGATGAAATTTCCACGATTACGATGGCAGGAAATACAACAATGACGCAGCTCATGCTGAAGGTAAATCCCAAGTACATCCGGCTTTCACCCTATGTGCCCGCCTCGACCCTCTATCCGCCCATCAAGGCGATCGATCTGGGTCTTACCTTGGGAGATCATGTAACGGCCTTGGTGTATCCGGCGATTTCGAGTTATGTGGGAGGTGATATCGTGGCGGGTGTCATGGGATCTGGAATGTATCGCACGGAAGAACTGACACTATTTATGGATATCGGAACCAATGCCGAAATTGTCATCGGAAATAAAGATTGGCTGGCCTGTGCTTCCTGTTCCGCAGGTCCGGCATTTGAGGGAGGTGGGGTTAAATTTGGAATGCGGGCCGCCAAAGGAGCCATTGAGGATTTTTCAATGGATCCTGTATCGTTTGAGCCGATGAATATCACCATCGGTAATGTCAGGCCAAAAGGTATCTGCGGTTCCGGACTCATTATCATTGCAGCCACCATGTTTGAAATGGGTGTTATCGATAACCGGGGTAAATTCAATCGCGACCTCAATACGCCTCGTATACGAGAAACCGACGGTATTTATGAGTATGTGCTTACCTGGAAGCATGAAACCCAGATCGACCGGGATATTACGCTCACAGAACCGGACATTGATAATCTCATCAGGGCAAAGGGGGCTATATACAGCGGTTGCATGACCCTTCTCGAGGAAGTGGGCCTAAAGCTTCAAGACATTGACCGCATTTATCTGGCAGGCGGGTTTGGCAGTTATGTGGATCTTGAAAAAGCAATGGTTATCGGACTTTTGCCGGAAATAGATCCGGATCGGATTCGGTTTGTCGGCAATGGATCTTTAATGGGTGCAAAGATGAGCTGTCTAACCAACCGTATCAGAAAGGACGTTGTTGAGGTTACCAAGCGGATGACAAATTTCGAGCTGTCAGAGACCCCATCTTTTATGGACAATTATGTGGCTGCTCTTTTTCTACCGCATACCAACATGGATCAGTTTCCCAAATTAAAGGCACGTCTTGAGAGGCGAAGGGCTTTGCAGTAAAAGTTAGGATAATCAACCGCTTTTTAAGTCTTGAGCCAGAACGTTATGTTTAACAATGGCTTATTCCTTCCTTTGCTCATTGCTGACTACCGATAAACCAGCTTTGGTGTTTCCATAATCACCTTGGTTTCCGGAGGCACCGATCTGGTAATCCAGACATTTCCTCCGATGACAGAACCCGCACCAATAACGGTATCGCCTCCCAGAATTGTTGCACCCGAATACACAATGACATCGTCTTCAATGGTTGGATGGCGTTTCTTACCCCTCAGTTGTTCTCCGGCATCTTTTGGAAGTGAAAGGGCGCCAAGGGTGACACCTTGATAGATTCGAACGTTTTTGCCGATAACGGTGGTTTCTCCGATAACCACGCCGGTTCCGTGATCGATTACAAAACTTTCTCCGATATCGGCGCCGGGATGAATATCGATACCGGTTAAACTGTGCGCATGTTCCGTCATGATGCGGGGCAGGAGCGGAACCTGAAGTTCAAAAAGCTTATGGGCCACCCGATATACGGTCATGGCAAAAATTCCGGGATAGCTGAAAATAATTTCATCATGGCTTTTGGCTGCGGGATCCCCTTCATATACAGCCCGAACATCCGTCGCCAGTGTTTTTCTGATGGATGGAATCGATTCCAAAAGCGCAAGGGCCATTTTTTGTCCTTGTTCATCACATTCGGTGCAAGGGAGATCGTATCTGAAACAATCATGCCGAATGCTGTGGGCGATTTGAATTGAAAGCATATCAAATAAAACCGAAACCGCTTGCCCCAGGTAGTATTTCAGGTTAACCGGATCGATTTTTTCCCGTGAAAAATATCCCGGAAAAAGGATTTCTCTCAATTTGTTTATGATATCAACCACGTACCCCTCAGAAGGAATCGGCTCGTAGTCGATATGGGTAAAACCCTCTTTGTCGTAACAGCTGTCGATAATGCTTTCGGCAACATCGGGAAGTTGTTGTTTGAATCTGCTCAAAGATTCCGCATCGATTCGGCAGGAAGGATCAGATTTCTTAATATCCGTTTTCATTGGTATGTCTCCAAAGTTTTGATATCCATTAACAATGTTTGTTTTTTACTACGATGTGGTATTAATTGTCAATATAAAACAATCCCACCGCTTGGCTAAACGTTGTTTTCATGGATCTGTTTTAATTTAATAAAAGCTTGACAATATAATACATTATTGTAACACGGCTTTGATTTTTAGATCAGATCTTTTTATGTTTGAAAGGAAACAATCATGCGTTTACATTATTTTCAGCATGTTTCATTTGAAGGCCTTGGCAGTATCGAGCCATGGGCAAAAGAGATGGCGTATGAAATTACATCAACACGGCTATTTGCCAAAGATCCGTTTCCGAATCTCCATGATATCGATTGGCTTATCGTTATGGGCGGCCCAATGGGCATTTACGAAGAGGATAAATATCCGTGGCTTTCCGCAGAAAAAAATTACATTGAACAGGCCGTGGTACAAGGAAAAATTATTCTGGGAATTTGCCTTGGTGCCCAATTGATCGCGGATGTTTTGGGTGCAAAAATTTATCCCAACAAATACAAAGAGATTGGATGGTTTCCCATTCAAAAAATCCAAGAAACGGCTGAAACACGGCTTGCTGATTTCCTTCCAGTGGAAATCGATGCTTTCCATTGGCATGGAGACACGTTCGATATCCCCACAGGGGCAATCCACATCGCCAAAAGCGCAGCTTGTGAGAATCAAGGTTTTATCTATGATGATCATGTTGTGGCATTGCAGTTTCACCTTGAAACAATGGAACAAAGTGCAAAGGATTTAATTACCAATTGTCAAGATGACATCACAGAGGGCCCTTTTGTTCAGACATCTGCGGCGATATTCGCTGATAAAAAGCGCTTTGAAAAAATTAATTTGTTAATGAGTGAACTTCTAAATCATCTTGCCTACGTGTCTTCATCATCTCTTTTTTCAAACAACTTCGGAATTAGGACGCTGGATCAGGTCCGGCGACTTAAATAGTTTTCATCCACAAATGGACTTTTCCACCTCAAGGGATTTTTGCAATATTAAGGCGAGAAATTTTAGTTATAATAGATATTTAATGATTAAAAATCCTGCTATTAAAAGTACCGTGAATACCGTGGCAAGAATGTTGAAATATTTATCGATAAAGGCCTGAATGCCTGGGCCGAAAATGTAAATAAGCCCTCCCACAAGGAAAAAACGCGCAGATCGAGACAATAAGGATGCCACAACGAAGACAGAAAAATTAATTTTAAAGGCACCGGCAGCAATCGTAAAGACCTTATAGGGTATCGGCGTAAATCCTGCTATTCCGACGGCCCATGCATCGTATTTATTGTATAACACTTCAATATATTCAACTTTTGGGGTGAGACCGTAAAAATCGACGATACGGGTACCGACTGAAGCCATAAACTGCCACCCGATAAGATAACCGAAACATCCTCCAAGAACGGATCCTGCGGAGCAAATCAATGCATATTTCAGTGATTTTTTGGGTATGGCAACAGCCAGTGCGATAAGGAGAATATCCGGAGGTATAGGAAAAAAAGAGGATTCGCTAAAGGCCAGCAAAAATAAAGCCCAGGATCCATAGGGTGTTTCTGCCCAGTGAAGAACCCAGTCATATAAACGACGAAGCATTAATTACGCTCTCCATCCATATTCACCCACAAGTTTGACAAATCTGCACCCCCCTAAATTCGTCTTGTGAATTCCATGTTCATCTTTGTAAAGTTTAATGAGCTCCTGGGAATACAGATCTCCCACGGGGATTACCATACGGCCTCCCACCGCAAGCTGACTGACGAGGGGTTTTGGAATGCTAGGTGAACCGGCTGTAACAATAATTCCATCAAAGGGGCTTTCGTCTTCCCAGCCAGAAGTGCCGTCAGAATACTTGGTGACAATATTATGATATCGAAGTTTATCAAAAAGCTTGCGGGATTGAGTGTAGAGGGGGTAAATTTTTTCAATGGTATAAACGCGAAACACAATTTCAGCTAGAATTGCAGCCTGATATCCTGATCCTGTTCCGATTTCAAGAATCCTGTCGTCTTTCCCGGGTTGCAGCGCTTGAGTCATCTCGGCAACGATATACGGCTGTGAAATGGTCTGCTGTTCTCCGATTGGGAGCGGAAAATCACCATAGGCCTGATCTCTTAGGGCATCACTAACAAAAAGGTGTCGAGGAACGTTATACATGGCTGCCAAAACTTTTGGGTCGGTGACGCCTCGAGCTTCAATCTGCCGTCTGACCATTTCTTGACGCTGGCGCTCGTATTTTATGGAGTTTTCATCCAAAATATAAAGCCTCTATCTCCATCCAGAACATTTACTGTAATATCGAAAGTGGGGCCGGTTTGTAATGATAGCTGAGTTGTGACACCAAAATGTCCTATCAAATCGGAGGAATTGCGTCAAGAAATTAGAGGTTGAAATCAAATATGAATAAAGCACTTGATTTTTTATTAAAATATTACATAATCTATCACAACGTTTTTGGAAATCGGTACAAAATGTACAAAAACCAAAAAGGATATATTCTGCACCCTCTATCCGGAGTTATCAAGCGAATTCCTCGCTGTTTGTCAAAACAAAACCTGAGATTTCGGTTCCATGAGGCAACGGAGTATTCTTCTATGTTGAATAACCTTTGAATCGGATCGGACGAACCAGCCCAATGAAGAGTATAAGACATCTCAAATTTTGTGTTTTACTTTTGATACTCGTTATATTGCTTGGTGTTAGTGGATATATGACCATCGAAGATTGGGATTTTTTAGATGCCCTGTATATGACCGTCACAACACTCACCACCGTGGGGTACGGTGAAGTGCACGAAGTGAGCAATTTAGGGCGGATATTCACGATTTTATTTATCATCATTGGTGTGGTCTATTTTTTGTATATTGCCGGTGCTGTTGTACAGTTTATGGTCGAAGGCCAAATCAGAACCCTATTAGGGAGGAGAAGCTTGGATAAAAAAATTGATCGATTAAAAAATCATTATATTGTTTGTGGGTATGGGCGTATTGGAAAAAGGCTTTGCACGATACTAAAAAGAAAGGCGGTTGATCTGGTTGTTATTGAGAAAGATCAAGACCTCATACCGGTCATGGTTGAGGATAAAATTTTCTATATATCGGGTGACGCCGGAGATGAAAGCAATTTGATTAAAGCCGGAATACAACATGCTAAAGGTTTAATAGCAGTTCTGGCTACGGATACAGATAATGTTTTCCTGGTGTTGACCGCCAGGCAGCTTAACCCTGATCTTTATATTATGGCAAATGCTTCGCACAACGAGTCAAAGCCTAAACTGTTGGCTGCAGGTGCCAACCGGGTGGAGTTGCCCTATGATATGGGTGCTGTGAGCATGGCCCAGCGGATCATCCGTCCAACGGTGACAAATTTTCTGAATCTTGCTTTTGCTCAAAAACGTAAAGATATTCAAATGGAAGAGATACCGGTAAGCCCGTCTTCGGAACTTGTCAAGGTTATGCTTAAAGATTCCGGTATCCGACAGCAGTTTAATCTGATCATCATTGCTGTAAAAAAATCAGACGACAGTATGCTGTTTAACCCGTCTTTTGAGGCGGTTATAGAGAGCGGTGATACCGTTATTGCTGTGGGGCAGGAAGAGAATCTTAAGAAGCTGGAAAAGATTTTGAATCCAACAATCAGATAAGGGATTAATGGTTATCACTCAAGTTTCGCACCCTATATAGCTAAAAATCCTTTGGTGTCGAAGGCCAAAAGAAATTTTTTAAGGTAAAATAGAAAAAAGCCAATTCTATATTTTATATATGATTCGTTTTTCTGTAATAATGATATCCACATGCCTGTCATGGGCTTCCATTTGTATTTGAGGAACGATCTGGTCTTCAAATGTCAGGGCAACCTTTCTTGTGGTAATTGGCAGATTTGGAATAAGCCGGTCATAATATCCATCACCGGATCCTATCCTTCCACCCTTTTCGTCAAAAGCAACACCGGGAATGATTGCAATGTCGATGCATTCAATGGGTACAATGTTACATTGGTTTGGATCCGGCTCCAATATGTTCCTGGGCCCGAGCGTTAAGTCTGTCTCAAGGTTATCAATTTTCATCAATTTCATTTCATATTTTGTTGTAACAAAAGCAGGAAGAATGACTATTTTTTTGTAGTTTAAACATCTTTTTATTATCTTTAGGCTATTCACTTCGCAGTTACTGTTTATGTAAAGTAAAACAATGTTAGCTTCCAGAAAATTGGCAAATTCAAAAAGCCGCTTTTCTATCCTAAGGGTTTTATCTTTAATCTCTTTGTCAGAAAGTGCGGCCAGTGCTTTTTCAACATTACCACGAATTTCATCTTTTGTTTTTCGGATTTCCTCCATAGATATTCTCTCCCGCGAATATTTTGAAATTACTTTATAATATACAAACTTGAGGAATAATGTCAACTCGCAATAATCATTGACTATATAACATGCTCATGATACGGATCAATAACCTTTTTTGAACGTGAAAGACTGCAATATGGAGACTGGAAATCAGATAAAAATGATAAACAACTCTCTCCGATAAGAATCGATAGTCATCCGAGCCAATTGCAAATTAGAAGAATATGGGGACGGTTATGCTGGAAAATAAATTTGTAAGACAAAACCTTAAACAAATTGAAAAATCACTTGAAAACAGAGGCGAAACAGCAGATCTGGAAAGCTTTAAACATTGTGATACCAAGCGAAAATCCCTTTTGCTTGAGATAGAGGACCTGAGGCACCGTAGAAATGTTGTTTCTGAACAGATCGCAACCATGAAGAGAAACAAAGAAGACACAGATGATCTTGTGGCTGAGATGCGTCAGGTTGCCGACAGAATCAAGGCACTGGATCATCATTTATCCGAAAATGAAGACAAGATAAACCATATTCTTTTCAGGATACCGAATTTGCCGCATCATTCAGTGCCAATAGGGAAGGATAGTTCTGAAAACCCTGTTATTAACAAGGTGGGTGCTGTACCTGATTTTGATTTTGAACCACAGCCGCACTGGATTTTAGGTGAAAAGCTCAAGATTTTTGATTTTGAAGCCGCATCCAAAATCACCGGTGCACGTTTTCCCCTCTATTTAGGGGCTGGTGCTCGGATGGAAAGGGCACTCATTAATTTTATGCTTGACATTCATACGACGGAGCATGGTTATAAAGAAATACTGCCGCCCTTTATTGTAAACAGAGACAGTATGACTGGCACCGGCCAGCTGCCTAAATTTGAGGAAGACCTTTTTAAGCTTCAAGGATGGGATTATTTCCTGGTGCCTACAGCCGAAGTTCCTGTGACCAATATCCATAAAGGCGAAGTTCTGGATGAAGAAGTACTGCCGATTCTCTATACAGCCTATACCCCTTGTTTTCGTTCCGAAGCAGGTTCTTATGGAAAGGATACAAGGGGCCTTATCAGACAGCACCAGTTTAACAAGGTTGAATTGGTCAAATTTACCAAGCCAGAGACTTCTTATGATGAGCTCGAGACCCTTTTAAAAAATGCAGAAGCCATTTTAGATTATCTCGAAATTCCGTATCAAGTTATCAATCTCTGTACCGGAGACCTTGGCTTTTCCTCGGCAAAAACCTTTGATATTGAAGTATGGATGCCCGCACAAGGTGTATACAGAGAGATTTCGTCATGCAGTAATTTTGAGAGTTTTCAGGCCAGGCGCGCCAATATAAGATTTAAAAGAAAAGGAAAAAAAGGGACTGAACTTGTTCATACACTTAACGGATCCGGTCTTGCAGTTGGACGAACCGTGGCCGCTTTGCTCGAAAATTATCAGCAGGCAGACGGGTCTGTACGCATTCCCAAGGCCTTGAGACCATACATGGGGGGAATGGAGAAAATAGAAAAGTGAAACCCGAAGACTTTCCACAAGAAATAAAGCCTTTCATACTTCCGAACCATGATGGCGAATTGATTTATCGATGTTTAGGATGCGGCAAACAGTATGGTATTGAAAAGTTACTTTATACCTGTCCGGACTGCAAGCAAGTACTCCTGATTTATGATCTGAAATTTGAAAGTTTAAAAAAAATTCCGGGAAGCATATGGCGAAAGATATTTGATTATCGTAAAATGCTCACAATCCCTGCACTCAAAGGGATATATCTTTATCATGAATTTATCGGGCCAATGATTCCACTGGATACGGTTATTTGTCTGGGAGAAGGCCATACCCCTGTTGTTGAAGCCAACAACTTTTTACAAAAGGAAGCCGGCGTTAGATTCTACTTTAAAAATGATGGCCAGAACCCCAGTGCTTCATTTAAGGATCGGGGTATGGCCAGTGCTTTGAGCTATATCAACTGTTTGGTTCGAAAAGGTTATGTTTCAGATGTTCTGGCCATATGTGCTTCTACTGGTGACACTTCTGCCTCCGCTGCTTTATATGCATCCTTTATTCAACCGGATGTTAAATCGGCAGTGCTTCTTCCCCACAAGAAAGTAACACCTCAGCAGCTGGCTCAGCCCCTGGGAAGCGGTGCTGCTGTGTTTGAGATTCCAGGTGTTTTTGACGATTGTATGAAGGTCGTTGAAGCGCTCTCTGAAAACTATAATGTCGCTTTACTCAATTCTAAAAATGCATGGCGGATACTTGGACAGGAGTCTTATTCATATGAAATTGCACAGGCGTTTGAATACGACATGGAACGTCGAGTGATCGTTGTACCTATTGGTAACGCCGGCAATATTACCGCTGTAATGAACGGGTTCTTGAAGTTTTATGAGACTGGAATCATCGCTTCTTTACCGAAAATCTTGGGCGTTCAATCTGAACATGCCAACCCGGTATACCGATATTATCTCGAACCGGATGCAGCAAAACGGAGATTTGAGCCGGTCATCGTCAAACCCAGCGTTGCTCAAGCGGCAATGATCGGCAACCCTGTTTCAATGCCAAGGGTGATCCATCTGGTTAATGTTTATAACAGCATGTCGGGGAAACAGAATGTTTTTTTTGTAGAGGTCACCGAACAGTCTATCATGGACTGGCAGCTTTTGGCCAATAGAAACGGACATATTGCATGTACACACGGCGGCGAATCTCTTGCCGGATTGGTTGAGGCCCGAAGACAGCGAATCGTCGGGGAAAACGATATTGCTATCGTCGATTCAACAGCCCATGCAATTAAGTTTTCGGGTTTTCAGGAAAAGTATTTTGAAAAAAGCTTTCCAGAAGAATTCAAAATATCTTCAAATCCGGCGCTTGTCAATGCACCTGTTTATATCCATCCAGAGAGTCTGGCAAAAGTCCCTGCCCCAGGTAAACCATTACAAGGCGATGATTTCGATCAGTTTGTGGAACAAACATCAAAAGAGATTGCAAAACGTTTGAGTCTCAAAAAGGTTCCTAAAGAATGAAAATCAAAGGAACACGTTCGGTATTCATTTATTTTGTGATCATCACTATCGTGTGTATGATTACCTTTCCTTTTGCTTATGCTGCTTTTTTTTACAAAAGCTACGTCATTCGCTACGATAGGGGCTGGAACATATTATGTGATCCATATGTTGTTAAAAAAGATGATTGGGTATTTAAACTCTTTAGGCAAAAAGGAGAAATTTCAAACAGGGATTTCCCGGAATTTTTACGGATATTCAAACGATTAAATCCGAACATCCATGACATAGACAGGATTCGTCCCGGTCAACATATCGTTATTCCACTAAAGAAAATCGACCAAAATGCGTTGCCCGAACAATCTTCAGGCGTCGTTACCATTCCATATTTGACCAATGTTACCTTGACGGACGATGCAACAAAATATTCAACAGACTATCGCATCAAATATGGAGATACCGTATCCGTTCTTATTTCTAAAAGATACGGAAATTACGGCACTCAATCATATCAGAAAGGCGTAAAGTTGCTCCGGTTGATGAATCCCCAGATAAAAAACCTGAATCTCATTTATGCAGGGCAGATGATCCGTTTACCTGATCCGAAAATTCAAAACCAGTCACAGTCCCAGACCCCTCTCGACAGCGAGGCCATTCATAAGACCCCTGAAAGGGACCGTTTTGACATCTCTGTGCCATTTGATGAGAAAATATCGTTGTCTTCCGGTGTAACCAACCGGCAGGAGCCGTCAGATTCTCCGCTGTCGAAAATTGCTTCGGTATTAGATGCCAAACTTTTTAATAAAGGTAACTACTACCTTCCCAGGCCTGGACAGGAAGATTATAAGGTCGATCTTTTACAGACCCCTTTTATAAAGCTTGAAGATGGAAAACGAGTCTTTTTTATCGCAGGTGATGAAAAGCTGGACTCTGATATTAAGATGCTTAAATCTTTTTGGAAAGATGTGCTTATTGTAAACGTCGCTCCAGACGATTCAGTGGAAAAGGTTTTTAATACAGTTTTTGGAAGCCTTGAAGGGGGTGTTATAAAACACCGTTTGTCATTCTCAGATCATGGTGTAGAAGTTGAAGTTCAAGGAAAATGGATCATCGAAAAACCCAGCAAGAAGGGCGAAGCCATACGTCACCTTTGTATAACGGTTATCGATGATTTAAAAGAGCGAACACCGCTGTCAATCGTTCGCTATCTGGACCAAAATAATATTATCATCAAAGAGATCCTCATCGGCAAAAGTATTAAGGAGCCGAAATCGAATGTGTCCCGCTTCAATATCGAAGACAAGAACCCGGGCATCATCGACGCTTCTGATCATGAGACTTTTGTAAAGGATTTGCTAATTGCCATGGGATATCAATATTCTCCCAATAAAAATATTTCATTTCAGTATGCAGGCATTCAGATTAACGCTACTTCAAACCTTGCCACCAATAGTAACGACAACATATTTTATATCGACTTTGGAAATTTTTATGGCGATGCTATTCATGCCATCGAAAAAAGCGGTTATTCTATCATACAGGTAAAAGACAATGATAGCCGGGATGATATCATACAGAAACTTCTCGGAGCGATGAATGCTTCATTTATAAAAAATCCGACATTTCTGGCCGCTAAAAGAACGGCCGATCATAACACCCGGCTGACCATTCCGGGATTTTTAATGGACCATTCAGGTATGTCTGGGGTCCTTCTATCACTTGCTCCGCTGCATCATGGGGTTTTTCACTTTTTAACAGATAAGGATATAAGAATCATTCGGATTAACCTTCAGGGCAAAAAAAATGAGTAGACATTGGTTGGATTGGACAGTCTTAGTGATGATGGTGTTTTGGGTTGTTTCGTGCGCGACACCTAATATGGAAGTGCAAAAACAGCAGGGAGAGGCATTAAGAAACCTTGGAGAAGCATACTATATACAGGGGGATTATACTTCGGCATTAAGGGAATTATTGAAAGCTGAAGCCCTTTATCCAGACGATCCTTTTCTTCAAAACGATCTTGGTCTTACCTATAGAGCCAAAAAAAGGCTGGATCTTGCGGAAAGACATTTTAGAAAGGCCTTAGAAATCAAACCGGATTACGCGCCTGCAAAAAATAATTTAGGAACGGTTTATCTCGATAAAAAGGAATGGGATACAGCCATTAAATATTTCAAAGAGGTTTCAGAAAACATGCTCTATGCGACACCCCATATAGCCCTGGCAAATTTGGGGTGGGCTTACTATAACAAAAAAAAATATACGATTGCTGAAACATACTATCTTAAGGCCCTTGATTTAGAACCGAAATTTATTAATGCGCTGCGGGGTCTCGGTCTTACGTATATTGCCATGGGAAGGATTGATGAGGCTTTAGAGATTCTTGAAATAGCTGTTAAAAATTATCCGAAATTTGCTCCATTGTATGACGACCTCGCCAAGATTTATGTGTTATCACACGATTATGAAAAAGCCCTTGATGCATATCACAAAGTCATCGAACTTGCTCCCGGCAGTGCTATGGCCAAGGAAGCGGAAAAGGCGGCCCGGAGGATAAAGAGATATTAAAACAACGAAAAATGACAGCGCATCAATCCGAGGCATTGATTTGTTCCAGCTGAACGACTCTGGGTGTGATAAATATCAGCAGTTCAGCATAATTGTCATCTTTTGTTTCTGTTTTAAACATCCAGCCAAGAACGGGTATCTTTCTTAAATACGGAAGGCCTTCTTCGCCGAATCTTTTATTTGTTTTTCTGATCCCGCCGATAACGATGGTATCCCCGTCGTCCACCAGGAGTTCGGTATAAGCCTCCTTGGTGGTAAAAGAGATCTGGTTATTGATAACCTCTCCGATTTCATTATTTTTTATGACAATTTTCATGGTGACGCGTTCATCTGGCGTAATATGCGGGGTAACTTCCAGTTCAAGGGCGATGTCTTTAAACTCAGTTGTGGTGTTGCCATCCGCGTCCAGCTTGTTATACGGATAGGCCAGTCCCTGTTTGATCTTTGCGGGTTTATTGTCAAGGGTTAATATTTTTGGAGCGGATATGATCTTAACGCTGCCTTCCGATTCCGATGCTGCCAGCCTTGCATCCACCACGCGGAATGTATTGCCGATCAGTCTTGAAAATTGAATTCCGATTGCACCAAGACTGGTTGTTGGCGGATTTGTTGCACTCATGTCGTAACCCAGCGTTCCCCCTAAGCTGCCATCTGTTCTGGTGCCGGAGATCGACCATGAAGTTCCGATTTCTCTGTTAAATGAGTCAGAGGCTTCGACAATCCTGGCTTCAATCATCACCTGCGGTGTGACCTTGTCGATTTTTCTTATTGTTTCTTTAGCTTTTTTTACTTTTTCAGCAATGTCTGTGATGATAATTTGATTGTTTCTTCCGTCGACGGTGATGCTGCCGCGTCCTTGGGTCGGTACGATATGAGGCAACACATCATCTTTTGCATTTGCATAGCTGACGGAGATGTATTCCGTTACCAATGGTGAAAGCGCTTTTTTCTGTTCCTTGAGCTTTTGCGTCGCGGCGAACAATTCCTGCCGTTCCTCTTCCTCCTCTCTTAAAGTTTTAAGGGTGGCGATGCGTATAATATCTCCTTCGAAAACCTTCCCGAGACGATTCATTCTCAGAACCAAATCAAGGACTTGATCCCAAGGCACAGGCTTGTCAAACGATAACGTAACCTGTCCGGAAACATCTTTGTCAATGGCGAAATTATTTCCGCTGACGTCCATTAAAATGCGGAACACGTTTTTTATATCTGTTTCAAAAAAGTTGAGCGCTATTTTTTCGCCGGTATATTTCCCCATTTTAGCTTTAAATTGTTTCTTTGCAGGTGTTTCCGTCTCTGTAAGGTCTGTTTGCGAAACCGTCTGAGTTATCACTTTCTCCCAGGGCGGAAGTTTGGCTTTATCAAGAGGTTTGGGGGAGATTGAAGAGGCTTCAAAATGTAAGAAAAGAAGATTGTCAGTCTGCTCGATAAAATAGGGCACGGATTCTCGCAGTTCGATAATAAATCCGGATTTGTTTTTCATGGCAGATGTCTGAAACGGTATGATGCGGTCTACAGCGCTTTCAAATCGTGTGGTAATTAAGGGTCGCTTGCGATAATCCGGTAACATGGAGTGATAAAGATGAAGCAACAGCTTTTTTTCATTGATCTTTTTTAAGTCATATTGGGCTGGAATTGTGGTTCCAATAATAATAATCGATTTACCTTCCTTTTCACTTGAAAAATCTATTCGATTCACCCAGGCAGGCTTTTTTTCATCGGATTGTAATTGGGAGGCTTGAGGGGTTGGGGTTTTAACGGGTGATATCTTTTGGGCAACCAAGGTCGGGGTTTTTGGCACTATCTTTTAATTCAACACTCGATTTATCTGTTTTTCCCAAGGTCTGTGCAGCAGTAGCTGGTTTTTTGAATGATATGATTAGGTCATTGTCTTCACGAATGACTTCATAAGAAACATCCTCTTTTAATAGAATATCGATACGGGTTGTTTGACTTTTGGCGGTTAATTCAGAAGTTTTGATTGAGGCAACAAGATCATTTTCTGGATGGTAGTTCGTATCGATATTGTCAAAGTCTGTGTCAGGAAAATAAAGCAGAACGCCAAGAGGGGAAGATTGTTTAACGGATGTATAGGTCAGCAGTTGATTTCCGCTAACACGTACGTCGCTTGTTTCGGAATCTTCCACCGCACTTATTTGGGTGATAAGCTTAGGGATAGAAGATTCAGCAGTAAGTTTTTTGGTTTCCTTAACTGCCTTGGTATTTGAAGCACATCCGATAAACATGGGCAACAAAATTACCAAAAAAGAGGATAGTATTCTCAATTTTAACCGTTTTTTTATCTCAGAATTCATGCTATTCTCCAGGAGGTTTCTGAAGTTTAAGTGGTTTTTTTATGATAGAAACTTTGCCGTAAATATTTTCACTCTCTTCTTCGATAATGATCCTGTCCTTTAATATCTGTACAATTTTACCCGAATTTGTTCCGATATAAGTCCCTTTTTTTACGACATATCCTTTCCCTGTGCTTTCCTGAACCAAAGCTCTGTTACCACTCGGAGAACGTATTATTCCCACAAGGGTTAGCTGGCTTAGGTTTACCCTTTCTAGAGGTGTGAGGGGTTTACGCCGTTTAATTTTTTTCTTCCCAACAGCCAGTGAAACACGTTCTTTTTTAAAAAGTGGTTCAAATGGATCCAGCTTCCCTTCAGGGTTATATAAATCGGTGCTTTCTGGTGTTTTTGTTTTTTGGGCTATCGGGGATTTTTCAGCAACTAATTTTTGTTTCGAGTTTGAAATATCAGCAGGCTCTATCTCTTTCGGTTTGGCCGTCGCTTTTTGAATTTCCTTTTTTTCAACAACGATTTTTTTCGTAATTTGCCTTGATTTTAAAGGGGGCTCAGATGGTTTTTCACATCCCCACAACAGAAGGAAAAAACAGATAATACAAACGATATAGCGTATAAAAACAGAATGTTTATCCATGATTTAAGGTTTCGATTTTTTTTTCTTTGATGATGAAGCTTTATCAGGCTTCGTTTCAACAAACCGATAAGTGACAGCCTTACAAGAAGTTATTAGGTCCGTGTTGCCTTTTGTAGAGGCCATTTTAATGTCGTCTATATTTACGATTCTGGATAACCTTGCCACCTTGTCGAAAAAAAGAGCAACATTATGATAATTCCCTGTTACCTTAATTGATACGGGAATTTCAGCATAAAAATCTTTGTTTTGTTCAGGCTCCGGTTGAAACAGTAAGAATTCCAGACCGGCGTCACGACCGGATCGGGATACACTTGACAATAGAGCTGGTATTTCTTTTTTTTCAGGAAGCTTTTTCATAACAATTTTAAATTCCATTTCTGCATCTTTTAGCTTAGCCTGAAAATATTTCAGTCGATTCGCCTTTGCTTTTGCCTTGACAAGCCGGGTTTCCAGCGTTGTGTGCTCTTTTTTTAACACACTGATTTTACTAATTTTAGGAAGAAAAGAAAAATAGACAAAAGGTCCGACAAGCAGTACAAAGAGACCCAAACACAATAAGATTTTGTATAGTTTGGACAGCTTTCCGATCTTATCGATGGTTTCGAAAAACAAGTTTGTTATTTTAGAGGTGTCGATTTTATTCATTATTTTTTGCCCGGTTTTGAGCCGACATCATTTTTCTTTTCTGGTTTCTTCAAAGAAGCTTTTACATATTCAATTTCAAAGCGTTTAAGATTTAATTTGTTTACTTTTTGTTGTGTTATCGTCTTTAAATTTACATTTTTATAATGTTTTGATTCTTCCAGTCGACTCATAAAATCGGCAATGGTTTTATTGTCCAATGCGATCCCTTTGATATTTACCTTTCCGCCAGATGCCTCAAAACTGTTGAACCATAACCTTTTAATGGGTTTGTTGTCGTTGTCTGCTGATGTGTCGGGTGTCGAAATGGATGTTTTTTCAGCCACCATTTTTGTCATGTTTTCAAGAAGGATGACCTGAGCCCTTCGGTTCGTTTCGATACTCTTGATAACATCTGTTTTATGCCCTAATTTTTCGAGCTCGTTTTTTATTTGATCCACCTTTTTTGCTTGTGTTTCAGTTTGGGTCAGCATTAATTTAGTGTTTTTTATATTTATGTTTATATCATCGATTTTTTTCCCCAGCCATATATTATAGTAAAGCAGGATCACAAAAACAATAAAGAAAACCGCAAGAAATATGTTTAGCTGCCTGAGTATACTCTCTTTTTTTCTTGATTCGCGATAAGGGAGCAGATTGATTCGTATCATTTGTCACCAATTTTTCGTGTTGCAAGTCCCATACAGATCGCGGCTTGTGGGGCGATCTGTTCAAGATATGAAGAATCAAACCGGTTGCTGTCAACAATACAATTCTGAAATGGATTTATAACTTCAACTTCAGCTGATGTTTCGGCAGCTAGAAGTTCACGAAATTTTTTAATATTGGCGCCACCACCGCTGAGCAAAATCCTGCCAATTTGTTCCTCAGGATATGTAGAGTAAAAGAAATCAAGGGCGCGCTTTATTTCAATGCACCAATCAGTTACCACGGATACAACAATTTCTTTCAAATCTATAGCGGATATAAGATCTGATTCCTCACCGAGTTTGATCTTTTCTGTCTCCTCAATTGTGCACCCGATTGTTGAAGCAATCTTATCATTAATTTGTTCGCATCCAAGTGAAACATCACGCATAAATTCAGAAACATTATCTTTTAGAATATTTAAGGATGTTTTGCTGGCTCCGATGTCGATCAGGGCAATATTTTCGTCTTCCGGGGAATAGTTAAATTTAAAAATATTTTGAAGAGCAAAAGCATCTACATCTATAATGCGGGGATGAAGTTTTGCCATTTTCATGAGATTGATATATTCACTAATCATCTCTTTCTTGGCAGCAACAAGAAGCACATTCATCTGATTGGGATTGTGTTCGCTTTCTCCAAGTATTTGGAAATCTAAATTAACTTCACTGATGTCGAATGGGATATATTGTTCCGCTTCAAAATGGATCGTTTCGTGTAATTCATCTTCCGTCATGGTCTGGACGTTGATCTTTTTAACAATAACCGAGTATCCTCCAATGGATATGGCGACGTTTTTATCCTTCAGTTTGGTGGATTTAAAGAGTTCACGAATATATCCAGAAACAGCTTCAGGATCTCTAACAGACCCCTCTTCGATGAGTCCGGGTTCAATATCGATTGTACTGAAGTTTCTGAGTGCAGACCCGGTTTTTGTATCGATAATTTCAGCAAGTTTTAATGTCCGAGATCCTATGTCCAGGCCAACAAGCCGGTTTTTTTTCAAAAAAAACATAATATTTTCTTAATCACCAAAAATCTTTTTTTTATCAGAAAGGTTGAAACCAAGGGCCAAAATAATCTTTCTCTGAGTTTCAAGGCGACAGGGCATTCCTTTTTCTATTCGTGCAATTGTAATAGGAGAGACAATGGCCTTCCTGGCAAGTTCGGTCTTGCTCATCAGCAAAGATTCCCGAATTTTTTTTAAACGGTTATCTTTCATTCAAAAACCTTTGAAATAAAAGTATTAAATACTACCCAACATACCTTTTAAACAAAAGACCCAAATACAATATCCAATATCTTACCTTATTTTATCGTCGAGCTCAAGAACTTTTATGTATAATTATAGGTAAATTTTAATTAATTAATTTATTTTGTGGTTTTTTAAATAAAAATACTATATATGGTATTATATAACTAAAGATAAATTAAGTACAATGAAATAATGCTAAAAAAATTCATGCCGAAGTACCTTATGAACTAAATGAGCATTCGGGAAGTCTTTGTCATGAAGCCTCATGTATCCATGGACCGGATTGTTTATTTTTCAAATGATGCATCACTTTAGCTTGGATGAAATAAAGCATTATATTGACTTTAAAGATTGATTTCCGTATATGATTGAAAAAATATAATTTAATCATTCTTGTTTGAAACCGGTATTATTTTTTGCATTTACAGACAATTAAATTGAAATATCGGCCTCAAACATTCAAAACTTTAATCTTGTCTATGAACCGCTACTCGGCAGAAGAAAAAGTCAAGCCTTTTAGGTTGGTCAAATACTTTACCTTTACAAGCCTAATCGTAATATTTATCGGGACACTGGTTTTTTCTTTGCTCAACACGCACTGGGCGAAAGCCATGCAGAAAAAAAAAAGTGAAGACTACGCCCGCCTTCTGATCGAAAATCTTAACCATCAGGTCTTTTTACAGTTTATCATCCCTGTTGCATTGAAATTCGGCAAGATTCAACTTAGTGACGAAAAACAGTTTGAACGCATGGATAAGATCGTCAGAGGTACACTTCACAGTTTCAAGATCGATATGGTCAACATATATGACATGAGCAATACAATTTCATACAGTTTCGACCATACGATGATCGGCAAACAAAATCTGGGTGGAAAAGAGTATAAAGATGCAGTTTTGGGAACATCAACTTCAAAACTGATTCAAAACGGAAACTGGTTTAAAATTTTACTCGGATTTCCACAGACCAGTCGATTAATTTCATTTGCCCCTTTGCGTGCAGAGCAACCGCTTTCCAGGATATCCGGTATAGTATTGGGGGTTGTGGAAATCGTACAAGACTTAACCGAAGATTATAAAGCGATTTTCAATTTTCAAATACGTGTTGTTATTACCGCTTCAGTGGTTATGGGTGCTCTCTTCCTGGTTCTTTTGTTTGTGGTTAAAAGGGGTGAAAGTATCATAGAAAAGCGTGCCCAGGAGAGACTTAAGCTCATAGAACAGCTGAATCGTGCAGAACACTTATCGACATTGGGTGAAATGGTGGCAGGAATATCCCACGAAATTCGTAACCCATTGGGTATTATAAGGAGTTCATCTGAACTTTTAAAGAAAAAAATGGCCGGTCGCGATCCTTCAAATTCAATTCCAGATATAATCATTGAAGAATCTGTTCGGTTGAATAATATTATAACAGATTTTTTAAATTTTGCGAAACCCAAGAGCCCATATCTTACAGCCTGTAAAATAGAAGATGTTCTCGAAAAAAACATCAATTTTTTAGCGACACAGATCAAAGAGGAAGGTTATATTATAAAAAAACATTACGATAATGACCTCCCGGAGGTAAACGCTGATACTGATATGCTTTATCAGGCTTTTCTTAACATTTTAATAAATGCCATGCAGGCGATGCCCGAAGGCGGCATAATTTTTGTGAAAGTGAGTGCAGGAGATAACACAGTGAAAATAGTGTTTGAAGACGAAGGTGAAGGCATACCCGAGGACATAATGGAAAAGATATGGGATCCTTTTTTTACAACAAAAGCAAAAGGAACCGGACTGGGGCTTGGTATCGTGAAAAACATTATCGGATCACATGAAGGAAGTGTAAGAATTGGTAATAGGCCGGTTACCGGAACCAGTGTTAAGGTCATATTACCTGTTAATTAAAGGTATCGTAATGGAAACCGTCCTGATTGTAGATGATGAAAAAAATTATCCGCTCATATTAAGTGCTATTCTTGAAGAAGAAGGCTTCGAAACCTTCACCGCCAACAGTGGTCGTGAAGCGCTTGAAATACTGGCAAATACCGATATAGACCTTGTACTTACCGACATGAAAATGCCATCCATGGATGGTATCGAACTTTTGGAGAGAATAAAAGATAAAGATCAGGATCTTCCGGTCATTATGATGACAGCCCACGGTACTGTGGATAAGGCTGTAGAGGCCATGCAGAAAGGTGCTTACAGTTATATACTCAAACCTTTCGAAAATGACCAGTTGATTGTATATGTGAGTAAGGCTTTGGGCATGTCTCGGGTTGTCAAAGAAAACCGGCAACTCAGGGACGATGTAAAATTAAGGTATGGTTTCGGAAATATCATAGGAAAAAGCAAAGTGATGCAGGATATTTTTGAAACCGTACGAAAAGTTGCACCGGCCACCACGACGGTGTTAATAGAAGGTGAAAGCGGTACCGGAAAAGAGTTGGTTGCGAAATCGATTCATTTTAACAGCTTACGACGTGACAAGCCTTTTATTGCTGTTAACTGTAGTGCGCTTGCTGAAAACCTCCTTGAAAGCGAGCTTTTTGGACATGAAAAAGGCGCGTTTACCGGTGCTGTTGCGATGAAAAAAGGTCGTTTTGAGCTTGCTGATGGAGGCACTCTTTTTCTTGACGAAATCGGCGAGCTTTCACAAAATCTTCAGGTAAAGCTTTTGCGAGTCCTTCAGGAAAAAGTTTTTGAACGGGTTGGGGGAACTAAGCAACTATCCGTAGATATTCGTATTATAGCCGCCACAAACAAGAGGCTAAAAGATGAGATGTTACTGGGGAGATTTAGGGAAGATCTCTATTATCGACTGAATGTGGTACATATTGTCCTGCCGATTTTAAGGGAGCGTAAAGAAGATATTCGCCTGTTGGTCGACCACTTTATAGGAAAATATAAAGATGAACGAAAGTCTGACATTTCGATAATAGGTCTTGAGTCGGATGTAGAACGTCTCTTTTATGATTATGGTTGGCACGGGAATGTTCGAGAGCTGGAAAATGTTATAGAACGGGCCATGGTTTTATGCCAAAGCAATAAAATAAAGATTTCGGATCTCCCCAAGGAATTTAGAAACAATGTATATAATTCTCTTCATTTTGAAGGAATACCTGCAGATGCAAAACTAGATGAAACACTTTCGATGATAGAAAAAAAGATGATCGAAAGAGCCCTGAAATTAAATGATAATGTTCAATCCCAGGCTGCGGAGCTGCTCGGTATTGGCAAAAGTGGACTTAATTGGAAAATAAAAAAGTTTAAATTGGACATCGGTTCAAAAACTTGAATGAAAGAAAAATCATTTATATCTCAATCATATTAGAAGGTTGTCCTGTTTGAAGGATAGGGTCGTTCAAAAACTTGAACCCGCAGAAAAAAAATAATATTTAGTTAAATTAATATGTTATATTGTTTGTCTTTAAATGGGGTTCAAAATTTTGAACTTTTTGGTGTTTAGACGAGAAGGTTCAGAGGAAAACAGAAAGAACAATTCAAACGGTATTCGGCATAAATTTTTAATATTACTGCATAAATTCACATATAAAAAATGGGGCTAATTTTTCTGGAGTTTTGGCAAGGAAATTGCATAAACCAAGTTCAACCTAATAATTTCTTTATCTGTTTTCCTCCTTAATGGCCAATTGGCTCAAACCGATTGGTCATTTTTTTTGGAATTTTAAGTAATTTTATGATGTTAACTCAAATGTCACACCAGCAATTTTTAGCAATACCAATACAGTGTAGCAGCGCCGCATGAACCCAATGCAGAACCTAAGATGTTAACTTTTTGAATGCCATGCGACTTTTTCTTTGACAATTTCAGTATAAATGGACCCGGAATGGTCTGATAAGATTTTCTTAAAAGCATCGATGCTTTTATCTTGATCTCCAATTTCAGCATACAACTCGCCTAAATTGAAAAGCGCTTCGTCTTTGATACTATAAGCAGGTGTTGTCACGATCATTTCAAAATATTTGACTGAAGCTTTGTAATCTTTTTTTGCCTTATAAGAATAAGCAAGTCCGCTTAAAATAAGATTTTTAAGAAATAGTTCATCGTTAAAGTCCACAAGCAATTTATTAAAATTTGCTATGGCTTTATCATAATCTCCGGCGGCATAACACATCTCGGCATAAGTAAACCTGGCCAGTTTCCCCCCTTTTCTGCCCGAATATTTTTCCATAATTAGTTCAAAATCTTTCCCCGCATCTATGTAAGCTTTATTCGGATTACCGGTTTTCACCAATGTCTGATATTTGGCAACACCCTGTTGAAGAAGGAAAAAGGCCTTGTTTTCAGATTTTTTCAAAGAATATACGGTAACCGCGGCAACAATGATCAATACAACTAAAAATGCAAGCGCACATGAAACTTGAACTTTATGTTCAGCGGTAAAAGCGAATAATTTTGTCCATAATGTTATAAACTCGTCAGGGTCTTCAAGGTCCCTTTTGCGAGCACGGGATATCTTTTTTGCTGCCATTATTCCTCCAATAATTTTTTGATTCTCTGCCAGCCTTCTTCCGGAATGTTTGCCCCCATAACCTGGCACACTTCATAACCACAGGCAGAGCCAAGCTTACCACATTTTTCAAGGCTAAAACCGTTAACAAGTCCAAACAAAAAACCAGACGCCCAAAGGTCTCCGGCTCCCGTTGTGTCCACAGCGGCACCGTCCCCTATGGGTTCAATTTTTATTGTTTTTCCGTTATGAGCAATAAAACTCCCCTGTTTTCCAACCTTTAGCGCCGCAATACACGTGTTTTCGGCCATGGAACAAACTGCTTTGTTTTCATCCGAGTAACCGGTATATGCCTGCGCTTCATCCTCATTGGCAATTAAAATATCAACGAAATCATTTATAATTCTTTTAAGAACGGTCTTTGATTGTTCAACAACCGTAAAGCTGGCAAGATCCAGTGAGACGATAGCGCCAACGTATTTTGAGGCCCTTAAGGCGCTTATGATGAGATCCTCATTAAAAAGTAGATACCCTTCGATATGAACAATTGCGGCATTTTTAAGACAATTTTCGGTAATTTCATCGGGCTGAATTTCTGACGATGCGCCGAGGAACGTGAACATGGAGCGCTGCGCGTCGGGTGTGATGATGGACAGCACCCTCCCTGTGGGCGATGATGATTTAAAAAGGGCTGGAGTGACGTTGTTTTTTTTCAGGTCTGTTTCAAACAGACGGGCCATATGGCCAACGCCGCTTTTGCCAACAAAGCATGCCTCTCCTCCGAGTTTGCCTATACCCACGACGGTATTGCAGGCTGACCCCCCGGGCACGATGATGGGTTTTTGAGATGTTTGCAACAGTGTCTGTTCTATAAACTCCCTGTCAACATATTTCATTCCCCCTTTTACAGCACCGGTTTTTTCCAAAAAGTCGTCTTCTTCATGCGTAAGAATATCAATTAGCGCTGAACCGATACCCACAATCAGTTTTTTGTTCGTGTCTATTTGTCTTATCACCATCTGTTCATCGCTTTATCTTGTTGAAACACAGGTTATTTAATTAGGGCTTACGTAACCTTTAGATAAATAACTCAACCCCATTACCACACAAGGGACTCATGAATCCATCCCTTGTCGCCGTCGGCATGCTGAATGTGAATCCAGCTCCCTTTGCGTTTAAGAACTTTAAACGGAATTCCTTTTTCGACCTCAAACAGTACTTCAAAACGCGGGTCTGGGCCTGATCGAATATTGCATTTTTCTTTTTTTGTAATTACGGAGGAAAATTTGCCAAGAAGCGTTTTATGAATCCACCCTTCATCTCCTTCAAAATCGCGAAAATGGCACCATTGGCCGGACTTTTGAAATACGTTCAGTGGATGATATTTTTCCACGGCCCATAAGATGTCATAATTCTTTCCCGGGCCAGAACGTATGTTGGCGATGGAAACCGACACTGCCAAGCGTTCAGCCGAAGCGACAGGGATCAATACCATCAGCAGAAAAAATGTTATCCATGCATATTTTTTCATTGTAAAAGGATAAAATGTTAAAATATCATAAACCGGCGACGTCGGCTATCGAGCCTTTCGATTCCTTCTTCTTTTGCCGTCAGTAACGCTGTTTCATAATCCTGTTGCGACAGATAAACAGAAAGTTCTTTGACCTCACCGGCTCGCCCGCAGGGTCTGTACTGCGGCATGATATTGACATAGGTATTCAAAGAAACTTTGCGGGCAATAAATCTCATGATTTCCCGGGTCCCCGAAAGCCCGGAAGGAAGTACCAGGTGCCTGAGTAAAATCCCGCTTTGAGCAATCCCACGATCATCGGTGACAAGGTCTCCCACCTGTCTGTGCATCTCAACGAGCGCTTTTTGTGTCACCTCAGGGTAATCTTTGGCGTTACATGTTGTCTTTGCGATTTCAGGATCCCAGAATTTAAAGTCCGGCATATAAATATTGAAAACACCTTCCAAAAGTTTCAGTGTTTGTACAGAATCATATCCTCCGGTATTGTAGACCAGGGGAACTGAGAGCCCCTCATGTATGGCAATTTCAACGGCGGAAAGGATCTGAGGAACAACATGGGACGGTGTAACGAAATTAATGTTGTGGCATCCTTTGTTCTGCAAATGAAGCATGATGCCTGCCAACTGTTCATTGGATGTTTTCTCACCGTGTTCCAGATGACTGATGTCGTAGTTCTGACAGAAAATGCACAGCAGATTACAGTGGGTAAAAAAAATCGTTCCTGAGCCATGGGTTCCCACCAAAGGGTCTTCTTCACCGAAATGCGCATTGAAGCTCGAAACATATGCTTTTTCAGCGGTTTTGCATACACCGGTTTCACCGGTCAGTCGATCCACCTTACACTCTCTGGGACAGAGTGTACAGGATTTTAGAATTTCGTAAGCCGTTTCGATCTTTTTGGTCAGTAATCCTTTCTTGAAAGTTTCAATATAGGCGGGTTTAAACGTTGGCATTTTATATACCCCCTGCTTTACTCAAAGGTCGCTTTGACGGATTGAAAACATTATATTCCGATCATTGTCCCTCCCTGATAGACCAGAAAAGCCATTCCCCAGGCAAGCAGCGTACTGTAAGAAATACTGAAAATCATCCATTTCAAAGATGCGGTCTCACGCCGGATGGCTGCCAGTGTTGCAAGACACGGCATGTATAATAAAACGAAAACCATCATTGCCAAAGCCGCAATCGGTGTCATACCGGATGATAATAAGGCATTTTTTAGGGCTTCTGAATCCTCTCTTTCATCAGCAGCATAAAGTATTCCCATGGTACTTACAACGATTTCTTTTGCCACAAAACCGGTGAGAAGGGCGACACTTCCACGCCAGTCGATCCCGATGGGTGAAAAAATAGGGGCAACGATCTTGCCGATGCGACCCATAAAAGATTTTTCAGCCTTTTCAGATTTTTTCTCTGTTATAAGTTCTGAAACGGCAACATCCCGTTTTTGTGCTAATAATGCTTTATCAGATTCTTGGGCGCCTTCAAGCTCGGTTTGAAAATATGTTTTGACCTGTTCTATTTCTAAATCATAATTTTTGGAATAAGATATGTTGTGTGGAAATGCGGTAAGCGTCCATACGACAACCGAACCTGCAAGGATATACCCCCCCATTTTTTTTAAAAAGACCTTGCCTCGATCCCACATATGGATCAGCAGGCTTTTGATCATCGGGATTCTGTACGGCGGGAGCTCCATGACAAACGGTGCATCAGCACCTCTTAAGAGGGTTGATCGAAAAAGACGACCGGTGATGATGGAAAGAATAATACCCAATAGATAAATGCCGAAAATTACGGTTCCGGCCTTTGCGCCGAAAAAAGCACCGGCCAGAATAATGTAAACCGGAAGCCTGGCGGAGCAGGACATAAAGGGGGTAATAAGAATGGTAAGGGTTCGATCCTTCTCACTTTCCAGGGTGCGGCTGGCCATAATGGCCGGAACGTTACATCCGAACCCCATCAACATGGGGATAAAGGATTTCCCGTGAAGTCCGATAAGGTGCATGATCTTGTCCATCAGAAAAGCGGCTCTGGACATGTAACCGGTATCTTCAAACAAAGCGATACAAAAGAAGAGGATTAAAATATTCGGCAAAAAAATCATCACACTTCCCACACCTGCAATAACACCGTTTATCAGAAAATCCTTAAAGATATTGTCCGGAAGCACATGGGCCAGTAATGTTGAAAATAAGATTAATACCGCTGTTGATCCAGTCCATTGGATAGGCACCAAGGGAAAACGTCAACTGGAACATGGCCCAGATAAAAAAAATAAAGATTGGAAATCCGATAAACCGGTTGGTTAGGACGAGATCCACGTTGCGGGATATATCGACACGCTGTTTTGTTGATGTTGTAAGGACTTCCATGATGATCCCGGCGATAAATCCATAACGTTCATCAGTCATTACGATTTCCGGATCATCATCAAAACGATCCACGAGGAAATTCCGCTGGTTGTCGATTTCTCTGAGAATATCCCCACCGATTTTTCCGGTTTTCTCTAGAACGCGTTCCTTTACGATTTTATCATCTTCAAGGAGCTTTATGGCCGTCCATCGGATATTGTAAGGGATTGAATCTGCTGCATGGTTCCCGATAAAGTGTTCAATTTTTGAAATGGAATCTTCAATGTCTTTGCTGTATTTTACTTTTCGCTTTTTAGGGATAACATGATCCGATTCCGCCAATTCTATAGCCTTTTTTAAAAGCGTATCGATACCTTTGTTTTTGTTTCCGATGGTAAAGACCACCGGAACTGCGAGAAGTTCGGAAAGTTTTTTATCGTCGATTTTGATTCCACGGGTTCGAGCAACATCGGCCATGTTCAGGGCAAACAAGACTTTGCAGTCGATCTCTCTCAATTGCGTTGCCAAATAAAGACTGCGTTCCAGGTTGGATGCGTCGATGATATCGATGACAACGTCCGGCCGTTCTTCCAAAATAAAGTTCCGTGCAACGATTTCTTCAATGGAGAAGGGGGTTAAACTGTATGTTCCGGGAAGATCGATAATTTTCAAATCATATCCGGATTTATTTATATAGCCTTCTTTTTTTTCAACAGTGACCCCCGGCCAGTTTCCAACTTTTTGACGGGTGCCGGTAATGTTGTTGAATATTGTAGTCTTTCCTGAATTTGGGTTGCCGGCAAGGGCTATTGAAAGGCGTTTTTGAATCATTAGAATTTGTTACTTCACATTTTCAACGGTAATTTGTGCAGCTTCTTCAACGCGGAGTGATACATGATAACCTTTGACAATCAATTCCAAAGGATCTTTCAATGGTGCATATTTTTCAACACGAATTCTTGAGCCTCTGAGAATGCCCATTTCGAGAATCCTTCTGCGCAGAGCTCCATTCCCGCCGACGCGGACGACAGTTGCGGTCTGCTTTTCTTTCATCTCACTTAACAACATAAGACCGTCTCCATGTTCAGCTTCGAACCGGTTCTACCAGTATTTTTTGGGCCAAGCCGCGCCCTAAAACATACCGATTGTAGCCCACAGCAACCACCATTTGTCCTTTATTGAGGTTGGTAATGATGTCGATCTTTTCCCCAACCCTTAATCCCATGGATAGTAATCGCATGCGTGCGGAGGCGCCTCCGGTAAATTCTTTGATTTCAAGCCGTTCACCCTGTTTGGCATGAATCAGGGGCATGAGTTGTATATGATCTTTGAGGCATTTGGAACAGATGCCGTAGATTTCCATCTTGTGCTGAAGCATATGAAAATTATAAGCCGCAGCGATCTGGACCTGCATATTTTCGATTTGTTCGTCTTCGAACTCGTAAATATGTTTACATTTTGTACAGATCATGTGATCATGATGCTGACCTAAATGTCGATGCTCGTAACGCACTTCTCCATTGTAAAATCTATTTTTACGGGCAAATCCGAATCGACACATCAGCTTTAAAGTATCCCTGACAAAATCGGGTGTAAATGAATATCCGCTTTCATCGAGAAGCTGAATCAACTCGCTGACGGTAAGGTGGCGTTCAGTTTGAAGAAAGACTTCAAGGATCTTAAATCGATCTTCGAACGCATCAATATTTTCCTGCTTAAACAGTTTTTTAAACTGTTCCTTTTCTTGGCTATGAACGCGTTTCATATAAATTCCTCGGGAAAAAATCTGTCTTATCATAAAGACCTTATATCCCTTTATTAAGAATGATCTCCAACATTAATGCTTGATCAAAGTGTTGTCAATAAAGCAACTTATTTGGAAATGAAACAAATATCTAAATTCTAATGTCGAGTCAAGCTGCCATAAATACGTAACAGCTTATCAGGAAGTTCGCGAACATCAGATATCACATTGTGATGAACGTTTCCATAAAGATCATCCAGTTTGGGATCACCGGCAAAATGGACGGTTATGGCATGGGTAAATATATTTTTTGAACGGGCTTCAAATATGGCTTTCCGTGTATCCTCAATGGCATATTTATGCTTGTAATCAATATCATTTGGAAATCCGTCACTCAAGATAATCAGTAAGCGGACTTTTGAAGAGATGTTTTCAAGTTGACAGGTGGCATGACGAATGGCAGCTCCCATCCGGGTATTCCGTTGGGGTGCCATGGCATTAATGCGCTGTTTAACGCTATCGTCCAAATTTTCCTCAAAGTCCTTGATTCTCAGGTAATCAACCCCTAACGGTCCGGTGCTGGAGAAACCTGCAATGGCAAACGCATCCCCCACCACCTGAAGTGCCTCACAAAAGAGCACGATCGCCTCTTTTTCAACGCTAAGAATTGTCACTTTTGAATTATAAACCGTATTTGAGGTGGATCGAGAAAGATCGACCAGCAACAATACGGCCACGTCTCGTGTCTGTTTTATATGCTTGATATAGAGACGGTCGGAAGGAATTTTTCCTGCTTTTTTATCCATGGCAAAATCCAAAAGTGCTCGGTAATCAAACTCATCCCCTTCCACCCATTGTCTCAATCGTATGAGCCCTTCTGGCCTTAACAGTTCAAACGCATGGCGAATATTTTGAACCAGTCCTTGGTGCTGCTTTAGGGTACTGATATAAAAGTCATCCGAGAATTCCGGCATTGATTTGTCCAGCACCCTTACGTGGGTTGAAAGATAATCGTGCAAGTTGCAGTCCCATTCTTTGTACCAAAAAACAGGCCCGTTATCATCAATGATCAAAGGTGCGAGGGCTCTGCTGTTGAACAATTGAGAAAGATCCAGCCATGACAGATCAATGGATATTTTACGTTTCGGCACATCCTTGTTTTTAGTGGTTTGGGTGTTGAGAAGGATCGATTTAATATCCTCATGGGAAATAATACCCTTATTGGCGATCAATTTTCGACGAATATCCGACTTGTAAACCCTGTATCCCTTGTTAGCCAGTTGAGCATTCAATGTCGCTGCCATCTGCTCAAAATTGAGTTGGGACATAAAAAAAAGATCGGATCGTACTCTCCATCCAAATGGTGTTCGAATGGGCTTATAAAATTTTTTCAATTTTTCGGGTTGTTTGGACGCCTTTAAAAGCAGATCAACACTTTGAAAGGCGATGGTCACCAGTTCGGCAGAGGTTTCTACCGTATGGTCCGCAGCCATTGACGTTTTAAATTGTTTTTCCATCTGTTTTATAAAAGCTGCTGTTTTCTTATCAAGATCATCGTATTTATGAATGTTAACATTAAGAGCGATCTTGAGATACAAAAGAAAAACAGCACTCCCAATGTTCTTTCTGTTTGATCATAGCCAGGGCCTCTTGTTGAAGCACAGGCAGTGTCTGCCGGATAAGCCCCGGATAGTGTTTGCAGAGCAGGAATCGTATGCGTCCGTGCTCGAAAGTGGTAAAGAGGTCGTCTGCCAACTCCGGAACCGGAAATAACAAGAAAAAACGCTTCAGATCGGAAATATGTTCATTATTTAAAATGGAATTCGACTCGCAGCTCTGATCCTTAATTCCTTCAGATCTCAGGCATTTTTCTGTTGCTTTTTCCAGGTCAAAGTCAAAGGTACCGAATTCATAGAGTCCGGCCTCGAGCCGCGTAAGGCACTTATATAGTTTTTTGTTTTCGTCTTTTGTAAAAAACTTACTGATTTCATCGGGCAGATAAATAAAATTTCCATCTGAACAGACGAAGGTTTCTTGGCCATGGGCCTTGCACATTGGATCCGGCAAACTTGACAGAGATTTTACCGATATTGACAGGCTGGTACGTGCCTGCAGATAGTTGTTTAGCTGTTGTCGAACTTCGGAAAGCGGAACCGTTATCTGCATATCCGAATAAGTGTCGATGCCGAGTTTCGATTCCAGGGATAAAAATTTTGCTGCCATTTTAAATCTTTGATTTAGTTTGTTTAATGTTAGAAAAACAAAATTGTCCAGAGCGTCTTGGGAAAGCAGATACAACCCTTTTTTCATTCCAAGCAAAAAAGGATCGAACAGGCGATGGTCGGCTTTTATCACCCGATGAAGCTGTTTGATTTGCCAGGCACGCCTTGATACAGAAAAAGATCGTATGGCACGGGGGATATTATATGCAAAATTCTGGCACTGAACATAGGACATTTCCCCTGAAAACGTGTCGCCCAGAAGATCAATATAGGCACATGCAGAATCAAAGTCCTTTTCGTTTAGTAATTTCGACAGCTCATCAAGGGGATCTTTCAGGGTATAGGTTCCCTTACTTTGCATAATCATTAAAGTTTTCAGGAAACGCTTTAAAAATTTGGAATCACCGTGCTTTAATACTGGCACAAGATGTTCGGCCATAATGCGTCCCAATGTCGGTCCTTTGTGACCGAATCGACGGATGAGTTCCCGATAGCGATAAAAATTTTCCGAACTCGCTTCTCCAATAAGATCCGCATAGCCTTTGGCCACAGACTGACCGAAGGATATCTCCATAGACAATGCCCAAAGGGTCTCTTCCACCAAAATGACAACATCTTCTTTCGGCACTGAAACAGCTTTCTGATCCAACGATGTTTTGACCGCTTGGAACAGTTCCGGATCAGCCAAATTAAGCTGTTTAAGGGGGTCTATTATTTTCATGGTTTGTTATGTCTGTGGAAAAAAGCTGAGCAGTTTCGAAACCTTTTTTGAAAACATATGGCGACGGTTTTTCACTGCCAACATCGGATAAAAACACTCCCATATTATGAGTTTAAAAAAAAATATGGGCGCGAAACTTAAGTTTTAAGAATCCAAAAGAACAAAATTTGAATAACACGCCACAATAGTCTTTTTTAAAGCGCTTGTAAATAACCGAAACATTTCCAATTAAATTTTATTGAAGTTTTTTTATAATAACTGTAATGAAAAGTATTATCATTTAATGAATCCCGATTTTCTTCATGCTGGCTTATTGGGCCGAACGGCCAAGCATAAAGCCTTCATCAGCAAAGGAGGATTTAACACCATGGGCAAATATCAAAACATCCTTCTTGTTTATCCCAAAGTTCCAAGCAATACTTACTGGAGTTTTAAGTGTGCACTGAAATTTATTCGAAAAAAAAGCGCCATGCCACCCCTGGGGCTTCTGACCATCGCCGCCCTTTTTCCGGATATGTATAACCTGAAGCTGATTGACTTGAATGTTGCGCCTTTAAACGACAGCGATATTCAATGGGCGGATGCGGTATTCATTTCCGCCATGATTGTTCAGCGGGATTCCATGAAAGAGGTGATTCGACGCAGCAGAGGGTTTGGCAAAATCATTGTTGCAGGAGGCCCCTTTCCGACGTCAAACCATAAGGACATCACCGGCGTCGACCATTTTCTCTTGGGAGAAGTTGATCAAACCTTGTCGGATTTTTTACAGGATCTGGAAAAGGGCATCGCAAAACCTATTTATCCGAAACCGTGTTATCCGGATATCTCCAATCTGCCGGTCCCGCGGTTCGATCTCTTAGATATTGAAGCATACGGTTCCATGGCCATTCAGTATTCCAGAGGTTGTCCCTTTCACTGTGAGTTCTGTGATATCTGGACCATTTATGGCAACAAGCCACGCTTAAAATCTTCTGATACGCTCTTGGGAGAATTGGATACCCTTTATGATCTGGGGTGGCGGGGGCCGGTGTTTCTTGTTGATGACAACTTCATCGGCAACAAAAAACGGGTTAAGACCGAACTTTTGCCGGCTCTAAAAGCCTGGCAAATCGAGCATGGTTACCCTTACCATTTTTTTACCGAAGCCAGTATTAATATGGGCGAAGATGAGGCGCTGCTGACAGCTATGCGGGAGGCTGGATTCAACCAGGTTTTTATCGGGATTGAAACCCCTGATCCCAGGGGACTTGAAGAAACCGGCAAGATACAAAATCTAAAAGCGAACATGGAGCATTCCATTCGAAAGATTCAACGACACGGAATAGAAGTCATGGCAGGATTTATCATCGGGTTTGACAGTGATAAAGAGAATATTTTCGACCGGCAAATTACCTTTATTCAACAAAATGCCATTCCCAAAGCAATGATCGGCTTCTTAAATGCCCTTCCCGGGACCCGTCTTTATCATCGGCTGATGATGGAAGGCAGAATATTAGAGGCGTCCCTCGGCAACAACACCCACTGCATGACCACTAACTTTAAAACCATCATGGACCCGAACCGGTTAAAAGAAGGATATAAAAGAATTCTGGCCTGTATTTATGATTTCAATCTGAAAAACTATTTTGAACGTTGCAGCCATTTTTTGGATAATATAGAGTATGCTGGATATTTTCAGAGAAAAATTCACGTTAAAGACCTAAAAATTTTTTTCAGATCCATTTACGGGCAGCTTTTAACGCCATACGGTTTTCAATATCTCAAATTTGTCCTTCGGAGCATGATCAAACACCCCAACATTTTTGGCGAAGCCATCTCTTTATGCATTTCCGGACATCACTTTTACACCATTACACAACAAACTTTGAAAACCGAAAAAATCGCGTCGATTCTTGATGAAAAATACCATCATTTTTGTGATTTGGTAAATCAATATTCCGATGCCATGATGAACAATTCAAAACAGAACTATCAATATTGGGTTAAGCTTATGAAGAAGCAGGTCAAGATACTCAAACAGATGCAATACACCATAAACAAAATTCATTCAGACTACCGCTATGAACTCATTCAAAAATACATTGAAATCTCAAGGAAAATGCGGGAAAAACTGACGAATTTCGAAGCCATGGTTCTGGAAACGGCCGCTCCATCCCAGAAGTAACCGAATGCCGGGATTTATCGGATTTTCTTTGCAAAGGTCTCTCTTTTCCTCACCTTTCATCACGTCCCTTTCATGATTACGAATCGGTAGCTTTCTTCTAATCTCAGGTGTTCGGTCCTTATGATATAAGGTAATACTGTTGACCTTTGCTATGATTTAATATTAGTTTGTGTTCATCTATAAATGGGATCTTTCGGCTCAGGCCGGTGTTCTCGCTTTTTCCAATCCTCGACGTAGCACCGCTAGGTCTGTCGAAGATCCCAAAGTCTTTTCGGGGGGTTGTAAAATTGCTGCGGCTTTGCCTAGTCGAAGATCCCGAGGTCTTTATCGGGAAACCTAAATTTGCCATTTATGGATGGACAACAGTTTATGGGGCGGTAAAAATACCCATTGTTTTGTATTGACAGGCCATACCACACTGTGCCAGAAATGCAAGATTTGATATTATAAATTCCATCTTAAGAAAATTGAGGGGGAAATATATGGACAGTAAAGAATTTGCAATATTTCGGAAAAAATTAAACAAAACCCAAAAACAGATGGCGAATCTTTTGGGGGTGTCCATCAAGGCCATACACAGCTATGAACAGGGCTGGCGATCGGTGCCGCCTCATGTGGAAAGACAAATGTTTTTTCTAATGGCCAGAAAAAGGGGCGTCATCAAAACGCAAAAACCTTGCTGGACGGTCAAAAAATGTCCTGCTAAACAAAAAAAAGAATGTCCTGCGTGGGAGTTTCAAGCAGGAAAGTTTTGCTGGTTCGTTAACGGAACCATCTGCTGCGGCACAGCGCATGAAAAATGGAAAGAAAAGATGAAATTATGCCGGTCTTGCGAGGTCCTGGCAGCGATTATGTAAAGTCATTTAAATCTATTGATCTGGACACATCGTACCCTCATATTTTAAATTGGCATTATTAATTTTATAGAAAAGGTGAAGCGATGGTAGGCAACCCGAAACCCTTCACATACGGATCCAGAACATTTGAAAAGACCTATATTCGGACTCGAAGAGACATTGTGCAATAAAAACGTCCTTTTATCCGGTTGTTCTTTGGTGAAATCCGGGTTAAGTTCACATATTGTATACTGTTGGAAAATACAAATTTGATTGTGGAAAAAAACAACACCATTATAACCCCCTGTTAATAATAGATATAAAGTTATAATGGCTGCAAATAACAACTCCTGCATCAGCCAAACTGTGGCGTATTTCTACACGATAAATCCATGACTTAATCCAAACAGTCCATTATTCCATCGTAAAATATGTAATAATATTAATTGGATATTTTCATATTTTGCGATTGTTGTTTTGCCTGGCATGTACCTTGCTCTTAATATATCAAAACATAAACAAAAGGAGCAATAAAAATGACAGAAAAAATGGGAAAAAATCAGAAAAGGCGGTTTGGTTATGGTGCTTCATATCGAAGAGGCAGTCGGCAGGATCTGGGAAAAGAATCTGAGATCGGAGCTGTATTTGGAGGACAGGTCTGGATGTTTAAACCGGACAAAGAGGCCAAAATAGAAAATCCTTGTATCTGGATGCAGGCCGGTGTTGTAAAATATAAAAATTGCAACAATTTTTATGATTGCAACACCTGCAAATATGATCTGGGCATGATGAAACAAGTTGAAAAAAACAATCAGATCAGTTGGCAGGATGCTATGCGGAGAAGACCGGGTAAGGAAAGGACTTGCCGGCATAGTCTCACACACCGCATTGAGAGTAGAAATTGTGGTCTTAATTATAATTGTTCAAAGTGCGATTTCGATCAGTTCTTCGAGGAAGTGTGGACAACAAAAACCGGAAGCATTCCCTATGAAATACAACATGTCAAGGGTTTCGACGTACCAATGGATTACTTTTTTCATAACGGGCATACCTGGGCACGTGTTGAAAGCGGCGGATGCGTTCGAGTCGGTCTGGATGACTTTGCTCTAAAACTCCTGGGCAAAGCCGACGTATTTGATCTTCCCCTTATGGGAAAAGAATTGGACAAGGATAGTGTCGGATGGGGACTTCGGCGTAGGAACAATCAGGCAGACATTCTCTCTCCTGTGGGAGGGGTAATTGTTGAGGTTAATTCAAAAGTCAGAAAAAATCCTGAGATTGCCAATCGAGAGCCATATGGTGATGGCTGGCTTTTCATGGTACGAACTCCGGATGTCAAAAATACAGTTAAAAAGCTTATGGCATCTACAGAGAGCTTCGACTGGATTAATCATGAAATCAGAAATCTGGAAGAAATGATAGAAGAGGTTGCGGGCCCATTGGCAGCTGATGGCGGTTATCTTCAAGATGATATCTATGGAAATCTTCCAGATCTGAGATGGGAAAACTTAACGAAAACCTTTCTCAAGACATAATGTTGATGAAAAATCCGGCATTAGCCGGATTTTTCATCAACCAGTGAGAATGCTGAGGGAAAATTTACACCAAACGGTCATAACAAGGTAGGTTGATATGGATTCCATCCAATTGGAACATCAATTGAAAACAAAACAGGCGCCGTGCATTTGGATGCAGGCAGAAGTCGTTCAACGAAAATATTGTTTGAGTGATTATAGCTGTCATACTTGCCATTTTGACAGGACCTTAAGGCGTGTGTGTTACGAAAATGATCAATTCATCAAACAAGGAAAAATCCCTAAGGGGAAAAAAGGTCAAATTGTTTTCTGGAAAGATAAGTTAAAAAAGCAGCCACCATTGAAACGTCCATGCCTCCATCATATGAAAGGGCGCATCGATTTCAAGGCGTGCAACAGAGAATATAAGTGTAAAGATTGTGAATTTGATCAATATTTTGATGATCAATACACCGTTCACGCCGTGGTCAGGCCGGTAGATTTCATCGATATCGAAGGCATTAAGATTCCACACGGATTTTATCTGCATAAAGGTCATACATGGGTAAAAGTGGAAGAAGGCTCTGATGTTCGCATTGGTTTGGATGATTTCGCTCTGCGCATGCTGGGTCCGCTTGATCACATTGAGGCTCCCCTTATCGGCAAGACTTTAGAACAAAACTCGGCTGATATTACATTGAGACGGGGGACCAACAATGCAAAGGTACTATCACCCATAAGTGGTGTTGTTACTGCCATTAATTCCAATGTAAGAAATGATGGAAGCCTTGCCAATCAGAATCCCTACGCAGATGGCTGGGTTTTAAGGGTACATTCTAAAAATCTTCGTAAAGATTTATTCTCTCTAATGATCGGTAGCGAAACAAAAGATTTTTATAAAGAAGAAATTGATCGTCTATATCAAGTAATAGAGGATGAAGCCGGCCCCCTGGCAGCTGATGGCGGCCAATTGGGGACGGACATCTATGGAAATATCCCCCAAATTGGTTGGAATCGCCTTGTAAGATTTTTTCTTCACACTTAGATTACAGTTAAAACCGGGTATTTTTTTAAATCAGGCCGATTATTTTTTCGTCATCCTTTTTATTTCATCTTCCAAAAAGACTTTGCAATAACGACAGAGTTGGTCTGATTTTCGATCCACATCTTTAATTGTTCGGCAATAATGCATGCAGCAGGAATGATCCTTACAGTGACGTAGATTGAACGTGTGCCCCAGTTCGTGAATAGCCTCCTTTACGACCCGTTGGATGAAAACTTCTGAAAAATCCGATCCAAGGCCTTCGTTAAGACGATGGGTCGAGACAATGCATGCTTTTCCGCCCAATTGAGCTTCTCCATAAACATGTGTCAGAATGGGTATAAAAAGGTCTACTCTGCTAATCGCAAGTATCTTGACAGTGTGAGAAGGCGCTAAGTACTCCAGTTTTTGCAGAATCGGGGTAGAATAGTGCTGGTTACGGCTTGAATCGAATGCAAAATCAACATCCTTCAGGACTGATTTTGTCCGGGATCTGTAACCTAAAATCCGGCGGACTTCCTGACCAACGTGCTTGATAAGTTTGGGATCAAGATTTCCTATGGGAGAAATAATAATATGTTCTTGTCGGTTATTCGAGTTGTGGATTTCAGCCATTTAACACGCATGAGCAAATTTGCCACCACCATCATTTAGATTCTATATGAAAATATCCAATATATTATGCTGGTTTGCTGATTTTATAACGTTTGATCTTACAGTACAGCGTGGAACGATCGATGCCCAATATTTGAGAACTTTTCGTAATATTCCATTGATAATCACGGAGTATTTCACAGATGTGATGTTTTTCAACTTCCCTGAGGGAGTTGTTTTTGTAAGGTTGAATGTCTTCATGGCAGAAAATAGGTAGATCTTTAGGTTCAATGGTGGGGCCTTTTCCTACGACCACAGCCCGTTCAATGGCATTTTCCAGTTCCCTGACATTTCCCGGCCACTCGTAAAGCATCATTTCGTCTATAGCCGCGCGGCTGATTCTTTCTATGGGCTTGTTGGTTTCCTGTGAAAAACGATGAAGAAAATGTTCGGTAAGAAGCGGAATATCTTCCTTGCGTTCTCTTAAAGACGGCATCTGAAACGAAATTACATTCAGGCGGTAGTAAAGGTCTTCTCGAAGTATTCCGTTTTTAATGGCGTCTTCAACGTTTCTATTGGTGGCGGCAATGACCCTAAAATATGCTTCAAGGGGTTGTGTTCCTCCGACGCGATAAAATACTCGGTCTTCCAGTACATGCAATAAATCTATTTGCATTCTCATGCTGATTTCACCGATCTCATCCAAAAAAAGTGTACCGCCATTGGCCATTTCCAACCGCCCTTTTTTTGTCTCTTTGGCGTCCGTAAATGCGCCTTTCTGATGACCGAACAGTTCACTTTCCATTATGTGGCTCGGTATGGCACCACAGTTAACAACGACAAAGGGACCGTTGGCTCGGGAACTTTTTGTGTGGATTGCTTTCGCCGCCAATCCCTTACCGGTGCCGGTTTCACCGGAAATCAGTACAGTGGATTCCATGGGTGCCACATCTTCTATCAGGTCAAAAATGGCCCGCATTGCTCTGGACTGACCGATCATGCTCTCGAAACGGGTGCGGTCCTTGTATTGTTCCCTCAAAAAAATATTTTCCCTAACTTGAGCCTGATGTTCAATGATCTTATCAATAAGCACGCCCAATGCATCAGGATCAAATGGTTTAAGAAGATAATCATAAGCCCCGTTTTTCATGGCCTCAATAGCGGTTGAAATGGATCCGAATGCGGTAATCATGACCACAGCCACCTCCGGATCACTCTCCTTGACCAGCTTGAGAACTTCAAGACCGCTCATTCCCTCCATCTTGATATCAACCAAAAGGATATCAAAGCGGGAGTTTTGTAATATTTTTATTGCGTCTTCGCCACTGGCAGCCGAAAGAACTTCATGACCGTCTCGTTCCAACCAGCCGGCCAAAGACTCTCGCATGATCATCTCGTCATCAACGATAAGGATCTTGGTCTTATCCATGAAATTCTCCATGTTGATCAATGTTGAAAGTTGATTGTTTCAAGGGAAGCCTTACAGTAAAGGTATTACCTTTTACTTTGCCGGGCGTCACATAGATGGTGCCGCCATGATCTCTGATCAAACCGTATGCCACAGACAATCCAAGCCCGACACCCTTACCTTTTTTTTTGGTCGTGAAAAAGGGCTCGAAAATTTTAGAGACATTTTTCTTATCGATACCGATACCGGTGTCTTCAAAACGGATGGAAACCCTGCTGGATTTTTTCAGGTATCGGGTTTTCACACTCAAAACACCGCCTTTATCCGCTTCGATGCTTTCTGCGGCATTTGAAATGATATTCATAAAAACCTGTTGAAGATGATCTTCTGATCCGATGATTTCAGGCAGCTCTTGATAGTAAGATTTTTCAACCTTTACACCGTTTAGCTTAAGAAGATTCGCATTTAAAAATAGCGTTTTTTCGATCAGCCGGTTGATATCAACCTTTTTAAACTCCATCCCGGATTCTCTGGAAAAGGCGAGCAGGTTTGTGACAATTCGGCTGATTCGCCGGGTTTCCGTCTCCATGAGGCTCAAATAATGAAGAAACGTTTCAAGATCTTTTTTATGCCCGACCGACCCTTCTTCAACAATTCGTTTGATAAGCATGGTAAGGTTAAGTATGCCCGCGATAGGATTATTTATTTCATGAACAACGGAAGCAGACAGCTTCCCTAAAGAGGACATCTTATCTTGATGAAGAAGTTTATCATGGGTTTCTTTTAACTGCCGTGTTCGTTCTATTACCATACCCTCGAGACGGCGGGTGATTTCTTCCTCTTCCATTTTTTGTTTGGTAATATCTCTGCTTATATGGATAAACTTTGAAATTTTGCCGTCTTTTTCCCAGACAGGATAAACACTGACCTCTATGTGAAGCCGCTCTCCTTCAGGGCCCACCCGGGTCCGGATTTGGCGGCAAGGTCTTTTGTTTCGGATGACGTCGTTTAGGGGGCAGTCAAATTCCGAGTCATCACACGGATAGTCCAATTGCTGATAGATTTCATGACACTTGCTTCCAATGACGTCTTCGCGTGAATATCGCATCTTCTTGAGATATGCATCATTGACTTCTATAATATCCATATCGGGCGTGATGACCATAATAGAATCTTGAATGCCGTTTAAAATGGTTTCTATTTCTTCATTTCTCTTCCTTAATTTGTACTCTTGGGCATAGAGCGCTTTCCAGAAAACTTCAAAGACGTTGAAAGCCATAATTCGGATTCGAGAAGGCCGGGTGGCGAGCATCTCTTCCAAAATATCCTCTTCAGGCGTCAAAACGATAATTAGGTGTATGCTGTAGCGAGGATCGTACAGGTCATGATAGTCATCAAATTCTAATAGTCCCAACTCTTCCGCCATAACCCTTCCCGGAGAACCGGGATTCGGATCTGCCACGGCCAAAATAGGAGCGCTGACATTTTCGTGAGCCAAATCAAACGTCGTCTTTTCCAAAACTTCTTTGCAGAGATTTCCCCCGCCAACAAGGGCAATATTTACGACTGAGGGCTTGTTATCCGGCATTTATGTAAGTCCTTAGAATCGTATTATTAGAGGATTCGAATATGTTGTACTTCAAGTGGATGAGCGTAGTAGAATACACCCAAGATGTCCAATTTAACATATTATGGTTATTTGGTAAAACTTGTTTCAAAGTTGATTTTTTATGTGTGGTGGTCCGAATGATCAAAAAAAAGCGTCTAAGAACCTTATTTAACAAATTACCACAAACTGTCCTGGAATGCAAAAGCCATATCACATAGTGGCATTAAACGCGTGTATTATTCGGGCGTATCTTAAGATATTAAGAATGTTGACACAGAAAAAAACAAAATCTTTACATACGATAAACTTATAGATATATGATATAAAAAACAAATAAAATCTTTACCTTTAAAAATATTTCCCGCGAATCATCGCTTCAATTTATAAAAAGATGAACAAAAAATATCATACTTTAGAACCGTTTGTTTTCAATTTCTTTTATCAACGCCATATGGCAAAAAATAATTTTTTCCGACAGCGATAGTAAGATTGCCGTTGGTACTCACTGTAACCCCCAAAAAATTCCTGACAGACTGCCGGGATGACTGGGGTTTTCGTTTTGCTGTTGACAGGGTATGCCACATTGTGTCACAATTTTCGGATATGCCCCGGCAATATTGCTGCGCGTCATTTTGAACTCTTGATTTCGATAAATCGTTGGCCTTTCTTTTCTATTGGACAGGCATTTTTATTTAAAAGGGAAAATGATGAACACCATGGTTATGAAACAAGAGCGTGTAACCGAACTCAAATCCGAAAGAAAATTAATTGGCGACAGAGGGGATTATTTTCTGAACAGAATCCAGGGGGAGACCGGTATAAACGTTTCGGCTTGTTATCAATGCGAGCGTTGCACCAATGCCTGTCCGGTCAGCCATTTTATGGATATCAAACCGCACCAGGCGATTCGTTACGTTCAACTGGGATGGCGTGAAGACCTGTTAAAATCCTCAACCATATGGGTATGCCTGTCCTGTGAAATGTGCACCACATACTGCCCCAATGAAGTGGGTGTTGCGGAAGTCATCAATCATTTGAGAAACATTGCGGCACATTCGTCCATCACACCGAAAGAAAAAAATCTTGCCGTATTTCATCAGACATTTCTGGAAGTCCTGAGAAAATCCGGCAGGGTCAACGAATTCAATTTGATGAAAGCGTATTATTTAAAGCCGAATATATTGCATGAAAAAATAAAAAGCGGGAGCTTTAAAGAAGAACTTTTACTGGGGATGACGTTGTTGCGTAGAGGCAAACTAAAACCATTTACATCCCGATCCAGGGCGATCAAGGACATTCAAAAAGCCTATATTCAGATTCGCGGAGAAATTGTTTGATGAAACTGTCTTTTTATCCCGGCTGTTCTTTGGAAGGAATGGCCGTCGACTATGCACAGTCCATTGAGGCGGTATTTCAGGCGCTGGATATTGATCTGGTTGAAATCGACGACTGGTCCTGTTGCGGCGCCACGGCCGCTCACAGTCTCAGCGAGGCCATATCCGTGATTCTGCCGGCACGGAATCTATCTGCCGCGGAGAAAATGGGTCTCGATATCGTGACATCGTGTCCCAATTGTTTTAATCGTCTTAGTTTTTCCCTGCAGATGATCCAGAAAAAAGTTATTGATATTCCCTGGCAGGTTACCGGTGATATCCGAATTTACGATATGACACGATTCCTGGCGGCACCGGAAATGATACAATTGATAAAAAAACGCGTCTTAAAGCCGTTAATCGGATTGAAATTTGTCTCCTATTACGGCTGCCAGATGGTACGCCCCCCGAGACTTACCGGTTATACGGATTATGAAAATCCCCAAACCCTGGATCGTATTACCGCAGCAGTTGGTGCCCAAGTGATCGATTGGTCTTACAAGTCGACCTGTTGTGGGGCAAGTATCGGTATCGCACGAAAGGAAATCGGAGAGTCCCTGACAAAAAGACTTTTGGATAAAGCCCGCCAGGCCGGTGCGGAAGCAATTGTTGTGTCTTGCCCGCTGTGTCAGTCGAATCTTGATATGATTCAGAAAGATCGTTTAGAAAGGCCGATTCCGGTGTTTTATTTTACCGAGTTGCTCCGGTTGAGTTTTAGCGAGAAATGGCCTCTTCGATGGTTTAAGACGCATCTTACGGATCCTGTTCCGCTGTTAAAGGCAAAAGGTTTGCTGACGTAATTTTGATTTATTTTATTTAAAAAAGATACATTCAGATAATGAAAGGTTGTACGAAGAATATGTTATGTGTTGGACTGATTTGAGGCGCGCAGAATTTGGATATATTGATGGAACCTTATCTTAAACCTCCGGTGGGAAAAGTGATTGTTGTGGGCGGCGGAATCGGCGGCATTCAGTGCGCCCTCGATCTCGCGGATACCGGTTTTTATGTCTATCTTATTGAAAAATCACATTCCCTTGGCGGGAAAATGGCGCGTCTGGACAAAACATTTCCCACCAATGACTGTTCAACCTGCATATTTTCTCCCAAACTGGTACAGGCGGCCGGTCATGCGAATATTGAAATTCTGCCATTAAGCCGAATTCTGGAAATATCAGGCGGTCCCGGGCGATTTACGGCCCAGATTAAAAAGCAGCCCAGATATATTAACGAAAAAAAATGCATTACATGCGGCAAATGTGCTGAAAAATGCCCCAAAAAAGTACTCGATCCATTTAACGGAGAACTGGGGACACGCAAGGCGGCATTTCTGACATTCCCCCAGGCGGTTCCCTTAAAATATGCACTGGATGCCGAATATTGCCTTTATTTAACCAAAGGAAAATGCGGAGTTTGTCAAAAAATCTGCCCAGCAGACGCTGTTGAATTCGACCAAAAACCGGAGATATTCAATATCGATGCCGGTGCGGTAGTCATTTCAACCGGTCTTGAGCTGGCGTTGACGGCCCAAGAAGGAGAGTTTGGCTTCGGAAGATATAAAAACGTTGTAACTTCTATGCAGTATGAACGCATGTTGTCCGCCACCGGCCCTTATGGAGGACACCTCAAGCGACCTTCCGATGGGAACGTTCCCAAAAAAGTGGCCTGGATTCAATGTGTCATGTCCCGCGATCCGGCTCGAAATCGCCCCTTTTGTTCTTCAGTGTGTTGTATGCATGCGGCAAAACAGGCGGTATTGACCTGCCTCCATGAGTCCGAAACCCAAACGACCATCTATTTTATGGACCTGCGGGCACATGGGAAGGGGTTCGATGACTACATTGACCGCGCCCAACATCAGCACGGTGTGCGAACCCGGAGGTCGATGATTTCTCAGGTTTATCTGAATCCTGAAAATGAGAATCTGATCATTGAAACTTTTGATCATCATTTAAATGAAAAACGGGAAGATGAATTTGATCTGATTGTTCTTTCGAGTGGTTTCAAACCATCCAATGATTTTGTCGATCTTGCAAAAAAACTGGGTCTTGTAACCAATCCTTACGGGTTTTTAGCCACAGAATTTGATGAACCCGTAGCGACCTCCCGGCCGGGTGTCTTTGTATGTGGCGGCATCGAAGCCCCCAAAGACATTCCCGAAACCGTCATCCAGGCCGGTGCAGCCGCTGCCGAAGCCTCCATCCTCATCAGCGAGGCCAGACATACTGAAACGGTGGTGGAGAAAACGCTGGAAGAAAAGCCCGTTGAAGCAGACTCCAGAGTGGGTGTTTTGGTGTGCCATTGCGGCACCAACATCGCCGGTGTTGTGGATATACAGAAGGTTCTGGAAGACGTGAAACAACTTCCCCATGTAGTGTTTGCCACCAATTTTATGTTTACCTGCTCCACAGAAACCCAGCAGGCCATTGTCGACATTATCAAAGAGCATCGTTTAAACCGGGTGGTTGTGGCGGCATGCTCGCCGAAAACCCATGAGCCCCTGTTTCAGGAAACCCTTAAAGAAGCGGGATTGAACCCCTATCTGTTCGAGTTGGCAAACATCCGGGATCAATGCTCCTGGGTTCACGGGAACAATCCTGAAAAAGCCACCCGAAAGTCCGAGGAACTGATCCGAGCCAGTGTGGCCCGGGCCATTCAACTTGAGCCGCTGTATGACAAGTCATACCCGGTGGTTAATGAGGGACTGGTCGTCGGTGGCGGCCTGGCCGGTATGACCGCCGCACTGACCATAGCGGATCAAGGATTTCATGTTCACCTTGTGGAAAAAGGCGACCGACTGGGGGGATTTGCACTAAATCTCAAATTCACACTGGAAGGACATTCCCCTGCGCGGTTGATCCGCTATCTCATCGAAAGGGTCACCCATCATCCCAACATTTCTGTTTATCTGAAAAGCAAACTTGTCTCCCATGGCGGACACCTGGGTGCATTCAACGGGACGGTTGAAAAGAAAGACGAACGCATCGATATAAAATACGGGGCCGTGATTGTGGCCACCGGCGGGCGTCCGTACGAACCCAAGGAATATCTTTACGGACAGGATGACCGCATTCTTACCCAGGTGGAGTTCTCCAAACGTCTTCTGGATGATTCCTTATGGGCCCGTCAACTCAAACGGATTGTCATGATTCAGTGTGTGGGATCACGGGAACCCGATTTTCCCTATTGCAGTCGGGTGTGTTGTTCGGCAGCCGTGAAGAACAGTATCCAGCTCAAAGAATTGAATCCCGGTGCGCAGGTGGTTATGTTGTATCGAGATGTCAGAACCTTTGGATTCAAAGAACTGTATTATTTAAAAGCCAGGCAAAAAGGCGTCCTCTTCTTTCGATATATCCCTGAAGAAAAACCATTGGTATATGATGACAGCGGCAAATTGATCGTCGATTTTACCGATCGAAGCTCTCATCAGGATTTTCGTGTTGAGCCCGACTTGGTGGTGTTGAGTTCCGGTATACGGCCCGGTGAAGGCGCCCCGCAGATTGCCGGCCTTTTGAAACTGCCCACTGCTGATGTGGGTTTTTTTCTGGAAGCCCATGTCAAGTTAAGGCCGGTGGAGTTTGCCACTTCGGGTGTTTTTCTGGCAGGCTTGGCTCATAGTCCCCGGTTTATTGAAGAGAGTGTTACCATGGCCAAAAGCGCCGGACAGCAGGCCATGAAAGTGTTGTGCAAGGAGACGATGACGACCTCCGGCGCCGTTGCCGAAGTCGATGCTGAAAAATGTGCGGCATGCTTGATTTGTGTCCGGGTGTGTCCTTACGGTGCACCGTTTATCAATGAAGAAGGGGTCTCCGAGATTCCACCGTCGGCATGCATGGGATGCGGCATTTGTCCCTCGGAATGCCCGGCAAAGGCCATCGAACTCAAGCACAGCACCGATGATCAGCTTTTGGCAAAAATCGATGCTCTGCTTGAATCCGCTGTGAAGGATGATTAGAGTATAATTTATTGGATTGGGCGTAACAAAACGTTTTTCAAATGTCGCATGGGTTAAATGGAGGAAAACATGAAAACATTTAAAAATATCAATTCCACCGTGGGATCGACACCGCTGGTGCACCTCAATACCATTGCAGATGGGCTCGGCGCTGAAATCTTTGCCAAGCTCGAGTTTTTTAATCCATTGGGAAGTGTCAAGGATCGAATCGGCGTTTCAATGATTGAAGCAGCCGAGACCAAAGGGTTGATAAACCCGGAAACCACCATTGTGGAGCCCACCAGCGGTAATACAGGAATATCCCTGGCGTTTGTCTGTGCTGTCAAAAAATACCCCCTGACATTAACCATGCCCGACACCATGAGCATCGAGCGGCGAAAACTCTTAAAGCATTTAGGGACAAACCTTGTTCTGACACCCGGCGCAGACGGGATGAAAGGTGCCATTGCAAAAGCCGAAGAGATTTTGGAAAATACGTCAAATGCCTATATGCCCGATCAGTTTTCCAATCCCGCCAATCCGGAAATTCACCGAAAAACAACCGCCGAGGAAATCTGGCGCGATACCGGCGGCAACGTGGATATCTTTATTTCAGGGGTTGGAACCGGCGGCACCATTACCGGCGTATCTGAAGTGATCAAAGCCCGAAAGCCGTCATTTAGATCGGTGGCGGTGGAACCTGCTGATTCACCCATCCTGTCCGGCGGGCAACCCGGACCTCACAAAATCCAGGGCATCGGTGCCGGGTTTGTGCCGGAAGTGTTAAATACGGAAATCATCGACGACATTGTTACAGTGACCAATGAACAGGCCTTTGAAACCGCTCGAAGGCTGGCTGAACTGGAAGGTATTTTGTGCGGCATATCATCCGGAGCCGCCGTATGGGCTGCCTTGGAGGTGGCCAGTCAGGCTGAAAACAAAGGAAAACAGGTTGTGGTCCTTTTACCGAGTACCGGTGAACGCTATTTAAGCACGGACCTTTTTGTTGATTGAAGAAAACGCGCGACTTTTTCATTTTATTTAATACGTTCTTTTCGGTAAAGATCGATAAAGCTGTTCGATGATAATGGGTATTGCCGGGGGAATTCGCTGACTGCTGGCCGTGATGTTTCGTATCATAGAAAGATGTGTGCCTTGAACGATTCGAAGAGGAACACCCGAAAGCTGTGCAGAACGCACGGAAACTAAACCATCACCGATTTCATAGGACATTAAAAGAAGCACGTTTTCCATTTCTTTTACAGCCATACGGGTATCTTCCGGTAGTTTGACCTTTAAGTTATGGGCGAAGTGCTCAATTTCATTCTTTTGCAAAGGGCTCATGGTACCTGCAATAACCAGCATGTTTACATTGCGGGGGTGGGGCCGACGGTTTAACCGTTCCAGAAACGTGCTGCCGGGCGTCATATCAATACCCGCCTCTCCTGCACCGTCGAGGATTCCCTGAAGCCAGTGGTACTTTTCGCTGAATAGACTTGCTATCTGTTCACGAAATTCGGTAAAAATTCGAAATCGCGCCAATTCCGATCCATGATTCGGAGTGCCCACCATGATCAGTTGCCAAACGGCGGGCAGCTCTTTTTTATCTACCTTTTCAGAATAGGACAACGATGGATGGGTCAGCATCTCACGCACAACCAACCCCCCCATGCTGTGTGCAACAATTGAAATGGTTTTTGTTTTTACTATACCGTGCGAGTGAATGCATTCCAGGAAAAATTGGGCGGACTCTGTTATGGGCTGATCGTTCGGATACGTCATGATCCAGACAGAAAAACCTTTTTCGATCAAAGCCGGGGCCAAATTCATCCAGACTTTTCCAGGTTCATCAAGTCCGTGGACCAGGATTACCGAAGATGTTTGTGCATCAGATTTTACCGAAGTTTTGGGTTGCTCAAAAGGTTTAAGGCCATACATGGCCTTGAGTTGGTTGACGGCTTCCGGATACTCTTTTTTGACGGCCTCGCGAATATGGGTTCTTATCTGGCGCTCTTCTTCTCTAAAAAAGTGACGCACGACCTGAATCACCAAAACTAAAATGATACTGAGAACGATCAGAATTATCCATAGATTTTTATTGCCAGTTTTCAAATGTCATCCTTTAAAAATTAAAATGTTGATCGTCGCCTTTTTTCAACCAACCATCCTGTTGGAGGAAAAAGGAGCCAAGGTATAATGTAATAAACTGTAAGATACCAGTACTTCCATAGAAAGCTTGTGCTATGTCCAAGATAAAAACCGCAGTATATCAGATCATAAATAAATAAAGGAAATGATATATAAAAAGACCACCATAAAGAAACTTTCAATCCTCTGCCCGGCTTTGCATTTTTTGCGCTTCGATAGATTACAAACCAAATTGGCGGTAAAATTACCAAGTCAAATATGATCATGAATTTTGTGGAATATTGCTGGTAATACTCTGGAAGGCCTGCAATCCAAAACAGAAGCCAGGCTAAAGATACGATAATCAATAGCTGTAAGTGTCTACGCAAACGCATCGCTTTTATTCTCCAGCATATAACTGCATCAGATAAGCTGCCTCACTGACTTGGAGGAAATAATTTCGGATAAAAAAACTTATTATTTAAGGGGCGTTACGGAAGCCTGCGATGAGATTTATAGTCCTGCAAGTTGAGCCAAAATGAAAGAGCAAATGCCAAGAGACCAAAGATCAAGACTGCCGCGTCCACTACCAAAGGCTCCCATGCAAATCCTGTTAGTTTATCTACAAAGTACTTGACGTATGAATTCGGCAGGTTAGTCTCTCCGAGTTTAAGCTTGATCTTCCAATGCCAGTCCGTACAAGGACAGTAGCCCCAACCGTAAAATATTCCTAAACCAAACCAAGACAAAATAGTTAGGCCAATCGTTATCAAATGTATGCGTCGTACCCTTTTCCACGCCCAACCGGTTAGAATAAATAGAATCCAGCTGCCATGAAATATGATGAAGAAATAATCAAGGAACGTGTACATTCAAAACCTTTGTGTATATATTCAACAGTGTTTTTACAAGCCATCTCAAAAATACATCTAACGCCCAATTACGGTATTGTGAGACTCTTCAAAATGCTCACATACTCTCCATGTATGCTGCGCTTTTTCATCGGCTCGCGCCGTGTCCTTGAACGTAATCTTCATTTTTGAGATGGCTTGTGGTTAAATAACCACCTGCAATCAATTTCATAGAATTTTTTCCATTGAACGACGATATCGCAACAACATTGAAACTCTGATATTTACGAAATGATTGTAAATAATTTTAAACAACCATTAATGAGCGATTATACCTCCTACGTTGGAGCATTGTATTTTTTTTGACTCTTTCACGTCGGCAGCAGGGGTTGCCCCTTGGGAACGCCACCGAATTTATTAGGAGCCATTATGTTTACCAGGCTCCTTTTTTAATTTTTGGGTCCAGGCCATCCCGGGGTTATGTGGGAACATCAGGGCTTTATGCGCCCAAGTCGCACTTGTGCGCCTTGGGCGTATTTAAAGCGTTATGAAAGTCCCTTTTTAGGGGGGCTTGCGGAAGTTTTATAAAATCGATACAGGGTTTTATTTTGCTGGAAGCAGTTTGTTTTTTTTCAAATCTTTAATCAACACTTCAATCACATCGTCAATGATTTGATTGATTGAGCCAGGGTCCAATGATTCAGACTCTCCGGACCATATGAGTTTTTCAGTTTTAACATCGTAAAGATTGGTTGCCACGCGGACAAGGATGTGCGTGCGATAATAACCCGGTTCATGAGTATAGCTATAAACCCAGCCATAGTAGCCGTAATAGCCTCCTAAATCTCGTTCAGCAGGGGTGTAACTTTCTTTTTCTTCCACGCCAACCAGATGCGTAATGATCACCGCATCATTGTTAAATTTTTTAACAGCTTTCAATATCTCTTCTTTTTTTAATTCCAGATCTGCAGGAATAGGAATGACATCCGAACTTGAGACGGCCTCAACCCCCGATACCTTCAACTGCGTGACAAACTTATCTTCAAACGATTGCCGAGTATCTTCTTTATGCGTTACCGCAATTACCAGAATGTCTGATATAGGTTTTCCATGAAAGGTTTCATCCACCCATGTATGGGTGAGTTTGGTGCCCGCACAGGCAATAATGAAAACACCAGAAAACACTACATAAACAACCCATTTGACAATACGTGGCCTCATGGATTTCTCCTATATTAAAATTGTAAGCTCGATTTAACCCCAATTCGGCGCAAACAAAATGCTGACCAATATAGGGCATCCTCCATTTTCGCTCAATTGAGGTTTAATTAATAGACATGTCATGTTGATGGGCAAAAATTCTAACCTTTGATTGGTTCTCTATAGCATAAAAAATAAATTTGCAAAAAGCAATAAAGAGAACATTCCGATCAAATAGTGAAAGGGCTATTTGAAACAATCCGTTTAGATCGTACATTAAAGAACAAGGACGAGAGAAGATATTCCTCACCCGCCCCTGTCAGCACTCAACGTCTTTGAAGTCAATTACATTTTAGGTTTTTCAGACTTCTTAACCCCCGGCTTTGGAGTCTTGGAGCCTTTCTTGGACTCGGGCAGACAACCGCAGCCACAATTGCTATCTTTTTTATCGGCCATCTATATCACCTCCTTTAACCGATTGTTTATTAAGTAAATAAGTATATACTAAATTAATATATCAAAAAAAATTAAGGCTCTTTTTTTAATTCTTCGATTTGACTCCGCACTTTCTTTAACTCTTTTTCAAGTTCGCCTTCGAATTTTTTTAAAAGTGCAACCTTATCCTCATCCTCGGCATTATTAAGTTCTGTCTCGCGGAATTTTCCGGTTCCTTTGCAGCCGCAGGTGCAGACGGAAGATAAAAATTCTCCACATTTTTCCAAGGCAACTGGGTCTATTTCATAGGGTATCCAATACCCTTTACGTTCATTTCGAACCAAGCCGGCGTGTTTAAGAATCTTAAGATGCTGGGAAACTGCAGAAGGTGTAATTCCCAGCATCTCTGACATCTCGTTTGCACCTAAAGGACCTTTTTGTTTAAGAAGTTCAATGATCCTTATGCGTTTATCCACACCTAATACTTTGAACAAATCTGCCTGCTTACTTTCCATTTTTGACCATCCAATTAAGTTACAACTAAAATACTACATTGGATTGATGTTCTTTGTCAAGGTCTTTTTTGAAACACATATGAGACCAAACCCTCAGGGTTAATAAAGGGTGTCGATTCAGATACGAGAAACGTCGATGTTCGCGTGGTCAAATTCCGGGTTTCAGTTCTAAAAGATGTTACACACACCGGTGTGTCAATACTGGAAAAAATATTTTAAACAATCGTTTTCCCTATAACATCGTTGAGCCTTGCATCAGAAAGGTCGATGTTGATGAGCTAAAAATCCGGCGCCATGGTATTTATCTCTGGCAATTTTCCAATGGTAATTATCGGGCTGTCTTTAAACGTAATACTTGCCATGATGTTTCCTCTTTGTACTATTTATGAGTTTTTTGTAAGGTTTACCTTTTACTTGATGATAACATGGGATATTATTAAAATGTTGACTGAATGCTTTTTTCCTCGGAAGAGGACATTTCAACAAGATTTTTTGGCGATCTGAGGTTTTTGTTTTCAAGGATGACATTTGGCTTCGACAAAGCGGTATAAATGAAATATAATGATGTTTAAGTAAATTTTCAGCGTGTTTAAATTAAATAAAATTGTTGGATATAATGTTAAAGACAGTGCTAAAACACGAAGTTTTTCCGGCGCTCGGCTGTACGGAACCGATCGCCGTTGCATATGCTGCGAGTGTGGCCGGCAAGGAACTGGGCAATGATTTTGAGGAGATGGCCATTGAGGTGGATTCCGGGGTTTATAAAAATGGTATGGCCGTCAACATTCCGAACACGGGCGGTGAGAGGGGAAACCTGATCGCCGGGGTCTTGGGTGCGCTGATCCGCCGACCGGATCTTAAAATGGAAATTCTCAAGGCTGTCGATCTCGAGCAAATTTCCCGTGCGAGAAGCCTTATCGAGTCGGGCAAGGCACGACTAGTTTGCAACCGGGGCGTTTCAGGAATGCACATCGATGTCAGGGTTCGACGCGATTCGATAACAGCCCGGGCCGTTATCCGCCATCGCCACACCAACCTCGTACTTTTGGAAAAGAACGATCGTCTCGTATTTGAACAACCCGATGAATCAACCAAGCAGGGCCAGTCCGATTATCAGTCGGAACTTCGCCGGATGCGAATTGTAGATCTGATCCAGATGGCAAAAAACGCCGATGAATCCGATCGACGATATTTAAGAGAAGGCATCGAGATGAACGTGAAAGTGGCAGAGGCGGGGAAAGATCTGAAGAAAGTCGGATATTATCTTTCTGATTTAAAGCAAAAAGGCTTTATTCTCGACGATATTTTGTCCTATAGCAAAATTATGACCGGATATGCCACCGACGCCAGAATGGCCGGGTTGAGTTATCCGGTCATGTCCAGCGGCGGCAGTGGCAATCAGGGGATTGTTGCTATTATGGTGCCCTACCATGTGGGACGATGGTTTGATATCCCGGAAGACCGGATTATCGAGAGCATTGCCTTTTCCCACCTGCTCAACAGCTATGTCAAAAGCTTTACCGGCAGTCTGTCACCCATCTGTGGCTGTGCCATTGCAGCCGGAGTGGGCGCTTCGGCTGCCATCGTCTATCAGCAGAGCGAAGCCCATATGGACCGGATCACCCTGGCCATTAACAATATTGTCAGTGATCTGGGCGGAATGCTCTGTGACGGAGCCAAGGGCGGATGTGCGTTGAAAGTCGTGAGTGCGACGGATTCGGCCATTCGGTCGGCCTATATGGCGCTCAACGACCATGGCATCACCGCCGTTGAAGGATTTATCGGTAAAACTGCCGAAGAGACGATTCACAATCTGAGTCGGATCAGTGAAATCGGCATGGCCAAAGCCGATGATGTGATGCTCGACATCATGACAGAAAAAACATCTTCTGTTTCGGAGCCTGATACCCCCTAAAACAGATTCTGTGTTGAAACTTGCGTGCAAAGGAAGAACTGAAATCTTCATGCACGCCAAAGTGTTCGCTGATGTACGCAAAACTTGCTTCATTGGTCGGGTGATTCATATAAAAATGCTCCGATTTGTTCGCTTTTGGCGTGATTGAACAGTTGCCGGGTTTTTGACGATGCTTTAAAAAGAAATCTTTGCCATAAAGTTGAAATACGATTTTATTTAAAGGAGACAAATATGTTTGACGAAAAAGTACTCAACACGCTTGACCTGTCGGTAAAGCAAGACAACCTTTACCTGGAAGAGTCTTTCAGCGATCTCGACATGGCTTCTATCCGCCGTCTGACACCGGTCAAACCCAATGGTTTAAAAGATAAAAGTCGCAAACAGATTTTTGTGGGGCATCTCAATGTAATGACCCCCCAGGGGCCGATTCCCATTCAGGCACCGATTGATGCCAGAAATTTAAAGGAAGCCATGGAAATGTACCCGGGCGCCATGAAAATGGCACTGAAAAAGATGCAGGAGGAAGTCGAAAAATTGAAGGAAAAACAGGAGTCTCGCATCATTGTTCCCGGGAGTTAATAGGATTTTTACATCAAAAGCATTGTTGAGAATAACTTCAAAAAAAGATACCAAGTGTCTGATGCACAAGTTTCTGATATGCTTATGGAAAACCTTTCTAAAAAAAGTAACGCATAATCAGCTTGACTTTTTTCAAGAATATCTTATAATTGATACAATCAATAAAGGCCCGTCCTTAATTGGCGGGACAGTTTCGTTCTGAAGGAAATATCCATTTGTCAAAGTGGCAACCTGCAGTTTGGAACTATGAGAATTTTATGAAAGGAGGGTGTCATTATGACGAATGGAATCGTAAAATGGTTTAATAGTAGCAAGGGCTATGGATTCATCGAGCAAGAAGATGGTCCAGATGTATTTGTTCATCATTCAGGAATCAATTCAACCGGTTTTAAAACTCTTGATGAAGGCGACCGAGTAACCTTTGATATAGAGCAGGGTCCAAAAGGTCCTGCTGCAACAAATGTGACTGTGGTATAGCTCAAAGTTTTAATTAGAAAAAAAGGGCATTCCCCAAAATATGAGGGAGTGTCCTTAATTTTTTGTGAGGGTATTTTTTCATGTTTTATGAAGCGATATTTCAACCGTCGAAAAAAATGAAGTACACTACCGAGGCAAAAAAACTTGCAGGTAAAAAAATTGCCGTACAAGATGGATGGATAATTAAAGATGGACCTTTCAAGGGGCAAAATTGTTTTTATATTCCAAACTCTACAGTAGGTTGGATACCTCAATGCGATCTAATAGGGTTAAAACCAATATCCCTTGTCAAGTGGAAGGAAATTGAAAAAAGTTTAGGATTCGACAATTAATCCTAAAGCAGATTCGGACTTGACGGCTGGACACAATCTAACATCCTATATAGATGGCTCTTTTCTTATATTTAGACTTGCCAAATATTTTCTTCAAAGCGATAAGAATTTCTCTGTCGAAGCGCACCCCAATATTTTATAATTTATGAAATATCAGTGCCATACGCCTCTCTGGCTCTCCATGAGAAAATACAAGACATTATCCGTAAATGCCGGAATTTGGGTAAGGCCAAGGTGATCCGAAAACAAGAAGAGAACCTGGCTCCATTTTATCGGAGAGATCAGCCGAGAGGTTAGATTGTTTCCTCGACGCTCGTCCATAAGAGCGCTTTTTCGCAAAACAACGCCGTCACCAAGGCCTTTTTCTACGATAGACAACCTGCCCTTCGAATCAAATTGGGCGGTTTTGTTCGTGATTTCGGAGTCTCCGGCAACCAGAAAGAAATGAAGGGATGGCGGTGGGGTGGCCGGCACGTCCATGGCCGCTGTGAACTGTTTCGCGCGCTGAAGGGATTTATGTAAATGGTCCAGTGCGATCGTCCGGCGCTTTTCGGGGGTATCGGCATTCGGCAGCAAGAGTTTGAGCATATCATCCTGCCGGGGATCGGCAAGTCCCCAGCCGTTTTTTTCCCATAATTCTAGTGCAAATATATCGGATACCGGCTGGTTGTTTTCACCTATCAGCGGATGATGACGGCTTCTGGGGAGGAGTTGATAGACAGACGGCATGGTTCCCAGCACCGCAGCCGGATAATGTGGGAGCAAAGGGGCAGGACGGTAACCGTTGACTTGGTTTATCAAGGTATCAATGGAACCGGCATTCGGCGTTCCGATAATAACCAGGTGTTCGACATGTTTGCTTCCGGCCCATCTCAGTTCCGGAAGGCTGCCGTTTTCATTCAGATCCGCCGTTCCATATCTTAAATAATACCGTGCGATCAGACCGCCCATGGAATGGGCCACAATATCAAATTTAACATTGTAGTTTTTAATACCGAACCGTTTTTCAATTTCCTGTTGCACATACCGTTGCTTTTCCTGAATAAACAGGTGAAGTTTTTGTGCACTTTCAACAATGTCACGTCGCCAATCATAGTCAAATTGGAAGCAGGTAAAGTGACGGTCTCCATAGTCGATGAAACCGGCTTCACCCAGATCCTGGTCACGATATCCGCCGATGCCGAGGACGCCTAAGATGTGTGCATAGGTGTTCTGATGCAAAGGATACCCGAAAAAATTGACAACGACCCTGTCCAGAGCCCCTGAAGGGACAAGCTGGTCTTCTAATACATCAAAATTTTTTCCTATGCCCATGGGAAGGGCGATGCTTAAAGGCCCTGAAACTTTATTAAAAGTTATTCCCGCAAGGCCGAATTTGCCCCATGCTGTATGGCCGGTTTTCGAATCGATCAGCTTTGAACCGAGCAATCCAGGAATCAGTATGACCGGATTTCTGTAAGGATTTTCGTTTTGAATCAGATTGTTGTATATACCTCCTAAGTCCGGCGTTTTGTTTGGATGGGTGCAGGCAGTCAGGATTAAAACAGGGAATATGATTACCGATAACACCCATCTTATTATCGGCGTTGTTTTACCCAAGAATTTCACTGCAAATTTTAACATCATCTTCATATCCTGATAAGTAACGTGTTGGTTGTGAACTGATGATAAGCAACTAACATTTGGTCGGTAAAGGGCCAATAACCTTACAAAGTATTTAAGTAAGAGTGTTTATCAAGCCATAACGAACACAAGGTATTGATAACAATTTTTCCAGGGCATTTGAAACGCTCAATTTAGGTAGCAGATATAAAAAGAGTGTTTTATACAGGTTTGACAAAAAACTCCTTTTTGAGTATTGAGAAGAACTTACGAATTAACATCGGTCTGTTTAAGACAGTTGCATAATTTAAAGGCCCGGGATTTATACTACTTGTTTAGATTAAAGATATTGTATGGCGGCATGTTTATTCTGTCGCCGTGGAGGAATGGAATGCCGAAATATCGTAGATTCCGTATCCAACGAGTTTGGAATATTGGGGAAAAGAGTGTAAACAACCAATTTAAATTGTTAAAAACGCCTTCAAACCCATCATTCCATTACTCCATTAATCCAACCTGGACAAAACCCTAATTTCTAATATTATTTATGATTAAGGACGATTTCATGAAAGGCAGTGAATTTAAGAAGATGACCGGCATAGCCGGCATTCTAAAGAAAACGGAAATCAAAGAGTATTTCGATACCCTTTTTATATTGGTTGGGGGCATTGAATTCGTCATATTCATCGCCCATTTTATCGGCTCCATGGGTGCGGAGAAAGGGCCGTTTCCCTGGAAGCAATATTTTTTCGTATCTTTTATGGCTCCGGTTGTACTGATGTTTATTATCGGTCTTATTGTTATCGGGTTTAACTATTACTTATACGGCAGTCAACAGTCGGCTTTTGATCTTGAAGAGAGTCCCTTTGTGGGAAGCAAAATGAAACGGTTCGGACATAGCTTCAAGTTTCTGTTTTCCATCCTTCAACAGGTGCCGGTTCTTGCCGGCTTATTCATCTTAGGGATCGGTTCTGTTGTTTTGTTTAAACTTGATGTGATCTTAAAGGTGTTGGGCCATATTGGTGAAAAAACAGCATTTTATCTTTTTATTCTTCTGTGTGTGCTAGTATCCGGGGGGTTGATTTTTTTAATTTTCTGGCTCTACTGGCAATTTAAACTCCAAAAATTCAACATACAGAGAGAGTGGGAATATAAAAAAAGGGTTATCGAAACGTCAGGCCTCATTATCCTTGATGATAATACCGTATTTAACCAAAAGGGGGAAGTCATTTCCTATGATAAAGCAATGGAAGTGCTTGAGGATAAAAAAAACAATGGTCCTCAGCTTCCCAAAAAGTTGCTGCTGAAATGAAACACGTTGGACCGGGTATGCCACTTTTCGCTGTACAGAGGTTCATAGGGCTTTTTCTGTTTAACTCCTCCATCCATATATTTTTTTCCTTTAAAAAACTCACCCAATAGATGAGACTTATTAGCGATTTTGCAATGTATATTTATCTATTATTATTATTTTTAGTCTTGTCACTATTTGAAACGCTCAGTTTAGGTGAAAATTAAGGGTGCCAAACTTGAATCTTAAGTCTTGGTTTTGAGCAGATGGTGGTATACTCGGGTGAGCTTGATAAATGTGTCGTGGTCACCGCCTTTGTCTGGATGAAGCTTTTGAATCCGTTTACGGTAAAGTCGGACCAGGTCGTTGCGGGGCATTTTTTTCAACTCCTCCGGCGTTTCTTTGAACAGGACACCGGCCTCCTCCAGATTGGCTTTTCGGGATTTAAACAAAGGGCGATAGTCCCTTCGACTGTTGATAAACTTTCGAATGTATTCTTCAATAAATGATTTTGGGGCGTAGTCGTAATCGAAATACATGACAGCATAACGAACAAGATATTCATTCAGACTGTTACCGGTTTCCATGCCTCCCCAGAACGCCAGGTCGCTGTTCAGACGACAAATTCCCTCCACAAAGTGCTCATCCACCGCCTTTTGGTCCAGCAATTTAGGTGCGGTTTGGGCAAACCACTGGGTGAAGAAATCCTGAAGGTTAAAGATGACATATGCGTAGGTTTTATATTCCCGGACCGCCAGGATTTTTTCCATCTCCATGAACATCTGTTCGATTTCATCTCTGGATTTATCCGTTAGAACCTGGAACAGCTTGTGCGGCACGCAGGCAATATTCTGCTGATTCGTTCGCCCGCATCGTAAGTAGAGGATTCGGCGTTGATCGAAGATGTGGAAATTTGCTGCTGCTGACGTATCCCTTGCTTTGGAGACTTTTCGACGCTTTAAATTTTTTTGTCGGTTTCGAAAGGTTTCCAGGGCTCTTCTAATGGTCGGATCCAGAAAGCGCCAGAAGATATCTTCCAGTTCATCGTCTTTGGGGTAGACATCCAGATCGTTCAATTGTTCTTCTATGGATTCGTGGATGTAAAATGAATTTCCACCCGGATAAACGATGTATTGGGCGGGATCGGTTCCTATGTCAAAAAGATTCCGGCTCAAAAATCGGTTTTGATGTAAATAGGATTCACGAATAGAATAGTAGATTTGACCGTCAACTGTTGTTTGTGCCAGATACAAGATTGGGTTCCTTTTTAGGACAATGTCTTACAGGCCATCTCAAAAATACATATAACGCGCAATTACGGTGTTGCGAGTCTCATGCTTTTCCAACATAAATCCGTTTGACCCGACTGGATACGCCACAGGTCAACTCATAGGGTATGGTTCCGATGCTTTGGGCAACATCAAGGGCTTGAATAACGCCTTGGGGGTCTTCACCCCATATGACGACTGGATCTCCGGGGTTTATCGGTTCATCCCCGACATCGATCATAATGTGATCCATGGTGACCCGACCCACCTGCGGGTAGCGTTTCCCTTTAATCAGAACTTCTCCGATATTGGTCAGACTTCGTTGAATCCCATCGGCATAACCGATGGGTAGAACGGCAATGGTTGTGGGTTTTTCCGATGCCCATTTCCTGCCGTAGCTTATCGGAAAATTGGCCGGAATTTTTCTGATATGCGCCACAAATGTTTTCAGGGTCATGACCTGTTTTATTTTTATTGAGCGGGAGGTTTCTGATGACGGATAATGACCGTATAACAAAATGCCGGGTCGAACTGCATCAAACGTGCTTTCAGGCAAATCCAGAATCGCCCCGCTATTGGCCATGTGAATGATGGCCGGTGTTTTGCCTTTGTCTTTCAATCGGGAAAGAATATTCTGAAATCTGGACAACTGAAGGTTTGCGTAGGTTTTGTCTGTTTCATCTGAAGTGGAAAAATGCGAATAGAGTCCCTCCCAAACACAGTGTTTAGATGCCGAAAGCACGTCAAAGAAGTCGGGTTCCCGATCAAAAAGGACACCGATTCTCCCCATGCCGGTTTCCAAATTCACATGCACATTCGCCGGTTGTTCCTGTCCGGCTTTTTCAATCCAGCGAATGTCTTCAACCCCGAATAGACTGATTCTGAAACCGGCTTTTATGGCCTCTGAAATTTCATCAGGGAACAGTCGCCCAAAAATCAGTATCGGATGAGATATTCCGCTGTCTCGCAATTCCATGGCTTCCTGAAACTGTGCCACGGCAAATCGTGAAAAACCTTCTTCTACAAGGTGTTTGGTTACGGGAACGGCACCGTGGCCGTAGGCATTCGCTTTTACCACCGGGATGATCTCAGATGGGGCTACTTTTTCTTTGATGGCGTTGATGTTGTGAACCAGATTGTTCAGATTAATTTCAGCGAATGTTTTTGTACTCATTGATTCACCCTTTGAATTTGGGTTCCGATTCGATTGTTAAGATGGGTTAGGGTTTCAATATCACGTTGTCGATCAGGCGAGCTTTCCCGACGTTTACGGCAAGGGCCATCAGGGCCGGTTTGTCGATGGTTTTCATATCATCAAGGGTTTCCGGATTGCAGATGGTGATATAATCGATTTCGGTTTCCGGGTGGGATCGGATCAACTTTGCTGCTGTGTCGATAATTTTATCGGCATCCTGCAGACCACTTTCAACAAGCGTTTGAGCTTTTTTCAATGATTTATTTAATGACAGAGCGCTAATCCGCTGCTCCGGAGTCAGGTAGGTATTGCGCGAACTCATGGCAAGCCCGTCTGATTCTCTGATCGTAGGAGCTCCGACAACTTTTATATCGAAATTAAGATCACACACCATTTGGCGTATTACCGTGAGTTGCTGATAATCCTTCTGGCCAAAAATCGTTACGTGAGGCTTAACAATGTTAAACAGTTTTGTCACAACGGTTGCAACACCCTTCAAAAATACAGGCCTTGAAAGACCACAAAGATGATTCGGAAGTTTTTCAAGTTCAACATTGGTCTGAAATTTTTTGTCATAAATTTCAGTGTCATCCGGAGCAAAAACTGCACTGACACCTTCTTTTCGGACCAGTTCAAGGTCCCTTTCAAAATCCCTGGGATAGGTCTCTAAATCTTCGCCGGGACCAAACTGTGTGGGATTTACGAAAATGCTGACAACTAAATCATCGCCGTATTTTTTACCTTCTCTCATCAGAGATAGATGCCCTTCATGGAGAAATCCCATGGTGGGGACAAAAACAATGGTTTTGTCCTGACAGCGTATCTTGTCAGAGCGCGCCTGCATCTTTTTAACGGTCGTTATAATTTCAATGGCATTCACCTCAAAAATCCTAGTCCCAATAAACCCGCATCGAAAAAGTTATCTTGGACATGCGGGGCAGGCCGGAAGTAATATTTTTTGATACAAAGAAACGAAAACAAGTACTGTAACGAAATGTTATGATTTAGAAAAAGATAGAACAAGGGTCGTCAAATGTCAATCAGAGTGGAGAACTCACGAAATTAAATGAAAAATATGTTAGTTGACAAATAGAACAGAAATATCCTTTGTTAGATTGAAAACTTTTTGAGAGATACTTCCCAATAAGAAATCTTTAATTCCGGATACTCCCCTTTTTCCCATGACAATAATGTTATAATCAGATTGGGCTTCTTTTATAATATCTCTTGCAACGCCGCTTTTTTTGGGCTCTGCTTTAATGGTAATATTTTTTTCTTCAAATCCGGCATCCATAAGTATGGTTTTACTCTTTTGTAAAGCTTTGGTAACCAGCGCTTTCTTTTTTTCTTCAAGCAGACAAAAAGAGCTTTGTTGAGATGTAAAATAAGGTGTTAGCTCCGGACTGTTCATTTCACACATGGCTGCTGTGTCTTGAACAACGTTAAATAATGTGATCCGGTTATCAGTGGTAAAAGTATTTGCCACAAATTCAACCGCGCGGATCGCATTTTCAGAATCATCAATCGCCACCAATATTTTTTTATCCATCTATCATATCCTCCTTCATAATAAATACCAGTTTGTGTTTGCATTACATATGGCAGTTTGTGTTGATAACTTCAAGGGAATTTCATTTTTAGATAAAAATTCTTAATAAGAAGATAAGAATTATCACTAATTTTATAATGTTGACGAATGGATAATTAGGGGTTGAATTGAATCAATGGGTTATGCGGGCAGTTTAACGTCTTGCCCGGGACTAAAGACTACAACCGTCGCTGCAATGAGCAACTCTGGGTATCATAAAATGCTTCATATCGTTCACCTCCTGTTGTTTTATAATTGCGATGACGCTGTTTATATTGCTATATTCTTTAGTTTTTCACCTGCTGACGGAGAAATCGAATAGTACGGATCCGTGCTGGCCGGCGATACGGGTTCATCTGCAATCGATTCTTGTAAGTGTTTATGCCGACAATGTAAACATGTCCAATATTCCCAATGTCTTTTACTGGCGTGATCCAAACAATTCCTATAGAAGGGGCAAAAGACATTTCTATATCCCTTGGACTGAACAGGCTTTCTGTATTTTTTCATTACTGAGCTCCTTATCTCAGATCAATATTTACTGGCATATATAGGCATAGCGTATAAGTAATACCACAATGTGGTTATGTCAACTTTTTTCGAGGGTTTTGATGGGTGTATAATTGAACGTTCCGGCAGAATCGTCATGCCCGCCTTCAACCCCTTAACCCAATTATTTAATTACAGTTTTACTGCATTTGCTTCAAGATAGTCTGGCACGTCGTCGTCCGTAGGTTTCATTTCCCTTTCACCATCTGGCAGGGCAGACTTCACAATATTCTTCGGTAAGTCGCTTTTTTTCTCGTCCCAAAAAAAAGCATTACCTGAACTTTTGAAAAAAGGCCTGAACAGAACCGCCAAATCCGTAGAATCGGATTTCCTTTTATAATTCTTCCATATCGAACTCTTTGAAATCAAACCAATATCCAGTATTTGTGATGTAGTCCAGTTCAGCCTGAACTGCGGCAATGTGGTTTTCTTCAATCTCCAGAAACCTGGAAAACATCTGTTGACATTCATCGGTCATTTCATTCGCCATTCTTTCGTAAAAGTTGCTGGTTTCAACTTCTGCTTGAAGGGCTCTGCTGAGAATGACTTTTACACTGCTAAGTTCCTTTGTTGACATATGGGCCTTGATTTTATCGGTTTCTTTCTGGATAATTTCCTTTGAGGGAACAGCGGATATCAGCTTTTCGGCTGACAGTTTCCCTGAATTTCGCCACAACCTAAGTCTCTCCATCAAATAGTCGAGGTGATATTGCTCGTCATCTCCCATCATTTTAAAAAATTGTTTACCTTCCGGATCATGAACTCTTTGGGCGGCATCCCGATAAATATCCCGAATTTTTGTTTCATAATCGATGGCTGTCTGAATGGCTTTTTCCATTTCCATGGTTTCTCTCCTCTTTTAAGAAGACATTTGGTTTTAAAGCAGATTCTCTTATTTAAAAATCAGGATAAAAAAGATATTTAACTTATTTAATCAAATTTCATGCCATATTTGAGAGTGATATTTTTAGGCTGCTATACATCAATATAATCAATAATTTGGATAACTTTATAAATGAAGGTGTGCGTTAAACAGGCAAGATGGACGCTTTTTTGAGACAGTATGTCTCAAGTTGTGTATCGGAATTCACTTGAATAAGACCCTTCCATGTGACATTAGATAAGGCTTCAGTTGAGTTAAGAGGTGCGGAATTTGAGTTATAAAAAACATCGGGGTTAGACGGCGTTAGTTACAATCAAGTTTTGTGCAGTCATTTCTTTGGGTATATCCAAACCAAGTAGAAACAAAACCGTTGGTGCGATATCCGACAGTTTGCCATGGCCAATAAGCCGCTTGTCCTGGGAATCGTTGGCAAGGTAAATGACCTCAACAGGATTCAAGGTATGGCTGGTTTTGGTCATACCGGTCTGATCATCGATCATTTGTTCGGCGTTGCCGTGATCCGATGTAATGAGTATATGGGCATCAATTTCGAGAAGACGGTCGACAATTCTGCCGATACAATCGTCTACTACCTCGATGGCTTTTGTGGCAGCTTCCAAGTTACCGGTGTGGCCGACCATATCTCCGTTGGCAAAATTTACGGCAATAAAATGATAAGGGTTGTTCCGGAGTCTTCTAAGGAGTTCATCGGTAACATTGTAAGCCTCCATCTCCGGATGACTGGCAAAGGTGGCTGGATCGAATCGGCTTGGAACTTCGACCTGATCCTCGTTTGGGTATGGGGTTGTTGCTTTCCCGTTAAAAAAACTCGTAACATGACGAAATTTCTGGGTTTCGGCAATTCGTAGCTGGCGAAAACCTGCATGGGAAATCACCTCGCCAAGGAGGTGTTCCATGCCTCCACCCGCGTCAATAGCGCCCAACATGTAGTTCGCAAATTCATCCCAGTACCGTGTAAGACCAACATAAGTTATATTTCGAATTGTTTTCAGTTTTCCTGGATATTTTGGATCAACAAAGGCCATGGAGAGCTGGATTGCGCGATCCTGCCGGTAGTTGGTGTGCAATATACAATCGTTATCCCTGACACCGTCATAGTTTCCGATCACGTAAGGGGGAATATATTCATCAAACATCTCCACATCATCCGGAGTCCTGTCCTTTTTATATGATTCATTAACCGCGGTTTCAGCAGTTGAGGCTCGACGACCTTCGCAGGCGACAATGCAATGATAGGCAATATCGGTCAATCCCCAGTTCCTGGAACGGTCCATTCCGTAATATCGACCCATTACAGTGCCAATGAAGCATCCGCCGACCTCGTCCATCACCTGATTGAGCCTTGCCAGGTATTCCAGACAACTTCGCGGAGGTGTATCGCGCCCGTCTAAAAAGGGATGGATGATAATGGGACCATCGGGATATTCTATCCTTGCCCGCCGCATGATCTTAAAGAGATGTTCCTGATGTGCATGTACGCCTTCGTCCTGGAGTAAACCGAACAAATGAAGACGGCTTTGGTGTTCCTTCCAGTTGTTCACCAGCTCTTTCCACTTTTTTACTCCAAAAAGTTCCCCTGTGCTTAATCCGTCGTCAATACGCTTGAGTTCTTGAATGACGATTCTGCCGGCACCCATGTTTAAGTGTCCCACTTCCGATGATCCCTGATATCCATCTGGAAGGCCAACAGGTTCTCCGGCACAGTCCAAAAGTGTCCATGGATAGATGGCTTTATACAGGTCGATATTGGGTGTTTTGGCCGCAAGTACCGCGTTGCCTTGCGCGATTTCGCTATATCCCCATCCGTCGCGAATGATCAAGCATACAGGCCGCATGGTTGCTCCTTTCAAATGTTATTTACTTAGGTCAATAAAAGTTGTAGCAGGTTGAAAAAACTCTTTATGATGATTCAATCAGAACGGCTCATGGCCACCGATTTATGAGCATTGCCTATTTCAGAGCCACCCGGTATTTTTTTACAAAGTCGACCGGATGATACGATAATTTCGCTTTGCGAAGTCCTTCATCACCGAGATCCTGCTCACGATTTACAAAATCGAATTGTTTGCCGTTATGTTCAAGAAACATTTGGTTAATTGCCTGATACGCGCCTTTATAATCCGGGTTTCCTTTTTCGAAATGGATCACGATCGTATCTTGCGACAATTGTTCGGCAATGGTGTAGGCAACCATTTCTTGACCGACCAAAAGCGCACCGCCGGTTAGGCCATAAATCATATGCCGGTTGTTGAGAATTCTTGAAATTGCCCGGTTTTCAGCGGACAGAGCTTCGGACGACTCGCAATCCCGCCAAGTGCACCAATCTTCCTGCATGGCCAGGGCCATATCGATCATCTTTGCATCAAAAGGAACGTATTGATAATCATATTTTTTTTTGAATTGGTTCACCAGATTCTTTTTTTTATGAAAGCGATTGCCTTTAAGTTCGATGAGTTCTTTAACATCGTAAAGGTAATCCCAGTGCGCTCTTTCATCCTCACTTCGAATACGGTCTTCAATATTTTTCTCCCATACCCGAAGCAATTCTTCAGGGATACGGAGAAAGGTAATCGGTTCGTTGAAATATTTGTCAAAACATCGGCTCCAGTCAATGTCCGGCCATGACCCTATCGGCGCCCAAAATACGTCATTTGGAATCGTCTGCTTTATCCAGACCACATCATCCGACCATGCCCAATAGAGCCCATAGTCAGCCGACCATCCCCACAAATTAACAAAGCTATAATCCGAAGACTTCCGGGGGCATCGGTAAAATTTGTCCAAATATTCGTTTTGCTTATCCAAACGGATCGTTTCAAAGTTTAGCGTCATTTGACTCATCCTTAAAAATAATGTTTGACCTTCGATTTATATATTTTATAGGTATAAATCAAGCGTTATTCCAGTACGCCACCCCGCCATTATTTTAATTGGGGAGAAGCCCTCGGTTTAAAATGCAAGAGGACGGCATAGATATTGCTTAAATGTTAATATATCTTTTCTGATTCTATAACATCGTAATACGATTTTATTTTCGGGAAATGATCCATGAGAAAACATCTTGTGCTTGTTGGGGGTGGCCATGCCCATATGGTCACACTCGCACATCTTCGAGTATTCATTGAAAAAGGTCACAAGGTCACTGTTATCGGCCCTTCACCATACCATTATTACTCGGGTATGGGGCCAGGCATGCTCGGAAGAACCTACGCTCCGGATGACATCCGTTTTTTCACACAGCATGTGGTGGAAAAACAGGGCGGGACTTTCATTTTAGGAAAGGCCGTCCGTGTGGACCCAAAGGAAAAAAAACTGATTCTTGAATCCGGTGAAACGGTTCCTTATGATGTTCTTTCATTTAATGTCGGAAGTTATGTCCCAGAAAACAGTATTATGGGCACTGCCAGGGATGTTTTTACCGTAAAACCGATTGAAAAACTTATTGATGCCCAGGCGCGTATTTTGGAGCTCGCTTCTCGTAAGAAAATAACCATTGGCATTGTCGGCGGTGGACCGTCTGCTGCTGAAATCGCCGGTAACGCCTGGCGGCTGACACAGGATTTTGGCAAAAACAAACCCAGGATCCGAATTTTTGCAGGAAAAGATTTTATGTCGCGATTTCCAGACGATGTTAAAAAAAGGATTTCCAGATCTCTCAAAAGACGTGGCATCGACATTCTGGAATCCGGATATGTTGAGAAAATCAAAACCGGTGAGATTATGCTCGAATCGGGACAAAGTTACGATACGGACGCTGTCTTTCTGGCTGTCGGTGTGAAACCGTCACCGATATTCAAGGCATCGGATCTGCCCACGGGACCGGACGGCGGATTGCTGGTCAATCAGTATTTGCAGAGCACGGCGTATTCAGAAATTTTTGGAGGGGGCGACTGCATTTATTTTAGAAAGCAGCCGCTGGATAAGGTAGGCGTATATGCTGTTCGTGAAAATCCCATACTTTATCATAATCTTATGGCATCCATGGAAGAGAAAGAACTCAAATCCTTTGATCCTGGTGGGGATTATCTCCTAATATTCAACATGGGAGACAATACCGGTGTTTTGAGCAAAAAGGGAATTGTGTTTAACGGGAGGCTCGCCTTTAAAATTAAAGACTATATTGACCGAAAATTTATGAATAAGTTTCAACAAATTGAAAAAAAGTAACGGTTTCACTTTTCAGATAATATAGTCTGAATTATCGTCTTCTTTGAAAACACGTAACGACAGCCCTACACTTAATATCGACACAAAGAACCACAAAATAAATGGAACAACACATAATGGAGATTATCATGGGAAAGCATAATATTGTGGTATTCAAACCGTATCCTTTCAAAGTGGGTGAGAAACTTAACATTGAAGACGGACCCCGCAGGGGTGACTGGGAAGTGATCGGTATCAGTGATCATAAAGTAAAACTCCGTTGTCCGGTTTCGTTTCGGGAGTTCGAATGGCGCCGTTTTTGCTACTTCGTTGAGGAGCGTAAAGGGGCTATTTGGCCTCAATGACAGATCAGAGTTGGGGACTTGTTTTAAGAAGAATTTATCTAACTTTATATAACATTTAAAAATAATTGTGGAATTTATAAGAATTCTTGCCATTGCAGTGGCTCTTGCCATGGATGCTTTTGCGGTTTCAATAGCGACCGGTGTAAATTTAAAAAATGTCAATTCGCGACAAATGTTCCGTTTGTCCTGGCATTTCGGACTGTTTCAGGCCCTCATGCCAATTATCGGTTGGAGTGCGGGTTTATCCATACGGAGCCATATTGAACATTACGATCATTGGATCGCTTTCGGCTTGCTGGCACTTGTGGGTGGTCACATGATTAAAGAGGCCTTCCAGGATGGTAAAGCCGAAAAACCGATAAAAGATTATACAAAAGGAATGACATTGGTGATGCTTTCGGTGGCAACCAGTATTGACGCTCTTGCTGTCGGCTTCAGTCTATCTTTGCTGAAAATATCGATTTGGATGCCGGCCTTTATTATTGGTATCGTAGCGGGTATATTTACCCTCATTGGAATGCGGATTGGCGAGCGGATCGGCGCTGCCAAACGGTTAAGTTTTTATGCCGAAACCATCGGCGGGGTTGTTCTGATAGGTATCGGGCTCAATATTTTACATGAACATGGTGCGTTATCCGCTTTTTTTAACTAAATAAACGTATTCTTGAAAATCATTTATTGGGAACTAAAGAAACTACGGAGGGATATCGATGTCGATAATTACGATGGGAATCATCGCCAGTACACTGGCCGGCCTGGCTACCGGTGTCGGTGCCTTGCCGGCTTTCTTTTTTAAGAATGTTTCCGATAAGATTCTAAATACCATGCTCGGGGGTGCTGCAGGCGTGATGCTGGCAGCAACTTCTTTCTCGTTAATTGTTCCAGGGATCGAATACGGCAACCAGTCTTGGCCGGGTTTTGGGGTTTATGTCGTTGGGTTCGGGATGTTGTTTGGTGCAGTCTTTTTAGACCGTATTGATAAATGGCTGCCTCATGAGCACTTTGTCCTCGGACATGAAGGCCCTTCCAGTTCCTTGAAAAGAATTTGGCTGTTTATCATTGCCATCACCATTCACAACTTTCCCGAGGGCCTGGCTGTCGGTGTCGGTTTTGGGACCGGAGATATTGGAGCGGGAACCAGTCTTGCCATCGGCATCGGGCTTCAGAACATGCCGGAAGGTTTGGCGGTTGCCATGCCCTTGATCGGGCTGGGTTACAGCCGATGGCGCGCCATAGGTATCGCTACTTTGACGGGACTGGTGGAGCCCATTGGCGGTGTTCTGGGGGTTGCAGCCGTCACCGTTTTTAACCCCGTCCTCCCGTTTGGTCTGGCGTTTGCAGCCGGCGCTATGTTATTTGTTATTAGTGATGAAATTATACCGGAAACCCATTCCAAAGGAAAATCACGTCTGGCAACCTTTGGTGTCATGATCGGATTTGTGATCATGATGGCGCTGGACAATCTATTGGGATAATTTTCCCTGAGTTTTATTTTGAAAATGAAGGTTGATGAACTCGTAAAAAGTCAAAATTGAGACGGCAAAGTAAAAAGTTCAAGTTCAAGGCCTCGCGAATTTCATGGAAAGATGCGTACTTCTGTACGCCGCAGTGAACACGAAATGAAGCGCAACGCAGAAACTGGACTTTTTACGAAGCCGTCAAGGTTAATCTTCTGTGATAATCACGAACTTTTTAAGATCTTCGGGTTGGAATTCCTCGATGATTTTACCTTTTTCTATAAATGACGCGATGTGACGATATGCGTTTTCATAGACGGTCATCACGGATTCTAATTTTTGACAAATCATGTCTTCTGCACCGAATATCCCCTTGGCGTTACTCAATAGTCTTTCACCCTCTTCTAAATGTTTGGCGATTTCATTGAGCATTTTTTTTCGTTTACCGTGCTTTTCCCGTTCTTTGGCGATAATCGGCAAGAGTCTTTGAACAGAAAGTTCCACCAGCGCATCCCGAGGGGCGTTAAAATTTTTCGATACATTTTCTAAAGATAAGAGAGATCTTCTGCTGATGACAAATGTTTTTTGGATGCGGCCTTGTTGGGTTAATTTTATATTCTGAATTTCAAGGGCGATGGATTTTAAGGATCGGGCATCTTCAACCAAATGGTCAAAAAGGGATTTCTGTTTGATCCCTAAATGGGCAGCGACAATGCTGATGGCCTCGATGCATCCCTCGGATAGCTTGAATGTTGCACGTACAGATTGCCTGCCCCTTAAGTCCGAGGTGAATGTTTTGGGTAGTAAAATTCCTTTTGCCTGTTCTTTTTTATCATCCCGGTTCATTTTTTTCTCCCAGTAAATGAGTTTAGCGAATCATTATTTTATTTTAATTCATTTAAAAGATAATGCAATATTTATTTCATTTGTTATTTTGACATTAAAAAATAGTTAGTATTGTATTTATTAAATTTAGGATTAACTGAATCTGTTATATTTTAGACAGTTTTCACTCTCTGAAGTGATCGATCAAAGTAAAATTGACGCCCTGCTAAAAGACGGTGTTTAACGATTAACCCTACTAAAGGTTGGAAAGACGACATCCAGGAAAAAACGGTAAAAGCCGGGTAAACAGACGGAAGAATCAATTGCCGTATAATTCCTGGGAAACTGATAACATTAAAACACTTAGAGGCTTCGGCTATAGCGAAGCCTCTAAGTTCCGTCCATTTATCCTGCCTGCTTAACTCATCCAAGAGCACAAAGAGCATTACTAATAAAAAAAATTAATTAAAAGTAATGAAATATAATTGACATAATCAAATTGGTGTTTATTGTTTTTGGTAAGAAATAATAAATTCACACCAAGGAGGTAGCGTTATGGAACTTATAAGATGGAATCCAATGAGAGATGTGTTCAGCCTTAGACATCAGATGAATCATCTTTTTGATGACGTTTTTAAACCGGTTGTCCGGGGTGATAGCAGGTTGTCCATGTGGAACTGGAATCCGACGGTCGATATTTACGACAATGACGAAAACATTGTTATAAAAGCCGAACTGCCCGGAATCGATAAGAAAGACATCGTCATCGATGTAAAAGACGGGGTTCTTACCCTAAAAGGTGAACGATCCTTCGATAATGAGGTTAAAGAAAAGAAGTATTATTGCAGGGAAAGGTCGTTTGGAAAATTTGAAAGAGTATTCAGGCTTCCTGCTGATGTCGATCCTGAAAAAATAAGTGCCGATTACAAAGACGGTATTTTGAAGATCGATATCCCAAAACCTGAGGAACAAAAGCCAAAACAGATAACCGTACATTAATATTGAGTAACAAAGACGAACAATAAAACCAAGGGGTGGTTCATCATAAACTGCCCCGATTTTTAACCCTAAATGAGGTGATTACAATGAGTAAAATAATCGGAATCGATTTGGGAACCACCAATTCATGTGTCTCGATCATGGAGACGGGAGAGCCCAAGATTATCACCAACACCGAAGGCGGCCGAACAACGCCGTCTATTGTTGCGGTTACCGACCGAGGTGAAAGGCTGGTCGGGCAGATTGCCAAAAGGCAGGCCATAACCAATCCTGAAAATACGATATTCGGTATAAAACGACTCATCGGCCGCAAGTATGATTCAATTGAAGTGCAAAAGGACATTAAAGTTTTGCCTTTCAAGATTGAAAAGGCGACCAATGGTGATGTGAGAATCAATTTAAAGGGGCAACATTACAGCCCGGCAGAAATTTCTTCTTATATTCTGGCCAATATCAAAAAATCGGCCGAAGAATATCTGGGTGAAAAGGTGACGGATGCCGTGATTACGGTGCCGGCCTATTTTAATGACAGCCAGAGACAAGCGACAAAGGATGCCGGAAAAATTGCGGGACTTAATGTATTGAGAATTATAAATGAACCTACGGCGGCATCTCTTGCCTATGGATTGGATAAAAAAAAGGAAGAGAAGATCGTGGTATTCGACCTGGGCGGTGGAACGTTTGACGTTTCCATCCTCGAAGTTGGTGATGGTGTTTTTGAGGTTAAAGCAACCAATGGAGATACACATTTGGGGGGTGAAGATTTTGATCTCCGTATGGTCGATTATCTGGCCGACGAGTTCAAAAAAGACCAGGGGATTGACTTGAGAAAAGACACCATGGCCTTACAACGGTTAAAAGAAGCAGCTGAAAAGGCCAAGATGGAGCTGTCTTCCTCCATGGAGACGGATGTAAATTTGCCGTTTATTACAGCGGATGCCAGTGGTCCGAAACACTTGAATATTAGAATCACCCGGGCCAAACTTGAAGCTCTGGTCAGTGATTTGTTGGATAAGATTGAAGGTCCCTGTAAAACGGCGATGGATGACGCGGGTATGTCGACAGGAGATGTTGATGAAGTGATTCTTGTAGGGGGTATGACCCGAATGCCCGCGGTCCAGGAGCATGTAAAGAGAATATTTGGCAAAGCCCCCGGCAAAGGCGTAAATCCGGATGAAGTGGTTGCCTTGGGTGCGGCGATTCAGGGTGCTGTATTGAAAGGCGATGTGAAAGATGTTCTACTCCTTGATGTAACGCCCTTATCCCTGGGTATCGAAACGCTGGGGGGTGTCATGACAAAACTCATCGAAAAAAACACCACCATTCCGGCCAAAAAGAGTCAGATTTTTTCAACTGCCGAGGACAACCAACCGGCGGTTTCGATTCATGTGCTCCAGGGCGAGCGTGAGATGGCTTCCGGGAACAAAACCTTGGGACGTTTCGAGTTGACGGGAATTCCTCCGGCGTCCAGAGGCATGCCACAGATTGAAGTTGCCTTTGATATCGATGCCAACGGTATTGTGGATGTTTCAGCAAAAAATATGGCCACGGGAAAGCAGCAGTCCATAAGGATTACCGCTTCTTCCGGTTTGACCAAAGAAGAGATCGATCGTTTGGTGCAAGATGCAGAGCTTAATGCTGAATCTGATAGAAATAAAAAGGATCTTGTGGATGCACGAAATACAGCCGATGCTCTCATTTATACCACTGAAAAATCGCTGGATGAATTTACAGATAAGATTGATGAAGGAACCCGGAGCGAGATCGAAGATGCGGTCAAGAATCTGAAACGTGTGATGGAAGGTGACGATACGAATGAGATCAAGCGCTTGACCGAAGCGTTGACCCAGGTTTCTCATAAGATGGCGGCTTCTGTTTATCAGAGAGATTCCGGTTCCGGGGAACCTCAGTATGGATATGATGCTGAAAGCAAAAGGCAAAACACTTCCTCCGGATCAGATGATGATGTGGTTGATGCAGACTATCAGGAAGTGGCCTAACATGTGTTTGTAAGTAATAAGTTTAAATAAAAATGTGGTGTACGTGTTCACGGGGGAGCAACGCCCCGTGAACACGTAAGAGTTTCAGTATTGGTCATGGGACGAGATTACAAATCGAATCTTTTTAGAGCCTCTTTGGGAAATTACTGTTGCATTACGGGAATTTCAGGGGGAAACTTCTCCAGTAGGGTGTCAAGCAGACACTGGATTCCGGGTCTGGCTGCAGCCAATATGCAAAAAAATGAAAGACGATCAATGACAGGTTGAATCAAGATCGCTTTCGCCCACCAATACATGATGTCCCTGGCCCCGGGTAGCCTTTACAGATCCAAGGTCTGACAGGATAGATTTTACAAAATGCATTTTCCATACCGTATTTCAGAAAGGGGCAGGGTGCTGCATTATATTCGGTATTTTCGATTTCTCCGGAATATTCGTTTCTAACAAAACCATATAAATCAATAAAATCCTCAACGTTCATGTCCAGATAATCCGCAGCAAGACGAGGATCCAGTTCAGACCATGGAATGCCAATTTTTTTGCAGCAATTTCCGCATCTTTTGCAGTTGAAGTTCATTGGCTGCCACGCACCTTTCAATTACGCTTCCAAGATTTAAGGGTAAAAATTGAGCGGGCCTGATGTAAGTAAAAATTATTCTGATTCGTAAATATTTGAAGCGATCTCCGTGAAATTCTTTTATTTAATGAACCTCTAAACGTCTTGTCTACAGCCTTTCTGTCTTCAGGATGCACGGAATTCAAAAAGGCTTCATACGTTGCCCCAAATTTTTGAGGATCTGAATCAATAATACGATAAATTTCGTCCGACCAATATAAGGTGTTTGTAACCAAATCCAATTCCCAATGCCCTATCTTTGCGATCCTTTCGGCTTCTTTCAACCTTTCTTCGCTTCTTTGAATTGCCTTTTTGCTCCCTTGCAGCTCTGCAATCGTTTTTTCCAATTCTTTATAGGTTGGTTTTGTGTTCATGGAAAGATTCTCCGAACGTTTTGGAATAACCCTTCATTCAAGATCATCGTTTCAAAAAACGTTTCGAGTAATAAGTGCTATGGGTTTTTTAATAAAAATGCGAGGCGATATTTAAGGAGCCCATAAGATTCAGGGATCAAAATTTACAACTACTCATATTAACTATGATTTTTATTCATTATTGATGATATTTGTCAATGAAAAACTGAAAAAGACGTTTGCTGGCATACGTATTATGAACGATCCTATAGAATTGACATGTTCATAAAATCATACTAATAATTGGCATAACTTTTTAATGGGTTAACGTGTTCATATCCCAAAAATAGGGTGATATATTGTGGAAAAAGCGTCTGTTTTTAAAGAAACGTATCAAAATTACTTGGATCAGATTGGCAAAATCGATCTCGATTCAAGAGCCGAAAAATTAGGGGGGCGTGTTGAAAAAGATGAGATGGTTCTTTCCTTTTTCGGTCAACCTTACAGGATATCAAGCCGGGGAATAACAGACCCGTCCGGCGAAACAGCCGCCTATGGGAATCATCGTTGTCCTTTGCAAATACCTTCTTCTATGTCCGGATATACCTTCTCTGGACAAGGAATGGGTTTCCTATAGAGACTTTAAAGATACCGCTCCTTTGGTTCATAGCTTCGTGAATCATACGGAACGACCGATTGTCCGAAATTTTTCGAATCGCCTGGAAGATTTGGCTGCGGCATGTGAAAAACTTGGTGGGAGGGATCCGGGTTTAGATCTTAATTATCAACTTATCATGAAACTCTATCCACTGCCGAAAGTTCCTGTGCTTTTACTTTTTGATGATGTGGATGAAGAATTCCCGGCCCAGTGCAAGGTTCTTTTCGAAAGACGTGCTAAACATTACCTGGACCCCGAGTGTTTGGCGATTGTAGGAAGGCTTCTTAATGATTTTCTGAAAAAGGTCCAATCTGCGAAAAATCGGATTGTGCTGAATGATGTTACCTTAAAAAATTTTTCCGGCCTGCTATGCGCTACTTGTGTGGATTAAAAATAAGGGTGCGAAACTTGAGTGATGTATTAGTTCAGTCCATACCTGTCCCGCAGCCGGTGTGATAATTCCTGCACGACCTGAAACGCCTTTTCAACGGTTTTTTCTCCGTCTGGATTCACCAGACAGCAGGTTGCCGGAGATAAGAGACTTCTCGATATTAAAAACTCTTTATCGATGCCTTTATCATCCAAAAAATCCCACAACGCTGACAGCCTTGTTTCCAGCGAACCGATATCTTCAGTTTCAAAAGGCTCAAAATTTGTGGGTACAATCCCCCATGCAATGACCCCGCCGCGGTCAAGGAATTGTTTTATCGATCCAGAATACGATGAAAATACTTCTCCATTTTGGTATATATCCAGAGAAAGGATGTCAAGATCAAGATTCAAAAGGAAATCCCAGTCCGGATTTCCACACAAATGGATACCGCGAGGTCTATTCACCATAGAGAAAAAGTGCTCCAGATCGTCTTTGGCCTTTATGTTGTCATAACCCGAAAGTGCACTGAATAAAAATTGCAGTCCCGGTTCATCAATAAACATAAATGCATTAGGATTCATTTTTTGAAGCCGTTGCAGCTGAACATTGATGCGCTTTGCCATAAATTCGAGCATAAAAGAACGTATGGTGTCTTCAAAGAGAATCGGTCGGTCATCCTGGTCAAGTATATTTAAGCCAAAACTGACGGGTCCTTCCAGTTGCCCTCTTATGGCGGGTCGGTCGGAAAGATTCATTTCTAGAAATTTATGATAAACTACCGAATACGCTTTGCTGATGTCAAAGTATTCAGGTTCGTCAAAATGGGCCATGGTCTTTTCAAATTCATTGATAAACTTATCCATGGAAAAACGAAGGGTTCGTTTTTCCATATCCAGAAGAATACCGGGGAAATGTTCGGCGGCCTGAACATACATGTCTTCATAATAACTGACGTGTGGCAGCTGAGGCCAGAATGGAATATCCATGGATAGGGCGAATTCGAGTGCTCTGTCCGCATCTTTATGGGGCATGACAGCCATGGCGGTTGTATTAAGATCTCCGGGGATTGTCATAACAGTCCTCTTCTTCAGAGTTTTTTCACCAAAAATTGGATTATACCTGTATCGGAATGTTTTAAAATAAAGTGTTAACGAATTTTTAAGAAAAAAAGATTCTTGCCAATTCTTTCTCAGGAAGTATCTTTTCCTCTCGTACAATTTCAATAATGGTTTTGCCCGTTTCATGGGCCTTATTTGCAATGGCGGCTGCCTTGTCATATCCGACATGGGGCACCAGATAGGTTGCCATGGCCAGGCTTTTTTCGATGTTGGCGGCACATTTTTGTCGATTGGCGCGAATCCCGCTGATGCATTTTTCAGCTAAAAGCTTGGTTCCAGAAGAAAGAAGGTCTATGGATTGCAGAAGGTTATAGGCAATCACCGGCAGCATGACATTCAATTCAAAATTGCCCGCCTGTCCGCTTATGGTAATTGTGGTGTCGTTTCCCATGACCTGAGCGCATACCTGAATGACGGCTTCCGGAATAACCGGATTAATCTTTCCGGGCATAATTGAAGACCCGGGCTGAAGAGAAGGAATCGATATTTCACCCAGCCCGCACCTGGGGCCGGATGCAAGCCATCGAATGTCATTGCAAATTTTAACCAGACTGCCGGCGATGGTTTTTAAGGCGCCGCTGGTTTCGACCGCCGCGTCCTGTGCGCCCTGGGCTTCAAAATGGTTTTCTGCTTCCCTAAAGTTGATATTTTGAATGTTTCGAGATCAGGAGGATAACTTTTTTTGCAAAATCAGGATGGGTATTCAGGCCGTTTCCAACAGCGGTTCCGCCCAGGGCAAGTTCTGAGAGATGGTCTTTGGCGGTCCCAATTCTTTTTATGGCAAGCGCTATTTGTCTTTCATATCCTGAAAACGCCTGACCCAAAAATATGGGTACGGCATCCTGTAGATGGGTTCTTCCGATTTTTTTTACATCTTTAAATTCAACGGCTTTATCTGAAAGGCTTCTTTTGAGACTGACCAATGAAGGAATAAGACTCTTTTTAATAAGGGTTAATGCAGAGATATGGATGGCAGAAGGGATGACGTCATTGCTTGATTGTCCGAGATTGACATGATCATTGGGATGAACCGGAAATTTACCTCCTTTTTTCCCTGTAACAATTTCGTTTGCCCTTGATGCAATAACCTCGTTCACGTTCATGTTCGTTGAAGTGCCTGATCCAGTTTGAAATACATCCACCACAAACTGGTCGTCAAATTTTCCTTGCATAATTTCCTTGGCGGATGTGACAATAGGCTTCTGATACCTTTTTGTCAAGAAGGCCCAGTTCATGGTTCACCATTGCAGCGTATTGTTTTATCAGAGCAAGTGAATAAATAAATGAAGCGTGAAATCTAAGACCGCTGACAGGAAAATTGTTAACCGCCCTCTGGGTACTTGCTCCAAAATACGCATCTTCCGGAACTTCTATGGTTCCCAATGAATCTTTTTCTTTTCTGTATTTCATAAAAAACGCATTCCTTTTTAAAAAGATTATTCATTCGTGCTCTCCCCTCTTCTCCGAGCAGTAGGCTCTCCGAGTCGGAGGCTGATAAGAGGTTATAATAAAAACTCACCAACCCCTTAAACACACGATACAATAATTGTGCCATCCTGGGGAACAAAACTTGTGAAATATTTGGCATGAGCATTGCATTTGGATTAAGACAAATTTGGTATGCAAATTATTTCTTGGGTCATTTATAGATCATCATAATCTACAACTCATCAAAAAACGAATTGATTCTGTAACATATTGTATCAACCTTTTTTATAAACCCATTCATAGGAGGTGCAACATGTCGTCCAAACGGTATAAAATTGAAACATCCTGTCCTCAGTGCGGATGCAGTGCTGTTACACATCTGTCGACTGAAGAAATCAAAGAAAGATACGGGGATGTAGCAAATGTTGAAATGGATTGTGGGGAATGCTTAATCAAATATGAGACGGATATGGAAACCGCCTGCCCTGAATGGGATGAGGACTGCAAGTTAAAAGAATAATTCAAGATAAGGATCTTGTTTCATAATACAAATGTGTATCAACATTTAATGTGAGACAGTTTCTAGTCTTTTCGCATCCTTTTCGTTGGCTATTAAAAATTCTTTGGGCTCTGGAGAAGTTTTACACAATTCTAACAATAATTGTGAGTGACCATTATCAACAAGCGAACGGACTTAAATACATCTGGTCATAGACAGGAAACACTTAACAAAAATTGACCCAAATGATAAAAGCTTATGGAGACCCTGATACGTGAGACGCTGCAATCATAATATTAAAAAAACATTGAATCTTGTAGATGAAATGATTAGAGTCGCGGATAAGGGCGACATTGAGCGAGAAGATAACGGATGTGGCATTCTTTACGGTGTGTTGCGTGATTCGGCCTATAAAGTGAAAAAACTGGCGGAACAGGAAAAAGAAAAACACATAGAAAAAGGGTGGTGGATTGAAGAGTCCGACAGCTAAAATACGGTTAGAGGTGTGTTGTATCACTGGTCGTATTTAGTTTTTAAAAAATAAACAACAAACACATAAGAGGAGGCGTTTAATATGGCGTTAAAGGGGACCCAAACGGAGAAAAATCTTTTAACTGCATTTGCAGGGGAGTCGCAGGCAAGAAACAGGTACACCTATTTTGCCAGCAAGGCCAAAAAGGAAGGTTATGTACAAATATCTGATATATTTACAGAAACTGCCAACCATGAGAAGGAGCATGCAAAGCGGCTTTTTAAATTATTAGAGGGTGGGGACGTTGAAATTGCAGGCGCATTTCCTGCCGGAGTTATCGGAAATACCTCAGAAAATCTTAAGGCGGCTGCCGTAGGAGAACACCATGAGCACACCGAGATGTATCCCGGCTTTGCCAAGGTTGCCCGCGAGGAAGGGTTTGAAGCCATTGCAGCGGTTTTTGATGCCATTGCGGTAGCTGAAAAACAGCACGAAAAACGGTATGTTGATCTTGCCGCCAACATAGATACCGGGAAGGTATTTAAAAAAGACGAAACTGTAACTTGGCGATGCCGCAACTGCGGTTACCTCCATGAAGGTGATGAAGCTGTGGAAGAATGTCCGGCATGTGAACATCCCCAGGCCCACTTTGAATTGCTTGGGGAAAACTGGTAGTGCTGGTTTAACCGGTTGAGCCCGTAGGCCCGTTAATCGGTAACCCTTAGTCAATAAAGGATGTGATGAGATTTAATGTCTTTGATTTAATTGTCCTTAAAAACAATCGAAATATTTTATTTTAAAAGGAGGAAAAAGAAATGGCGGAAAAACTTGAGGTCTATAAATGTGAAATTTGTGGAAATATCGTAGAGGTTCTCCATGGTGGTGGCGGAGAGTTGGTGTGCTGTGGGCAGCCCATGGTCCAGATGGTTGAGAACACGGTTGATGCAGCCAAAGAGAAACATGTTCCGGTGGTTGAAAAAGTTTCGGGCGGTATTAAAGTTAAAGTCGGCGATGTCCCGCATCCTATGGAAGAAAAACATTATATTGAATGGGTTGAAATTATTGCAGACGGCAAGGCTTACAGACAATTTCTCAATCCCGGGGAGACACCGGAGGCAACATTTGATGTTAAAGTTGATCAAGTTACAGCACGTGAATACTGCAACATCCATGGTTTGTGGAAAGGATAATATCGATGCTATCAGATAGAATGCAAAAAGCACTCAATGGGCAGGTGAATGCCGAACTTTATTCTTCTTACCTATACTTGTCGATGAATGCCTATTTCAAATCTGTTAATCTTGACGGGTTTGCGAACTGGATGAATGCACAGGCTCAGGAAGAACTGATGCATGCCATGAAATTTTATGAGTTCATCAATCAACGTGGTGGGAGAGCTCTTCTCGCTGCAATTGAAACACCTCCCGCCCAATGGGATTCTCCTCTGGCTGTGTTTGAAGACACGTTAAAACATGAGCAGAAGGTGACCGGGCTCATCAATGGCCTGGTTGAAATTGCCATGGAAGAACGTGACCATGCGACACAGATATTTCTCCAGTGGTTCGTAACCGAACAGGTAGAAGAAGAAGAAAGTGTCGGTAATGTGCTGGAGCAACTCAAACTGCTGGGCGATGCCAAACAAGGTCTTTTTATGATGGATCGAGAACTGGCAATACGACAGGCTCCGGATATGTCCATTGAATCAGAATAAAGAGCACGACATTTATCTGAAAAGGAGGTGATTTTATTATGCCTAACTGGAGATGTTCAAAGTGCGGGTATGCACTTGAGGCCGATGCACCACCGGATCAATGTCCTTCTTGTAAAGAAAAATGTGAATTTCTTGACAATACCTGCTATACACCGGATTGTGAATTTGAGGGCACTGACAAACGAATAAAATAAGGTGGCATAGCGCCTAAGGAGAAAATGTAATGGCTAAGGTACTTGTCGTTTGTGCAACACGAACCGGAGAGACACTAAAAATCGGCGAACTCATCGCCGAAGGCATTCGACTTTCCGGTCATGAAGCAAATGTGGTAAAGATTAATGCAATAAGAAAGGAAACAGATTTACAGGGGTATGACGGCTTCGTATTAGGATCGGCCACGTATCATGGCGATATGATTCAGACCATGAAGACCGCTCTTTTTCTTGCTGAAAAGGCTGGCCTTGAAGGGAAAGTGGGGGGTGCTTTTGGTGCATTTGGATGGAGTGGAGAAGCACCGGATCGTATTTTCGATACCATGAAAAATATTTTTAAAATGAACATGGTTGGTGGTCCGTTAAGGCTCAAAGCGAGTTCTCTGGGCGGAGGTGTCCAGATGGCCCAGGACTATGGCCGTGAAATTGCCGAGAAGTTATGAACCTAAGGGGCTTCGCCCCAATTGGAATAATGGCGTAATGGGTTTTAAGAATCTATTGACAATTTAAATAGGTTATCGTTGCTTTTATTTCCCAGCATTCCATTTTTCCATACCGGTGGCATGAATAAATTGCCAATAATAGACTTGTGATTTCAACAAGTCTTAGTATTTACGATACGTTTTAAATGTGGTTTCATTTTAACCACTTTTCAATACGTGAACAGGAGAAGATTATGTCTACACCGCAACATTGTCCGGGGTTTCAAAATTTTAAGACCTTAAAATCATTTCAATGCAAATGTCCGAATTGTGGACAAGAAGTGGAAATTTTCTCAGATGAGTTTGACAGAACCCATCTTTGCAGCGGCTGCAACGAGCAGATTGACTTTACCCAGTGCACGCTGGAAGGGGCGGCATAACTTACCGACTCTGATTTCAGCAGCCCGTGTCTACTTTTCTTAAGTTGTCAATAAATCATAGTTTGGCAATGATTCCAATAATGTTCTGAATTTTTGTAGCTATTTGGCTATGGCAGGCTTCTCGAAGATACGACTGTTTCTATGTGTCGTGAATTTCTGAGAAATCCGCCCTCAATCTAAACAGAAGTGGCATTTAAGCTCTGATTCCATGGCTTTTTCAGAAACGGATCTTTCCCAAACAGATAAAGATATTATCTCAAGTTTCGCATCCAAAAAATCCTTCAGCTAACCTTTAGAAAGGCGGATCTTGCCCATGATGAAGCCTATTAGGGATTCGTGTCGTAATCTTTATGAAAGTTACACTTATGAAATCAAAAATTGTTGTATTGTGTGTCGTGTTCGTGCTTCTTTATGGCGGCGTCATCGTTGCCGGTATTGAAAAAAAAGGCCAGGAACAAATAACCCTTGACGGCGGCCAAAGGGGCGTGGTTGGTTTCCCCCATCGACAACATCAAAAGACGCTGGGTGACTGCAACATTTGTCATAATATATTTCCCCAGAAGTTGGGCGTTATCCAGGATTTGAAAAACCAGGGCAGCCTGGCGAAAAAGCGGGTCATGAATCATTGCAGGGGGTGCCACCGCAATCGGGTCAAACAGGGGCAAAAGGCCGGCCCGACCTCCTGTCGGAAATGTCATTCAAAATAAACAAGGATTTAGCTGATGATGATTCTTGGATTTCAAGGGAGTCCCCGAAAAAAAGGCAACACCAACTATCTTTTATCCGTCTTCATGGACGAGGCTGAGACTTTAGGTGCCCAAACCCGTATCATTGAAGTTGCTAAAAAAAATATTGTTCCATGTATAGGCTGCGGTTATTGTGAAAAAAAGGGCTACTGTATCACTAAAGATGACGATATGGCCAATGAAATCTACCCGCTGCTTCGGGAGGCGGATGTTGTTGTTTTGGCAGCGCCCATATATTTTTATAACGTTCCCGCCCAGCTTAAGGCCCCCATCGATCGCAGTCAGACACTGTGGTCCAGGAAATATAAGCTGAACCTGACCGATCCGGCGAGACATTACCGACGGGGATTTCTCCTTGCCCAGGGGGCGACAAAGGGAAAGAATCTCTTTGAAGGTGTCGACCTTACGGCAAAATATTTTTTTGATGCGGTGGGAGCGGGATTTAATGGAAGCCTCACCTACCGGCATATTGAGGCTATCGGAGATATGGAAAAACAATCAACGGTTCATATGGACGTAAAAAATTCGGTAAACAAGCTCCTATCTCCGCTATTGGATCGCATGAAGATTCTGTTTGCCTGTCGGGAAAACGCCTGTCGCAGCCAGATGGCCGCAGCATTTGCGCAACATCTTGCCGGCGAGAAATTTGAAGTTGTTTCAGCCGGCAGCGAGCCTGCGGAAAAAATAAATTTGGATATGGTCAAAGCCATGGCGGAAAAAGGGATCGATATGGGATTTCGCAAAACCCGATTCCTGGATAAGGCCGTATCGGAGTTGCAGCCGGATATGATCGTTACCATGGGCTGTGGTGAAGCATGTCCTTTTACTCCGGGCATGCAGCGACTGGACTGGGATTTACCGGATCCTGCCGGAAAATCGATGGATGTTATGCGCAACGTCCGAGACGAAATTGAAAAAAAGGTTAAAGCTCTTGTCAACAACACATAGAGCTAAAAATTTGTTAAAGGAGAACATATCATGCCCGTCCAGTTGAAAGTCAAAGACATGATGATTCCCATAGATGATTATGCAGTAACGACTGCCGATAAACCTCTGAAAGAAGCCGTTCCCGAACTGATGAAAATCTATTGTCAGGTGGAAACCGGAAAATGTACGGAGGCGGGACACAGGACCAGCCTTGTTCTGGATGCTCGGGGTGAACTTGCGGGAATTCTCGATTTTAAAAGCATTTTGAAAGTGCTGATACCGGAAATTGCAGGAGGAGTCAGTGGAAAACTGCGTGCACTGGGTATTTCAATCGCTTTTGCAGAAGCCGATGCCCATGACATGGACCACTCAAAACACGGATTCAGATCCAGGGTCATACAAAATGCACAAACCCAAGTTGGAGACGTGATGCTAAAAATAAGAGGCACGATTAATGCCGACACCGGTTTTTTAGATGCGCTTAAAATGATCTACCGCAACAAGGTCACCGTGTTGCCCGTTTACGAAGGGGGCAAACTGGTGGGTGTTCTTCGTGATTCAGATCTGTTTCTGGCTGCTGCAAATGTTCTTATAGAATGATAAATGTTAAAATGATACTCAAGGAGGAATAAATGGCCGAACCTGAAGAGATGTATCAATGCCAGCAAGTTAATTGTGGATATATTTATAATCCCGACAAGGGAGATCGAAAAGGAAAAATTCCCAAAGGGACCCAGTTTGCCGATCTGCCGGACGACTGGAAATGTCCGGTGTGCGGTGCTGGAAAGAAAATGTTCAAACCCCTTGCCGGGCCCGGTTCAGTTGCGGCTGGCGGTTAGAATTAAATCTCGATTCTAATCCGGACAAACTGAAAAAAGAATGATCTCGCAAATAACTTGCATCATCAAATGGAGTAAATTTTATAAATTCAATAAAAGAGGAGGGTTAAAATGGACAAGTATGTATGTACGATTTGCGGTTATGTTTATGATCCGGAACAAGGTGATCCAGACAACGGTGTAGCACCCGGCACAAAATGGGAAGATGTTCCGGATGACTGGGAATGCCCGGTATGTGGCGCATCAAAAGATGATTTTGAAAAAGAGTAATAAAAGGGCACTAGGAATATGAGACCTGTAGAAATAACAAAGGGAATTTATGATGTTGGCGTCATTGACTGGAATATAAGGGATTTTCACGGATATTCGACACATCGAGGTACCAGTTATAATGCATTTTTAATCGTCGATGAGAACATCGCACTCATCGACACCGTCAAGAAGGATTATTCGGATCAACTTATTGATAATATATCGAAAATCATTGATCCGAAAAAGATTGACTGTGTGATTAGCAATCATACGGAAATGGACCATTCCGGAGGGTTGCCACGGGTGATGCACAGGGTTGGTGAGGACAAGCCGCTTTATTGTTCAAAAATGGGCGCCAAAAATCTGGCCCGACACTTTCCTCAAAAGTGGAATTATCATGCGGTGGGTACCGGTGAGGAGTTGAGTCTGGGAAACCGGACCCTGACATTTCTCGAAACCCGAATGCTTCACTGGCCGGACAGTATGTTTACCTATCTGAAGGAAGACAAAATTCTCTTTTCCAGTGACGGTTTCGGACAGCATTATGCGGGGCATGAAAGATTCGATGATCAGATCGGAGACGATATCATGCTTCACGCAAAAAAATACTATGCCAATATTTTGCTTTTGTATTCGCCGTTGATTCTAAAGCTTTTGGATACGGTTGCCCAAATGGGCCTTGAAATCGATATGATATGTCCGGATCACGGAATCATATGGAGAAAAAATCCGGGCAAGATTATCAACGCGTATGCAAAATGGGCCAAACAGGAACAAGAGAAAAAAGCTGTCGTGGTCTACGACACCATGTGGCACAGTACTGAAGCCATGGCCGATGAGATTGCAGCGGGAATCGCCGATGAGGGGGTATCGGTAAGACCGATTCATATACGAAGCTCCCATCGCAGTGATATTATGACGGAAGTCCTCGATGCCGCGGCCGTTGTTGTGGGATCGCCGACACTTAACAACCAGTTGTTTCCCACGGTCAGTGATTTTCTGGTTTATATGAAAGGGCTCAAGCCTTTAAATAAAATCGGTGCTGCCTTTGGTTCTTACGGGTGGAGCGGTGAAGCGGTCAAGCTGATCAATAAAGAACTCGAAGCCATGAAATTCGACGTCATCGATCCGGGTATCAGAATTCAGTATATTCCGGAAAAGAAGGGATTGGAGGCCTGTTTTGAACTGGGTAAAAAAGTCGGACAGTCAATAAACGAAAAAATATGAAAATACCGTCTGTTGATCTGGGTCGATGCAATTTATGCGGCGCTTGTATTGAGGTCTGCCCTTTGGTTTTCAGACTGAATGATGCCGGATATATTGAAGTCATCGAGATATCCTCTTATCCAGAGATACAGGTCAATGAGGCAATAAAATACTGCCCTGAAGATTGCATATACTGGGAAGAGGATTAAAAAAATAATGGTGACCTTGTTATGAAGAAGATGGCGTTGTTTGTGTTTAACGGTGACCCTATGTGTTTTATTCATGTCCTTTTAAATGCCTTGGATATGAAAGAAAAAGGATATGAAACAAAAATAATAATAGAAGGGGCGGCGACGAAACTCGTGCCGGAACTCGCTAAAGAAGACAACCCCTTGTATAAGTTGTGGCAAAAGGCTTTGGATGCAGATCTGGTTGACGGTGTCTGCAAGGCCTGTTCAAACAAGATGGGCACTCTAAAGGCTTCTCAGAATCAGGGATTGGCACTTTTGGATGACATGACGGGTCATCCGGGTATGGTTCGTTATCGGAATGACGGTTTTGAGATTATATCGTTTTAATCATACCCTTGGATTATTTAGCCCGGAATTTCACGGGGCAAGAAAATGGGCAGCAGACAGCTCAAGAAAATACTTCCGGCACTATTAAAAAATGAAGAATTTGAAAAGAGTCTTGAAGAGATCTGCCTCATACCGGCTCGAAGGGTCGTCAATCCGCTTTTTTCCTTTTTTTACAATACGGACGAGTTGGTCAAATGGCGCGCAGTTACGGCAATGGGTGCCGTAGTTGCGCGTCTTGCCCATGAAAATCTTGAGTCTGCCCGCATTGTCATGCGGCGACTCATGTGGAATTTAAATGACGAATCCGGAGGGATCGGCTGGGGCTCTCCGGAAGCCATGGGAGAAATCATGGCCCGTCATGACAGACTGGCAAGGGAGTACGCTTGTATCCTGGTATCCTACATTAACGAAGCAGGCAACTTTCTCGAACACGAGATGCTGCAACGAGGGGTGCTCTGGGGATTGGGCAGACTTGCCCATACGCGTCCTGAATTTGTTCTGGATGCAGCAGCTTATCTTTGTCCGTTTATGCGATCAAAAGATGCCGTCCATCGTGGACTGGCAGCCTGGGTGGCTGGGGCGATACCTTCAGAGATGACAGAATCCTTGCTCAAACATTTGGTTACCGATGAAGCCAGAATAAACATCTTCATCAACATGAATCTGGAGGAACGTACCGTGGGGCAACTGGCTGTTGAGGCGCTTTCTCGAACTGTTTCTTGAAAAATTCTCATCATCGATCCATAAGTCTTCAGAGGGTGTACTTCCCCGTGTAACGATATTGAAGAAGCACATTGACGCCAGAGTGAAGCGGGGAGGCACACCCCCTGAAGACCTACATTGATCCGACTATTGAGTTCCGCTGATGAATTGTTATGTTTCCCATTCGCGACACAATACCTTCCAAAAATTATCCGGTTGTAAACAATACAATTATCGGTATCAACGTTGTCCTTTTTCTGTTTGAGATGTCCCAAGGGGCCAATTTGGACCGTTTTGTTTATATTTACGGCCTGGTTCCCGCCAGATACTCAATGCCACAAATTGCATCTTATTTTACCACCGGCCAGCAGCTTTTGTCTTGGCTCTCTTTTATGTTTCTTCACGGCGGTTTCTGGCATCTTCTGGGCAATATGTGGTCCCTTTACATCTTTGGCGATAACGTCGAAGATCGTCTGGGTCCTTTTCGGTACCTTGTTTTTTATCTGCTGTGCGGAATTACATCGGGTCTTTCCCATCTGTTTTTCAATCTTCATTCCAATATGCCCACCATCGGGGCCAGTGGCGCTATTGCGGGTGTCATGGGGGCTTATTTGATTCTTTATCCCCATTCCAAAATATTAACCCTGATTCCCATTATTTTTATTCCCTGGTTTATTGAAATCCCGGCGTTTTTCTTTCTGGGTCTTTGGTTTTTTCTTCAGTTTTTAAATGCAGCAGGCAGCCATGGGAATATTGGTGGAATTGCTTGGTGGGCCCATATCGGCGGGTTCGTTTTTGGAATCGTTTTGTTAAAGATTTTTCTTGCGTTACCCGAAACCGGGGTCAGCGATAAACTGCGTCGTGTCACTGCTAAAAGAAAAACACACCGCCTACAGGTTGTTCGGCCTGGTGGCCTCGGAAAAGATCTCCACCTTTATGGAACCATTGACATTACGTCATTCGAGGCGCTTGCAGGAACACAAAAGCTGGTCAATATCCCAAAAGGATTCCAAAAACGGATTGTTAAAGTGATTGTTCCTCCTGGCGTGAAAGAAGGGAGCAAACTGCGCTTGAAAGGTTTGGGTAAAACAGCCTCCGACGGCCAACGGGGAGATTTGTATCTTAAGGTGATGATAACATCTTAATAAAATTGCTGAGACCTCGGGGTGTTTTTCTAAAAAGTTTCTGCATGGATAATCCTTTTTAAAACCGAGTGAACTCGTGGCAAGGGCTCGTAAAGAAAGAACAGGAATCAATCTTTGAAAAATCAATGGGTTTTCTGTACAATCTGCAATTTCTTTTAAAGATGCGATTTCGGCATGCGCCTATTCTTTCTAACGATCCCTAAGCCACTCAAACAGCACCCGCTTTTAAAAAGGATCATCCATTCCGCTCTCCAAGGCGTAGGCTAATATTCAAGGATTTGGAAGAAATACTCCCCGATCCTTAAAATAGTTTAAAATGAATGAAAATACCAAAACAGAATCTTCTCTCCAAAGAAAACATATGACATTGCACCAATGGAAAGAAATGGGCCGAATGGAATGGCAAATTTCAGATTTTTCCCCTTTAGCAACATAACTATCATTCCCACGAAAGTCCCCGCAAGCGATGCAACAAAAATGGTAAAGATAACCCCTTTCCACCCGATAAAGGTTCCAATCATCCCCAGAAGTTTGATGTCCCCACCTCCCATGCCTTCTTTACGGGTGATGAGACTGTATGTCCATGCGACCAACAAAAGACTGCCCCCTCCCACCAGCAGACCCAGCAGCGAGGATTTAAACGTCATGGCAGTTAAAACAAAAGAAGCCGCAAGGCCGATGGGAATCCCCGGGAGCGTGATAATATCCGGGATGATTTTATGATCAATGTCAATAAAGGTGATGACCAGCAGCGATGAAATAAAAACAAAGTATACGACACCTTCCGGAGTCAGACCAAACATGAAAAGAATGGCGATGGCAAGAATTCCGGTCATCAACTCAACCAAAGGATAGCGAGGTGAAATGGGTGCCTTACAGTTCCGGCACCGGCCTTTAAGCCATAAGTAGCTAAAAACAGGAATGTTGTCATAAAATTGTATGGCACTGTTGCACTGCGGGCAGAATGAGCGGGAAGGATTTATAATCGATGTTGAGGATGGCAGCCGATATATGCAGACGTTTAAAAAACTTCCAATGCACATGCCGAACATGAAAACCAGGCTGACGAATAAAACGTTAATCATGTTTTATTAGGTGTCCTCTTGAATTTATCACAGGATAATAGTAAGTGAACATATTCAGGGGTCGGGGTGTTTTTATTTGTCGGATCGCTCCATGGGCCATGCTTTTTTTCAAGCTTTGGAAACTCCCCGACTCCTCAATTTATTGGATTGAATGTTCTTGTCTATATATGGAGTTGCGGCTGGTGTCAAAGCAACTTTTAAGCATTCTAAAATTATCTGGTTTAGTGGCATGTCGGCGTCATGAAATATTGGAAAAGAAAAATGAATAAACCTTTGATTAACGCGCAAGGGAGAAAGGGGTAGATGCTATGAGTATGAATGTGGTGGAAAGGATAGATGAATTTGTCAAGGTCAGGAATGTGCTTGCAAGTGTTTTTGACAAAAGCGGTTTGGAAGCGTTCATACCGGAACTTATCCGGATAAATCCTGAGATAAAAATTTTTTCAACCGGCGGCACGTACAAAAAAATCAAAGAAATTCTTGGGGACACGGCAGATTCCTGCCTGACGCAGGTTTCGGATTACACGGGCCAGCCGGAGACTCAGGGTGGTCTTGTGAAGACGCTCGATTTTAAAATATATCTCGGGCTGCTCACCGAAACCTACAATGATGCCCACAATGAGGACATCCGGCGGACAGGTTCTGTTCAAATTGATATGACCCTTTGCAATTTATATCCTTTTAAAGATACCATTTCAACAGCAGGGGTGACGGTTGAAATGGCTCGCGGTAATATAGATATTGGCGGGCCGTGCATGATAAGAGCGTCTGCAAAAAATTATATAAGGGTTGCATCGGTGGTCGATCCATCGGACTATACAGCGATTTTATCAGAAATGAATTCAAATAATGGCTCTATATCGCTGGGGCTTCGCTACCGTCTTGCCCAAAAGGCATTTGACCACACGGCTGTCTACGACCGGACCATCGCAGACTTTTTGGGTTCCAGGACATTGGATGAAGTGGCTGCGTGTTACAGTTTCTAAACGGGTATCGCATCAAATTTTTACAATTAAATTAGGCAAATCGTTACCAAAGAAACTGATCGCCAAAGAACGAAAATTTGTATCTGTTTAGATCTTTGAATCAACTCGATGTTAAAGGAGCTTCAGATAGGGTTAAATTTTTGTTGGAAGCTGTTTGAGTGGATTAGGGATCGTTATGAAAAAATCATCATCGATTCGAAGTTATGCGAACATATTGTCTTAAACCACTTACCCTTATCAAAAGATAAGATCAGTTTTTTCATTACGAGCCGTTATCCACGAGTTCTTTCAGGAAAAATTTAACCCTATCTGAAGCGATCAATTTTCAAGAAGCTAAACTATTACAAAAAATTTTAATATTCTTCAAAATAAAGGAGAAAAAAATGGCTGAAGATTTAAAGAAAATGTATCGGACAATAATGGACGATCACTTTACACCTGGGATGGAGATTAGTTTTGTGGATCAGGATAAAAAACAAACCCTTTTTTATGAAAAAGTGGCTTGGACCATCGATAACATCCAAAAAGGGCTTAGATACGGCGAAAATCCAGGCCAGGAAGCCGCACTTTACAAACTGATCAATGGGAATCTGGTTTTAGGAGAAACCGAATCGATTCAGCCGGGACAGCATCTGGCTTCAGACATTGAGCTTTTGCAATCCGGTAAGCATCCCGGCAAAACCAACCTGACCGATGCAGACAACTCTTTGAACATTTTAAGATATTTTGTGGATAAACCCACGGTTGTCATTGTCAAGCACAACAATCCCTGTGGTGTTGCCCGCTCTGATACATTGGTAGATGCGTATCTAAAGGCAAACATGGCAGACAGGGTGGCGGCATTTGGAGGATGTATCGCCGTAAACAGGGCTGTTGATCGGGCAACGGCGGAAGCCATCACCGAACAATACGCTGAAGTTGTTGTTGCACCCGATTTTGAAAACGGTGTAATGGACATTTTTTCAAAGAAAAAAAACCTCAGGGTGATACGTATAGGTAATATCAACAGGCTGCAGGACTTTGTGGGACAAAGATGTGTGGAATTCAAGAGCCTGATTGACGGTGGTATTATCGCCCAGTGGTCATTTGTGCCGGCAGCCCGGACAAAGGCAGATCTAAAACTTGCAGCATGCGAATATAAAGGCAAGCAGTATCAGGTCAACCGTGAACCCACTGAACAGGAATACAACAATCTGCTTTTTGGATGGCTTGTGGAATCGGGCATTACATCCAATTCCGTCATTTATGTCAAAGACGAGGTTACCGTCGGCATCGGCACCGGTGAACAAGACCGTGTGGGTGTTGCTGAAATTGCAAGGGACAAGGCCTATCGAAAGCTGGCGGACCGTTACTGCTTTGAAATGCATAATATTCCCTATAATGATTTGAAAGATGAGGATAAAAGGTCGGAAATTGATGCTAAAGTAGCGGATAAAAAAGGCGGATTGATCGGCTCTGCAATGGTCAGTGACGCCTTTTTTCCTTTCAGAGACGGTATTGATGTTGGTCTAAGAGAGGGGGTTACTTCAGTGATTCAACCGGGCGGTTCTGAAAATGACTACCAGTCCATCGAGGCCTGTAATGAAGTCGGTGCGACAATGGTCTATACCGGACAGAGAAGTTTTAAGCATTAATCCGGATTGACACACACCAGATGTTTCAAGGTTTTGTGCTGTTGAGTCCGACAAAGGTACCACCGTTTCTCTGGCATAAAGCGCGCATCAGGGTGGCAAATCGTTCGCCGGTGTTGCCGCGTTGGTTCGTTTGTTCCATAACGACCGGAAAACCAACGGCATGGATCCGGACCCGACGAGAACCGTCTTTGGCTGCACTGTTGATTCTGTCAATCTCATTGATGACCGGTTGGATTGCCGGACCGCTGAATTCGTCACCAAATACATAAAGACTTGTTTTTTTATCTTTCGAATAGAACATATTAATCGCTGCAGTAATACCTTCCACCGGGCTGCTGTTGCTGAAAGAATTCCAAGTTCGCAGGGCTGAGATGATGGCCCTGCGGCGGGCCGGGGTGTCCGGTATCCATTTCCCGGCATACTGGGAAAACAGGAAATTCCCCATATCGTTCATTATCTGGATACCTTTGACTTTCGGATAAATTTCGAGTGTCTCTTGCATTTTTTTCTGGACCAGGCTCCAGGCATATCGCTGCATACTTCCGGATGTATCGACAATAAAAACGATGTACTCACTGTCCACGGGAATACCCCCCACCGAACGGGTGATTTTTTTAGGAAGGCTTTTATAAAGCCGCTTCATTTCTTCGGTCAGCTCCTGACGTGCAAGGGCCAGTTTGCCTTCAATAATATTTTGAACCATAGCATCGTCTTTGGATCCTGCGAATCGGCCTTTAATCGCCGATAGATCGCCCTGGAGGCGGGCAAGTTTTTTCTTATCTTTTGACAACTGTTCCTTTTTTGCAGTTAAGTCGCGATTCAGGATCTGGGTGTCACCTCGAATTTCAAACAGTTCCTTTTCCAGGCGGATAATCTCAGCCTGCATGTTTTCTTTGATGTCTTCAATAACTATCGGTTCTGCAAATTTGGACAGTACAAACAACAGAATAATAGCACCAAATCCGCAGCAGATACAGTCAAGAAAGGAAAGGCTGAATATATTTATGTCCCGTCTGCGTTTTTTCATAGGGTTAAATCCATGTCATCTGGCGCTGTCTTTACGGCCAGTTTTTCGAGGGACAGAAAAAAGATCCCTTGGTTTTCTTGGCCAGACGCCAATAGGCGTCAGCAGCCATGGGATCCCCCTCCATGGGATAAAGTATGATGTTCACCGGAACCCTTTTAGGCAGTTTTGAAATTGCTTCGTTAAACAGACTTACCCGTTTTTTACTGGAAACTCTTGTTCGCCATGGCTTGCTGCTTCCCATGGTCGGCAACCCATCGGTAAGTAAAAATATATTGTCCGGAGTCGGTTTCATCTCGTTGATCGATTTGATCGCGTTCAACAGACTGGTTCCTTTTTCCGGAACCAGGCGGTACAAACTTTCTGTCGAAAGGTTTAACGGGTCTATCGCGCCGGCATTCAGCCAGGTTCCTTTTGAATATTCAAGCAAGGGGCGTGCGGTTTCGTTAAAGAAGTATATTTGAAATTGACTGGTCGGTGGAAGTTGGGTGATCAGCCAGCTCATGGTTTTTATCACCTGTCGCCACTTGGGAGCGCTTTTTTTCTGGACATTTCTTAGATTGCGCCGGCGAATAATCCCGACAACGGTTTCATCCAGCATACTGGCAGAGGCGTCCAGGAGAATAAAGATCCGCTTTCCCCCCATTTTTAAATCCGTAAGGTACTGGCGATCTCCCTGCCCTGGAAACGGGCGTAACCTGGAACCCAGGTCATCCTGTGTTTTGGCTCCGGCTTTCAACCGCCGAAGCTCCTCTTCAAGTGACTTTAAATCAGCTTTTAATTTATTGATGTGTGTTTTACTGGCCAGAGTGTCCTTGTCCCTGTCCGCCAGTTCAACTTTTTTTTCATTGAGTATGTTTATAATTTCACGGGATCGCCCCTGTGTGGTCACCAGGTCGGCATCAATTTCAGAAAGGATGTTGCGAGACTCAACCAGTTTTTTTTTCTTGTCCAAAACCTGCTGTTCCAGTTTGTTCACTTGGGCACGCAAATCCGACGTCACGGCGTCCCGTCGATGAGCGCTTTTGGCGTTTACCACGACAAATAAAAGAATAATCGCTCCTAATCCGCAGCAGATGCAGTCAATGAAAGATAAGCTGAATACATTTAATTTTCTACGTTTCATCGGCTTCCAAGCAGGCAATGAGTCTTATGGTTTCTTTAGATGTCCCGAGGCGGACGACTTGGCCGAGTTCCAGTACAGCACTTTTGTTGACCTGTCGATTATCTACAAATGTTCCCTGACTGCTGCAGTCTGTTAGGACAATACGGTCATCTTCGCGCTGAACCGTACAATGCGTTTTGGAAACATTGGATGATTTCGCTTCAACATAAATGCCTTTTCCGAAAGGATATTGATCGCAGCCGATGAGGAGAGGTTGTTCGGAGACGGGATAGGCCACATCACGATAGAGTAAATGTGAGGGACGTATGGTATGGGAAATTTTAGATTCTGTCTGCTGCCAGGGACGGCTGGTAAAAAAAGATGCCCCATTTCCCAAGCGCCGATCAGTCAACTGGTCCCAGAGCTTCAAAACGCCCAGAGCACCGGCTCCGGGTTCAAGCTCAATGATGTTGCAGTTTTCTATTTCTAAAAGTTTATCCTTTAATCCCGGCAGACAGGCGACTCTATGGGTCGTCTGAAGGACGGTCGAGACATTGTTTTTACCATGGTCATCTCGCATTTTTTCAATGAATCGGCAAATATCATCATATATTTTTTCGCTCTTTTGAAACAATACATCACGGAGAAGGGTAATACGATAGCGATCTTTTCCGTGTGATAGTTCAAATAAAAAGGAGGGTTGGTTTTTAAAAATATCAAGGGCAGATGCCAGGCGGTTATAAAGTTCCTGTTCCGTTGCGGCCTCGATGAAGGGGATCGAATCTTGTGGTATGCACAAATTCTTCGGCAATGGTTTCCACCCACCCCCGGTATAGCTGTTCCAGGCTAATTTCCTGAAATGTCATGGAGTTTTCTGCTGTTAGATGTTCACCCTGATGGAGATGAATGATTTCAAATCGGTGCAGATGAATGTCCAGGTGTAACAGTATCGCATTTGGATAAACGTGATATGATGCGGCTATGGGCAGTGACACAAAACCTTTAATGGGGATTGACAGCTCCTTGGCCATACCCAGAATAAGTCCCAGCTGTTCTCTGCTGTAAAAGTTGGGTACGGCGATGATCATTTCATCGCCATACTGTTTAACCATTTCCCAGACGTGAAATAGATGGGCGTATGCGATTTCAGCATGATTTTGCGCATGCCGGTTCTTTTGTTTTAAAGGTTCCGTATTCAATTGATCCCAGAATCTGTTGATGACCTGAAGTGGGAAGAGGTGTGCCTTGTCTGATGCCGGTATTCCGACGAGCAGACGCTCTTTTTCCGGGATGGCGAATCCCGGGCTTTCTTGTTCCTGCCCGTCAACGGTCAGCAATCTTAGTGGATTGTCGCCGGCGACCAGGATTCCGGCATCGCTGAGTTCAAGCCCGAGAAGTGTCATTTATGCACCCCGTCAAATGGATTTTTTGATAAATTTAATGCCCATCCGAAAATGGTAGATTTTGATTCGAGACGAGGCCGCAGTTCTTTTGCGACCGCCCCGAAAAGACTAAGGGATCTTCGACAGTCGTAGTTTTACTGCGTCGAGGATCGCCAAAAGGACGAGAACGACTGTATCGTGCCGAAAGATACCATTTCTGGATGGACACTTATTGCGTATGCAAATGTCTCGTCAATCTCTCCTCACAATATGCTTCTGTTTCCAAGACATATCTTTCCTGGAGCAGCTGCAGCTGGTGCAGCATAAACATGAGAACAATACTGATAAGTAGCGCGATCAAGGTTGAGTTAAATGCGACTCCCAGGCTGCGGGTAACACCAAAAATTTCTCCTTCAATGGCCTGATACGCCAGCCCAAGTGCATCACCAATGCCTCGTACCGTGCCGATAAATCCGATGGAGGGAATGGCCCAGGCAATATATCTAATCATAGACAATTCAGATTCCAATCGTTCACCTTCTGCCGAACAGTAGGCATGGGTGGCATCTGCGACATCCTGAATATTGTGTGTTGAACTGAATCTCTGCAAACCGGCCAGCAATGCTCTGGGAAGCAATCCGTTTCGTTGATACGTCGGCAGCGCTTGAATTTCCCGGGACAGTTCCCGGGTATCTTCAGGCAATATACGAACCCCTTCTCCCACAGGAATCAAGTCCTGTTGTAACAGCGAACGGTGTCTTATGGTGATAACGGCCTTAAACGCCATGATGGCCAGTGCCCAAAACATGAGAACAAAACATGCTTCCTGCTCATAATCGCGAATCAACACATAGGCAGAGCGTTCGGTTGTTTGCGTTTTATCTTTTTGGAGCATCTCGGCCTGTCGGGCCAAAATGGCATCGGCATTGGGACGAATGATGCCGACATAAGCGGCATGAACAAAAATGATAATCAAAATCAGAGAGAAAAGCTGGTAAATAAACTCCATGGATATCGGCAATGTTTTTTTCATAGTGAATTCTCGATGTTGATCCTTTTTATATAGTATTCATCATTTTGTTTGCGCTCAATTGAGGTGTCAGATATCGTAAGGAAAATCCACGCCCTGATCTACCGGGATCGTTTCTGAAGGGACGAACGGTTTCACCGGTTTTGTTTTTTTGGGGACATTTTTTTCTTGTGTCAAAGTCTCTGGTTTGCTTGTCTCTTTTTGGGTTTTTGAGGCATCATCGGTGGAAACGTCGTCCGATGGTTTTTTGGGGTCATTTTGGGCAAAATAGGTTGATCCTAAATGTTGTCCGAGCGATACGTTGAATTCATACAAGAATCCTGCCGACACAGTTCCTGCCCAGGTCGCTCCAAAAAGACATGCCCCCAATAAAGCAATTGCTATAATAAATCTATTTATCATGGTCATTTCAGATATCTGCAAACCCGAAAACCGACATCTTCACGTTTGTCGCCACCGTAACTGCGATAGGCCAGCCTCAAGGTGTTGATACTTCCATGTTTCCAGCTGGACCCTCTTATCACATGGTGTTTACCGTTTTTGGGTCCGGTTGGGTCCACATATGTTTTTTCGGGATCATAACTGTAAATTGAATAAAAATCGTGACACCATTCTGCCACGTTCCCTCCCATATCGTACAACCCCAGGGTATTGGATTTAAATTTTGCCGGCGGAGCTGTTGTTACATATCCGTCATTGTAACCTTCGAGAACAGTGGGAAGCAAGTTTTTTGCGGATTGATCGGAATAATTCCCGGATAATTTAACAGGAGGAAATTTGTTTCCCCATGGATATTTCAAAAATGCATGTTTACCGATAAACCGGGCACAGTACTCCCACTCTGCTTCGGTGGGCAGCCTGTAACCGGTATTTAACGGTTCGACGGCAATCAACGTGCTCCCTTTTTGAACATAAGCCGGTGGCAGTGACGCTTTGGCGCTGAGCCAGTTGCAGAACCGGGCAGCCTCTTCCCAGGTGATTTGAACCACGGACTGAGCAGAATTGTTCAGACTCTGTGATTTAAAAAGACCTGAATTGTGTTGGGCCATAAATTCCTTGAATGCTTGGTTGGATACTTCGTTAAGGCCCATGTAAAACGGCCGTGTTAGTTTGACCTTTCTAAGGGTCTCATTGGATCTGTGACCCTGTTCTCTGCGGGAAGATCCCATGGTGAAGGAGCCGGCGGGCTGGATTAATTTCAAGCTGTAACCTGTTTTGGTTGTAATCACCAACGGCTCAGTTTCTTTGGACGGCCCTTTTTTCTTCAGCGTTACTTTCAATTGTTTTGGAAATCCGGGTCGGGGTGTGATGGAGATTCGATAGGGATGAAAGCCTTTTTTGTTGAATTCCAGTTTGTGTTCCACGGCGATCAAATTTAATTTTTTCGGAACAATGCCCCATGATTTGCCGTCAATTATCAGTTCGATGTCGGGCGGTTCAACCGTCAGACGGATGATGCCCTGTCTGGGTTTTAAATTCACATCGAGCTGTTTTAATTCAGCCGATACAACTTGTACGTTTTGGTTTGTTTTTTCATAACCGGCCTTTGAAATTTGAACAACATGTTGTTTGTCCGGAGAAAGATCAAGTGTCAGCGGTGTTTGACCGACGAAAATCCCGTCAATGATGATATTGGCTCCGACAGGTTTGGTGTTGATCGTCAATTTGCCGTCTGCCGGCTGAAGCCGTACATCTTTTATTTCCTGAGGTTCATTCGGTTTTACATTCAGACGGTGTTTCCATATTTTAAAACCATCGGCACTGATTTCAAAAAGATAAGATCCAGGTAACAGTTGAATGCGCAAGGGGGTTTTCCCATAGGCTTTCCCGTCGATCAAAACATTTGCGTCAGAAGGCATGGAACTGACGGTGATATCCGACCAACCGGGAAGCAGCGCCGTGTTCAACGCTTGAAATTTGTCACAACCTTCTACAATAACATCGGTCTGAAAGTCTTGATAATTCTCGGCACGAATTTCAATTTTATGTGGACCCGGGAGTATTTCAAGATTCTCTAAGGGGGTGTTTCCGACCACAGCACCATCGACATATACCCGTGCTCCTAAAATGTTACTTTCTGTATCAGCCGAATCATATGCGCGAATCATCAGGCGACCGGGACGTTTTTGCATCTTTAGACCCAGGTTCTGGTGTTTTTCATCCCTGACCCAAAACGTATGGTCAAGGGATAAAAAACATTCTTTGAGAGCCTCTATCGTGTATTTTCCGGGACGCATCAAGTAATAGCTGCCGATTTTCGGCGTTAGGATACCCCCTGAAAACACGATACGTTCCGGAACCGGCTCGATGTCTATCACGACCTGCCGGGCGGTGAAGACAAACCAGGTCAAGATAGAAAGAAACATCAGGACGATTCCAATAAGACCGCCGACAACCCATTTAAAAAGGATAAACAGCCTTGGTTTTTTAGGTGGCGGCTTGGACCGAAAGGCTATCGGTTCGATTTTTGTTGGTATGTCTGCCAATGTCACACCTTAATGTTGCAAATTATGGATACGCGCAACGATTTCTGGCCGGGCTTCACGGTGATTTTCAGCCGGACATCCTGGTATCCGCTGCGTGAGCCGACCACTGTATACGTGCCGGGTCTTAGCGATAATTCTCGGGTGGTAAATCTTCCGAGTTTACCGACTTTATAAACGGCGATTTCCGTAAGGTTATCGGACTCTATCATCACTTTAACAGAAGTTCTGGCGAGATCCACCAAGGTTTTTAGCTCGTTTAATCGGGCGTTGAACTGTGGACCCCTTTGTTTTAGTTTCTTGGCCTCCTCGATTAAACGTATCGCATTTTTAAGCTGCCGGTCCGATTCCATGACGTTGGGTTTTTCAAGAAAAAATTCAATCCGTTTGGCAACCTGAATTTGTTCCAAAGAGCGTCTTTTACCCTGGACGGCAAAACTGATATTGGGATCAACTTTAAGAACTGCCAGATAAGATTTGAGGGCCTGTTCCCAATTTTCAGCCTGTTCAGCAGACATTGCTTTTTGGCGCAGTTTTTCAATTTTATTCAACCGGATAGCCTCGTCAACCTGCAATAAAGCGCTTTTGACTTCACTTGAATGGGGTCGGAAAGATTTTGCCTTTAAAAGCGTTGTTCTGGCGAGTTGATAGTTACCATTGTGATATGCTGTCAGCCCATCTGACATGAGCTTCTGAAACTGTTCGTTGACGATTTTTTCTTTCATCCGGTTTAAGCCATTTTGAGCTTCCCTGGATTGAGGGTCCAATTGCAATGCCTTCTGGTAATCGGTATGTGCAAAAGCAAACCGATTATTTTCTTCATGGTTTTTCCCTAATTTTATCAGACGGTTCACTTCATCAAGTTTTTCAGCCCGTTCCAAATTCCGCTGGACGGATTCATCGGACGGCTGAATCCTTAAAGCCGTAGAAAATCTTTGTTGGGCAATGTCACTGTCACCACTTTCAAGAGCCCTCTGACCTTCCTCCATCAGTTTTTGAAACACAGTCCCGGTATCATTGATCAACGCTTTTGCTTTATTGGCTGCTAGAGCATATTTTTCAGCTGCTGCCGCAAACGAACGGCCTATAAGCAACCGGTCTCCTTCCTGGCTGAGGGCTATCATGGCTTCATATTCTTCACCACCCCATACGGAACCATCTTTTTCTTCTATCTCTTTTTTAAGTTTCAATAACGTTGCCAATTCCTTGTCTGCCGTTTCTTTTTCCAGTTTAAGTTTGGCAGTTTCGACGGTTTGCTCTGATTCAATTACTATTTGTTGCCCTAAGGGAACGAAAACCGGATCTGTCGTAGTGCCGACCCGTTTCTGTTTTTTTAAAATTTTGGTTTCCGAGGGTTCTGTCTGTTCCGTGTCTTTAGGCAGATTCACGGGATGTTTCGATAAATGGCGAATAAGAAAAAGACCGCCTGCAATCATTAGAGTAAGAATTATGAGGAACACTAAAATGGTGAAAGAGGTTAACCGAAAAGAACGATTTGAGTCGGGTGGGTCGCTTTCTTTGCGCACCTCGAGGGGCGTGATTATTTCCACGCCAAAATCTGAAGCCTCTTTACTTTGAGGAGGTTGAGTGGGTGTGTCGGACGGCATAATTAGATTTGATGCTCGGTTTTATTCAGGGTCTTCGGATGTTATTTTTTCTTTATGTTCCGATGAGATGTCCGGATCAAAGCCGGTTTCTGTGATATATATCTGTCGCAGCAATTCACGCCAGTGTTTAAATTGTTCTTCGGCCGATCCGGTCAGCTCATACTGCTTGCCTTCGAATTCCATGACGATGGGTTGCATCTCACTACCAAACGATTCGCTCAGCTCCTCGATTGCTGCCGAATGAATTTCAGCTTCTTTGGTAACATTAAACCCGTTGACGATCACCTGGCCGCCGATTAAAATCATACTCATCTGAAGTGCGCCGGTATTATTGATTTCTCCCGCATTCAGTGCAATAGCACCTGCCAGTAGCAACATGCCGATCAACTTTTGATTTAAGGCGTTACGTTCAATCTTCTTGATGGCCTTAATCTCTTCATAGTTGAGATTGCGCCAGTTCTCATAGGAAGACCACATATTTGCATAGTATTCTTCATAATACTCATTCAAGGTATCCACATACATGTATTCCCGCTCTCGTATCTTTAGCAGACGGATCATTATGGTGTCCTCATCGGCAGGCAGTCGATTAACGGCGATGAGATTTTTTTTATCTTTTGTCAGATATCCATCGTAGACGGATGGCGCAAAGTCTTGTGCAAATTTTAATTTCGAGACGGTACGGATTTTCTTGATCTCTTCAGGGGGCAATTTCATGAGATAAGTGGCCATATCATTGGAGATGGTATTGTATAGATCCTGATAGGCATCTTTTTCTCCGGTTTGATTTCCCGAATAGAATGCCAAGGAGGCTGTGGATTTATATTTTTTACTGAACCAGGTTTTCTGGGTGGCATCGGTCACATCGATTTGAAGTATCAAGTGCTCTCCGTTCGATTCAAGGACTTTACCTTTGACCAGAACGTCGATACTTTCCGTTTTACCTGGAAGGACACGCACTGCGCCCCAATAGCTGCTTTGCTGTACGGTGCTTTTCAAATGATACGGCATGAAATGACGTTCTGCTTTTCTGATTTCTTGACTGGTATGTTCTTCTTTGGCTTGCTCCTCTGTAATTTTGTCGGATTCAAAAACCAGGATGCCGACATCGAGCAGTTGCTCTTCAAAGATTTCTTCCTGGGCTTTCATTATTGTCGTAGGACCGACCTTTTGAGCATTAAAGGTGGCACATCCTGTGAGCAAAATTAAAATGAAAATCATTAATGATTTGATGGCCTTACTTGGGCACATTTTTTCTATATTGTTCATATTCCTTCCAGAGCTTTTCTTTGAGTTCAGGATCGGATTCATTTTCTGCGGCTTCGCGAAGCTGTCTGGCCACGATGTCATCATCTTTAGGATCGTAACGGTTTTTAGGATGGCGTTGGGAGCCTTCCACTCCTTCCCGGGATTTGTCTTGTGTGGTCAATGTGGTGTCATCCTTGCCTTCTTTAGAGTCACTTTCCTTTCCGGCTTCTAAAGCGTCTTTTTCTTTATTAGCCTCTTTCTGTTCTTTGGTTGAATCCGGCTGGGATTCATCGCTTTCTATTTTTGAATCGGCATCTATTTCGATGCCCTTGTCACGCAGGCGTTGTGCAGCAGCTTCAGCCTCTTCGGCCAGATCCTGGAGTTTTTCTGATGATTTTGCCTGGATCAAATCCAATTCCTTAAGCAGCACCTCATCGAAATCGGCCAGGGAATTGTCGAGCCGGCGATCTAAAGCGGCCACTTCGTCAACGACCTCTTCCTCGGGAATGGAAGGGTCCAGCATAGCGGAAGTATTATCTGAAGATGGTGCCCCGCAAGTTGCTTTTCGGGAAGTGTGTTTGGCGCTAAGTGCTTCCAATTCATCCACTTTCTTGCGGTTTTCAGCAACCATGGCCTGCACTCGAATTAAGTACGTATTATAATCTTTTATAATATCCGGGGATGTCTGCTCGGATTTTTTTAACTTATCCAGCTCAAGGGAGACGCGTTCCTCGGTGGCCATACTGATACGTAAATCCTTACGTGCCGATTCAAGGGCGGATTCAATGTTTTGCATTGAGGCGGCATATAGGCTGGTAGACAACACAAGCAAAAATACTTTGGCCGGAATAGCTTTCCACCATTTGGAAGCGTTTAGAATCATTATTGTAACCTGTTAGTTAATAAATTAAAACCTGAATCTTGCATGAAAATTAATGAGAATCTTAAGGTTATTTGATTAAAGAGGGTACAAGAAAAATCATATCATTGTTCATTTTACCCAAGTGGTATATCGGAATATAATCTTTTTTCTCATCAATTTTCACCCCAAAGGGCGAGCCGGAGGCTTTTATATGCCGCGTTATTAAGGGATCGCAATAGCTCACTATGGTTTCGCCCTTAAGCGCCTCGCATATAAAAGCCTCCAACTCGTTCAAAATTCACGTAAAATGTATCTGAAAATAAAGCAAAAATGACATTTACGTTGGTTAAATATAAGGAATTTGAGAATATGTGTCAAGGTGCGCAGGGTTTTGCCTCGTAATCAATTAAAAATATTGCGGGAGCCACAGTCTTTTCCACTGCTAACTAATTGAAATTAATCAGCCATTCCGCCAATAGCGCTATACGAGGAAGCACACACCGTGAACATGGTCATAATATTTAGGAATAATGATGATGTGTTTGGAATGTTGGAATATTTGAGAAATCATATATAACGCGACATGTTTCAAGACGCTTTCAATATCTCGATAAAGATATCTAAGGCATAATCGATATCCGAAGAAGTCACATGATAATTGGTGACGGCCCTCAAACGGTTCGGTCCCGTGGGGAGCAGGTGAATGCCATGACGATCAAGTTTTTCAGCCATTATCTGTGATGTCATTCCTTTTTTCGTTACGTCAACGAATACAATGTTGGTCGTTACAACATCCAGATCAATGGATAAGCCGTCCATATTTGCAAGACCTTCAGCCAACTTTCTGGTGTTTACATGATCATCTGCCAGGCGATCCACCATTTCAGTCAGTGCAACGATACCGGCTGCGGCCAGAATACCTGCCTGACGCATACCGCCACCGACGACTTTGCGATTACGCCGGGCTTCCGAGATAAAGTCTCTGTTACCGGAAACGACAGAACCCACCGGTGCCGCCAATCCTTTGCTTAGACAAATGCTTACGGAATCGGCTTCAGCAACAAGATCCCTGGCATCCACACCAAGGGCTGTTGCCCCATTAAAAAGCCGGGCGCCGTCTACATGTAATTTCACCCCATAACGACGTGCCAATTCTGCTACAGAATTCATATAGCCAACATTCAGCGGACTGCCGCTGCACCGGTTATGGGTGTTTTCCAGGACAATGAGTTTTGTTCTGGGGAAGTGGACGTTGTCCGGACGAATGGCAGCTTCTATATCAGCCAATGCCATTGTTCCGTCCGGCTTATTCTCTAGGCAGCGAGGGTGTATACCGCCCAGTGCTGCGGAACCTCCCTGTTCGTAAACGAACATATGGGACTGATCACCGAGTATCATTTCATTGCCCCTGCCGCAGTGTGTAAGCTGGCTCACCAGGTTTGCCATGGTTCCACTGGCTACAAACAACGCCGCTTCTTTTCCCAGCCGTTTGGAAACCATTTCTTCGAGGCGGTTTACCGTGGGATCTTCACCAAAAACATCGTCTCCAACTTTTGCCTCGGACATGGCCTGACGCATGGTGGGGGTCGGCTGTGTAATGGTGTCCGATCGCATGTCAACAATACGCATTTCTTGTTTCCTTTAAATTTAATTTCCCTGTGCAATTTTATGATGTTTTCAATTAAATTTTCAAGGCATATTCTTGACTATTTTTTTAAGTTAGCGTTAAAAAGGAATTTAATCCGCTGTATGTAACTTGTTCTGCAATCGTTTAAGGGGGAATTGACCATGGCCAAACGTTTATGGAAACCATCCGAGGAAAGAATCCAAGGCACCAATTTGTATCGATTCATGAATTTTGTTAATGAAAAGTTCAATCAAAATTTCACTGAATATGCCCCGCTTTACCAGTGGTCCATAGATAATATTCCTGATTTCTGGGCGGCAACATGGGAGTTTGTGGAAATAAATGCAACAAAACCTTATGATCAGGTCATTGACGATGTAAATAAAATGCCGGGAGCCCAATGGTTTTCCGGGTCGCGGCTTAATTTCGCCGAAAATCTTCTGCGATTCAGGGACCATCAGACAGCGCTCGTCTTTCGAGGAGAGGATCGGGTGACGAGAAAAATGACGTATGCAACGCTTTATGACGAAACAGCGCGTGTGGCTCGGTCTTTAAAAACCATCGGTGTTCAGGCCGGTGACCGGGTGGCCGGATTTATGCCCAACATGCCGGAAACCATCATCGCTATGCTGGCTGCTGCCAGTATCGGTGCGACCTGGTCTTCATGTTCTCCGGATTTCGGAACAAAAGGAGTGCTGGATCGATTCGGCCAGATCAAACCTAAGGTTTTGTTTACGGCGGACGGATATTTTTTCAAAGGAAAACACTTTGACAGCCTGGAAAAAATTTCAAACATCATCAAAGAGATTCCTTCCATTAAAAAAGTGGTGGTGGTTCCGTACACTCAAAAAAATCCGGATATCAAAGAGTTGTTAAATGGCGTTCATTACAAGGCTTTTCGGTCGTCAGAATCCAATCTAAACATCGAGTTCGCACCACTCCCTTTTGACCATCCCCTTTACATCATGTATTCGTCCGGTACCACCGGGCTTCCCAAATGTATGGTTCAGAGTGCCGGAGGGATTCTCATTCACCATTTAAAAGAACTCGTTTTTCACACGGATTTAAAAAGAGAAGATACCATCTTTTACTTTACCACCTGTAGTTGGATGATGTGGAACTGGCTGGTCAGTTCTCTGGCGGTGGGCGCCACATTGGTTCTTTTCGACGGAAATCCCTTTCATCCGGATCCCGGAGCTCTTTGGAAGATCGCTCAGGACGAGAAAATATCGATATTCGGGACCAGCGCCGGATACATTGCCGCACTACAAAATGCCGGGGTAACGCCCGGGAAAACATACGACCTCACGCCGCTTAAGGCGTTGCTTTCAACAGGATCACCGCTTTCCATCGAAGGTTTTGAGTATATTTACAGAGAAGTCAAAGCAGACCTTCAATTGGCCTCGATTTCCGGAGGTACGGATCTCAACGGCTGTTTCGCCCTGGGGAATCCGATGGGACCGGTGTATGCCGGTGAACTTCAGTGCCGAGGTCTGGCCATGAAGGTAGAGGCTTTCAATGAGAATGGAAAATCGGTCATCAGTCAGCAGGGAGAACTGGTATGTACGGCACCTTTTCCGTCCATGCCCATCTATTTCTGGAATGATCCGGACAACAAAAAATATCATGACGCATATTTTGATATTTATCCCAATATCTGGCGGCATGGGGATTATATTCTGATCACAGAGAGAGGCGGTGTCGTTATTTATGGCCGGTCGGATGCCACCTTGAACCCCGGCGGGGTTCGTATCGGCACCGCCGAGATATATCGCCAGGTGGACATTATAGAGGAGATCGAAGACTGTGTTGTGGTGGGGCAGAATTGGAAAAATGATGTTCGGGTGATTCTGTTTGTCAAAATGGCCGAAGGGTACGAGCTGACCGATGAAATTATCAAAAACATAAAAACCACCATTCGTGCCAATGCTTCTCCAAGGCATGTACCCGCTGTCATTGTTTCGGTTCCGGATATTCCCTATACCCATAATATGAAAAAGGTTGAACTGGCGGTGAATAAGGTTATTCACAACCGGCCGGTACTCAATAAGGACTCACTGAAAAACCCGGAATCGCTGGGTTATTTTGCCGATTTAAAGGAGTTGCAGGAAGATTAATCCGTACCATACTTAATTTTTATTGGCATTTACCAGAAACACAAAATCCGGATTCACCACATTCGGAATCGTTGGTACACGCCTGTGTCTCTGTTGTTTCTTCTTTACTGTCTTTTTCAACAGAAAGCCTTGCTTCCATTCCATAACGTATTTGTTTTGCTACCCTGTTGTTTACCCTAACCTTGGCAAATGACTCTGAAGCCTGCTCAATAGTGCCGCAGGTGATTTCCTCACCCGAAGAAGAATAAAAACATACCCTAGCTCCCATTACAAATCCGTCGGCGATGGTGCCATTAATGAAGATGTATTTTCTACTTGAATGAATTCTCGTAACCTCTGCAGCCATGGAAATGCTTTCAAAAAATGTCGCAGCGATTACCATGATTGCCAGTGCCGCAAGTAATACTTTGATTTTTTGCATAACATCCACCTTTTAAGATATATCTCGCTTGTTTTAGTTCATACATTTTGAATGTAAGGGGATAAAAAAGTGATAAAATAATACCAAGAAAGAATGATTTGGTAAAGATCTTAATTCAACTTATTTTTTCTTTCAATAGTATTCCAAAATATTTTAAAACCTGTTAAATAATGTCACTACAACTGCTAGATATTGGCAGATACTTAGTCGTGCGATTTATCTGTTCGAGCTAACCATTTTGAATTATTTAAATTATAAATCTTTCAAGGTGTCAGGAAAAATTTTGGCATGATTTCTGCTTTTCAATCTGACAATTCTTAATAATAAAATTTATCAAAAACGTCCAAGAGTAAAACATTATGAAATATTGCTTAAAAAATTCGTGTGTTAAAAAAATCTTGACTCTATTATTTAGTGTATATAGTTATTAATTAGTAGAAGATGAAGAGACTTCGTCCTTCATTTTTTACCCCCACAGGCCCCCGGAGATATCTCCGGGGGCTTTTTTGTTACACCCGCTTCTATTTTACTTTAAATTTGTCAAAAAAGGGCCTTTTTTTTGACCAAATTTGTCAAATTCTTATTGGTTTCGATTCCAGTATGCAATTCCAGCATATAGACTAACCGATAGAAATTTCAATATTTTAAAATCTACCTTGAGATTATTTTTTTAGATGTTGCACGATTTTTGCACGTCCTCGTCAGGATAATTAATCAAAAATATACATCCAAAACCCAACCTGATGGGAAAATTTTGAAAAGGGAGGTGGCAAAAACGAATTAAATATTTGAAATATAGTTCTTAATAATTCGACTTTTTTTACTGTGGGGGTAAAAAATGAAACGAAGTTTCTTAATGGTAGTGTCAAAATCCGGCTCTTTTACGAGCCAGACGGGCACTATATCTTTTATAAAGCCGCGATATCTCTTGATGCACCTTTTTGCGGAGTAACGATTGCATTGGGAGATGTCATGGAAAAATTCTTCTTCTTTAACAAGATAATTTCGGCTGGCTGTTGTCGGCTGGTTTTTTTTCTGCGGTGCTGGTTACGTGTTATACTGCCGAAGAAAACCAAGCCGAAACTTTGGGCTGCCTGGATTAGTGCCGCCTTTGGCATGCTTGCCCTGTTGTTGCCTTCAGAAGCGGTGTTGGCTGCCCCTTGCGATCTTAGATCCTCTCCACCGCCGTTCATTCGTCACGACCTGACCGCCAGCTATTGCGAGTTGTGCGGCTACGGCTACGTCACGGTCATCGTTTCCAATCCCTATGAGGAAGTGGATATGATCGACATGACGGTGGTCGAAGATTTGCGCAATTCTGGACTAACTTACGACCCATCTGCTCCCAATCCGGTCACCTACCGCGTCAACAGTGGAGCCTCGCAGGTCGGTGGTGCACCGACCATCAGCGGTACCAACAATTCGACGCTGACCTGGACCTCGGCTCAGATTCCGGCCCTCAGCCGCTTAGAGTATGATCCCCTACCGCTCTTTCCGCCCTATACTGTTATTACTGATATTACCATCACCTTTGCGGTGACGCGTGAAGGCGCCTTGACACAGGAAGGACTCGTCAGTGCCGATCGTGATATCCAGGCAAGTCTTACCTACGATACGGATGGTGTCGTCGATTGTTTTCCCGGATCGACAACGGTATCCACCGGATTGGACACTTTGTCGCTGCGTGAGCCGAACCCTGACGTATTAAAACGGGGACAAAATATTGACGCTAGTCAGGGAAGTTGGACATCTACCGTCTACGGTACTGTCGACGACGATGTAATTTGGCGCATTCAGGTGAGCAACACCACCGGAACGGCCGACCTACAGGATTTGCGTTTTGACGATTTGATGCAAGACGGCAGTCTGGACATCAACTATGCTTGTCCCACCTATACAGCGGCCACGGATGTGACGGGGAACAACGGTGTCGCTCCGGGTGGCAGCATATGTGTCGCCGCCGGCAACACGATCAGTGATTTCGATGTAGATAACCCCTTCGGCAATCCGGGCAGCGACTCGCCCGACTTCGTTGACGTGCCGCAGGGCGGATCCGCCTACATTTACCTGGTGGGCAAGATCCGGTCCGCCCCCGACGGCTCTTGTACCAATAACAGAACCAACACCGTTTCCGACATTCAGTGGGGGTGTGAAGATGATTCCCCGCCGGCAGGAGGCATCTTCCAGACGTCGGGCGGTAATAATCCGGGCAGCGATACGACCACCCTGTACACGCGTTATGGTGAGATAGACACCTTATCAGTGGAACGTCGACTCACCGGCACCAACACATCACAACCGGTGGGCAGCAAGGGGACCATGACCATTGTCATCCGGAACTACACCGGCGGCAGCGTAAAGAACATTACGCTCGCGGATGTGTTGCCGGCCGAGTACGTGATGGACCCGACCTTCACGCCGATAGCCACAATGGATCCTCGCTACGGCACCTATGATGGGATGATTGACAATATCACCTGGGACAATCAGGATGCCAATCCGCTGAATAACACTGCGCCGGAATTCACTTTGACCAGCACCGGCTGTTCCATCGGTCCCTGTGAAGATACTGTGCACCCGTTCTATCCTGACCAGCAGGATATGATGCGTGACGGCGACGAGCTGACCATCGTTTTTCGTGTAGTGCTGATCGAGTCACCCTATTATGATAAAGTCGCCAACCTCGATGTGCGTGAGGAAGACGATCCTGACGGCACCGACCCGGACAACCAATCGACACTAACCAACTCATTAACCGTTGAGTTTGACACGTTTTGTGCAGCGCAAGGTCACCAGACTCTCACGCTTACCGGCAACGGCACCGCCACGAGCGGCTCCGCCATTCCGGCCTTTCCGGAAGATATAGACATCGATATCGCAGGCACAGAACTGGTTTTTATCCTAACCGGTGATCCAAATCAGCGGTTGCCCCTCACCGTCGATCTCACTAACAACGGCGGTCACGATGCCGCGGATTATATCGCCTATGTCAGTTTCGGCCAGACCATGGATGTGGTCACCGTTCCGTCCGGTTGTTCTCTCACCAGCAATCCACCGGCCCACGAGGAGTGGCAGGAACCGGCGGCGATTCCGGCTTCAGCCGCAATCTATGCGTGTACCGGTTCGGCCATCGCTCCAGGGCAGACAGTGTCGCGCACATTTGAAGTGGTCAAGAGCACCGACGTGGCCGACATTGCCGCGGATGATCTGACCTTCCGCGCCGATCTGGTGGGCGAGATCAGACTGAGCGATACGACATTGCTCACATTTCCGACACCCATCAACCCCAGGACGGACGGCGGAACCGATTTAGGCAATAATTACAGCCTGGACGGCATCCGAGCGCGCGTCATCGGTTTTAACCTGCTCAAGTCCCAAGTGGGCAACTGTACAGAAAACAATCCGCCACCTTCGTCGCCTGACCTGGAAGTGCAGATCGGCGAGGAGTGCTCCTTTCACATCGACACCGGCGGCTGGTTCGGCTTTCAGACACCGGGCTACTCATTGATTGCTGTGCAGGATATTCAGGTGTTCGATCAATTGCCGGACGGCCAGGGCTATATTTCCTCCACCGATCCGTATCTCACCAGCACCGGCGCCATTCAAAGCATCAGCCTCAATCCAATGGGCCTATCAGCACCCAACGAAGTCACAGCGCCGGATTATATGAATTGGACCTTCAACTGGAGCGATGCGCTTCGCATCACGGAAAAGGACCACTGGTTCCGGGTCGATATGACCTCCCGTTTATTGAATGATCCGATCGATATCAGCGCCGCGCCGAATCAACATGCGGATCCGAGCACCAATGTGATTGTTTCGAACTTTCGAGCCTTATTCCAGAACGATATCACGGGCATGTTGGAGTCATATCTTTTGGGGCCCGGCACTGTGGGCTATCCGCGCCTGGCGGTTCGCAGCATGTCACTTACCGTCACCGAACCGTACATCACCGCCGTCAAGGAGGTGTGTAACGAAAGTTTGTACGGCGTCGGGCCTTCGTGTACTAACTTTGTCCCGCTGGCCGATGACGGCGATGCCTACAACACCTATATCTACCGTATCACTCTGACCAATGAGGCGAGCAGCGGCGGTGTGGATCGCGCCCCGGCCTATGATCTTACCGTGACCGATACGCTTGATGCAAGCGATCTTGCTTATGTACTGCCTTTTGATAGTGACATTCTGGACAATGATGCCGACAGCGCAACCGACGAAGGCGGTGCGAACAGCGAGGGAACCATCAGCGATAATACTGTCGACAACGGTTCCCCGGCACAGCTTACCTTTTCTTATACCCACAGCACTGCTTTGGAGCGTATCGATCCCGGCGATTCGGTCCAGCTTTACTATCGCGTCGACTATGACGACGATGCGGCACCCTTGCAGACCTTTACCAATACGGCGGGCGCCACTTATGACAGTTTAACCGGCGCTTCCGGCAACCAGAGCGTGCCTCAGTGCGCCAACAGCGAAGCATGCGGTGCGCGTTTTTATATAATGGATACTGCATCGTCATCAGTGCGTATCATTCCCGTGGAAACGACACCTAAAGAGATTGCGAATTTATCCAACACACCCCTTGCATCGGCGGGTACCCAGGAAGCGGTTGTCGGTGAAGAGATTGAATATCGCCTCACCACATCACTGCCGGTGGCGCTGCTGCGCGACTTTGTGATCCGGGACGAACTGCCCGCGGGCATACGCTGCAGCGAAGCCCCGGCCGTCAATCTGGATGCGCCGCCTTATTCTAACGCAGGATTTGAGCCTGGCGGCACCATTACGCCGACGTGTACCGACAACCTTGTTGAATGGAATTTCGGTGATCAGCGCGTAACCAACGGTACAGTGGGCGATCGTTACAATTTTGAGATCGGGTTCATCGCTCGGGTGGAAAACACCGTCGCTACCAACGATGGCGATGTGATCTCCAACGGAGATCCGGCCACGGTGGCCACTGCAAGTTATATCGACGAAGCCGATAATTCGGTGGTTCTCAATTTCGGTCAGGTCGACATCCAGGTTACCGAACCGCTCATTATCCTGACCAAGACCTTTTCCGTGGCCAACGCTGATGCCGATGACATTTTGACAGTGACCGTAACCGCTGCCAACACCGGCACAGCCATTGCGTACAACCTTCGAGTGCTGGATAACCTGGACGGGCTGAACCTGAACTTTTTGGGTAATGTGGGCGGCAGTGATCCGCCGGACAACATCGATACCACGACCATAGGCGCCAACCAGCCCATCTTCAGCTGGAATCCGCCTAATGGCATCGACGCCGGCGACAGTATCAGCTTTACCTTTGAGGTCCAGGTGGATGATGTCGTTCAGCCCCAAGAGATCCTGGACAATACGATCCAGGCGGACTGGACCTCGCTGCCCGGTCAGACCACCGCGCTCAACAGCACCGGGATGATCGGTGTAAACGGCAGCGAGACGGGTATGCGCATCGGCGCGCTGCCCAATGTGGGCGACGCCATCAACGACTACGAAACCACGGCCGCAAATCAGGTGACGGTTTTTGCTGTCACTCTGACCAAGAACGATCTCGACCCGGGAGCGATTCCCGCCATCGGTCTGCACAAAAATTTCCAGCTCGACATCCGTCTGCCCGAAGGCGTCACCAACGATGTTATCGTGACGGACAGCTTGGATGCCACGGGATTGAGCTATGTTCTGGAGAATAATGCCGTCTACGATATCATTTATACCTTCCAGGGCATCGCCACCATCAACGGCCAGGCGTCGAGCGAAGCGGTATTCAATGCCTTTCCAGCAGACGGGAGCAGCGGCAGCATTGTCTGGGATATCGGAACCGTGGTCACCCAGACAGAGAACGACACGAGTCAAAACACCATAGATCCTCTCATTCGCATCCAATACTACGCCCGTGTCAACAATGATCTCGTTACCGACAGCGGCGACACGATGCAGAACGGCGCGGTGCTGAACTACACCAACGGCGAAACCGGTACCCAGGAGACCCTGACGGATGTTGCAGCAGCGGTAACCGTAGTCGAACCGGTGCTCGCAGCAATCAAGACGGTGAGCAATGTGACACCGGGTAAACAGCCCGCCGATCCACCCGAAGGCGGCGACCTGCTCGAGTATGTCATCGCCATTCTCAACAGCGGCACCTCTACAGCACATGACGTCAACGTAGTCGATACCCTGCCGTCGGAGTTATCGCTTTACACGGGCTTTACCCCCACGGCTCTGATCGATGGCGCGCCGACGGCAGGTTTCGTGGCCACTCCGGCCAATTCGCCCAGTGGTCCGCTGGTATGGGGGCAGGGCAATGGAGACGACAGTCTGGATATCCCCGTCGGCCAGTCCCTGGTCCTGACTTACCGGGCGGTGGTGCAGGCGGCAGGCGGCGATATCAGCAACAGCGCTATGGTTGACTGGACCTCTCTGAACGGCGCGAGCGGCTTCGAACGTACCGGTGAAGGCTGTCCTTCATGGACCGCGCCCAATGATTACTGTACAGGTCCGGCGGTGGCCACCACCACAACCGTTGACAACAACAGCATCGATAAGACGGTTTCCGCCGATACATTCGATACGGCACCTTGGAGCACGGCCTCAGATGCCGTTGCACGCATCGGCGATTTTATCACTTACCATTTGGCGCTAAATCTGTCGGGTGGTCTGACGCGAAACTTGCAGGTTCAGGACAATCTACCCGGCGGCATGGTTTTTGTGGAAACCGTTAGTATCAATGGCGATACTACTGTGGACTACACCCCGCCCAGCAGCGGTGCAGGCTCCAATTTCTCCTATGCAGCCATCACTGTCGCCAACGTGCCTACGGTCGGTCAAGTCGGCGCCCTTACATGGACCATCGGTAACGTCGTGAACGATCCCTTTGGCGATCCCACCACGGATGCCATTGAAATCATCTATCGCGCACGCATTCTGCCGGATGCCGGCATCGCTCAGGCTGCCTCCACACCGCTCACCAATACGGTCAACATGGACTATGAAACGACTACCGGTCCGGCCGTGACCCAAACCGACAGTTCGACCATCACTGTTGTTCAGCCTGTTCTGATAGTGGCCAAATCGGCCGTTGCCGACGGCGGCGATATGGTGCTGGCCTCCGATGAAATCGTTACCTATACCGTCGATATCGTCAATAGCGGCGGAGCTCCGGCCTATGACCCACAGCTTACGGATATCATTCCAGTGGGCATGCGCAACGGCACGGCTACCATCACCACAGTCACTATGGAATTGCTGTCCGGGACGGTATTGCCGAATCTTGCACCCACCTATGATGCCGCCACCGGCGTCGTCACCTGGGATTTCGACACCGGCATTACCGATCAATATGCCATACCGGCCGGCGACACCCTGCGTATCGTTTACCAGGTGCAGACCGATACCTCGCTCAGCGCTGGCATGACCCTTACCAACGAAGCCCAGATCCAGCGTTACTATTCACTGGATGACGACGATATCCCGACCCAAGGCGGTGTCGACGGGGAAGCTCAAATCTATGGGCCGACCAACATTGCCACGGTCACCTTCACAACGGCGGCACCCGAGGCCCTGGTCAAAGACAATCCGGCGGTGCTTAACGTTGCTGTGGGCGAGCCGTTCACCTACCGTATCACTGTGCCGGCCACACCCCAGGATACGGCCCTGAACGATGTCCGTATTATAGACGATCTGAGTGCTTCAGCTGCGGACCTCCTCTTTGTCAGTGTTACCAAAGTCTCCGGGTCTGAGCCATGGATCCCGGTCAACACCGGCACGGCGACCAACTTAGTGATCGAAGACACTACCATCGGCATCGATATCCCGGCCGGCGAACAGATCATCATCGATATCACGGTGGTGCTGGACGATACAGCCACCAACGTCAGCGGCCTGCAGTTCAATAATACCGCCGATTATACGTTTAATCAGATCAACGGTGATCCTGCATCCCAGACTTCCGGCGGTTCGGATACCACAGAAAATATGACCATCGTCGGTGCGGACACGGTCACCCTTGAAAAATCCGGTCCGGCAATTGTGCAGTTGGAGACCGCTGCTACCTACACCCTGAATTTTCACAATACCAGCACAGGTACGGTGTGGAATCCGACCATTACTGATCAGATTCCCAATGAGGCCACGGGCGGCATGTGTGACGCCGGACCCAGCAATGTGACCGCGCAGATTTTTGATAATAATGGCGTGCCCTCTCCGCTGGTGGAAAATACCGACTTTACAGTTGAATTTGACGGCGATCCCACCTGTGAATGGCGTTTCAATCTGTTGTCGCCTGCCGGAGGGGTTCCTGCCGATTACCGCCTGATCATCAACTACGATGTTGTATTGGATCCTGACACCGAAAATGGGATCACACTGACCAATCTTGCCGGTGCTACGCGCTGGTACAGCACCGATCCCAATGTGGTCGGCGCCGCACCGCGCATCTTCGATCGTGTCATTACCGACGGTACGCCGGGTATCCTGGACCATGAGGATGAACATACCATTACCGCCGAAGCGCCGACCCTGTTGTTCGAAATGAGTGTGCAGAATGTGACCACAGGGCAGGATCCCGGCAGCAATGCAAGCCCCGGCGATATCCTGCACTACACCATTCAGATCACTAACAGTGGTCCGGTGGGTCTCTCTTCCTTTTCCCTTGTGGACGAAGTTGATGGCCTCAACACCACACCGGCCTTCGCCTCCGGCAGTCTCAGTATAATCAGCGTACCCGCAGGTGCCGATACTTCGAGTACCGATCCAGCCGGGGGTGCCAACGGCACAGGACTGCTGAATATAGCTAATCTCAGCATCGGCGCACAAGGTGACGCTGATGACACGCTTGTGGTAGAATTCGAAGTCACCCTGGCACCGGTGATCACCAGCGGGACCGTGGTGCTCAATCAGGCCGAGATCGTTTCAGCCAACCCGAATCCGATTTTAAGTGACGATCCCAACGTGGCTGGTGACACAGATCCCACCGAGACGCTGATTGCCTCGGCGCCGACCTTCGAGGTGCAGAAAATCTCCACCATCATGTCGGGTGACCCCAACGTTCTGATGGCCGGCGAAACCCTGCGCTACACCATTACCATCAAAAATATCGGTAATGAGGACGCCGTAAATGTAAGTCTGCGAGACTATACGCCGGCCAATACCAGCTATGTGGCCAACAGCACCACCCTCAACGGTAATGCCGTGCCCGACCCGAGTCCCGGCATCAATCCGCTGAATACCGGAATCCAGGTCAACGCGCCGGAAGATACCACGGCCGGGTACCTGCGTGCCGATGCCGCGCCGGGAGCTACCAATGTGGCAACGGTAACCTTCGACGTGGTGGTCGACCCGAACGCCATGAACGGCCTGATCATCGAAAACCAGGGCTTTGTAAGCGGCAGCGGCGTGGGGAGCGGCTTGCAGCCCGAACAGCCTTCCGATGACCCGAACACGCCGATTCCGGACGACCCGACCCGCAACATCGTCGGCAACCTGCCGCTGCTATACGCCCACAAGACCGTGCAGATCCACGAGGATTTTGGCTCACCGGGGATCGTCGATCCGGGTGATGTGCTGCGCTACACCATCGTCCTTAGCAACTTCGGCGCGATTCCAGCCACGGCGTTGTGCTTACCGACGCTGTGCCATCCAATACCACCTATGTGGCGGATTCCCTGCGTCTGAACGGCGCATCGGTTGGGCCTGACGGCGGCGTGTCGCCGCTGATCGCCGGTCTGCCGGTGCACTCATCCGACAATCCGGGTGCCGGCATTGTTTCGGCCGGCGAAAACGCCGTGATCACCTTTGAGAGCAGAGTCAACGCCGGCGTCCCCACGGGGACACTTATCAGCAACCAGGGCAGCGTCACTTCCAGCGAACTGCCGCCAGAGCCGACGGATGCAGACGGCGTGCCTTCTAACGGCGATCAGCCCACTGTCATTGTCGTCGGCGATGTCCAGTTGCTCGTCTGTGACCAAGGAAGTGCTGGTTGTCGGCGGTGGTACCGCCGAAGCAGGTGGTCAGTTGGAGTATGTCATCCGGGTGACCAACATCGGCAGTCTGCCTGCTACCAGTGTGGCGGTAACCGATGACCTGAGTCCGCCCTTAGGTGATCAGGTGAGCTATGTCGCCGGATCGGGCACCCTGAACGGTCTCACGGCCGGGGTGACCTATGCGGGCCTCGATACTCACGGCAGACTATGCCGCTCAATACGGTGATTTGCAGCCGGGGGACAGTGCTGTCGTGCGCTTCCGTGTACAGATCGATCCCGCGCTCGCCATCGGGACGACCATCACCAACACTGGTGTCGTCCGATGGAACGATCCGGCGCAAACCGCCTCTGCCAGCGTATCCCTTGATGTGGGCGGCACCCCGGGCAGTGCCGGCCTCAACGGTAACGTCTGGCACGACGCGAGCCTGGACAGACTCCTCGACACCGCCACCGAGACATTACTGGAGGGCTGGTCGGTCGAGCTTTATCGCAACAATCAGTTGGTCACCACGGCATTGACCGATGCCAACGGCGTCTATCGGTTCACAGGCCTGTTGCCCAACGAGGGTACATCGGATCTTTATGAACTGCGCTTCCTTGCAGCAGGTGCAGGACCGAACACCCCCTCGCTGGGTTATGCTGACTCGCCTTTCACCAACGGCCCGCAGCGGATCAGTGACATCACCGTTGCCTCGGGCGGCAATCTGCAGAATCTGAATCTGCCGCTCTGGCCCAACGGTGTGGTGTACAACTCGGTAGCGCGTGAACCGGTTGCCGGCGCCAGACTGGCGTTGCTGAACGCGGCCACCGGTGAAACGCTGCCGAGCCAATGCTTCGATGACCCGGATCAGCAGAACCAGGTTACGGCTCTGGACGGCTTCTACAAGTTCGATCTGAACTTCAGTCATGCATCCTGTCCGGCTGGAGGCGCATATCTCATCGAAATATCACCGCCGACCACCGGTTACATGGACATGCCGTCCCAGATCATTCCGTGCGCCAGCGACTCAAGCACGGCGCCGTTCTCCATTCCCGCGTGCCCGGGCAGTGCGGACGATGCGGTGCCTGCCACTGCAGAGTATTGCGAGGTTGTGGCCACGGCAACAGCGCCGCCACCGTCGGTTCTGCCTCGTACGGCCGGCACCATCTATTATCTGCACCTTTTGCTGAGCGATGGAAACGTGCCCGGCCAGAGTCAGGTCTTCAACAATGCCATCCCTCTCGATCCGGTGCTGGATGGGGCAGTGGCCATCACAAAGACCTCCTCTATGATAAACGTGACAAGAGGGACGCTGGTACCCTATACGATCACCGTGACCAACGTGTACGGTGTGCCGCTGTACGATATCAGCATTGTCGATCACTTCCCGGCCGGTTTCAAATATGTGGAAGGTTCTGCACGCCTGGACGGCAATGCGGCCGAACCGCGGATCAATGGTCGGGAACTGGTCTGGGATGGCCTCGAACTGCAGGTTAACCAGAAATACACTATCCAGTTGCTGCTGGTGGTGGGGTCCGGTGTCTCCGAAGGCGAATACACTAACCGGGCTGTTGTAATCAACACCGCCACCGGCGGTGCTGCTTCAGGAGAAGCGACAGCCACCGTTCGGGTCATCCCCGACCCGGATTTCGATTGCACCGATGTGATCGGCAAGGTGTTCGACGATGGTAACCTGAACGGTTATCAGGATCCGGACGAGAAGGGCCTGTCCGGGGTCCGCGTGGTGACGGTGCGCGGTTTGATCGCCACAACAGACAAACATGGACGCTTTCATATCACCTGCGCGGCGGTGCCCGACGAGGATCGCGGCAGCAATTTCATCCTTAAGCTGGACGAGCGCAGCCTGCCCACCGGCTATCGTATGACCACTGAAAATCCACGCGTTCAGCGCGCCACCCGCGGCAAGATGATTCGCTTCAATTTCGGTGCAACCATCCACCGCGTGGTGCGCATCGATATCGCCGACGGCGTGTTCGAACCGAATACCAGTGACATGCGGCTTCAGTGGACACCCAAGATCGCTCAGTTGATGGAAGAACTGAAGAAGGCGCCGTCCGTGTTGCGTTTGTCGTATCTTGGCGATGTTGAACGTAAAGGATTGGTCCAGGAACGTCTTGACACGTTGAAAAAGAAAATCACCAAACAGTGGAAGCAGTCGGATGAAGGATACCGGTTGGTCATCGAAACCGAAATTTTCTGGCGACGCGGTGCTCCGGTTGCCGGACAGTGATAACAGAATGATGGAATCTATGTTGCCTAAATTGTTCATATTGAAGAGATTCTTGCTGAAGCACAGTATCGCTATCTTGTGTTTGTGTGTTGTCACTGCGGCAGGCGTAGAGACTGCTTCGGGCGTGGAAGCAGGAGTAAGGGAGACGGATGTGCACGGAGAGGCGATGGAGATGCATCTGCCGGTCGATCAGTCCATGACACCATGGATCCATGATCCGGCCATATTCGAAAAAAATGAGGGGGATCGCACGGAGATGCGCGAAGTTGTTAAACAGGATTTCAAAACCATCAAGCTCGATAACTTGGTTCCGCCCATCCATTTTGGCCTGGGTGAAGCGGAAATTACCGAGAACTATCTTAAGCTTCTGCGCGATGTGCTCGACAGCATGCGCGATCGCACCAATGTACGACTCCATTTTATCGGTCATGCTGATTCCCTGTTGCTCAAGGGTGACCTGATAGAGCTGTACGGTGATAATGTCGGACTGTCGCGTGAACGGGCAGGTACCGTTGCTGAATACTGCCAGCGAGCGCTGAATCTTCCCCCTGAAGCCATTTCCTATGAAGGGCTTGGTGACAGCCGGCCTGTGGCCGACAATACCACCGAAAAAGGTCGGCAGCTCAACCGGCGCGTGGAAGTACAGGTCTGGTACGATGAAATCATCGAAAATCAGGTCGAAAAAGAAGTGGTTATCCCCAGCGAGGTGAATCGCATCAAGGTCTGCCGGACCGAAACCGTCTGTAAACTGCGCTACAAGGATGGCCACGCCCATCGAGCACGGGTTAAGAATCTGATTTCACCGCTTCATTACGACAAAGGTATCCTGGGTGTGCCGGAAGAATTTCTGAAGCAGGTCAGGCAGGCCATGATCCATCTTGGCGACAAACAGAATCTTGTGATCAAGCTCACCGCCTACACCGACAACATCCCGCTGAAAAAACGGGACAAACGCATCTACGGTGATCTTTTGGGGTTTTCTAAAGCGGTGGCCCGACGTGTTGCACTGGTTGTTCAGGAAGAGATGAACTTGCCCAATGCCGCCATTGAAAGCGAGGGCCGAGGGGCGTCGCAGCCTGTGACTTCTAACGACACGCAACAGGGACGGGCGCTGAATCGGCGCGTCGAAGTGGAATTCTGGTACGACGACCCGCTACAGGACCTGCCCGATGAGCCCCAACTGTGTCCGGACGCGGCTGGTGCTGAAACCGTCACCCGTGTCTACCACCCGTCTTCGGGTGGCATCGATCCGATCCTTTTTGAAAACGGCAAACCGGTTGTGCCTTCCGGCTACACAGAGTATCTGGGCCGCATCATGGATGAGATCGGTGACAGGAGCAATGTCCGACTTCGGTTTGTCGGCTATACAGGCAACAAACGCCTTGATCGGCGTACGGCTGCGGTTTACGGGGATGACATCGGCTTATCCATGGCGCGTGCGCGTCGTGCCATGGCGGTTGTCAGCGAGCATATGGGATTGACAAAGAAGCAGACGGAATTCGACGGCCGCGGATATGTCCAGTCCGACGACGTGGTGAACGCCGGTTTTATCGAATCCGATACATCGAGAGTCAAGGTGCAGGTGGTCTACGATGAGTTGGTCGTCCTCGACGATTACGAGGGAGTGGAAGTCACTCCGTTAACCCGTGAGGTGCATCCGGTGGATCCTTTTGCTCTGAATCTTATGCGCATCACGGTAGACGGAAAACCGCTCGATGATCCGAGAAAATGCAGTTCGGATGTGCAGCGCTGTACCGACGTGGCCCTTGAAAACGCCCAAATCCAGTTCAAGCACGACAGCCTGAAGCTGGAACCGCGGCTGAACGTGACTGCATGGCCGATCACGATACGCTATCAGGACCTGGAGGATACGGCATTTGCCGAAAACCTGGTGCGTTTTCGCCTGTACACCAACTATCGCAGCTTCATCGAGCGGGCGGAGGTCAGGATATTCGAAGAAGCGAAGTCCGTTCGCGACATCCCCATGGAGGTCATCGCCTTTGACGCTGACGGCATGGCCCAATGGCAGCCTGAGTTCGAATCCTTCTCTGCACCGGTGCGTAAGCTGAAATATCTGGTGCGGGTGTACGACGACAAAGGACTTTTTGACGAGACAACCACCCAGCCACTGTGGGTGACAGACCAAATTGATCCGTTGGTTGCCGAGAAAGATCCCGACAAAGAACTGCTGACCGGCTATGGCGAGAGTCGTATCGCCAGCCGCAATATTCCGCTCAGCGGCGGTACGGTGCAGGCCCACGGCACTGATGTTCCCGAAGGACACAGTGTGTGGATGGCCGGTTATGCCGTACCCGTGGACGAAAAGGGCCAATTCGTGGTTGAAGAAATTCTGCCCGAGGGCATGCATACCGTTGAAGTGGCTGTTCTGGACAAGTTCGGTAACGGCGAACTTTTTCTGCGCGACCTGGCGCTGAAACAAAGCGACTGGTTCACCGTGGGAATCGCCGATCTGACGTTATCCGGCAACAAAACCAACGGGCCGGCCGAGCTGCTTGCACCGGATAAACCTCAATACAGTGAGGACATGAGCCTCCAGGGTCGCCTGGCGTTTTATACCAACGGCAAATTCGAGAACGGATGGTCGCTGACGGCCAGCGCCGATACGCGGGAAGGCCCCATGGACGAGATCTTCTCCAATTTCATGGACAAGTCCCCCGACGCCCTGTTCCGACGTATGGATCCGGATGTACCATTACCCGACCTTCGGTGATGACAGCACTGTTACAGAAGATGCGCCGACCAAGGGCAAGTTCTACGTCAAGGTGAAAAAAGAAGAAACCTACGGGCTCTGGGGCAACTTCAAGATCGGGTATACCGATAATGACCTGGCGCACGTGGACCGCGGGCTGTACGGTGCCAATCTGCATTTTCAACCCCTTGACACCACCAGTTTTGGAGAGCCGCGCTTCCTGTTGGACGGGTTTGCCGCAGACCCGGGTACCGTGGCCGGGCGCGATGAGTTCCGCGGCACGGACGGATCGCTCTATTTCCTGCGCCGGCAGGACGTTCTGGATGGGCTCCGAGCGTGTGCGCATCGAAGTCCGTGACAAAGATTCCGGGATAGTTCTGGGAGTCAAGAACCTCACACCGGTGCTCGATTACGACATCGACTACCTGCAGGGACGTATCCTGCTGGCGCAGCCCCTGTCCACAACGGCGGACGACGGTCTGCTGGTGCACAGCGGCTCAATCAGCGGGAATCCAGTCTTTTTGGTGGTTCGTTACGAATTCACCCCGGGGTTCGATGACCCGGACACCCTGGCTGCCGGCGGCAGGGTTCATTACTGGTTCAATGACCACGTCAAGGTCGGCGTGACCGCCAGTCAGGGATGAAGAAGCGGATATCGAAAACAGCCTGGGCGGAGCGGATTTGACCCTGCGCAAGTCCTCGGCGTCGTGGCTCAAACTCGAAACAGGCCGTACCAAAGGTCCGGACGTCCTGGAAACGACTTCCATCGACGGCGGTTACACCTTCGACACTTCCGATGCTTTTGATGACAACGAAGTAGAGGCCTCGGCCTATCGCGTCGATGCCAGTTTGGGCCTCAAGGACTTTTTTGAAAACGGGCGAGGCCGGATGACCTTCTACCTTCAGGATCTCGAGGCAGGCTATTCGGCACCGGGCCTGGTCACAAGCCGGGATTTGACCCAATACGGTGGAACTGCGGACCTGCCTTTAACCGACCGTCTGAGTGCACGTTTGAAGATGGACAAGCAGGATCAGCAAGAAGGTCTCGAAACCGAGACCGGAGAACTGGATCTCGACTACCGGATGGGTGAGCACTGGACCTTGGGTTCGGGTGTGCGTTACGACAGCCGCAAAGACAACTCGGCGGTGGTCCCCGCGACCCAGGATGAGGGCGACCGGACGGATGCGGTAGTCCGGCTGCTGTACGATTCCCATGCACGATGGACGACCTACGGTTTCGTTCAGGAAACGATTCAGGCGAGCGGCAACCGTGAGGACAACGGCCGCATCGGTGCCGGCGGCAGTTTGCGTTTAACTGACCGGTTCAACGTCACCGGTGAGGTTTCCGGAGGAGATCTCGGAACGGGCGGCAAGCTCGGGACCGAGTATCTGTATTCCGACCGTACCACGCTGTACAGCAATTATACCCTCGAGAACGAACGGACGGACAATGGTCTGCTTGCCAGGAGGGGCAAAATGGCTTCCGGTTTCCGCACCCGTTATTCGGACAGCGCCAGTGTCTACCTCGAAGAACGGTATACCCATGGCGATGTACCCTCGGGTCTGATGCATTCCACCGGTGTAAAACTTGTTGCTTTCGACCGGGTTAATTTAGGTGCCAATCTCGATTTAGGAACCCTCAAGGATCCTTACACCGCGGCCAAACTCGAGAGAACAGCGCTGGGTGTAAGTGCCGGCTATGGGTTCGACAAGCTGAAGATCGCCAGCGCCCTGGAATATCGGGTCGACAACACCGAACAGCCGGATACCAGTTTCTCCAAACGCACCTCCTGGCTGTTGAAAAACAGCTTGAAGTACCAGCTGTCCGAGGATTGGCGACTCATCGGTAAATTTAACTATGCCGTGAGTGAGAGTTCCATGGGAGATTACTATAACGGCGACTATACGGAAGCGGTCCTGGGCTATGCGTATCGACCTGTACAGCATGACCGCCTGAATGCGCTGCTCAAGTATACTTACTTCTACAATTTGCCGTCGGCCGATCAGGTAACCGGCATCAATACAGCGTCCGACTATATCCAGCGCAGCCACATCGGATCGATGGATGTCATGTATGACCTGACGCCCAGTTGGACTGTGGGAGGCAAGTTCGCCTATCGGTATGGACAGGTGGCCCAGGATCGAGAGAATCCGGAGTTCTTCGACAGCCGTGCCCAGTCTGTATGTGCTGCGCGCGGACTGGCACTTCATCCACCGCTGGGATGCACTGATCGAAGGACGCTGGCTTGACCTGCCCGATGCCCAGGACAGTCGCAGCGGGGTGCTGCTGGGGATATACCGCCATCTGGGCAATCATATCAAGGTGGGTGTCGGCTATAACTTTCAGTGATTTTTCGGATGATCTGACCCAACTGGATTACAAACACCAGGGTCTGTTCATCAATCTGATCGGGAAGTTTTAGAAACTTGGGGGCTTCGCCCCATTGGGATGGAATAATGGAATTACCCAATATTCCATGAATAACGAACGTAAGGAGGCCATCATGTATTGCTGGCTGAAAGGTACCATTTTAGGGATTTCAGATACTTGTTTTGAGCGTCGCCGCTTATGGACAGGAAATCTCCAGGGAACAGATCAAGGGCCTGGATGAACAGGTTCAGGAAATCAAGAGCGATGTTCTGTCCATTGCGGCGGAACTGAATCAGCTTGAAGAGAAACTGCTGTATCCGTCCAATACGCAGGTCGCGGTATTCGTATCACTGGTCAGCGGCGAAACTTTCCGTCTCGATTCGGTCGAGATCCAGTTGGACGGCAAGCCGGTTGCCCATCACCTTTACACCTTCAAGGAACTCGAAGCCCTGCAGAAGGGTGGGGTGCAGCGCATCTATACCGGTAATATCCGGGCCGGTGACCATGATCTGCAGGTCTCTGTCATCGGCAAATCCGGAGGAGGCGCCGATTTCCGAAAAACGGAGCGCTTCAAGGTCAATAAAGATGTGGGCCCCAAGATCGTGGAAATATCCCTGGCCGACCAAAGCATTGCCTTTAAGGATAGGTAGACTATGTACAGACTGTTTGTATTATTGATAATATTGATGTTCGTTGCGTCTTCGGCCCAGACCGGTACGTCTGCTCCGAAAGAGCTGAAGGATCTCTATTTCGGAGAGGCCCTCTATTACGCCTTTCAGGGGGACTGGTTCGATGCGATCGCCAGGCTCGACACCGAGCTTACACAGCACCATGGGCTCGATGAACCCGAACGCGACACCCTTCATTATCATATCAACCAGGCCGAGTTTGACGTAGGTGATTTTGAACTGGCATACCGGATGCACCAGCGTGCCGGGCGCGCCATCACGGCGGTCATCGAGGGCAATGTCGAGGAGCCGGTGCGCAACGAAGCCATTTTTCGCCTGGCGCGGATCTACTTCCAGAAAAACCAGCCGGTCAATGCCCTGTATGCCGTGGAGCGTATCAGCGGGGCTTGTTCCGCCAAAGATTCGCGACGATCTGGCTTTCCTTCGCGCCCAGATCCTCATGGCGAACGGACGCTTTGCCGAGGCCGCGCGTATTCTAAGAGACCTCCAGGATGCCGAAAGCCTCGAAGGCTTTACTACCTATAATCTCGGTATTGCGCTGCTCAAGGACGGGAAAGAGCTCGAGGGCCGTCAGCATCTCGATCGTACCGGTCAGATCAACAGCAATAACCCGCTTACGCTGGCGATCAAGGATAAATCGAACCTGGTCCTCGGATCTAAGCTGTTGAAAGAAAGAAAATTCGAGAGTGCCAAGGAGGTGCTCGATCGGGTGCGTTTGAACGGTCCATTCTCCAACCGGGCGCTTGTTAGGTTCTGGATGGGCGGATGCCTTCCAGGGACGCTTCGAAAGAGCGTTGGTGCCCTGGAGCACTCTGGTGACGAGGGAAGTCACGGATGCCTCGGTGCAGGAAGCCATGATCGCCGCTTCCCTATGCTTATGGCAAGCTGAATGTGCAAAGCAAGGCGGCAGTGATGTATGGCAGCGCGCTGGATAAGTTCGGCACCGAAGTCGACAAGCTCGGCGCATCCATAAAGAGCATCCGCGAAGGTCATTTTCTTCGGGCACTGGTGCGGGAAGAACTGAAACAGGACGCCCACTGGGTCGTCAAGCTGCGCAAGCTTCCTCAAACGCCCGAGACCTACTATCTGCTTGAATTGATGGCTTCCCACGATTTCCAGGAATCTCTGAAAAACTATCTCGACCTGGAGCAATTGCGCAGAAAGCTGATGGGCTGGGAAGGGGATCTGGATGCCTTCGAAGAAATCATCGAGCAACGCCGGGCTTATTACCAGCCGTTGCTTCCTGCTATCGACCGAAAATTCCGGCGAGCTTGACTCGCAGATGCGTTTGCGTCTGGAGCAGCGGGATCGTATCGAAAAGCGCTTAAAGGCCATGCTGGTGGTCCCGAGGCCCGATTATCTGGCGACCTCCAAGGAGCGGATCATCAGTGAACAGATTGCGCTTCTGGAACAGAAGCTGACTGCCGGCGGCACGGCTGTACCCAGCGGAATCGAAGCCCGGATCAAGCGTTTGCGGGGACTGCTGCACTGGAATCATCTATACGGAATATGACCGGCGCTTCACCGAAGCTCACAAGCATCTTCGTGAACTGAATCACGAAGTGGATCGGTTGAAAATGCAGTACACTGCCTTCGTGCGTACCCGTCAGGCCGCCACCCAAAGCTATGAAGGCTACGACGACGTGATCCGCCGCCAGCGGTATTCTGATCCAAAAGGCCCGGGAAAAGGTGGGGGAACTGATGGCACGTCAGGGTCATATGCTTGAAACCATGGCCGTGAATGAACTCACCAAGCGTCGCGAGCGGCTTGCCGAGTTCCAGATCAAGGCGCGCTTCGCCATGGCGGACAGCTATGACCGTGCCACCAGGGCACAGACCCAGGAGAGGGTGGGACGATGAACCGGATACGACTTTTCATATTGGTGGTACCAGTGATGCTGGTCGCGTGTCACTCGATCAGTGACAAGGATACCATTGCCAAATTGCGTCATATAGCAGATCGAGATCAAGGAAGAGAAGATCGACAGCGGGCTTGAGAAAGCGATGCTGAGTTATCAGCGCTTTCTGGAGGAGACGCCGGACTCTGCTTTGACGCCTGAGGCCACTCGTCGTCTGGCCGACCTGAAGATCGAAAAAGAATACGGCACCCTCACCGAGGGAGCCGGACCTGCTTGGGCGGGCGCCGTCACCGGCATTGCCGGCTCCGGAACGCGCGGTGCGTCCTGAAAGTGCTTCGGTCGCCGGAGAGTCGTCGGGTCAGGCCTTGGCGAATATTCCGGTCCACGACGAGTCCGATGCGGACTTTGAAATACGGGCGACCCAGGAGCAGCAGGTGGACGGCATGGCGACGGCTGTGGACGGGCTTCCCGAAGGCGCTGATGATCTCGAAAGGGCAAGCACCCGCGAGGCCATCGCACTTTATAAGAAACTGCTCAACGATTACCCCCTGTACGAGCGCAACGACCAGGTACTGTATCAGATGTCCCGTGCGTATGAGGAGCTGGGACAGACCAAGGAGGCCATGGCGGTCATGGACCGGATGGTCCGGGAATTCTCTCGCTCCCGATATATCGATGAAGTACAGTTCCGGCGTGCTGAATACTTCTTTGCGCACAGGCGCTATCTGGATGCCGAGGATGCCTATACAAGCATCGTGAATATCGGTGTCGGTTCCACTTTCTATGAGCTCGCCCTGTATAAACTGGGCTGGACATTCTACAAGCAGGAACTCTATGAAGATGCTCTGGATCGATTCATTGCGCTGCTGGATCACAAGGTGTCCGTGGGATATGACTTCACACAGACCGAAGACGAACCAGGAACGCAAGCGCACTGAAGACACCTTCCGCGTCATCAGTTTGAGTTTTTCCAACCTCGGCGGTGCCGATTCCGTGGTGGAATACTTCTCACAGCAACGGGAAGCGCAGTTACGAGGACAGGGTATACAGCAACCTCGGCGAATTCTACTTCGATAAGCGCCGTTACGCCGATGCCAGTGCAGCCTACAACGCTTTTGTGAACCGTAACCCGTTCCACAAGATGGCGCCGAACTTCCATATGCGGGTTATCGAAATTCAAGCCGCCGGCGGATTTCCCAGTCTGGTCCTTGACTCCAAAAAGAAATTCGCCACGACCTACGGCTTGAAGGCCGAATACTGGAAGTATTTCGATCCGAGCGACCGTCCGGACGTCCTGGGTTACCTGAAAACCAACCTGACCGACCTGGCGAATCATTATCACGCCTGCTATCAGGATCCGCGACAGGCCGAAGAAAAGCCGGTGAATTTCGAAGAGGCGCTGCACTGGTATCGAGAGTTTCTGGCCTCGTTTCCCATGGACATCGAATCGCCGGTCATCAACTATCAGCTGGCGGATCTGCTGCTGGAAAACCAGTCGTTCGGCGCAGCCGCCGTGGAATTCGAGAAGACCGCGTATGGCTACCCGCTCCACGAAAAATCCTCCGAAGCCGGCTACGCGGCGGTCTACGCACATCGGGAGCATCTTGGTACCGTCGCACCAGAGGACATGGATACGGTCAAACAGGAGGTTGTCTGCAGTTCGCTTAAATTTGCCGATACCTTTCCGAAGCACGAGAAGGCGGCAATCGTCCTTGGGGCGGCCGCAGATGATCTCTACGGTATGGAGGAATACGAGCAGGCGCTGGCCGCCGCGAACAAGCTCCTCGAGGTATTCCCCGGCACCGATGTTGATGTCGTTCGTTCGGCCTGGCTGGTTATCGGCCATTCGTCTTATGAGCTTCATAGCTACAGCGAGGCCGAGGCCGCTTACCTGAATGTGCTGGACTTGCTGCCGGCAGGACGACAAGACGCGCGACGACCTGGTCGATAATCTCGCGGCATCGATTTACAAACAGGGTGAGCAGGCCAATGCCGCTCAGGATTATCGGGCGGCGGCGGACCACTTCCTGCGGGTGGGCCGCATAGCACCGACCTCGAAAATCAGGGCGAACGCCGAATACGATGGTGCTGCGGCCCTGATCCAGCTCAAGGACTGGGACATGGCGGCCGGTGTACTGGTGGGATTTCGCAACAGCTTTCCCGGACACGCGTTGCAACCCGATGTGACCAAGAAGATCGCCTACGTTTACAAGGAAAATGGCCAACTCTTTCTGGCGGCCAGCGAATACGAACGCATCGAGAGAGAATCCAAGGACGACGAAATCAGACGTGAGGCCCTTTTGGTTGCTGCGGAATTGTATGAAAAAAATGGCAACAGCACCAGTGCGCTCGAGGTGTACCGGCGTTATGTGGGGTATTTCCCGCAACCCGTGGAGCTCAACCTGGAGACGCGCAACAAAATCGCCAAGATTCTGAAGGCGCAGAACGAACGGCAATCCTATCTGAACGAACTCGAAAAGATCGTTGCCATCGACGCTTCAGCCGGGATTGACCGAACCCCACGGACCCGATATCTTGCCGCGAAAGCTGCATTGGTGCTGGCCGAAGAGAATTATGATGCGTTTGTGGCTGTCAAGCTGGTAAAACCCTTTGAGGTCAATCTGCGTAAGAAGCGCGAGCTGATGAAGGCGGCTACGCAAGAAATTCACCAGGCTCATAGATTATGAACTCGGCGAGTTCACTGCCGCGGCGACGTTCTATCTGGCCGAGATCTACGCTCACTTCAGCAAAGCCCTGATGACCTCGGAACGTCCTGTGCTAACCTTTGATTACTACAGGGTAAAACCTGGCGAAACCCTTTCTAAAATTGCTAAACGATACGACAGCGATGTCAGAAGGATTGCCCGCGCAAACAATTTAAATAAATCAAATTTCATCGTTGCAGGAAAAAAACTTAAAATACCTAGAGGTTTATACCCCTTGGAACTTGAACAGTACGAACTGGCCATCGAAGAGCAGGCCTATCCGTTCGAAGAGAAGGCCATCGATGTCCACGAGAGCAATCTCAAGCTGATTTCCCGGGGTGTCTACAATGTGTGGATCGAAAAAAGCCTGCAGAAATTGGCCGAATTCGTACCCGCTCGCTATGACAAGCCGGAAGAGACCAGCGGCATCATCAGTTCGCTGGAAACCTACATTTTCGAAATTGACAGGCCGGCACCGACAGTAGCTCCGGAGTCCGAATACGCGGAGCCTGCGACAGGTCGAAGAACCCGAGTCAGTTATGGATTCCGAATCCGCAGATCCTGTGACAGGTCGAAGAACTCGGATCTGTCTCAGAGCGTCCGAACCCGAGGCACCTGCACAGGTCGAAGAATCCGGGTCTGTCACGGAGTTCGAAACCAAGGAGTCTACACAGGTCGAAGAACCCGTGCAAGCTGAAGAACGCCGGCAGACCGTACAACCGTCGGTGTACACGAACAGACCCAAAGGTTGGGCACAGGCCCTTGTGCCTGATCTGGGCGGCTACAGGAGCCGCCCCTAACAAGAACGGATCGAGCGACGAGGAGGTGAGTGATGCAGGGCATGCATATAAGAATGTTGCGAAGGTTAAAAAAACGAACATTACATCGGATTCGTGGTCCTGGTGATGGCGCTGTCGGTTCTTGCCGGGTGTGCAACCGATGGAAAGGTCAAGCCGGCCCTGGTTGTTCAGGAACCCTCTGTGGCCAAGGGCCTTCCGTGGAGCGACTCGAGGATGGCCGGGAAGGATTCATCATCACGGAAGTTCCCCAAATGGATGAGGCGTCTCGCAGGGACTTCGAACGCGCCGTCGCCATGCTGAATGACCAGGAATATGGCCAGGCCATCGACCTTCTGGAAAAGGTCATCGAGCAGTCACCGGGCGTTACAGCGCCCTATATCGACATTGCGATTGCCTATCAGCACATCGGTAAACTGGAGCAGGCCGAGGAGCATCTTAAAACCGCGTTGCGTCTGGTACCCGAGCATCCGGTGGCATGTAATGAATACGGTTTGTTGTATCGCAAAACCGGACGATTTGCCGAGGCCCGGGAGATTTATGAGAAGGTGCTCTTGGTTTTTCCGGATTATTATCCGGTGCACAGAAATCTTGGAATTCTCTGCGATCTGTATCTGAATGATCCGGCATGTGCCCTTGAGCATTACGAGATATACAGCGAGGCCAGGCCGGAAGATAAACAAGGTCAAAATCGTGGATCGCGGATTTGCGCGCCCGGCTTGGACGCAATTAAGGAGGAACGACGATGTATCGAAAATTGATTCTGTGTCTTTTTGTGGTCCTGTTCCCGGTCGTCATGGCCTTGGCGCAGGATATGGATAAGAACAAAGAATCGGAAGCCAAGGAGCTATCCGGTATGTCCATCGTCGGTAACGATGAAGCCCCGAAGTCCCTTTATATCGTTCCCTGGAAAAGCTCGGAAATCGGTGTGGAGACCAGTTTGGACACGATGTTGAATGAGGGCGATGTGCCGGTGGATCGGGATGTTTTTATGCGGCAGCTTGAATTTTATCAAAGTCAGCACCGCGAAATAACTTCGTTGTCTTGTATTGAAAAAAGGAGGAAAGTGATGGGATTCTATTCAATGGTGGCGTTTTTCCAAAAGGGTGGGTTGTTCATGTACCCCATTCTGATTGTGTTTTCGGTTGGCATGGCCATCGCGTTTGAGCGCTGGGTTCAGTTGAACCGTATCCGGAGCGCGAACCAAAAAATGTGGAACCAGTTGCATCCGGTGCTGGTCAAGGGAGAGTTCGACAAAGCCCGGAAAATGGTCAACAAGGACAAATCCAGCATGGCGCAAATGCTGGGAATGGGACTGGCGCGCCAGGGTGCGGTCCGGCGTCGTGAAGACATCGAAATCGCCATGGAAGAGAGCATGATGGAAATCATCCCTCAATTGGAAAAGCGCACGCCGTATGTGGCGCTGCTCTCGAATATCGCTACCCTGCTGGGACTGCTCGGCACCATCATGGGGCTGATCGAGGCCTTTACCGCGGTTGCCAATGCAAACCCCGCCGAGAAGGCCGATCTGCTGTCCGCCAGTATCTCGGTGGCCATGAACACCACGGCCTTTGGGCTGATGTCCGCGATTCCGCTTCTGCTTTTCCATGCCAAGCTGACGTCGACCGCAGGTCAGATTGTGGACAGCCTGGAGATGGCATCGGTCAAGGCGCTGAATAACATCTCCAATTTCGCCAAGCGCCAATTCGAGAGGAAGTGATCATGACCAGAAGACATACATAAAAAAAGGGGAAGGGAAGAAACACCCGGGCTGGATGTCACCACTTTCTTGAACCTGATGGTGGTGCTCATACCCTTTCTACTCATCAGTGCCGTTTTTTCACGTGTTACGATCATGGAGTTGAGTGTTCCGACCAGCGCAGGCGGATCGGCTTTGAAAACGCCGAATTTCGCTATCGAGGTGATTGTCCGAAAGACAGGACTGGAGATTGCCAACGGGTCGTCCGTGGAAGCAGCAATTCCGAAAAAAGACGATCAATACGATATGCAAGATGCTGTCACGAAATGCTCATGCGCCTGAAAGCCCGGTACCCGGAGAAGGAAGACGCGACGGTCTTGATGGAACCGGAAATAGAATACGACTATCTGATTCAGATCATGGATGCGGTTCGTGGTGCCGAAGTGCAGGCTGGAAGGGAGCGAAGAGGTTGAGAAAATGGTTCTCTTTCCAAACATATCCATAGGAGACGCGCCATGAGAAATAGCAGACGCATGAAACGGATGGGGCGTAACAAGAGAAAGGTTACAGGTCTGAACCTGACACCGCTGATGGATGTTTTTACCATTCTGGTGTTCTTTCTGCTTTTCCACTCATCCGGCAGTGATATTCTGGAAACGCCCAAACAGATCAAGCTGCCCGATTCCGTTGTCGAGACCAAGCCAAGGGAAACAGTGGTGATCATGGTCAGTCCCCAGGTGGTACTGGTTCAGGGCGAAGCCGTGATCAGCACCCCCGAACTTTTTGAGGACAGGATCGAGACGGTTGCTGAAATAACAGAGCGGCTGAAGCAGCTTGAACGCAATATTATCGGGATAAGCACCAAGACGGTTGCTGAAAGCAAGGAAATCACTATCCTTGCGGATAAAACGATTCCGTTCAGAGTGCTTAAAAAAATAATGTCAACCTGTACGGGTTCTGGATACGGAAGGATTTCCCTCGCCGTTATTCAGAAGGCCGCTCAAACATAGTGGATAATGCCGTGAATACATCCATCTTAGAACAGGAATTGGCGCCACTGAACGCGCAGATCGAGCAAATCCGTCAAAAACGCGAGGCGCTCGAAGGTGAATTGCGCGTTGTAGAGGCAGAGCTCAAAACGTTTTCCGCCGATAAGACAGCGGTTCGATGCCTTGCGTGACGTCTGCAATGCGCTTGACAAGCTGGGGGAACTGAAAGCGGATGAACTCTTTTGGAAAGGAATCCCGGAGGCCAAAGGTGCCGCCGGACACGTGGAACGGGTGCGGGGCCGTATTGCCCGCTTCGAGGAAAAGATCAGCGGGATTCTGGCAAAACAGGCGTCTCTTCAGAAGCAGGATCAACCAATGTCGCGACGAACTGGACGTCCTCTACGAAGAAGTAAGTGATGCGTACGACCGTGAAGAACGGCGCAAGGAAGAGTTCGTCATAGAGCGGGAGATTTCGCCTGTTCCTTATCGCGCGATGATCATGCCCTGGACCAAGGAGGTTGAGAGCGAAAGGCGCTTCCGCCGCGCCGTTCTCGTTGCATTGCTTATATGCTTTGTTTTTGGCTCTCTCATTCCTCTGATAAAAGTACCGATACCGGATCGCTCGGTCGCTGTGGTCGAGATTCCAAAACGATTGGTCAAGCTGGTCAAGAAGGAACTGCCAAGCCGGGCCGATGCCGAAGCCGGTGCCGAAACAGGCCCAGGAGGAACCGAAACTGGCAAAAAAAGAGCCCAAACCTAGTCCCGAACAAGAAAAAATCGGATAAACCCCCAAAAGGCGGAGAGCCCGGCGAAGAAACCTAAGAAACTGGCTGCCAGCGGTGGCGGAAAAACATCGGCAGCGCGGAAAAAAGTCCAACATGTCGGTGTGTTGAAATTCAAGAACGCTTTTAAGGACCTGATGAAGGAAACGCCCGTTGCGAAGCTCGGCACCGAGGCCCGTCTGAGCAATAAAAGTCCGCGGGTGAAAGGACAGGCCGTGGCCCGGCGCTCGCTGGTGGCCATACAGGCGAAGGACGGCTCCAGCGGTGGTATCGGCAATGCCGGGGTCAGCCGCAACATCGGAAACGGTAATGTCGACCGACTCGGTGGTGGCGGTAACGGTAGAGGCGACGGCACCGGCGTGGGCTGGTGTGCGGGCAGAAAGTGCCATTGCGGATTTAGAGGAATCGTCCAGGCCGTTGAGCGATGGACTTGCTGCGGGCCGAACTGACGAAGAAATCCAGATCGTATTCGATCGCTACAAGGCGGCGCTTTATCGTATTTACAACAAGGAATTGCGCAAGGATCCGACACTGCGAGGAAAGATATTGCTGCGAATCAGCATCGAAACAAGTGGTTCGGTGTCCATGTGTAAAGTCGAGTCTACGGATCTGGCTTCACTCGAACTGGTAGCCAAGATTGTTGAACGGATCAAAAGGTTCAACTTTGGCCCGAAAGAAGATGTGCCGAAGATGACTATCCTGTACCCAATCGACTTCCTGCCCGCTGCATAGAAAAGTGCATGGAGTCAATACATGGTGTCATCGATGGCTATTGATTGTCAGGTTTTAGGAGGAAAGCAATGGGAATCTATTCAATGATAACGTTTTTCCAAAAGGGTGGGTTGTTCATGTACCCTATTTTGCTCGTGTTTGTGGCCGGCATGGCCATTACAGTTGAGCGCTGGGTTCAGTTGAACCGTATCCGGAGCGTGAACCGCAAAATGTGGAACCTGCTACATCCGATGCTGGTCAAGGGTGAGTTCGACAAAGCGCGGGGGATAATTAACAAGAACAAATCCACCATTTCGCAAATGCTGGGAATGGGACTGGCACGTCTGGGACAGTCCGGCGTCGTGAAGACATCGAAATTTCCATGGAAGAGAGCATGATGGAGATCATTCCTCAGTTGGAAAAGCGCACGCCTTACGTGGCGCTGCTCTCTAATATCGCTACTTTGCTGGGCCTGCTAGGCACCATCATGGGGCTGATCGAGGCCTTTACCGCGGTTGCCAATGCGAACCCTGCCGAAAAGGCTGACCTGCTGTCCGCCAGTATCTCGGTGGCCATGAACACTACGGCCTTTGGGCTGATGTCCGCGCTTCCGCTTCTGCTTTTCCATGCCAAGCTGACGTCGACCACGGGTCAGATTGTGGACAGTCTGGAGATGGCATCGGTAAAAGCGCTGAACAGTATATCCAATTTCAATCGGCGTTACTTCGAGACGAAACCGGAGCTTTCGGATGGAAAATAGCAAGATCCCATCCGGAAACTCCGATTGGGAACAGCGTAGGATTTGTTAGCAATGCGCCAATATACGATCTGTCAACGTCAAAACAAAGGAGAAGAAAATGAGAAAAAACTTATGGTTGGCTATTTTTTTGGTAATGATATTACCTGCCATGTTCTTCACAGCTTCGTGTGCAAAAAAGGTGGTGCAATCCGAGCCGGTACCGACGACTCAACCGGAAGTCTCAAAGGCATCGGACAGATCCGCCGAGGAAGCCGAGCGAGCCAGACGGCTGCAGGAAGATCGACTTAGGACCCAAGCAGCTGCCCGTGAAGCTGCCGGAAACGCATTCGTCAACGAGAATATCCACTTCGTATTTGACAGCTCTGTATTGTCGGACCAAGCTCAGCAAATTTTAAACAGAAAGTCCAATTATCTGCGCACTAATCCAGGTGTAACGGTTACTGTTGAGGGACATTGCGATGAGCGCGGCACCGATGCCTACAATACAGCCTTGGGCGAACGACGTGCTGAATCGGTCAAAAATTTCCTCGTCAATCTGGGCATCAGCGCCAATCGACTGAACACCATTAGTTACGGTGAAGAGCGACCCATCGCTATGGGTCAAAATGAGGCTTCTTGGGCCAAGAATCGAAGAGCCCAATTCGTGATCAACTGATTTCCGGGTGATCGCAAATCCGGAAAGACCTGATCCTATGGCCAAATCGCGGGATGTCGTGCCAGATAATTTGCCAGTACCGCCGCCGTTCTATCGGCAGGCAACCAGCAATGCCGCATTCGAATGCTGGTTGCCTGCATTTAAAAAGTTTACCCGCTTTATACCCAGCTGACCGGCGGAAGCAGTTCTAAGAAAAGGGTAACCGCAAATACTTAAAAATCGAAAAGGGCGCAGTCGGTTTTCATTGATAGTATATAGACAAAAATAACATTGGGAAGGAATGTAAAAAACCGTGAAAAACCTTGAGACAGACTAAAAATCCCCATGTCGGCAGTTCGATTCTGTCCCTTGGAACCAATAAAGACATTGTTTTGAAGGGGTTAGCCATCGTTTTGGCTAACAACTTTTTGTTTAAATCGTCAACTGTTCTTGAAGGGGTTAAAAATTTAGATATATTTGCCGATATATACATATCGGAGAAATGATATGCTAGTGTATATAATTTTAGGCATCACAATTATTTATGTTGCAGTGATTATTTACCTTCACCTAAACTCTAAAAGATCTGTCTAGCGGTTAAGAGATGTTTTGCGAGATAGCGGATGTGTCGATGGTCGGTTCCGCAACATCCCCCCAGAATCTTCATCCCGAGGTCCCCGTGTAAGTAGGCGACGGATTGGCCGAAAGTTTCAGGCTCTTCTTCCACCAGACCGTCGCTGTTGTTCAATTCTTCAGGGTTGAGCGCCGCTGTATTGGCCAGCAGACCGACAACCCTCTCCCTGACGAGTGAAGATGAATTGACTTCATGCAAAATGGCGGACCTGAAGATGGAGGCATGAGTGCAATTGACCAGATAAGCAAGAGGCATTGGGCTGACTTCGGCATCGATGGCGGCGATGGCGTTCTTCAGAGGTGTACCGTCAAGAAGTGTGCCTTCAGGGCGAATAACGAAACTGACGATGTACGGCTTATCGGTAACGGCCAAGGCTTGTGCGAGTCCGGTCGCCTCGCTAAAGGCCGGAAGAGTGGCGGCAAGAAGGAAATCTACGCCGGCTTCCACCAGCTTCATGGCCTGCCAAGTATGGAACTCGTGCGCAACATCGGCCTCGAGTGCTTCCTCCGGATTATAGGCATCTCCCTGGCAACTGAGTAAACCACAGATGACAACCTTTCGTGCATACACACCGAAGCTGCTCCGCAATGCATCAAGAAACCGGAAATTGTCGCCGTTCACATCCTTTCCTTCATAGCCGGCGGCTATAATACGTTCCCGACTGGCCCGCCAGGTAGGGGTGGAAAGGAGTAGCGGTAAATCATACTGGAAGCCAATGTCCAGATACTGCCGATAGATGGTTTCAATAGCTTTACGCTTCTTTTGTTCATAGATAAATGCCGAATTAACGATAAAAGGATCGAGTTCAAAATCGGTGTTACGTCGCAGGCGCTCGATGACAGCTCCTTCGCCAAGAATGATTGGGGACTGCTCAAAAAATGCTGGGAAAGGTGTCTGATTCATTTTTCATTTCTCGCTTTGAAGATGCCTCAAGTATGATATTAACCATTAGGCGATTTTTTGTTTCATTTTCACTGAAGCGCAACGCTATTGAGAACGTTTTGCTACCATGGTTGTAACAATGGCAGAAAACACCTCTATATTTTGCTGATTGGATATTGTTGCCAAAGTTCGGACAATTCCTCGATCTTGCTTAGATTGGGACTCGCGCTTTTCAAGACATTCAAAGCTACAAGAAAGCGTATCACTTGGACGAACAGGATGGTGCATACGAAGTTTATCAAAGCCTAGTGCTGCTATCGACGCGGTACGTCTTTGACCATGTGTGGCAAACCACGAAAGAATGGAAAAGATATGAGCTGAACAGGCAACGAGTCCTCCAAAAACTGACGAAACTGCCGCCACTTCGTCAATATGAAAAGAGCGAGGATCCCAATGGCGAGCGAATTCGATGATCTCTTCTTTATTAACTTGGTATGTTACTGATTTGGTCCTCTTTTTTCCTACCTCAACATCTTCGAAATACATGATATCCATCAGGAACGCGCTCCTTTTTTACTGTCTGCTGATTACATATATCTAAAATAATAAAAATCAAAATTTGAATGTACTTGGGGGATGTTGCGGAACGTGAGGTCTCAAGGCTGGAAAAAGGGATCTGATTCATTAATTTGAGATTCAATATCAGTGATGGGTATTTTGGTGCCCTTTCTTATGATAATAAAAATATCATGGTGTAATTTGTAAAGACATCCGCATTTACTTTTCCCATCGGTTGCCGCCAACATTTTTTAAATCAATATACTGAACCGTTCCCCGTTCCCCGATAAAAGATGTAAGAAGCCAACTGACCAGGCTGATTAAAAATGATCCAAAAACAGCCGACCAGAATCCATAAACCTCAAATCCGGATATCATCCCGGAAACCATCATGAGGACGATGGCATTGATGACAAAAGTAAAAAGCCCCAGGCTCAGTATATTCACCGGGAGCGTCAATATTAACAGAATGGGTCGAAAAAAAGCATTCAGTATTCCCAAAATAGCGGCAGCAAAAAATGCGGATAAAAAACCGCTGACCTGTATTCCATCAATCAAATATGACGTAGCGATGATTGAAAATGTCAGGATCAACCATCTCAGAAAAATTCCCTTCATTTTATTTTCCTATAATTTTGATGCCGAAGTTCCTCATCCTTAATTCCAAACAACACCAATACAGCGTAGCGGGCCTGGAAAATTTTTTAAGGTAAAATCATATTCGCCATATTTGGTTTCGAAACTCGGGTTTAATATAAAATGCTACTTTATTAATCACCCAGTTTTTTGACCAGTTCCGCCACTCTCTGGCCCAGTTTAATGCCGTTTTCCAGGCTGCCGCTGTCCGGCGCACCGACACAGGCCGTTCCGAAGTGCCCGGTAGCCGACATGGGATCTCCCACAATCACCATGCCGTAAATCAACATGACCTGAATAATGGACATCATGGTGGTTTCCTTGCCGCCCGAAGGATCTGCTGAAGTTGCAAAGGCAGCGCCGACCTTGCCTTCCATTTTTTTACGCACACCCACAAATTCGTCGAAGATCTTTTTGAGCTGGGCCGCCATGACGCCGAAATAGACGGGAGATCCGGCAATGACGCCGTCTGATGATACAAAATCCTCTTTGGTGACGTCATCGGTATGTTTCAATACGCCCTCAACGCCTTGGACACTTTCAACCCCTTTGAGAATAGCTTCAGCCAGTTTTTTGGTGTTGCCGCTTTTTGAAAAATAAAGAACCAGAATTTGCATGTTAAACCTCCTTAGCCCGGATAAACTGAAAAGGCGCCTAAAATGAACTAAAATGAGTAAAATTGTAATCGGAATTTAAACTGATTATCACGAAAGCAGGAAAGTTCAAAAACACAAAATACATTTTTTTCCGTGTTTTCGTGAAGGTCTGATTTTTTTTCTGCAAAATGTACGTAATGAATAATAAATCGCTTAACACGATAAGTGAAACCCGGCACAAACATTTCTACCTTGATTAAAGAGCCGGTTGAACGTCTTTATTGCTTTTGATGTTTTCTCTTCCATTAAATCAATATCGTTTTGCTTGAGAAATTCACATAACGATGGGGTCGATTTCATCATGCCGGGCTTGCCTTTGCCCAGCACCAGAATATCGGGTTTTGCATTAATAATGTCCTGGATGTCATCGATGTTCACCTGGTGACCACTTTTTCGCCACCAGGTGGGGATCACTTTTCCTTGAATGATTTTAATATCATTCGTATAGGTGATTCCATTGACCACAATATTTCCAAAGGAGAAATTTTCAATCATCATATACCTTCCAATAGGGCTTTTCATTTTCCCAATTGTCGAGTATCTCCTGGGGCGGTGGAACGACGATGGCCTTGCATTCGGCGGTGAGGGTTCCGTCGGGAAGGCGGATCTCTCCGGCAACCTGAGCCCGGCTCGCGGTCTGTTTGATTACCCATCCGATAACCGTCAGCGGTGTACCGGTCGGTGTCGGTCGACGGAAGGTCACTTCCAGTTTCAACGCAACCATTAACGCATCTTCGCCGGAGTCCAGCATCACCGAACGCCCGGCTGTTTCATCCAGTATCGCTGAAACAATACCGCCGTGGACCACCCCGGGATAGCCGTTGAAATGATCCGGAACCGTCACGGTCGACCGTATCTGTCTGGCCTGGTGATCTTCAACCCATTTCATTTTCAGCGAAAATTCATTCTCAAGCCCGCACAAAAAACATCCGCGTGAATTTTTCTGTTTCCGCATCTTCTTCGTGCCTTTTTTTAGGGTGAATGCAGCTTTTTTCTATTTGCCGATTGCATCCGTATAATTTTATCTTAAAAAATTTTCACGGCCTGCTCTGCTATATTAGCGTTGCTGAAAACTAAGGGTGCGAAACTTGAGCGTATTATGCATCCATTCCAAAGAAATTTATCAGGATGGCGCTTAACCAGCGGCGCAGAAGCGCATAGGAATAGTTCCGCCTGGCCACTTCATAATTGTGATGGACCATTTTCTCTTTTATTTGGGACGAGTTTAAAACATCTCTTACCTGTTGAACATTTTTTTTGGTGAGGAATCCGTCCATGACGATCAGATCAAACCCTTTGGGCTCAATGTCTCTGATAAACGTTGCGTATCGGTTGATGAGCAAGGGTTTATTAAAATAGACCGCTTCAAGAAATGCATTGCCGAATCCTTCATAAAGACTGGGGTAGGTAATAAAATCAGCGTGAGGGTAAATATCCCACAACGACGGATTTGCCTTCTGATTCGATTGAACGTTTAGCGGATCTGATACGCGTGTTTTTACCAATCTTAAATCCACCCCTCGTTCGTGTGCGGTTTCCAGAAGCCATTCGGAATATTCATATCCCTCATCACCGGCTTCATGGGAGATAACCAGTTTGTATCGAGGGTTTTTCAGGCTTTCGACCAATTCAATGGCATGTTCGATTCCCTTGCGCTGGACAATGCGGGTGGGCTGCAGGATGATATGGTCTTGCGGTTCCAGATCCATAGAACTTCGGAACGCTGCGGTTTGCTCGGCATCTATTTCCGGTGGGTTCTCAAAATCCAAAACATTGGGAATGATCGTAGATGAAATTCCCGCCCGAAGTGCCAGTTCTTCTTGAGCCGCCGAGTTGATCACAACATGTTCGATATTATTTAAGTTGGGCGGAAACGACATCCTCAGGTAATCTCCCACTGCGTTCACGGAAAACCGCGTCCTTTCCCAATAGAAATCATGGTGATGGGCAATGGTGGGAATCTGGGTTTCAGCGATAATTTCGGTTAAGGCAATTCCGAATGGAATGTGCATCGGAATGGTGAGTACATTTTGAGCGATGATAAGATCCAGACTGAATTGGGAGATAAATTCTCGAATCCGTCTTTTTAAAAAAACTTTTAATTCAAAAATGGTATCGGTTACATTGGGGTTTCGCAATTTAAGACCGAATATTCGATCATTGATCCACTCATTTTTTTCGTGTTTGAAATGTGCCTCGGGGACCAGGAAACTCCTTTTCGGATCCCTGTCCAATTCACCGGCGAACCAGAAACAGCTGTGCCCTTTTTGTTTTAAAACTTTCGACCACTTGCTGGATTCCATGGTAACGCCGTCGGTGCCTGAAAAGCGAGTTGAGATAAAGCCGATGTTTTTTGTCATAAATATTCTATTTTCTGTTAAATTGGTTGCAGGATCTTTAGCCACTTTCTAATTAGGATTTAATATATGAATAATATTTGATTTTTCAACCCCTATGACATTAAAAAGGCATGCATATTTAACCTATATTGAGCGATTGTCGAGGCTTGCCCGCCTTTGGGGAGGTTGCTGAAGTTGCAAGGCATGGACTTGCCGCCGTAGTTTGCTACTGTCAATGTCTCATAATCCGCCGCGGACAAGTGCAGCTCGAAGATCCCGTGAATAACGGGGCGATTCGGTAATCCTCCAGAGACGGATAAAAATCGGCAATCCCAAAGGGTTTCAAATGGCGACAATTTTTTTCATAAATACGTTCACCTTCTGAGTAAGAACTATTAGCGATTTTAGCAATGTATATTTATCTATAATTATTAATTTTTAATGATCCTGGCACTATTTGAAACGCTCAGTTTAGGCTTAATTTATGGGGTATATTGGCAGGTAATATGTCCGTGTTCACGGGGAAGCAAACCCCGTGAACACCTAAGGTAAAATGACTTCTAATCACATTTCAAAGTACAATTTCCATCCCTTCCTTTGCCACTAAAATTTCCAGGTCGGACTGGTTGCCAACATGTTTCTGGCAGCGCTTTTCGAGTTCAAAAAGTTCCTGGTCTGTCCGCAGAGGGTCATGGTGAAAAAGGGCTATTTTTTTAACATTGGCCTTGAGGGCGGAATCGATTGCGTGCTCAAAAAATGAGTGCCCCCAGCCTATTTTTGATGAAAAGTATTCATCCTTGGTATATTGACAATCATGGATAAGAAGATCTGCGTCGCGATAAAAATCGAGCAATTTTTCATTTTCTTCACGGGCTGCTTCTTCTCCTTCATCACGAACGATGGGATCAAAATCCGCAGCGTTTGTGTCTGTTGAGAAAACGTTTCTAAAGGGCTCTGTGTCATAGGCGGTACACAAAACTTTGCCGTTAAATTCAAACCGATAACCGAGGCAGAGTAGCGGGTGATTCAAATATTTTGTTTTCAACGTGATTCCGTCGCCAAGATCCATTTTACATTCACCGAGCTGTAAATACTCGATATTTGCTGTAAGCTCACCGTGCAGCACCGGAAAGTATCGGTATCGTAGAAGGTCTCCCATTATTTTTTCAAGGGAATCGTCTTCAAATGTTATCGGGCCGTATACCTTCAGTTTGGTGCCAGGAATATATATAGGTCTGAAAAAAGGGAATCCGATAATATGATCCCAGTGGGTATGGGTTATAAATATTTCGGTGGTTATGGGTCCATCTTGAATATCATTGAACACCAAGCGATTTCCCATCGGATGGATGCCGGTTCCAGCATCGATGATGATGAGTCTGTTTTTTTCGCCGAACCGAAGTTCCAAGCAAGGGGTGTTGCCTCCGAATTCCACTGTCTTGGGTCCAGGACATGCGATAGAGCCGCGTACACCCCAGAAACGAAGTTTCATAATTTCCTCCTCAACCGGCGATCTTCAAGAATATTTGGGCTTTTTCTATCTCTTGCTCGACTTCACCGTTAAACGCACTGATATTATCAAAAGACAATTCAGTGTCATCCCCGAGATACCGCATGGCTTCAGGGTAAATATTTTCCAAATAACGGTTTCCGGAAAAACCGATTTCAGAACTATTTGCAAAATGATCCGATAGAATGACGGTGAAAAGAATGTCGTTTTGCACACCTTGATATGTTTCTGGGGCGTGATGATATGTTATGGTATCTGAAATTTCTTCTCCCAGTTTCCACTTTTTTGCGATAAGATTTCCCACAAAAGTATGATCAATTCCCAGCAACTGTTTTTCAGAAATGAAGAGAGGCTGAGGCTCTTTTTCCGGTATTTCCATTATATTCAGGTATTCATCAGAAAATTTACTGTTTAGAGGGATTTTTCCAATGTCATGCAAAAGCCCGGCGATAAAATATCCCTCTATCAGCTTTTTGTTTATGTTGCGTTTTTCGGCGATCAGTTTGGAAATAACACCGACGCCAAGAGAATGTTTCCAGAACATATCCATGTTTAACGCACGAAAGTTTTTACGGGTCCCGAAGGCGCTCATCACAGTTGCGCCAAGAACAAGATTTTTAACCGTATTCATACCCAGCATAACAACTGCCCGAACCAGAGAGATAATTTCACGTGAGAGACCAAAATAGGCTGAATTAACAAGTTGCATAACCTTTCCAGTGAGCACAGGGTCTAAACTGATGACCTTGGTCAGATCTGTGGGTGATGTATTTACATCACGGCAGATTTCCATGACCTTGTTGACAGTTGCGGGAAAAGGAGGCAATTGTCTAATATAGTGATCTAATATTGTTAAACGATGATGATATTCCAAGTGTTGACCTTTACCTTTAAATTTTGTTCCGCGCTTGGGTTTGCCTGAAAGCAGATCAATGATTTATCTTATTAATTTATCGACATCCTAATAAAAAACTTGAATCATTTGTATTCGTTTGGATGTCGAAAAATCCAACCTTAAGATTTTCCCATATCACCAAAACCGAAACCGAGTCAACGTAGTGCAGAACGAATCATCTCGGAATTTTTTCGTTACTCAAATTTCGCACCTGAATACTGAAAACCTGTCATCCAAAAAATATTGCGTTAACAATCTTGACTCGAGCCTATCATCAAAGCAACGTCTGGATAAATTCTCTAACAGAGTGACTTAAACAAAAGTTTTATTTAAGCCGCCCGATGATCAAGAATATATTAAATGGTTAGGGCACAATATATAGTAACTTATTTCAATGAAATACAATATATCCTAATTCAATAGAATTATATATAAATTATATATAATTTTACTTGACATTAATAAATTACAAGTTTATGATATAACTAATAATTATATCATAAATTAAAGATAGTTAAAAATTTTGTTCAATGAGCCAAAATCGCCTAAAAAAAATTCGAGAATCTCTCATGATGAGTAAGGCCGAGCTTTCCAGAAAAGCTGGAATATCTCCCATTACAATTACACGAATTGAAAATGGGATGCCATGCAGAATGGAAACAAAGCGAAAGATACTTTTAGCTTTAGGATACAAAATTTCCGATAAAAACAAAGTGTTTTTCGAATAAACCCAAGGCAGGAGTCTTTTCTCGACAGTAAGATGTTATGAAGAACCTTTAATTAGTCAACCGAATTAACCATCAGATAACAAAGGCAGAGTCCATAGGCTCTGCCTTTGTCGTTATAACTCAAAGTTGGCGTCTTCGTAAACCCCGCTTCAGCGGGACTGCGCGGCGCTGCATTCCTCGTCACTGAGGCGTACGATAAGTACCCATCATTATAATAAGACTCAAGGACTTACCACAAGCTTTTGCCCCGGATAGATGGTATCATTATCACCCAGTTTGTTGAGCTGACGCAATTTTTTTACTGTCAAACTGTACCGGGGTCCGATTTGATACAATGTTTCACCGGGCTTAACAATGTGATATCGTTTTCCGGTAGTTTTTTTGGATACTTTTGCGGTTTTTGAAGTTTTGGCTTTCTGAGTTCTGGTTTTGGACATCTTTTTTTGAAGTCTGTCAAGGCTTATCACGATCTGATCCATCCTTGACGTTAAAGCTGCTTCAGACCGGTCAAAGCGCTCCTTGAACTGTTGAAACGTTTGGGCCTGTTCCCAAACTTTCCCCACCCGGTTATCAACAATTTCTTCAAAGTCTTTTACACTGTTTTCCAATGCGGCAATTCGATTTTCAAGCACGACGCTTCGATTTCTGGCAAACAGCAAAATTAAAAGAATTAGCAGAATCAAAAATCCGATACCAAATCTTGATAAAGGGATTTTTTCAGACATTTTGGGTGCGTTTGTTCCGAATTTTTGCTTTTTCTCTTCTTTCCATAGTGAATATTGTTCATTATAATTATCGTCTTCCGGATTTTCATTAAATTTATCTATTTTGTCACCGTCGTCTCTTTGTGTCATGGCAAGACCTTTTCAAATGGTGTGTAATTATCTAAATTGTAATTTAATTCATCAATACATATCATAATTTTTATTCGATTGAAAGAACCGGTTTCACAAAACAAGAAAATGGCTGTAAAGAACAAAATATTTAATGAAATCTCAACCGTGCATCTGCGATGGTCAATCTATGATTCTGAATTGGATTTTTCTGCCGTATATCACATTGTCTTACCCATAGAATCTTATTGACAAAGTTTTTAATTCCTTATAGTTAATCAATTTGATTTTTTCCATGACAAGAGAATTGTTGCATCCCATGTTATTATCCAAAAATTGCTTTTTTTACAGGAGGATCCAACGATGGTCAACGATGTAATCGGATCGGTTCTGGTTTTAGGGGGCGGCATTGCAGGAATGCAATCTGCCCTGGATCTTGCCAATGCGGGATATTATGTATATCTCGTTGAAAAATCACCGTCTATCGGGGGGGTGATGGCTCAGCTGGACAAAACGTTTCCCACCAATGACTGCGCCATGTGAATTATCTCACCGAAACTGGTCGAGGTCGGCCGGCACCTGAACATCGAAATTATCACATACGCGGATCTGGAATCTGTTGAAGGATCTGCCGGGAACTTCAAAGTAAAGGTTAGAAAACGTCCACGCAGTATTAATATGGACCTTTGCACAGGCTGTGGCAACTGTGTTGAAAACTGTCCGGTCACAAACATACCAATGCCCCAAAATCAGTCTAAGTCATTATAAAATCGTCGCATCGATTTCAGCTTGTTGTATCAGGAGGATAAACATATGAGCGATCCATGTTTGGCGGAAAGCATTGAAACAACGGAAATAGATTATATGGAGCTCGATAGGATTATCGAGGAAGATTTTAACAATGACAAAGAAAATTTGATTATGATGCTTCAGGAAATTCAGAGGCGTTACAACTATCTTCCAACACCGGCCTTAACATATCTTTCCACCAGTATTGGGGTTCCTCTCAGCCAGATTTATGGCGTAGCCACCTTTTACAGCACGTTTAGTCTTGAGCCGAGAGGTAGAAACATTATTTCTATCTGTCTCGGCACAGCCTGCCATGTCAGAGGTGGTGAGAGAATACGTGAAAAGCTTGAAGAATCTTTGAACATAGAGGATGGCGAAACCACAGAGGATCTACGATTTACCCTTGAATCGGTGCGCTGTATCGGCTGTTGCAGTTTAGGGCCGGTGGTTAAGATTAATGAAGACACGCATGGTCGCATCGCCTATACTGAAGTAGATAAGATTTTAGAAAAGTACGAATAACACAATAGAGGCACGAATGATGAAAATCGAGTCTGCAAAAGATCTAGAGGTTATCAGTGAGAATTACAGTAAGAAGCTTTATTATCCCGAAGCGGTTAAGGTTAACGTCGGGATGGCTTCGTGTGGCATTGCTGCAGGTGCTCAAGCATCACTAGAAAAGGCTGTAAAAGAATTTCCCGGTAACAACGGTGTTGGCATTAACCAGACCGGTTGTATCGGTTTCTGCGAACTTGAACCGCTGGTTGAAATATTCGAAAAAGGGAAACCTCGGATTATTTATAAGAATATAACGGAAGATAAAATTCTGGATATGATCCAGGATTATAGGGAAGGCAATTTCAATAAAAAGTGGATCCTGGGGCAGATGCAAGATCCGCGTTCATTTCTGGAAGATGGCATACAAAACCCCATGGCTGGTGTTACGCCTTTAGAGGAGATTCCTTTTTTAGAAGATGTTCCGTTTTTTGATAAACAAGTAAAGATTGCTCTACGGAATTGTGGTTACATCGATCCTGACAGCATAGAAGAATACATCGCCAGGAGAGGTTATCAGGCCTTTATTCAAGCGCTAAAAGATATGGAGCCCAAAGAAATCATCCAGGCGGTTAAGGACTCGGGGTTAAGGGGGCGCGGTGGGGGCGGTTTCCCCACAGGCATCAAGTGGGAGACGTGTGCCAAGCACAACGGTGAAAGATACATCATTTGCAATGCCGATGAAGGTGACCCCGGCGCATACATGGACCGAAGCATTTTAGAAGGCGACCCACACAGCGTTCTTGAAGGCATGTTGATTGCTGCAAGGGCCATCGGTTCAAGTCAGGGTTCTATTTATGTTCGAAATGAATATCCCCTTGCGGTGAAAAGACTGGTAACTGCTGTCAAGAGTGCTAAGAAATACGGGCTTCTTGGCGAAAATATCGCAGGATCTGATTTCAGTTTCGACATCAAGATTTCAACCGGAGCCGGCGCTTTTGTCTGCGGTGAATCAACAGCATTAATGGCCTCTCTGGAAGGAAAAGTGGGCAGACCCAGGGCAAAATATATCCATACAGTGGAAAAAGGGTTTAGAGAGAATCCTTCAAACTTGAACAATGTGGAGACATATGCAAATGTTCCGGCGATTCTTTTAAAGGGAGCCGACAATTATGTCAAAATGGGAACAAAGCATAGTAAAGGAACGAAAGTTTTCAGTCTGGTGGGTAAGGTGAAAAACACCGGCCTGGTGGAAGTTCCCATGGGGATCTCTCTTAAAGAGATCGTTTTTGACATCGGCGGCGGCGTCCCCAGAAAGAAAAAATTCAAAGCGGTTCAAACCGGAGGCCCTTCCGGCGGGTGCATCCCCGAGCAATTTTTAGGTCTGGGCGTCGACTTTGATGAATTAATCAAAGTCGGTTCCATGATGGGATCCGGCGGCATGATTGTCATGGACCAGGACACTTGTATGGTGGACGTGGCCCGGTATTTTGTGGATTTTCTAAAAGAGGAATCATGCGGTCAGTGCAACCCCTGCCGTGAAGGGATTACAGCCATGCTGGATATTCTGACCGATATTTGCAAAGGAAACGGTAAAGAAGGCGACATCGCGCTTTTGGAAGAACTGGGTATGATGATCCAGAAGTTTTCCCTGTGCGGACTGGGGACCTCGGCGCCGAATCCTGTACTGACCACGATACTTTATTTTCGAGATGAGTATGAAGCCCACATTAAGGACAAGAAGTGCCCATCGGGCGTTTGCAAGCCCTTGTTCCACTATGAAATTGATGTGGAGGCCTGCAACGGTTGCACCCTTTGTGCCAAACGGTGCCCCGAGGAAGCCGTTACAGGTGAAAAGAAAAAACCTCATCATTTAGACTTGGAAAAATGCATAAAGTGCGGCATCTGTTACGATGCCTGTAAGTTCGATGCCATACTCATCCAATAATCAAAGGATACAATAAGGTTAACATTCATGATTACGTTTAAGCTTAACGGGAAAAAGGTTCAGGGAGAGGAAGGGCAATATATTCTTCAAGTTGCTGAAAAATACGGGGTTGAAATTCCGACGCTGTGTCACCATAAAGCGCTCGAACCCGCCGGAATGTGCCGTCTGTGCACCGTGGAGCTTTTTGACGGACGCCGCACACGTTTCGTAACCGCCTGTAACTATCCCATCTGGGAAGGCATGGAGGTCAAAACCGACACCGAAACGGTACACGCAGGTCGAAAACTGAACGTAGAATTATTGCTTGCCCGCTGTCCGGACGTACCCATCATCAAGGAACTTTCTGCCCAATACAACCTTAAAGAAACCCGCTTTAAGATTAAAGACGACACCTGCATCCTTTGTGGGCTGTGTACCCGTATCTGTGACAGAATGGGCAACAGTGCCATCAGTCTCACCGGTCGGGGGGTGGAGATGAAGGTGGACACCCCGTTTCATATCCAAACGGATGTATGTATGGCTTGCGGTGCGTGTGCTTTTGTCTGTCCCACGGGGCATATTACCGTTGATAAAATTAGAGAACATATAACAAAACATTCGGTTGTGAAGATACCTTCAGAATATGATGCAGGTCTCAAAGGCCGAAAACCGATCTATGTCCCATACGCCCAGGCGGTTCCCAATACACCCGCCATTGACCGAAGCAAATGCGTTCATTTTAAAACCGACGGATGTAAGATATGCGCCGATTTTTGCCCTGTTGACGCCATTGATCATTCACAAAAAGAGGAAATTATCGAGTTTGACGTGGGGTCCATCGTTTTGGCGCCGGGGTTTGAAGCATTCGATCCCAGCCGGTTTGATACGTATGCCTATACCAGCCTGCCCAATGTGGTCACTTCTCTGGAATTTGAACGGATTCTTTCCGCCACCGGCCCTTTTTCAGGGCATCTGGTCAGACCGTCCGACCATAAGGAACCGAAAAAAATCGGCTGGTTGCAATGTGTGGGGTCCAGGGACCTCAACCGTTGTGACAATGCCTACTGTAGCTCGGTCTGCTGCATGTATGCCATTAAGCAGACAGTGATCGCTTCAGAGCACAGCAACGAACCGCTCGAATGCGCGGTATTTTATATGGATATGCGGACCCACGGCAAAGACTTTGATAAGTATTATGAAAATGCCAAAAAAAAAGGTGTCAAATTTGTCCGATCCCGGATTCACACCATAGATCCGGTACCTGGCACCGATGATGTATCGGTTCGGTATATCGAGGAAGACGGCACGATCAAAGAGGAAACTTTTGACATGTTTGTTCTGTCCGTGGGCCTTGAAATCCATCAGGATGTTGCGGATCTTTCAAAGCGTATCGGTGTCGATCTTGATGAATACCTTTTTACGAAAACCGACACTTTTCATCCCGTAGCGACTTCCGTGGAAGGAATCTATGCATGCGGTGCGTTCACCGGTCCCAAGGATATCCCCCAGTCGGTAATGGAAGCCAGTGCTTCGGCGTGTGCGGCAACAGAGCACCTGGCAACGGCCCGCAACACCCAGACCAAAATTCTAGATCTGCCCCCTGAAAGGGATGTTAGTGAAGAACCGCCTAAAATTGGTGTATTTGTATGCAACTGCGGGATTAATATTGGCGGTGTGGTGAGAGTCTCGGAAGTGGCAGAATATGTTAAAACCTTACCGAATGTGGCTTATGTCGAAGAAAACTTATTTAGTTGCAGCCAGGATACCCAGGATAAAATGTCCGATATCATCGAACAACAGGGCCTCAACCGTGTGGTTGTGGCGGCCTGCACACCCAAGACCCATGAGCCGTTGTTCCAGGAAACACTGATCAATGCGGGTTTAAACAAGTACCTTTTTGAGATGGCGAATATCAGAAATCATGACTCCTGGGTCCATGCAAACGACCCGGATGCAGCCACCGAAAAAGCCAAGGATCTTGTTCGAATGGCTGTTGCAAAAACCAACCTTTTAGCACCGTTGAAGCAGACGGATCTTCCAGTATCCCATTCGGCGATGGTGATTGGCGGCGGGATTGCCGGAATGACAGCCGCTGTTTCACTGGCACATCAGGGATATCCTGTTGATCTTGTAGAAAAATCCGACACTTTGGGTGGTAACGCCTTGATGCTGGGCAAAACCCATAAAAATGAAGATGTGGGATCTTTTGTTAAAGGACTTGTAACAGTCAGTGGAATCGGATGATCGTATTACCGTTCATACCGGGACGAGAATCAGTAACGTCGACGGTTTTATCGGCAATTTCAAAACCGAGCTTAGAAACTCCGAATCAACAAAAACGATTGAGCATGGGGTGGCGGTTATCGCCACCGGTGCCAAAGAGTACAAGCCCGATGAATACCTTTACGGGGAACACAAGGCGGTGATGACCCATCTGGAACTCGACGATCTCTTTCACACCAACGATTCAAGAATAGAAAAGGCTGAAAACGTGGTCTTTATTCAGTGTGTCGGATCCAGGGATGACGAACGTCCTTACTGCTCCAAAGTCTGCTGTACCCATTCCGTTAAGAAGGCTCTTGATTTCAAGAAGAATAATCCCAATGTGAATGTTTTAATTCTATACCGGGATCTTCGAACATATGGTAAAAAGGAGGATCTCTATCGTGAGGCAAGGGCTGCCGGCGTAATCTTTACTTCTTATTCAGTCGATCAAAAGCCTGAAGTAAAACCTGATGGCGACCAGGTCATCGTTGAATTCACAGACCGAATACTCAACCGCAAACTGGCCGTGAAGGCCGATATCCTTTGTTTGGCATCCGCCATTGTTTCCCATTGGGACCATTCGTTGGCCCAGCTTTTCAAGGTGCCTTTGGATTCCGACGGATGGTTCTTGGAAGCCCATCAAAAATTAAGGCCGGTGGATTTTGCCAATGACGGTATTTTTCTGTGTGGTATGGCCCATTACCCGAAACCCATCGAAGAGAGCATTGCCCAGGCACAAGCTGCTGCGGCAAGAGCTGCCACCGTACTGGCCTTGGAGAGCATTAAAGTGGGCGGCATCGTCTCAGATATTCGTGCCGAATTGTGTTCCGGCTGCCTGGGATGCATCAATGTCTGTCCGTATGGTGCCATCGATTTTGACAATCAAAAGTTTGTGGCCGAAGTCAACGCGGCCTTGTGTAAAGGGTGTGGGGCCTGTGCAGCAGTATGCCCTTCCGAAGCACCGATGCTGATGGGCTTTAACAACAATCAACTTTACGCTCAGATTAAAAGCGCATTGAGCGCTTAATCCATTGGAAAGGAGAAAAATGTGAACAAGGATAAATATGAGCCTAAAATCATCGCTTTTATGTGTAACTGGTGTGCATATGGGGCGGCTGATCTGGCAGGTGTAAGCCGACTGGCATACCCGCCCAATATTCGTCCCATCCGGGTCATGTGTTCCGCCACGGTATCGCCGCACCATATTTTGCGCGCATTTCAGAGCGGGGCCGACGGCGTCCTGGTGGGCGGGTGACATGTCGGCGACTGCCATTACCTGTATGGTAATTACATGACCATTAAACGGATGACGTTTCTTCAGGAACTTTTAGCGTTTATGGGATTAGAAGGTCGATTACATTTAGACTGGATATCTTCGGCCGAAGCCCAGAAATTTGTGCAAGTGGTCACCAGTTTTACGAATAAAATACAATCATTGGGCCCCAGCCCTCTGTCCGGCGACTTTGACATGTCCGCCGTTGTGAGTTTATCAGAAGCGTCGCAGGAAACGCTGACCGCGGAGGGAGGATGATATGCAAGAACAAGTGAGAGAGTGGCTTGAACAGGGTAAAGTAGACATATTTTTAGGATATAAAATGATTCAAGGAGCATCCGCTGCCCCATTGCTTTACCAAGGACAATTTGGATGAAACTGGCGATTTGATCGTCAGCAAAGCCCGGTATTCTTTGGAAAAGATGGCCACAAAGATCGCTGCCGAACATCCGGAACTGAAAATAGGACTTTTGGTACGAGATTGCAATCAGAGAGCTTTGAATGTTCTTTATGTCTGGAATCAGTTGAGACCGGACAATATAGAGACAATAAGCGTCAATTGCTGTCCCTCCAAACTCAAGGAGCATGGGGATTGTTCCTATCTCGAACCTGAAAAGGCCGCGCCTTTGAAAATGATGATCGGTATAGACAATAACATGGATGTTGAAACGGCTGAAGAATTTAGCCAGGAAGACCGATATAGCCGGTGGATGTATGAGTTCCAGAAATGCCTCAAGTGTTATGGATGCCGTGATATCTGTCCGGTTTGTTTTTGCAAGGAATGTAGTCTTGAGCATAAGGACTTGATCGCCACCGGTAGTGTTCCGCCCGAAGTACCGATTTTCCATCTGGTCAGAGCGGTTCATATGGGGGGGCGTTGTATCGACTGCGGTCTGTGCGAGGACGCCTGTCCGGTGGATATTTCCTTACGCCTGCTTTACCGAAAAGTTAACGATATCGTATCGGATGTATTTGATTATAAAACTGGAACCAGCGCAGACCAGTCACCCTTTAATATGCTGGGAGAAGAAGTCACGTTGGAACCGAAACCAATCTAAGGATTGAAGATAAAAAATTGATAAAGACAGTTTTCAATATTCAATGGAAAATCTCCAATTATATAAGGAGCGATAAGCATGGATTTTAAAATCATTCCTTCAGTATGTTCCTATTGCGGTACCGGTTGCGGTGTCCTCTTCCAGGTGATGGACGGCCGGCTAATCGATACCCTGCCGATGAAAACGCATCCGGTCAACGAGGGAAAACTTTGCATTAAAGGATGGAATCTTCATGAACATGTGATTAGCGATAAACGCCTTAAATCTCCAATGATAAGAAAAGATGGTGAATTACAGGAAAGCACATGGGACGAAGCCATCCAAGCCTCGGCCGACAAATTCAAGAGCATCATTAACGATCATGGGCCGGATAGTGTCGGTGTGCTGGCTTCCGCAAAAATTACCAACGAGGAGAATTACCTGGCCCAAAAATTTGCAAGAGCAGTAATCGGGACCAATAATGTGGATCACTGTGCCCGGCTCTGACATTCTTCCACAGTGGCAGGTCTTGCCGCAGCATTTGGAAGTGGAGCCATGACCAATTCCATCGAGGAAATTGAGGATTCGGCCTGTATCTTCATCACCGGTTCGAACACATCTGCGTGTCATCCGCTGATTGCCCGGCGAGTCTTCAGGGCCAAGGAAAAGGGCGCCAAACTCATTGTGGCCGATCCCAGAAATATCCAGCTGTCCCGTTTTGCAGATGTTGCCGTCACCCAGAGACTCGGGAGTGATGTCGCAATGCTCAACGGAATGATGCATATTATTCTCAAGAACGGCTGGCAGGATAAAAACTACGTTGATGATAGAACCGAAGCATTTGAAGATTTTAAAGCCGTCGTTGAGGCATATACACCGGACAAGGTTGAAGCTATTACCGGTATTTCCGCTGTAGATCTTGAAAAAATGGCCGAGCTTTATGCCACAAATTCACCGGCATCCATTCTTTATGCCATGGGAATTACCCAGCACACCACAGGCGTGGACAATGTTAAATCCGTCTGTAATCTGGCCATGCTTTGCGGGAATGTGGGTGTAAAAAGCGGTGGTGTGAATCCCCTGAGGGGTCAGAACAATGTTCAAGGTGCCTGTGATATGGGGGGATTGCCCAATGTATTTCCCGCCTATCAGCCGGTGACGGTTGAGGCCAACACTGAAAAATTTACCAATGCATGGGGAAAACCGCTTTCAGACAAAATCGGCTATACCATCACAGACATGATTCAAGCCATGATCGATGGTAAATTAAAGGCCCTTTATGTCATCGGTGAAAATCCGAAAATGAGCGATCCTGATCAAAACCATCTCGACAAGGCTCTTGCGAATCTTGAGTTTCTGGTGTGTCAGGATATATATCTCACTGAAACCGCACAGAAAGCAGATGTGGTTTTTGCTGCGGTTTCGGTGGCCGAAAAGGACGGGACATTTACCAATACCGAACGACGCTGTATGAAGGTGAATAAAGCCATTGATCCCATCGAAAATACGCTTAACGACTGGGAAATTACCTCTAAATTTTCTACCGCCATGGGATATGAAATGAAGTATGAAGGGCCGGAAGAAATATTTAATGAAATGAAAATGTTAACGCCGAGTTATGGTGGCATGACCTATGAAAGGCTGGGTCTTGACGGACTTCAGTGGCCCTGCCCGACCGCTGAACATCCAGGAACGCAGTTTTTACATCAGGGACAATTCACCCGAGGAAAGGGACTATTCCATGCCGTCGAGTATCTCGATCCTGCTGAGATGCCGGATGAAGAATATCCCTATCTGGCTCACCACCGGCAGAATGTTCGCCCATTATCATACCGGCACCATGACGCGTGTTTCTCCGCATCTGGATACCGAGCAGAAAACCGGATATGTGGAAATTAACCCTGAGGACGCCAAAACGCTGGGGGTCAATGACGGTGAAACGGTGCGTCTTGCCACTCGAAGGGGCGAGACGGAGATTCCTGCCAGGGTCAGCAATAAGGTGGTACCCGGCCTACTTTTCGTGCCGTTTCATTTTGCAGAAAATCCGGCCAATATACTCACCAATTCCGCCTTTGACCCGATTGCCAAAATTCCGGAATATAAGGTCTGTGCGGTAAAAATCGAAAAAGCCGCCTAATTTCAGCGGACAGTTCGTTTTTATAAAAAAGGCCTTTGAAAAACTCCATGTTTTTCAAAGGCCTTTTAATTTTGAAACCAAGTATTATGTATCGAACGTATCTCCGACTTTTAATCCCTTTTCAGCGGCAAATTCAGCAGCCGCCATTTTTCCGCCTTTTACCGGCCTGACCTTGCCCACAATGAGTCTTCCCCCTGAAAGGGCGATATGAATCCCTTGATCGTCAACATTCAATATGGTTCCCGGAGCATCAGCTACAGTTTCCTCGATTCGTTTCGCGCCGTAAAAACGAACCTTTTCACCGTCTTAACAATGCAAAAGCCCCGGGTTGAGGATCACAGCCGCGAACCAGATTGTAAAGCTCATCTGCCGATGTGTTCCAATCGATACCCGCCACCTTGTCATCGCAAGGGGGTTCATAGGTGGCACCGGCTTCGTCCTGAAGAATTTTGGGTGCATTGCCTGCCTTTATGAGGTCGATGGATTCTAAAATGGCATCAACGCCCATGGGAAAGAGATAATTGAAATAGAGCGAACCGGTGGTATCATCCGGACCGATGGCAATTTCCTTTTGAAGAAGAATGAGCCCTGTATCGATGCCGCCATCCGGCCAGAAGATGCTCAACCCGGTTTTACTGTCGCCCATGATAACGGCCCAGTTGATGGCACTGGCACCGCGATGGCGTGGCAAAAGGGATGGATGATAATTGATGGTACCGTGGGCGGGGACATCAAAAAATCGCGCCGGAATAATGTCCGTGACAAATGCCATAACGGTAAGGTCGGGGTTCAGGGCCTTGTACTCGGCGAAAACCGCGTCATCTTTATACGTTTTGGGCTGAAAAACGTCGATGTTTTTAGACATAGCCGTGTCTTTGAGCGGATCGGTCCGGCCGCCCGGTCTGTCCGGCGGCGCATAAACCGCCACGATGTTTTCGTTCCGCTCCAACAGATTTTCCAATACCTTTGCCCCAAATGCCGCCTGACCAATCAGTATAATACGCATGCTTCACCTCCTGGGATTGTTGAGTCATAGCTCAAGTTTCGCGCTCCAATATGACTAAAAAGCCTTTGACCGGCCTTGCTGAAAATTAAGGGTGCGAAACTTGAATCACAAGTTATAAAGATGCCACAATTATGTTTAAACTTACAAACAAATGATGTCAACTTTGAGTTGACATGTATTTTTCCGCCAGTCTTGTTTACCACAGGATTTGCATAATAGATATTTTTCGAAAATGCTTTTTGTTCCGGGTGAAATTCTATCCATAATCTGTTTTGTTTGTCGATGTTCCAGCTGATCATTGCAACGAAGACATCTTGAAAAGGGTTTGATTCGATCGTTAATATCGAGATAATCAATCACGCATTTTATCTGTTCCACGGTAGAACCGGATCGTATCAGCATGCCATGGGTTATTGATTTGGATTTGAGTAATTCTTTGCGTTTTGTGAGGATGATTCGTTTTTCCTGTATAGATTTTCCAATGATATCCTGTGTGGTGTAAGACCCATTGAAATCGATATCAAACCCCAGCATCCGCATTGGTTTAACGATATCTTTCAAATGGATATCCGCTATAAATTGAATCCGTCGAAGCGGGAACCTTCTGAGCTGCGTCACATTTTGAATATTAAGGGACTCGAAAACAGGATATACACTGACGCGATCGCCGTCTTGAAAAATGGTGTTAAAATCTACGGATTTTCCATTGATTAAAACCAGATCGACTTCCATTGCCGGAACACCACATTCTTCAATGATATCTTTTATCGATTTTCTCCTGTTGATCCTGGCTTCAAAATCGATCTTTTTCTTGTGCTTCGGCAGAAAATCATTCAATTCTTCATAAAACCTGAATGTTCCTTTTGCCATCGTCAATGCTTTCTCACACTATTTTGCCGCTAAAACCTGATCTTCTGAGCCAGAAATAGGAAAGAGAAAAGAGGAAAGAGGATAAGGGAAACCACCCCGCCAGCCTCGCCTGAGCGAGAGCGATGGCGGGCAGGGGATGAATGCGAATAAACACAAATATTTTGAAAATAAAAAAGTAAGAAGGTGAGAAGGTAGGAAGGTTGGCATGTTTTAGAGCCTCCGACCTTCTGATTTTCTAACCTTCTTAACTTCTGTTCTTCGCGACCTTCTCATCTTCTAATTACATTTGCGGTTATCTATTTTCTAATTCCTAATTCCTATTTTCTAAAATGAACATTCAACAAACCAAATCCCCTTTAGGGATCACCAAAGCCTTGTCCTTTGGGTCAGGATTTTTACTTAAGTGCAGCAATAATGGCCCTCATAAAATCCGGGAGATCGTCCGGCGTTCGGCTGGTGATGAGATTGCCATCCACCACCACGGATTCATCCATCCACAAAGCTCCGGCGTGAACCATATCGTCCTTTATGGAAAAAAATGACGTTGCCCTGCGGCCGTCCAGTATATTGGCCGAGGCCAGCATCCAACCGGCGTGGCAAATGGCGGCGACGACTTTTCCGGCATCGAACAGATCTTTAACGATTTGAACCATGACCGGATAGCGGCGCATCATATCCGGCGCATATCCTCCGGGAATAATGACCCCGTCATAGTCTCCGGCAGACACCTGATCCGCATTGATGTCCGGTCGAACTTGGGTGCCGGGTTTACCGGTAAATTCTTCGGTTCTCCCGGAGCCGACCACAGTCACCTGGGCTCCGGCTTCTTTCAGTCGATAAAAAGGATACCAGAATTCAAAAACATTGTACAATTCTTCTACCAAGATAATGACCTTTTTATTTTTAAGTTGCATTGCATCCTCCTTATTTATTTTCCATCCAGAAATAGCCCTTTTCCGCAATCTCTGCGTCAATCTGTGGAATTACTTGTGCGGTGTACAACTTGTACACCTCCGCGTAATTTCTTGATTTCCTTGACCTTCCGAAAAATTACTAATTTCTGCATTGGAAACTTAATTTGTGCCCAATATAGATTTTTAGATGGGCATTATTTAGGGTATTCGTTCAACTTTTAAGGTGTTGGTTCGACCGCTTTTTCCATGAGGCGGTGTGCCGGCAATAATGACAATCGTGTCTCCGGATGCGGCAAGACCGAAACGCTGCACCTCGCTGACGGCAACTTCAACCATATTGTCTGTTTCTTTTATTGCTTCAATTAAAGCGCTTTCCACACCCCAGGTTAAAGCCAGCCGACGCTGAACCTGAGGCGTTGCCGACAATGACAGCACGGGCCGGTGGGGTCGATGGCAGGCCACCCGACAAGCAGTCAAACCGGAGGCGGTGTAAGCCACAATCGCTGTGGCTGATAAAGATTCAGCCACTAAATTGCCGGCATATGCAACCGTTGGTTCAATTTCTTGAGGTGGGGTAAACGAAAAAGGACCGGACAACTTTCCCTGAAACCAGGCATTCTCTGTGGAAACGGTAATCTTTGACATAATGGCAACGGTTTCAATGGGATGCCGGCCGATGGCTGTTTCGGCAGACAGCATCAGTGCATCAGTGCCGTCTAAAATCGCATTGGCCACATCGGTAACCTCAGCGCGGGTGGGCTTGTGCATATCAATCATGGATTCGAGCATTTGAGTGGCGGTTATCACCGGAATCGCTGCTTTTCGGCAAACGTCAATGATTCGCTTTTGTGCAATGGGAACTTCCTCCAAACTCATTTCCAGAGCCAGATCGCCCCGTGCCACCATAACACTATGGGCTTCGAGTGAAATGGCCTCAATATCATCCAAAGCGTTTTGTCGCTCAATTTTGGCAATGACAGAGATAGTTGATCTTTTTTGGTTCAAATAATCCTTTAACTGACGGACATCCTCGGCAGATTGAACAAAAGAAAGCGCTAGAAAATCAAAATCTTGGGAAATGGCGAAATCGATATCTGCATAGTCTTTTTGAGTAATTGACGGGAGGTTAACCCGTAATCCCGGTAGGTTTATGCCCCGGTGGCCTGATAGCACACCACCCGTTAGTATTCGGCACCATACATCTCCACCGGCGTCAACTTTAATCACTTCAAGTTCAATGTTGCCGTCATCAACCAGAATCAGACTGCCCATGTGTACGTCATCGGCCATGCCGGGATAGTTTATCGATACAATTCCCTTGTTTCCTGTTAGCTGTCTGGGGGTTAGACAAATATCACGGCCTGTTTTCAAGACAGCGGTATCTTCCGCAATTTCTCCAATGCGTATTCGGGGTCCTTGCAAATCGCCGATAGTAGCAATGGGAACGTTCATCTTATTGCCCAATGCCCGAATTCGTTTGATCAAAGGAATGAGATAATCATGGGTACTGTGAGAGAAGTTAACGCGGACCGCATCCAATCCGGCCAGAATCATCCTGCGCAGCGTTTCTTCTTTATCGCTGGCCGGCCCTAAAGTGGCAACAATTTTTGTCCTTTTTAAAGGACGTATGGCACGGAGTTTATTTGGCATGAGTGAACCTGTTAAATTCACTCCAGAAAATTGACCGGACGGCATCCGTTTCTTTAAAGATTTCGTGGCGGGCATCTGATATTTCTTTTAATCTGCAGTTTGGCAGCATTGTGCAGAACTTTTTTTGGGCTTTAATAGAAACAATTTTGTCATTGCCGGCGATGACCATTAGAATCGATGCCGTAATTTTTGCTGCAAACCCGGGTTGAGTGAGAATATCTGTTGATTTTAACGTTGCGGATAACCATCCATATGTCGCACCGCCTAATGCAAGGCAAGGATTTTTTGTTATTGCTTTTTTTGAATCCATAAATCTCACAGGATCTGAAGTCAGTTCATTTCCCTTAAATTTTTCATCCGTGTAGTCGCCGGAACCCATGGCATAAGAATGACTGAAACCTGTTTTGATTGCAATTCGGGTAATGAGTTTGACGAAAACCCTGGAGGGGTTGGATCTAAAAATGTCGATCATCGGCGATGCCAGGACCGCCATATCTGCCACGTCGGGGTGATCGTGCATAAAACGGAGCGCAATGTGGCCGCCCATTGAGTGAGCGATGATGATTAACGGATGAACGGAATCAGGTTTTACGATTTTTGTGATAAACATATCTAAATCACTTAAATACACATCGTAATCATCGATAAATCCTTTGTGCCTGTTCGCCAGCATTCGACTTGAAAGGCCTTGACCGCGCCAGTCAAAACTGTACACATTAAAACCTTCGTGATTCAGTTCTTCGATGGTTTCTGAATATTTCTCCATAAATTCTCTTCGGCCGTTCAGCAAAAGGATCGATCCTTTTTGTTTTTCTTTTGGACTGTACCATATACCATAGCGAAGAGATTGCTGATCGGGTGTGGTTATAAAATCATATGGCAAAAACGTGTGTTCTTTGGCCATAACGTTGGTTTGAATCATAAAAAACAACCCTGAAAATAAAAAAGTCAGTTTCACAATAACATCATTTGCCCGGATGGTTCGGTATTTTTTGAGGATGTGCATACACGTGACATTTCTCGAAAATGTATTCGCATTCTATCTTGTTTTTTCTTGATGCATACATTCGTCAATATTTTTGAGATGCTTTGGTTATCATATAATAGCTTCATTCATCATGTCTTTCAAGTTTTAATACCCAAATATATACTTCAAAGACATATTGACCTATTTCCATGTTTTGGTGTATCCTTAATGCCTGCCAATTCATTCAGCACAATTAAGAAAACGTTTCAATCAGAGACCTTTTTGAAATAGGCTCGCCCTGTGGAATTCTAAATATTGGGTCGCATAGCGGAATTCCACCTGGCAAGCATTTCACAGGGCAGACACAGAAATTGGTCAAAAAAGGGGGGCAAGGGGCACAATTAAAGGGAGCCGTTATGGACGACTACATTGAAAAATTGCCTGGGTTTGTCGATACGATCAAATCCATCGAGGAGACTATCATTACGAACATCGTGTTGATGGGCCAGATACCCGCTCCCACATTCAAAGAAAAAAGACGCACAAGCGTCTTCATGGAAAGGCTGGCCGAATTTCAGGTTGATGAATGCACCACGGATGGCTACCGAAACCCCATCGGCGTCATCAAAGGGACCTCAGAATCAAAACCGCCTATTTTTGTGGTCGCCCATCTGGATACCATTTTCAGCAAAGATATCGACCATTATTATTCCATTCAGGAAAAGTCAATCACCGGGGCGGGTATCATGGACAATTCCGTGGGAGTAGCTGTTTTGGTCTCATTGCCGGAAATCTTTCGAAAGTTAGGTCTACGTTTTGAATCCGACATTGTTTTGGCTGGTGTTATACAGTCTCTGGGCAAGGGGAACCTGAGAGGCATCCGGCATCTTTTGAAAACATGGGCAACGCCCATCAGAGGTGCTGTTTGTATTGAGGGCGCCGAACTCGGCAGGCTGAATTATTATGCCGACGGCATGATTCGATGTGAAGTGGATTGCAACATTTCACCCGCCAATGGATGGGAACACAAATTCAAACCCAATGCAATCCTGGTATTAAATGAAGTTATCAATCAGATAATGAAACTCCGTTTGCCTCAAAAGCCTCGATCGAGGGTTATTATTGGTAAAACCTCAGGGGGTTTCAAACATGGAATGATTGCATATGATGCCACTTTAGGGTTTGAAATTCAAAGTAATTCCGACAAAATGGTAAAGTCGATTTTTAATTCTATCAAAGATATTATTGAGGGCACGAGTCATGAATATGAAGTCGACTTGAAGTTAAAAACGTTGAGTAATATCCATGCTGCAAAATTAAAATTCAATCATCCCCTGGTAAAGAGTTCTATCGCCGTGATGAAGAAACTCGATTTAACCCCGGCAAGTGGACCCAGTGAATCCGAGCTTTCAATTTTCCTTTCACGCAAGATACCGGCGGTGACTCTTGGAATAACTCGGGGAAAAAACTATCACCAGCAAAATGCCAGCGTTGAAATTGAGCCCATCTCTAAAGGGATTGCTCAGGTCATTGGTGTGATCATGGCCATTGACAGCGGAGTGTGTGATGAACATCAGTTGGATTGAAAAAAATACATTTCATTATTCAGAATTCAGCGACCTCACTCGACTTGTAGATGAGAAACAACGAAAAAATCTGAAAATTTCGTTGTGTCTACCGACGTTGAATGAAGAAAAGACCATCGCAAAAGAGATTCTGATCATGAAATCAGAGTTGATGACCCGCTATCCCATACTCGATGAGATCGTTGTCGTCGACTCCGGTTCAACAGATAACACCAGAAAAATTGCGAGAGGATACGGCGCAGACGTGTATAAAGCCACAGAAATTTTACCTGACCTGGCAAAATTTAAAGGCAAAGGCGAAAATCTCTGGAAAGCCCTGTTTGTGACTCAAGGGGATATTATTGTTTACCTGGACGCAGATATTAAAAACATTCACCACAGGTTTGCCTATGGGCTTTTGGGCCCGCTCATTCTTTTCGACAATATAAAATATGTCAAAGCCTTTTATGACCGGCCCATTGCCATCGGAAAAAGCAAAATCAGACCCACCGGCGGCGGCAGAGTTACCGAACTTGTGATCAGACCCCTTTTTTCTCTTTTTTTCCCGGAACTCACCCAAATACTACAGCCGTTATCCGGTGAATATGCCGGTCACAGGGAAGTATTTGAAAAAATACCTTTCCCCATAGGCTATGGGGTCGAAACCAGTATGATTCTAGATATTTATGAAAAATGGGGGCTTAACGTATTTGCTCAAGTTGACCTTGACAGGCGTATTCACAGAAACCAGGATACCAGGGCGCTCGGGAGAATGTCTTTTGCAATTTTACAGACCTTTATTAAACGCAAAAAAAAATTAGGTTTGGTGGATTATAAAGAGAAGCTTTACAATGAGATGATTCAATATAATCTTATAAAAAATGAATTCAAGCCGGATATTTATAAAATTGAAGGGCATGAAAGACCCCCCATGATAAAAATTCCAGAGTATCGTGAAAAATTCAAAAGGATATCTTAGCGTTGTCGAACTTAACACTCATTGACCGATACGATCGTAATCTGAACTACCTTCGTGTTTCCATTACCGACCGCTGCAATCTAAAATGCTTATACTGTATGCCCAGAGAGCTCATTCCAAAGCTCTCCCATAGAGAAATATTAAGGTATGAAGAAATACTCCGTGTTGTCAGGGTAGGTGCGGCCCTTGGAATCTCTAAGATCAGGATAACCGGAGGAGAGCCGCTGATTAGAAAAGGTGTTTATCATTTCCTGTCACAGTTGACAAAAATTGAAGGACTTCAAGATATATCTCTAACAACCAATGGTGTTTTGCTTAAAGACAACATCAATAAAATCAGATCCGCCAATATCAAAAGAATCAATATCAGCCTCGACACGTTAAATAAAACCAAATTTAAACACGTCACAGGATATGATTTTTTCGATCAAATATGGAAAGGCATTCACCTGGCTCGAAAAATGGGGTTTTATCCCATTAAAATCAATGTGGTGCCCCTGAAAGGAATTAATGATGATGAACTGGTGGATATAGCCAGATTGTCCATTGAATATCCATTTCACATCCGTTTCATTGAATATATGCCCATGGGATCTAATCAGATCAGCAATGACCGCCATTTACTAGCACCTGAAATAAAAGAAGGCATCCATCGGTTGGGAAAACTGATTCCGGTTGACAGAAGCTTAAACGATGGCCCTGCAGAACGATTTAAATTGGAATCAGCCCAAGGAGAAATTGGGTTCATTCGCCCCATAAGCCAGCATTTTTGTAGTACCTGCAATCGGCTAAGATTAACAGCCAGTGGTCAGCTTAGGCCATGTTTGATGAGCGACGATCAGGAAGATCTGAAATCATTACTTCGGCAAGGGTGTTCTGATGGTGAACTCGCACAGGGTTTTCTTAATGCTGTTCGTCACAAGCCGTCGGAACACAAGCTCACCGATGATGTTCATGCCAGAATATCGGCCCAGATGTGTGCCATCGGCGGATAAAAGAAGGGATGTGTTATAATTTTACACAAAAAAACCTGGGCCGTATCAGTGGGAGGCTACATTTTCTCGCACAATTCATCGGTTTACGACCCAGGCAAAAGAGATGACTTCATCCTGGAGTTTTTGTTGCATTTGATGGTTTGCTAACAGAAATAAAAACACGAATCAAGAATTTTTTTTAATCTATAATGATTTTTTATGAAATTTTTAGGTTTTCATCTCTTTTTATAAGCTTTCGAGCTCTTCTCCTTAAGAAGAAATTGCAAAATCCCACCAATATTCCTTCCGGAAGAAATACAAGTACCAGGCATAAAAAAATACCGTATGCAATAACGTGATATTGTTTGGCAACATGGAGTGCTTCGGAAATAAAGGTGAGAACTCCGGCTCCGAATAGAGAACCCCAGAGACTTCCCATCCCGCCAACGATGACCATGGTCACCACCTGGATAGAATAATAGAAGTCGTATGAGCTGGGACTGATAAAGGTAATGTAATGGGCATAAAGACTGCCAGATATGGATGCGAACATGGCACTTAAAACAAAAACCTTTACTTTATAATCAGCCGTGTTGATACCCAGGGAGTTTGCCGCCGTTTCACTACCGTGGACAGCGCGTAGTGCTCTGCCCACTCTGGAATTGAGGAGATTTCTGGCAGCCAGCATGGAGAGAAAAACAAAACTCCAGATCAGATAAAAATTTTTAAGATCGTTATCAAATGTCAGTCCCCCGATGACCAGCTGAGGAATGCCGATTAGACCGTCATGGCCGCCGGTGAAGTGCTCCAGTTCACCCATAAGGATATTAACAATGATGCCAAACCCCAATGTGGCCATGACCAGATAGTGCCCCCGAAGCTTTAAAGACGGGTATCCGATCAAATATGCAATCAACCCCGTTGCCAGCATGCCAACAAGCATCGCAGGCCACAAAGGAAATCCGTAATTAACGGTCAGAATTCCTGAAAAGTATGAACCAAGGCCATAAAAGGCGGCGTGCCCCAATGAAATCTGCCCGGCAAACCCGATGAGCAGATTCAAGCCCACCACCACAATGGTGTTGAGACCAATCACATTCAGAACGATAAAATAGTATTTGCTCTCCACAAACACCGGCAGGATAACGATGATAATGGCCAATGCGGCGAAGCCGTAGATGTCTTTATGTTTAAAAAATACGTCCATCGTTTTTATGTTTTATTAGTTCTTGAAAACCTGGTTCTCTGGGCCCGGATTCTTTACATTTATTACCTGGATCTTGCACGAGTCGGAGGCTTTCATATGCAAGGCACTTAAGGGCGAAGCCATAGTTCTGCTATTGCGAGCCCTTAATAACGAAGCATATGAAAGCCTCCGGCTTGCCCTTTGGGGTGAAAATTGATGAGAAAAATGAATATCATCCGATTTACTATTTGGGTAAAATATATGATGCTATAATGTTGCTTAAACTCCCTTCAATTAAGGAATCTAAAGATTCTCATTAATTTTCATGCAAGATTCCGGTATTAGACTTTTTCCGCCTCCCCGTACCCCATAATCCCTGTGGGTTTTAAAAATAAAACCAGAAGAAGAACGAAAAAGGCAATAGCATCCTTATACTGAGACGATATCAGACCTGCTCCCAAAGATTCCAAAATACCCAAAACAATTCCGCCCAATATCGCCCCGACAAAGTTCCCGTATCCACCAAGAATCGCTGCAGCAAACCCTTTCAATCCCAGCATGATCCCCGTATCATAGGATGTCGTGGAAATGGGTGCGATGATCATTCCAGCCACAGCTCCCAATGCGCCACTGAAGGCAAAGGATAAAAGGATCATACGATTCACACAAATGCCTGCCAGAGCCGCCGCCCTTCGATCGACGGCGGTCGCCCGCATGGCTTTGCCCATCAATGTGTTTTTAAAAAAATAACGCAGCATCAGCATGACCAGTACAGTGATTCCAACGACCCAAATGTGCTGGGGAACGATAGTCGCTCCGCCCAGAAGGTGAATCGGGTTTTCACCGGAAAATGAAGGAACGCCGACATTATCGGTGCCCCAGACCTCTTGAGCGGCTCCCCTTATAATTTCCGAAAGGCCAATGGTCAAAAAAATAAGAATAATAATTTCTTTTGACCGGGCATGCCGTATGGGGCCGATTTCTATCAAGGCTCCAATGAGGGCGACACCGACCATGGATATGACAAAAGAGATGGCCAGGTTGACCTTGAAAAGAACCACCAGAGAGTACATAAACATCCCGCCAAGGGATATAAATTCACACTGGGCAAAATTAACGATTCCGGTGGCATTATGGATGATGTTAAACCCCATGGCCACAATGGCGTAAATGGCCCCAATGGTCAAACCGGTGATGATATACTGAGCAATTTGCTGGGAAAAATCCATGACCATTTAAAACTGTATGCTCCCCTTCCCTTAATTTTTCATCAGGGAAGGGGAGTTGCAAGTATTGATACCTCGTTCAATCGAGGTGATAATAACTTTCTATTGCAGCAGTTTCCATCCCCCTTTGGTGGCTTTTATCATAACAATATCTGCCATGGAAAGACCGTTATGATCCTTTGGACTGATATTATAGATGCCGCTAAGTCCTACATAACCTTTCGTATTTTCAATGGCATCCCGGATCTTCGCTCTGTCGGGCCCAACTTTTTTAATGGCATTCACAACAATAAATGCTGCATCGGCCCCATAGGCAACCATGGTGCCGGGTTCACGATTGAATTTTTTCTGATATGCTTTCACATAGTCTATTATTTTCTTTTTCTGAACGTCGCTATCAGGTAGCTGATCTCCCACAACGATTTTGGTAGACGGCATCATGACACCTTCTCCAGCCTCTCCGGCAACCTTCCAAAAGATAGGGTCTCCTGCACCATGGCATTCAAATAACGGTGCTTTAATGCCCAACTGTTTTACATTTTTGGCAATGATTCCCATGGCAGGCCCCACAGTCCAGGCGATAATCCCGTCAACGTCCTTTGCATTAATTCGGGTCAACTGTGCCGTCATATCAACATCTTTGGGCTGAAAGGCCTCTTGGGCAACAACCTTAACCCCGTACTTGGGCGCCTGGACCTTTACGTTTCTGAGCCCGTCTTTACCGAATCCTTCGTTTGAATAGATAAATCCAATTTTTTTAATGCCATTCTTGCTCATATACTGGCAGATCTTACCCATGGCATCTGCGGCCTTATATGGAGATTTAAACGTCCATTTAGGTAAGGATTTTGGGTCTTTTTTATCGAGCGGCGCTAAGAGGATGACATCCCCGCCTGAGTGCATAAAAGCGGGAATTTTTTCCTTTTCAATAAATCCTCTCATGGCCATGGCCGTTCCGGTGAGTGTCGGTCCAATAATAGCCACCACGTCTTCGGACTCTAATACCTTTTTTAGAGCCATAACAGCCTTGGTAGGATTGCTTTCCGTATCTTCCATCACCATTTCCAGCATGCGTCCGTTAATGCCGCCGTGCTGGTTCACTTCGTCTATGGCAAGCATAACGGCGTCTCTCTGCGAGGTTCCAATATGTGCAGCACGGCCGGTTAAAGCAAATATTCCTGCAATTTTAATGGGTCCTGCACTATAGCAAAGTGATGATCCCAACATAAAACTGATGGTCAACGCCACAGCAACGATTATCAGAGATCTCTTTTTCATTTTTTCCTCCTAATTCATTTGCATATACATTGTTCGGCCATGACAAATATAAGTGTTTTCACCCCCTTTCTTTTTCATGACCTTGATTCGAACCCCTATCCCAAATAGGCCTTTTTAACGGCCTCGTCCTCCATAAGCTCGGACGATCTTCCCTGAACACTTACCTTGCCGGTTTCCAGTACATACGCTCGATCGGAGATCTTAAGGGCAGCTCTTGCATTTTGTTCCACCAACAAAATAGTGGTTCCTTCATTTCTGAGCTTTTCAATGATAGAAATTATTTCTTGCACCACAAGCGGTGCAAGCCCTAAAGAAGGTTCATCTAAAAGCAAAAGAATAGGCCGCCCCATCAGAGCCCTGCCGATGGCGAGCATCTGCTGCTCTCCTCCGCTGAGGGTTTCTGCACGTTGTTTTAGCCTCTTTTCAAGAACAGGGAAAAGCGCCAGAATATACTCAAAATCGTCCAGTATTTTTTGCTTGTTCTGTTTGCCCCGCCTTCTATAGGCACCCAATTCAAGATTTTCCATCACCGTTAAGGGGCCGAAAAGATGCCGGCCTTCCGGAACCTGGATGATCCCCAGTCCAACGATCTTATCGGGAGATAAAGATAGAATGCTTTTTCCTTTAAAAATAATGTTCCCCCGAGACGGCTTGATAATACCTGAAATCAGGTTGAGCAGTGTCGTTTTGCCGGCGCCATTACCGCCGATGAGCGCCAAAATCTCTTCCTCATTCAGTTTAAAGGAAATATTGTCAAGTGCTCGAACACCGCCATAATGGGCACTTATGCCTTTGATTTCAAGCACGACCGGTTATAACTCCTTCCCCAGATAGGCCTCTATGACGTTTGGATTGTTCCGTACCGCTTCAGAATTCCCTTCAGCGATTTTTTCTCCATAATTCAAAACAGTAATCGTGTCTGAAATACCCATAATAAAATTCATGTCATGTTCCACCAAAATCACCGTGACGCCCATGTTTCTGATCTTGAGAATCACCTGAGCTATTTCTTCGGTTTCCTGCAAATTAAGGCCGGCCACCGGTTCATCAAGAAGAAGAAGTTTGGGTTCCATGGCCAACGATCGGGCAATCTCTACACGTTTTTGATCTCCATAGGGAAGCTCGTCAACACGAACATCGGCCCTTGGTTCAAGGTCCAAGAATTTTAAAACAGCATCTGTTTTTTCACGAATGCGCTTTTCTTCGTCCCACACCCTGGGGGTATGGAAGAGACATTTCAAAAATCCGCAACGACTTTTGGTATGAAGCCCCACCATGACATTTTCTCGAACCGTCATATGATGAAAGACCTGGATGTTCTGGAACGTTCGACCGATTCCCATATACGCCAATTGATACGGCCGTTTTCTAGAAAGATTCTGGCCTTCAAAGAAGATATCGCCGGATGTGGGGGGGTATACGCCGGCAATCAGATTAATGGCTGTTGTTTTTCCGGCTCCGTTGGGACCAATAATAGAAAAAATTAATCCGTTTTCCACTTTAAAGGATAACTGATTGATGGCCCGCAATCCTCCAAAATTTTTTGAGGCATTTGTCACTTCGAGGATGTATTTGGAATTGCTCACAATAGATGTTGCTCTTTTTTTATTTGATTATTTGTAACACGTTAGTCTTTTGAAAGCATTACCACTTCAGGTATGGTTAAATTTTTGCTGAAAGAACTCGTGGATAAGGGTTCATAATGAAAGAACCTGCCCAGACTATTCATAAAAGTCTTTGCTTTAACAGGAGGGTTCATCCATAACATTAAATCGTCTATGGTTCTTTCAAAATGATCCCTAATCCACTCAGACAGCTTCCAGTCAAAAATTTAATCATACCTGAAGCTCCTTTGAGGTCGATTTGTTTCAAAGGACTAAACTATTACTTAAATTTGTCATGCAAGGTTCAGGAATTATTTCTATGGTCAAACACCCGTTTGCTTTTTCTTTCGGTACGCGGCAGGGAGGCATGATCTATAATTTCCACCTGGCTCCTTACCAGTATCTTACGCCGGATTTCTGTTGCCACCCGTTCGGCCAGATGCTCATCGTCCGTCTTTTTGGAATGTGCAGCACGTTCTACCTTGATCAGCATCATGTCACGGCCGCTTTCACGCTGCTTGAGGTGGATCTGAAATTCACTGCCGATGCCGTTTACACGGCTTAAAACATGATCAATCTGGCTTGGATAGATATTAACAGCCCTGTAGATAAACATATCGTCCGTGCGACCGAGGATTCGGTCATGCATGGGAAACGGGGCACCGCAGGGGCACATGGAACCCATGAGCCGTGTAACGTCATGGGATCGATAGCGAACCAGCGGGCTGCCCTCTTTGCTCAGCGTCGTTACCACGAGTTCGCCCTGCTCCCCCGGAGAAACCGGCTTTAATGACATTGGATCTAGAACTTCGAAAATAAAATGGTCAGCCCAATAATGGATTCCCTTGTGAAAACTACAGTCGAGCCCTGTACCCGGACCGTAAAGTTCGGTTAATCCGTAAATATCAAAAATATGCTCAACGCCCATGAGTTCAATGATTCGATCTCTCATGGCGTCACTGTGACGTTCCGCACCCAGGATGATCTTTTTGACCTTTATCTTGGACAATAAATTTCGTTTATGAATTTCTTCCGCCATGAGCAATGCCATGGATGCCGTGGAACAAAAAACGGTGGTTTCCATGTCTACCAGCATTTCACAGTGCATATCCGCATTGGCAGGGCCAAGGGGGATCGTCATGGCGCCGAATCTTTCACATCCGGCCTGAAATCCCACACCTGCAGTCCAAAGACCGTAGCCGACAGCGATCTGTACGCGATCATGACGGGTTAAACCGGCCATTTGATAACATCGGGCAAAAAAGTTTGCCCACACGTCAAGATCTTTTTGTGTGTAGCAAAGCACCTTGCGTTTACCCGTGGTTCCCGAAGACGCATGAATCCGAACAATATCCTTATATGGCACCGAACGTAAGGGAAAAGGGTATTCCTGTTGTAAATCATTTGTATCGGTAAACGGCAGGTGTTCGATGTCATCCAGGGATTGGATGTCTTCAGGCTTAATGCCTGCGGTGTCGAATTTTTTACGATAGAACAATGAATGATCATAGACATGACCCATGGTCCATTGCAGACCTTTTAGTTGGATCTGTTTTAATTCTTCTTCGTCCATATCATAAGGGATAAAAGTCATGATAAACTCCTAACTCGTGTCCATCCATAAATGGTCTTTTTGTCCCGATCTCTGCGCCTGGCCCGTGAAATGCGGAGCCTATTTCTATAGGGTTATGCTCAAAAAATAATCCACATGAGGCGGATAAATCCTCGGAATATCAATTATAATCAAAATTGATAGAACACCTTAACTTCCCCGATGAATACGGGATAAATAGGCACTTTAAACTTTTGCATACATAGAATGAAAGAACCAAGTTATAAATACGTAACCGTATTTACGAATACATTTACTAAGAGACTATTTTTCAAATCCGTCAAATCCTGTTTCAACTGCCGTTACGGCATCATCCAGCATTTGTTTCTTTTTTGCCAGACGATGTTGTAAAATCGTTTTTATATCTTCCAAGGTGCAAAAAATACTGTTTTCAGGCGTTTCTGATATTGCTGCAAGGGCAAAACCGAGAAGGATCAGGTTGACCGACTTGGGATTATGAATGCGTTGTGCCAGGATCTCGGCATCAATGGTGTATGCCGAGACCTCAGGTCCGACAATTACATCTTCGCGGCTGTTCACCGCAGCCCATGCACCTGTCTTCAGAAAGTACCCGTGCCGGGCGAAACTGTCCGCCTTTAGTGCCAGCAAACCGTTTGCATTTCCGGGTCGTATCAGCGGGCTTGAAAAATTTCCCACCTTAAGGTGTGATAATACCGTTCCTCCCCGCTGGGCCATGCCGTGGGTTTCAGATGTAAAGACGGAAAACCCCTTCATAATCGCCGCTTCCGCCAGAAGCCGCGTGACAAAAAGGACGCCCTGGCCGCCCACACCGCTGATGACAATCTGCTGCCTCATGGAACCTTCATCCAGCATCTTTTACTTCCTTTATCGACTTTTTGGGACAAACACTAATACATACGCCGCATCCATTGCAAAGGATGGGGTCGATACTGACATGTTCTTCGATTTTGTTTAGGATCAGGGCCGGACATTCGAAATGGTCGATGCAAAACGCACAGCCATCGCATGTATCTGAGACTTCAATTTTAATCGGCTGCCATCCCGGTTTTTCTTTCCTGAACCGGTCAATCAGGCAGGGATGCCTTGAAATAACGACGGCCGGTCCGTTTTCCCGGCTGTACTTGACGGCTTCCTTTAACAGGGCGGTAAATTCTTTGAGTTGATAAGGATCTCCCACACGACAAAACTTAACCCCGCATCCCTCAACCACCCCTTCAATATTCACAGAATTCAGCGACTCCCCGCAGGCACCCAACCCCATGGCAGGTGTGGGTTGATTCCCGGTCATGGCTGTGGTTCGGTTGTCCAGAATAACAAGTACAAACCGCACGTCCTGAACCACCGCATCGATGAGTGCCGGAACACCGGCATGAAAAAACGTCGAATCCCCGATGGTGGCCACAATGTCCGGCTGTTTTTTTTCATGTTTATAGGCATGATAAAAGCCTGCCGCCTGGCTGACGGCAGCGCCCATACAGAGCACCGTGTCCACCGCACCCAGATTTAATCCAAGGGTATAACATCCGATATCACTGGGATATATCCCTTTTGGGGCGGCCTTTTTAACGGCAAAAAAAGCCGCTCGATGGGGACAACCTGCGCAAAGTGTCGGGCGTATACCGGGTTCGGACGGAAGATCGATGTGTTCTATGTCAATTCCGGTAAACTCGCTGATGATCTGTTGAATGGTTTCAGGGAGAAGCTCTCCAACCTTAGGCACCGAGCCGGTCAGCTTTCCTTTGATGCAGTGTCGATCCGCAAGCTGCATCTCAATGACGCCGGTGGTTTCTTCGATAACGAGAATTTCAGAATAGGCCTTGATCATGTGAGACACGAAATCCTGATGCAAAGGAAACGGTTGAAGCACCTGGTACATGGGAATGACATCCCAAAGTTTTAAATCTTTCAGGATTTCTTTGGCATGGGCTGCTGCAACACCGGATACGATCAACGCTTTTGAAGCCGTTGCCTCGGCATTGAGTCTGATCGGGGCTGTTTTTTTATACCTGGAAATGGCATTTAGTTTTTTCTCCAGTTCTTGATGCAAGTGAAGGCGAAATTTGGGTGTGGCCGCCCAGCGTGCCGGATCCTTTTGAAAGTCAACGTCCCGTTTGTGCGGCAGAGCATCTCCCGGGTGAACATCTTGTCTTGCATGACACACCCGTGTAGTGGGACGCAGCATGACGGGGATTTCAAAGGCCTCTGACAGTTCAAAAGCCGTGGCAATCATCTCTTTGGCCTGCCGGGGAGAATCCGGATCGAGTACTGGGATCTTTGCCATCATGGCCATGAGCCTGCTGTCCTGTTCGGTTTGTGAAGAATGGGGACCCGGATCATCCGCACTGATCACAACAAATCCCTCCTTTACGCCAAGGTATGCGGCACTCATCAGCGGGTCGGAAGCCACATTCAATCCCACCTGTTTCATGCTCACTGCCGTGCGTAATCCAGCCATACTTCCCGTATAGGCGATTTCAAATGCAATCTTTTCATTAACCGCCCACTGGATATGTCGTTTTTCCGAGCCTTTTTTTTGAAGAGCGGCAAAAGCGGCAAGAATCTCGGAAGCCGGCGTTCCAGGATATGATGTTGCCATGACGCAACCGCTTTCCATCAATCCTTGTGCAATCGCTTCATTTCCCAGCATTAATTTTCGTCTGCTCAATGACCTTCTCCCAAATGGAAACAAAAAAGCCAGTGCTTTTGAAGAAGCGCTGGCTTTTATAAAAGAGCCATGAGCCTCTTCAACATCAATTGCCGAAGCCTCTCACGACTCTGAAATCAATTCATCCCCTGTTTCAAAGGTGGTGAGCAAGCTTCATAGTTTTCGCCACCACCACCAAAGTTTTATTTCCATGATTGTTTTTATCTGTAACAATTTTATGTTTTTATCGGGCAAAAAGATATTCCCAATTACTCAAGTAAAATAAATTTGTCAAGTGCTTTCGCTATATTTTATCCATTCGGTGCGTCACGCAATCCATACTTTAGCTTAAAAAATTTCTTTCGGGCATCTGCTTTAAAGGTTTTTTAGCAATAGTGGGATGAGAAGCTTGAGAAATATATTTTCCCCATTTAGTTTATGATCAATTGAGGGTTAACAAAATCGACAAGCCTATAGTTTTAAATCCAGATTTTCAACCGCTTCTATTTTATCCGGCTGCCAAAGCGGATTGTCATCCTTATCCACCAAACGCGCCCTTACACCCTCAACATAATCGGGATGATTCAGAATAAATCGTGCTGCCGAGAGTTCCGCTTGGAAGACGTCTTCAAGAGAAAGATGTTCGTTGTGCCGCAAAAGTTTCAGGGTCACCGCCAGTGCCGTGGGAGATCTTTCTGCCAGCCGATCAAATACCTGGTCGCAAAGGCGGGTTTGTATACTGCATTGCCTCAGCGATTCTATGAGTTCTACAAGAGAGCTTTTTCCTTCAAAATAGGCTGCCACCCATTCGTCCATATCGGTGTTGGCGGTAATATCCTTTTTAAAAAATGGATCAAGTGCCAAGGTCAGCTGCTTTGCAGCCTGGTTCCTCGAACTTGGCAGATTTGTCTCATGTCCTTCCAGAATATTTATCAGTTCCGGCAGCCGATCCGATGGCGACAAATGGGTAGCAAACCCCACACGTACGGTTTCGGCGCCATTCATTTCATAGCCTGTCAGCCCCAGATACTCGGGGTAACCTGCAGGGCATTTGTCGAACATCCAACCGGTTGAGCCCACATCCGGAAAAAAACCGATTCTGGTCTCCGGCATGGCCATTCGGGTGCGCTCTGTGGCCACTGCCATGTCAGCCGAAGCGGCCACCCCCAGTCCTGCCCCCATGGTGATGCCGTCGGCAAGAACGATCACCGGTTTGGGAAACCGATGAAGCCGCAAGAGCATATCGTACTCTTGTTCCAGAATCACATCTGCACCCATAGCGCTCTTCTGCTGTATGGCTTGGGCCAGTGCCTTAACATCTCCACCGGCACAGAACCCTCTCTCACCGGCGCCATACAACAAAACGAATCGGCAGTGTTCGTCGGCCTCTATTTCGTCCAGGGCTTTCTGGATTGAACGGATCATTTCAAGATTAATGCTGTTCAACGCGCGAGGACGGTTGAGTACGATGCTCATCATCCGATGCCGCCGTCGAATCAGGATTTCCGATTTTGGCTGAACGTTTGTCTCATTCAATTCCTTTACCTCCATTAATCGGATAGATAATACTCTAAAGTTGAAACAACTCTGATTTTTTTAATGTGGGGATTATTTTTGTCCCTATTGTTAATTGAAAATTGCCCTTGTCTTGCCTTTTTTATTTTCCCAAGCTTACTGTTAGAATCCTTTGCGAATTTCTCGGCAACTTCTCTTGCTTTAGTTGTGGCCTCCTCCACCATGATGGGTTTAATTTCATTCAATCTCGTGAACAAGTATTCAGTGGAATTTTGGTAGCTATGACCTGTAAAGGCAATTCCTTTTTTACCAAGCGATGCCAATTTATTCATTGTAGCCCTGACATCTTTAATCTTTTTCGAGTAAACCGTAATGGTTTGTGTGGCGGTATATCTAAATTCAATCTTTGATTTTTCATAGCCTTGGGTAAGTTTATCGATAATACCCGGCGGAGATACGGTTATCTCTTGTTTGTCAAAACCATGGTCTTTTAAAAAACCAATAATTTCATTGGTATCTTTTTCAATGGATGCGTACAATTTCGCTAAATCATTGTTTGCGGATGAAAAATGGATAGGCCATAGAGCAACATCTGCAGGATATTCTTTTTCTGAAAGCCCTTTTACAGTGACTGTACGTTCATACGCTTTAAACTTAATGGCACTTGACCCTAAAAAAAATCCCAAAATAGCCAGGCCCAATAAAATACAGACACCTAGAATTAATGCACTTTTATGATTTCCTTCCTGCATATATTTCTCCTTTTGGTCATCAACGTCATACATTCACGGGTGAGACGTCGGCTACAGGAATCTTTAACGTTATATGGCACTCTTTTTTATAAACTCTAAGAGTGCATGGTTAAAAATGCTTGACTGTTCCATATGAACAAAGTGAGCTGCATCGGAAATAATCGTCAACGCTGAAGAAGTTATCCCCTGGTGGATGTGTTCCGCCGTCGAAATCGGAGTAGCGGAATCGTGTTCGCCGACCATCACCAACGATCGAGTCAAAACGGTGCGTATGGTTTCTCGCTGATCCATATCTCGAATCGCGGCACAGCACGCACAAAATCCCTCGACAGGTGTATTCAAAATGACGCGTCGGACCTTTTCAACCGAAGATGCCAGGTGCGTTTGACCCGCTTTTGTGAACCATCGGTCAATGGTTGCGTCGACGACGACAGCCATACCGCTCTCTTGAACGGTTTCGATGCGTTCATCCCAGATTTCTTTAGGAGCCATGTAGGCCGCCGTAGAACAGAGCGCCAAAGAGATTAACCGGTCACCATATTGCGAGCCCAACATCTGGCCGATCATTCCGCCTTTGGAAAGACCACAGAAGTGGACCTTCTCCAAACCGAGCGTATCCATTAAACCCACGGCGTCGGCCGTCAGCATCTCGATGGAGTAGGGACCTTCGGGCACCGACGAATGACCGTGACCACGGCTGTCATATCGGAGTACCCGATAGCCTGCCTCGACAAGCGCGGGAACCTGAAATTCCCACATGGTGAGGTCCGAGGCCAAAGCGTTGGAAAGCATCACGACGGGTCCTTGCTCTGGCCCATCGAAACGGTAGTGGAGTGTCGTTCCGTTTACTTCAGCGAATGGCATGATATTTTCCTTTAATTATTTAAGATAAGAAATCATTGTTTCGCTTCGTAAGTTGGTGCATTTGGAGGCGATTTTCCTCTGAGCACTTGATGATAATACTGATATGTAAGGGGTGCGCCTTTCTTCAGGATTTCGCTGCTAACCACGTTACCGACAAAGATCGTGTGGGTTCCCAAATCGATTTGATCAATAACTTCAGCTTCTAATACGGACAGAGCATGTTCGGTAATTAGTGGGCAACCGGTAACGCCCTCTTTGAAAGCCACTTTGGATAATTTATCGACATCTCTTCCTGACCTGAAGCCGAATGGGCCCAAAAAAGTCATGGGAGTAGATTCTTCTATCACCGTAGCGGAAAACACCTTGCTTTTCAAAATAAATTCGTGGGTGAGATTCTTTTTGTTTATAATGACCGCAACCCGTGGCGGATCAGAAGTGACTTGTATTACCGTGTTGACTACTTGACCATTCAACCGACCTTCACTGCTGGATGTCACAATATACAAGCCGTAACTCAAGTCACGAAAAACGGCTCGCTCTATTTTTGGCTCCATAACGAAATACCTCCTCAAATTTAAGTGTATTCTTAAAAGATTTTCCCCGGCCTACACCACCAAAGGCTTTTTAGCAATATTGGGGTGCGAAACTTGAGTCATAAAATTAAAATAGGTTATTCTGCCCTAAAAATAAATCAAAAACTTTTCAATTAAATAAAAATTGATAAAAAGATATCTTCAATGTAAGGTTTTCTGTGGAAATATTTGAAGATTTCGCCCACATATGCTAACTCTCTGAAGGTAAAGAATATCACTTTATGCCCATCATTTAGGTTAACCTAAATTGAGCGATGTTCGAGTTTGCCGCAGATACAAGGAAAATGTCGTTACGCTGTAGTGAACTATGCGGAACGGTATTTGACGCCGTTGATGCGGTGACATCGGAAATCCCGTAGGGTTTTAAATTTTGGAAATTAAAATGAGAAGAATTCTTTAAAGATATTATGAAGTCTAACTATTTCAAAATTTAAAACGCTCAGTTTTGGTATAAGGATGTTTAACATATGTCCAGCACTTTCGGAACCCTTTTAAAAGTGACGACGTTTGGCGAATCCCACGGCAAAGGAGTGGGGGCGGTTCTCGACGGTTGTCCTGCCAAAATAAATCTTTCCGAAAAAGATATCCAGAAACAGCTTGACCGTCGACGTCCCGGACAGAGCAAGTTAACGACAAAGCGGGAAGAAGCCGATCGAGTGACGATTCTATCCGGTGTTGAAAGCGGTAAAACCCTGGGTGTGCCCATTGGGCTGTATGTCGCCAACAAAGATCAGCGACCGGGCGACTATAAAACCATGCAATCGATTCCGCGTCCGTCCCATGCGGATTACACCTATCAGGCGAAATACGGCATCCGGTCAGCCAGCGGCGGCGGCAGATCCAGTGCCCGGGAGACTGTCGGCCGTGTTGCAGCAGGTGCCATTGCCGATAAATTTTTGTATGAAACATTCGGGATAGAAATCGTTGCATGGGTGCATGCTGTCGGAGAAGTTGAGGCACCCCTTGTTGATGAGGGCGTAATTTCAAGAGAAGATGCTGATCAAACCATTGTTCGGTGTCCTGACGGGGTTGCGGCAGATAAAATGGTTCGGCTTATTGAAAAGGTAAGGGAAAGAGACGACTCCATTGGTGGAATAATTACATGTGTATGCCGGAATGTGCCCCCGGGTTGGGGTGAGCCGGTATTTGATAAAGTGGAAGCCAAACTGGCCCAGGCGATGCTTTCCATACCCTCAACCAAGGGTTTTGAAATCGGTTCTGGTTTTGCCGGTACTCGCATGTTTGGATCGCGACATAATGATCCCTTTGTTTTAAAAGAGGGCAGACTGGGTACAACGACAAATTTCAGTGGCGGTGTTCAAGGTGGAATTACCAACGGCGAACCGATTGTCTTCCGAACAGCATTTAAACCCCCGGCTACAATCAGTCTGCCGCAGACAACAGTGGATTTCGAAGGCAGGAAAACGGTGTTAGAAGCCAAAGGGCGCCACGATCCCTGTGTGGTTCCGCGGGCTGTTCCCATCGTCGAATGTATGGCGGCACTTGTCATCGGAGATCTTGCACTCCAGCAACAATTCCGACAACTGTAGCTCCGGCCGGGTTTATCGTGACATCGAAAGCCCGACTCTCTGGGTCAGGAAGATAGCCTGAGACCTCTGAACGCCATTTTTTTTCTACATCTTGGCCTTTTGAAGGTTCGCCTTTAATTCATCAAGGGAATAATATGTGCCCCGCCAAATAATCCCTCTGTTTATTGTAGTGGTTATGGCGGCTTTTAATGCGATGTATATGTAGACGTAAGAAGTGACAAGTGCCCAGACCGAATACCAGGGGTTGATACCTGTATTTGAAAATCCATTGGCAAAAGATAAAATACGAACCATAACCGCAGTCCCGAAAAGGCCACGGGTAATTCCGGAAGTAAAAAAGAACGCTAAGAGCGGCAGGATATTTATGATCACAACAACAAGGACGCCAAACAACACATTGGCCATATTGTAATTATAAAAAGCAAAAGTATTCTTCATTAAACCACGAATAAACTCACGCACAGTAACGTACCATTCAACCTGTATAAAGTTGTGGCCAAGAAGGCAATCCTGTGAAAAACCGCTGTCTTTAATCACCTTTCCAAGCATCACATCATCGATTGGATGCATGGCAATGGTTCTGTGACCGTCTATTGCTTTGTAGACATCGGACTTGATGAGATTGAACGCACCGACTCCCATATATCTCTTACTTTTTGGATCTTTTGCCTTCCAAGGTTTGAGTAACAGCATGAGTCCGCCGCCGGCGTCCAGAATAAGCGCATTCAAGAGTCCCCCAGGGGCGATGCTTTTGAAAAACATGCTCATGTGGTCCAGTCCGTTCTCAAGCATATGGCGCATGGCCCTGGCAAGGGAAGACTTTTCCATGATGATATCGGCATCGGTAAAAAGAAGATATTCTCCTCGGGCCCGTTCGGCACCATACTGAAGGGCATGATTCTTTCCCAGCCAGCCTTCAGGAAGCTCGCTGATTTCATAGATCTGTAAACCGGGATATTTTTTTTGCATCTGCTCGAGTACAGCGCCGGTTCGATCTACAGAACGATCGTTGACAGCGATGATTTCCAGATCGGTATAATCCATTGTCATTATGGATTTCAAAGCCGGTTCAATGGTTGCTGCCTCATTGCATGCAGGGATGATGACAGAGACTTTCGGAACATTTTCCTGTTGCAGGGGTAAAACATTATCGAGGTTGATCATTCGCCGCATTCCCAAGGCAGCTTCCAGTGTAAAAACAACCGTCAAAAAAAGTGAAATTATTGCAAGCCAGAAAAAAACTAGCATCTTCGAATCCTCGATTAACCCGGGAATGGGGGTCGGGCCAGACTATCTTATTAATATTTGTGGATTATCGCTTCAAAAACAGTGTTTTCTTTATTTAACGCAAAATTCTAACGTTTAATAATTATTTCGATATGTTGACAAGGTCGAACCCCCATTGAAAAAACAGAACTATTCCTAAATAAAGTAGAAAAGTTAATTGAATTAAAGGCGAAAAAAGAGAAGCTTTTTGTTGATAAGAATTCTTTTTTTGAGAGTAGGTGACGCTAATCAGTATGAGAGCCGGCAGCGATACCAAGCTCTCTGACAATCTTTTATGATCGTTCGAGATCAATATTTCCGGTCTCCGTTTTACGAATAAAATCCTTAACCTTATAAATTTTTATTCCTGATAGCACTTTTCCTCCCTCATCATGCTTTTACTCAACACCTTTGTCCTCCCTCTTTATCTTGCCCTGCGCTGTTAATTTGTAAATTACATTAGATATTGCCTTCTTTTCATGTCCTGTTTTTTTATAATGGCTACAGTATAAATGTCAATCTATACAAAATCCTAAACTGAGCGTTTCAAATTTAAAAGGGGATCAAATTTCTTTTTTAAAACTTGAAACCCTTCAGGATTGACGATCTTATCGCATCTACTGCCTCAAATGCCTTAACGCATGGTCAACTATAGCGGAACGACATCTTCCCCCGCGGGGCGGGATTTCGCTATGCTCAAGACTTGTCGTAGCGAAGCGGAGATCCCGCTACGCGGGGTTTATCTGCGACAACCTCGACTTTCGCTCGATTGAGGTTATATTTAATATACCCGAATGTTAAAATGACTAAGATCAATAAATAGAAAGAAAATCCTTATCCTTTTAAAGAACACAGAGAAAATGCGCAGGATGCGATCATACTGACCCGCCAGAAAATGGAATCCGGTCGGTGGGATATTCTTATTTTAGATGAGATCAACAATGCGTTGCACTTAGGACTGGTCGACCTGGACCAGGTATTGGAAATCATCCGTAAGAAGCCCCCCGAAATGCATCTGGTTATCACGGGAAGGGACGCACATTTTCAAGTGGTCGAATTGGCGGACACCGTTAGCGAAGTTCTTGAAGTGAAGCATGCCTATCAGAAGGATATCGAGCCTCAGCCCGGAATTGATTATTAATGGGTTGGTTAGGATCAGTCTGGTGAATAAGTGTTTTTTTATATGGTTAAACCACCAATTTATATTAGGAAAGTGAATATCAAACGAGGTTATAGGCTCTTTTCATTTACTGGTTTCTATGAACTACCACTTCCATGACAGGTTTCTTCAAATAGACGAAATGTTTGGTTTCACTTTGGACATTCAAAATAGTAATCTAAAATATCATAATAAGAGCGGATTTAGTGAAGAAATCAATTATTGGAACAACTTTCTTTTAAGATGGATTACACCATTAATATAATCAGGTGTCAGTGGAACTTTAGTGACGGGAAATATATTCAAACCATGTCTTCATCATAAACTTCTCAGAAACTTTTCTGCTTCTGATTCTAGATCATAAACATTGGCCATGATTGAAATAAAATTGTCTGGAGACAGTTCAAGGATATTCACAGCGACATCTTTTATCCTGTTTTTACAGGATTCGTTTAATCCACCTGCGGACAACGTTGCAAGGAGATTTCCCAAGGCGATTACGGTCTGAAAATCTGATCCTTGCTTAGATATATGGGATAGATTATGATATCCACATGCATCCTCGACTTCGACAGGCAATCTCCAATGATGACTTAGCAGAGAACCCAAGTAGGAGCTGGTCGGTAGTTTATAATGTTCTTCTGCTTCTGAGAATAAACAACCATTTTGTTCACAATACCGTTTGAGCTCCTTGTAATGCTCAGGGAAGAATTTAATATATATCAACTTACCAATATCATGGAGTATGGATGCTGTCCATAGCGTCTCAGGATCTAAGTAACTCCAAAATTTCTTAGCCAAATACTTCGTGGTTAGCGCTGTAAAGAAAGAATGGTACCAATAGTTATTAAGCGCTTTCTTTTCTTTGATTCCCATTGCATTAACAACACCGACAGAAATCACAATCCGTTGTATTACACTAAATCCCAAGTACGCAACAGCATACTTCACGTTTGACGTCGTCTTTGGAAGTGAGTAATATGCGCTGTTAACAACCGATAATACTTGGGTCACTAGCGCCGGATCTCCGGATATGATCTGTGCGACCATTGCGCTGTCTGTAGCGTCGTCTTGCATCATTCCCTGAATACGTATCACTGCTTCAGGCAGCGCCGGTAGGCTGCAATGCTCGCGAAGAAATGTTTTTGGGTCGATCTCTATTGGTTTTAACATGTTTCTTTTTTTCAATGCCTCGTGAAGAATTTTTTTTAGTTCAGAAAATAAGAAGAAAGCGGTCTATGGTGTTTTTTACACCTTTTTTCTAAAAATTAGAAAGTGCCACGGTCGTAAGCCCGTGGGTATCTAATTTACATCGTCCTATTCATCGCTTCCTTCAACCGCTCAAACTGCAATTCCAACTCAGGCAGGCAGGCCTTCACGGTTTCCAAATCCCCGGCCTCGCCTGCTTTTTCTATCTCAAAGGCCGTTTCGAGCAAGGCTTTTCCGCCCACATCAGCGGACGCGCCCTTGAGAGTATGAGCTTCGCGCAGAACCGAGGGTGCATCTTTATTGTCAAGAGCTTCTTTCAAAGCGGCAAACTTGCGGGGAACATCTTCCAGAAACCCGCCAAGGATTTCATTAGCAAGCTCTTCGTCACCCATGAGACGGTCCAGAAGACTGGCCTTGTCAAAGATATTCTGTACCGGACCTATATCACTGTCCGTGGCTTCCTCTGGCAGAGAAGAGTCTTGTTTCGCTATCCACTTCTCAAGCATGTCATTAAGCTCCTGTGGATTAACCGGCTTACAGAGGTAATCATCCATGCCAGCTTCCAGACATTTTTCCCGATCACCTTTCATTGCATTTGCTGTCATGGCAATAATAGGAACTCTGTGATCTAATACTTTCGATTCTGGAGTTCGGATCTCTCCGGTTGCCTCGTAACCGTCCATCTCCGGCATCTGACAGTCCATCAATACGATATCGTATGGAATTATTTCCAAGGCCATTACCGCCTCTTTACCATTGCTTACTGCATCAGCATTATACCCAAATCTCTTCAGAATGTTTACAGTCACTTTCTGGTTTGTCATATTATCTTCGACCAGAAGAATACGCTGCTTGTGTTTTTTATCCTCAGCAACTGAGTGTCGTGTAACAATAGTCGCAGGCTGATCCTTTAGGATTTCTTTTCTTGTACTGGTAACCGTGGCAAGGCAGTCACAGAGTTGTGATTGTTTGACCGGTTTTGTCATATATGCAGCAAAACCGATTTGCTCTAACCGCTTGGCATCACCACGCTGACCCAGTGAGGTCATCATGATTAGTATGGTGTTTTTTAATTCAGGATCTTGCTTTATTTTTCGGCCCAGGGTCTCTCCATCCATCTCAGGCATCTGCATGTCAAGGATTGCTATTTCATACAAATCTTTACTATCTATTGCAAGGCGAAGCTCTTCTAAGGCCTTCATTCCGCTTGATGCCTCGCCATGCCGGCATCCCCACAAATTCAATTGTTCTCGTAAAACGTACCGATTGGTCGCATTGTCATCTACAATCAAAATGCGTTTTCCCTTAATATCATTGGGAACAGCAATTTTTTCCTTTCGGTCTTCAGGCTGTTTTTCAAAAACTGCCGTAAACCAAAATGTAGAGCCTTTACCCTCTTCACTTTCTACTCCGATCTGACCGTCCATCAACTCCGCAAGCTGTTTGGAAATAGTCAGCCCCAAACCTGTTCCACCAAACTTGCGGGTTGTGGAACTATCCACCTGGGAGAACGACTTAAAGAGCCGGTCCATTCGGTCTTTGGGAATACCTATCCCAGTGTCGGTAACGCTAAAACAGATGGTGGCATGGGTTGTATTTTCATCCTCGAGGGCAGCCTTAACAACCACTTCGCCTTTTTCTGTAAACTTGGTCGCGTTACTCACAAGATTGATCAATATCTGGCGCAGCCGACCAGGATCTCCAGATAAAAGCGATGGGACATCAGGGGAAACCATGGCTACGTACTCCAAACCCTTTTCATGAGCCTTGATGGCTACGAAATCGGTCACTTCGTCTAAAGCAACTCTTAAATCAAAATCGATATTTTCCAGGTCAAGTTTTCCTGCCTCGATTTTAGAGTAATCTAAAATGTCGTTGATTATTGACAGCAATGAATCTCCACTGTTGCGGATAATTTCCGTGTACTCTCGTTGTTCGGCGCTTAATTCAGTACCTAAAAGAAGACTCGTCATGCCGATCACCCCGTTCATGGGTGTGCGGATCTCGTGGCTCATGTTGGCTAAAAACTCGCTCTTGGTCATGTTGGCCGCGTCCGCTTTTACAGCCATCTCTTTAGCCTTGGCCATAGTCTGTGCAAGTTTTTTGTAGGATGATTTTAATTTTTTGTTCTGTTTTCCCAAATCAATCCTATTTCTTTTTATCTCTTTTACCATCTTGTTGAATGAACTAGCCAAATGGCCAATCTCATCTTTTGATTTAAGGTCTATTTGCTGTGACAAATCGCCATCAGCTATTGCTTCGGTTACTTTAGTTAATTTAACAATCGGATTTGAAATTGATTTTGAAATGAATAATCCAACCAATAAACATAAACAAAAGATTATAAAAGAAATTGTTATTAACATTGTTAATACAAAATTATGCGTCCGGTTAATATCTTCTATGGCATTGTAAAAATGACGAGTAACAGAAGAAGATAATTGTTCCAATATTTCATGTGTCATAATTTTATAGATGGCTGCCATCTCGGCATAATATATCTGATCAGCCTGAACTTTTTTGATTTCTTCAAACTTTTCTAATAGATTCAATCTAAGAATTTTCTTTTGGGCCTTGATAATTTCTTTTGCATATTTAATATACCGGTTGTGATGTACATTTGCTTCTTCTGCAAACTTCTTAACTTTAAAGGGGGCTTCTTTTACTATAATCAATCCTATTAAACCTTTCTTTTCCCATTGGCCATATGTAAGCCCGCCCGAGGAGTTTTGGAATGCCTCACTTTCACTTCCAAAAATTATTGCTTTGATATACATATCAAATGTTATTAAACTCTCACGCAAATGCCCTTCAAACTCCCTTATTTTATCAATTTCATCATACGTTTTTATTAAAAGGATTTGATATATGTTCGACGACTCTGAAAAAACTGCTATTTGTGCCTGTTTGCTACACTTCATTAATGGCATTCTTGCATCAATTGTCTCGTTTGCGGTTCTTGCAACGTAATTGACCCCGATAATGCCAAATATCGCTAGGATAAATGTTAATAAAGAAACACTCATCAGAACTATCAGGATCTTGGACCTCAGCGTATTAATAGCCATTTATAGCTCCATTTTAATAGCGGCAATATCGCATACCGCCTTAATAACACCGATAGTCTTCTTGTATTGGGAATCCATAATAGGGATATATATGGGAATAGCCTCTGCACGAGCACTTTCATCATATTCGATTTCTCCAAAATAAATTCTGCCGATTCCGTCGTTATATGCCTTTATCCACCATTGCTCATCAGCCTGATAATAATCAGATGTTTTGTTCGTTTCACCAACAATCAATCCCTTTTCGTCCGTAATAAAAATTTCGGGAAATTCATCATATTGTTCTTGAAACTCGACAAGAATTTGTGCGCATTCATTGATTAGAAGGGGTTTAATAAAGTCATCGATACCTTTAGTTTCTTTCCACTTTTTATCATCCTTTAGAATGTCAGAAATGGATATTGCTTGATTTTTTTCGTTAAACCTTTTGATTATTTCGATGATTTGTGGATTTATCGCAATATTTTTTAAAAGCTCTATCTTCTTGCCAAGCAATTGTTCCAACTCTTTTGAAAATCCAGTTCTTTCAGTTTTTACGTTGCTTTTATTTGTGGCTATTTCCAAATTGCTTTGCCCATTTTCGCCACAGCCGGTTGAGCCAAATAATAATAATCCCAAAGACAAACTAATTATCAGTAATTTTAGAAAGCATATCGTGCCCCTCATTTTTTAGCCTCCTTCAAGGCGAAGAATTAACACTTCAACTTTACTGTTCATTTGCAACATTTGTGCCGCTTGAAAATGATTTACATGGGCTGCAGCAAAAAAACAGCTAAACACATATGATATCAATAGGATACAGTCTGTAACGATAATGGCGCCAGACTTTAAAGCTTAGAGATAAAAGTGTGCAGAATGGAATTGAAGGCTTTGTGTCAACTTGCTGACATATAAAAATAAAAAATTGACACACAGTTCCATGGGTTAATTAAATTCAAATAATTGATGAATTTTTGAAATGGGAAATATTTTATGAAATCGTTTCAGAGGCCAAAAGTTTGAGACAAGGAAAGTTTAATAGATTGCTGGAAAATGGCATAGGAAAGTATGAAGTTTCTATATTTGTTAGGGGAAAACGATAGAAGCTTTTCGTAAAAACGCAGTAATCCGATATGTTATATATTTTCACCTTAGACCCAGATATCTTTCAAGTATCTATTTTCACTTAAAAAGAGCTGCGATAATGATGGCTCAAAAATTATTCCCCCATTAATTTTTAGTATCTCTTGCTAATATCGACTCAATTCACAACAACAATTGATATACAGATATCATATTTTTCTGGTGTCAGGTCAAGCAAACCCTATTATTGACAATTGTCAAATTATCTCCATCCACTGACGGTTAATTTGGATTTGTTGTCCCTGTTTTTTCAAAATTGTCCATCCATTTTTTGATACGATTCTCGCCGTAAGCCTTTTTCCATTCATCAAGGATGTCGTCAATGGGGATATCCGCATAAGTTCCGTGATACTCCAGATATTCCATGAACTGTTTTTTCTTCTGATTAAATTCATGGAAGATGGCGTCTTCCCGGCCGTTGAAGTCAAGGGGAGTGACATGATGTTTTTCGCACAATTCGATATTGAACGTGGGGGTGGCCTTGATCCATTTTCCGGACAGATAAAATTCCGTGTATCCATGATAGACAAACAGATCCGAACCGATAAACTCCAGAAGCTTCGGGGTGGCCAGATGATTGCGAACCGTGGCAAACCCCACCTTGGATGGAATCTGGCAGGCCCTTCCCAGGGCACAAAGGAGCCCGGCTTTGCTTATGCAAAATCCCCGGCCGCTTTCGATGATATTGCTGGTCCGGTAATGCTCCGGAAGGTAAAATGGATAATAGGGATCATACCAGATATTGTCCCGCACCGCATAATAGAGTTTCACGGCTTGGGCAACAGGGTCGCTGCCGGTATCTTTTACGGTATCATTGGCATATTCGATAACTGCCGGATGATCACTGTCAATAATCGATGTGGGTGATAAATACTTTTGATCCACAGAATTCATTCTCAAACTCCCAGAGAAACCTGAACTAAAAACATTTACTACGAAGGCACGAAGACACAAAGAGAATATTTTATCATTTATTTTTTTTGCCTCAGTGTCTTGGTGGCCATAATAACCGGGGTGAATCTCTTGTTTGTCAGATAAACACCGGAACAGACCAGAAGTGTGCCGATGAACAGCGACAGGGTGATCGGTTCATCTAAAATGAAAAATGCCATCACCACGGCGCTGATGGGAACAAAATTAATAAACAGGCTCGCCTTAATAGGCCCGATTTTTTTTATGCCTTCGTAATACCAGACAAATCCGATGACGGTTCCGAAAAACCCGAGATAAAACATACTCACCCAGTCCACAGGGTGGTAATGACGAAAGTTATGCATGGCACCTTCAAAAAAGGCCGGGAAGAATAAGAAAAACGCTCCGATCACCGAGGAATAGGATACCGCTGCCAGCGGCGACAGACCGTCCATGACAGCCTTTCCGATCAAGGAATACGCCACCCAGCTGAACACACATCCAAAGATGAAAATTTCTCCCCACCCCACCCCGCCGCTGACAATTTCATTGAAACTTCCCTTTGAGATCACGATCACGGCGCCGGTAACCGAAAGGATAATGCCGAACACTTTGATCAGGCTCAATTTTTCCTTGAAAAAATACGCGGAAAACAGGGTAATGAAGATGGGATTCCCGGCGATAATGACGGCCGCTCGGCCCGCATGGATGATTTTGAGCCCTTTAAAAAAGAACACATTGTATAAAAACACCCCGGTCATTCCCAAAAGAAAAACCGGGATGATTTGCCTTTTTCGTAAAGCCGGCAGGTTGCCCTCGATTTTGTAGGTGAACAGGATGAGAAAAATAGACGCAATGAAGAATCTGAAAAAGGCCGCAGAAAACGGCCCCACATCTTTTGCAACCACTCTGCCGGCGATAAACGTTCCGCCCCAGAAGATAGCGGTGAGTATAAGTTTAATATAAACGAGCATTACTTGGAAAATACCCAAAGTGGGTTAAAGTTAAAAAGTTATCTATTGATCAGATGAGTCTGCCAGAGCCATACCTAATAGGATGTCGATTTGCTCCCCGACGGGATTCATGGATATGGGCTGAAACTGCTCCACTTGGTGTTTCATTTTTTCAAAGGCTTTACGGGTGATTCTCTCGGGGCCGGCCGCCAGTCGAACACATCCCTGAAACATAAAAAAACTTAAAAACAAAGTGATGGCGATGGTTAAAAATGCGTGCAAAAAGAAATCAGAAGACAGATATTGGCCGGTGAAATAATCTCTGGCCGTGATCCACCCCACATGCCCAAGGATGCCGATCACCGGAAGATTGAAAAGAATCTGCAGGATTAAACTGCTAAGGTTCTGCGAAGCGGTTTCCATGGTGTGATCCAGTGCATCGCTCCAAAGGGAATTCAGATCTTGGTTTAGGGTGTGGTTGTCTGAAATCACATTTTCGATCTTTCTAACACGCGTGTCGAACCTGGCGTTTACAAGGGATTCTGCAATGTCGGGCCATTCCTGCAAAACAGAGAGCCGAAAGTCTCTCATGGCAAAATCGATCCAGTCCGATTTTTCGGCTTCGACGGTGGCGGCCTTTGATTCTTTAAGGTGAAACAGCGAAGACACCATGCCGGCCAGTTGGCGAATGGGGTTGCCGAACCTGAACATGGCAATGATACCGGTTCCAAAAATTAAAATTCGAGCCCATATGGCAATGAGCCACCCCACCGGTCCCAGCCACCGTTGGGCAAGTTTTTGATACATCAGAACGTTGATGCCAAGCATTCGTTTGGAATCACCCCTTTTAAACGCTGAAAGGGCGCTATTCAAAACGTTTTTTTCAGCCTGCTGGATGTGTTGTTTCGTTTCCTTAAGTGTTTCCGAATCCTTTTGAACTTCAAGGGCTGCTTCTTCAAAGATGTAATCCCGAAGGCTTTGTGCGTTTTCGATCCTACGGTCGATGCTGTATCCCGGTCGGTTGAAGGTGCCGAATATCATCTGCTTTAAGTCGATAAACTCATCAAAATCGTGCTTTGGCCGGGCTGTGGGGTCCCATTCCGGGTTTTGCAGATGCTGCCTGGCGGAGATACAGAATATTTTTTGTATGGGTTTTTCCCAGGCGGTTTTGATAAATTCCAAAAATTCCGGAACAATGATTTCGGTAAGCTCTTTTTTATCCTGACGATCACATTTGTTGATCACCACCACCAGGGCGTCCCCGTTGAAGAGGTGCACGTAATGGGCCAGAAAATCCACATGGTCCTTTCTTTTTGGATTTTCCGCATCGAACATACAGATGAGAATATCCGAAATGGCAATGGCGTTTTGGACCAGGTGAATGTGTTTTTCCTGCTGGGTGCTGTCCGTATCCGGGGTGTCGATCAACATGACATGCTCAAGGGAGGCAGCCGCCGGACTCGATCGCATGTCCACATGTGAAACACCGAGCTGTTCCTTCAAATGATCGGCATCTTTTGTTTCACGGCTGAGGACAACGATGCTCTGGGTGGTGGGCCGCCGGTGTCCGGTTTCGGACAGATTGTCCACTTGTGCCAGGGCATTCAACAGCGTCGATTTTCCGGAGCCGCACGGGCCGATGATGGTCACAATGAGCTTGCGTTCAAAGCGTGCCTCGAGGTTGTCGATCATGCGGAGCACTTCATCACACTGCTTTCTAAGGCCCGCCCCGGGCTGCCACATGGTCGCCCGGTCAATGGCATTGCAGAGCATTCGGACGTCATGTTTAAAGCCTTCTATTTTCCCCAGGGCCTTGATGGAACCAGTCTTTACAGTTGAAATCATCATGATATTATCGCCTTTTTACAGACTGCAATTTGATCTTGGATCTTTGTGATCAGGGCATCAGACGATTGCAGCGCATCTGTTGCATGTTGAATAATTTGGCCGGTGATCTCTTTTTCGAAAAGATCCTGAACAGCCTTGAGCTTGTTGTTCAGCCAGGTCTGGATAATGGGGCCCAGCATCTCCTTGAGCTGATTATGATCCGCCTTTTTAAGGCCAGTAGTGGCTGGAATCGCAATAAGGGCATAGAGATCATGGAGCCCGAACAGTCCGGTGAGCTTCACCTTGATTCCCACAGCTCCCACAGGATCTCCTGTTGAAAGGATATAGGTTACGGCAACTGTTGCCGGCACCACGTTTAAAAACGCGGCAAACATCTGCCGAATTTTGGTCCAGGTGCCCATTTTACTTCTAAAGCCGTCGGCGATGTTTTTGAGATCCTTTTCGATGTCGTGTGACAGCTCTGCGATGACCTCTTGCTGCGACAGAATCGACTGCTGTATCGATTTCCAGTCCATTCGCCGCAGGGTTTCCTGGTGAGGAAAAACAACCGGATGGGTTGAAACAATAAATGTTATCGCCCCTTTTCCATTTTCAGCTTCCTTTCGGGGATTTTCATGATTTTTCAAGCCTCTTTCAGCTCTGATCTCTTCAACGGCGTCTGCCATGCGTCGGGTCACCGGATCTTTTAAGGCGGCGGACACCGATATTTCAGGGTTTAACGTGTGAAAATGCATCCGGTTCACGGCACTCAGCAAATCCTCTTTAACGGCATCATTAAAGTCCCCCCGGGCGACGGGTTTCTCTTTATCTGAAAATGTGTCCTTAATCTTTTTTGCCGTCCCCACCAGCACTTTAAACGGAAGTTCGATAATACTGCCGGTTTTTCGCATGGCCTTGACAAAGGGAGGATCTGTTGACATCCATATGTCGACAAAACGTTTCATCACCCGGTCTACGGGAAAGTGTTGAAGGGCTTCATGAACGCAGTGACTCTGGGCCGTCTGAAGGGCATCGAGATAAAGATGGAGTTCCTGGTTGGAAATTTTTGTCTGTTTAAGAAATTCTTGGGCCCGGTCCAAAACATCGTTTAAGATGGACGACAGCAGTTCGAGTCTGAGCTTTTCGGTATGGATACTTTTCAATGCATCGAAAAAAGCTGGGTCTTCTTTTTCAACAGGGCGCAAGGTCATGAATTTTTCACCCGAGGCCACTAAATTGTCCTCATCGGTACGGTAAACGCCCAGAACATATTGATCCGCTGCGCTGCCGTAAAGATTTTTGGCAACAGTCATGGCGTGTTCCTTCACCTCTTGTGTCTCGAAGCTTGGATAAACGCGATAGATCAAAAAGCATTTTCGCATGCCAATACTGGTGAGCATTTCTGAAATAAAATCCGTATTTTCGCGGTTGTTATAGTTGGAATTGGTGAAAATATAGATCAAGATGTCGGATGATTCCAGGGCCTTTCGGGAAACCTCCCGATTAATGTAGATGCCTTTTGCACCGGTATCGAAATCCGGTGTGTCCATTAAAACCAGGTTTTTAGGAATGGCGTTGCTCGAAACATACACCGGATGCCCCGGGGTGGTCAGCTCATCTTTGTTTTTTAGGGGACGAGGCAAGGTGCCGAAGGGCTCAAACAGGGTGGAGAGAAAGTCGGGCTTTTCCAAAAGCTCCCCATGGGCCGAGAAGAGTACACGGCGGTTCAGTCCTGAACTGCCGCCTACGGGTGAGAGTCCCTCTTTGACGATGGAGTTAAACAGCGTCGATTTCCCGGAGGACCCGCCGCCGCAGATGGTGGCCATCAAGGGGAAATCCGGAGACAGCTTTGTCAGCAATTTTTTGTCGATAATCTGAGCCCATGGATCCGCCTCTTTGTGACGGTCAAGTCCCAGCAGGTCCATGACGCGGGGAATATCGCCTCTCACTTTTTTGAGGGCGTCAATTAGATTTTGATCATTCAGGTTTTTCATCATGGCATTGATACGAATAACACATTTTTTGAGACAAAGGAACATTTTACCCTAAATGGGCGAAAGACGAGGATGCCCCAGATTAGAGGCATCAAGGGTGAAGCCGTATTCTTATTCACCGTCATCTCTTTCCATCCTCTGCCAGCCCCGTAGCCCCCATATCAGACACAAAAGCCCCAGGCTGCTCATAGCGGCTGAAACAACTCCGGTCATAAGAATTCCGCCGGCCAGCCAGACCGGTCCTCCCATCAGCGCACCGATAACTCTCCCAAGACCGGCGGCAGCCAGAAAACCCGACATCATGGTCGCCCGTAAGTTGGGGAGCAATTCCGTGCAAAGCGACAAGGCCGAAACAATTGTAAATTCATACGTCAAAAAAATGAAAAACAACCCGCCCAGGGACAAGGATAACGTCTGGCTCAACAAAGGTAAGGCGATATAGCTTATAATGCACAGAGACATTCCTGAAGCCACCGATCGTTTCAATCCCAGGCGATCGGAAATGGTTGCGGTCAGGCCCTCCCCGGAAAGTTCCGCTAATCCGATGATACTGGTGCCGAGCCCCAGTGCAACAATGCTCAAACTGAACGAATTTTCCAGCCATGCCCCGTAGACCACAAAGAGATTATCGTTGGCGGCACTGGCAAAAAACCCAAACCCCAAAGCCCCAAGTGCAGCCCGTTCCTGACACAGCCTGGTCCAGGCACTCCAAAGACCGGAGGCGCTTTGATGCCGTATGGTCTTTTTTTCATCCTTTGACAGCAAAATTTTCAGCGCTACCATGCCGATCAGCCCGACGCCGCCCATGGCAAAAAAGGGTGCCCGCCACCCCATATATTTGATAAGCAATCCAATTAAAGGAATACCCACCAATGTACTTCCTGCCCAGCTGAACTCGATCAGGCCGATAAACAATCCCCGCCGGTGAAAAGGGACCCGCTGGCTGATATACGCCTGTATGGCCGGGTCAAAAATACTTTTCCCCAGGCCGGCCAAAAAGAATGCTGCTAAAATAACGCCGTAAAAGGGTAGAAACCCTCCGGCGAACATGCCCAGAACCAGCATCCCCAGCCCGGCCAGCATCATCAAACGGTATCCCAATCGATCCGCCAGGGGTCCAAAGAACATGCCCAGTATCGCCGTGGACTGGTTAACGGCTATGATAGAGGTAACGGCGGTCAAGGGCACGCCCATTCCACGACTCAGCGCAGGCGCAAACGGGTAGGCGAACCGCCGTGCCGTATTGAGCGCCAGGCGGCATAGCGTGGCTACGCACACTTTCCAGGCCAATCCTGAGCCCTGGGTCACTGGGGTGGTATTTTGAGGCATAACCGCATCTTTTAACTTAAAAAATTGATGAGTTAACCTTGAATCCCATTAAAATGCAAGCAAAATATTCTGGGGCACTGCCTAAAAAATTTTCCCGGTCTGCTAACTTGATTGGCGTCGTTAAAAGTAAGGATGAGAAACTTGAGTTCAACCATAAAAACAGCTTTACTTTTTAAAAAGAAAGGCATATTGATATGCGCTTGCTTCGGGTTTGATCGTTGCTGACCATTGGGGGTAATCTATGGAAATTAAAGTGGAATGCTATGCCGGATACCGAGGAGAAGAAACCCCTCGTAGAATCTGGATAGGCAATCGAAAAATCGAGGTTAAGGAAGTTCAAGACTGCTGGCTGGCGCCGACCCACCGATATTTTAAGATCCATGGAGACGATGACGCCATTTATATTCTTCGTCACAGCTCTGAATCATGGGAATGGGACATGACCTTCTACAAGCAAGCGGAAAATCATTCGGACATGGCATAAATACTTCCTCTATACCGCTATCTCTCTAACAACATCATCGAATATAGACAGACACTTATCAATCTCTGCGGTATTCACCGTCAAAGAAGGGCAAAAGCGAATACTGTTTTCACCACACCCCAAAAGGAGCAATCCTTTCTGAAACGCATGCTTAATAATGTCGTTTCGCCACGTTCTGGCCGGTTTTTTTGTCTCACGATCTTTGACAAACTCCACGGCCATCATCAATCCTTTGCCACGGACATCCCCCATGCATTCATGGGATTGTTGAAGTTTCACAAGTCCGTCCATCAGAAGGTTTCCCTGAATCGCTGCATTTTCCATGAGTCCTTCTTCTAAGAGTTCAATGGTCGAAAGGGCAGCCATGCATGAAACGGGATTCCCCCCGAATGTTGAGGCATGGGAACCGGCCTCCCAGTCCATGATTTCCGCCCGTGCCGCGAGGGCCCCCAATGGCATACCGGAAGCGATGCCTTTGGCAAGGGCAATGATATCCGGATCCACGCCGAAATGCTCCATGGCAAACATTTTTCCGGTTCGGCCCATTCCGGACTGAACCTCATCGGCCACATAAAGAATGCCGTATTTTTTGGCGATCTTATTCATTTCTCTATGAAATTCAGGCGGGGGCACAATATATCCCCCCTCACCCTGTATCGGTTCCACAAAAATGGTCGCCACCTCTTCTGGAGGGATGGTGGTTCTAAAAAGGGTATCTTCGACCCACTGGACACATCCCAGTTCGCACTCTGGATAACAGAGATTATACGGGCACCGGTAGCAATACGCATATGGGATGTGCGTGATTCCAGGTACCAGTGGATTGTAATGTTTTTTCTGAATGGTCTTGCTTGCCGTCAGTGAAAGCGCCCCCATGGTCCGCCCATGAAATGCCCCGTAAAACGCCAGGTTTAACTCACGTTTTGTGTGCCATCGCGCCAGTTTAAAGGCCGCCTCCACCGCTTCTGCGCCTGAATTGCCAAAATAAACTTTCTTGGCCCCTTTTCCGGGCGCCATATGGGCAAGTTTTTTGGCCAGTACAATCTGGGGTCTGTAATAAAAATCCGTTCCCGACATGTGCAACAGAAGATCGGCCTGTTTTTTGATGGCCTTAATCACTCTGGGATGACAGTGTCCTGTGGCACAAACGGCAATGCCTGCTGTAAAATCCAGAAATATATTGCCGTCCACATCGTGTACCCAAAGCCCTTTGGCTTTTTCAACCACCAACGGATAATAGCGGGTATATGAGGGAGAGACGTAAGTTTGATCCTGCTTAATGAGTTTGCGGGCTTTTGGACCTGGCAGCGGGGTGTGAATCAGGGGCAATTTTTTCATGATTCCTCCACATTGAAATGAGCATCAAATTGTTGCACGATTTTATTCGGGCAGGCATACCGAAAGTACCGGGCAGGGGGTTTGGCGAACGACGCGATCTGTCGTCGATCCAATAAATAACCTCTCCACGAGCCCTTGCCCTCGAACACCCAAAACAATCAAGTCCATTTTATTTGTCTTGGCATATCGAATCAGTTCTTCATGAGACGGGCCTTTCAAAAGAACGGTTTGTGGCGTACACCAGTTAAAGGCTTCTGTGGGGACCATCTTTTTAAGTTTGTCTTTTATCCGGGTCTGTAAATCCACTTGAAGCTCTTCCCCGTATTCAACAGATGTTTTAAGCATGTCCATATATACGGGTGGCTCCATAACATGAACCAGATGCAGCTCTGATTGAAACTCCTGGGCAAGACTGAGCCCGTGTTGAAATGCCAGGGCAGAATCTTCTGAAAAATCGCAACCCACCAGAATTTTTTTAAATCTTAATCCCTGTTCCGACAGGATGTTTAGATCATGTTCCGGGCCACGAACGATCAGCAACGGGCAGTGAAGCGTGCGCATAAGGCGTTCGGTGACGGAGCCGAGAATCAGTCGTTTGAGCCCGGAGCGCCCGTGGGTGGCAGAAATGGCCAGGTCCGCACCCTTTTCTTTGGCCAGACGGGAAATTTCATCGCCGGCATGACCGATGGTGACCAAGGGCTCCCAGTCAACCTCTTTCTCACCCACCAACTGTTTAAGTTGATGATTGGCATTACTGATGGCCTGGCTCTGCTGATCCACAAAAAATATGGGCCCATCTCCATATGTGATACTGGTTGGAAAATCAACCACATGGCACACATCAAGTTTGGCGCGAAACTCCTGGGCCAGGGCAATTCCCCAGGACACCGCATGGTTGGAAAAGTCTGAAATGTCGGTGGTACAAAAAATCGTTTTTATTTCAACTCTCATAACCTTCTCCTTCCGCATGTGTTCAAGAGGCAGTCATTTCCCCTCCACCTCGGTGTCTCCGCCGCTGGAATTTTAACTGAATTAGCAGCGGTGGCATTCCTGCCCCCGGAATCGTTACCTCCTTTCTTTTTCAAACCGGGTAACCGCGCCCAAAGCGGGTAAATCATGCCGGAGGCAGATAAATCACGCCCTAAACGGACAAGTCGAAACATGTTTTAACCTAAATTCAGCATCCGGACGAAGTCAAAAGATAAGTCAGAATAACAAAGACATAGTGAAATTAAAGCTGGAACCATTTGAGCACATAACAGCGCATGTTAAGATATGATTTAATAAAATATCATAAGATAAAACCGCGTTCATGTCAAAAGAAACTCGCTTCTCTTTTCAACCTTTTTCTTTCCTTGACACCCTTATGTCGTAGAATTATCATAATTGATAGGCGGTGGGAAAGGAGGGATCATGAAAGCAAAAACACGTTCTACAGAGCAAATCGTAGAAGAACAAGTAAGACGATGGCAGATTATCCAGAAAGAAGAAAAAAAAGAAAAAGAACGTATTTCTGTCATCACCATTTCCAGAGAACCTGGAAGTGGAGGGAACATACTGGCCAAACGACTCTCCGAGCAGCTTGAATTCGATCTGTTTTACCAGGAATTTATCCACGATATGGCTGAAAGTGCCCGAGTCAGTGTTCGCCTCCTTGAAACGCTGGACGAAAAAGGCGTTTCAGTACTAGAAGAGTGGATATCATCTCTTGTGGATAAACGCCATCTGTGGCCGGACCGGTATCTCCAGCATCTTATGAAAATCATCGGTACTATCGGGAAACATGGCCGGGCGGTGATTGTGGGAAGAGGCGCCAATTTTGTTTTGCCTCCTGAAAAAAGACTCAGCATCCGCGTCATTGCCCCTTTGGAAACGCGACTAAAAAAAGTATCCCAGGAGTATGATGTGGCCGTGGAAGACGCCAAACCCAGGGTTTTAAAAACAGAATCGGATCGAAAGGCATTTGTTAAAAAATACTTCAATGATGACATCACAAACCCTCTCAATTACGATCTTATTATCAATACCGGAATTTTGAGCATCGATGACGCCACCAATGCCGTCAAAGGGGCCCTGAGCAAGTTAAACAGGGCGTAATTTGAACGAACAATGCCGAGTGAGACCTTTAAAATCGTTTTGTAAAAACCTGATTATCCGTGGAACGATTTAGCAAATAAAAACACTCCGACCCCTCAATTATTTTACAAGGTCTCAGGTTTTCAAATTTCTCGGCATTGTTTAAAAAAATAATCGTTAACATCCATATTTTTCACAAAATTCATCGATGATATCCAAAAACGGCTCGGGCAATCTTTTTCTGACGTTTGATATGATTTCTTGGGGAATATCCTGATAGAAGGCCTGGGCAATCCCCCCTGCTATACATGCGATGGTATCGCTGTCACCGCCAAGAGATATTCCTTTACGAATGGTATCTTCAAAATTTTCTCCTTCCAAAAAGGCAATAATCGATTCTGGAACAGAGCCCTGACACGATACATCAAAAGTATAATTCGGCCGGATATCGTCAAGACTCCGATCCAAATGATAACCAAACCGATGGCTGATCTCAGCTTTGATGGCCGCCTTGTTTTTACCGGAACGGGCCAGAAAAATCGCCAACGCTGTGGCCTGGGCGCCCTTGATCCCTTCAGGGTGATTATGGGTGACTTCGGCGCTTTTTTTTGCTTCTCTTAAAACATCTTCTATTGAAGTAAAGGCAAAACCCACCGGGCTGACTCTCATGGCAGAACCGTTTCCCCAGCTGTTATACGGTTTCATATCAGAAGAAAATATCCACCTGAAAAAGGAAGCGCCGTAACCGGCGTCGGGATATTTTGCGCCAAATGTCTTGAGAGAAGTTGCGTAATCGATATTTTTCAAAATAGAATCCGCAACGGCCACGGTTAGGACAGTGTCATCGGTAAATCTTGAAGACTGGCTAAAAAGCGGAAAATGAGTTGACTTTGTCGCATATTGCTCAAAAACCGAACCGACAACATCTCCGGCAATCGCCCCGATCATTTTGTCACCCCACATAAAAAAATCATGATATAGCCTAAGGACTCATTAACTCAAGTATCGCAGTCGAATATTGCTAATAATCATCTGAAGTATCGGGCCGAAATAAATTTTTTAAAGTCAAAATATTTCACAAATCTTAAATATTGGGTCACGTTTCGATGTAAAAGTTCATATCTCTTTTTTGAAAATATATAGCGATGAACCGCCTTCACTATTGAGTTATGAGTCGATCCAGAATCAGCCCATGAAAACTTTCTTTTCCAGGAGAGGAGAAGAACCAACCCAGATGGGTAAGGCACATGAAACAAACAGCCGCCCGCCAGCTATACCCTGCAAACCAGCTGAATTCATCTGATGGAGGACCCACATGGCCACATCCTTTAACGGCGGTGAAACATCCGATTTCAAAAACGATACCATGCGGATTGGCAAAAGTATGCTGGTGGGAGCCCTGGACGCTGATGCGGTCATCAGGACTCGCGAGGATGTTTCGGCATTGACGGCAGCGGATATATTCCTCTTGCTCCAGTATTTCCTCTTCGGTTTCGTCTTCAACCACACTTACAGGCATCTCATCGTCTTGATTTTCAGGTGGAACACGAAACAGAGAAGAGAAAGCCGGATGAAATGGAATCATTTAGTACCTTAATTGTGAATTTTGTGTTTTTGATGGCAAAAACATCTGAACGGTATAATTTTGCTATTGCAAACGATTGACGATTTTCGATTGAAAATTGTCGGAGCGAAGCGATACCACAAATCTTCAATCTTCAAATTTCAATTTACAATGTTTTCGAATGGATTTCAATATAGTGTTGCCTATTCACTCAATTTCATCCGCCTCGTGCGTAATTCATCCACCTCGTTGGGCATGATGCCCTTTATCCAGGAAACGTTTCTATAATACCCTTGAAAATATATCAATTCTATATTAACGTGATTTAATCTGCATACACGATTCATTAGAATTGTGTCGTTTAAAGCGATATGAGGTTTTAATAAAGGAACATTGCCAGAAATGAACACACCGACGATCGTTGTAACGCTATTAGTATTCTGGCTGGTGATGGGTTTGGGTTTTCTTTCTAAATATGTAACCGCTCGGAATAAAGGGAAGACCCGGTATGAAGCCTGGACCTCTTATGAAGGATTGTTGTTTATCTCGAGCATTGCTATACCATTGATCGTGTTGCTGTATAGATCTTTATCGGGTTGATTGTCGGACTGAAACCTAAATTGAGCGATTGTCGAGGTTGCCGCAGGTACAAGGAAGATGTCGTTCCGCTATAGTCAACTATGCGGGAATGCATCTGACGCAGTAGATGCGGTAAGATCGGCAATCCCGAAGGGTTTCAAATTTTAAAAATATAAATAAAGATAATTCATTAAAAGTAAAAGATATTTTATCCCCTTTTAAAATTTGAAACGCTCAGTTTAGGATATAGTTTCATCATTGACCTCTTGTACATCATCGTCGGGCAAATCCAGAATTTTTGCTGTTGATTCCAGCGGCAGATCCTCCACCGCCCGCAACCTGCGCTCCATGGCACGGGTTCTTACACCGGTCTGATCTATTGTATTCGAAGCGGTATACAACTGCCTCTTGACCTTGCTTAAAACATCTCCGAATTTCCGAAATTCTGTCTTGACTGCCGCAAGAACCTTCCAGACTTCACTGGACCGCTTTTCTATGGCCAACGTTCTAAAACCGATGCGCAGACTGCTCAAAATTGCCGACAGTGAGGTGGGCCCGGCGATCACAATCCGATAATCCTGCTGAATTTTTTCTACCTGACCCGGCTGCCGAAGGACTTCTGCATAAAGCCCCTCTGTCGGCAAAAACATTATGGCAAAGTCGGTGGTTTTGGGTGGTTCGATATACTTATCACGAATCTCTTTTGCAGAACTGTGAACGGAGCGGATGAGCGCGTCCGTGGCCCGCTGTACGGCATCGACGTCGGCAGCATCGGCAGCCTCCACAAGCCGCAAATAATCTTCCTGGGGAAACTTTGAGTCAATGGGCATCCAAACACAGGTTTCAAGGGAATCGTCTTTTCCGGGCAACCGGATAGCATATTCAACACTCTCTTGTGATCCGGTTTTAATATTTACATTTTTATCATATTGATCATGGGTCAATATTTGTTCTAAAAGTGCACCGAGTTGGACTTCTCCCCAGGTACCCCGTGCTTTAACGTTGGTGAGAACTCTTTTTAAATCACCCACCCCTGTGGCAAGATTCTGCATCTCTCCCAAGCCATGCTGAACAGCCTCAAGGCGTTCACTGACAAGCTTGAAGGATTCTCCAAGTCGTTTTTCAAGGGTACTTTGAAGTTTTTCGTCCACCGTCTCCCGCATTTGATTGAGCTTCTTTTCATTACTTTCCTGAAGATATTTTAGCTGTGTGTCAATGGTGCTTCGAAGTTTTTCGATGCCTGCTGTATTCGATTCGGTCAGTTCCTGAATACGTTTGGCAATGGATTCAAGTTGGTCGTTTTGTGATTTACCCATTTCACCGATGGTTTTCACCATGGTGTCCACGATATTCTTTTGACTTGCAGATACTTCTTCTCTCAGATCCCTTGCGCCCTTTGCGGATTCTTCGCGACCGAAACGCAGTTCATCGCGGACCGCCTGTTCCATTTTGGAGCCCCCATTTGATCTCATCCGTATCAGTGCGAAAATCAACAGCAGCACACTGATGGCCAGTAAGACAAAACGCGCCCAAATGAACGTCTCTGTTACGATAGAGAATCCTCCATTTTAAGAAAGCGAGTTTAGCGCTTTGCAAAAGATTTAAATTAGCGAACGGTGGGTTTTGAAACAGCCTCTTCTAAAAGTAGTACAAAACATTACAACGAAAATCAACCTTGAAACACCTTCGGCTGCACAATACCGGGAATTTTCGATGAAGTACCGGAAGAGCGCTGAGAGGCAATTTTCCACCCGGGTTGGAACAAAAGAGGCGGTTGAGGCGGACTATTCGGCCCGGTCAATGGGAAAGCGGTGAAAAAGGTTTAATGGGTTTGACTAAATACTGACCGACAAAAAACAGAAATCTCGTAAAACCATTTGGCTGGTTGAGAAATAATTTGCTGAACCTTCCTGTCTACTCAAATAGAAAATAGGGTTCTTTATCCTTCTTTTTATTTAACATGTCACGTACTTTTCGTAATGTGTCCGAATCGGCCTGATGAATTAATCTTGCGATTTTACTGCGTTCATCTGACATGTCTTCGGTTATATCTTCTTTACCTTCCCACTCTACCCCCAAAATTTTACACGTTGATTTAACTAAATTGGTCGTGGAAATCGGTTTGTCCAATATCACTCTTGGGCGCACGTTCGCTGTCAAGGCCATAAATTCCTTAATCTGGTCGCTACCCATGTCATCACGGGCATGAGCGGTGATGATAATGATGGGCAATTTGGCCCACTTTTTTTGTTTTCTCAGCTCTCGAATAACCTTGATCCCGGGCATTCTCGGCATGACCATATCGAGGGTCATTAAATCGGGAGAAAACGCATCAACCTTTTCAAGGGCATCTATGCCGTCAACAGCTGTTTCGACGATAAAACCGGCATCTTCTAAACAGGCTGCTAAAAAATTACGAACATCCGGTTCATCATCCACGACTAGAATTTTTTTATCAGATGCTTGTGCCATTTTTTCATCTCCTTTATTAAATAAGATTATATTTTTAATGTGATAATATGTTTACAATCATTTTCATTATCTCTTTCGGGTCAATCGGTTTGTAAAAAATGCCCTCTGGAGGCTCAAGTTCTTTGAGTTCGTCAAGAAATATCTCCAAGAATTCGTCGACGGCGGTAACGATGATAATTGGAATATGTTTTAATGCCGGATGCTTTTTGTACTGTTGATAAATCTTTAATCCAGATCGCCGGGGCATGGTGATATCAAGTGTAATCAGATCCGGTTTTTCCGATTTGGCCAGTTCAAATCCCTCAATACCATCTTTCGCCAAAACCGTATCATAGCCGTTGTCTTGAAACATAGCTTCAAAATAGGCTAAAATATCCTGCTCGTCATCGACGATTAGAATCTTTTTGGTTTTGCTCATCACTACACCCAATTTCAGCAACACAATACAATCAGGCATTACGATTGTCTATTTTTGGCAAACGCCTTCGTGGAAGTCTGATGCTAAATGTTGTTCCTTTTCCGGGTTCGGATTTCAAATCTATTGTTCCACCATGCTCATGGACAATTTTCTTGGTCATTAACAGTCCTATGCCGGAACCACCCAAACCCTTTGTGGTAAAAAAGGTTGTAAAAACCTTTTGTTTCACTTCATAGTCCATCCCCATTCCGTTGTCAGCCACTTCATATATAATCGTACTGTACTCCTCAAAAGTTCGAACCGTTACATAGCACGAATTTTCGTCACTCGTCTGACAGGCATCTATGGCGTTACCCACAAGGTTTGTCAGGCATTCGTGCATGCTTTCAAAATCAATGGGAGCTGGAGCGATATCACCTATTTTTTCGTACTTTAGCGTTATACCCAGTTTATCGGCTTTGACGGCGTATAAATCGACAACTTCTTTTGCGATTTCAGCAGGATCACAAAGATTGGCTTTAATTTCACGGCCTTTGGAAAAGCTTAAAAATGCTTTTACAAATGTTGAAATCCGTTCGATATTCCGTGCCAACATTTCTATGCCTTTTTGAATACGGTCGATGTTTCCTTTTTCCAAACCGGTTTTTAGCATATACATACCGCCTTCAAGGGCGGTATTAAGGTTCTTAATGCCATGAGCCAGTCCGGCGACAGTGTGCCCCACAGCCGATAGACGTTCGGCTTCTAGCTTTTCTCTTTCAAGCTGTTTGATTTCTCTCAGATCCTGAACTGAAAAGGCCATACCGATTGATTTGTCGTTAACCATCAGCTTGTTTCCCACCAGACGTACCGGAAAAGTCTTACCGTCAATGGTTTTAACCTCCGCTTCCGGCAGATAAACATGTTCGCGCTGCTCGAACACCTTGGCTAAAAAATCTTTAGGGAGCATGGCGGTAAAATTTTCTCTCGAAACCACTTGGTTATCCTTGATTTTAAAAAATTTTCGGGCTGCTGGGTTGAAAATAGTCACTTTCCCCTTTTCATTCACCGCAAAGATGCCGTCCATAGACGTTGAAATGATGGTATTCAGATACGTATGCGCAAATTTCAATCCATCCTGCAGTTTCATCGTTTCCGTGACGTCAACCGCCATCTCCAATACAACATCAAAACTGCCGTCCGTCCGTTTCAGCGGCACGGTGATTACATGTAAATGGGAAGTTTTTCCTTTATTGGATTTCCAAGCGTGATGCCCGGTGTGTATTTGGCCGTCTTCAAACGTTTGTCTGGCCGTACATTCACTGCATTTGTGTTTCAATCCTTTGAGCGTTTCGAAACATAATTTGCCCTCTGGATTTCCGATGGAATCTTTGAGCCGTTTATTTGCCTTTACAATGCGGAAGTTCTTGTCAATCAAAAGAATATTGCACGGAACCTGGTCAAAAATAATCTGATGTTCATCTCGAATCTGAGTTGCTTCGGTAATGTTGGAAAAAATATGGACGATATACGGAAAATTACCATCTTCGTCCACGATAGGGGTTGCGTGCTGCAAGTAGTTTATATGCCGGCCGTTTATGTCATATCCCACTTCCTCGTTTACACGGGGCGTGCCGTCTGTAAAGGTTGATGAACTTTCACAGTGAGCGCACATTTCATTTTTGTTTTTGTAGGCGTTGTAACATTTACGGTTTTTCCAATCGCCGAATAACTGTTCAAAAGTGTTGTTGGCATAAACCAGATTATACTCCGGATCGATGATGGCGATTCCCAATGGGATGGTTTCAATCAATTGTAAATTGACCCATCTTTCAAGATCGGTCGCCGGTGCATTTTTTGTTGGTTTTTTTGTCAATTGACCTGCCAATAAATATGTTTTTTATCCTCAACGGGCGGTTCCCAAATAAAGATCTTTTTGAGCGCCCATGGGAACATTTATTATTAAAAAAATTTCGGCAAAGCGAAAGAAATACGATCCCAACTGTTTGAGCGAGAAAAACGGGTTCTGGAATCGCCTGGAGTGAGCCTTAGATGTATCAAAAACGTTTCAGAAACAGCCCTTCACTTAAATTTTTATCGATCGATAACAACGAAATCTATGTTCATATTCATTTATAACAAAAAACTTTAAAACACAATAAATACTTTTAAACGATTGATATGTATTTAAATTTAAAATTTCAATGTGGTCAATTGGAAAATTTTTGCTTGACAATACATTTGTAATAACATTATATCATACAAAAATTATATATATTAGCTTAATCTATATTGCAACTATAATTTTTAGGTATATGAAACTTACGAAAAAAACCCGCTATGGAGCGCGATTGTTGCTTGATTTGGCCCAACATCAGCATGACGGTGCTGTCCAAATGAGCGAGATTTCAATTCGACAGAATATTTCCGTTAAATATCTCGAGCAGATCATCCGTCCTCTTAAAAAAGCCAAGTTTGTCACGAGCCTCCGCGGGCCTAAAGGTGGTCACATGCTGGCCAAAAAACCGGAAAAAATTACCTTGGGTGATATCATACGACTGTTCGAGGTTCAGACTGAACTTGTTGACTGTATCAGTGAACCCGAAACGTGCCCAAAGAGTGATGATTGCGTGGTTCGACTGGGCTGGCAAAAAGCGACTATCGCACTTTACAAAGAATTAGACTCCATTTCCATCGCAAATCTGTTGGAAAACAAAATTCCGATAATTTAATTTAGCCTTACCGATGTTGTCTGGCATTCGCGATGATTTGGGTTTCGATTAAAAAGAAATAAAATTTGAGGAGGTACATATGAAAAAAATCGTTATTTTAGGTTCGGGCGCCGGTGGGACAATGGTCGCCGCAAAGTTACACAAAGAGCTAATCGATGGGGGATGGCAGATTACTATCATCGATAAGGATCCGATGCACCATTATCAGCCTGGCTGGTTGTTTATCCCTTTTGGGATTTATAGGCCTGAGGAATGTGTCAAGCCTAAAGCTGATTTCATTCCGTCTGGAGTCGATTTCGTTGTCGATGAAGTTCTCAACGTCGACCATGAGAAAAGACAGGTCAAGACCAAGAAAGGTCAGTACAATTATGATTGGTTGGTCATCGCAACAGGTTGCAGGGTCGTACCGGAAGAAACAGACGGCTTGATGGATGACTGGAGGGGCGACGTCCACGACTACTACACCCTGGATGGTGCTACAGCTCTTTACAAAAGATGGAAATACTTTAAAAAAGGAAGGGTTGTCCTCAACATCGCCGATATGCCCATCAAATGCCCTGTTGCGCCTCTGGAGTTTGTCTATCTCGCGGACTGGTTCTTCAAAAACAACGGCGTTCGGGACAATATCGAGATAGAATTGGTTACGCCGTTGGATGGCGCTTTCACAAAGCCAGTGGCTTCAAAGATTCTGGGAGATGTCTGCGAACAAAAGAACATTAAGATCACTCCCAACTGGGCGATTGACAATGTGAATGTCAGCGATAAGACCATTGAATCTGTGACGGGTGACAAGATTCCCTACGACCTCCTTGTTTCCATCCCGCTGCACTCCGGTGCACAGGTGATCATGGACAGCGGTCTCGGTGATCCCATGGGTTTTGTCAATACCGATAATGGCACATTGAAGGCCTCAGACTTCGACAATATCTATGTGATCGGTGATGCCACCAATGTTCCCACCTCCAAATCCGGTGCGGTTGCGCACTACGAATCAGACATTGTTGTAGAGAACATCCTCCTCGAAATAGAGGGTCAAGAACCAAGACCCGACTATGATGGGCACTCAACGTGATTTATAGTCTCAAGCCATGGTATGGCTTACTTGATTGATTTTAGTTATGACACGGAGCCCCTTCCAGGAAAGTTCCCTTTCCCCGGCATGGGCCCTTTTTCTCTTCTAGGTGAAAGCCAATCGAACTATTTAGGAAAGATGATGTTCAAGTGGGTCTATTGGAACCTCATGTTGAAAGGTTATGAATTACCACTGGAACCCCAATTCAACATGGCTGGAAAGATGCGTCAGATTATCTAAAGAAAGGAGGCGTCATGACTAATGAAGAATTGATATTAGAGCGACTCGATCGCATTGAAAGCCGGATTGACCCACTGGCTGAATCTGCTTTAAGTATGAAAGAATTTAAAGATGACTTGTTTGCTATGTCCCAACCGATTTCCAAATCGTTAATTAAAGAGCTGGAAGACGTAGAATCTTCTTTCCAGTTGGAAGATCTGATAACCCTGTCCAAGCGGATGCTCAGAAGTGTCAAGCACATTATTTATGCTTTAGACCAACTGGAGAATATTATCGACTTTGTCACAACTGCAGAACCAGTGCTTCGGTTGATGGTTCCTCAACTTATCGAGTATCTGAATGGTCTGGAACAAAGGGGGGTCTTCCGAATAATTAAGGCCACATATGACATTCGGGCCAAGATTGCTACAGCCTACACCGCCGAAGATATCGACCAGATCGGAGACGGTCTTGTTGCCTTGCTCGGCTTAGCCAAAAAGAGTTCCGATCCTCAGTTCATAAAGTTATTGGAAAATCTTACTGAAATAGGGGCAAGCCTGGATCTATCCAAAAGTAAAGACGTTGGTCCGTTCGGGTTTTTCTCTGCCTGCTCAGGAACGGAAAGCAAAAGGGGACTTGGTGTTTTATTGGAATTGACCAAAGCAATGGGTGATCTGAAAACCAGTGGCCTTACACCTCAGCCTGAGCAGTAAGAAGCGTATACGGATGATCCTCAGAAAAAGAATCATTATACTATTGGGTTGAAACGCTGTACCAAATTAGCCCCTAATAAAAGAGGGGCAAAAGTACTACGGCAAATAATTGTAAATCGTTTGGTCTGGTGATTTTGAAAGAAAGCTGTGGTTATATGTTTCATACTTAAATATCTACGAATTCCACAATGCATGCATGATTCTTGAATGGGGGAATCTTTTTTACATGTATATCGTCGGCATTGCGGATTAACTTCACGTTCATCTTGCTTTTATTCATTTTGGTTGTCTAACGTTACGAAAAAACGTGGAATTGTCGAACTGCTTCTTACCCTGCTGGTCGGTTTGACAACGAGTCACTGTAAAAATCTTCCAGCTGCCGTACGATACGCTTAAGATTTTCAATGCCTATCAATTGCGCAATATCTTTAATTTTATCCATGTGCTCCGGAGGTTGATCTTCAAGAATTTCATACGCGTCTTCAAATTCATCTGCCGCAAGATGTGAGGTCAAAATAATGTAATCATCCACCTGCCGGTTTGAACCTTTCAGTTCCGGTCTCGTAAGGAGAGATTCTTTCATGGTCTTTCCAATCAGAAGCCACATATCCTTTACTTCTTCTGCCTTAAAACCGTCCATATAACGTTTGAAAGCAATTTCTCTGAGCATAGATCGGTATGATAGACCTGTCTCTACTTCTTACTGTAGCGGCAACCAATTGGTAGTTTAAGGTAATAACCACTTGAGAAGATCACGATACATCTTCCGGTAATTTGGAAAACGGTGTTCATTTTCCGGCTTTATCACTTCTTCTACGATTTTTTCGACCAAGGATTCACGCAACTCACTGTCAGAATATCGTAAATCTATGTACTTTTCCGGAATGCAACCTTCCGATAAGGACTTCATTACGAAATATCCAATTGTTTGGATGACTGGTCATTTTTTCAGTCAAAAACAATAACCGTCTCAATATATGATAGCGAGGTGTCGGCTTCCAACCCAATGCCTTGTATGTAGCGGAAGCATCCACACTTAACTTTTTATCGATATACTTCGCCATCCATGGTTGTTCCAGCGTACTTTTTCCACTAAGCCAACCAAAGAACGAAATGAAAATCAAACCGGAAAAAACCAAAAACTTCGGGACTCGAAGCGGCTTAATATCATGCCAGTAATAGTATCTTGTAGCGGTTTTAAAAAGCTCAATATGGGATACACTCCCTTGAGGACTGGCGATATATACTCCCTAGATGCGGCAGGGTATCGCTGATTTCGATAATTCGAAGAAATAATTTAATAAGATCCTTGATATGGATATAAGGTAAGGCCGATTCGCCTCGTCCAGTACAATTTTAGACGATAAGTCTCTTTCCCGACAACCAGTAACTTCAACAGCATATACAACATGGGATATTCACACCAGTCACTGTACACGGCTGCAAGCCGGACAATTGAGCATGGAAAAATTTTCGAATATTCCATAATAATTGTTTCTTCTTTTTTTTTGCACCGGGCGTAAGGAAAATCCGCATCAACAGGACTCTCTTCAGTTAATGACTTGCCGGGGGGAGGAAAATTGCAGGCCGCCATGGAACTGGAAAAAATAAAACGTTTTATACCCAGCAATTTCGACATATCGAGAACGTTGCGTGTTCCGGTCACATTGATCTTCTCATATGCTGGGTGTTCTTTATAGGTGAAATCATAATATCCGGCCAGATGCAAAACATAATCCGCACCGCCATGTTCTTTGATATGGTTAAAGACATTCAGAAGATTTTTCCGGTTTGCTATATCCACCTGAAGCCAATGTATATTGTCATGATACGGTATGCCGACTTCTTTTTGGCCGCGACGCGCGATGCAGAAAAGGCGATATTTTCTGGATACGGCGATGACAAAATGCCTTCCAATGAAACCGGATGCCCCGGTCACCACGATCCCCGGTAATATCTCATTCATTTTTGATACCCAATGTTGTACTTTTTTTTGAACGAAGATAGTACTGAAACGCCCAAAAAATCATCAACCCCATCACACAGTCGGCGATTCCGGATGAAAAGACAATCCATTTAAACTCAACTGTAAAACAGAAAATCGTCAAAAAGAACGTCGCGACTGCTTTTACGAAAATTGAAAATACAATGAAATAATGATATTTTTCAATATGGGTTGCTCCCATTAAATAGACAACGAACATGAGAAGATGAAAAACACCCCCCTGGGCAGGGAAAAAATGTTCACAATCAGGACTGAACCCTGCAAACTCCATAAGGACGGCGGGTTGAGCAATCAATGTCAGACCCATTACCAGGGAATGGATTGCTACCAAACCTAACACCGTTGAAAGCAGTTTGTCAGGATGATTCAATAATGCTTTTTTATAGTCGCCATGCATAGGGTTCTGTATTCCAAAAAAACAAGTGCACGTAAATCATACCCATGTACATTTATTCTATACCATAGGACCTCAATTTTCTTCGAAGGGTGTTCAAGCCGATGCCAAGAAGTCTTGCTGTTTGGGATTTGTTTCGACCTATTCGTTGATAGACATCGATAATGTGAGATTTTTCAATTTGAGCAAGGGGTGCAACTTTTTCAGATGTCCGGGGGGTTTGGCACTTTGATATGGATTTACGCTGTCTTAAAGGTGCAGGGAGGACATCGGATGAAATAGGTCTTCCCTGTGCCAGGTTGACCGCCGACTGAAGGATCGACTTGAGCTCCCGAATATTTCCAGGATAGTCATATTCCATGAGCAAGCATCTGGCTTCTTCGTCAAAGGCGGTGTCTTTTTTCGTGTAATCTTTTAGAAATGTATCCGCCAATAGTGGAATATCCTCTTTTCTTTCCCTCAAAGGCGGCAGATGAAGCCATCCCCCCCTGATGCGGTAGTATAGGTCTTTACGGAAAGCCTTTTTGGCCATGAGCCTTTCCAGGTCTTCATTGGTGGCTGCGATGAATCGAACATCCGCTTTTTGCTGGTTGCTTGTTCCCAATTTAAAGTATTGGCCGTCCTGTAAAACACGCAACAGTTTACCCTGAAGTTCGGGTATCATGTTGCCGATTTCATCCAGAAATAGGGTCCCGCGATGGCTATATTCCAGATAACCCCTACGGCTGTCTTGAGCACCTGTGAACGCGCCCTTGGTGTGACCGAAAAATTCCGCTTCGAACAGGCTGCCTGTGAGTGATGCCATGTTGACCGGTGTAAAGGGGAAACGCGATCTGGGGCTGGCTGCATGAATGGCCCATGCAAGGAGTTCTTTACCGGTTCCGCTCTCACCGGTAATTAAAAGCGGAACATCACTTCCGGCGTGAAGCTCCGCTTCCTTTAAGATTCTTAATACTTTTGGAGATCGTGTAAGAATTGGTTTAAAAGGTTGGGCATTTTTAAGCCGGGGCAGGGTTGGGCTTTTTCCGATGTCGAGAATATCGATGAGCCGCTTTTTTTCCAAGACCCGATTCATTGAAAACACAAGATCTTCCTGAGACACCGGCTTCAGAAGATAATCATATGCCCCTTTTTTCAGACACTCCACGGCAATTCGGGCTTCGTTAACGGCGGTGACCATAATACACTCTGTTCTTGGGCTTATATTTTTAATGATTTCGAGAAGATCGAGTCCATCTATGCCCGGCATGGTCATGTCGATCAGGGCAATATCGAAATCTTCACCTTTTTCAAATAGGGATGCGACATTTAACGGATTATCTTCCGTACGAATATTTTTAAAACCCGAATTTAAAAGATGCCCTTTTAAGATTTCAAGAAAGTCGAGATCGTCATCAATGACAATGATTTTATTCTCCATATTTGTCTTTCTCTCTTTCTACCGTACTGATCCTCCTTACCGTATATTTTACTAATTTTGCAAAGGCGATCATGAATCATGTCATTAGCGAGACCCAATATTTTAGGATTTATAACATATTTTACCCTACAACATTTATCTCGGCCTGTTACGTCAATGGTTTCTATTCCAAAATAAACCATTCCAAAATGGCATGGTTTTGTGTCGAATGATGCGCTGAATACGTTTACATATATCACATGTGCCAAATTGGCACAATAGCCAAGTAGAATCAAATTCGTAAAAACGTAACCGCTTCAAATCAATCAACACTTATTCTTTTGATATAATTACGTTTATATATCATTTTATTGGACTGATAAATTCCGGCACGATTGTTGCTCATGTTATAGTCAAAAAGGGGCGTTTTTCAAAGATCTCTCCGCAGGGGCTCAGAGGACGCAGAGAAATGTTTTTAACATCCCGCTTACCATAAATTAGACCTATCCTGTGGGAGCCCTGACAGGGCCTTCGCAAAAGGAAACGCTACGGGTCGTATGAATGGAGAGCAAAAAGACCTCACTATTAAGGAAGATTGAATTTGATGCCAAAAATATTAACAAAGGTTAACCACTTACGAAAACACCCACATTGTAGTCAGCCTGCTGCACCCTTTTCCTTTAGTCCGCATCCTTGGACGGCAAAGGAAAATCCACTTGTCTCTGCGTCCTCTGAGGCTCTGTGGTAACAGATAAAAACAGATTACGGGAACTATCGATTTACTCTTTTATAATAAAGTCTTGGTGGTTCACAGATTTCAGTCGTCAGGACTCGGGAAAAGGCCAACCGTTTTAAGCGTTTACGGAAAAAACAGCGGTGTTGTCCAAACATTCTCGCATGGTGGCAGCAGTTATAAATCGCTGCTGGCATTTAATCCCAGACCCTAGTGAACTCATATAAATTTGAGCTGTCTTTTGTTGAAAAGATCGGAGGTAATGATATGCAATTAAAGCGCAAATTCGATGCAGGGGAATTTGCCGTCCTTGCGGAAATGGAACCCCCCAAAGGGGTGGATGTCTCCACAATGGTGACCCATGCCATGAGAGTCAAGGGAGTGGTGGATGCCTTTGTGGTGCCGGAAATGAGCAATGCCGTCATGCGGATGAGCTCCCTTGGAGGGGCAGTTATTCTGCAAAGTAAGGGGATGGAAACAGTGATTCAGCTAAACTGCAGAGACCGAAACCGGATTGCTCTCCAAGCGGATCTTCTTTCAGCCAATGGATGCGGAATTACCAATGTCATGGCAGTTACCGGAGAAGATCCCAGCTATGGAGACCACTTCCAGGCAAGATCGGTGTATGACATTGATCTTTTGGAACTCCTTGGGGCGATCAGGGGGCTCCAGGAGGGAAAAGACATGGCCGGCATCGAGCTTTCCGGGGCTCCTGAGTTTCTGGTTGGATCAACAGTGAATGCCGGCGCCAAAGGAAAATCTCCTGAACTGGTCATTGAAGAAATGAATAAGGAAATTGAGGCAGGGGTCCAATTTTTCATTTCTCCACCGTTATTTGATCTTTCCGCCATCGAAGCTTTCACGAAACGGGTGGACATCAAGAAAGCAAAAATCATCCCCACAGTATTACTTCTCAAATCCTTGGGCATGGCCCGTTACATTATGCGGAATGTGGAGGATGTTTATGTTCCTGATTCACTGGTTGACCGCATTCAAAAGTCTCCGGACAAAGTTCGCGAGTGTACCCTAATCGCGTCAGAAATGGTTTCATTATTAAAGAATGAAGGATTCAGCGGTGTCCATATCGCAACGCTTGGATGGGAACATAAACTCCCTGAAATACTTGAAAGACTATAAGGATGGAAAAAATGGAGCAGACAAACATTCAGAAGGGAAACAATGCCACCAAGACACAGGGAAAAGATCTCGTTGGTTCGGTCATGGTTCTCGGTGGTGGAATCGCAGGCATGCAGTCCGCTCTGGACCTTGCCAACTCCGGTTATTATGTTTATCTGGTGGAACGGTCTTCGGCCATCGGCGGGCTCATGTCCCAACTCGACAAGACCTTTCCCACCAATGACTGTGCCATGTGAATTATCTCGCCCAAACTGGTCGAGGTCGGCCGGCATTTAAACATAGAGCTTTTGACAAACACTGAACTCTTGGATCTTAAAGGTGAGCAAGGACGCTTTACAGCTCGGGTTAAACAGGCACCCCGCTTCATAGACCTTTCTAAGTGCACCAGCTGTGGAGATTGCGTTAAAGTCTGTCCTGTAGATCTTCCCAATGATTACGACGAAGGCCTCTCCACGAAGAAAGCAACATACAAGAAATACGCTCAGGCAATTCCAGGGGCTTTTGCAATTGAAAAAACTGATTTGGCGCCCTGCCGCTTGACGTGCCCTGCCGGACAGAATGTCCAGGGTTATGTTCAGATGGTCAAGGAAGGCAAATATCAAGAAGCATTAAAAATAATTATGGAAGATCATCCCTTCCCCGGGACGCTGGGGCGAGTTTGTCCTCACGAGTGTGAAGATGCGTGTCGTCGATGTGACGTCGACGAACCCGTCGCCATTCGTAATCTCAAGCGATTGGCCGCAGATCAATTCGATCCGCGCAACATCGAAATCGATTGTCTGCCACCCAGAAAGGAGAAGGTCGCTATCATCGGTTCAGGTCCGGCAGGCCTCTCTGCTGCCTACCATCTGGCCCGACAAGGCGTGTTATCCACCATTTTTGAGGCTCTGCCCCAAACAGGCGGAATGCTGCGCGTCGGTATCCCTGCACATCGGCTTCCAAGAGAAGTTCTGGATCAGGAAATAGAGGTCGTTACAAACCTGGGCGTGGAAATTAAGACAAACACCCCTATAGGTTCGGATTTGACGGTAGATGATCTTTTAAATGACGGCTTTAAAGCGGTGTATCTTGCATTGGGTGCCCATCGAGGAATTGAGCTTGGAATTCCCGGTGAGAAAGCCAAAGGTGTTCGACAAGGTGTTGACTTTCTAAGGGAAGTAAATCTTACCGGAAAGACCCATGTGGGTCAAAAGGTCGCCATCATCGGCGGCGGAAATGTGGCCATTGATGTATCCAGATCCGCGGTTCGGTTGGGAGCAAAAGAGGTCAACATCATTTACAGACGAACGCGTGCCGAAATGCCGGCCTGGGAGGAAGAAATCCAGGCAGCAGAAGCAGAAGGCGTAAAAATTTCTTACCTTTCGGCACCTCAGGAAGTGCTCGTTCGGGATGGTAGCGTCGTTGGCCTCAGGTGTATCCGAATGGAACTCGGAGAGCCGGATTCATCCGGAAGAAGGCGTCCTGTCCCTGTACCGGGTAGTGAATATGACATTGAAATCGATCAGCTGGTTCCCGCCATCGGCCAGCAGCCGGATCTTTCCGCTCTCGAAAATGTGACCGGGTTGGAATTTTCCCGCTGGGGAACCATTGAGGCGGATTCTATCAGCTATGCAACGGACCGTGAAGGTGTTTTTGCCGGCGGTGACTTGCAGACCGGTCCTGGCATAGCCATTGCTGCCATCGCTGCCGGTCGTGAAGCCGCCGAATCCATCGTGCGGTATTTTGACGGTCAGGATCTGACAAAAGGGCGAGAACCCAAAACCCATAAAGATCCGCGTTACCTCCCGATCACTGGAGATGAACTTAAAATTTCCAGATTAAAAATGCCGGAGTTGACATTAAAAAAACGTGCGGGCAATTTTGAAGAAGTTGAACTGGGTTTTGATGAAGTACCCGGAAAGGAAGAGGCCGCGCGCTGTTTGAATTGTAGTTACTGTTCTGAGTGTTATCAATGTGTAGATGCGTGTTTGGCGGATGCCGTCGATCATGGTCAGGTTGAATTGGAAAAAAATATTGACGTCGGCTCCGTGGTTCTTTGCACCGGAAGTGAGCCCTACGATCCTTCGGGTTTGGAGGAATTCTATCATTACAAAAGTAATCCTAATGTGGTGACAAGCCTTGAATTCGAACGTATCCTCAGTGCTTCCGGCCCCACCATGGGGCATCTGGTGAGACCCTCCGACCATAAGGAACCGAAAAAAATCGCATGGCTTCAGTGCGTCGGCTCTCGGGATACCAACAAGTGCGGAAACGGCTACTGTTCCTCGGTTTGCTGCATGTATGCCATTAAAGATTCCATGATTGCCAAGGAACATGCCGGAGGCGATCTTGATTGTGCTATTTTCAATATGGATATCCGTACATTCGGCAAGGATTATGAAAAATACTATCTGCGGGCAAAAGACAAAGCAGGGGTCAGATTTATCAATGCCCGGGTGCATACCATCGATGAAATTGGAGAAAACAATGATCTTCGGCTACAGTATGTCGACACCGACGGCGAACTACAGGAAGAGTTCTTCGACATGGTGGTCCTCTCGGTGGGCCTTCAGGTTCACGAATCGACGGCTGAACTGGCCAATCGATTAAACGTAGATTTGGATAAATATAATTTTGCAGTCACCGAATCCTTTGCACCGGTGGAAACTTCCAGGCCAGGTGTCTATGCCTGCGGCGTCCTGCAAGAACCCAAAGATATTCCGGGCTCTGTCACTCAAGCCAGCGCAGCAGCCTGTCTCGCCGGAGGATTTTTAAACAAAGCTCGAAATACCAACACATTAAGTGTCGAAATTCCGGAGGAAATCGATCTGACAGGGCTGGATCCTCGCATTGGTGTATTTGTATGCAACTGTGGTGTCAACATTGCCAGTGTCGTAGATGTAAAGGAAGTAGAAGAATATGCTAAGACATTGCCTCATGTGGTCTACGCCGGCCAGAATCTGTTTACATGTTCCCAGGATTCCCAAGAACAGATGAAGGAAATCATTAAGGAGGAACAGCTCAATCGGATCGTGGTGGCGGCGTGCTCTCCTAAAACACACGAACCGATATTCATGGATACGCTTGAAGCGTGCGGCCTGAACAAATACCTTTTTGAAATGGGCAATATTCGGAATCAAGACTCTTGGGTCCACTCGGATACGCCGGGAAAAGCATCTGATAAAGCCAAAGAATTGGTGAGGATGTCCGTGGCCCGAGCTGCGACACTCCAGCCGCTGCATGAAAAAAAGATTTCGGTGAATCAAAGGGCGCTGGTCATCGGCGGCGGAGTTGCCGGTATGAATGCTGCACTGGGCCTTGCGGATCAGGGCTTTCCGGTGGTTTTGGTTGAAAAAGAAGAAAAACTGGGGGGATTAGCCAATCGTCTGACAACCACCATCGAAGGCGCAGATGTCGGAATGTACCTGACGGAACTGATTGAAAAAGTGACATCCCACTCACAGATCCAGGTATTGACGCGATCTCTCATCGTAGGTTTCTCCGGATTTAAAGGGAATTTTACCACTGAGGTCCTGGTGGGACCGGGTATGTATGAAAGAAAGATCGATCACGGCGTTGTTGTTCTGGCAACGGGTGCAACCGAATATCGTCCCAAAGAATTCCTATACGGCCAAGATGAAAGAGTACTGACTCAGCTGGAGCTGGCCCAACGCTTAAAAGAGAAGGGCGCTCAAGATCTGAACCGGGTGGTGATGATTCAGTGCGTTGGATCCAGAAACGAGGAAAACCCCAACTGTTCAAATATTTGCTGCCAGACCGCTGTCAAAAACGCAATTAAGATCAAAATGCAACAGCCGGATGCGCAAGTCTTCGTACTTTACCGGGATATTAGGACTTACGGATTGCTGGAAGATTACTACACGGAAGCCAGGAAGCTGGGTGTTATATTTTCCAGGTTTGATCCTGAAGATCCGCCGGTTGTGGAATCCTCTGAGTCCGGGGTGGTGGTCACGTTTAAAGATCACATCCTTGGCAGCACTCTCGAAGTCGGTGCCGACCTTTTGGCACTCAGTGCCGGAATGGTGGCCGAAGACACCGAAGAGCTTGCCTCCATCGTCAAACTGGCCAGAACACCAGAAGGTCATTTTATGGAGGCCCATGTCAAATTGAGGCCCGTGGACATGGCGACCGAAGGCGTTTTTGTCTGCGGTACCGCACACAGTCCCAAATTGCTGCATGAATCGATCTCACAGGCATATGCTGCAGCTTCCAGGGCCACAACGTTTCTATCCCAAGCTGAGTTGACATTGTCGGCCGTAACGGCCCGTGTCGAGTCGGAACTTTGTGCTTCATGCCTCGTATGCGTCCGGTCTTGTCCGTACGAGGTGCCGAGAATCGATGAAGACGGCGTGAGTGTGATCGATGTTGCTTTATGCCATGGGTGTGGTGTCTGTGCCGCGGAATGTCCGGCCAAGGCCATCGAACTCAATTGGTATGAAGACGATCAAATACTGAGCAAGGTGGACGCGTTGCTCGAAGGCGTTTTGTAAAATCGGCGAGTGTTCCACCAATGTTTTTTGGTGGAAAGATTGAGTTCGCCAATCAATATCTTTTGACTCAAAGGAGGTATTATGAAGGAAGATTTCGAGCCGATCATTATCGCATTTTGCTGCAGTTTCTGAGGATATACCGCAGCGGACCTGGCAGGTTCCATGAGATTGCAATATCCATCAGACATTAAAATCATTCTCGTTCCATGTACCGGCAAGGTGGACCTCATTCATATCCTTCATTCCTTTGAAAAGGGAGCGGACGGCGTATATGCGGTGGGATGCATGGAAGGTGATTGCCATTATAACAGCGGTAATCTCAGAGCCCGAAAACGGGTAGAACAGGCACAAAAAATTCTGGATACCATCGGCATCGGTGGAGAGCGGGCTCAAATGTATAACCTCTCATCCAGTGAGGGAGCGCGTTTCGCTCAGATTGCTGTTGAAATGGATGAAAAAATCAGAAAATTGGGACCCAATCCCATTAAGCTGGGCAAAAAGAGGGCTGCATAAATCCATTAAGATTAAAATGCGCTTTGCACATCATCGGGATTTTGGACTCAATATCGTTTTTAAAATATTTATGCGTTCTTTACAATTTAAGCTTCAATGAAAGAGAGGGACTATGATTGTCGCAGACAAAAAACCCATCGAAGAAATTATCGAGGAAATCAAAGATCATAAAAAGATTCTCATCCTCGGTTGTAACGAGTGTGTCACCGTCTGTGAGGCGGGAGGGAAAAAAGAGGTCGGTGTTTTGGCTTCAGCCCTTAGGATGTATTCTCTTAATGAGGGAAAGGAAGTCAAAATCGATGAAATCACCCTTGAACGGCAATGTGACCACGAATACCTTGAGGAGATCCGTGATGTCATGGATCAGTATGATGCTGTGGTTTCCATTGCCTGTGGTGTCGGGGTTCAATTTATGGCCGAAAAATATCATGACACACCCATCTATCCCGGAGTGAACACCTGCTTTATGGGAGTCACTGAAAAACGCGGCTTGTGGACGGAAAGGTGTCAGGGCTGCGGGGAGTGTATTTTGGCAACTACAGGCGGAATTTGTCCAATCACACGTTGCGCAAAGCGGGTTCTTAACGGGCCTTGCGGCGGTTCGGTCCGGGGCAGTTGCGAAATTAACAAGGAAATTGACTGTGCATGGCAATTAATTGTCGATCGCCTCAAATCACTTAACAGGCTCGATGATTATGAAACCCTCTGCCCCCTAAAAGATTGGTCCACCGACAGGGCCGGGGGGCCCAGAAAAGTTGTCAGGGAGGATTTACAGCAATGAAAGCAAAGACACCAAGTAAACTGGAAAAGATCCTGGCCGCCGGTCACATGGCCGTGACTTCCGAGTGCGGGCCTCCCCGAGGGAGTGATATGGAAGTCATTGTCGAAAAGGCCAATCTCATCAAGGATCATGTGGATGCCATCAATATTACCGACAACCAGACATCCGTTACCCGCATGTCCAGTCTGGCAGCCTGCATAAAACTAAAATTGATGGGGCTTGAACCGGTATTGCAAATGGTGACCCGCGATCGGAATCGAATTGCACTTCAGAGCGATATCCTTGGAGCGGCAGCGTTTGACATCTACAACGTTCTTTGCCTTTCCGGTGACCATCAAAGCTTTGGCGACTGCCCGACCGGTCAAAACGTTCATGATATTGACTCCATGCAGTTGATTCAAACCGTCAGACATATGCGGGACGATGGAAAGTTTCTGGGAGGAGACGACATTAAGCGGCCTCCCCAGATGTTCGTGGGTGCTGCAGCCAATCCGTTTGCCGATCCATTTGAAATCCGGGTCCCTCGGCTGGCCAAAAAAATTGCCGCCGGAGTGGAGTTCATACAAACCCAGTGTATATACGACCTTGATAAGTTCGAACTCTGGATGAAAATGGCAGGGGACCGGGGTCTTTTAGATAAAGTCGCTATCCTGGCAGGTGTAACCCCTTTTAAATCTGTCGGAATGGCTCGATACATGAAAAGCCGCGTGCCGGGTATCGAAATTCCGGACGAAATGGTTAAACGGATGGCCGATACCCCAAAAGAAAAACAGCCTGAAGAGGGGATCAAGATCTGTATCGAATCCATTGAACGGCTTAAAGAGGTGGAGGGCGTTCGCGGCTTTCATGTCATGGCCATTGAATGGGAAGAAACGGTACCGGGGATTGTGGAGAAAACCGGTCTGCATCCCAGGCCAAGTGTTGAGTAGTTTCTACACCCTTGGATCAAAGGAAAAAGTTGATGATCCAAAAATCAGTGGCCCCAAGAACCACCGATTGTTTTCGGAGGATCAAAATAATCAAGTCTACAGGGTAAGCGGGTCAATGTCCAATAACTCCGGTGAAGCAGTCCTGCTGGTGCAGGAATTTCACAGGACATGGAAATGACCAATATAAAGGAGGGTATTATGACTGAACAAAAGAGAATTTTAGTCGTCGATGATGAGCCTGATTTCTGTTCCATCGTGCAAGGGCAGTTGGAAAAGGAGGGCTATGAAGTTGATGTGGCCTATAACGGCGTTGAGGGATTGGAGAAAGTCCATGCAAATCCGCCGGACGCCATTGTCCTGGATGTGATGATGCCTGAAATGGACGGATACGAAGTCTGCAAGAAACTAAAAGCCGATGAAAAATGTGTCGATATTCCCATCATCCTGTTAACCGCGGTTGCATCCCATGTGACTTCAACCCGATATACCCATCGGGATGGAATGGCGACGGAGGCGGATGACTATATCGCCAAACCAGCTTCAGCAGAGCAAATTGCGGAAAGTATCAAACAGCTTTTAGCTTAGGCGGATATCGAAAGTTGTTTTGTGTCTGTGATTGAGTATTTTCAATTGAGTGTTGACGATTCCGAAAACCTCATTTTCTATCGTCAATCTTCAATTTAAAGGAGGAAATAATGTCATCCCAAGTTATTAAGATAAAAGGGGATAAAAAAAGCACTTTTAAAGAGCAGGTAATGGACCTCCTCCCAGAAGGAGGGAATCTGAATCTATGTCTAACCTGTGGAATTTGCTCTGCCGGCTGTCCGGCAACGGGTTTGGAAGATATGGATCCCAGAAAGTTTCTACGTATGGCCTCTCTCGGCATGGACGATGCAATTCTGAATTCCAAGTGGGCTTGGATGTGCACCATGTGCACCCGTTGCACGTACGCCTGTCCCATGAAAATCGATATACCCGCTCTGGTCTTTAACATTCGAAAAAACTGGGACAAGGAAGATCAACCTAAAGGCATCCGTGGATCATGCGAAATGGCGTTAAAGAACGATACTTGCAGTGCCATGGGTGCCAGTGAAGAAGACTGGCGGTTTGTGGTGGAAGATGTTGCCGAGGAAGTCCGGGAAACACAACCGGGTTTTGAAGACCTTCAAGCACCCATGGATAAGGAAGGTGCTCATTTTTTCTTAAACCAGAATTCACGTGAACCTGTCACTGAACCCGACGAGATGGTGCCGCTGTGGAAAATTTTGCACCTGGTGGGAGCTGACTGGACTTACGGGTCAAAAGGTTGGGCAGCTGAAAACTACTGCCTGTTCTGCGCAGACCTGGAAAACTGGGAAAAAATTGTACGGGTCAAGGCCAAAGCAGTGGATGATCTCAAATGCAAGGTCTGGCTCAATACGGAGTGAGGGCATGAACTTTTTGCCGTCCGGGTCGGACTGCAAAGATTCAACATCGAGCACAACTTCGAGTGCAAAAGTATCATCCAGTATTATGCCCAGTGGATTCGTGAAGGAAAATTAAAAGTAAATTCCGACTGGAACAAAGATCTGAAGATTAAATTTACGGTACAGGATCCATGTCAGCTGGTCCGCAAAAGTTTCGGAGATCCGGTGGCTGAAGATATGCGGTTTGTTGTTAAAGCGGTTGTGGGGGAGGAAAATTTTGTTGAAATGTACCCCAACAGATCTAACAATTATTGCTGTGGCGGCGGCGGCGGGTACCTTCAATCAGGGCTTCCCGAAGCCAGACGGTACTATGGGAAACGAAAATTTGACCAAGTCATGGAGACAGGGGCCGATTATTGTCTCACACCGTGCCATAACTGCCACGCACAAATTCATGATCTTAAAGAACACTACGAAGGAAAATACCACACAACACATTTATGGACCATCATATGCTTATCCCTTGGGATTCTTGGCGAAAATGAACGTGAATACCTGGGGCCGGATTTGGCTGAATTCGGATTATAATCGACATGCCGTGTATTGATGTCGTTGCCTGAACATTAAATGAAAAAACCTGATCGTAACCTGCTTCAGGAAATGGAGCAGGTTTTTTGTCTCGCAAAGTTGAATCGGGTTGCCTGATTTGAATTCTTAAAACCTTATTTGGGTCCCCGCCTGAGGTTCAATGAAGACGGGATCTTCGATAAATTACAATCGGCCTGTACCGGCTTCGGGACACATCCGGTTCAGGTAATGGGCTTAAAATGCGGGTATATTGCATATTGGGCGATGAACGGGTCATGCGTTCAAAATCGCCGACCATATTTTCCACGGTGCTGAAACGGATCGGAATTAAAGGAGCATATGTGCCGCTCAAAGTCGATTCTGACCAGATCGGTTCGGCTTTGCAAAGTATCAGGACTTTGAATATCGCCGGGGCAAGTATCACCATACCGTTTAAAGAGAAAGTTATACCGCATTTGGATATTCTCTCAGAAGGTGCAAATATTATCGGAGCCGTCAATACCATCGTCCGTAACGGCGATATACTTAAAGGATACAATACCAACGCCATCGGTTTCATGGACGCCCTCAATGAATCGGGATTTGATGTTGAAGGAAAATCAGCTTTAGTTATTGGAACCGGCGGTGCAGCCAAAGCCATAGTATTTATTTTAAACTGGCTGAGAACAACCTCTATTTTTGTTGCCGGCCGTAACACCGATAAAACTTTTGAAATTGTTAATCGTTTTGGAGGAGAAGCCATACCCCTTTATGAACTTTCTGATCGAGCTTTGGCTGCCAACATAGTGGTTAACACCACTTCTGTTTCAAGCCCTGATGAGTCTCCGGAAATGAAGGCATTGCTTAAAAACATCAGCATTAAGAACTGTGAACTGGTGGTGGATCTTAATTATGGTCGCAGTGAAAATTTCTGGCAGGACATGGCCCGACGAATTGGCGCGCGGTTTATGGATGGTCTACCTTCCCTCGCATATCAGTCCAGACGCACCTTGGCGCTCTGGACAGGCATCCAGGTGCCGCCCGATGAATTTATAAAAGCCCTTGATGAAAAATTCTAACTTTCAATTCTTGATGGGAAGTAAAACAGTGAACACACTCCCTTTCCCGGGCTCGCTTTCAACATCGATGAGTCCACCCATGGAATCCAGAAGCCCCTTGACGATAGGCAGCCCAAGACCGGTTCCGGTGATGTATCTGGTTTTATCGTCTTTTACCCTGTAAAATCGTTCAAAAATTTTATCTAGATATTTGTCGGCGATACCGAATCCATTGTCTTTAACCCTCACGCGCACGTTGATTCCGGCCATATCAACCGTCACGATGATTTTTCCACCCTCTTGTGTATAATTGATGGCATTGGCAATCAAATTTCCAAAAATACTTTCAAGGGCAATGGGATCTGCTGTGAGTTCAGGAAGTTCATTCTGTGGAGGTACGAGGGAGAGGGACTGGTTCTTTTTTTGAGCTGAGGTTTTTAGAAAGTCGATAATATTTCCCAGAATCTCATCGAGTCGAACCGACTGAGGTTCCTGACAAATAATACCTTCCTCGATGCGTGAAAGATCGAGCAGATCTCCAATTAACGAGATCAATCCCTTGGTTTTTTCCCTGGCACGGTCAAGGATATACTGATCTTGTTCAAAGTCTTCCCCCACCATGTCTTTGATGACAAGGGCCAGTTGTTCATGGATGGTGGACAACGGCGACCGCAATTCGTGCGAAACTTTTGCAACGAATTCTGATTTTAGCTGATCTAAAAGCTTCATGGCGCTGATGTCCACAACATTGAGCACTGCTCCAAGACATTCCTTCTTTTCCCCTAAAACCGGTTGTCCTCTGGCCATAAAGTATTTCTCCCCGCCAAGAGAAAACTCGTAATCCGGGATGTCGTCATAATCCACATGTTTTCCCTGGGATATTTCCAGGACCAGGCGACAAAGGTCTTCATTGGGCAAATAGTCCTCTATCGGGTTTCCGGTTTTCAGGGCGGGATCAATACCGAGAAGTTGTCTGAAAGCGGGATTCATCAACATCACATGGCCTTTGGGATCGGTTACCACAACACCGCTGGGGAACGATTCAATAATGGTGCGAATACGGCTTTTTTCCGTATCCAGATCAGATAATGTCCTGTTTCTTTCCAGTGCGAGCTTTTCAGCCTCTCGAATGAAACAAATCTTCTCCCAGGCCCGATTGACGACGATTCTAAGCTGATCAGGCTCAAAGGGCTTGGGAATGAAATCGTAAGCCCCTTGTTTCATGGCTTTGATGGCTGTTTCCACTGTCGCATATCCTGTAATCACGATAACTTGAATTTCCCTGTTCTGCTCCCCAACTCGGTCTAATACTTCCAGCCCATCCATGCCCGGCATCTTTAGGTCAAGAAGCATAATGTCGACGCTTTCCTTGTTCAGGATATCCAGTGCTTCGTCTCCACGAGATGCCTTTTGGACCTGATAACCGACTCGAGAAAGGATACGTTCAGATGCATCACGAATATCCTGCTCATCATCAACAACTAATACCAAGGCGTCAGGTCTTATTTCCACTTTCGTCTCCTTCATCATGTTTAGACCCAATGGGAAGCTCTATTGTAAAGGTCGTTCCTTTTCCGGGTGAACTCTCAGCACGGATATGACCTCCATGATTTTGAACGATTCGGTAGGCCAGACTGAGGCCCAGACCGGTTCCTTTTCCTTCGTCTTTGGTGGTAAAAAACGGTTCGAAGATTTGGGGAAGATTTTCTTCCGGTATTCCCGGACCTGTATCGGATATCTCGATAAAGACCTGGTTGCTATCCGGCACAAGGAAACTTTTCAATGTTAGCACTCCTTTTCCCTCCATGGCTTGGACAGCATTAAGAATGATGTTCATAAACAAATGATACAATTGCTGGATGTCCATAAGAACAAGGGGGAGTGATGCATCCAGAGCCTTTATGATATTGATGTTGTGAAACAGGGTCTGGCTTTCCAGCAAAAATAGGGTTCGGTTGAGCGCTTGGTTGATGTCATGGGGTCGCATGAGATGACGCGTCTGCCGTGTAAATTCGAGTAGTTCCTTTACCGTATCCCGGCATCTTTTAGCGTCCCTTATAATTCTATCCAGGTCTTCTTTGGCACCTTTCTCCAGGTCATATTCTTCCATGATTAGTTTGGCAAACAGCGTAATTCCTCCAAGAGGATTGTTTAACTGGTGTGCCACGCCCGCGGCCAGTTTGCCTAAAGACGACATTTTTTCCGCCTGAAGAAGCTGAAGCTGGGTTTTGTCAAGCTCTTCTTTCATCCGGAGTTCTTCTCGGAGATCATGAAAAAAACCGATGGTTGCGATCTCTTGCCCATTCTCATAGATAATGCTCGCATTCAAGAAGATAGGGATGATTTCACCGCCCTTACTGATGATATCGACCTGATAGGATTGAAGTTTACCCTTTCCGCCGTAATCGTCACTTCTGAGGTTTCGCATGACTTCATACGCATTGTTCCCCGGATAAATATCCCGAACATTGATATGATTGAGTGCTTCATCCACCGTATAACCGAAAACATTGGTGGCGGCATCATTGAAGATGAAAATCTTGCCTTTTTTATCAGATGCAATAACACCATCCACGGCGCTGAAAATGAGATTTCGTAATAAGGCATTGGAACGCTGAAGTTTTTCTTCCAGCCCTCCCCGGGTGGGAAGATCAAAATCCATGCTGACAAAGGCTTCGATTTCATCCCCGGAATAGATGGGATACGCAAAATAACACGGCATCTCATCGATATCTAATGTGTTTTCCGGTTTGGGCATTAGCGTGGGTTTACGCTTTTCTATAGACTCTTTTACCGCACAATTTTCACATGGAGATGGTCGTTCATAAAACACTTCATAACATCGTTTTCCAACGACTTTAGAATCGTTAGCTCCGTTCAGGCGGCAGTTAGCGGCCAGGATTTTAAAGTCGGGCGAAACCACGATGAACCGTCTTTTAAAAGAATCAATCGCTTTCAGCAAATATTCTTTTTCAGTATCTTTGTCCATAATATGACCAATGCTAACATACAGTTTTTCAAAGGATTCAATTGTTTAGAGATGAAGATGTGTTAAAATCATTCGGATTAATATATTTATTCAAAGGATCTTCGTTTTTAAATACATGAAATCAATCACAATATCCATGGAGAATCAACCCTCGATTTCCAATTTATCTAACCACAAGTGGTTTTGTAAATAAAGCAAAATGAAGGATCAGTGCAAAAATCGTTATTTCATTCCATAAAATCCAGCCGTACGATTTAAACATAAGTGTGCATCAAACCCCATTGGCTGAAAAACAACCTTTGACCATATATGTTACATTGTAGCATTTTGTCAATAGAAAGAAATTTAGCTGTTATTTAATATGTTAGGCTTCATTTAAAAGATTATATTAAATAAAGATGTTAAAAAATCACGGTTGACGACCCGGTATAGCTCTGTTAACTTTATTGATTGTCACCGGATCCGATAGACTTTTATATTCTTAGTTCGCCAACCCAATGTGAGGATAAAAGAGTTGCAACTGTGCATACAAGGGAGAACAACATGCTCAAACAAGCGATGGCGACCATTATCTCGCTCGTTTTGTCAATCATTCCCATTGCCGGCCTGGCCGGCAGTAAGACAAAAGACTGGAAGCCCTCAGATGTCCAGGGACAGGTCAAGGCCCAAAGAGCCGTGACCCAGAACGGCCAGAAAACGCTTCTGATGCCGGATGGAAAGATGTACCTGCTGGACAAGCAGGGCAAACACGTCATGGTGGACCAGTTCGGCAACAAGATTCAGGTTAATAATGCCGGCCACATCATTAAGGTCGGTAAACAGCGAGACGTAAAGCTCAGAATCGGTCCGGGCCCCCTGGCCTAATATCGGCCGATCATTACAAGCCATCTCAAAAATACTTCTGACGCCCAATTACGGCGTTGCGAGCCTCTTCAAAATGCTCACATACTCACTTGTATGCTGCGCTTTTTCATCTGCTCGCGCCTTGTCCTTGAACGTAATCTGTATTTTTGAGATGGCTTGTAGGGTTGAGCTGCAGGGAGAGATAACCTGTGGAAGTTCAAGCCAATATTACTCCCCGTGGTTTTTCCTTGGCAATATCCGGAGCGTGGCAGGCTGCGTCCTGCGAACTGCGGTTTCCAGATAAAATCTGGAGGTCTTTTCCTGCCAAAAATCGATTGGTCAACGAATTATCCTACGTCCTGACCCTTGTAACACCTTTGATTCTAAAACACCCTACCGTTTGGTACACCACACCGGTACCAAGATTTTTTGATTTCTACAATGACTGCTTTGAGCGTGCCATACCCAACCTGGTGGAATTCATTCCCGTTGAAAGTGCTAACGATATTTTACAGCGATTTCGTTCTACCGGCAGACATTTTTCAGAAAAATGTCGAATGGAAAACATGGAAAGACTGTCAGGGTGGGATAAAAATCGGATGGTGCTGCCTTTTTCTTTTGGTAAGGACAGTCTTTTGAGCCTTGCCACTTCGCGTCGGCTTGGCTATGATATCATTTTGGTAAACATCGACGAACGGGTTTTGCCCAGGGGAAAACAGATACGCGAAAAGCTGAATAAACAGATTACCAAAGATCTCCAGCTTTCGTGTCACACCGTTACCAATGAGATTCAACTGCTTTCAGATTATCAGGTATTGGAGCGTCCGGAGACCCGGCTCCATCAGGTGCATATTTATTTTGTCTATCTCTTTGCAATGATTCCTTTCTGCACCTATTATCGTGCTCCCACCGTCGTATTCAGTAATGAATATCACCATTCGCTCAATCATGTTCACAAAGAGGGGTATCTCTTGGCAAACAAGGTGATGCAAAGCCATGAGATTACAAGAAAACTGAAGCAGCTGGTGGAAGATTTCTCCGGTGGCCAGATCAGTGCAGTCAACCTGATCGGAAGCCTTGGGAATTTCGCCATTCACCGAATCCTGCATGAAGAGTTCCCGGCTTTCGGTAAGTATCGCGTTACCTGCCACTTGGAGGTCAGTGATTACAAACGCTGGTGTCACGACTGTCCCAATTGTGCCCAGGCTTTCATTCATTTTTTAGCAATGGGTCGGGACCCATTCCGTATGGGCTTTGAGGTTTCCATGCTCAGCGAAGACAAAAAAACGCTTTTTAGTCTGTTCAAAAAACCGGTTCATGATAGCGATGATTATCACAGCTTTATCCGGGATGAAGAAGCTCTGGCTTTTTTGTTTGCCCACCGCCACGGCGCAAAAGGGCCGCTCATGGATCGATTTCAAAAAGAGTTTCTCTTGCCTACAGAAAGAAACGAAACAAAACTGAGAAAAAGCGTTTTCAAGCTGCAAAACAGAACCTATGGGGAAAAATCGGAAAAGGAGGCCGGCACTTTGTACCAACGATTTTTGAAAAAGTACAGATTAGGGTAAATCAACAGTATTATGGTCATACGGACACATATCTCAGACTTTCTCGGACTTCGCAAAAGTACCGTCGGGATGTTGTTCATGGTTATTCTTGTGGGTATGGGCGAGCGAATGGCCGAAAGATTTTTGCCGATTTATCTCATTGCCCTGGGTGGCGGCGCCATATCCATCGGTCTTCTCAACGGTCTTGACAATCTTTTGTCCGCTCTCTATGCTTTCCCCGGAGGTTATCTTTCCGACCGCATGGGCACCAAAAAAGCCCTGCTTGTTTTTAACGTCACTGCCATGCTCGGGTTTCTCATCGTCATTCTGATGCCTTACTGGCAGGCGGTGTTGTTGGGGGCCATATTTTTCCTTTCCTGGTCGGCCATCTCTTTGCCGGCAACCATGAGCCTTATTGCCCGGGTGCTGCCCATTAACAAACGAACCATGGGGGTTTCCATGCACTCTCTGGTGAGGAGAATCCCCATGGGACTCGGGCCCATTTTGGGCGGCGTGTGTATCGGTCTATGGGGTGAGCGTAACGGTGTTCGGCTAGCCTTTGTGTGTGCCTTTGTGCTGGCGGCTGCGGCAACGATACTCCAGCAGATTCTCATCGAAGAAGACCCACCCAAAAGTGTTGTTGAATCATCTTCGAAAGCACCTGAAAAAAATCCCATGAAGCTATTACGTGAAATGAGTCCGTCGCTCAAACGATTACTGGTTTCCGACATTCTGGTTCGGTTTTGCGAACAGATTCCCTATGCGTTTGTCGTGGTCTGGTGCATGAAGACCATTGTCGAGCCGGTTAGCGCTTTATCGTTCGGGGTATTAACAGGCATTGAGATGTTTACGGCCATGTTGGTCTATATCCCTGTGGCGTATCTGGCTGATAAAACGACTAAAAAGCCGTTTGTCGTCATAACGTTTGGGTTTTTTACAATCTTTCCGGTGGTGCTTCTGTTCTGTCAATCCTTTCAATGGCTGGTATTGGCTTTTATCCTGCGAGGCCTTAAGGAGTTCGGTGAGCCGACCCGGAAAGCACTGATAATGGATCTTGCCCCTGAAGACCGTAAGGCCGCCATGTTCGGACTGTATTATCTTTTGAGGGATGTTGTTGTATCCATCGCGGCTTTTGGCGGTGCTTTTCTCTGGCAGATCGGGCCATCCACCAATTTTATTGTTGCATTTTTATTTGGTGTTGTGGGCACTGCTTTCTTTGCCGTTTATGGAAGAGATTTTTCAGAAGATAAACAGTCTATCTTGAACAGCTCATGAAGCTTTGTTTTCTTATATAAATGTTGACGAACATACCACCATGTAACATATTATAAACGGTTTTTGTGCTTCCGTAATAAATTCATTCGAGATGCCAGCTTTTTAGGGCCAGGAGGTTGTATGGTGAAAAACATAAAAGCAGATAACAAAACCGTTAAAAAGGAGACCATGTGGCTTGTCGCTTCCATTGCCCTGGGCGTCGGATTTTTGGGAGGTGTTGTTTTCGGTGTCTACAAATCAGGTACGGGCAAACCGATGCAAAAACAGATGGTTTCCCAGCCGGCTGAAAAAGACCAGGGTATTTCAGTTGAAAGCGCTGCCCAAATTTTTCAACTTGAAAAAATGACAAAAGAGAACCCTGATGATGTTGCCGCATGGACAAGTTTGGGAAATCTGTATTTTGATACCGGCAACCATCAAAAAGCGATCACGGCATATACCAGATCACTGGCGTTGAATCCGGACAATGCCAATGTAATGACCGACCTGGGCGTTATGTACCGCCGATCCGGTAAACCCAAAAAAGCCATTGAGTCATTCGATAAGGCAGCGAAAATCGATCCAAAACATGAGACGGCACTATTTAATAAAGGGATTGTGCTCATGCATGACTTAAATGATCTTGATGGCGCCATTGGTGCATGGGAAGAACTTGTCAAAAGGAATCCTGCTGCAACATCGCCAACCGGACAACCCGTCAAAGATTTGGTCGAGAGAATGAAAGAAAGCAAAAAGCAGTAAGGATGACCGGCTAAATATTATGCTATAAACAGCACAAAATTTACAAAGAAGCGCGTCGCTGCTAATCAACTTAATTGCCCAACGAAAATAAGGGAATTCAGCATGTTCATGATGAGAAAAATTGTTTTTTTATTAATTTTTTGCCTGCCTGTAACGGGTTGGAGTGCAAATATGAAATACACGCTTGATGTGCAAGTAAACACTGCCGAAAAAAAAATCACCGGCATTGCTCGTTTGAAAGCGGATGCCGATATCAAGCTTGATCTTTCCGTTCAGAATTTGAAGGTATTGAAACTGGATGGCGGCGACAGCGCCAATGCAACCGGTGATATTCTTCACCTTTCATTGCAAAGTGGTAATGAAATTAAGATTCGCTATGAAGCCGTGATAAACGAAAGCCGCATAAACTTTATTGATAAAGATCACGTATTTTTAACATCCGGCTGGTATCCACAGCCCGATGATCTGGTTGAGTATACGCTTTCCGTGACCTTGCCGGAAAATTTTATTGCCATATCTGAATCTGAATATACAACCATTCAAAAACAGGGCAGAGGAAAAACCTTTTTGTTTGAGTTCAATCATCCCCTGGACAGTCTGCACCTGGCCGCTTCAAACCGCTATGTTCAACAAAAAGATCGATATAAAAACGTTGACATTGAAGCGTATTTCTTTAAAGAGGATGCCCATCTTGCAGATGCTTATCTTACCTATGCAAAAAAATATCTGGCCATGTACGAGAAGATGCTCACCCCCTACCCATACCGTCGTTTTGCCATTGTAGAAAATATATTGCCCTCAGGGAATTCAATGCCCACGTTTACTCTGCTGGGCAATCAGGTGGTACGTTTGCCGTTTATTGTCAAAACCTCTCTGGGACATGAAATTTTACATCAATGGTTCGGCAATTCCGTCTACATCGATTTTATGTCCGGCAACTGGGCGGAAGGGCTAACAACCTATCTCTCCGATCATTATTATGCCGCTCTGGAAGGGAAAGATACTGCCTATCGAAAACAGATTCTGGTGGATCACAATGCTTATGTCCATTCGGACAATGCCATGCCATTGAGCGATTTTACAAGCCGAATCAACAAGGCCCAAAGTGTTATCGGCTATGGGAAAGGAGCCATGCTGTTTCATGGGCTGCATAGGCTTTATGGTGATGAGACCTTTTATGCCGCGCTTAAAGATTTTATTCGACAGAATCGTTTCCGCCTGGCTTCCTGGCTAGACATCCAGCACGCTTTTGAAAGAGCTACCGGGGAAAAACTGTATACCTATTTCGGGGATTGGCTGACCCGAAAAAATATTCCTCGTCTTGATGTGAAAAATACCAAGTTGTATGTGGCGCAGGGTAAACTAAAGCTGGATTTTGACCTTTTGCAGCAGGGTGAGCCCTATCCTTTGAGCATCCCTATTACGTTTTATGCCGGCAAACACAAACGCACACAATGGCTTGAGGTTAAACATTCAAAAGAAAGCATGTCGCTGTCTCTTGATGATCCGCCCAATAAAGTCGTTATGGACGAAAATTACGCGCTGATGCGGCACTTAGCTCCTGAAGAAACGCCTCCGGTTTTGGCCGGCATCATGGGCAAGGGAAAGCTGATTGCCGTGATCTCATCCATGAAACGTTCAACATACCAACCGCTGATTGATGCTCTGGGAGTTAAAACGATTGCTTATGCAACACCGGATAGTATTACATTTGATCAGATTCAAGAAAATTCGTTGCTCATTGCCGGCCATGACAATCCTGTTGTGAAAATGCTTTTTGGCAAACAGACGGTTTCGAAAGACGGATTGCATATAAAAGTGTATAAAAATCCGTATAATGAATGGGAACGTGTTGCAGTGTTACATGTCCCCGACAAACAGCAGGCACAGGCGGTTCAGCAAAAAATATCGCATTATGGAAAATATACCGAGCTTGCCTTTAAAGACGGCCGAAACACCTTCAAAGCGATTGCCGAATCAGAAAACGGCATTCAGATGTTATCCCGTCCGGCAGTTTGGGCGCTTAAGCCTGATGCGCTTGCAACAATAGACGATATTATCCCGCAACTCATGGCTTCCCGTGTTATTTACGTTGGAGAGACCCACGACCAATTTGCCCACCATATGAACCAGTTGAAAGTGATCAAAAAAATCCACGACGCCGGATATAAACTGGCTGTGGGTATGGAAATGTTCCAAAAACCTTATCAACAGGTAGTGGATGACTACCTGGCCGGACGGATTGATGAGTTTACTTTTTTAAAAAAGACCGAATATTTCAGCAGGTGGAGATACGATTACAATTTGTATAAACCGATTATCGATTATCTCAAACAACAGCGCATCCCGCTTGTTGCATTAAATATTCAGGGAGATCTCACCCGCAAAGTTGCACGGGAAGGGATGTACGATCTGCCTGACAAGCAAAAAAAACAGTTGCCTTCTGACATGAATTTTTCAAATGAAACGTACCGGAAGGATTTGAACCAGGTGTTTGTTGTGCACAATAAACAAGAAGATCTCCAGGACTTCAACTATTTTTTACAGGCTCAAATGCTGTGGGATGAAGGCATGGCCGAGTCTGCGCATCGGTTTTTGGTAAAACATCCCGAATATAAAATGGTCATTTTGGCGGGCAATGGTCATGTCAGGTATAAATATGGAATTCCGGACCGACTCTATCGGCGCAACCATGAACCGTTCAGTGTTGTTGTTCAGGATGAAGAGATAGAAGACGGTTTGGCGGATTATGTACTGTTAACCACAAAACTCAGCGGGAAAAAGTCGCCCAAACTGGGTGTAATGGTCGAAAAAAAAGATAAGCGTCTGGTGATTATGGGGGTGAGTCAAAGCGGTCCTGCACAGAAAGCAGGGCTTCAAAAAGGTGACGTTATCGAGATGTTTTCAGAACGACCCATACAATCACTGGCAGACCTAAAACTTGGCCTGTTTTACGGCAACATCGGAAGTACAGTCAAGATCCAGGTCAAACGGGCGGATAAGACGATTGATAAAGAAATCGAACTGTTTGATTTTGAACGATTTCCACATTAATCGTAGATTAAAGCTTTTTGAAGTTTTGACGCTAAAAAATGGATTTCAAAACTTCACATGACCGGCAAAGCTTCATTTTTTCTTTCCAGTTTCTATGAACATTGCCATCGCAAATTGTACCACTGATAAACCAGCAAAGATCACCGGCCTGAAATTCCCACGCCGGACACAGTTTTTTCTTCTCGTTAGGACACGCTTTTCTATCCCAGCAGGGCATTTTGTCATGGACATTTTTCTTTAACCTTGAAACCAGAAAAAAAATCTGACGTTCAACATGGGCCGGTATGGATCGCCATCCCTGTTCGTAGCTGTGAACGGCCTTGATGGAGACACCAAGGAGCTGTGCTGTCTGCCGTTGTGTTTTTTCCAATTTTTTTCTAAACTTCTTAAATTCTTTACTGGTCATGCTGAGTCCTTGGCAGCTGAGTATTCAGTTGTAAAACCAAGAGTTAAAGAAAATGAGCATATTTTTTGATCAACAGTATTACTATGTGGTATTTCATGTCAAGTGTTTTTTAAAGCGACATCCTTATCAATCAAGAATCACTTGAGAATAAAAAAGGCGGTTCATCTCAAAGACGAACCGCCCCAAGCCAGAAAGAGGAGGAGGAAGGGAGGATTTTGGCTTACGTTTCATGTCTATCATTCCGGAGTAGGAATTGTCAAGAAAAAAGTGCTACATGGTGGTAATTAAATGGTTGGGCCAACGGTCATGTGTCCATAAATATTTTATTTAGCCGTTGCAGTTCATATTCGGCATCGTTCACCATTTCGTCGATGATCCCTTGAATCGGTTTGATTTTATCTACCAGGCCCACCGACTGACCGGCCATGAGAGATCCTCTCTCGATATTTCCATTTAATTTTAAACGGTAAATTCGCGTTGACATCTCGTGCCACATGGTGGTATTTATTGTCAAGAAAAATATTTTCAAACTTAATTCATAGAGGAATCATAATTATGAATAAATCCAATTTAACAACACTTTCGGATTTTTACAACGCCGAAACTGAATCCATGCGAGCGTCCTAAAGGAGGGCAGATGTCTACAGGGGGTATCAAACGCATCAACACCATTCTGTACTGTCGAAACTGGGAAAACACAGTGAAATTTTACCGTGATGTATTGAAACTCAGTGTCAATCATGAAACGGAATGGTTGGTGGAATTTCAATTGATTGACAACACCTATTTAAGTATCGCTCATGCTGATCGAACATCCATTCAAAGCTCAAACGGTGCTGGAATTACCCTCTCATTTCAAGTTGAAAATGTTGATACAGCTCATCGCCAATACCGTGAGATCGGCATAGAAACCGGTCCAATCAAACCCGTATGGGGTGCGCAAGCGTTTTACATCTTCGATCCCGAGGGTCATCGCATAGAGGTGTGGTCTTAACTCAAATTTCGTATCCTTTGTTAAGTGATCCTGTGCCCGTATTCCTTTTCCACCATTTTAACCACCTGATCAACATCCAGGCCCTGCTGAAGTTTTTTACGGATAAAGCGCTTTTCCTCAACCGCGCCTCGCGGCATATCACAGGTGCAATCGATCAAGAAGAGTTCCCCGCACCCGCCGCAGGCACACCTGAATTTTGCGGCCACAAGTTGAACCTGACTTTCCAGAGCAGCATTGCCACTTGAATTGCTTTGATAGTTTGTCGGACCGATGCCCGATACCGAAAGCGGTGAAAAAACCATTTTTGCTGTAAGTCCCACTGAAAAGAAAAAGAATAGGACAGCCAGAATCATCCAGTAGGAAGGCTGCCAGCCAGCAGGACTTGATTTTGGTTGGGAAACGGTTCTTTTTCTTTTTTTTGCCATCTTTTTAAACTCCTTAATTTAACATTATCATCCACCAGCTTACCGTCGGCAAGTCGCATAATTCTCCGGGCATAACTCGCGCAATCCGGACTGTGGGTTACCAGAACGATGGTCATCCCTTCGTCGTTGAGGCGAAGGAGTAATTTCATGATTTCATGGGTGGTTTTGGTATCTAAATTGCCGGTGGGTTCATCGGCCAACAGCACCGGGGGTTCATTGACGATGGACCGTGCGATGGCCACGCGTTCTTTTTCTCCGCCTGAAATCTGGTTCGGAAGACGATGCGCCTTCCCAGATAGCCCCACCTGATTCATCGCCGCTTCAGCCATTGCCCGTTTTTTCTTTTTTCCGGCCTTTACAATTGCCAGCGGCAGCATAATATTTTCGATGACCGTCAGATAGGGAACAAGATGAAAGCTCTGGAATACAAACCCCAGAAACTCTCTACGAAAATCCGCGCGCTGTTCCTGACTTAAGCTGTAGATGTCAATATCATCAACGATAAAGCTTCCGGATGTTGGGGCGTTCATGGCCCCCATCATTCCGAGCAGGGTTGACTTTCCAGCACCTGACTCACCCATAATTCCGACAAATTCACCTTCCTCGATTTGAAAGTTGATGCCGTCTATGGCCGAAATCACGGTTTCATTTTCGCCATATTCTTTTACCAGATTATTCGCAACGATATAACTCATGTATGACCTCATTAGTTTCCATCCAGTCCCGCCATAGCGGGATTCCGCAACCTCTGCGTCAATCTGCGGAATTACTTGTGCGGCGTACCACTTGTACGCCTGTGCGTAATTCTTTGATATCCTTTACTTTGCTAAAAATTGCTAATTTCTGAATTGGAAACTTAATTTGTGCCCAATATAGATTTATGGGTGGGCACTCATTAACAAAACGTTTTAAGCTTATACTTTTCACAGTGATCTCAGCGCTTCATTCGGATCAAGCCGGGCAGCCATAAACGCCGGGTATGCACTGGATACCAAACCCAGGATCAGCGCGATCATCACCGCACCGACGGCCAGTTCGAATCTAAAAGGAACATATCCTGAATGGTTTTCGGTAAAAATAAACAGAGCAACCTTGGCTGCCCCGAATCCTATAAAATAACCGATGATACCCGCTAATCCTGATACAATAGAAGCTTCCATGAAGACAATTTTCATAATGTGGCTTTTGCGGAAGCCGATGGCTCGAAAGATGCCGATTTCATCGGTACGCTCCCTTACGCTGCCCATCATGGTCACCAGCACAACAAGGCTCCCGATTAACAGGATGACCCCGGAAATGCCGTAGGAAAATTTTTTAAACTGAGCCAAAGTCGCCATTCGGCCCTTGACAACCTGCTGAATGGCCATCACTTTGGCGCCGGGCAAAACATCGGAAATCTGTTTTACCATGGCCTCGATGGGGCAATCTTTACAAAGCGCAGCCACTTCAGCCATGGAAATTCGACCATTTTTATTGAAAATCGATTGTGCCGTTACAAGGCGGGTAAATATCAACTGATCATCCTGGGAACCGGTAGGTTGGAGCACTCCGGAAACGGTCAATTTTTTATCCGTTATCGTGATTTGATTTCCCGTTGATAAGTTGAGTATCCGCGCGGCTTCGGCACCCAATATCACCTCGTTTTCTTCGGGCACGGCGCCTTGTAGATGCCACCAGGGTTTTAAAAGTTCGGCGGCTTTAAAATCCACACCCGCCATGAGAACTTTCTTGGAATCAACATTAACCACACCCAGAACCATCGGCCCCAAGGCAGCGACATTCCGTGCGTTTTTTATGGTTTTCACGCGTGTCAATTCAATCTCTTGAATCTCTTTCATTTCAAAGGAAACACCGCCAAGTGCCAGTCCCCCATATGAAAGCGCGAGATTTTCGGTTTTGGGGACGATCAGAATATTCGCCCCATACTTTTCGAGTTTGTGGTTGATATCGTTGGTCATGGCTTCAACAAAGGCCATAATTCCCACCACCGTGGATACGCCGATGACAAGTCCGGCAAGTATGAAACCGGCCTTGCCTTTGCGACGTAAAAGGTTTTTAATGGATATGGTTTTGAGTGTCATTTTTAGGCCTTTCCGGAGAAGTTAAAATATTGCTTACCTTCAAGGATATCTTTTATCTGGATAATCACTTGACCATTTTCCATAATTCTATTTAAAGGTGCTGGATTGCAGCCTCCTTTGACTTCGTTGACCAACACCGAAGCAAATTTGCGTCCGCAATTTCGACACACCATATAGTCTCCCTCTTGATAATACCCCTTGCCCGCGGGCCAGCATACATCGCAGGCGTCAAATGCGGCCCTGATGACGCCGTCGGAACTTTTGAGGATAAAATACCGTATGGAAAAGTTACCATCCACGTGTTCAAAATGACGGGCTTTTCCGTCTTGAAAAAGGACGACCGGGAATTCCACTGCCGTAGTGCTGGATGTTAATGGAGCGGAAGCAATGGCCGTTTTTTTGTTATCGCCTTTGTAAATAAAAAGGACGGCGGCACCGGCAATAAGAATCACTCCGACGAGGGTCAAAAACAGCGGCATGCGGTTTTTTTTCTCAGTGTTAAGAACAGCGGCTTTTTTAGCGGCTATTTTATCGTGCGTTCGTTTCTTTCTTTTTTTTGTCATGAAAAAAGCTCCTTTATAATAATTATAATATTTTCTATAGATCTATTCTTTAAAATGGTTTGCAGATGAACACTTAATCAACGCAAAGTTCAACGTCTGTATCAAACCAGCAAAAAATCAATCCTTTTTTGAGAGATTAAACTTAATGTGTTGGATTATGCCAAGTAGAGGCAACACAGCCAAAAACCTGCTGCGTGAAACCGATCAAATGAGAAGGGATTGTATCCGAAGATATATGGGGGGAGAGTGAAACTTTTCCGCCACAGTTTCAACCCAATAATTGCCTTGAACGGCAATATTATCGAAACCAAGATTGGATAAAATTTGAGTTGTTCCGATGGTATTTTGAAAACTGCTGCAGGATGTGGTCAACGTACACTCCGGTATTTTAATGGTTTTTCCGGATTGTAAATCACAGGGATTTGACGGAATATTGGAATGACAATCCGAGAGAGATTTCATCTGTTCGCCCATGGCATTGTGCATTCCGATCGAGTTGGTTTGAAGACAGCATTTGGCCATACACACTGTATCGGCGTATACCCCGCCGGCATGTAAACTTGTAACAAAAATGAAAAGCAATACAAAACGCAGTATTTTTTGTTTGAGCATCTCGTTTCCGCCGTCAATCATTGTAATTTTGATGAAATCTCGCATAAATTTTTATGAATTTGACAGATTTCATATCATGAAAACCGACATACTTATACTACAATGTGTCAGGTTGTGTCAACAAAAAAATGCAGATCATTATTGAACTTGTTTTGTTTAAGTTGCGGTGTTAACCGATTAATTTTGTGTAATGTTTTCAAAAGGCTAAAATGTTACAATTTTTTCAGGTTGACACAGCCACATTGTAGTATTATCTACTTTGAAGAAACCAAAGGAGGAACAACAAAATGGCAAAAGAAACCTTTTCCATACCCAATATTTCCTGTGGCCATTGTGTGATGTCGATCAAAAATGAGTTGAATGAACTGGAAGGCGTCAAAACCGTGGAAGGTGATCCTGGAAATAAAAGCATAACGGTTGAGTTTGAATCCCCTGTCACACTGGAACACATCAAAGAAACACTCAAAGAGATTAATTATCCGCCAGTTTAGGCTGGATTTGCGAGCCGAACTAGTGTCCATCCACGATAGGAGAATAACATATTTAAGTGTCCAATGATCTATTAAATAATCGACCCGTTCAAGACCAAGGACCTTTGCCGTCGACGGATACCAGTTGCTGACCTAAGCAACAAAAGGCTCAGTTGAGCCGCCCGGATATGAATCAGCCGTTTATCATTGGTTCGGTTCAGACACCGACAGGTGATGTACCCAAGATTTCTTCCGATCTGAGCTGGCCGGATCACTGGGGAAGCATTAAGGCCCGCTGGGGTGTGGGCCGCATGAACTATACCGTTGACCCCGGCCTTTATGCACTTGGGGAGCCGAATGAACGATCACCTGTTCTAGTTACAGCCAATTACAAAATGAGTTTTGACCGATTGCGTGAATCTCTTTCCAACCGGCATGCATGGATTTTGGTTCTGGATACCAATGGCATCAATGTCTGGTGTGCGGCCGGGAAAGGGACGTTTGGGACGGATGAACTGGTTCGGCGTATCGAATTTAGCCAATTGAATCGCGTGGTATCCCATAGGGAGTTGATTTTACCCCAACTGGCAGGCCCCGGTGTTGCAGCCTACAAGGTGAAAAAACGAACCGGATTCAAAGTTTTTTACGGCCCTATTCAGGCCATCGATTTGCCGGCTTTTCTGGATGCCGGTATGAAGGCAACCCCAAAAATGCGGCGAAAGACATTTACAATGCTTGAAAGGGTGGTTTTAATACCTGTTGAACTGGTCAGCGCTTTAAAATGGTCATTATTGATACTGCCGGTCTTTTTCTTATTGGGAGGGCTGGGCACACCATCCGGATTTTGGCAGGGTGTATTGAACGATGGGCTCTTTGCCGTACTCAATCTGCTCGGGGCGCTGCTGGCCGGGGCAATTCTAACACCGATTCTTTTGCCATGGATTCCAGGTCAAGCCTTTTCTCAGAAAGGCTTGATCATGGGCCTGGTAACAACACTGTTTATTGCTCTTTTCGGAGCGTTTTATCTTAACATTTCGATGAATTATATGAGTATCCTGGCCTGGTTTTTTCTGGCTCCGGCGTTGTCGGCCTATCTTGCTATGAATTTTACCGGCGCTTCGACCTACACGTCTCTTTCCGGTGTCAGAAAAGAGATGCGATGGGCTGTACCCCTTGAAATTGTTGGTGGAGTGGCTGGATTGACCCTCTGGGTAGGATCGCGACTTGTCTCTTAAAGGCCGATGAAAATGGAAAAGATGATCTATTTAAAAGATGTTGTAACGCTTCAATTAAACGAGAAAAATTGTTCGGGTTGCGGGATGTGCGTCATCGTATGCCCTCACGCGGTTCTGAGCATGGGCAACAGGAAAGTTCAAATTGAAAACAGGGATGCCTGCATGGAGTGTGGGGCTTGTGCAATGAATTGTCCCACAGAAGCGCTCTCTGTTCAGGCTGGTGTTGGCTGTGCTGCGGCTGTTATCAATTCAGCTCTGGGTAGAGAAGGATCCTGTTGCTGTGTAATCGAAACCAAGAACGAACCTCCCAAAGACCCAAGTAAAAACTGCTGTTAATCTTATCACCGTAATGCATTTCTTTTGTCTTAATATTCATCAACCCATATGCGTTTTCCTTGATTTTCAATCCGACATGTTTTTTTATCTAGTTGAAAGTGTATAATTTTTTAGCACCGTGTTGCAAAAAACAACAAAAACAACTCTTGACAATTTTCATTTTAGAAATTAAAAGAATTTCTTTGGCAAATGAGGTTCAATTAAAATGCCTCACCAGGCATTTTTTTTTGCGCTAAAATAACCGGCTTTTTAGGATCCAGGAAATGACGGAAACCGCCCTTTTAGACTACATGTACATCTTTCTTTTCCTCGTTGTGGGTTTTATTGGAGGATTTGCGCCGTTCATCGTCAACTGGTTTATTCGCCCCAAAAGAACACATCTTAAAAAATCTCTGGATACATACGAATGCGGGATGGATATCTACGGAAAAGCCTGGGATTACCGATATGGCGTTGCCTATTACCTTTACGCACTCATTTTTCTCGCATTTGATGTCGATATCCTGTATTTGTTCCCGGTTGCAACGGCCTTTGACAAAGTATCCGGTGTTCGTGGAATTGTGGAGATTTTCATCTTTTTGGGCATTTTGATCCTGGCCATTGTTTACGCTTGGGTTAAAGGAGTATTCACGTGGGAGAGGAAAATAAAAGTTCGCCGATAAGACCCGACTTAAATGCATATGCCGCATATTTAAAGTCTGAATCTTGCCGACCGGTTGTCGAACAAGGCAGAGAATATGGTGAAGGGCCCCTTTTGCGCATGAAGCTGGTCGACACCATTCTGAAGTTGTGCCAGGCAAATTCACTGTGGCCCATGACATTTGGCATCGCTTGCTGCGCAATAGAGATGATGGGAACCGGTATGGCCCGTTTCGACATCTCCAGATATGGATCTGAAGTTTTCAGGCCGTCACCCAGACAATCGGATTTAATGATCGTGGCTGGAACAGTGAACAAAAAACTTGCTCCGGTACTGTTGACGCTTTACGAACAAATGCCGTCTCCCAAGTGGGTCATTGCCTTGGGCAACTGTGCCATCTCAGGTGGACCCTTCAAGATCAAGGAAAATTATAATATCATCGAGGGCGTCGACAAACTGATACCTGTCGATGTCTATGTTCCCGGCTGTCCCCCCCGCCCAGAAGGTCTCCTCGAAGGAATTCTTAAAGTTCAGGAAAAGATTACCGGTATCCGACATCCTATTCCCCAAAATCGTCATCCCAAATCTCCTTTAAAAAAGGTAAAAGGATTGAGGGTGAAGTAATGGCAAAAGAAACCAAAGATTATCAAAAAGATTTTATACATCAAGGACTTGATGCCAGCGAGACGGACTATGACCAGAGAGGATATCACCTGGAAGTTGTGCTGGATGTGAATCAGGTCCGAAAATTTGCCCAAACAGCTTATGATCTCGGTTTCTATATCGTATTTGTTGCAGGGCTTCATGTTCGGCCGGATGAGGGGCACGATAAGGGTAACTCCGGCCTGGAGGTGCTTTATCAATTTGCAAGGTATGATCAACTATATCGAATTAAGGCCCGCGTTTCGGTGCCCAAAAACCTCGAGGTCCCCAGTATATCAGATATTTATCAGGGTGCCGACTGGCATGAAAGAGAAACCCGGGATCTTTTTGGTGTTATTTTTGACGGCCATCCCAACCTGAAACCGCTACTTCTTTCTGAAGAAGATCAGGATTTTCATCCGCTGTTGAAAGAGGAAAAAAAGCTGAAATCTCTTGATGAGGTTTCTTGGCCGTCAGAGGTACCGGAAATGACCGAAAAAGAAGCCGAGCCGAAACCGGTCGATAGTTAGACTTTATTACCGACGAAAAAAAGACAATTTCATCATGCTCGAATCAGAATATCAGGAACATAACCGGTTCTTTTTAAATATGGGGCCCCAGCATCCCAGCACCCACGGTGTGCTCCTCATTGTGCTGGAGATGGAAGGTGAATACGTCCTTGATCCCCAACCGGTGCTCGGGTTTATCCACCGCATGCACGAAAAGATGGGAGAGTCCAGACCGAATCAGGGTTTTATGCCCAATACTGCCAGGATGGATTATGTTTGTGCGCTTCCGTACAATCACGGGTACGTCTCTCTTATTGAGCGAAAAGCGGGAATCGAGGTCCCAAAAAGAGCCGAGTACATCCGGGTCATTACATCGGAGTTGAACCGGGTCGCCAGCCACCTGCTCTGGCTCGGTGCCTACCTTCTCGATCTTGGTGCATTTACTCCCATTCTTTACGGCTTTGATGACCGTGAGCACATCTTAGATATTCTGGAAAGCATCACCGGCTCCAGACTCACTTACTGCTATTATCGTTTTGGCGGCGTTTACCAGGATATCGACGACAAGTTTATAAAGGCGACCCGTGCCTTTGTTAAACGCATGCGCAAACGTTACGTGATCTATGAAAAGCTGGTGACAAAAAATATTATTTTCATCAAACGTGCGGAAAATATCGGGATCGTGTCACCGGATATGGCGCTCCGATACGGAATGACCGGTCCGAATTTGAGGGGATCGGGCATCGCTTATGATGTCCGCAAGAATGAACCCTATTCTGTTTATCCTGAATTTGATTTTGAGATTCCGGTGGGAGAGAAAGGGGATTGTCTGGACCGATACATGGTTCGTGTCCAGGAGATCGAGCAAAGCCTCCGGATTATTGAGCAGGCCCTGGACCGGCTACCGGACGGGCCGATTCGAGCGAAGGTAAAGAAAAATATAAAGTTGACCCCCGGCGACTGCAATTTTGCTGTGGAAGCGGCAAGAGGTGAACTGTCATACTACCTGGTGGGAGATGGAACGAGCACTCCCTACAGGTTGAAAATAAGGGTTCCGTCCTACTCCAACTTAAGCTGCCTCCCCGAGCTGGGACGCGGGATTCTATTGCCCGACCTGGTATCCATTTTAGGAAGCTTCGATCTGGTAATACCGGAAATGGACCGGTAGAACGTGTAGCAAAAGGATATTAAGTATTTGAGGATTCACCAAGAATCAACTTTGTGGCTGATAATTAAACCGCAGAATATCGAATAATGAATAATGAATGTCGAAGTAATGTATTTTGATATTTTTATGTATATAAAAAACAGAGCGAAGCGATTCCATCCTTCGTCATTCGAAATTCTTTGTTCGATATTCGATATTTAAAGAATTCTACACTAAAGCGCTTATAAAAAATAGCATATGGAAACGATTTCAATACTACCGCCTGAACTGATCCGGATGCTGATCGCCGCCGTTATCATCATTTCATTCCTTTTTCTCAACGCCATCATGATGGGGTATGCGGAGCGGAAAATCGCAGGACACGTTCAACGGCGCCCCGGTCCCATGGAAGTGGGATCGCACGGCATCCTTCAAATGATTGTCGATGGTGTGAAGCTGGTGGGGAAAGAGCTGATGATCCCGTTCAATGTGGATCGTACCCTCTTTAGGGTGGCGCCGCTTTTGTCATTTACGCCGGTGATTCTTCCCCTTTTAGTGATTCCCTTTAGCGAAAAACTTCAGGCAAGGGATCTGAATCTGGGCCTTATTTTCATCGTTACCATGGGATCCGTCAACGTCATGGCGCTTTTGGTCGGCGGATGGGGCTCCAATAACAAATACTCCATGTTCGGCGCCATGAGGGCCGTTGCTCAGTCCATTGCTTATGAAATTCCGATTTTGCTTTCATTGCTCGCCGTAGTCTTCATGTGTAATACATTCAGCCTTAAGGAAATCGTCGGCGCACAGCAAAACATCTGGTTCGTTTTTTTACAGCCGGTTGCCTTCCTCATATACATTGTTGCAGGACTTGCAGAAACCAACCGTGCTCCATTTGACCTTCCTGAGGCTGAAAGCGAGCTCACAGCAGGGTTTCACACCGAATACAGCGGAATGGGATTCTCACTTTTTTTTATCGGAGAGTACACCAATATGTTTATCGTCGCTTCGGTGGCGACGGTTCTCTTTTTGGGCGGCTGGCACGGGCCCCATCTTCCCTATGGTGAATACCTGGGTGTGGTCTGGTTTTTTCTGAAGGTCTATTTCTTGTTGTTTCTTATGATTATGGTGCGGTGGACATATCCTCGAGTACGTTTTGATCAATTGCTTAACTTTGCCTGGAAGTATTTGATACCCTTTTCTCTTTTAAACCTTTTGATAACGGCAGTGATTGTTAAACTATGAAGCAATACTTTTCAGAACTGTATACCGGTGGAAAGAGTCTGGTTGAAGGACTCGGCGTTACCATGAAAGCGCTTTTTTCGCCGATTGTTACGGTGCAGTATCCCAGGGAAGAAATCAATATTACGCCCAATTACCGGGGTCACATCGATCTTATTCTGGACCCGGGAAAAAATACATATCTGTGCATCAGCTGTGGAATGTGCGAAAAGTCCTGCCCTTCCGACTGTATCAAAGTCAAAGGTGAAAAAATGGAGGGTAAAAAGAAGAAATCCCTGGTCCTTTTTGAGCTGGACTTTACCAAATGCAGCCTGTGCGGAACATGCGTCGAAATCTGCCCAAAAGACGCACTTGAGTATTCCCAGGAATACAACCTGGCGGCCTTTACCAAGGAAGCGTTTCATTATGATATTCTCAAACGGCTGGAGGAACGGAGAATATGACCTTTTACCAGATCGTTGCCGAAGGGCTTTTTATCGCATTTATTATTCTGGTGATATTGGGAAGCCTCATTACCATACGAGCAAAAATTCTCATGCAAACGGTTTTGGGGCTGGCTGTGGCACTTCTCGGCGTTGCCGGTATTTATTTTTATCTGGGGAGTATGTTTCTCACCCTGATGCAGATTCTCATTTATATCGGGGCCATATGTATCGTTCTGGTATTCGGCATTATGGTTGGATATACGCCGACAGAAGTGGCGGAAAAGGGCATTAAAGACTGGCGAAATAAATTTTTGGCGATTTCCTCGGCGGTTACGGCCTTTTTGCTGATTCTTGCCTGTGTCATAAAAACCGATTGGATTCCTGCTGTGGCGAACAACAGGGATTTCTCAACAGCTCACCTGGGAGAAGAGTTTCTTTACACGTATTGCCTGGCCTTTGAACTGATTTCGGTCATCCTTCTGATTGCGATAGTTGGCGCGATCATTCTGGCCAGAGGGGGAGCCGGAGGGATGATGACGGACCGTTCGACCGTAAAAGAAGTTGCCGCTGTCCCGGAGGAAAAGGGAGAAGCATCCACATGATCAGTAATCATCTTAACTCCTATCTAATCCTGGCTGTATTTCTCCTTATCGCCGGCATTTACGGATTGATCCAGCATAGGTCCTTTATCGGCATGCTGGTTTCCACGGAGCTGATTCTTAACGGTGCCGGAATAAATTTTATGGCGTTTAACCGTTTTCTTGCTCCCGATCCTGCTGTTGGACAGGTGATTACCCTGTTTATCATGGGTATTGCTGCCGCAGAAGCGGCGATTGTGGTGAGTTTCATACTTGCTGTTTTCCGAAAGTATCGATCCATTGACCCAGATGAGGTCAAAGAGCTCCATGGATAGAAGAGGACACGATGAGTACCTTAATTGTGAATTTTGTGCATTTTATGGAAAAAAAACAAAGCACAAGCACCAAATTCCAAATAAATTCGAAATTCCAAATTTCAATGATCAAAATTAAGTTTTGTATATTAAATTAGGTTGTCTTTGTTTTGAATTTTTCTTTTTGGTCATTGGATATTGTTTGTTTTTTGTGATTTGTTATTTGTTTTTTCCGGTTTATCCGGGTTAGGCATTTATATGGAAACCATAATCACAAGCAAAATTGTTTTGACACCACTGATCCCCATGGTTTCGGCCCTTCTCATTATGGCTTCGAAGAACAAACCGAACCTGAGAGAGTCCTGGTCTGTCTTTGGCGCGCTGCTGACCTTTTTATCGGTTGTCTATTTATTGCCCCGCCTTTTGGCTGGAGGATCTTATCAATACACGCTATTTACACTTTACCCCGGTGTCAGTATAAAATTTCATTTGGACGGTCTGGGTATACTTTTTGCCGGGACGTCTTCATTTTTGTGGATCATGGCCGGATTTTACTGTGTCGGCTATATGCGGGGTTTAAGCGAACATGCCCAGACACGATTCTACTTTTGCTACGCTGTGGCGGTCGGCGGCGCCATGGGGGCGGCATTTTCTGCCAATCTGTTCACCCTCTATTTGTTTTACGAAATTGTTTCCATTTTTACCTATCCGCTGGTTGCACACCACCAAGACGAGGAAGGGTATTTTGGTGGCCGGAAATATATCGTTTATTTGATGTTCGCTTCCAAGGCTTTTCTGTTGCCGGCCATGGTTTTGGTTTACGTCCAGTGCGGCACCTTGGATTTTGCCATCGGCAATGTTGTACCGGGTATCTTTCCCCAAACCGCAGCTCCGTTACTGGTAAAAATCACCTATCTATTGTGTATTTTTGGATTTGCCAAAGCGGCCCTCATGCCGATACACGGATGGCTTCCTGCAGCAATGGTTGCCCCCACCCCGGTTTCCGCATTGTTGCATGCCGTGGTTGTGGTCAAAGTAGGGGTATTCTCCGTTGCCAGAGTGATGCTTTCGGTATTCGGCATCAATATTCTGAACAAACTCGGCCTCGGCCTCTTCACCGCCTACCTGGCGTCTTTTACCATCATTGTCGCTTCCATGATCGCACTCACCCAAAACAATCTAAAAATGAGACTGGCCTATTCTACAGTCAGTCAGCTTTCCTATATCATTTTAGGGGTTGCCATGTTGACCCCCAACAGTATTACCGGCGGAATTATCCATATCACCAATCATGCCTTTGCCAAAATCACACTCTTTTTTTGCGCAGGGGCAATTTTCGTGGCAACCCATAAAAAAAACGTATCAGATATGGGAGGAATCGGCTGGAACATGCCCTTTACCATGATTGCGTTCGGCCTTGCTTCTCTGAGCATGATCGGGGTTCCACCGGTGAGTGGTTTTGTAACAAAATGGTTTCTGGCACTGGGGACTCTGGACATCCATAATACGATCCTGTTGACGGTCATCCTGGTAAGCAGCCTTCTCAACGCAGGCTATTTCGTACCGGTTGTCTATACATCGTTTTTCGGAAAACCGAATCCAGGGGACACCCCTTCTTCCGGTTTTTTAGAAGGCTCCCCCCTTATTATGTTTATGGTGATTCCACTGTTTTTTTGTGCTGTGGCTTCGGTTCTATTCGGCATTTTTCCGGATCTTTTTCTTAAAATAATCAATTTGATGGTGGTGAGATAATGGTACTGCGTATACTCAATTACCTAAATGAGAATTCCCGTATGCTGAAACGGATCTTTTTTGTCTTTCTGGCGCTTACCGTGGTGTTCGATTTTTACTCAGCAAGGCATGAACCTCACTTCTTCGGTGATTCCATCATCGGCTTTTGGTCCTTATTCGGTGTTTTGGGATGTCTTGGCATGATTGTCATTTGCAAAGGTCTTTCCCATGTCTGGTTAGAGAAAAAGGAAGATTATTATGATAAGTAGCACGGTCCTGATTCATCCGACCACCTGGTTTCTTATGGGGGCAGTTCTTCTTCCTTTTTTGAACAAAAGGGAGAAACTGAAAAAGACGGTGCTTATTGGTATCCCGCTTATCGCTTTTACGCTGATCCACTGGCTTCCGGATAGCTTCGGCCATGTGTCATATCTGGGGTTTGACCTTGTATTTGGAAGGGTGGATCAACTGACACGCGTGTTTCTTCACGTTTTTACAATAATGGCGCTCATCGGCTGTATATATGGGCTCCATGTCAAAGAATCCGGTCAGCATATTGCGGCGTTTCTTTACGTAGGCGGATCTTTAGGGGTTACTCTTTGCGGTGATTACCTGACCCTGTTTATCTTCTGGGAATTGATGGCATTTGCGTCAACCTTTCTGGTCTGGTACCGCAAAAAAAGACGCTCCATCGAAGCCGGTTTCAGATACCTGCTGGTTCATACTGCCGGCGGGCTGGTCCTTTTAGCGGGTATTTTTCTTCGTTATAAGAACATCCATGATTTAAGCTTTGTGCAGATTGCCACAAACGGCGCCACTTTTGCCGATTACCTCATTATGATCGGCTTTATGCTTAACGCTGCTGTTCCACCGATCCATGCCTGGTTGCCTGATGCGTATCCGGAAGCTTCCGTTACCGGTGCGGTTTTTATGTGTGCCTTTACGACCAAAACCGCCGTTTATGTTCTGGCCCGTGGGTTTCCAGGATTTGAAGCACTGGCCATTATGGGCGCCATCATGACCGTTTACGGAGTTGGATACGCTGCTATAGAAAACGATGCCCGGCGGATTCTTGCCTATCATATCGTATCACAGGTGGGGTATATGGTCTGCGGTGTCGGCATCGGAACGGCCATGGCCGTTAACGGGGCCATTTCCCATGCGTATGCCCACATTATATACAAGGCCTTGCTTTTTATGGGTGCCGGCGCAGTGCTGGAAATGACCGGAATATCGAAACTCAATGAGCTTGGCGGGTTATACAGACGCATGCCTTTGGCCATGATCTTTACGGTTATCGGCGGAATATCCATTTCGGGCTTTCCCCTCACCAGCGGATTCGTCAGCAAGTCGATGATTATTGCTGCAGCAGGTGAAAGCCATCGTACGGGCCTATTGCTTATGATGACTCTTGCCGCAGTGGGTACGTTTCTTTCGGTGGGAATCAAACTTCCCTATTTTATATGGTTTGGAAAAGACAGCGGTGTTGAGGCCAAAGATGCGCCATGGAATATGAATCTGGCAATGGGCATTGCGGCATTTTTGTGCTTTTTCATTGGTATCTACCCGGAGTACCTTTACAAAATGCTTCCTTTTCCGGTTAACTATCATCCGTACACCTCGTATCATCTGGCAGAGACCATGCAGATTTTGGGATTTACCGGTCTGGGTTTTTTCATCATGGTTAAAAAGCTGAAACCCAAACCCAAAATAAACCTGGACCTGGACTGGTTTTACCGTAAGGGCGCAAGGGTATTCATGCGGTTTGCTTCCCGGCCGGTGCTTTCATCCGACAGCTGGATCAACGATGTATATAGAAGTATCGGGCTAAGACTAACCATGGCCCTGGCAAAGGCCATCTCATGGTTTGATTGGGAAGGAATCGACTGGACCATTGACGGTTCCGCACGAGGGGTGGTTGAAGGCGGTAACCGGCTGAGATCGCTTATGACGGGAAAGATCCAGCATTATATCGGCGGTGCCTTGACATTGACATTTATTATTCTGATTCTGGTGATGCTTGTTTAGTAAAAATATATTTGAATCCTTTTAAAATTTGAAACGATCAACTTAGGTTTTATGGAGTTAGGACGCCTTATATATGGAACAATACCTTATTTATAATTCCTTAAGTTATCCGATTCTGACAGTTCTCGTGGCTGTTCCGCTGGTTGGATCACTGATTACACTTTTCATTAGAGGTGACAGGTACTTGAAAATCTGGGGATTGATGGTGACGCTCATCACTGCGGTCCTTTCTTTGCCCCTTGTATTCAACCTTTGATCTGACAACGGCCAAATATCAATTCGCCGAATTTAGGGACTGGATTCCTTTTGTAAATATCGATTATGTTCTCGGTGTGGACGGCATCAGTGTCCTTCTCGTGCTTCTCACAACGCTGGTCATGCCGCTTTGTATTCTCTGTTCATGGACCTACATCAAGGAACGATTCAGAGAATTCATTTGTGTGTTGCTCCTCATGGAAGCTTCCATGGTGGGCGTTTTCATCAGTTTGAATTTCGTTCTTTTCTTTATTTTCTGGGAAGCGATGCTGGTTCCCATGTACTTGCTCATTGCTGTTTGGGGGGGGCCTCGAAAGGACTATGCATCCATCAAATTCTTTCTCTACACCCTGATTGGAAGCATATTTCTCTTTGTGGCCATCATTGCGATGTATGTTACCACCGGCACCTTCTTTATCCCGAAATTAATGGCACACCATTACAGTTTTAGTTACCAAGCGTGGATTTTTTGGGCTTTTACATTCGCCTTTGCCATTAAAATTCCCATGTGGCCTCTTCACACCTGGCTTCCTGCGGCCCATGTGGAAGCGCCAACAGCAGGCAGTGTTATTCTGGCCAGTATCCTGCTGAAAATGGGTGGATACGGTTTTTTGCGGTTTTGTCTCCCAATGGCACCTGCAGCCACAATGTACTTCATGCCCTATTTGATTGCAATTTCTTTAATATCGATAATTTTCGGGGGCTATCTTGCTTTGGGCCAAAGCGATGTAAAGCGCCTCATCGCATACTCCAGTGTGGGCCATATGGGCTTTGTCACACTGGGGATATTTCTTTTAAATGATGTCGGTATCAAGGGCGCCATACTGCAGATGGTAAACCACGGCATTACCACAGGGGCCCTCTTTATCCTGGTGGGTATCATCTATGAGCGGACCCACAGCCGTGAGATATCCGACAATAGTGCATTGGGGATGGTGATGCCGATTTATGTGACCTTTTTGGTCATATTTTCTCTATCTTCGTTGGCATTTCCCGGAACAAACAGTTTTGTGGGAGAGTTTCTTGTTCTGCTGGCGTCATTCTCCAAGTACAAAATTGTAGGCGGACTCGCCGTTATTGGCGCTATATTGGCGGCAGCCTATATGCTAAGGCTTGTTCAGAAAATGGTCTGGGCCGATTCAGATGGTCATATGCACCATGGTGATAAATCACATCTGTTTGATCTGAATTTCAGAGAGACCGCCACATTGGCATTTCTAACCGTCTTTGTTTTTTGGATCGGATTGAATCCGGAACCTTTTCTAAAAGTTATGGACACCAGTACCACTCACCTTCTCAAGCAGCTGGAGTCCGGCAGGCATGTTATGCCGGCAGGAGAACACCATGCACTGCTGAACGGGGTGGGGGAGTCGATTAAACATGTACTGGCACTAAAGTAATAAGAATTGGGGCTTCATCCCAATTGGAATGATGGAATTGTGGACGAATAGGTTAAGTGGATTTTAACCAATCTGTAAATACAAATTAGATTATTTTGTTTAAAAAACGTTATAAAAATTTCGAAATATATTTAAAATATTGAGGCCTTTGAAAAATAGATATTTTTGTTCGAGTTCAAGGAAGGCACAAATTTTAACCACAGGCATACATTGAGTATTTCGAGGATTAAAATTTGAGCCTGACACAGAAATCGGACAAAAAGAGGTGTTTTACGAAGGTCTCATCATAGAATGGATTGAATTCGATGACATTATTTCTACCCGAACTGGCATTGATTTTTATGGCTCTGGTCTTCTTTTTCGCTTCTTTGGGAAATTTAAAAGAGACTCGCCTGCAAGGCTTGGGTCTCCTATTTTCAGCCATAGCCATTCTTGTAACCGTATCTTCATATGGAATGGAGGGAACTCTGTTCTTCAATGCATATCGTGTGGATGCGTTTTCTCAGATGTTCAAAGTCATCATCACATTCGGGCTTTTTATCGTGATCTACCTGGGAAAAGGACTTTATGGCATTGATAATACCCTTCGGCCGGAGTACTATCTTTTTATGACCTTAAGTGCTTTCGGCCTGATGTGCATGAGCAGCGCCGTGGAGCTGATAACCATCATACTTTCTCTTGAAATACACTCTTTCGCCCTTTTTATCATCATTCCTTTCCGGAAACACGGGGCTTACCGTAAACAGATGGAAGCGGGAATCAAATACGCTCTTTTCGGGGCTGCGGCATCCGGTATATCCCTTTACGGCATGAGCTATATTTTTGGAATGACGCACACCACATATCTTGCCGATCTCGTGAAAATCATACCCGGCGTTATTCTCGATAAACCCCTTATGCTCATCGGTCTTGTCATGCTCCTTTGCGGTTTCTTTTACAAACTGGCACTTTTCCCCATGCATTTCTGGGCGCCTGATGTATACGAGGGTGCCGCCAATGAGACGTCCGGTTTTGTCGCAACGCTTCCCAAGATAGGTGCCGTGGCCTTGTTGATCCGACTGATCTCCCTGGCGGGTGTGGATGCAGGCCAGTTTACCTGGGTTCTGATGATTTTTGCCGTGCTCTCCATGACATTTGGAAACTTATCGGCTCTGGTGCAGAACGATATCAAACGCCTTTTGGCTTACTCCAGTATTGCCCATGCCGGTTATGTCATGATCGGTCTTCTTTGCGCCACTGACTTCGGATATCTTTCGGGTATTTATTATATTGCAGGATATCTGCTGATGAATTTGGCCTGTTTTTTCGTTATCTACAACCTGGGGCCCCAGGGGGAAAACATCACCTTTGATGATCTCAGCGGGCTGTATAAACGTTCACCCCTGCTGGCGTTAACGCTGGCTGTCGGCGCCTTTGGTCTGGCCGGTATTCCACCGACCATCGGGTTTACCGGAAAGCTGTTTCTTTTTACCGCCGCCATTAAAAAAGATATGTTTGCCTTGGTTATTCTCGCTGTGATCAATACCGGCATCGCCATCTTCTACTATCTTAAAATGGTCAGGGCGGCCTATACCGGCGTTGATTTCAAGGTGTCACCTCTCAAACTCAGGTTGTCAACATCGGTTCTCGGAATTTTTTTCATTGTCATCATTATTCTGCTGGGCACCTTTCCCCAGGGATTTATGGATATTGCCAAAGAAGCCGTTGCTGCTGTCATATAACTGTTGTAAACGTCCATGGTTTCGTTTTTCTATCCTCCAATAAAATCGTTACACGATTTTATTCTATTTTAAGGCCCACCTTGACCAGCCCGTCGATAACCGGCTTGACGATATCTTCAAGTTTTATTTAATTATTAACTAAAAAACACGCACATATTAAACTCCATCGGAAAATACACGCGTGTATTTTCCGATGGGGGTAAAAATGAACGGTTATGTTTCCCGGTATATCGAGCATCCGGTGATAGAGGATCTGAAGCAGAAAATGGTCTTTATCGGTGGTCCTCGTCAGACAGGAAAGACAACTCTTGCCAAGCATCTCTGTGAACGGATGGGGGCTGAAACTGCTAAGCGATATCTCAACTGGGATGCCGCCGAAGATCGTGAGAATATTATGATGGAGCGCTTTCCGACGGGACCAGGTCCGTTGATCCTTGACGAGGTTCACAAATATTCACGCTGGCGACAGGTTGTAAAGGGCCTTTTCGATAAAAGAAAGTCCGAACTTCAGATACTGGTCACAGGGGGTGCTCGCCTGGATCATTACCGCCGTGGCGGGGATTCGTTGCAGGGGCGTTATCATTTTTACCGCCTCTTCCCGTTATCGTGCGCTGAGTTAGATGCTGTATCCATTTCGACCGTACAGGATCTGTTGGTGTACGGCGGTTTTCCTGAACCATTTTTGCTCCAATCCGAAAAGGAAAGCCGGCGGTGGAGCAGAGAGTATCGTTCTCGTGTGATTCAAGGTGATCTTGCAGACTTGGAAAATGTGAAGGACGTGAACATTATCGAAAATATGGTTATTAGATTGCCGGAACTTGTGGGCTCCCCCCTCTCTTTAAATGCACTTCGTGAAGATCTGCAAGTGTCCCACCAATCCGTTTCACGCTGGATGGAAATGCTGGAAAATCTTTATATGGTTTTCAGGATTTATCCTTTTGGTGCTCCTATGATACGCGCTGTGAAGAAGGAGGCCAAGCATTATCACCTGGATTGGACCGTAGTTTCAGACACTGGCGTGCGTTTTGAAAACCTGGTTGCGTTTCATTTGTTGAAATGGGTTTATTTCTTACAGGATACAGAGGGGAAAAATGTAGAACTCCGGTATTTCAGAGACGTAGATAAAAGGGAGGTTGATTTTGTTGTCTTGGAGGATAATAAACCGGTACATTTTATTGAAGCAAAGACGTCGGGTAAAGTCCAAAGCCCGTCACTCCGCTACCTGAAGCGCAAGTTCCCGTCTGTAACTGCCACCCAGGTAACACTTGATAAAGCGGTTGATCTGGTGACCAAGGATGGGATTCGGATCTGCTCGGCACACCTGTTTCTCGGAGATTTAGTTTGATGGCTTGTCGAGTCCCATTATATCATCAACAGGATTTCAAATCGCGCTCTTTGGATTGTTATTGGAAGCCGGTGTATTTTTGGTATCTGTCAAGCTTATCATGATGGGATTCCATAACAGTGTTTACATAAAATCCATTGAAAATGAATTAAAAGATATAAAGGGACTATTGGAAGAGAAACAATAAATTTTAGTTCTCGTTACGCTTTAGTTGGAGTAATCCAAAGAATTTAAACAGGTCCGATTCGTGTGATCTCCATTACATATCACCACTAACCTTTTTTCCGCTTTTTGACCATATCACAAATTTCGGATGTTTAAACATAGATAGAAGAATCGAGACAACTATCGTTTGGTGATATGGTATTATGTTATCAAAGAAAAATCAAGCACTTGATAGTGTGATGTCATTGCAGGTATCGCAGAAGCGAATGTCACAACAATTTGTGTTATATGATGAAAAAAATGCTGTATATTTTATTTTTTATCACTTTCTGCTTGTACTGGAATAGTTTTGCATCGTTGCATTAATGCAATGCTTTGGGTGCGAAGAAGTGCATTTGTGCAATAGTTGTGGTGCCTTGAAAAGAAGTAATATCCTTATGATATCAATATATTAAATCAAATGAAACTTAATGGCACGATAGTTGCTGTTATAAGTAGATGGAGAGAAAGAAAATCCACCCACGTTTATATAACAAGTAACCAAAAAGGAGGACATGATGAATGCATATGCCGCAGGACATAGCATGATAATCAGGTCCGCCACTGAGGAGGACCTGGACAGAGTCTTAGAAATCGATCAATTGTCATTCCCAACTCCTTGGACCCTTCATACCTTTAAAATCGCATTAAAGGATATTTTTTTCGTTATTGAACAAAAAGAAATCATTGGCTACCTAGTTGCCTGTATATGCGATCTTGGACTAAGGGCAGAAATATTAAGAATTGCAGTGCATCCTGACCACAGAGGCAAAGGTATTGCTAAAGAGCTATTAGAAGCAAGCCTCAGGATATTTTCGAAAGATGATATCGAAGAAGTTGAATTGCGCGTAAATTCTGCCAACAGAAGTGCAGTAAAATTCTATGAAAAATTTGGTTTTGAAATTAAAAAAATTGCTACACTTATGGGTGATCTGGACTTTCGCATTTTTTACGTAATGAAACTGAAATTGCTTGAGCCAATAAAAGCGAAAAACTGGCCGCTGGAAAAGTTTTGCCCTGAAGCGGCCTATTATACAGTCCAACTGGCCGGATAGAATATCCGAAGCGTCAAATTAAATGTGCCTTATGTTTCTTGGAGCAAAAAATGAGACCACACGTGAAAGTCAGTGACATTATCAACTGTATAAGTTTTCAAGCAAACAACACTGCGTGTTATCTCGATAGAGAAAGAGGCGAACTATTTTCTATATCCAAGGAACAATTGCGTGCTGCTATGGAGAGTGACGAGTTGGGAGGCTATCCCGAGTGGCAAAAAGAACAGATCCAGTTAGCCCGAAAAATTCTGGCAGATGAGAAAGAAGAGAAATACATCGCAATCCCTGGAAAGTTCGTTTACCATGAGTACAGTACAATGGAAAACTTCTGTATTTCCTTAGATGACGAGAAGATCTCTAAACCCTTGTGCCAGGCGATTTTTGGTGGAGGCACTTTTAATAGGTTCAACAACTATATTCATAAATACGGAATCGCCGATGATTGGTATAAGTATCGATACAATTCGATGAAGAGAATTATCATAGACTGGTGTGAATCAAACAATATTGATTACATGGAGAAGTGAATAGAATCCGCTAGGAAATAAATGGATTCTTAATAGATATCTTTGGGTTGGAACAGCAGTTAATATTATGGACATTATTTGATCCGCTTTCTGAACCCAAATACCTGAAAACCGCGACATTGGATTAGCATAGAAAAAGAGTGCTTAATGGAAGAAAACACAGAGATTAAATCCTTTATACAGATGGTAGAAAACTGGAAGGCAAGTTACTTGTCACAGGTTGACGGTGCTGACGGTAACGAATATCTGGTGAAGGATTTTTGGGAAGAAATAGAAGAGAACATATTGCCGTTTGTTGAAAGTGCCGGTTTTGCAAGATGGGCATTTCAGCAGGTTAAAGATTTGGAAACGTTGATTAAGGAGATAGAATCAAACGGCCTGTCTATTGAAATGATTATTACGGAACCAAGATAAAATTGATCTCTGGTTGTATATAATTTTCAGGATTGGACCGATTCATAAAAATTTTCAAATATCTTGCAAGTACCTAATCTTACATGAAATTGAGATACGTTATAGAGGTGTCTCGACAATAATGCCCCTTAAATTTTTATGACAGCTGCCATTCCGTCTCCCGACACTTGATATAAACAGTTTAAACAAGTTCAAACGGATCGTCATCGAACGGCAGATACGCCCTTTTGATGGGTCCCAATTGATGTCCGTCCAAATTGCCTCGATTCGAAAAATTAAGAATCATGTACATCAGTTCAGCGCCGCGTAATAATCCCAGACACCCCTTTGCAGCTTGGATCTCAGAGAAATGTTCCACATCATCTCTACGAACACTCGGGCCGGCCATAATAACCGGAACGGGTTCGCCGGAGTGAATCATGGGCGATATGCTCGGGGTTGAATGATCCGCTGTGATGACCACCAGCAGATCTTCTTCCTTTTCGACAACATCTAATAGTTCTTTCAACCCCAGGTCGAGTAGGGAAATTTGATCCTTTTTGTAAACCGGGTCTCCGGTATGGGCGGCTTCATCAGGAACTTTGGTGTGCACGTGAATAAAATCGTGCGTCGTATCGGACAGGGCCAGGCGGATCCGATCTTTTAAGTCCATGCCTGGATCATCGGAGTCCTGAACCGATTGGTAATCGATGCCCAGTTCATGGGCCAGGCCGCCATAGACGGAGGCAGAAGCGATTAGCAGTCCATTGAGGCCCCAGCGTTGCTGAAAAGGTGGCAGGTCGATACGGCGACCGCTGCGCTGAGTGACCAAAAAATATTCAGCCGGAGGTCTAAGTACATGGGATGGATCCTTAGTTACGGTATTTTTAAGTTGGCGATAACAGAATGTAAGATATTTGTTCAGTGCCTTGGCGGTTTGTCTGCTCTTTTCCGGCTCCGGATTTTCAGACAATGGAACAATTTTGCTGATGGGCTTTCCGAGAACAATCGGATCTGAGTCGGATACGTACGGGGAAACAGGGCCGTTTATAATCAGGATGGCATCATTGCGCCGGGTTTGCTGGAGCCGGATGCTGACACCTTCGGATTCATAGCTGCTGATAACAGAATACAGACGGCTGATGTCTTCAAATGTTCCTTTGATGTTATCCCGGCCCAATGTCAGAACAGGTCGGTTGTTTTCCCAAATGACACCGGAAAGGTGTGCTAAAACCAGCACGTCATCGTTATGAAAAGAGACCCCTTCACCCACGGCTTCAAATAGTCCCCGGCCGGGAAAATTTTTCAAATCGTAGCCAAAAAGCAGAAAGTGGGCTGTCTCACTGGGAAAGCAGAGACCAGGGCTTGAGGGGTGAAACAAGCCATTTCCGCCCAATTCGGCCAGGCGGTCAAGGTTAGGGGTGTTCGCGGCTTCAAGGGGCGTTCGATACTTCAGGACGTTGTAAGATCGATCGCCCAACCCATCCAAAAGGACCAGGATAACCTTCATTCAATACCTTCATTGATTTCAAAATGGGACTTAATTCATCTATTAAACCTTTTAGCTAAGGTGAAAATCCCAGCTTGTTATGTAGCTAAATGATTGCATGTTTTTCATCGCCCATTCCCCCCACCTTCGCGAGGGTCATTCGAGGCGCAGAGCTCACGGAGATGTATATATTTCCCATCGCCGCTGACCCCGCTTGATGCGGGGGACGCCGGCGATGGGGAAAACTCTCAGCAGCTTACGCTACGGAAACGACATAAGCCACCAATTCTTTGGTTGTGAGATGCCAATACGTGCATTTTATTACCCGAAGGGTTGAGTCGTTTTGCTTTTCGGCGTCCTCCGTCCCGGAGATAGCGGAGCCTATCCTTCGGGGTCAGCGAAAAGCAAAAAAAAACAAAAACTCTGCGCTCTCTGCGACTTTGCGGTGAATAATTTTTTATAAAGCCCCTTTTAGGGGTGGTTATTGACTAACAAGTCGGGAATTTTTACCGGAAATGCGTTCTCAATATAATCGTCTATGATCTGTTTTGTCCACAGCAACTTTTGGGCTTCTTTTATTTCGATGACCCACCAGAGACAGCCGATTTGGCGCAATGTATCCAGACGTTCTTTGATGTCTTCGATTCCATCCGGCGGCACATGTCCCAACCCGGTAACTTCGGTGTGGTAGATATGTGCATTGTGAACGCGGTCAGGATGGGGGGAGACAAAATCCTCAGGGGAAAAGTATTGGTTGCTGACAGATTCGCAGGCTTGTGCATGGCCGATGTCAAAGGTCACCCCTGCGCCGGTTCGACGAATCAATTTTTCAAAAAGATTGGGTTTGCTGGTCCATCCCCAGGCCAGGTTTTCCAGACAGACTTTCACACCGCGATCAGCGCCGTACTGAACCAGGCTGCGTAAATTGGTGATGGTTCTTTCCCATGAAAGTATGCGCGTCGTATCATGGCCGAGCCCCACATGCAAGGTTAAGAATCTGCCGTTGGTCTTGGAGACCAGCCGAATAACGCGATGGAAAAGTTTAAGGGCCGACAATACTTTAGAAGAATCCTCGTGACCGAGATCGATTTTCATAAACGGGCAGTGGTAGCGAACCTCAAGGGGGTTCAAGGCGGATAGACGCTCGACCCACCGGGTCTCTTCCAAAGGGCTTGACGGAAGCGCTTCCATATTAAACGACCAGTCTACGCCTGAAAAATCATTTTCAAGAGCAAATGTTTTGAGTTGTTTTATATCATCGAAAAGGTTGCACAGCGCAACTTTTGGTTTCATTGAGGTCTCCCAACAGGCTTCAAATTTTGTATGATTTGTTTTGCGATTTTTAAATGATTCGGAGTTTGTCCGGATATATATTCTCTGATAATCTTTTCGGTACACGGTATGGCAAATTCATTAAGATAGCGAACAACCTGTGCTTTTACTCATCTCAACCGAACCATCAACCGAGCGATAATTGCCCGAAAGACAGCAGTACAGTTGCTCTTTACCCTCATGCCAGTCCATTTGCAAAATCACTTCTATTTCTTGGCCGTGGCTGATTTTGCGAAGCGGCAAGAGCAGTTGAATCCTGAATGTTTCGGTCAGGTTCTTATACAAATCCAGAGCTTCGGGGATCTGGTTTATCTTTACGGAACTGTCATGACGTTCACGCTCACCGGATATAATGGGAATGTTGCTGAGTAAAAGCGCCAAAGGAATACGAACCGCATGCAAATACACGTGGCAACCAATACAGGGAGTATAAAAACCGTATATAGACAACAGTTCACTAATAAAGGCGCCGTTGAGAGCTTTCCAAAAATCCGGGGAACCCAGAACAATCAAAGGATGAACCCGAACATGGGGCAAACGGCTTTTTAGTCTAAAAAGCGCCTGGTTTACGATGTCCCATGGGCCGTATTCTGTTCCGGTATATACATAAGTGGGCAATAAATCAGTGAAGCCGTATTCCTGTATGCTTTTCACAGCGGCGGCGATGCTGTCACGGCCGGCGATTTCAACCAAGGCCAGTTTTGAAATGGACCGGTAGTTTTCAATGGACTGGTCGGAAAGGAGCCATTTTGGAAAGTCGATAACCAGATCGGATTTGTTTAAAAACAGTTCTTGCAACTGATTTTTATATGTTGATGGCAAACTCTGCATGTCACTATTTCCTAAGCTGAGCGTTTCAAATTTTTGAAATGGTTAATTTAATGATATATTTAGGTATTCTGACATTTCGAATTTCAAGAATTTGAAACCCTATGGGATTTCCAATTTCACCGCACCTACTGCGTCAGATGTCGTTCCGCATAGGTGACTATAGCGAAACAACATCTTCCTTGTATCTGCGGCAAACTTGAAAATCGCTCAATTTAGGTATTTGAAAAAAAGCATTATCCATGGAGCGATTTAACAAATAAAAACACTCCGACTCCTGATCTATTTGGGTCGGTTTTTTCGTTAAATTGATTGATGATAAAATAACATCATTGCCTGAGATTGCCAGAAGCAGTCCCCGGCGATTGGTGGCTTTTGCCACCCGCAACCACTTTTCTTTGGTTAATCCGCGTGCCAGGGTGGTGAGCAGGAAGGCACCTTTTAGTTTCTCGCTTCCTTTCATAAACATAAACTGGCGATGGTTGGTGAAGGCAAATAGAAGATGGCCGTTGGACAGTAAAAAATTGTAATCACCCGGATACTGGTCAATCATTTGCGAAGTACTGTCTGACAGGGTCTTGAAAAGCTTCTCAGGCTTTGCATCATGCCTGTGATGGTCTTCCATACGGTCCCGGAGGTATTCAAAAGCTCTGGCCGAGTCGCTTATGGCATCTTCAATGGCAATGCCGCTGCTTCTGTAAGATTCAATGGCCGGTGCCTTGCCGTTATGGGCAAAAATCCAATCATGTCCACCGAATTTTAGAACAAAGGGATGGGCATGGCACTCGTCTATGAGTCCGCTGGTCCGAAAACGGAGATGGCAAATGATAATTCTGCTCTTTACGACTCGGGCCAGCCTTTGAAAGCTGTCGTGCAATTGACCTGAGTAGAAAATTTGTTCAGCCGACTTTTCAACCATGGCATGGTGTTTACGATAAAAACCAATGCCCCAGCCATCCATGTTCTTTTTGGCCCGAACTGCAAAAATTGGAAGGAATTCCGGAGCCGAATAATCTTTTTTGGCAGACAAAGCAAAGAGGTCACACATTTTGCTTGAATCCTATGGAGCGGATTTGAGCATGATAACAATGGAAAAATTTACACATGCTTACATGTTTGTGGAAATCTGGAGTATTGGAGTGATGGAATAATGCAGTATAATAATCCAATACAGACGATTATGGGCTATTTGGGTGTCATGTCTCAATCAATAATTAACTCTAATTCGCTTGTAAACTACAGCACTCATCTAAAACACTGATAATTAAGTATCCCCGATGAATCGGGATTTTCGTTTTACTTCAATCAGCGCAGCAACCAGTAACCAGAATTAAACGTCACCGGCATACAACACATCCGGACCGGCAATCACCAAAAGCTCACCTAAAGATTGTGGGTCCGGTGTTATGGGGTGCCAATCGGTGCGACTCAGCCCTTCTCTTGACGGAAGTAACCAGCAGAATATCTCCCATACTTTCAGACGCCTTGAGAACCATCAGCTGTCGAAAGTTACAAAAGGCAAAGAGAAACGATTCATTGGCCAGAAAAAAGGTGTATTCCCCGGGATAGTCATCTAAAAGCTTTTGGATAGCGATGCGCAGGGCAATGTATACACTGATATACGGGTTCTTGTGATGCAGCAATACCAATTGATCTCTTAAATATTCGAAAATTCTGGCCGTATAGACATCGACTTCCAGGCGGGGTGTTCCGTTGGTCTGATATTCGTCAATGTTTTCAACAACTCCCACCTGGGCAAACAGCCAGTCGTGATCCAGAAAGGTAAGCTTGAAGGGGTGGAGTTGAGCACTGTGGCGACCGCCGCTTTTGGGGCAGTTCACATGCGAAATGATGATCCGGCTGTCGATGACCCGTGCAAGTCTCTGAAAGCTTTCGTGAACCTGTTGATGGCTGAACACCTGCTCCGCGGATTTTTCCACCAAAGCCTGATCCTCGCGAAAAAAACCGATACCCCATCCGTTCATGTTTTCACTGCCCTTTTCCGCGAAGATGGGCAGATAATTTTTGGGTGTATAGTTATAGCCTGCCGAGATGGCCAATATGTCACACATGGTCGCCTCCAGCTTCATTATTTGCATATTTACTAATTAAACAATTTTATATGTTTTACTGACTGTTTTAAGGTAGTTGGTGCCTGCTTGATACGCTCCTGATAGCCGAACTCCTTGTAAATCTGATAGATGGTTGTCAGCCATTTGTTTGCTTCAGGATAATAATAGATATCCGGAACGTGACCCTGGCTCAGTTCTATGATAAACTGGGTAAAAATGATCCATTGGATGGCCTCATCTGCTTTTTCCAGCAGGGCCGAGTGATAGCGAAATTCAATGGTGGAGCGATACCAGTAAGAGTGCAGATTCAGACCGTGGTAGCGGGTCTTGTCGTAGCGTGCATTCACACCACGCTTTACGTCGTAGCGATTTTGAGGCGAATACCAGAGATCTTTGATTTGGCAATTGCGGCCATCATGATCGCCTTCACAGACATTCAGGAAGGCTTTCACGTCAATTTCCATGGGCCGACAGGTTTCGGCATCCTGACGCTCTCCCGGAATAAGCAGGTAAAAGAGATCTTCATAGTGGTGAACGATTCGTACAAGCTGCTGGAGTTCTTTACAGTTGTAAGCTGCCAGGTCAACACCGTGATGAACATGCATTCCGCAACTTGTATCGATATCAATTCCTTCAATAGCATTTAGAAATCGGAAAGCGTTGAAGACTTGCACCAGTCCTTCCATACCGCTTAAGATCGGGCTGATCAGTTCAGCACCACATCTGGTGTGTCCTTTGCCTCGAACTGATGAATCTTTTTCGAAGTGCCAGGAGTCTCTGTCATCACCGATGGATATCCCGCAATCCTTGATGAGATCAACGATGTGTCGCCCGTCTTTGGCCCTGGAGGAAATGTTGTAGGGTTTAATGATACCGTTATTTATCGGCATGGTAACATAGTTCAGGCCGAAAAATTCGATCTCCACGCCAAAGGTGCGATCGGTAAAGTTTTGCAACATGGGGTACTTATTCTTGAGCCTTGAAACAAGACTATCAAATTCATTCATCATCGGGTTTTTTCCTCACCCTATTTTACAATAATCCTAACATCCGCCACCTGTATTCCTTTCGGATAGGCGAAGACAGGATTAAGATCGATTTCGATAATATCCGGAGACCCTTCTGCCAGCCGGGCAACACTTAACAGGCAGTCTGCCAGGGCCTGTTCATCCACCGCCGGCCGGCCGCGATAGCCGGCAATAAGACCGTAGCCTTTTATTTCTTGTATCATGGACACGGCCTCGTTTTTTGTCAAAGGCAGAAGCCTGAGGCTTACATCCTGAAAAATCTCCACCATGATGCCGCCCAGCCCAAAAAGAATAATCGGGCCGAACTGCGGGTCGCGATTCATTCCCACAATGACCTCCAGTCCGGGTAACGCCATTTTGCTAACCAACACGCCATCCACCTGAGCTTCGGGACTGTTCCGTATTACCGCTGACAGCAACGCATCGTAGGCTTTTTCAACGGCTTCAGCAGAATTTAAGTTAAGGTGTACGCCGCCCACATCACTCTTATGAAGGATGTCAGGAGAGCTGATTTTAAGCGCTACGGGAAATCCCTGATCTTGTGCAATCTTTACAGCGTTGGCCGCGTTATCTGCCAGGGCAAAGTCGGTGCAGGGCAGTCCCTGTTCGACAATTCGTTCAAATGCCTGATGAAGCGGCAGTTGCCGCCCGGCGGCCGGAACAGTTAGGGTCGGTTTCTGGGGTGCATCCAGCGTTTTACGCTCGAGCACCTGGGCCAGGGCCTTTATTCCTCGTTCGGGAGTGGGGAAAACCGGAATTCCTTTAAGGTGCATGCGCTCACTTTCGTAACGTTCGACGTCAGCCCCTCCATAAAAAATAATCAGCTCATTGGCATTAGGCGTCACGACACTGGAGGCATCTTCCACCGGATCTCCAAAAATCACACCCAGGGTGTCGTAGTGCTTTCGGGTGACCTCAATAACGTCGCCGAACATCTGAGCGGTGGCATCTCCGGTAAGATCAATGGGATTGGCCTTTATGGCATGGGCCGGAATGAGCGGCGTTATGGCCTCCACCAGCTTCTTCAGGCAGCGGAGAAACGTCTAAACCTTCTTGTTCAGCCTGATCCGTTGCCAGAATAGCGGCACCTCCGGATGTGGTGATAAAAAGAATACGATTGCCTTTTGGTGGTTTCAGATAAGCCAGGGCCTTGGCATAGTCGTAAAACTCTTCTGCCGTGTAAGCCCTGCAAATGTTATATTTTGCAAAAAGGGCTTCATAGATAGCATCAGCACCGGCCAAAGCCTTGGTGTGGGACTCGGCCGCAACCTTTCCTTTGGGAGTCCGGCCGGATTTGAGAACCACCAGCGGCTTTTGAAGCTGTTCCACCGATTTGAATAAACTGCTCGGGGCGCTTTATCCCTTCGATATAAGCAGCAATAACCTCGGTGTTCGGGTCCTGGTTGAAATAGGCGATAAGATCAGCTTCATCGACGTCGGCCCGGTTGCCCATACTGACGAAACTGGCAGTCCCAAGCTTATCCTCGGATAACCAGTCCATCATGGCGGCGCCCACCGTACCGCTCTGGGAAATGAGTGCGATCTTGCCCTGGTAGGTGAGCAGGGGCCAGGACGCACACAAGGGGTGATGGGGATTGTTTACCCCCTGGCAGTTGGGCCCGATAATACGAACACCGAATTTTTGGGCGGCTTCGACCACCTGGTTCTGAAGCTGTTCCCCTTCGTCATCCGCCTCGGCAAAACCGCCGGTAATGATCACCGCGCCTTTGACACCGGCTTCACCGCATTCCTGAACGGTCTGGGGCACAAACCGAGCTGGAATGATAATAACAGCGAGGTCCGGAGCTTCGGCAATGTCTTTGACACTTTTGTGACAGGGAAGATCGAGAATCACATCGGCTTTGGGGTTAATGGGATAAACGGCTCCCTTAAAGCCGCTGTCGATAATGTTTTTCAGAATCTCATGGCCCATTTTGTCCGGGCTGGTCGAGGCACCGATAACGGCCACACTTTTAGGTTTAAGAATAGCATCCAGCTGGCGTATCGGATCCGTCACTGCCATGGTTCACCTCCAATAGTTTTAATTAAAAGCTGTCAGGGGTCAGGGATCAGGGGCCAGGGGTTAAAGGAATCAGATCTTTTTCTCAATAGATTTTCGTAAGCCATTAAGTATTCGCCCTATCTCAGCTGTTTTATCCAACACCTTCTTAATTTGATTCTCGTTCATGTAGTTTAAACGTCCTGCTATTTGTATATGAGTCTCAAGTTCCGCCAGCGAGCCGTAAGCTATTGAAAGATGCTGAAGGAACTCTTTGCTATGTTGACGATGTCGTCCTTCCGCAATATTTGAAGGAATCGATACTGCCGCACGCTGTAACTGACTGGAAAGACCATAAATTTCGTTTTTCGGAAATTCCTTCGTCATTTGATAGCAGGCCACTACTAAATCCATTGATTTCTGCCAAACCTCTAAATCACGATAACTTTTAATCATTCCAAGTTTATTCCATTCATTCCCTGATCCCTGACCCCTGATCTCTGACTTTTATCCCCCGTCTATAATGCTTTTTCTGCCTTTTTGGCTACATTGCTGTTAAATTTTTCAGCATTGATAATAAAGCGCTGGTGGGTAGCCTTTCCGATCTTGTCCGCCTCATCAAAGCCTTCCACTTCGAAAACTAATTTTCGGCCGTCCACCTCGATCAATTTGGCGCTGAATCGAACTTTCATTCCAAGAGGCGTAGCTGCTATGTGGGAGAATTGCATTCCGATGCCAACGGTTTGCTCACCTTCACCGAGGTGAGGGAGGACCATTTCGGCACAAACCGCTTCCATATGCCCAACCATCACGCTTGTGGCATAGACATGGGGTACATAGGGGAAGACCTTTTGCGCCGACATGTCTTCGGTGGTTTCTCGTTCTATTTCATGGGTGATACCTGGTTTGAGTTCCTCGGTCATTGTTTAACCTCCAATATTAGAATAAAAAATGCTAAAAACAGATCATTAAATGAATAATATTCTAAAGTTATGTATTAAGTCAATAGAATCTTTTTGAAGTTCAGGATTGCAGATTTTAGCTGTCACGGGATTTCAACTCCGGATTCCGCGACAATCCCAAAGAGAGTTTCACGCAAGTGCGGATGTCCCATGAGCTGTTCTCCGCTGCCGGAAAGTGTTATTTTACCTTCTTCTATTAGAAACGACTTGGTCGCCACCCTCAGGATTCGGCGAACATGCTGACCGGCCAAAAACAGCGTTACACCGTGACTGCGGATCTGTCTAAAGGTATTGCACAGCCGATTCACATCCCTTGGCGCCAGTCCCAGAAATGGATCATCCAAAAGAATAAGGCGGGGATCGCTCATCAGACCGCGAGCAATCGTCAGCATTCTTTTCTGGCCGCCACTCAAAGTTCCGGCCATTTGTCGCTGTTTCTCGGCAAGTACGGGAAAGATTTCAAAAACAAAGGAAAGTCGGTCCTGTTTTTTTTCTCTGGCCACGTAGGCACCAATATCCAGGTTTTCCAACACGCTCATGAAAGGGAAGACATTCATTCCCTCGGGCACATAAACCAGACCACGGCGAACCACATCGTATACCGGAAGCGTTTGTATCTCCTCATGTTGATAATGGATCACCCCTTTGATGGGCCGGAGAATCCCCGCGATGGCCTTCATTAAAGTGGTCTTTCCCGAACCGTTGACGCCAACAACGGAAATGATTTGATTAGCGCATACCGACAGATTTATCTTTTTCAGCACCTGAATGTCTCCGTAATGAACATTCAGGTTGCAAACTTTTAAAAGGGGTTTTTGAATTTCCATAACCAATCCTTGTATGAAATTTGCCAACATATTATAATATTAGCAAAATAATTAAATGCTATGGTTTAAAGCAAAATAATTTAAGGCAAAATAATTAAATGCTATGGTTTAAAGCAAAATAATTTAAGGCAAAATAATTAAATGTTAGGGTTCAAAGCAAAAAAAACTAAATTTGGCTTCAACGAAAAATTGTTTTAAAAATGATTTTACCATGGTTGAAATTTATCCATTGTATTGCCTTCATAGAGGTATGATTCAAAAACTTTTTAAGATGTTCTTCATAAAAATATGCGTCATTTGTAACAGCTGATATTTTAAATGCGATCTCCGAGTTCAAAAGATGTACTTTTTGAGTGCCCAGTATCCGTGAGTCGTTCATTATCTTTATTTTTTGAATGAGATTTTCTTTCGCGCCTCTAAAATGTTTAACAGCGCTGTAAAAAAGATTTGTATCAAGAAATGCTCCCCATTCTGCTAATAGATTTTCCATTAATTGTTTTAACCAAATGCTATCTTTATCCAATTCGTTCCATTCACGATCATCAATTGTAAACTTATAACGTTCTTTTGTCGTCAGATTTGTTGAAACAAATCTATGTTGAACCGAAGACGTTCGCATATTTACAAGCTTTCCATGGCGCATACCCACTATCAGAATATAGTTGAGAGCCTGTTTTTGATGTTTGCCGGTTAAAGCTTCCACTGTCTTTAATTCATAAATTACAGAATTATTAACCAATAAATCCATATAGTAATACTTAGTGAAATCTTTATAAGAAACTTGTATTGGAATTTCAGTTTCGACTTTTTCTATACCTAATTTTTTACAGCGATAAGCAAGCTCGTTTTGATAAATCTTTTCATCATAAAATCGGCCAAGGTCTTTATGCACAGAGAAGACCAACTCCATAATTTTATAATCAAGCGAATAGAATTCATTTTCTGTTATCTGTTTAACAAAGACATTATGTTTGACCGGCATCTTAGAGCTATCCAAAAAAAATGTTAATTATTTTGCTATTATCGTTTTTAATCATTTTGTTATTACTTGTTTTTATCGTTCTTAATTATTTTGCGAACAATCATTTTGCTATTATCGTTTTTAATCATTCTCATCCTGGTGTCGCAGTCCCAGATATGCCTGTAGAACATCCCGGTTTCGCATTACCATACGGGGCGGTCCTTCCGCAATTTTTTCTCCGTGATCAAGTGCCAGCAAACGATCGGAAACCTTTAAACTCAAATTTAAAAAATGATCAATGATAAGAAGGGTTACGCCTCGCTCTCGTACCCTGTTTATCAGTTCAATGGCCTGTTTCACCAAAACCGGACTGAATCCTGCCGCCACTTCATCCAAAAGAAGCAGTTTCGGGCGCGTCGCCAGAGCCCGGGCCAGATCCAGTCGTCGCTGTTCACTGAGGGTAAGTTGACCGGCAGGTGTGTCGGCTTTATGGGCGATGCCGACAATTTCCAAAAGCTCACGCGCCATCTCTCTATCTTCAGGGCGGGTATGAAGAGAAAATCCTTTACCAAAAATATGGCCGACCAACACATTTTGCATCGTGCTCATCCGAGGAAACGGTCTGGAGGATTGAAACGTCCTGCTGATGCCCAAACGACAGATCGCATGTGGTTTAAGATTTGTGATATCAATGCCTTTAAACAAAATATTGCCGCTGCTGGGCCTGTATCGGCCGCAGATCAAGTTGAACAGCGTGGTTTTGCCGGCACCATTGGGACCCACCAGTCCCACGATCTCTCCTTCGCTAACGGCAAAATCGATATCGCTCAAGGCGCAGCAATCGTTGAAGGTCTTGCTCACACGTTGCAACTGTAAAAGAGTCACTGTATTTTCAATCGCCTTTTGTGTTAAATAATGGAAAAATTCCAAGTACGAAGTTCGGATTTTTAAACAACCCGAACAACAAAAAAGCTCTGGTCGTTACAATATCATGTATGAGGTGTTATCCTGCGTAAACTCCCCCAGAATCCGTTCGGCATAAAAAGCACCGTCAAAATCAACACAGCGCCGTAAAGAAACTCGTGACCCGCCGGAAGAAGAGGATGAAAAATAAACTGATCCACGGGGTATAACACCATTGCGGCAAGCGCAGGTCCAAGAATTGTAAACCGTCCGCCACATATGGCAAGGATCATGGGTATGGCTGAAAAATGAAGCCCATAGACAAGACCGGGCTCGATATAGCGGACCAGATGAGCATAACACGCGCCGCTTATGCCGGTGAAAAATGCACTCAGCATCAGAGAAAACAAACGGTATCTGTCTGTCTGGATGCCGACAGCTTCCGCAGCAACCTCTTCCTCACGAATTGCCTGGAGTGCCAGTCCCATGTTGGATCGAAACACAAACGTTACAAGACCGAGCAATACGAAAGAATACACAAATACAAGATAATATGAAGCCGTGATGCTGGACCCAAAATCGACATGCCAATCTCCCATACGAAGCGTTGGAAGTCCGGATATGCCGACCAGCCCAAGGGACCCTTTGGTCAATGCATCCCAGTTGTCCGTTATCACTCTGGGAATTTCGACAAATGCCAGAGTTGCCAGAGCAAAATAAGCGCCCCTCAAACGCAGGCAAATCAGCCCCATCATCAGTCCCAAGCCTGTTGCGAATAAGCCGGCTATGGGAATGGTAAGCCATGGGGACAGACCCTGTTCGAGGCTGAGCAAGGCGGAGCCATAGGCGCCCACACCAAAAAAGGCCGCGTGGCCCAGGGAAATGGAGCCGCTGACACCTAAAAGATTCCACGCCAATGCCAAAGAGGCCAGAAGCAGGGCATGGGTAAAGACCTGAAGGATATAGTCGTTGGACTGAACCATCAGCGGCAGTGTGATCAGGGCCAAAAGCCCTAAAACAAGGCCGACACCATAGGGCTCTATTTCATAGGTTCTATTTTTTTGAGCAAAAAATATCATTTGTTTAATCTTGAAAACCTGGTCCTTCCCCGCTAAGGCGGGATTTTCGATGGGCCATGCCTGTCCCGCATTGCGGGAGTCAGAGATAGATGGCCCCGCTTTGGAGCTTTGTGTCTAAAATCACAAATTCCAAGCACCAAATTACAAATAAATCACAAATTCCAATTTTCAATAACCAAAACCTTTCAGGGTGAGACATCGTTTGGATTTTCGAATTTCGGTCATTGGAAATTATTTGATATTTGTGATTTGATATTTGTAATTTCAATAATTCAATGAACTTTCAACACAGCAAATTACCTCTGGGAATAACCAAGGCCTGGTCCTCTGGGCCAGGATCTTTACTCGGTTCATCCTGTCAGAATAAGTTCTTCATTATTCTCCTTTACCCAAGATGCCGTGTGGCCTGAAAGCCAAAAGGGTGAGGAGCAAAACTGCACTGACCAACTCTCGCCAGCTGGCACCACACAGGACAACGGTAAAAGATTCCGCCAGCCCAAGAATCCATCCGGCAATGAGAATACCGTTCAGGCGACCGACACCTGCGAAAATGGTAATGGTAATTGCCACCAGGGTGGCTTCATGACCGGTAGACGGGTACAGGTAGTGAATGGAACCATAAAGAGGACCGGCCAGTCCGATGAGGACGGCACCGATACAAAAAGCAAGTGTTCCCATGGCTGCCACGTTGATACCCGCCAGAGCGGCAGCATCTTTGTCCTGGATGGTGGCCCTCAGGGCTTTTCCCAGATAGGTCCGATACATCAGCACATAAAGTATTCCAAGAATGATCAAAGATAAAAAAAACAAGGTGAGTTGGCCGTAACTGATGTAAAATCCGGGAATGTGAATTCCCTGATTCAAAATCGGAATCCGTATGAGCCGATAATTACCGGAAAAGCAAAAAAGCATGCTGTTTTGGATCAGAATGGCCACACCAAAACTGAGAACAATGGAGTTCAGTTCTATGGGATCACGTAAGCGGGAAAACAACCGTTGAAGCCCCAGACAGATGAGCAGTATCACCAGAATAGCGAAAGGAAATGTCAAAACAAAGGGAAACGCCCATGCTTTCCATAACCAGTAAGCTGAGTAACCGGCCAGGACAAGCAATTCGCCATGGGCAAGGTTAAAATTCCGGGTTACCCCGAATATGAGGGCAAAACCGAGGGCGACGAGTACATAAAACGAACCCAGGGAGATCCCGGAAACAAGAATGGTTGTCCACATATTTTTATGAATTTACAGCCATATGATTACGCATTATTTATGTATTAAATGCGCTTAGAGTTAATGAGAGTTTGAAGTGCCAAAGTTTGAAGTGAGCTAAAGTTAAGGTATTCTGTCAATTTTAGATGAATAGATGGAGCAAAGTCGACTCCTCTAACTTCCCCGATAAATTGGAGACATATAGGCACTTAGTAACTTTAGCTCACTTCAATTTAGTCACTTTAAAATCTTGTATTTCTTATAATTTGTGACTTAATATCACATACTTTGGAAAAATACGATTAACCTGGCAATTTATCTTTCCTCCCACGTCGGCATAGGATAGACTTCGTGTCCGGTGCTCGATCCGGTGGATAGACGACCACGAATCTTCCTTTCTGAATCTGAACGACCACATGACGATAATGCAGCGGATCTCCGTTGGAATCAAAAGCGATATGCTCCATGGGCAGAGACAGGTCGAGTTTGGTCAATGCCCGACGAATATTTTCGCCTGTAAGAGTTTGGTTTTTATTCAAAACTTTTTGCATCACAGTGATGAGGACTTTTGCAGATGTGTAACCGTGCATGTTGGTGGTATTCGGCTGCCGTCCGAACATTTTCTGAAAGTTATTAACGAAAGATGCAGAAGCGTTCTCCGTACCCGGTGCTGTAATTTCCGGATTCCAGGCACAGGTGCTGTAAAGATAGTCGGCGTCTTTTCCCAAAGCATGAATAAAGCTTTCGTAGGCAATACCGAACGGGCCGATATATGCTTTTGGGGTCATTCTATTCTCTTTGAGCTGTCGCACGAAAAGGATGTGATCCGGTGTAAAAACGCCCGAGACAATCACATCGATTTTCATGCTAGCCAGTTTGGCAATCAGGGGTGTAAAATCAGGCGTACCGGGGCGAAACTTCTCAACCAGCCGGACCTTTAGACCTCGATTTTTGATACAGTATTCCAGATCCCTGGCCAGTTCAGTGGCACCGGGAGTGGCGGCATGCAGAATGGCCAGACGTTGTGGCTTAAATTTTTCGACAATGACGCCGCAAAGGGGATCAACAAACCCCTGAAGCTTTGATATCCTGAACAAATAAGGATTTTTATGCCGTGTCAAATCTTTTTGGAGACTGGCGCTGGCAACATAGGGAATCTTGTATTTTTGAGTGACGGCGGCTATAGGCCCCACCAATGAATCAACATAACCGCCGGTAATGGCCGCCACTTTTTTCCAGGAGCACAATTCTTCAGCTCTGGAGATGGCCACATCGGGCCGGCTCTGGTCGTCCCTTGAAATAAGCTGTAGTTGATTTCCGCCGACACCTCCAGCCGTGTTGGCCTCGGCCACGGCAACCGCGATTCCTTGATGGATTTCGATGCCTTGCTTTGCAAACCTCCCGGAAAGGGGATTGATTTCACCGATTTTAATGGTGGCGGCAAAACTTGTTTCAGGCCAGAAAATAAGAAATGATAAACAGAAAAGGATAAACGAGCATTTATGAAGTGAGAAAAAAAAGTTTTGATGATTTTTCGGTGTTGTTTTCATAACAGAAGCTTTTTAAAAAAGCTCACAGGGTTCGGGGGTCAGGGATCAGATTCTTTTTTCAATTGATTTTTTTAATCCGTTAAGCATTCTCCCAATTTCGGCTGTTTTATCCAATAGTTTTTTGCTTTGATTGTCAGCTATATAATTCAATCGTTCAGCTATCTGAATATGAGTTTCAAGTTCTGCGACAGAGCCATAAGCAATTGATAGATATTGAAGAAATTCCTTGCTATGATTACGATGTCTACCTTCAGCAATGTTTGCCGGGATCGATACCGCAGCACGTTGTAATTGACTACTAAGTCCATAAATTTCGTTTTTCGGAAATCTTCTCGTAATTTGATAGCAGTCCAATACTAAATCCATTGCTTTTTGCCAAACTTCTAAATCACGATAACTTTGAAACGTCACAATTATTGTCCTTCAATCCCTGATCTCCGACCCCTGACCCCTGAAACCTGATCTCTGACCCCTGATCTACGACAGCATCACTTTGGATCCAACACTGTTGAGCACAAAGCTTTCGGGAAATTCTTTTTGAAACCGCTGTATCGCTTTCCAACCCGTACAATGCATGGGAACCAGCACATCGGGATCTATTTTTTTCAATGCATCAACCGTTGGGTCATGGAATTTTTCGAAAAACGGGCCGGACAGGTGAAATCCTCCTAAAACTGCATGGATTTTCTGCTCTCCGGTGGTTTTTTGTGCAAACATCAACGTATTGACAATTCCGGCATGGGCACATCCGGAAATCACAACCAGTCCTTTTCCCTTGAGTTTCATGACAATGGCTTGGTCGTCAATAATCGGATCTTGAACCAGTTCTCCGTTTTTTTCTATAAGGGCATTGGGCATGCCTTTTTCAAAAGGGGTGGTTCTTTCCACTTCACCGGTGACCATAATCATATCATCAACAAGAAAGACGGGTGTTTCGCTTTCGATGATGTCAACGTTTTTTTCGTTCAGATCATCTTTCACGATCGTTCTGGGCCAAATGCTTTTGGCCCCATCAGGACGACGCGTATAACGGGGATGTTGGAAGATGCCGGGGTGCAGCACCAGCGGAATGGGTTGGGATATTTTATCGAGAATGCCGTGCAAGGTACCGGTATGATCCATATGCCCGTGACTTATGACAATGGCCTCTATTTCCTCGATGTTCACGCCAAGGAGCGCCATGTTGTGCAGGACCCCCACCTTTGTATAACCGGTGTCAAATAAAATGGTGTGTTTGTTTTCCCCCTGATAAACCGTGACAAGAACAGAGAAACCGTGTTCCGCCAGAAAAGTGTCGGCGTTAATTTTGCCTTCCTTTGCCAGGGGGGGGCGGATGATCGTATCGGTGCTCGGCAGCAACAGATCCACGTAATTGTCCATTAACGTGGTAACTTCAATGCGATCCACAGTTTTTAACGAAACAGATACATTTTCATTCATGGTTTTTCCTCCATTGGGTGCTCATTACCTCCATTCATAGCCCATTGTTGTTTATACCTAAAATGAGCGTTTCAAATTTTAAAGGGGATAGATTCTCTTTTATTTTTTAATGAATTATTTTGATTTATATTTTTAAATTTTGAAACCCTTTGGGATTGCCGATCTTACCGCATCTACTGCGTCAGATGCCATTTCGCATAGGTAACTATAGCGGAATAACATCTTCTCCCGCAGAGCGGGATTTCGCTACGCTCAACTTGCTTATCTGCGGCAACCTCGACAATCGCTCAAATTAGGTTATACAAACTCCATGTTACGGATAACGATCGAAAGAAAACTCCATTTAATGTTTATGGCAAAAAAACTAGCATGTAAAGAAATTTATTAGATCTATAAAGCCTCGTATTTAAGAAAGGTTACTGCAGCAAATAAAAACCCCCCTCACTTTAGAAAGTAAGGGGGGAATCATTATCTCTTGCTGCGAACCATCGATTATTTAGGTGGACGCAGATGACGTCTCAGGAGCTTGCCGGTGGGTGTGCGCGGCAGTTCACTCCGGTACTCGATGGCTCTGGGGAGCTTGTAGATAGCAATGTGTTCCTTCAAGAATTCTTTGAGTTCTTCGAAGAATTCGTCGCTGCCTTCCTGACCTTCTTTCAGAACCACAAAGGCTTTGGTGATCTGACCTTTTTCCGGATCCGGAACACCCACAACGCCGGCTTCGGCAACTGCCGGATGCTTTTCGATGGCCTCTTCCACTTCGGCAGGACCAATTCGGTAACCGGAACTCTTGATCATGTCGTCTTCACGGGATACGAAGAAAATGTTGCCGTCTTCTTTCATGTAGACCGCATCACCCATCTGATTCCAGCCGTCGACCACGCCCTTTTTCTGGGACTTGATGAGGCGTTCATCATCCACATAAGGCTTCCAGTACAGGCTTCCCGAGGGGCCTTTGAGAACCATGCTGCCGACTTGATCCGGTTCGCAGTCATTCCATTCCGGGTCAACCACCCGCACCTCAATCCCGGGCAGCGCTTTGCCGATGGAGTCGGGCACTCGGCTCGGGGTTCATGGTGTTGGACGTTACCAGATGGAGCATTTCGGTGCCGCCCAAACCTTCCCAGATGGGCAAACCGGTCAGTTTTTTCCATGCCGATCAGGGTGTCGGAACCCAGAGCGTCGCCGCCGGAGGTGTAAAGACGAATTGAACTGGTGTCGTAATCCTTGAATTTGGGGAACTTCATCAGAGCCCGGTAGCCGGTGGGCAGACCGGTGAGAATTGTGATTTTGTGTTTCTGAATCAGTTCCAACATGTCCGGCGGCGTGAACTTTGGAATCAGAGATATGGCTGCACCGCCTTCAAAAGGCATCAAAGTAAAGGTGCCGAACCCTGCGGCAAAGGAAACCGGGGCGGCTCCGCCCAGACACATCGCCGGGTTTCATCTTGTAAACATGCTTGTTGACCAGTTTGGTTTCTATGACAATCGGTTTGACAAAGTGCACGCAGCCCTTGGGCATGCCGGTGGTGCCTGATGTATAGAGCATAATGCCGATGTCGTCACCCTTTAGCATGGTGGCTTCCAGATCAGCAGAACCGGCCTCGAGCATCTCTTCATAGACCATGTTTCCGGCTGCCTTGACCTCGTCCGCATTGCCGCCGATAACGATGACTTTGGTACCGAACTCGAAGTTGGGCTTGGCCTGCTCCACCGGAGGCATCAGCGGGGCATTGACAATAAAAAACTTCATTTCAGCATTGTTGGCCACAAAAGCGACTTCTTCACCGGACCACAGCGGCGACGTTGGCACAGGAATCGCGCCGATTTTCTCGACGGCAAAAATGGCGACAACGGCCTGGATAGAGTTTACCAGCCGGATGCCGACCCGGTCCTGGGGTTCAACACCGACTTCTTTCAGCGCGTTGCCGAACTTATTTGCCATTTCCTGGAGCTGGGCATAGGTAATGGTCTGGTCCATGAACTTGATGGCAGCATTGTCACCTCTGCCTTCTCGAACATGACGGTCAAGCAAAAAGTCGGCAAGATTCAATTCATCCGGTGTATCCGCAAACTCTTCTGGAACTAAATATTCCGGCCACAAATCTTTTGGTGGCAGCATATTTTCCGGTATTTTACCCATAGCATAAACCTCCCTAATTTTATTATTGTCTGATTAATGTAACATGTGCCTATCTATTAACAGCCGAGGGTATATCCCTTTTGCAGCCTGCATGCATAAGTTTGATTGATCTAACGTTGATTTTTGCTAAATTCCATCCCGGCAGACATTCGGGTATATGCCCCGGACCAATTTTTTAAAAATTCACCTCCTTTCCAAAAAATGTTGGGACCGATTGAAAGATTTTTCATGAGCCTTACGGCTAAAAACTGGATAAATATCATTTTGGAAAAGCTCTCAAACATTTGCGTATAAGATATCCGGCAATAAATTGCAAGGTAAAAAAATATTCGTTTTTAAAGTACTTTTGTTCGGTACGAGGTCATGGAAAAATGTATCGTTTCAGTTTGCGTGGTTCTATATAATAAATACCTCATAAAGTGTTTTTAGAAATATCATATCCTATATGTAGTATTTTATGCGACATTCAACGCGATTTAAAAAACATTTGAACATATCTTTTCGATCTTCCTTTAGTCATGGCGTGTTTTAAGGAAGAAAGCGTATAAACCCTTGTCATACGAGGCTTGAGCGAGAATTTGCGCAATTTTTTGAATAAAATTCATTTTTTGCTCTTGACAAAATTTTCTAAAGAATTTTAAAAAAAGACTCCATGCTGAATCAAATTCACTTTTTGTCCTTAACATTAACTCAACCCGAAAATTGCATTCACTGAATATAATTCATACATAAATTAGTTCACGTTTTTAACTGCTTGTTTCAAACTGACAACCATAAATTAGGTCACTTTTTTTCAGTACTATCGTTTTAAATCGATTCTTATTTTCATTTTATTACCCAAAGGAGGTGATGCAAGATCTTTACGCTTTTTGAATAAAGCGTAAAGAAAAACGACCGAGATAGAGGATTAAAATTAGGAATAAGCTCGACCGCAGAGGCAAACATAATCCATCGACACAAAAAGGTCGTTTTAGCTTCGGCGTTTAATCGAGCCGAATTTCAACTGGAAAGGAGGTGATAAAAAGTCAGTAAGGAGGAGTTAATGCCGTTCCTCTGATACTGAAAATGACTCTGGATAAATTCTTAAGTGGAATTTAAACTATTTTGGAGGTAAAATATGGCAGAAAAAAGAGATATTGAAATAAACAGCCGGGCCGACACCATTGGTCTTATGGATATGGATGTCAGACCCTACCCGGTTACACCGGTGGTTTCCTACGATGTCGTAAAACCGGTGTATGAAAAACGGAAGGCGCTGGAATTCTGTGAATGGGCCGAGAAAAACCTCAAGTTCGAAAAAAGATACGCGAAAGATGAGTCTCTGGCACATCTCAGGGTGCTGGATATCGGCCTCTGGCGGTTGGGTCACAAGTTTGCCACGTCTTTGTTCGGCGAAGCCGGGGCCGAATGTGTTTCCATAGAACCCCCCGGCGGCGATCCGTTGAGGAAGCTGACGCCCTTTGGCCGCGAAGAGTATCTGCTGGAAAATCAGGAAACCGGCGAAAAGTGCGGTATGGAGTTCGTCGCCGAGACGGTGAACACGCACTGCGTCACCCTGGATGTGGAGACCGCAGAAGGCCAGGAAATCTTCACGAAAATGGCGGCCAACGTCGATGTGTTGATCGACGGGATGCCCCCCGGATACATGGACAACCTGGGCATCGGCTACCGGCAGCTCAAGGAAGCCAACCCCAAGATGATCTATATCTGGGTGGGTGTTATCGGCCAATGGGGCGCCTGGAAGGACAAGCAGTCCAAGTTCGGCCAGTGGGAATTAGCGCCCTTTGGCAGCTGTGCCAATGCATGGGTGCACAACACCGGTCTGGCCCAGGACCTTCTGCCCCGCGGCAAGGGCGGCGACCCGACCCGTTCGGGTATCTGGCTGGAAGACTATGTGGCCGGCGGTCAGGCATTCCTCAACGCCTGCGCGGCCCTTTACTGGCGTGACGAACTCGGCAACACCGGCCAGATGATCGAGTGTCACCGGCGCTGAAACGCTGATGGACATGCATCGACTTTGATATTACCTGGTACGGGTTCAATGCCAGTATCAAAGGCCGATCCGGCGGCTGGGACCCCAACCTGAACCAGTATGCCTGGAACCCCTGCAAGGACGGGTACATGATGATCGGCGGGCAGACCGACAAGCTCTGGTACAACATCGGCTTTTGCCTTGAGCGCGATTACGACCAGTTCGGCCGGCTGATCCACGAAGATCCCTTCCTCAAGGAGGTGGGGGCCAGGAACGCCCTGCACGCCCTGATCAAGGTCTATTCCGTGACCACCCGCTGGCTCAGAGACCAATGCAGGGTCGAAGCTGAAGCAAAACTGCTCGAGTACCAGCTTGCGGCCGGGCCGGTTCTGTACATCGACGAGGTCGCTGAATTCCCCCATTTCAAGTACCGCCCCTGGCAGTACGTCCATGAGACCGACTACGGCCCGCTGCTGATCGCATCGAGCCCGGCCTCCTATCAGGTCTATGCGCCCTTCAGGTGCAAATGGATGGGCAGAGACCTAGGATTTGACAACTATGAAATTTACATGAAATGGTGTGGAATGAGACCAGACCAAGGTCAATGAACTCAAGCAAAGGGGGTGATCTAATGGCAAAAGACCCAAGAGTAACACGCATAGAAGACCTGCCAGGCCCCAAGAGTCAAGGCGAGATGGATGAGATGAAGATGCCCTACGAAGAGTACTGCAAGAAGCTCTTGACGTGGGCAACGAACACACCAAGCCCAGAGGCGCTCAAAGGCCTCAAGTGGCTGAGCTGCACCATGTACATCTTCACGCCGCACTCTGTGGCCAACCTGGCCGAACATGGTGCTCGAGGTGGTCAAGATCGAGATGCCGAGGATGGGGGATGCCATGCGGCACACATCCCCGTTTAACGAGTGCTATCTGTATCCGCTCCACGACACCCGTCCCACGACCGGAACCGGTCTGGGTTTCACCAACGCCAACCCCAACAAGTACTTTCTGACCATGGACTACCACATCCCCGAGATGGTGGAGATCTTTTACGGGCTGGTGAAGAAAGTTCGACGGGCTGACCGAGCTGTATCGGCCGGGAACCCTGGACAAGTGGAAGATGAGCTACCGGTACCTTTCCGAAATCAACCCCCGGTTCATCTATGTCTGGGGCGGCGGTTTCGGCTACGGTCCCAAAATCTTCGGCGGTTCCTACGACATCCTGGGCCAGGCCCACGCCGGACTCGCCTCGGTAACCGGTATGCACGAGTTCATGGGCGGCCATGCCACCAAGCAGACCAACTGGGTCATTGACTGGCAATCCGGCAACCTGATCACCTGCTCGATCCTGGCGGCCATTCACCATCGCCGCAAGACCGGGCTGGGCACCATGATCGAGTTCTCCCAGGTACAGGTCCCGACCCGGATGCTCGGACATACCTTGCCCATGTACGGCAAGTTCGGTATCGTCCGCCAGCGCTGGGGCAACTGGGACACCCAACTGGCGGCGCACGGCATCATCCTGTGCGGCAAGTCCGATTTTCCGGATGCCGACAACCCGCAGGACAAGTTCTGTGCGCGCTATGTCATGGTCAGCGCCTTCCAGGATGAGGACTTCAAAGAGCTGTGCGCCATAACCGGGAACAAGGGTCTTTTCGACAAGTACAAATCTCACAATGAACGGGTCGAAGGCGAAGCTCAGGTGGAGATCTACACGGCTCTGGAAAAATGGGCCGAAGACAAATCCAGGTCCGAAGTTGCCAAGATCCTGCAAGATGCCGGTATTCTGGCCGAACCGGTCCGCAACGACCGCGAGATTTACGAGAGCCCGCACTTCAGGGAGAGAGGCACGGTCCGGTGGCTGGACGATCCTCTGTTCGGCGATATGCTGGTCCACTGCGGCTACAGCTGCGGACATATGGAAAAAACCCCGAGAAGGATCAACTGGCACTGGCGTCCGGTGGGTGCGGACAACAAGAAGATCTACCGTGACTGGCTCGGCATATCCGCTCAGCTCAAATCCAAGAGTGGTATGACAAGGCCTGGATCTAAAAAAGGAGGTGGTACTGTGTGTGATATAATCTGGTGCAAAAAAGAAGTGGATGGCAAAGACTGTGACACCATCAACTACCTCGACCCATACTATTTCTGGAACTGGGAAGGCAAGATCACTTGTGCCGAGTGCGGTACGGTGTACTACATCCACATGATTAACGGCTTCAATGTACAAGGGTCCCGAAGAAAGACCCGGTGAGAAGCCGGACATTAGCCCGCTGTATGCGGACAAGCCGTATGAGGGCTATGCCAACTACAGGCCTGGTACCGAGGGCCGGACCCGACCGTACGAGTGCATGCCAAGGTCCTGGTTGACCGGTATCGCCGACATGGTCAAGTTCAGCATCCGGGGCCGACCGATGCGGGGATGGCGTCCGCAACCGCCGTCTGCCGGTTTGGCCGGAAGTTTCGGTTTCAACTGGGATATTCAGAAACTGTCGCCCGAGGTCTGGGAGGAGTATCAGCAGAAACTCGCTGCCGGCGAAGTCAAGGACTGGTAACTAGAGAAAGGAGTGTCTCATGGCAGAGTTAACACCTGAAGAATTTCTGGATACCATATTGATTCCGGAAAAATCGAGTGACCATATATGCTGGAACTGCCGGGGCTTGAAGCCGGTTCTCAAGGACTCCAAGTTTCCGCCCGCAGACATCATCGGTTGGTGCAAGAAGATCCACTGGCCCCATTACTGGTGTGTAGCAGATTTCAACGTGGTCAAGAAGTGCTATGCCTTTGAAGACAAGAAGAAGAAGTAGCATGGAAGAAAACGTCCATCAAGAACTCGACACCCTCAAGCAGATGCTGAACAACTGGAAAAGAGGTTTTCTCAGCTGGGCATCCCCTGACGGGGATAACGAGTATGTGCTTCTGGAATTCACCGAAGAGATCCAGGAGCAACTTTATCCCTATGTCACCAGATTGCGTGAGACGGAACATCTCAGCGATTCTGAGGCCAAAGAGTTCATGGATTACTGCTACAGCCAGGTTGAAGATCTTCGCGACCAGTTGAGGAAAGTGGAAACCGACGAAAGTGAATAAGGAGGTTTAATATGCCTGAAAAATGTCGAGTGGGTAGTCTGCGGCTTTGATCCCATGCTCGTAAAAGCATATACCGCTGCCAACATGAGAGCCTGTTGGTGGCACATATCCGATGAGCTGTTCGAGGAATTTGACATGAAGCCGGGAATGAAGGTTTCCGGCAAGCTGCTCAAAATTTACTCCGGCAAAACCGGTGCGGAAGTATCAGCTCCCAATGAAGCGTTTGAGTGGGAAACCACCAAGGAGACCGGCCTTGTCGTCTTGCTTCCGTCTGATGTGGTAACAGCACACAAGCTCACAGCATTTATGTTTGCCGATCTGCACATTGAGAAGATAGACGGTAAAGACGTCTATCCCGGCGAAGAAAAGATGAGCAAGAAGTGGTGGCCGGATGACAAGATGAAATTGGATTATACTCTGGACTATCATCGGATAGCCATCATAAACCCATAACAAAACACCCTCTCCCCTGCTTGCAGGGGAGTGGCACAATTGAAATAATAATCCCCCTTTTCGGTTTGTTCGGAGAGGGGGATTTTATTTTGCCTGTTTGCGCGAAAATTGGGCTTGTCATTTGGGCCTTAATGTATTAATCAGGTGGCGGGGATCAGGGTTGCTAATAATTAATAATTAACTATTAATATTAATTTTTAATTGTTAACTATTGGAGAATTGTTAATTATTATTGACTATTAACTATGGCAAAAGGCGATGATATTCAGGAGAGACTTATTGATTTTGCAGTGAGCATTATTAAATTTACTGCAAAATTGCCGAAATCGTCAGTTGGAAAACATGTCTCTGGTCAATTATTACGGAGCGGAACTTCGCCTGCGCCTAATTATGCTGAGGCTCGTTCCGCAGAAAGTTCGAAAGATTTTATACATAAGTTAAAGATCTCGTTAAAAGAACTTAATGAAACAGCAGTTTGGCTGCAAATCATTATACGGAGCAAAATGCTATCAATTGAAGAGTGTATGGAATTGCAAAAAGAGTGTGATGAACTTTGTAGAATTATGGGTGCCAGCGTGAAGACTTCTAAAAAACGCGGGAAAAAATAATTAACAATTAACAATTAACAACTAATTATTAATAATTAGAAAGGTTTACAAAGGAAACAAAATGACCGAAGAAACCAAAAAAGAAGACAAACAGAACCCGGATGAAGAACCAAAACCGCTGGTAGAGGATGAAGAGTACCCAAGGAAGAGCCGGATCACCCGGGATGGCTGTCTATTAGTCGAGATTCTCAAGATATCGGATCCTGTCTTTGAAAACAGCAAGTTTCTGATCGGGTATCACCATTCCAGCAACGTCTATGCCCTTGCCGGTGACACCCTGACCATCGTGGATCCGGGAAATGATTACACCATTTTTAATGAGCTTGAAAAATTGGGATACAATGTTCTGGACATCAAGAAGATCGTTCTCACCCACGGGCACCGCGACCACTGCATGGGCGTGTTCGAATTTTTGAGAATCCCCCAAATCTGGGAAAAAAAAGAGATCGAGATTATCATTCATGCCGCCGGTCCCATGGAATTTAAAAAAACGCTCCAAGAATACGGATTTTCTCTGACCGAAATAGAAGGAGGTGAAACCCTTGATCTGAGCGGCTTTGAATGGGAAGCGATCCACACACCCGGCCATACCATCGACAGTATCTGCCTGTATCACCCGGCGACCAAAACGGCCATTACCGGTGACACCGTACTGCCCAACACCATATCAGATGCTGACAAAGCCGGCGGCGGCAGCCTGGACCATTACCTGTACGGGCTCAGGCAGCTCATGGAAAAAGAGATTGAAAACATCCTCCCAGGCCATGACGTGCCCGTGGCGCGTACCGGTCGTCACACCATCGAGCAAACCTACGAGGCTCTGATGATGCAAGTCATCGACGTCACTTCGGAAGATAAAATATCCTGGATGGAGGGGGCCTCGAAGCTGGCTGAACAAGGGCTTTTGGGAGAGGTCGTGTTTTGTTGTGACAAAGAGCTGGCTCTCAGACCGGGAAATGTGTTGGCCATGCAGTTTAAGGCCCTTGCCCTGAACGATATGGGCCGCTGTGAAGAGGCGATTGAAATTTTAGATCAAATACTGGCAGAGCAAGGCGACAATGCGCATGCCCTGGCGGCCAAGGGCCATGCCCTGCTGGGTCTGCAAAAATACGAAGAAAGCCTGCCGTACTTTGATGATGCCCTGGCCCTAAACCCGGATATCGAGGAAGCCCTGGTGTTCAAGGGTATGGCCCTGACCTTTTTGGGCAGACACGACGAAGCCATGGAAATCGAAGCTTTCAAGACAGCGTTTGCCGCAAGATTCAAGGATGAAATTGACAAACGTCAGCAAGAGAAAGAGCAGGGTGAAACGGATCAAAGCACTTAACCCGAATTCATATGCAACTTGACGGTATAGGAACATCCTTTTTTGGACACTGATTCACCCCGATGAAATAGAAAAAGAAAATACATTTCATAGGGCAGGCACAGATTATCAGGATTTTAAATTAATAAAATAATATCTGTGTATACCTGTGAAAATCTGTGTCCTATATACTTGACGGTAATGTAAGATTCGAAAAGCACAAAGGAGAAGATACAAATGAAGGCCGAGTTTTTGACACTGTTTGAGGCTGCAAAAGCTCTGGTAACCTATATTGATAAACGAGTATGTTTTTGACAAAGCCTCTGCCGGGGGATGCAGTGGTATGGACTATCATCTATCGGACAAATTTTATGATTTAATTGTAGATACCAGAAAGGTAATAAGCGACGTTGAAAACGGACCAAAAGACTCTGATACGGACGGGGAAGCAAGCTTAAGACTGCTTGAGGCTACAAAAGCTTTGGCAACCCACGTTGAAAAAGAGCGTGCTTTTGATAAAGTCAATGATATGGGATCGGTTGGTATCGAGACCTATCAATCGGATGCTCTTAAAGAAGTGGTTCAAAATACCAATAAAGCCGTACAGGAAGTTGAAAACGGATTGTTATAAGGGTTAGCCTGTTTGCCCGTTGTCCGGTTCGCCGGTTTTAATTGATGAACGGGTCAACCGGCAAACGGGCTAACCGGCCAACCGTTTCAGCATCTAGAATAAACCTTTTGAATAACACAGTATTGAATCGGAATAGTATCATGAAAATTGATATAAGGGAGCATACATGGCCATAGAGGAAATCACTTACGAAGAGTATATGAAAAAGATCGATGAGCTTGAGAAACGCTATTTGTCCGATGAAAAAGGGTTTCCTCCGGGCGCCAAGGAAAAAGGGTTGGAGATTTGCGCAAAATTCCGGCGTGAAGTGGCAGAGATAGGCCCGGAAAACTGTGAGTATTGGATTGATACGCTTTATGGGCTGCCGATGCACAAGCCAATAAAACCCGAAGAAAAAGAGGAATAATATCCGTCCTTATATTGGAGCCACTATAAAAAAGTTCTTGCACAGCAAACCATGAAAAAAGAAGACATTCAATATGTTGACTGTGCGCACTGTGGGGTCCGGGTGCGTAAAGATGAAGCCGTTGACTACAAACACAACCTTATTTATGGTGAACACTACCACTGCCGGGAATGTGATCCCAAAGGGGTTTGGGATTGTGTGAGTCATCATGTGGATATGGACGTCCACTGACTCCCATCTAATAATATTATTTCACCGCAAAGACGCAGAGAACGCAGAGTTCTCTATTTTTTGATTTTCGCTGAGACGCCGAAAAGCAAAATGACACAACCCTTCGGGCAACAGATTGCTTCAATTAATTGCTATCCCCCCAGAACAATATACGGCATGTAACTTTTCCGTCCCGCTTTTAGCGGGACTGAGAGCTTATCCATTGCCGTCCTCTCAACGGCAATGGATAAATATTAATCTTTGCGCCCTCCGCGCCTCGAGCGAAGCGGGCGGTAAAAATTATCTGGACTCGCATAGCAGAGCTGGAGCCATTACCTTATCGTATTTTTAGTACAATCTTGAATATTTTAAGGACAGATAAATTCTTCATGAATTATGCTGGATTACATTCTTTCGATTAATTCCGGTGGCGGATCGGTGTGAGGTTTGATTTTTTTCTCCACCTCGTCACTTAACGCACTGATGTCATCCTGAGATAAGGATCTTCCCGTATCAACAAATTCGATGTCCGCTGCTTTACTCCGCACCGTTGTATGGCCGGATAGGATGCCCCTTTCACGGCAATGGATTTCCTGCTCGTGCCATCCCTCGTCACCGATGACAATGCTGTAGCAGAAACTGCCGTAGACGGTTTCCATGATTTTGGCTTCCGTAATCGGTCCATCGGTTATCAGGCAAACACTCCCTTTTTCCATATCCTTTTCCACAAACCGATCTTTTTCCAATAAAACCAGATCCTGGATGGCGATCTCTTTTTTGGCCAACGGTTTTCTGGTGCGTGCGGCAACAAAATCGAGTACGGTAAGGTGGTTTTCCTCATCAGTGTGTGAAAAATGCTTGTAATTCAAGGCGCCATGAGAGTGAATCCATCCATTGATCATCACATCTTCCGGCAGCGATTCCTGGAATTCAGCGATTCTTTGGGACCCAAGGGTGGTATAGTCTTGAAGGTTCAGATCGTTTTGCGGCAATCCGATATCTACAATGAGTTCAGGATGGTCTTTGTTCGCAAGGGTGAATCCATACCATTCAAAACTCTTTTCGAAAATCACGCCAACCAGTTCACTGATTTTAAATGCCTTATCCTTAGCATACTTGGCCATCAAGATGTGTTGGGGCAGGCTTCCAAGTGTTATTGTCAGCGGCTTCGGTCGTTTCAGCTGTGAAAGATCTTTAAATCTCATCCCAATCTCTCCTTCACAGTATTCTGATCCACCACAAATTCACCGGTGTAGTTGCCGGGGAGCTGGTACATGTCTTCAAGCAGGACCCGGTGAATGATGCTGATCAGTCCCCTGGCCCCGGTTCCTTCTTGTTCAGCATGCCGTCGCTATTTCCGTTAAAGCATCATCCGTGAATTCAAGGTCGATGCCCCATGCTTTGAGGTCGTAAGTGTATGCCAATAAAGCGCTGCCTTGGCTTTTGGTCATGATGTCTTTTAAATCCTGAGTTGTCAGTTGATCGTAAACCACTCTTACAGGGAAGCGGCCCACAAGCTGTCTTTCCATACCAAAGGAAACGAGATCATCTGCCATGAGAAAATGGCGCCAATTGCCCTCAAGACCCTGTCGGGCCATTCGCTTTTTAACGATGGTGTCCAAATTTTCAAACGCACCTCCGGCAATGAACAGCACGTGTTTGGTTGACAGGGAGATTCTTTCCTTTCCGATGTGGACCGTGTTTTCCGAGCCGTCGACCATATGCAACAGCCCCTTTTGTACCCCTCTGCCGGACACGTCCTTGTAAGCGATGGTTTCCGTGGCAATCTTGTCGATCTCATCAAAATATACAATGCCCATCTGGGCGACATTCGGATTGCCGCCGGCTGCCAAAAGTAGGTCAATCAGTATATCACTGGCATTCTGTCCCACATAACCGACTTCACTAAATTTGGTCATATCTTCATGCACGAAAGATACCCCCACCAGGTTAGAAGCGGTTTCGCCGGTGTATGTCTTGCCGCATCCGGTGGGACCGATAATCATAATGTTGGCTTTTGGCGATGTTATATTCCGAAGTGCAATATCAATGTCCCCGCCGCTATTTGTCATCCCTTTTTTAAGTGCCTGGCCCAGCCTCCGGTAGTGAAACGCAATGGCCGTGCACATGATTTTTTTCCCCTGCTCCTGCCCGATGACAAAGCGGTCCATATCCGCTTTTAAATCAGCAGGGGTCTTGTTAAACTCGATAATCTCTCTTACGGCGTCATATTCCTGGTCCGCTCTCATTTGTACGATTTTCTCTTCAATTCGCTCCCGGCGGCGTTCCCGGTGCTGTTTTGATATTCCGTCATCCATTGTGCCTTCTTTCAATTATTAGGTTTTTTGAGCAAAAAAATTTCTAGTCGGAGAAATCATGCCTTATGACTGTTGCCACTAAGGCACTCAAGGAGCGTCAAGATAGACTAATAAATATCGGCCTTACGTCCTTGGGGCAAATATGACTTTCGATAGCGCTCCTCGAACGTATTCTCAAGCGAAGCGCTCATATTTCCCGGTTTGCTTTAGCGCGTTCATGCAAAAGCAGAGTTTCAAAATGATAACGCATTAACCTTTCTAGGGCCAAGGGCTGGATTAAGGCGATATAAAGGTCTGCACAACAGGATCTCCTCGGGTGAATTTGCAAACTTAAGATATGCATTATCAACTTTACCTATTATCGACATAGTGAGGGCATACTCATCTTTAGTTGCCAGGGAAAATAAAGAGCTTTCCATGGGCGTTTTTAGCTTGACGCGGTTAAACTTCAAATTTTCTCCGGACAGATCATCCCCAACGTTATCGAGAACGCTCAGAAAACTCTCTTTAAGGTCATACTGTTTTACAAGACTGCAAATTTGATTAAAGACATCCCGTTTTAATGGCTTCTTTTTCTGTTGTCGGGCACGTTCGTTTCTTATGTGTTGCAGAAAAGTCATTTTAATTGAACCTGCTTTAGAACCATACTATTGCGGGATAATAGTTCAACCACCAAAACAAGTAGCTGTTCACGGGCCTATAAAATCCTAAATTCCAAGCATCAAAGCCCAAATAAATCCCAAATATCAAGCATCAAATCCTAATTGCCTATATTATTTTGATTTTTCTATTATTGATGACAATATCTTTTTCAATTCATTTGCCTCTTGTATCAAATTTTTGGGATGATTAGCATTCTTCAAATTATTCGTCTCATGAATTAACCTGAGCCAATAAGCGCTTTCTTTGGCTTCCTTACGGCATATTTTCATTCTCATCAAAAAGTCTTTTTTGCTTAATGATTCGTTGGCCTCCCTGTAGTTAGCACCCACTGAACCAGAGGCTTTTACTACTTGTTTGCCATCTTCGATATTTGCAATTGTTTTGGGCAATGTTTTAACGAAAAGCCTAACAGCTTTAGCGAATTGGAATGTTCTTTCTTCAAGATCATACACTGGTTTGTTATTTGGAGTTTTTTGGGTCATTGGTATTTGTTTGTTATTTGAGATTTGTCACTTGGAATTTCCAATAAATCAAATGCTCTATTAACGGATACAAAGACACGATGGCTCTAAGATTATAACATGCAAAAGTCATTTTATATGCGGTAATCTTCAAAGTCTATTGTGGGTATATACACCCATGTGCGATCCAGGCTGTGATAACCGTTTCGGCGTCGGGCATCGTAACCATAACGCAAAGCCGTGAGGCCCTCTTCCAGGATCCTGATGGCATTTTCTGCTGTAAACTCATTGGGTGGTGCGAAATGTTGCATACAGATTTCTTGCCCTGATTTGTGGCGAAGCAAAAATGGGTGTTTGTACTTTTCCATGACAAAAGGCCTGAAAGGCGTATAAGTTGAAACCGCTACCCGGCAGGCCGGAAATAAATAACTGCGCGCGTAGTAATCCTTAAGGACGAACTCTCCGACGCGTTTATATACAAAGTATTCTCCCTTATAGCCGTTTTTTTTGGTAAAGCCGAAACCATCTATCTCAATGGAACCTGTATCCGCAATATAGAGCAATATTGCAATGTGCTCCGGCTTTGCCTGGCTGAACTGCTCGCGTACTTTCAGCGTCTCTGCTATACGATCATGCTCTCTCGCCAAAACTTTTGCATGGACGGCTTCATGCAACCAGTCGCGCAGCTTGCGAGCTGAGAGCAGTCCATTTCCGGGAGGTTTGAAGATCGGCTTTTGATCTTCCAGACCCGTAAGAATTGCCTGTAGATGGTTCCACATGACGAAATGTTTTTGCCTCTTTATAATATTTTCCGGGGATGTCGATCTTTTCACCGATAAGGTCCAGTATCTCCTCATCTTTCAGTTTCTTGCGCTCAGCCCTCTGTTTTTCCTGACAAAATAAGGCATTACCTGGAAAAGAATTGTTTTAAGCGTATCATCTAATAAAAGTACCATCGACCTCGCGTGTAAGCTGATATTTTCTTAAGAATTCTTTGCGCCGGCGTTTATAATCATAGGCGTTGATTACTTCGTAATTTTCTAAAATAGAGTGTATACTAAACGCCTTTACGAAATGTTTGTCCTTGTGCTTAATGATGATTTTTGGCCCTGGCTGTCTGGAATTTTCAAGAAGTTTTCCCGGCTGCAAAAGGACCTGGGTCTCTTGTTCTATTTCCGGATCAAGCAAAAGAGGCAGGTATATGAAGTCTGACTCCACTAAACATTCCATATCAGAATTAAAGAGTTGCCTCATTATTTAACTCTCCAGCCCCGGCCCGGCCCAAAACATTGATTTTATTTTTACCACGAAGATCACGAAGGTCACGAAGAATAAAGGGAAAAATAAAATCTTCGTGTTTCTTCGTGTACTTCGTGGTGGAAAAATTATTTACCCAAAAAACGCCACAATTAAGGAGCTAACCAGCGATACCCCCCTTCCTGGGGTTTTATGGCGCGAATCGGCACATACAGGTATTTTTCTCCTGCTTCTGTTTCCTCGGATACAGCGAATTCCAATGCCGTACCTTCGACTTCTTGACCCCGGCAGAGCAACTTTCCGCCTTCAAGCTGTCGGGCGATATCTTCAGCGATGAGCTGTTCCTCTAAGGTCAAATTTTTTTTGCTAAGCGTTCGGTTGCACAGTTTCCGCAGCGATTTGGCCTCGTAGCTGCCGGGTTCATATATGTCAATCAAACCATCGGCGGCATGTCCCGGCAATATTTCAAGGACAAGCGGCAGCAACTTTTCGGCTTCATCGATTTGAAGATCCTTTTTCGGCTCAACATCTGTCATGGTCTCATTCCTCCTTTCCCCGAATCTTTCACAAGCCGATTTCACCGGATCTGCGGCGTTATGAGACATTTGCAGTAGCATACTACGGCTGCATGTCTCATGCCTTGCATCTGCGGCAAACTCAGCTTGTGAAAAATCCGGATAAGCTCGATATTTTATGAATAATTAAATTTAGAATCTTTTATTATTTGATGAATCATAAAAAATGTTTCCAGGTTTTTGGCCATCCAAAAGCATTCTATAGGAATCCACCATGAACCCGGCGGTAATCTGATTTGTCATGATGACGGAAGGATCCGGCTGATAGATGCAGGCCGCTCTTTCCCGCTGATAGGTTTCAGGGTTGCGCTTTTCGAGAATATCATACAAGCCCAACAATTCCGCAGGAGTAGCGCCGTTTTGCATAGGGTCAAATATTACGACCTGGCCTGCATCCGCACTGGTCCCGCCGCTTATTAGTATTTTGCCCTGCTCCTTGCATTTTTCACTTAAAACTAATCTGGATTCGAAATTGTCAACGCAGTCAAAAACTGTATCATAAGATGTAATATCGGTCTCTTTATCGAAATACGCAATCTGAGCCTTATTGTCCATGTCGAAGAGATTATTGAGCTTTTCAGATAGTATTTCAGCCTTGTTGCTTCCAATGGCATCATAGAATAAAACCTGTCTGTTTAGATTTGTGATCTCGATGACGTCAGGGTCCATAAATGTAATGTTTTTAAATTTTGAATAAGCAAGTCCCAGCCCCACAAAAATGCCCAGGGCTCCGGAACCGACTACCAATATGTTCTGCTGATCATTGGGTGTGTTTAGTTGTTTTCTGGCATATGATATAAGGTCATCTGAAACGTCTTGGCCCATTAAAAGATTCTTGGTCTCTTCCAACACTATCCCGGTGATAATCGTATCCAGAACACCATCATCAAAATGTCCGTTGGGTAAATGAGAGGAAGATATAATTTGTTCAAGCTCTTGCCATTCTCGTCCTCGCAGATAGCTAAACACTTTAAACCCCTGGTCACCATTTTTTTCGTAGCAAAAACCTCTAATAATCGGTATGTTCTCTCGGAACCCTTTCTCCAGCAACAACTTGTTTGCCAGTCCGTAATGGCTTAAATCCACAATGAGGCGGCACCCTTTAAACAACTCATCTATTACTGGATGCGTATAGAATCCTTCCAGGTGGGTAAGGGTGAATCGAGGGTTTAGTTTTTTGGCTGTTTCAACGAGTAGAGGGTCTAAAGACGGCGTAAGGATAACTATATGGTTAATGCCCAGGGCTGATGCCGACATTACGTAAAGTGACGCCAACAGGTCGTCGTCACCAACGACACCTATTTTTGCATTGTCCAGTGCCGGCTGATTCCAGCCCTCAATGCGCAGCTGTCTGTCAAGTCTGCTTGATCGCATGGTAATTTTGTCCTGAAACACCTGGTCCTCTTGGCCAGGTCATAGATATTCGGATCTGCCGAAAACTTTAAAAGTGCCTAAAGTTTGAAGTGAACTAAAGTGAGCTAAAGTTAAGGAATTTTATCAATTATATAAAACCAGCGGAGCGAAGCGACTCAATAACTTTAGGCACTTTAGCTCACTTTAGGCACTTTGAACTTGCCCAACTTGCAGGAAAGCAGCTCCTTTCAGGGGCAAATCAAATCCTGGTCCTCTGGGTCAGGATTCTTTACTCAAATCACCCGTGGGGCGGTCCGAAAAGGGATATTTCCAGTGGGTAATCAGAAGCAAGCCGGGGACCCATTTTCTCTATACCTTTCAGTCTTTTGTTGAGATATTTCACTTTTGCTTCAAGATATTCATTGTCAGGATCTGACCTTAGATCCACCTCGGTATCTCGCAACTGGATCCTAAGATCGAGGTATTCTCTCTCTAAACGTTTTACTTCCTTACGTAACGTCTGAAAGTTTTGCATTTCCTTACAATCATCATAGACCCACATACTCATGGTACACCTCTTTATTAGGTATCTTTTCAAAAAGTCTGGTTATGTTGATTACACACCATATTGCTGGATACCCGCCTAAGCGGGTAGACGAGACTGGACATTCGTCATTCCCGCAGCGGAATCCAGGTGCATTATCCGGGGTTATTGAGAACTTATTTTGTTAGCACTTATATTTTGAATGTTATGCTTTTGGACAATATATTTTAATACAGTGAACCGAACAAATAACGATAATAGTTTTAAATTTCATTTGAACGATCATAACAGAGAACGGTTCATATGGTCAAGCATCCAGGACAAATGCATTTGAATCCCTATAGGGAGAAAGCTCCACGACGGTGAATATCTCTTTCCCGCCGAATGAAACTTGTGCTTAAGACCTTCAAACAGCCATGTGGTTTTCAAGAGATACACGTCGTCGTTTCGCTACACTGAAATCTAATGAGAATATCCTGGTCAAATATTTCCATTTTATTGACACATCGTTTGGTGCCGATATAATAAATTATCTTTACACATTCTCTGTGTATATTCAAAAAGGAGGAACTGTTTTGCCGAAAAATCCGAAACTACTGACTCTGGCAAATCCCAAGCGCTTTAAAACGATTCAGGACCTGACCAAAATGCGTCCGGACTGCGGCGCATCCATTGATGACATCTTCGTAATAGACAACGAGTTTCTGCTGATTGTCGATTTAGCTCATATAGGCAGCATACTGAATCCATACAACAGCCCGTCAGCATCATATGTGAGAACCCATGGTGTTATTGTTGCAAGCTATACTCGTCCGGAATCATGTCCGGTTTTATGGAGCGATCCTTTTTTATTGCTGCCGCTGTCCTGTCATTTAAGTAAAAGTTTAACGACTTACGAAGAAGTTGGAAAGGTTTTGGGGAGAGTCTCCTGTTCTTCAGGAACATTCCTGCTGGTGCCGATTCGCAAGGATATGCCAGAGTCCTTGGGCAGCCTGATGAATGAGGCTTTAGCAAAAAAGACGGGTGCGCAGATAAAGATTCCAAACGGAACCTATCGAGTTTTTTATGAGCAGTTTGAGGCACCCGAGGGGGCTAAAAAAGAATTATATCAAAATATTGCTGTTCAAAAGCAGTGAGACCTTTGAAAATCGCTCCATTTTGCCAAATTGATCCCGCACGTAGCTGCGGGAGTTTTATAAAATCGTAAGACGATTTTATTTTTTCATCCAAAGATAGCTTAACTTCTGAAGACTTAATGGTTCTTGTAAACGGTTATCATCGCTTTGTTCACAAAGCTTTCGAATAAGTCTGCTAAGCTCCATTCTCCTTTCCGGATCCTCAAAGAAAGGGTCAAGCGGGAATCTTCCTATACAGGATTCAGTAACCCAAACATGGATACATTGCGGGCAATTGTATTCCAAAGGGCATGTTTTTTGACCAGCTATTCTAGCATCAAGTCCTTCTTGTATAATATCATTTTCATTAATCTCTGATTCACAAAACATGCAATTCATAGACACTCCTTATAAAAAAGTTTCTTCCAGAGAATTTTTGAGAAAACATTTCAATTTATATATTATAAGAGTTTGAAATTACAAAAATGTCCTGCTGACTGTCTATTTGTTTATTGTTTTATTAGACAGGATCTACAGGATTATCAGGATTTTTTTGCCTTTCCTGAAGAAAGGCGAAAAACAATAGATCCAATCAATCCTGTTAATCCTGTCAAAAATAAATATTATAATTCAGCCCAACCCACAAATTATTATGACGGTCCATAAACCATGCGGATGGATAAGAGCATTGGATTTTCTATAAAATCTCAACAAGCTCAATTTTAAAGGTAAGGGTTTTGCCTGCAAGGGGATCATTTTCATCCAAGACGATACTGTCTTCAGTGAAGTCTTTAACGGTAACCATTTTGTGATTTCCATCTTGAGTTCGAACTCTCAGCCGTTTCCCGATTTCCAGATTGATTTCTTGGGGGAAACCTGATTTTTCCATAACAGATACGAGTTCTTTTTTATGAGGACCATAAGCCTCCTCAGGAGGAAGTGTGATGGTCTTGGTGTCTCCTTTTTGCATTCCGATCACCGCGTTTTCAAAACCCGGGAGCATGTTTTTCTCTCCAATGGTAAACTCAAACGGCTCCTCATCCATGGTAGAACCGAACACTGTACCGTCTTCCAAAAAACCTTCAAAGTGAACTTTTACTTTATCACCTGTTTTAGCTTTAGACATGTTCCCCCACATTGCCCCTAAAGTTGCATAAAAAATATACCAAAAGAATTTATAGTATATAATATCTATATGTTACACAAGATCAAAAAAAATTAGGACTTAACTCAATGCAAAATCCAAAATATCAAGTTTTTTTTGACATCTTTTTTACCCTCCGGGAAAGCTTATGATACCGTATCTCCTTCGTTGCCAAGTGTTCGCGGTAGTTTACTACAGCTTCACCCTTGGACGTCTCGGATCTACGGCATCCTAAACTTTTGCAACGTTAGGGTTCATTTGATTTTAGAAAGTAAATCTTATAAAGATATGCATAAAACGCGTCCACCATGACCTTTCAAGAGGGTTTTGTCAAGAAGCTTTTACTAAACTCAGGAGAACGTCAAAGTCAATTTTAACTGTTTCAAATAGAAGCGATATGCTTTCCCGGATACGGCCACAAAATTCCAAATCACAACACTCAAATTCCAAATAATATCAAAATAACAAATTCCAATGACCATAACATCTATAGCACTAATTGGATGTCTCGCCGTCATTCTATCTGTTTTAAATTTTGAATTTCGATCATTGAGATTTGTTTGGGATTTGTATTTTGGTGCTTGGAATTTTCATAATTTTTATAAGCCTTTAAATATATTTATTCCGAGTAATTATTTGTTTAAGTGACGTGGTTTTTTTAGCAAAAAAGATTCGGATCAGAGGAACTACAAAAAATTATGTCAAATGGGGGTGTGAAAAACGATTTCGCCTTGTAACCATGCATCGATGGGTTCAGGGTGTCTAAAATAATCTTTCATGGTCTCCGCAACATGAAAAAAATCGGTCTGACATCCCATTTCCTTAGAGCGATTGACCAAATCTGTCTGGACGGTATGAAAGATTTCTCGTATCTGTTGATAACAACGAAGTCTGGCCCTGTGATTTCTAGTTTCAAAGATCATTTTGCAGTGTTCTGCACTTGTCGAGGTGCAGGTCCGACATACAGCAGGTCTTACCTCATAAATCAGACACATGCTTTCTTTTAAAAAAATACAAGGCAATTCATGGCGCATCATGAAAATTTCATCTGAAGGCTTGCCGGCTATTTTTTTAAGAATTTTTTGTATTTTTGTATTTAATGTCTGTTTTTGCTGATCTGTAAAAGTCTGATCCAGATGATGTCCGATAAGGAGAGCCTCCGGGGGCGTTACCATCGGAAGGTTAAAACAGCAATAGTGACATCCCGGTTTACAGTCTAAAGGTTCAGGCAGGGACTCAAGGGATGTAAATTTCTGAATTGCTTCGTCAGTCCAACTTAGAGCATTCGAAGCCAGTTCCAGGGCTTTGTTACTTAATGTTTCATGGTTGCTTTATTAAACATTGACACAAATCATTGGCAAATTTTTAAAATTTAAATTCAGAACAAGCCAACCCATGCAAAATGTGCAAGAATGCACAATACACCTGTGGAAATGTATGCCGTTAGAGCCGTTGAGTTTCTTTAACAGGTTATCCTGTTTATCCTGTTATCCTGTCAAAAAATATCACAAATGATTATTTTCCAACGAACTTTCAAGATAAAAGGAGCAATATATGGCACTTTATAAAGAGGGACTGGCCTTTGGCTATATTCAGGGCACCAAATATCATCGGGACAAGCCTTTAAAAGACCATCTCGGGCCCATTCCGGCTGTCCAGAGTTGTAAAACCTATCCGGATGCGGAACGACTTAAGCTGCCACAGCCCGACCTGAACCATCCGGCGAATTTGTGGCAATGTTTGACAAAACGCCGCTCCGAACGTGACACCACAGCGGAACCGTTGAACTTGAATGAACTTTCAACGTTGCTTTGGGCGGCCCAGGGAGTTACGGCGCGGGCTGGAATTCATCTGTTTCGCACCGCACCTTCAGCAGGCGCCCTTTATCCCTTTGAGACGTATCTTTATGTTGATCACGTTGAAGACATACCTCAGGGGATTTACCATTTCGATGTAGCATCCTTTGCCCTTGAGCGTTTAAAGGATGGAAGCTTCAGCAGGGATGTGACCGCCGCCTGTCTGGGACAACCGGCGGTGCGTCGTGCTGCGGTTGTTTTCATCTGGACCGCCATGATGCTCAGATGTATGGTAAAATATCGCGACCGCGCTGTGCGCTACATTCCCATGGACCTCGGCCATGTCTGTCAGAACGTCCAGCTAGCTGCCACCGCAATGGATCTCGGTTCTTGTCCCATCGGCGCATTTTTTGATGATGATATCAATCGGTTGCTGGAAATCGACGGTGAGGATGAGACAGCCTTGTATTTAATCACGGTTGGAAAACTCTGATAGACAAAACTGCTACCAAATTGCGTGCCTGTAATTTGCTCTGACATTTTCATCTGCTGTAATAAAACCGCTTTTTTGTAATATGGCTTCAGCTGTTAATAGCCGATCAAAAATATCTCTCGTCCAGTCTATTGTTAAAGCTTCGTCAATGATCTCACTCAATGGACAGTCCGAGATTTTTAAATTGATCGATCTGGACAACCCTTTTATTATTTTAGCGGGTGTAGCTGTTACTCGGCCTATTTCAAACAAATACTGCAATTCCAATCTGACCATCTGAGATATCAATATATCGAAATTTTCAATGGATCTTTTTGCAGTCTCTGTGAGTTTATGCGTTAAACCCGCATACAGCCAGACAACGATATGAGTATCGAGATAGATTACAGATTTTTTGTTTCGTCCCATTCTGTCACCTTTAAGCTAACCAAATCGTCAGGATTACCTGCAATACAATCATGCGGTTTTAAATTGTCCAGTTTGCTTTTTTTTTCTTCAAGAACAATTAGCAATTTATGATTGTTCCTTTCAATTTCAGCGGGTATGCCTGTTTTGATAATCTCGTCTACGACTTTAAAAAGTTTGTTTCGTAATGCGGTTAAAGACATGCGAGCCATTTGCCGACCTCCTTATAAAACGAGTTAAGCTTGATCATGTACATACTATACAACATGTACTGTACATGTGCAAGGCAAACTTTTTAGCCATGTGTGGTCACCTGAAAAAGTCTCCTAAACCTGCCTTTGAAAAAGGGGTAATTTTATTGGTTATAAGAGAGCATATGGAGAACTTACTGATTATTCTGCTAGTATCTCTATGATCGGTGGGATGACATTGGTGGCGATGTCCGTGCGGGAGCCGCCGCCCAAGACCACTTCCAAGCGGCCGTCAGTCACTTCTTCGGCGGTTTTTTTCATAAAACGGGCAATTTCCTGAAAGCATCGGCCGCTCAATCCAAGGCTGCCGTAATCTCCCTGGTGGGTATCAAATCCGAAATACCAGAAAATCAGGTCCGGTTTAAAATCCTTCACCCGGGGATAGAATTCGTTTTTCACGTTGTCGGCGTATTGTTGGTCGACATTCTCGATTTTCTCACCTCGGCCCCAGAATCCCCAAGAGCTGCCCGGCGCCCGGATGTCCACTTTTGTGCCGTCTTCAGATTCGGACGCCATGCCGCAGCAGCATACATGTAGAACATCAGGATCGTTTCTGAGAAGATCCCGGGTACCGTCTCCATGGTGGGCGTCCGTGTCCATGATTGCAAAGCGCTGAATGTTGTGGATTTCACGAAGATAGGTGATGGTAATGACCACATCGTTAAAACAGCAATAGCCGCCAAAATAGTCTTTTCCAGAGTGATGGCCACCTGCACCGATGAGCGCAAATGCATTGTCGATTTCCCCGGTACAAATCTTTTCTCCGGCCAGAACCACACCTCCCACCGAATGCCAGGCCGTTGAACAGAGATGATCCGCTTCCACACCTCGGATGAGTTCCGGAGTATGTACCTTCAGAATCCATTCCTCCTCGATGGGGGGCGATTCATAGAGAATAATATTGTCGTTGGTCAGAAGGTGATCGATGGCACCTGGAAAATCCTCAAGCCGGGCACCTCGGGTTAAATAGCTTCTACGACTGAAACTGGGGTGATAAAACACGCCGGTCTTTTTCATATATTTGTCCGTTTTCTGTTTAACCGTCGAATAATAATAATTTTGCCCTAAATTATTTTGCTATCTATTAAAAATCGGACAGGGCGGGTTTCCCCAAAACTTTGAGGTAAGCGGTATCATTCAAATACGAAATGATCCACTGTCCGTCTTTATAAACAAAAAGGTTGGTGCTTGCCGTATCCTGTTGAATTCGCCAGAAATTGCTGTTATCAATCCCAAGAAGGCTGCAACAGATTACTTTGTTCGGCGCCCGATGGGCCACTAAAGCGATGTTTTCATTTTCGTGTTTTTCAAGCAAATCATCAATGGCATTTTGGGTTCGCACCCGTACCTGCTCCAAGCTTTCTCCACCGGGAAAAGTAATATGGTGGGGTTCCTTTAACCACAGGTCATAAAGATCCGGATATTTTTTCTGAACCTCGACCAGACTGACCCCTTCCCATTCACCGTAGCTGATATCAATAATGGCTTCAAGTGGTGTGACTGGGATATCCTGAAATTTAGCTATATTTTCGGCAGTTTCCATTGAACGTGAAAGGGGGCTGCTGTAAATGGCATGGAGGGTTTCGTCCTTTAGCGCCTCACCGGCCAAATGAACTTCTTTTTTTCCGGTTTCATCCAAAGGAATATCCATGCGTCCCCGAAAGACCTCTTCCAGATTCCAGGCGGTCTGACCGTGACGAACCACGTAAACTTTGGTCATGATACAAACCTCCAAATATATACTTTTAGTGGGTTTATAGACGAGCTTTATTTTGCTCTTGAAAAACTTCGGCCTTCCCCACAATTCGAGATCTTTCGATGAGACCTATCTGTCCAGCATTACGGGGGTCAGAGATAGATGGCTCTGCCTTGGAGTTTTGTGTCAAAAAAACAAATTCCAAGCACCAAATTACAAATAAATCTCAAATTCCAATAATAAATGACCAAAACCTTCCAAGACGAGATATTGTTTGGATATTAGAATTTTGGTCATTGGAAATTTGTTTGATATTTGGAATTTGATATTTGGAATTTCAATAAGTCAATGAACTTTCAACAAAGCAAATCTCTTTTGGGGATAACCAGCGCCTGGTCCTCTGGTTCAAAATTTTTAACTTAAATGCCTTTGATCTTCTGGTGAAGTTCTTTGGTTTTCTCCATACGGGCCCGGTCACGATCTTTTGCCAGGCGTTTGATGTTTTTATCGGCAGCTGCCATTTTGGGGTCAAGGAGATCTTTACCCTGATTGAACCCGTCGATAAGGGTTCGGTATGCATGGATCATCTCAGAAATTAAAGCAACCGGATATTCACGTCCCTGGACTTTGAGCGTTTGTAACCCCAGATCGACATACTGTTTCAGCTCTTCGCCGGCTATGGCAAAGGCGACGTTCGGATGGCGACGGATTCTTTCGTTTATATGGGTCATTTCTTCAGAACTCTTTCCCTTGCGGCGCATCAGTTTTTCTCTCTGGGCTTCGGTCAGGAGGCAGAATCGAAAGCAACTGCCGCTTCTGTCCGGCCAGCCTTCGTATTCAACGATTTCATTGCCGCTTTCATCGTGATGAACTTTTTTTATATAAGAGTCGCTGGTGATCTCATGAAACAGACAATCGCCCACACCCCCGATACAACGGTTCCCGTGGATGAGGATTTCAGTGAGAACACCGACGTCATCCGCCGCTTTTTTGTACGCTTTCAGTTTTTCTATGGTATCGATTTCGGTACTGGCCACAATCTGGGTGGCGCCGGCTTCTCGATAATATTTCATCTCTTCACGTGTCCGGATATTACAACCCACGCTGGCATGGATAACCAGTTCCGTATAGTTTCGCTGAATGAGTCGCATGAGATCCGGAGTTTTGACGATAACCCCTTCCACACCATATTGTGCCCACTTAGCGACTTTGCTCAATACTCTAATAAAATGTTTTTCCTGAATTTCTGCATTAATCGCCACCCGTATCTTGCCGGAATAGGAGTCAGCAATGCGCACGGCTTCTTTGATATCACTATCCTCGAGTTCCCAAGCGCACTTTCTTCTGCTGAAACCTTTTGCCCCGACATAGACGGCATCAGCGCCGCTTTTCAATACGGCTTCCACCATTGCGAGGCTGCCGCCAGGAGCCAGCAATTCGTTCATTTTATTGGACCCTCCTTGTGCTAAAAACGGTGTATTTTCCGTTTTTAAGAATTAATCCATAATCATAAAACATATGATGGATAAATTCAACACCATTATATTTTGAATCAATTGTGATCTATAAGCGTCAGCACTCTAAATGTATCTGCTTATACTGTCAAGAAATTTTTACCTAAACTGAACGTTTCAAATAGTGACAGAATTATTAAAAGTTATAGTTTTTAATTTAACCTGGTTTTACGCTGGTTTTTGATTTCTAACATTTTGTTGTGTAATCGCTCTGCTCGTAAACAGAAGCTTTCCAGTTTTGCGGTAATAAGTTGAGGAAAAGGCGAACCGTCGCTTTCAATGGCCAAAAAAGGCAAGTCATCAATACCGGTGAGCACTGATCGAAGTTGTTTGTTGTTAGGGTCCGTTGCCAGTTTGCCTTCATGAGTCATGGCTTCGCTAAGGATGGCTTCTGCCAGACGGTTTGGCATACAACCAAAAGGACCGATGGCGATAACCCCGCAAGTGTGTGACGCAATTTCAGTAAGGGAGCTTCCCACGGTCAGAATGGCTTCACCGGCTAGATTGAGTGATAAATGAGGGGAGGCATTGTTTATAATGGATTGAATATTCAGCGGTTCTGCATGAACCAGTCCCGAGCCTGCCAGTATCGATTTGATACGCCTGGAATATCGAGCCATATACATTTTTTTAAGCAAAAATGACAGTTTTTCCCGTATTGACATGTTGTAATCGACAAGCCCTTTATCCACCAAATAATCGGAATAGAGCGCCCACTCTGCAATGGGCGAGCAGATGGTGGCGAATCCTTTTTCCGCAAGCCGTTCTGTCAGATACTGTCTGGACAATTCATCTCTCCTGACGAATATTTCGCCCACAAGAGAGATTGTCGGCACTGCTTCCGGTGGATTCTTCAGAGGAATTTCACGGAATTGTTCGGCTGTTCGGCCAAGTTGTTTTTCAAGCTGAGAAAACCCCCCTTTTTCAAAATTACCAATAATTAAATCCCATTCTTCATTAAAAATTTGGATCGCCGATTCTACGTCAACGGCATTGGCCAAGAACATTGATCGAATGTCTTCCATGGTGTCAGATACGACCACACCACACCATGCTTTTAAATGAAAATCGTTGCCAAGTCCGGCATAGGAATTCTCTGATGTTAGTGAAAAGAGAGCCACATCCGGTATTTCTTGCCTTTTTACCAGATCTTCCATGAAAATCCGATACTGGCCAAACCGGCATGGGCCGGAGCCGGTAAGCATAAAATAAACCAGAATCTCATCGGCTTTTTTTTCGTTGTAAATAAAATTGAGCAACGTTCCTGTGGTGAGTATCAGGGGCAGACATTCCTTACAGGACGTATTTGCCCGCCCAAGTTTCAAAATTGTTTCGTCTGATGGAGGGTGAGCGATTGCATTGAAACCGAGGCCGCGAAATATAGCCGCAAGGGATTCTGTAGTTAGTTTCCCCATAGATGGAATCAATAGTTTCACACGTGAGTGGATCATCGGCAGCGTTTTACCTGAAGATGTGATCACCTTTGGGATGCCTTTTTCCAGCTTTATGCGGGCGGGAATGAACGTTCGTTTCTTTGCAGCAACATTTTGTGTTGCTGTCAGTTGTCGATATGCAGATATGATATCGATAAACGCTTCGATGCGGGTTTCCAGACCGGCATCGGCGGTGTGACTGTCCAGTTCAAGTGTCAGAGAGGGCTTTCGACCCATGATGCCCCTGAAATATCCAATAATAAACGAATCCGGGCCACAGGAAAAATTGGTAACAAAAGTGCCAAAAAGTTGAGGATGTTTTTTAACCATTCTGGAAACTTGGAGGATACGCTGACCCATCCCCCAGTACATATGGCGCTTTGATTTTTCATGGTTAAATAAAAGAAAATCAAAAGGAATGACAAGGATGCCTCTTGATGCGAGTTTGTGGGGAATCCCCATGTGCGCTTCTTCAACAAATCCGTTGTACGGTCGACCAAAAATCACGACAGCGATCTGATTTGGGTCGGATTCGAGTTGTTGCAGCATTTTTTTCCCGATGTGACTCATTTCAGCCATACATGCCACTTGTCGTTTCACGGCAGCTTTAAACGCAGATATTGCAGCTTTTCGCCTGACACCCATTTGAACAGCCGTTTCTATCAATGGCGTTCTGGCTTCCTCCAAACCCATCGTCAGATCAAGAAGCGGGGTTAGAATTTTTGTTCCTTTGGTTTTTAATTCATTGAGTTTTTGGCTAAATGCGGCTTGAAGATAGTAAGCTTCCCCTTGGACAAAAGGACAGACCTGTGAACTGGAGTTGCCATCCGAGATTGGAAGGGCCTTGAAATGGGGCAGGAAAATATATTCCGGAGGGTTTTTCATTTCAATTAGGGTGTGAAAAAAACCGTGAGTAAGTTCCGCCGGATAGCAAAAAGAAGCATTTTTCTGGTCAATTCCCTTTTGAGTGTAGGAATCCGGAACAACAATTTCAAATCCGAGTTTAGCAAAAAATGTTGAATAAAGAGGGTTATACGTGTTGACCAAAAAACTTCTATTGATACCAATTCTTTTTTGGGTTTTCTTTCTTTTTTTCCTGGGCAAATCCTGATCAGCATCGAAAACAGATTGAGCACCATACTTTTCAAAGACAAGTCGCTGTCGTACCCGCACCAAATCCAATTTTTTAACATTGTATCTTATATTATGACGCAAATTGTAATACCGATTACAGGCGCCGCCAAATGGGTACGTGTTACCCTCAAGCTCTATTATGGCGATGTTACATCGGCGGTCACACTTTTCTTTTCCTCCTTTGCAAATAAATGATTTCCCATAGTTTACCTGCCGATTCATTAAAACTTCCAGATCAAAGTGCTTTTTTTGTAACAGGCCATTTTCAATTCGCTTTTTGACTTCCAGTGCCACACCATAGGCGCCCATGAGCCCGGGTTCTGGGGGGACAATGATCGGTTTTCCCACCAGAGACGCCATGGCCATTGGAATTGCCCGGTTGTAACAAACACCGCCTTGCATAAACACTTTCTCTCCCACCGGCCGGTTCCCCTTGACACGGTTTGAGTAATTCATGGAGATGGAATAGACCAGTCCGGCAACGATATTTTCATGTTCGATCCCTTCATGAATGGCATTCTTTATATCAGAGGTGATGAATGCGGCACACTGGTCGTTGAAGTTTGGCGGATGTTTACCTTTGAGAGCGATATCTGCAATATCCTCCATGGCCACTCCCAGCGTTTCATGGGCGGATTCTTCCAAAAAAGAACCGGTACCTGCTGAACAGGCTTCATTCATGGCATAATCTGAAGCCACTGAATTGGTAATATAAGTGTACTTGGCGTCCTGTCCCCCGATTTCAAAGATGGTGTCCACTTGGGGATCAAAATGAACGGCGGCAGCTGCGTGGGCGATGATTTCGTTGATCACACTATCCGTGAGCGCATGCAGTCCGGCAATCTGTCTGCCGGAACCGCAGACGCCTAAACCTTCTATGGATATTTCAGAAGGATGAACCTTTTGCTTTACCTGGTCAAGGATGGCACGGTAACACTGCCTGGAAGCGCCAACCGGATCTCCGCTGGTACGAAGATAAACAGAGGCAAGCAATGCATCATCCGATTTTCGCAGTAGAATGGCCTTGGTGGTGGTTGAACCGACATCAAGGCCCAGGATGCAGGTGTCGCCGGGATGGATTTCTCCCTTTTCAATGGTTTTGAATTCCACCATGTGGTTGAAATCCTTTAAGGATGGCAATGTGTCAAATGATGAAACGCCGGTGCTTAACAACTCTGATACGCCGGTTAAGGTGTTTGTTTCGTATTCCAGTCCCCAGAGGGCGGCTCCCAGTGCTTCAAAATAGGGGGCTTCGTCCGGAACGATCAATCCGGGAATTTCCTCACGCAAACGCTCGATCATCATGTGATTGCGCGCTGCTCCTCCGGTGATTATAATGTTCTTTCTTTCCACCTTTTTTAAAAGCTCCAAGATTTTATTGGCCATCATTCGGCAGAGGCCGGCGGTGACTTTTGATTTAGGAACACCTTTATTGGTGGCATGGGTACAATCGGACTTGCAAAAAACCGAACAACGTCCGGAGACGGGATACGGTTCGGTTGTAGCAGCCCACTGGGCAGCTTCTTCCAGCGTCACATCCATTCGGCGCAGTTGCTGGAGAAAAAATTCACCGGTTCCGGATGCACATTTATTACCTGTAAGAACATTGGAAATCTGACCGAAACGGTTCAGAACATACACCATAAACGTCTCTCCGCCGGCAGAGACAACCGCCGGACAGAGAATATCTGCCGGCTTGATATACCGGTAGGCATATTCCACTGCTTCAGGTTCGGGTATTGAAGTAAGATTGACAAACGAGCGGAATCGCCTGCCGGTAGCGACAATTCTATCGAATTCATTCAGATCAAAACCGTTGATAAGGCGAAGAAGGGTCCTTTTGGGGTCTCCTTCATGAGGATAGAGTGAGCTTTTTATAATTCGGGGATTGTTATTACGCTTTGTCGGATTGTATGTCTTGGGATTCTGGTTTTGCTCCATCTGAACGATGGAAACTGTAGAAGCCCCGAGACACAGTCCTAACGACGTTAGCTTACCGTTGGACTTTTTCTGATGCGACGGCCTCTTTGAACCTTCATAATCCATGGAATTCCAATAACCCCAAGAAGGAAAATAGATTTGCTATGAAACGACCAACGTAGCTTTAAAATAATACCCAGATTAAATTTGGAATATAAAAAAAACTGACTCATCTGTCAAAGAAAAAGTCTTCTTTTACCACCAAAAATGAATCAGCCAATTTATCCTTGTTTCCAGATTTATTCCATGGTATCAGACATTTTTTAACTTAAATTGAGTGTTTCAAATTGTGCCGTTATATTCAAAATGTAATATCTTTAGAGGTTTATATTGTTATCTTGAACATACTTAAGTCTCTAATAAATGAATAAAAGGAGGTAAATTAGATGGTCCTGTTAAGCAGAAGCGTAGGTATCATTCTGGTTATAGTCATCGGGTTTGTGGTACAGCTAATTTTTTCTGTGGCAGATGCCATAGATTCGCCGAACAAAGCTGTTGTAGAATTTAGCAAAGCATATTTTGAGCTTGACAAATCAATGACAAAAAAAATCTGTAAAAAACAGCTCGCTTCTGAGGATGTCGATGTGGTCGATGAATATCTGTATTTCGCTGCCAAAACAGCTAGAGAGCGTGGTTTTGATATTAATTTATTAAAAAATAAGCTTTATCACATAGAAACCGAAACCATTTCAAAAAATGATACCGAAGCTCAAATCCGAATAACCGGTAAAATAAGGGTTGCGATAAATTCTGTTTACCCGGTTGTTGCCAAACTATTTGACATTGGCTCAACTCATGAGGTTGATGAGATCATTCGTGTCATTAAAGAAGACGGCCAATGGAAGGTTTGCGGCAAACTTTTTTCTTTGACTTCAACGTAAGTTGAGCGATTTTTTGCAAAGAAATGTGGTAAGATCTTGATGCATAGAGGTTTGCAAAAACTGAAGGCATAACCACGGATATGTCGAGAATTTTACCGCGTTCATCAGAAATTCAGTTTTTAAACAAAAACATCTGAATTTAGATGAGATTTTCTTATTCAAAAGGTCAAAAAAATAATTTTTCAACGCATCGGACAATATGGAAATTATTTATTCTCGTATTCGCCAACGAGCCCGCCAAATTGTTTCTCAGTATCCATTCCCTGATTTTTATCAAGACCATTCTCTAGCAAATGAATTGTCCCTACAATATCTTGAGACAAATCCGTTCATCGAAAAATTACGATCATTTGTTGCCAAGCACTTAAAAAATAATTTTGGACACGGCATTAAACACGCGTTAAAAGTAGCGATTGATGCAGGTGCTTTAATAATTATTGAGAATAAGCTTGCCGGACGCTCCGACAATTTTATCAACCAGAGAGTCATCATTGCCCAATGTGCCGGTCTTCTCCATGATATTCAGCGGAAACATGAAGATCATGCAGTTAAAGGGGCTGTCTATGCAAGGCAAGTTCTTCAAATCTTTCCCTTTAAATCCCATGAAGTCGATGATATCTGCCTGGCGATTCGCAACCATGAAGCCTTTAAAAAAACTGTAAAAGCAAGCACCTCTGAAGGTGGGCTTGTATCCGACTGCCTTTATGATGCTGATAAATTCCGGTGGGGGCCTGACAACTTTACAGATACGATATGGGCCATGGTATCCTTTTTTAACATTCCTGTTGCCGAATTTATGGATCTTTATCCAGAAGGAATGGAAAAACTTGTCAAAATAAAGAACACATTCCGGACGAATACCGGTAAAAAATACGGTCCCCAGTTTATCGATCTCGGGCTTGCCATCGGCGAGGAACTGTTTGATGTTATTCAGACAGAGTTTGCGCATTTATTATAATCGTGTGTTCATATATTATAACATAGGTTGAGCGATTGTCGAGTTTGCCGGTCGCAAGATCCCGTCCCGGCGGGGAGATGCAAAGCATGAGACGTGCAGCCGTCCCGCCATGGCGGAATAAACTCGGCAAGCCCGAAGGGTTTCAAATTGTGACCATATAATTTAGATTCCGTCTGCCGAATTGGTGATAATGTTTAATGCTTTATAGTAATATAACCTCCTATTGATATTAGATTTATAATAAAATGGCGCAATTTGACACCCTCAATTTAGGTTTAAATATCCGAATGAAAGTCTGGGTGTCTATCACATTCATCACCATCGCAATCTTTGCGATTTTGGGTTCAAGTCCCTGCGTTAAAGCCGGTGAGAAAGATTTTCCTTTTTATCCGGGTGAAAAACTGACGTTTCTTCTTAAATGGACGATTATACCGGCTGGTGAGGGCGTTCTTGAGGTGCTTTCCATGGAAACCATTGATGGTGTTAAAGCATACCATTTTTCACTGACGGCAAAATCAAATGCCTTTATCGATGCCCTCTATAAGGTGCGGGACAAAATAGATGCCTATGCAAACACTAAAATGACCCATTCGATGCTGTATAAAAAAAAGCAGCACGAAGGAAAAACCCACAGGGATGTTGTTGTGAATTTCGATTGGAAGAATAACAAGGCCCAATATACCAACTTTAAAGATAAACGGCCGCCCATTGACATACTGGCTGGATCATTTGATCCATTATCCGCGTTTTATTTTGTTCGTCTTTTTGATTTTCAAGAAAAATCAAAAATCGAGCGTCCGGTCACGGATGGAAAGAAATGTATCATCGGTAAGCTTTCTGTCATTAGAAGGGAAACACTTAAACTGAAAAGTGGTACATACGACACGTATCTCATAGAACCCGAACTGAAACATATTGGTGGTGTATTTGAAAAAAGCAAGAACGCTAAAATTCAATTGTGGGTCACTGCGGATAAACGAAGAATTCCAGTAAAAATAAAGAGTAAAGTTGTTGTCGGAAGCTTTTCGGGAGAGCTTGTATCAGCTACAGGTTTAAAATGAGATGAAAAATGAAATCTATAGAAAATAAAAATGCAGCAAATAAAGGCGCTTTGTCCGGAATTTTGGTTCTGGATCTGTCCCGTTTGCTGCCCGGACCGTTTTGTTCCATGATCCTGGCAGACCATGGTGCACGTGTGATTTCGGTGGAAGACAAACGTTTTTTGTCTGACGACCTCTTCATTTCCGAGGTTAATCGAAATAAAGAGCACATGTCCTTAAACTTGAAAACCCAGGAAGGCAAAGAGATTTTTTTCCGTTTGGTCAATAAAGCAGATGTCTTGCTGGAGGGGTTTCGGCCAGGGGTTGTTCACAGACTCGGAATTGACTATGATACGGTTCGTAACATCAATCCAAAAATTATTTACTGTTCCATTACAGGATACGGTCAAAGCGGATCGTACCGGAATCGAGCCGGACACGATGTGAATTTTCTGGGGTGTTCGGGTGTTCTTGATCTTATGGGCGAACCGGATCGCCCACCATCCATTCCGGGTGTCCAAATTGCGGACATTGCTGGGGGAGGAATGAACGCCGCCATTGGAACCCTTCTGGCGCTGTGGGCCAGGGAAAGGAGCGGTAAAGGTCAACATATCGATATTTCCATGACAGACGGAATGGTAAGCTTTTTATCACTGGCCCTTTTTTTACATCAACGCACAGGAGAATCCCCCAAACGCGGTGAATCAATGCTTTCCCACAGGTACGCTTTTTATAACACCTATGAAACCGCCGATGGGCGATACATTTCCATCGGTGCTGTAGAAAATCGTTTCTGGAGAAATCTTTGTGATCACCTGGGAGTTCCGGAGTATGCGCCACTCCAGTATGACGAAAAACGACGGGAAGAGATCATACGTTTTATGCGCAGAACGTTTAAGAAAAAAACGCTTGACCAGTGGGAAACCGAACTCGCAGATCTTGATGTGTGCTGGGGACGAATTCAAACGCTTAATGAAGTGCTGGAGGACCCCTTTTTTCGGGAAAGAGAAATGGTTGTGGGCATGAGTCAAAAAAACGGGAAAGAGACCGCAACCCTTGGGACGCCGATCAAGCTGAGCGAAACACCAGGTTCGATTCGAACGCTTCCGGTGGGCTTTGGAGAAAGTACCGTTTCAATCCTAAAGGAACTCGGTTATACAAATAACCAGATAAAATCGTTTGCCAAAAAGGATGTTTTTTAACAAAACGGCAGGAATCGATGTGACCCTTTATAAAACGCTATTTGAAAACTATGGTGACCTATGAAAAAGATATTGGTGATTAGTAATAAAAATGACGATCTGAATACGATGTCAACATTTTTGGAGGATTTAATTCCTGATTGTCTTGTTATTCCTGCCCAATCAGGAATTGCAGGGATTGAGAGCACAAAGGCCGAGTCTCCGGAAATGGTTCTTTTGGATCTTGAAATAGGAGAAATAGACCGATACGAGATATGCAAGAAACTTAAATCCGAGGAAAAAACAAAACACATCCCGATTCTTTTGATGACCGATATCCAATCCGATCCCAATAGTTATGTTAAGGGATTGAAGGCCGGGGCGGTGGCTTTCCTGGGGAAGCCCATAGACAAAGCAGAGCTGGCGGTTCAGATCAATATGGTATTGCGAATCAGTGCACTGGAGAAAGAAAAAGCCGAACTTAAAAAGCAGCTTCAACAGGCCCAAAAAATAGAATCCATTGGGACCCTGGCGGGGGCAATCGCACACGAATTTAACAATATTCTCTTTCCAATTATCGGATACACCGAGATGTGTATGTATGATGTACCTGAACACAGTAAAACCAGAAAAAATCTGGCATCTGTCCTTAAAGCTGCTGATCGGGCTAAAGACCTGATTCAGCAGATTCAGAGTTTCAGCACGAAAGGGGGTCAGAAGAGAAAGCCCTTAAAGATTCAATATATTATAAAAGAAACACTGAAGCTGTTAAGGGCGTCGCTGCCGTCGACCATCGAAATGCGTCATGAAATAGACAATACCTGCGGCCCTGTGGCGGCCGATCCATCTGAGATTCAGCAAGTGCTGATGAACCTTTGTACCAATGCATATCAGGTTATGGAAGAAAAAGGTGGTGAACTGGAAATCACTCTCCAAGAAGTGGATCTGGCTCCCAGCGATCTATCCTTTGAAATTGATCTAAGCCCTGGATGTTACCTGAAGCTGACGGTTAAAGATACAGGCCCCGGCCTCGAGCAAACTGAAGTCGAGCACATTTTCGATCTACAATATCGAACCAATGACCGGAATGAAGCTTCCAGCATGGGGCTCAATATTGTACATGAAATTATCCGAAGCTATAAAGGGATTATTTGCATTTCCTCTGGCCCGGATCAGGGGACAACAATTGATGTTTATCTGCCTCTGATCGATACCCAATCCGACAACATTTCTGAAATATCCACTGAAGCGCATATACTTCTAGGTAATGAAACGATTTTGCTGGTTGATGATGAAGAAGATGTGCTTGAAATGATGCATTTAATGCTGGAAAGACTCGGCTATCAAGTCATTTCAACGTTAAATGGCGTTAAAGCTTTAGAGGCATTCCAAAAGGCGTCTAAAACGTTTGATCTGGTGATTACCGACCAAACCATGCCTAAAATGACAGGGATGGAGTTGATTAGGGAATTGCGTCTCATCCAGCCCGATATTCCGATTATTTTATGTACCGGATTCAATGAAAAAATAACGGAAGATAATACCAGGCATTTGGGGATCGGCGCATTAATTGGTAAGCCGGTTCGTATTGCAGAAATTTCAGGAATAATCCGGGAAGTCCTGGACCGAAAATCGTAAAAAAAACTTCCGGCCTGCTGCACCTGCTTATCCCGGCTTGGAAATTTTATCGGGAAACTCACACAGATCATAAAGCGGGCAGGTGGGACACACCGGCTTTCTCGCTTTACATATCGCCCTTCCAAAATAGATCAATTGCAAAGAAAATGCGTTCCATTCTTCTCGGGGAATAATTTCCATCAGGTCATACTCAATTTTAACCGGGTTGTTACTCTTTGTAAGTCCGAGCCTTTTTGATATTCTTGCCACATGTGTGTCCACAACAATACCCGGAATGTTAAATGCACTGCCAAGGACCACATTGGCGGTTTTACGTCCCACACCGGGAAGTTTTACCAGCTCATCCAAAGATTGAGGTACCTGACCATCATGTTTTTCCAGAAGACTTTTTGAGCAGTTTTTGATATTCTTCGCCTTGTTGCGGAAGTAACCGGTGGATCGAATCAGCTCTTCAATGGTCTCGTTGGAGGCACTTGCAAAATCCTGAGGCGTTTTTAGGTGATTAAACAGATCTTTTGTTACGCGATTAACCTGTTTATCCGTACATTGAGCAGATAGTATGGTTGCCACAAGAAGTTCAAAGGGGTTGGCATTTCGAAGCTGTGTTTTGACATCAGGATAGGTTGTTTTTAATATGTGTTGAATTTTTGCAGATCGGGCCTTATCTTTAGACCGTATCGATTTTTTTGCCATTGTAGATCCTTTTAAGATTTATTTTTATTTGATTCTTTAAAACCTGGCCCTATGGGCAAGGATTCTTTACTCGTCATTTTTGAGTCTCTGTATATCATGAATCTATCTTTAAAAAAAGTGAGCGCTTTAGGGCTTTGTTCCGGCGGATTGGACAGCATGCTGTCAGCCATGCTGCTTCGAAAACAGGGAATAGAGGTCCAGTGGGTAACCTTTGAAACACCGTTTTTTTCATCTGAAAAGGCCAAACAGGCGTCCAAAACTACCGGAATACCGCTCATCGTTAAAAATATAACACCGATCTATCTGAAGATGCTGATAAATCCGCGTTGTGGCTATGGGAAGCATATGAATCCATGTATGGACTGTCACGCGTTGATGTTCAACCTGGCGGGAAGGATAATGAAAGAAAAAGGGTTTGATTTTCTTTTCAGCGGCGAAGTGCTGGGTCAGCGTCCCATGTCTCAAACCATGAATTCTCTCCGCTATGTAGAAAAACAATCCGGCTTTGAAGGTTATATTTTGCGCCCTTTAAGCGCTAAAAGGCTTGCTGAAACCATGCCCGAACAACAGGGGATGGTAAATAGAGATCTACTGCTGGACATATCAGGGAGATCCCGAAAGCCTCAGATAAAACTCGCCAAAGAATTTGGAATTGCGAACTATTCGTCCCCTGCCGGAGGCTGTCTTCTAACAGATAAAGGGTATGCATCACGACTCAAGGATCTTTTTGACCACCAGGATGCCTATGCCGAAAGGGAGCTTCATCTTTTAAAATATGGACGACATATACGCTTAAACGACACCTCAAAAATTATCGTGGGGCGAACCCAGAAAGATAATGAAAATATAAAAAAATACTATGACCCGAAATTGGACACCATTATCAAAATAAAAAAAATTCCAGGCCCCATCGTTTTAATACCGAACGATGGCGGCAAGGAAGTCAGGATACTGGCAGCTTCCATATGTGTGGGCTATAGTAAGGCTCCGGAAATCACCCCGGTTGAAGTTGCGGTGAACACGCCCCAAGGGCATGAGATCGTCCGAGTCATCGGTGTTCCGCCGAACGAAATCAAGCACCTTCTGGTACAGTAACTGAACGATCATCTGCCAACCACTAGAACACCTAAATTGAGCGATTGTCGAGTTTGCCGGTCGCAAGATCCCGTACCGGATTTTAAACGCTCAGTTTAGGTAATATCATATTCGCACTGAGCTGACCACAAGCCGCGGAAATGTCTTGACCTTTGCTGTGACGAATAATGGCCGTATAATTATTTTTGTTCAAAATGTCCTTGAAATGAAGGATCACAGATTCTTCCGGACACTCAAATTTACTCTCTTGATAGGTGTTAAAGGGGATAAGATTAACTTTAGCCCGTATCGGTTTCAGCAATCTGACCAGGCGTTTTGCGTCTTCTTCAGAATCGTTGATCCCTTTTAACAGAATATATTCAAACGTGATTTTTCGGCGGGGCATTAAAGGATACCTGGCACAGGCATTGAGAAGGCTTTCTATAGGGTATTTTCGATTGATGGGCATCAGTATATCGCGGGTCTTGTCCTCTGTGGCGTTTAATGAAATTGCCAGATTAACCGTTGTTTCGCGCCCCAAATCGGAAAGCTTTGGAACAAGACCTGATGTTGAGACTGTCAGTCTGCGGCTTGAAAACCCAAGCCCGATGTCCCTGTCGGTAATGATGTTAATTGCACCGACAACATTGGAAAGATTGGCCAGAGGCTCTCCCATTCCCATCATTACAATATTGGTGAGCCGTTTTGACCCGCCGATATCGTATGCAACATCGCGAACTTGAGCAATGATTTCGCCTTTTGTGAGATTTCTTATAAACCCCCCCTTTGCAGTAAGGCAAAATAGACAGCCTTGTGCGCAGCCGACCTGACTCGATATGCAGAGTGTATAATAATCCTTTTCCGGAATGAGCACACTTTCGACATATTTGCCATCGCTGAGTTTAAAAAGATACTTCTTCGAACCATCCCGTGATGTTTCGACACGTGCCTTTTCAAGCCGATGGATATAAAAATGTTGCGAAAGTCGCTTTCTGATCTCCTTTTTAACATCGGTCATCACGTCAAATGTATCTGCTTGTCGAAGATAGATCCATTTTAGGATCTGATTGGCTCGATAAGACTTGATATCCTTGTATTTAAGCCATAAAATTAGCTCATCCCTTGCGAGTTCTTTGATGTCTGTTTTTGGTAAAATAGTGCTCATGGTTTGTGTTATATGAATCTAATTTAGTAAAATCGTGCGATGATTTTATTAAATCTTGACATAGCATTGTTTTACGATTACGTTCAAGGTTTTTAAAATTAAGATTTTATTGGTACTTTTATGTTTGATAATTTAAGCGATAAGCTGAATGCCGTATTCAAAAAGCTCAAAGGGCACGGCAAATTAACGGAAAAAAATATCGAAGAAGGACTTCGGGAAGTCAGAATGGCGCTTCTCGAGGCCGATGTTCACTTCAGAGTAGTAAAACGTTTTATCAGCAGTATTAAAGAGCGCGCGCTCGGCCAGGAGGTCATGTCAAGCCTAACTCCCGGTCAGCAGGTCATAAAAATAGTCAATGATGAGCTGACAGAGCTAATGGGGGGCATACTCGAAGACCTGAACCTCTCCGGTTCTGTGCCTGTATCGATAATGCTGGTTGGTCTACAGGGATCCGGTAAAACAACAACAGCGGGTAAGCTTGCCGTTTTTTTGCAAAAAAAGGGAAGAAAGCCTTATCTGGTTCCGGCAGATGTTTATCGTCCTGCCGCCATTGATCAGTTAAATAAACTGGGTGAGCAATTATCTGTTCCGGTATTTCCTTCCCGTCTGGAAATGAATCCGGTGCAAATTTGCCAGGAAGCAAGAACAACGGCACACCGGACAGGATGCGATACCATATTAATTGATACTGCCGGCCGTTTGCATATCGACGAAGCGTTGATGGAAGAGCTTTGCCACATCAAAGATGCGGTAAAACCCTCGGACATTCTTCTTGTGGCCGACGCCATGACAGGTCAGGATGCTGTAAATATTGCCAAGTCATTCAACAACACCCTTGATATTGGTGGTGTTGTCCTCACAAAGATGGATGGTGATGCGCGTGGCGGAGCAGCCCTGTCTATCAAATCCATAACCAACAAACCCATAAAATTTGTTGGTGTTGGTGAAAAACTGAGTGATCTGGAGCCGTTTCATCCTGATAGGATGTCTTCAAGGATTCTTGGAATGGGTGACGTCCTCACCATAATAGAAAAGGCTCAGTCTGTCGTTGACGAGAAGAAAGCAGCCGAACTCGAAAAAAAATTAAGAAAAAATGCGTTTACACTGGAAGATTTTCGTGATCAAATGGTTCAGGTTAGGAAAATGGGTTCTATGTCGGAAATAATTAAACTGATCCCCGGCATGAACCAGATGAAGCAACTCAAAAACTTAGAAGTTGACGATAAAGAACTTATTAAGATCGAAGCGATCATAAATTCCATGACACCACAGGAACGGCGACAGCATACGTTAATCAAGGGAAGCCGCCGTAAAAGAATTGCCAAAGGAAGCGGAACCAGTGTACAGGATATAAATAAATTGCTTAAGAATTATAATCAGGTTATGAAAATGATTAAAAAAATAAACAAAGGTGGCATGCGCGGGTTTGGCGCGGGAATGCCGTCGTTTTGAAGGAGAAATTTATATGTCAGTTAAAATCAGATTGGCCAGGCACGGCGCAAAAAAAAGACCCTTTTATCGAATTGTCGTGGCTGACAGCAAATGCCCTCGTGATGGTAGATTCCTGGAAAATGTCGGCACATACAATCCGTTGTTAGATCCGGCCAGAGTCGTTCTAAAACAAGAAAGAATTAAGTACTGGATTGATCAAGGCGCAATTCTTACAGACACTGTAAAAAGCCTTTTGAAAAAAGAAGGTTTTTTTGCTAAACTTGCATAGTATCTTTACCTCTAACGCTCATAGGCCAACAAAGGAGATGGAGCTATGAAAGAGATGATTAAATATATTGCTCAGGCGTTGGTGGACAATCCAGAACTGGTTGAAGTTACAGAGGTAGAAGGTAACCAGACCTCGGTATTAGAACTCAAAGTGGCCAAAGAGGACTTGGGAAAGGTGATTGGTAAACAGGGCCGAACGGCACGGGCCATGCGGACCATATTAAGCGCTGCTTCTGCCAAATTAAAAAAACGATCGGTTCTTGAAATTATCGAATAGCACTGTGGGAAAAGATGGGTTTCTTCCTGTTGGCAAAATCGTAGGCGCTCACGGCGTAAAAGGGAACCTTAAGGTCCATTCTTACGCTGAATCCGTGTCCGTTTTCAAGCCAGGTAGTTTGATCCTTGTCATCCTTGCCGGAAAAACAGAAAAACATTTTTCTATAAAATGGGCCAAACCTCACGGCAAATCCATCCTTCTATCATTTAAAGGTATTGAAGACCGTAACACGGCCAAAACCCTGATCGGAGCCGAGCTTTTCATCGAACGGATCGATCTTCCTAAACTCGAAGAAGGCGTCTATTACTGGGTAGACATTATCGGGCTCTCAGTTTTTACAGCCGATAATAAATACATCGGCCGTGTTGAATCGATAATGGCAACCGGCAGCAACGACGTATATATCGTCAAAAATCGAACGAAAGATGATAGCACTGAAATACTGATTCCGGCCATTGAATCGGTGGTGTTAGAAATAGATTTCGAGAACAAAACGATGCGTGTGGATTTGCCCGAAGGGTTGTGAAATGAGACCTTTGAAAAATGCTCACTTTTGTTCAAGTTCAAGGAAGGCGAAATTTTTAACCGAAGAAATACATTGAGTATTTTGAGGATTAAAATTTGAGCCTGTTGATAAATCCCGATCATCGGGGACGCAGAAATTGTGCAAAAAGGGGTGTTTTGCAAAGGTCTCAAAATCTTAATGCTGTATTGAGATACTTTATATCCACGTCCACACACCGATAACAGGCAATGTAATAGGGATGAATTTCATAGCCCTTACGATTTTCCCGGAAATGTTTAATCCTTTTTGGGAACATGGAATTATCAGAAGAGCAATAGACCGAAATAAAATTCGGGTATCCGCCATAGATATTAGAAATTTTGCAGAAGGAAAGCATCGTGTGACGGATGACAGGCCATATGGCGGGGGGTGTGGAATGGTCATGAAGCCCGAGCCGCTGGCCGCTGCTATCCGGGAAGCAATCCAAAAAGCACCTTCTTCAAAAAAGATACTGCTAACACCCCAGGGGCGACGTTTTGATTCGAGCGTTGCTCATGAATTGTCGTTATCGGAGGGACTTATTCTCATCTGCGGTCGCTACGAGGGTGTAGATGAACGGATTTGTCACGATTTCATCGATGATGAAATTTCCATCGGTGATTATGTCCTTACCGGAGGCGAGTTGGCTTCCATGGTAATTATCGATGCGGTAACCCGACTGATTCCCGGCATACTCGGGGGTAAAGAATCTGCTGAAAAGGATTCGTTTTCAGGTAGCGTTTTAGAATACGCACAATATACTCGACCCAGAAGCTTTGAAGGACATGATGTCCCCGAAATTCTGTTGTCGGGAGACCACCAAAGAATTGAGAACTGGAGGCTTGAAACATCGCTGATCCGGACGTTTCTGAAAAGACCGGATTTGTTGGAGAACAGAGCCTTGAGCAAACAGGAGATTGAAATTCTTAAAAAGTGGTGTGTTGATATTGAAAAAATCATACACAACCAATCTTTATATGGCCCTGGTGCACTATCCGGTGGTCAATAAGCATGGCGAAATCATCGCTTCTGCGGTAACGAACCTTGATCTGCATGATATATCCAGATCAGCAAAGACATATGGCGTAAGGTCATTTTATGTGGTAACACCGCTCTCCGACCAAAAAGAACTGGTTGAAAAAATTGTTTCGCATTGGTTAGAAGGAACAGGCGCGACATATAATCCAAAACGAAAAGAAGCGCTGAAACTTATCGTCATTAAAAATTCTCTGAATGAGGTTATCGAACATATACATAAAAATGGCGGAGATTCTCCGAAAACGGTTGTGACCAGCGCCGGTCACAGCCCCCGCAATATAAGTTTTAAACGGTTCCATGAGATGTTGCAAGATGGGTCCTTGTATCTCTTGATACTGGGTACCGGATGGGGGCTTTCAGAAAATTTTATGGCTGAAGCCGACTACGTTCTTGATCCCGTTTTAGGGAATACAGATTACAATCACCTGTCTGTAAGGTCCGCTGCAGCGGTCATTCTCGACAGAGTTTTTGGGAAAAAAGAATAAAATACAGTCGGGATTGAATTAACATGTTATTTTGGAGATAAATATGGAAAGATTAGATCAGCTACAAAGAGAGATGATGCGGCTTGATTTGCCTAGTTTTGCCACAGGAGATACCGTTAAAGTTTATGTAAAGATAAAAGAAGGTGAAAAGGAGCGTATCCAGGCTTTTCAAGGCGTCGTGATCAGCAAACGGGGCGGCGGAGTCCATGCGACATTTACCGTTCGGAAGGTTTCATACGGCATAGGGGTTGAACGTATTTTCCCGCTGCATTCCCCTGTGATTGATAAAATAGAAATCATTTCTCACGGACGTGTGCGACGGTCAAAAATCTATTATCTGCGCAAACTAAGGGGCAAAGCAGCAAGAATAAAAGAACGTCGTATCAATTAATAGACAACACATTCAGGTTGAGGCCTTTGAAAAACGTTAATTTTTGTTCAAGTTCAAGGAAGGCGAAAATTTTAACCACAGGAATACACGGAGTATTTTGAGGATTAAAATTTGAGCATGACACAGAAATTGGGCAAAAAGGGACGTTTTGCAAAGGTCTCAAGTTGTTATCTGCTGAGAACTCATGGGACAAGACCTGTGGTTATTCGAAAAAAAAGCCTTTCAAAAAGGCTTTTCAAGAATTGCAGGTATTGATGAAGCCGGCCGGGGACCCCTGGCCGGGCCGGTGGTTTCTGCGGCGGTTATTATTCCGATATCTTTGCAGATTCCTGGAATATCCGATTCAAAAAAAATAACTCCCAAAAAACGTAATTACCTTTACGAAACAATATACGATCTTGCCGTTTCCGTTGGGATTGGAATCGTTGACCCGTTTGAAATAGATCGTATCAACATCCTTCAAGCAGCTCTTTTGTCCATGGCGATGGCAGTTGAAAATCTTGCCCCCCAGCCGGATTGCCTACTCATCGATGGCATATTTTTGATCTCGTCAGCTCTGCCACAGGAGGCGATACCAAAGGGTGATGCCCTTAGTGTTTCCATTGCAGCTGCGTCAATCGTTGCAAAAGTAACCCGTGATAGATTGATGGAGAGATACCACCAGGATTATCCTCAGTTTGGATTCCAAAAACACAAAGGATACCCCACAAAGGCACATAAAAAAGCGATCCAAAAATTCGGATGCTGTCCGATTCACAGAAGAAGCTTCAAGGGGGTTAAGGAATACCTGTAATCCTTTTGGCAATATTGGGGTGAGAAACTTGAGTATTAAGAATCTGAGTTTAATTTCGTAAAACGATAAGGGTGCCAAAATGCGAAATAAACGGCAGCAATTCGGTAAAGAAAGCGAGTCCTTGGCCGTGCGCTATCTTAAAAAAAACGGATATAAAATTTTGGAGCAGAATTATCGAAACAAACTGGGGGAAATTGATATTATTGCAAAAGAAAAGAAGACCCTGGTTTTTGTTGAAGTCAAAGCCGGAAGGACCAATCTTTTCGGAAACCCCAAATGGGCGGTCACCCCTAAAAAGCAGCGAAAAATCTCCATGGTAGCCCTGTACTATCTTAAAGCCACAAAAAAGACCCATGTCAAAGCCAGGTTTGATGTTGTTGCACTAAGTTCAGCAAAAGACAATCCCCAGATAGAGATCATAAAAAATGCCTTTGAACTCGCCTATGGATAGTACAAAAAACACACCAAGTAAGGGAATGCTTTATGTTGTGGCCACCCCTATCGGTAACATGGACGATATTACCCTAAGGGCGCTAAATGTCCTCGACCAGGTTGATCTTATCGCCGCAGAGGATACACGACATACGGGAAAGTTGCTGAAATACCATAATATCAAGAGCCACCAGGTTTCTTACCATGAGCATAATGAAAAAGAGCGAACACCGCTATTAATTGAACGGATAGAATCCGGATCATCCATAGCGCTGGTATCGAATGCCGGTACACCCACAGTTTCGGACCCGGGTTATATGCTTCTTCAAAGTGCCGTTGAAAAGGGTATAAGGGTCATACCCATCCCCGGCGCTTCTGCTGTGGTTGCCGCACTCAGCATTTCCGGGTTGCCCACCGATTCCTTTGTTTTTATCGGGTTTCCTGCCAAGAAAAAGGCAAAACGACTCAAACAGCTTCAAGAACTTGCTGATGAAAAAAGGACCCTAATATTTTATGAGAGCCCTGGACGCATTTTGGCTTTTATGGAAGAACTTGCCGATGTAATGGGTGACAGATATGGCGTGTTTTGCAGAGAGATGACCAAACTGCACGAAGAATTTGTAAGAGGCCATTTATCAGAACTCATTGATTCGTTATCCCATCGCCAGGCTGTAAAAGGTGAATGCACGATTCTTGTGAAAGGCTGTGAAGAAAATAAAGAAGTTTCACAGGATGTCATACGCGCTGAATTGATTGAAGCACTGGGGAAGAAAGGGGGCAAAATATCAGAGGTTTCCAGAATTATTGCCCAAAAATACGGCCTTTCTAAAAATAAGGTGTATGATGAAGCGTTGAAGCTGAAAGGAAATGGAAATTTATATACTGTTAAGAAATAGAATTGCGGGGCTATGTTATCTTGAGTACAATCCAACATCCAAAATCAAACATCCAAAGACAAACGATTTGTCCGGTAATTCTTGCTGTTCCAAACAAAAAACAGCAGCTTACGGGTAGAGAAAAAGTTTCCTTTCTCAGCAGACATGCCAGAAGGGCTCTTGAAATATCCGCACAAAAGCGCCAAATTCAACTCGGTGATCTGAAAAAAAATGAAAATGGTGTTCCTCTGCCGTTTAATGGAAATTACTGGTCTGTAACACACAAGACCGAATATGTCGGCGGGGTGATTGCCCGGGCAAGGATCGGCATTGATTTGGAAAAAATTCGTCCCGTTAAAGAAGCGCTTCACAGAAAAACAGCCCATAAAAATGAATGGGCGCTGTCAGATACCGAGAAAACCATCCTTTTTTTTAGATACTGGACGTCCAAAGAATCGGTACTCAAGGCTTCGGGCACCGGCATCCGGGATTTGTTAAAATGCCGGATAAAGCGAATCATCGACGATAGGCATCTTGTCGTAATTTACAGAGAACATAATTGGGTCGTAGAACATTTTTATTTCAACGAACATATTGTATCGGTGGTTAAAAATAATGTTGATGTGGAATGGGCCTTATTTACGGACACTTCTTTGCCCATTCAATAAAAAGGGGGTTTACATGACTGAGCCGACGTTAAACCATTCGGCTGATGAAAGGTTTAAACCCTTTCAGGATGAAGTGTTAAAACGCCATAAAGGTCAAATTCATTCCATCACCATAACCGGAAGTGCATTAACCGATTTCGGAAGGTATTATGTCATGATTGCAAGTGTCTCAAGCGCTGCGTATTATGAAGTGCCGGAGGCAGAAAAAGCAGTTCCTAAAGTAAAATTCTAAAATATATCGACAAAAAATATGCCTATTTTGCAACAAATCCCTGCGATGATAAGGATTATTATCGTATTTATTTTTGTGCTTTTTTTGATCAGAAAAAAACTTTCATTGGGGCATGCCTTTATCCTGGGGGCTGTTTTATTAAGTTTTTTATTTAGTCTTCATGCCAAAGCAATGATCGGGTCCATGGCTGAATCAATCATTTACCCTAAAACATTGTCTTTGGCGATAATTGTTGCTCTTATTTTAGTCCTGAGCAGCAGTATGGAACATTCGGGTCAAATGCAGCGTCTTCTCATAAAATTTAGGGGATTGATCGTAAATATTAGAATCAATCTCGTTGTTTTTCCGGCCCTAATCGGACTTCTGCCCATGCCGGGCGGTGCTGTTTTTTCTGCTCCCATGGTAAAGGACCTGGGGACACAGTCGAATCTTTCCGACGATAAGCTCAGTTTTATTAATTATTGGTTTCGCCATATCTGGGAGTACTGGTGGCCTTTGTATCCGGGTGTATTGCTGGCAACGGTATTGGCGGATATCAATATCCTGAATTTTATCCTTTTCATGTGTCCGATTACACTGCTGGCAGTGTTTTTTGGCTATATGCCACTAAAGGATCTCCATCAGCCAAAGGCAAACAATCCCGGCCGTGAGTCCAAAATACCCGTATGGCCCTTCATTAAAGAATTGATACCGATCCTGCTTGTCATCGTGGTTGGGCTTTGCCTGGGAATCCTTTTTTCTTATTTGTTCCCAAGTTTTTCAATTTCCAAAGAGATCGGTTTGATCCTTGCCCTTGTTGTGGCCATCGGATGGGTCTGGTTCAAAAATGCATTGAACAAAGTTCAAATATGGAGGGTGGTAAGCAACCCTCAGAATATAAACATGATGTATATCGTTGCATCCATTTTAATCTTTAAGGGTATTTTGGAAGACAGTCATGCAGTCTCATTAATTAGTAACGAATTGATATTACTTAAAGTGCCATTGATGCTTATCGCCGTAATACTCCCGTTTTTAGTGGGACTCATAACCGGCATTACCATTGCATTTGTGGGTGTGACGCTTCCCATACTGATTCCTTTGATCCATTCTCTCGGCGAAGCGGATTTCATGTTGCAATATGTGATGTTGACCATCGTATGCGGCTTTTCAGGTGTGCTCCTTTCACCGTTACACCTTTGTTTTATTCTCTCCAACGAATATTTCAACACGAGCATGGGCGCCGTATACCGGCATCTCTGGGTATTGTGTATCTGCCTCATGAGTTCAGGTGTCGTTTATTTTCTGATATCACACTGGATCATAAAAATAATATGATCGTTTCTAAAGGAGGATTTCCATGATGTATATTAATGGGCATTGGGTTAACGCTGTCAGCGGTTCAATTTTTCCCGTCCACAATCCGTCAAACAATGAAAAAATCGGAGAAGTGGCAGATGGAAATCAAGACGATGCCCAACAGGCCATAGAAGCGGCCCATCAGGCCTTTGGGACCTGGTCCGGCTTGACCGCCTATCAACGATCAGAATACCTTTACAGGGCGTATCAGTTGATGATGGAGCAAAAAGAACACCTGGCACGGGTGATGACTGAGGAACAAGGCAAACCATTAAAGGCCGCTATGGGGGAAGTACAATACGGTGCGGATTTCTTGCGCTGGTATGCGGAAGAGGCCAAACGGGTTTACGGAGAGACGATCCCGGCCCCCCGCTCAGATCAACGGTTTATTGTGATACGTCAGCCGGTAGGGGTGGTAGCGGCCATAACACCCTGGAACTATCCAATATCCATGATTACAAGAAAAGTCGCGCCGGCACTGGCTGCCGGATGTACCGTGGTGTTGAAACCGGCGGAAGCAACGCCTTTGTGCGCCGTTGAAATGTTTAAAATATTTGAAAAGGCACAAATTCCTGCCGGTGTGGTGAATCTTGTTACTGCGTTGAACCCCGCTCCAATTGGCGAAACGTTCATTACGCATCCTTTGGTTTCCAAAGTTACATTCACGGGTTCCACGGATGTTGGCAAGCTTTTGAGCCAAAACGCAGCCAAACAGATCAAACGTGTTTCTCTGGAACTCGGCGGTCATGCCCCGTTTATTGTTTTCGAAGATGCAGATCCGGTATATGCTGCAAAGGGTGCCGTGCTGGTCAAGTTTCTGAATACCGGGCAGGCCTGTATCAGTCCAAACAGAATCTTTGTTCATCATCGTATCGTGGGGCCATTTATCGAGGAATTCAAAAACCGTGTGTCAAAAATGCGTGCCGGCAGCGGATTTGAAAAGGGGGTAACCATTGGTCCCTTGGTGAACGCTTCAGCCTTGGAAAAGGTTGACCGACAGGTGACAGATGCATTGGATAAGGGTGCAACTTTGGTTTGCGGCGGGAAAAGACTCATGGACAACAACCTCGACAAAGGATTTTTTTATTCCCCTACGGTTCTAAGTGATGTCACACCGGAAATGTTAATTTACAGAGAAGAGACATTTGGACCGGTGGCGCCCATCATTACCTTTGACACTGAAGAATCTGTTTTGAGCATGGCCAATGATACCCATTACGGTCTGGCATCTTATGTATATACCGGTGACCTTTCCTGCGCTATGCGCATGTTCGAAAACCTTCGTTTCGGAATTGTCGGTATTAACGATATCAATCCGACAGCCGCCGCCGCTCCGTTTGGCGGTATGAAGGAAAGCGGTTTGGGGCGCGAAGGCGGCCAAGAAGGTATTGCCGAATACCTTGAAACTAAGCTGGGGGGATTTTCCATACAAGGAAACCCTAATTGAGCGTAAACAAAACCGAGAACGATTATTATATATTTATTTTAGCGAGTCTTTCGATGATTCGACTTTCGCTTAATTAGGGTGAAAGTCAATAACAATTGATGTTGAACGTGAAAAGGAGAAATAAAAACATGCACCACCCTGAAATCCCATTAAAGACTCAGCACACGTTTTTGGATTTTCTTTATTGGAATCTGTTGGTTTCCGTGCCGTTTATTGCCGCCTGCATTGCTATCATTGAAAAATCGATAGCATGGTTTATCATATATATAATTGCATGCATTTTACTGGTTATGGTTATATACCGATTTTACTGTATCCATTGCCCCCATTATCATCAAAGCGGCCGGACATTAAAATGTATGTTTTTTTGGTGGATGCCAAAAATTTTCAAGGCCGAATCCGGTCCATTGAGCCCGTTGGAAAAGACGGTGTCTGTAATTACACTTCTTGGCATCATAATGCTTCCCATTTACTGGCTATTGCTTCGGCCGGGGTTGCTGGTGATCTACCTGCTGTCTACCGGTGTTTTGGGTTTAACGTTAAGGCGTTATGAGTGCAAAAGATGTGTTTATTTTCAATGTCCGTCAAACTGTGTTCCGGAAAAACTAAAAAAATAATATTATATCAACTGTCGGTTCATCAGAACTTTCATCGCGCCAGCGCTGCATGTTGTGATCAACGAAAGGGCTTCAGAGATACATTGATTGATTTTTGATCTTTCAAGGCGCTGTATCTTTCCCATGGCTTCCATTATTTTCCTCTCGGCGCCGATGAAATTCATGGATCTTTCAACATGCTGTGCAATTCGTATCTCACCGGCAAGAGCCACTAAAAATGATACCATCATTTTTTCAGCACCCAGACGCTCATTACCTTCAAGGCGATCCATTGTTGCCAAGAGATTGGAAACAATGATAAGTTCTGATTTTAAAACGCTCATTTTAGAATTTACAAGGATGCACATATACCATCTTAAAAGGAGATAAATCCATGAATCAAAAAACATTCAAGGCCATGGTAGTTACAGAAAAGGAGAATAATCAATTTATCACGGAAATCAAAGACAAAAACATCGATGACCTTCCACAAGGAGATGTGCTGGTCAAAGTTTCGTATTCTTCTCTAAATTACAAAGATGTTCTCTCTACCATAGGCAACAGAGGTGTTACAAAAAAATATCCACACACGCCTGGAATTGATGCTGCAGGGATCGTCGCTGAAAGCCAAAGCAACGAGTTTAAATCCGGAGATGATGTGATCGTTACAAGTTATGATCTCGGAATGAACACATCCGGTGGCTTTGGTCAATATATCCGCGTCCCTTCCCAATGGGTGGTCAAGATGCCCAAACATCTTTCCGCTCGAGAGAGCATGATATTCGGAACAGCCGGCTTCACGGCCGCCCTTTCGGTTTACAGGCTGGTTGACTATGGAATCACCCCAGACATGGGCCGAATAGTGGTTTCCGGTGCAACGGGAGGGGTTGGAAGTATCGCAGTCTCCATACTTGCCAAAGCGGGCTATGAGGTCGTAGCGGTAAACGGAATCGTGGATGAAAAGGATTATCTACTAGAAATTGGCGCAAAAGAGGTCATTAGTATAGAAGAGGCGACGGACTCCAGCGGCAAGCCGCTTCTAAAAGGGCTCTGGGCTGGCGGCATTGATACGATCGGCGGAGAAATACTGGCAACAATGATCAAATCGATACAGTCTGACGGTGGGGTCACGTGCTGTGGGAATGTAGGGTCGCATGATTTGCCCCTGAATGTCTATCCTTTTATTTTGCGCGGGGTGACACTGATGGGGATTGATTCGCAGAATTGTCCGATGCCCATGCGTCTGAAGGTATGGAATAAAATTGCGAGTGAGTGGAAACTTGAGCGTCTTGAGTTCTTGACCACTGAGGTTCCTCTGGATGGACTGAACGAAAGAATCGATCTCATTCTTCAAAGAAAGCATAAAGGAAGAACCATCGTTAGGCTGCCGGAATAACCGATGCCTTTCAGCGTTTTGGCATTCTTTAAATGGCATAAAAAAGCTTGTTATGTAAATAACAAGCTTAGTGGCAGAATGGCGGGAGTGACGAGACTTGAACTCGCGACCTTCCCGTCATGATTGACGGGACGCTCTAAGCAGGAATTTAATATATGATTTACTTTTTTTCGATTTGATCTCTTTTTCACGAATTATAGCTCTGGATCGATCGGGAAGTTCTTCAGTATATACTAACTCCCACGGTCTCTTGGATTTTGTATATGTTGATCTTCCCCGGTTGTGGCGTTCAATTCTCTCGGAAAGGTTTTGGGTGGAGCCGATATAATAGCTTCCGTCTTTGAGACTTTCAATGATGTATACAAAATAAGTCATGGCATAAAAAAAGCTTGTTATGTGAATAACAAGCTTAGTGGCAGAATGGCGGGAGTGACGAGACTTGAACTCGCGACCTCCGGCTTGACAGGCCGGCGCTCTAACCAAACTGAGCTACACCCCCAGAGAAATTAAAGATTTTATAATAATTAAAGTTTAGAGCGAATGAGACTTGAACTTTCGATCTTCCCGCCGTGAAAGACGGGACGCTCTAACCAAACTGAGCTACACCCCCAGAGAAATTAAAGATTTTATAATAATTAAAGTTTAGAGCGAATGAGACTTGAACTTTCGATCTTCCCGCCGTGAAAGACGGGACGCTCTAACCAAACTGAGCTACACCCCCAAAAAAGTTAATTTTTAATTTTATCGAATCAATTTCAACAGTCAGTCAAAATGGTGGGCGGAACAGGGCTTGAACCTGTGACCCTCGGCTTGTAAGGCCGATGCTCTCCCAACTGAGCTACCCGCCCGGAAAACTTACTGCTAACAATTTAACTATATGAAGTCAAGCCTAAATTGGCTTTAAATTTTGTTTCTCTCTATAAAGAGAAATCAAATCAAAGCTGATCTTTGATCCTTATCCATTTCCTCGGTCATCACTCCAAATGGGATATCGTGTTCTTTGAAAATCGTATCCCCTGGTTCCAGAATCAACGCATGGGGCAGAACCTCATCCATATGCTCAACCAAAACAATCTCAATCGCTTTTAAGACCGTAGCGGGAATATCCTTTAAATCTTTCTTGTTTTCTTTGGGGATGACGACCTTTTTAATACCGCCCCTGTGAGCGGCTAGAATCTTCTCTTTTAGTCCTCCTATTGCTAAAACTCGGCCCCGCAATGTTATTTCACCGGTCATGGCAATATCACGGAAAACGGGTTTCTTTGCTAAAGCCGATACCAAAGAAGTGCACATTGAAATCCCGGCAGATGGTCCGTCTTTTGAAATAGCACCTTCAGGTATATGAATATGAATATCGTTTAGTTTATAAAACGCTGGATCTATTGCAAGGTTCGCTACCCGTGAACGAACATAGCTGACCGCCGCCTGGGCAGACTCTTGCATCACCTCTCCCAGTTTACCGGTCATGGTGAGTTTTCCTTTGCCGGGCATAATCAGGGTTTCAATGGAAAGTAACTCGCCACCCACTTGGGTCCAGGCAAGACCGGTTACAGTGCCGACTTGGTCTTGTTCTTCTATCTGAATCTCCTTGAATCGGGGTGGACCCAGGTATTTCTGGATCGAATTTGCCGTTACTTTATAGGTTTTAGCCTCTTTATTTTTTACAATTTTTCGTGCAATCTTCCGGCATATTGAAGAGATCTCACGTTCCAGATTTCTTACCCCTGATTCTCTAGTATATCGACGAATTATCGTGAGCATACCATTCTTGGAAAATTGTAAATTTTTTTCTTCCAGCCCGTTCATTTTTATCTGCTTGGATATTAAAAAGTCTTTAGCAATATGATATTTTTCATATTCTGCATAGCCGGGTAGGCGTATGATCTCCATTCTATCCTGTAATGGAAGGGGTATCTCAGGTAATGTGTTGGCTGTGGTAATAAACAGGATATCTGAAAGATCGTAATCAACGTCCAGATAATGATCGTTGAAGCTGAAATTTTGCTCAGGATCAAGAACTTCCAAAAGGGCGGCTGAGGGATCTCCTCGAAAATCCATACTCATTTTATCCACTTCATCAAGGCAAAATACCGGATTATTGACACCCACCTTTTTCAGGGATTGGATGATTTTGCCGGGCATTGCACCGATGTATGTGCGCCGATGTCCTCGAATTTCAGCCTCATCCCTAACACCTCCCAGAGAAAGACGTACAAATTTTCTTCCTGTGGCCCGGGCAACAGATTTGGCCAAAGAGGTTTTACCAACCCCAGGTGGTCCTACAAAACAGAGGATCGGCCCCCTAATTTTTTTGACAAGGCACTGAACAGCCAGATATTCCAGTATGCGTTCCTTTGGCTTTTTCAATCCGTAGTGATCTTCTTCAAGTATCTTATCGGCTTCGTCAAGATCTTTGCGCACCCTGCTTCGATCAAACCACGGAAGGCTGATTAACCAGTCGATATAGCCTCGAACCACCGTAGCTTCCGCAGACATGGGGGTCATCATTTTGAGCTTTCTAAATTCATGTCTAACCTTTCCTGCAGACTCTTTGGACATCTTTTTACGTTTGATTCGCTTTTCAAGCTCTCTAAGTTCGTCCCCATGATCATCCTCAGAACCGATTTCCTTTTTTATGGCCCGCATCTGTTCATTCAGATAATAATTTTTCTGAGTTTTATCCATCTGTTCCTTGACACGATTTTTTATCCGCTGATCCATTTTGAAAATATCAATTTCCATCTTGATCAAACTCAGAAGGAAAGAAAGCCGTTTTTCCAAGGTAACCGTTTCCAACAGATGCTGTTTATCATCAATTTTGAACGCGAAATGAGCCGCCATAGTATCAACAAGCTTTGAAGGATCTGAGATGCTGGAAACACTTTTCACAAGATCTTTTGATAGGCTCTTGTTTACTTGGGCATACTCATCGAAACTTTTGTTAATCGCTCTGACCAGTGCTTCACCCTCTGCAGGCGATACTCCCATTTCGGGAATCAATTCCAACTCCACCTGAAAAAAGTCTTTGTTCTTAACAAAACGGGCAATAGAAGCTCTGTTTTTCCCTTCGATCAAAGCTTTTACCGTTCCATCAGGAAGCTTTAGAAGTTGAAGCACACTAGCAATGGTTCCTACATGACTGATATCTTTTTCACCGGGGTTGTCGATGCCTGCTTTGGTCTGGGTGGCAAGAAAAACCCTTTTATCGTGGTTCATCGCATCGGTAAGAGCGTTCACTGATTTCGATCGTCCTACAAAAAGCGGTGCAACCATGTGGGGAAAAACAACGATATCCCTCAGCGGTAGAAGCGGTAGTAGTATGTTTGGCGAATCAGAATCATCATCTTTAAAAAATTTTTGTAAACTAATCATAATAAGCGATTATTCTCCCGATCATCCGTCTTGTGCTTTTTTTTGGGGTTGTTCAAATAAGAGAATTGGATCTTCCTGATTGAGAACAGTATCTTCTCCTATAACACATTCTTTGACATTCTCCATGGAGGGGATCTCATACATGACATCGATCATGCATTTTTCCATAATGGCACGTAGACCTCTGGCACCGGATTTGCGTTTCATGGCCTCTTCGGCAATGGCTATAAGTGCGCTATCTGTTAATCTGAGATTTACACCTTCTATCTCCATGAGTTTTTTAAACTGCTTTATCAGGGCGTTTTTCGGCTCTTTCAGTATTCTGATCAAAGCAGACGCATTCAATTCACCAAGGGTCGCAATAACAGGGAGACGACCCAAAAATTCAGGAATCAAACCGTATTTAATGAGGTCCTCGGGTCGCACCATTTTAAGAATTTCACCGATATTTTTCTCTTCCTGTTTGATGATTTTAGCCCCAAAGCCCATGACTTTGGAACCAAGACGCCGCTGGATGACCTGCTCGAGTCCGGTAAAAGTTCCACCACAAATAAAAAGTATGTTAGAAGTGTCGACTTTAACAAAATCCTGTTGAGGGTGTTTTCGTCCCCCTTTGGGAGGAACACTGGCAGTGGTCCCTTCTATAATTTTCAATAATGCCTGCTGAACGCCTTCTCCCGAAACATCACGGGTAATGGAAGGGTTGTCGGATTTTCGAGCTATTTTGTCGATTTCGTCAATGTATACAATACCCCGTCCTGCCTTTTCCACATCATAATCCGCATTTTGAAGCAGAGCAAGGATGATATTTTCGACATCCTCGCCGACGTAGCCGGCTTCAGTAAGGCTTGTGGCATCGGCAATCGTAAAGGGTACATTTAGAAATCTGGCAAGGGTTTGTGCCAGCAATGTTTTCCCACATCCGGTCGGTCCAATAAGAAGGATATTGCTCTTCTGTATCTCCACATCTCCAGTTTTGATGGATGAATCCAGGCGCTTGTAATGATTGTAAACTGCAACAGCGAGGATTTTTTTTGCTGCATCTTGTTCAATGACATAATCATCGAGCATTTCTTTTATTTCTTTTGGGACTAAAAGCCGCTCCGTGTCTTTTTCGTCTTTTCCCCTTTCCTCTTCTATAATTTCACTGCACAGTTGGATACATTCATCACAAATATAGACGGCAGGACCGGCAATCAGTTTTTGAACCTCTTTCTGATTCTTTCCGCAGAATGAACAGAAAAGGTTGTCGTTCATATCCCTTTTTTTCGCCATTTTAATTCTCCGTCTTTTCTATTTTATTCAAATCATCTCTGTTTTCGATAACATGATCGATAATACCGTATTCTTTGGCTTCCACACCGCTCATAAAAAAGTCACGATCTGTATCATTTTGTATTTGACTCAAATTTTTTCCAGTATGACGCACCAGTATTTGATTTAAGGTTTCTTTCATGCGAAGGATTTCTTTGGCCTGGATCTCGATATCTGATGCCTGTCCTTGAAATCCGCCCATGGGTTGATGGATCAAAATCCTTGAATTGGGAAGTGAATAACGCTTTCCCTTTGTCCCGGCGGTCAATAAAAGTGCACCCATACTGGCGGCCTGACCGATACATACCGTTGCAATGTCCGGTTTGATGTACTGCATGGTATCATAAACCGCCAATCCTGAAGTTACAATACCTCCGGGTGAATTTACATAAAAATTTATATCCTTATCAGGGTCTTCGGACTCAAGAAATAGAAGCTGTGCGATTAAGAGATTTGCAACTTCATCATTCATGGCTGTCCCAAGGAAAATAATCCTGTCCTTGAGGAGCCTTGAGTATATGTCGTAGGCTCGCTCACCCCTGCTGCTTTGTTCAATAACCATAGGTATTAACGGCACAAATCATCTCCTTATCAAGTGTTTTTTTTGTATTACGAATAATTTCTGAACGATTTCATTCTTTTTTCACAACAATTATATCACGAAACGTTTTAAAGTTTCATCAACTTTCAGTCTTTTTTTTCAACTCCGGCTCAACTTCATCTATATTGCTATTATTAATAATAAGCTTGATGGCCTGTTTTTCAAGTAAGGTGTGTTTAAAAAAATCGAAATTATCCTGATTCTGTTGATAGTAATTTTTGATTGCTTCAACCGGTTGATTCACCGCTTGCGCCATATTCGTGAAACCGTCTTCCAATTCTTGATCAGAAAGCTCCAAATTCTCCTGATCAATGATCTTGCCTAAAATCAGATGGCGTCTGACTTTTTTTCCCGCTGTTTCACGATGTTGTTCGGCAAGCATTTCCTTTGTCAGGCCCTGTTCTTCCAAAGATTTGTTATAATACGTTAACGTCTTTTCAATTTCATCAATAATATTGTTTAGCTCATAGTCTACCATTGAATCAGGCAATTCAAATTCCGTTCTTTCAATCAGGTCTTTATAGATCTGTTCATTCAGTTCCTGTTCCACGCGCTTTTGATATCCCTCATTTAAATTGTCTGTTATGGCATTTTTCACATCGTCTAACGTTTCATATTGGCCGAGTTTTTTGGCAAATTCATCATCGATCTCAGGAAGGATTTCTTCTCTGATTTCATGGAGTTTTACATGAAACGAAATTTCATGGTTTGCTAAACTATTATTGAAATGATCTTCGGGAAAATGTACCGTTATTTCTCGGTCTTCACCCGGTTTCATACCGATCAATTCTTCGTCCAGGGTTTTAGAAATTGCTCCTTCACCGATTTTCATGGTAAAATTTTTTGTTTTCTGGGTTTCGGAAAAGGGCTTACCATCTTCAAAACCTTCGTAATCGATCAGAACAGAATCGTTTTCTTGTACCGGTCGATCTTCAGTTACGGGTATTTGTTGTGATAGGTTTTTCTGGAGCAGTTTAAGCTGTGCCGCCATTTCTTCATCCGTAACCTTATATAGCACCTTTTTTAGAGTTAATCCCTTGAAATCAATGTCATCAATTTCAGGTTTTACCTCCACTGTGGCATCATATTTATACGGACCCCTTTCCTCAAGTTGAGGCGGTTCAATTTTTGGATTTCCGATGATATTTAATTCGGTTTCCTTGAGGGCCTCCACAAAGGAATCCTGAAGCAATTTTGAGGATACATCACCATGGACATCCTTTTTATATAACCTTTCCAAAACCGAACGGGGTGCTTTTCCAGGACGAAAACCCTTTACTTTGGCGGTTTTTTTAAGATTTTTATAGGCATGTTCCAACTCACGAATGACGATTTTTTCCGGCACCTCAATATGCAAAATCTTTTTAACACTGCTCACATCTTCTACTGTAACTTGCATAAAATTCCTTTCTAATAGATCAGCGCCTCAATATCTCAGGCACCTTTCACGGGTTTTAACTGGTGCGAGAGGGGAGATTTGAACTCCCACTCTGTTGCCAGAGCTGGATCCTAAGTCCAGTGCGTCTGCCAGTTCCGCCACTCTCGCGTTTTAAATTTGTATGTTATTATGATGTTAAATTTTAAATGATGGAAAATTGTTTACGCTCATTTAGGATTCAAATTGTATTTCCATCAAACTGGTCGGGGTGTTCTATTTAAAGATTCGATCGGTAAAATCACCGAATAGATGTAATGTCTAACGACGTACTTTCATTTGATTTAAACCCGAATATGGGTTAACATTTTTCAAATGAGTTATTCTAGGAAAATCATGGGCTATCGTGATGTTTCTAAATCGTTTGAAAGCCGTCTTGACATTATTTTAAAATATATTAGATTTTAATAAAAATCAAATAATAAAAATAATGTCAAATCAGGCATCTGTCAAGTCAAATAGGGAATTTTGATGTTATGATGAAAGGTTATAAGCCGATTCTTTTTAAGCTCCATATCGTCACAATCTTATTGCTCTTTATGATGCCCGCACATTTTGCAATTACAGAAGCAAAGTCCAACAAATTACATTTTCAGATTAAGAAAAAAACCATTGTTATAGATCCCGGACATGGTGGTTATGATAAAGGCGCCCGGGGGCCTGACGGCACCTTTGAAAAAACCGTTACCATGGAACTTGCTCGAGTGTTGTCAGTAGAACTCGAAAGGACGTATGAGGTAATTCTTACTCGAACAGATGACTATTGGATCGATATCCTTACGCGGACAGCGATGGCCAATCATCTAAATGCAGACCTGTTCATTAGCATTCATACCGGGGGTAGCTTTCTCCATCAAGCAAGCGGTATTTCATTGTATTATTATGAAAAAATTTCAACTTCCGCCCTTATGCTTGAAACTGAATCCATGGAGGGATCCAAAAGCTCAAATTTTAAGGAACAATGGTCTAATGTTCAACGGAGACATCAAAAAAACAGTAAAGTTTTTGCTGAGGGTATTCTAAATCGTCTTAGCGAAAAGGTGGGTAAAAAGGTTGAATATAACGCTGAAATTCAAGGGGCGCCGCTGATGGTTCTAGAAGGTGCGGACACGCCTGCGATCCTAATTGAAATCGGATATATCACCAACCCTAAAGAAGAAAAATCGTTGAATGATATCAATGTGCTGTCTGATATTGCCGAAAAAATTAGAAACGGTATCGATGATTTTTTTGAAAAAGCGCCATAACCATTTATCCTGCATATCGTTTCACTACAAAGAAATCGGACGTTATCAAGCTTAAAAATCTGCTTGCACGAACAATTAGATAGTGTTAGAAGCAATCATTGTCGGGGCGTGGCGCAGCCTGGAAGCGCGCCTGCTTTGGGAGCAGGAAGTCGGAGGTTCAAATCCTCTCGCCCCGACCAGCCTTCGCTTCAAAACGGAATAAAGATTCGAAGGCGGGCATAATTAACTGTGGATTTTCGAAGATAGAGGTGGTTCTAATGAACCGCTTTTTTTATTTATGGGGTATCGGATTGGGTCTTGGCCAAGTTTGGCTCTGGCTTGAACATTATTAACCGAGAGGTCTGTCTAAGATTTAGATGTTTTAGAGATTCAGAGGGTATAACACGCTAAGGAAGGTTATTTATCACTCATCTTTGATTGCCATCGATAAAGTGCAGTCCACACGTGATAATAGGCATCTTTACGCAAGTCATCAGCGGCTGGAATGATATTGGCCTTTACGTTTGCATAATCAATATCAAAAGCGCAATTTATCAAATAATCCGCCCATTCGTGCTTGAGAACCTTCATGCGATAATGGTAATCTGCATGTTTGATTTCCAAAATTGCAGATTTGTCGGAATAGCCGCGCAATTTCTTTGACAACCGATCAAGATCATCTTTGCATCGTGAGCGAATCATTAGCTCGCCACGTTTGCAATACTTGTCAAACACTGCAGAGAAAAAACCATCTCTATTGAAAATCCACATTAATAACCTCCATACTTACGACGCATTCTCATACACGTCCTTGATATCTTCCGGCTGAATACACAGGTGATAAATAAAGCGCCCTTTCTTGCCCAATCTCGGATAAACAATTGAATGAAAAATCAATAAGAATCGGTGCAGGCCTCGTCCTTCTCTTGACTGTTTTCGCAATAATTTTGAATAATCTTTGGATATTTATTATATTGCGATTGATTTTTTTATTCTTGATTTTACTTGGTATTCGATCAGTCCTGTTTCATTTCTATCAAAATTTATTTGAAAAGTTTTGCGCTTTAAACTGAACTGGGTAACCACAGGTCCCAAAATAATTTCAGCTAAAATCGACTTTCTTTTTTGTTTAACCGTATCAATTCTATACTTTAAAAATTTATATTTACCTGGTGATATTGTGGCGGCTGTTTTGTGTGTATGTGCAGGGCTTGAGAGTTTTTTCAGTGTTTGTCTTGGATGCTATTTTTACACGGTATGGTTAAATTTGAGAAATGCTTCTAACTAGTGCCCATCCATAAATGGTCTTTTAGCTCAATCTCTTCGCCTGCCCTGCCTGCCCCGTAAGTTGGAACTATCGTACTGGGGTGAAATGCGGAGCCTATTTCTCTGGGGTCAATCTGCGGAATTACTTGTTCCCGCCTGAGGGCGGGACGTGTAATCCTTTGATTCCTCCCGCTCAAAGTCCAGGATCTTCGACTTGACCTTGCGTAATCCCACCATGGCGGGACTTCATTGGAAACTTATTTTGTGCCTGATAATGATTTCTGGATGGGCATTCTAGTGCTCTGTCCGGAAATGAGATGTTCGGTTAGATGCCCTTGCTGGATCGCCACGCAACGATATGACCCACAAATTTGATTTTGATCTGCTTGTCAGATGAACTCCACATACAACTTTTTGTTTTTAGTACCGGTTCTTCGCATGTGTTTGGTTTTCCCATAACCCCAACGACCTCCTCGAAACTCATCCCGATTTTTATTTTATTATAATTTTCTTTGTTGACCTTGTTGCACCCGGCCAGTGCCAATATCGAAAACATACATATCACCAGCACCACCAATTTAATCATCAACATGACTCGCTTCATTTGTTTCCCCCCCTTCAATTTTTCCCCCAACGTCACATTTTTGCTAATTCTTCATAGAGCAAAACCTGTGAAAACGACTATTTATGATTCTTCTCCCGATGAGTTGGGAGAAAGGGTTTGTGGTCCTTAAAGGCGTTCCTTATTTATTTATGAGAAAAATCTTCAGGTATCTGCACTACTACCACTTCACCTTTGACACAGACTTTACCTTTGGCTGACAGGGTAATGCCAACAATAATTTTGCGACCTTTGATTTCTTTGACCTTGCCACGGAGTTCCAGCGTTGCATCAATCGGGGTCGGCGCTAAATAGTCTACATGTAAAGAGGCTGTTACAAAGCGAAGGGGCGCATTATTGTCCATATCCCTTTTGCCATCACGAAATTTAATTGCTGACGCTGTGCCGGCGGCATGGCAATCTATTAGGGATGCGATCAAGCCGCCATATACATAACCTGGAAAGCCACCGGTATGATAATATTTGGGTTGAAAATGGCATACGCTTTCTTCACCATCCCAATAGCTTTTTATTTGTAGGCCATGTTTATTCAGTCTTCCACACCCATAGCAACTTGCGAATTCATCCGTATAGTAATCTTGAAAGGCTTTAGTGGTCATATCATTCTCTATTGTTTTTGTTGACTATTTGTTTACAAGCTATCTCAAAAATACATCTAACGCCCCACTAGGGTGTTGCCCCGCATGACGGGATTTACAACGAGCCTTTTCAAAATGATCACATACCCCCCCATCATGTATGCTCCGTTTTTTCATCGGCTCTCGCTCCCGAATGTCGGGATTTCGCAAAGCTCAACTTGCTATTGAACGTAATTTGCATTTTTAAGATGGCTTGCAGAATCTGGCTCAGTATTTTTCGACAATCGATCTTATTATCGATATTGTATAAATGTCATTATCAAGTCAAGTGAATCTTATGTTTAATTAAGGCATAGTAAGTTTCCGGTTGATGATTTCAAAAAAATCATCGTGGTTTAAAGGGTGATATGTGGTATGAAAACCAGATAGATGTCAAAAACAAACCAAACAAACTGTTTTTGAGCTGACAGAACTTGACTTGGAATGTTTGCATATCTATATTTTCTTGACATTACGAAACAATAATCGACAACCTTATGAGGGAACCAGCGATGGATTTTAAGTATCACCTCGAAACCGCCTGGAAACTAACGCTACATCATATTGCACCATTAATATTTATGACCCTCGCCATGATTGTCATAAGTTTCATTACTCTGGGTATATTGGGGCCGGTGGCAATAGCCGGCTATATGCACTCCATTCTTCTTTTAATTAGAGAAGGACGGGAGCCTAAAGTACAGGATATTTTTTCGCACATGCGGCTTTTTTTCCCCCTTCTTCTCTTTGGTATCATTGTTTTCATTATAGCTCTGATGGGAATCATGCTTCTTTTTCTGCCAGGCGTGCTGTTTGTGCTGGCCATTTCATTTTGTTGTATCTACATGCTGCCGCTTATGACAGACAGAAATCTGGGCCTCATTGATGCTATTAAGGAGAGCTTTTCAATGGTTACAAAAGAGCAGCTCGTGGATCACGTTGTGGTTTTTATCCTTTTTGTAGGAATATCTGCGATTGGAAGCTCCGTATTTATAGGTTCTCTCTTTACCCAGCCCTTGGCCACACTCTTTCTGATGTCAGTCTATAACAGACTCGGAAAGCCAGCGCCTGAGACACCGCCTGAACCACCTCCAAGTCCTACGCCCTTGACCGGACAATAGAATGAATGAAGAAATTTTAACTATTGTACTATCTACATTCGGAGACATCATAATTGTTGACAAAAATCGTATTCATTTCTTAAAATAAAAATCAAAGCTACATATTTAAACAACCTATTCACCAGATTCGGATGATTTCTCATGGTGTTTCTCTTTCTATCTCGCTCCCCATTCACAAATAATCCTGATTTCTAAAAAGATAGCTTATTATCTCTAAGTCGTATCAATAAATCTAAAGAGAAATTGTATAGTCCTGTCACTATTTGAAGCGCTCAATTTAGGTTAACTGCAGAACCCTAAACAGGGTGAAAGGAGGGCTGCATGGACTACCCTAAAGTATTATTACCCTATAATTTTACCAGCTATGATAAAAAGGCCCTGGATTTTGTCTGCCGTACTTTTTCCGACAAAAAAGAAACTGAAGTTACCTTATTTAATGCATATACTCCGGCACCGACCATTGAAATGCGCGGCAGTCCCATTATGGAACAAATGAAGGACACATTGAGTTATTTGTCACAAAGGGTTAAAGAACAGGAAGATGCACTTAAAGCAATTAAAAACCATTTGCTGGGCAAGGGCTTTTCAGAAGATAAAATTGACATTGTCTTTGAACCGAAAAAAAGGGACGTTGCCGGAGATATCATCGACCTGTCACAAGATGGCCAGTTTGACGTCGTGGTATTAAATCGAAAGCCCGGAAAAATTGCGCGTTTTTTTGCAGGAAGCGTTTCCAGCAAAGTTGTGGCAGCCTTGAAAAATACGACGGTTTGTATTGTTTCATAAATTCATCTGCATCCATTAGAACGAAACCGAGAAAACAATATCTTTTATAAACGTTTGGAATATATTAAGGAGGAATCTCATGGTTGCCGAAGACAGAATCAATATGGATATTTATAAAGTGGTTACCCGAGCCATTGCTGCATCCGATAATCTTGAGGACATGGCAACTCAATTGACTCAACTTTTGGTTGGAGCCTTGGGAATTAAAGGCAGCACTATATTTGTACTCAACCCTGCTACAGAAGAACTTGAAGCTCTGGCCAGCTTTGGGCTGAGCCTTAACTATATGAATAAAGGCCCAATTTTAGTTAAAAAAAGTCTCGACCATCAGTTAAGAGGAGAACCGATTGTTATTCGAGATGTGACAAAATCCGACCGTCTTCAGTATCCGAAAGATGCCCAAAAAGAGGGGATCAGTGCTATTGTATCGCTTCCCATCGGCTTGCATGGCAAACTCATCGGCGTTCTTCGGCTGTATCATTATGAACAATGGGATGTTTCTGAACGAGATCTTGATTCTTTAATGATTTTCACCGAAAACATCGGGCTCGCTTTGATGTATACCCGGCTGCTTCAGGCCCTTAAATCTGTGAAAGAGACGGTGGACGAGGTGCATCCCATATGGCTGGATTGAAAAAATAAAATGTTATTTTTTTCAAAGCACGCGAATTGAATGAACTCTATTTATCCAAGCAAATAAAAAAGCGTTTTTTGGAGGTTCAACAACTATGTCATCCCAAATTTCACTCGAGACCATTGGACATTTAATTCCCAAAAAACCTTATTATCTGAGAACACATGACGAGGTTAGAATGTTTGAAGCTGCTTTTGATGCCAGACTTCCGGTAATGTTAAAGGGTCCCACGGGATGCGGCAAGACCCGGTTTGTTGAGTACATGTCATATCAGCTCAAACGCCCCCTGATCACCGTGGCCTGTCATGAAGACTTGTTTGCCTCCGATCTGTTGGGACGCTACCTTTTAAAAAAAGATGAAACCGTATGGGTGGATGGCCCGTTAACCCGGGCGGTTCGTATGGGAGCCATCTGCTATCTGGACGAAATTGTAGAAGCCCGTAAAGACACAACAGTAGTGATTCATCCTCTAACCGATACACGCAGAACACTTTCCATCGACAAAAAGGGTGAAATGATCCAGGCGCACCCGGACTTTATGATGGTGATATCCTATAATCCAGGATATCAATCCGTTCTGAAAGATCTCAAGCAAAGTACGCGGCAGCGGTTTATTTCTCTTGAGTTCAATTATCCCGAAGCTTCCAAAGAAACTGAAATTGTTACCTATGAAGGTAATATCGACACGGAAACCGCTTCAAAATTGGTGTCACTGGCCGGAAAAATAAGAAACATAAGGGAGCATGGGTTGACAGAAGGGGCGAGTACCAGGCTTTTGATTTTTGCCGCCCAGCTCATCCGTCGAGGGATACCCGTTCACGATGCCTGCCGGAGTGCCATTTGCTTTCCGCTAACCGACGATGTCAGGCTTCAGGAAACCCTGAATGATCTCATTGAGGATATTTTTTAAGCTAACGTGTATCCACGGAGTTTTTTATCGAGGCTTTTGGGGTCTACCACAAGCTTGCTCAACTCTTCCCAAAACCGATTGCTATGATCCTTGATCCGGGTATGGACCAGTTCATGTAAAATGACGTAATCGATCAAATCATCAGGTAGTCGCACCAGATTCACATTCAAGTTGATGTTGTTTTTGTCGGAGCAACTTCCCCATCGGGTCCTTTGGTTTTTCACAAAAACCCTATTGTATTTAAAACCGTTTCGTTTACAAAGTTCATCGAGTCGGTCGATCAGGTGTTTTTTAGCTTTATCCCTGTCAATTGGATGACTTTCTTTGAGGTCCTCTGTCTGTTTCTCAATCAATGTCATTTTTTCCAGATGCTTCTTTATCCAACTCTTCTTTGAATGTGCGAAGTTTTCGGCCGCGGCAAATGATACACCACGGGGGACAGCCACTCGTGCGCCTTTGAATGGTCGGATAGACAAACCCAGATGCTTGGCCCGGTTGCTTCGCTCGAGCAGAACGTCGCCGACACCTCTTATTGGCACCTTTTTAGATCTCATATTCCTTTAACTGTTTCTCATTAATTTTCATGCAAGATTCAAATATTAATTCCCGAATATCATATTTCACATTTTATCAACATCTTTGGTTCATATTCATCAACCCTGCCGGATCCATAAAATCAAAAGGCCCCCGGCGCTGATAACCAGGAGCCTTAGAGGGAGGCAACATAGGCAGTACGATAAGAGTACTTACCTAACCCAATTGCAATAATAATGCCACATTGTATCATGTCAAGGGGTTTGTTGGAACAATGAAGAGTGGCTATTTGGACATTTGATGCAGGTAGACAATCACAACAACATAAGAAAGTGTAATACCCAAAATTATACTCATTAGCATGGAAAGCATATACAAAAAAAGGCTTGGCAATAAGGTATTGGCCAAACCCTTGGTGTCATTGGTGCCGGAGGTCGGAATCGAACCGACTCGGGGTTGACCCCGAGGGATTACTCATCCCCGCCTCTTTCTTGGAATCTATAAACCATTGGCACACAGCGTGATCCTTAAAAAAGGGATGGACAAGTGTTTTTTGTTTGACACTTTCAAACATATCAGGAGATCACACAACCCGCAAAAATAATAAGGCAGAGCCAAATGACCCTGCCTCCTGTTTATTATAGATGATTGGAAGATACTTATTTCTTAAATTTTTTGCGTCCAAATGCTGCAAGTCCTACAAGTCCGGTCCCTAAAAGAAATATGGTGGCGGGTTCAGGAACAGCCGCATTATATGTGTTGTTAGTGTAACCGTGGACTATGGTATTGCTTCCTCCGACATCTCTTGATTCTAACGCGTATCCAAACTCCCCGTCGTTCACATTAAGCCACGCAAAAGGCATGGAAAATCTAATAGTTCTATCGCTCAGCGTATAGGGTATTGGCCCCATTTCAGGTCCATAATTTAAGCCGTCGTATGTTATGGAATAAATGCCTTCATGTGATAGATCTGACCAAGTCCATGCCATAATAACTGCCTCTCGGTCAGCAGTACCTCCAATGTCGTCGATGCTTAAGACATCATCAATGTCAAACCAGAACCCGTGCTTTTGGCCGCTGAAAGTGGGAGCCTTGTTAAATTCTATATAAAAGTCTGCAGACTGATTAACAGTATCGGTATAGACACCATATTCTATGGGTTTCCAATCGGCATTATTATATTCCTGTTGATGCCACAAACTAGGAAATACGAAGGGTTTTAGGGGTATTCCATAGCAATCCCCAGCCAGAAAGCAAAGCAACCCAAAAACTAATACCAACAGATTTTTCATATTTCCCCCTTATCCAAACGTTAATCATAAACAAGACGGATTAAGCCTGATGTGATTTGGCGATATGATACTCGGTATAGGATCAAAATCAATGAGCAATACCCTCTTCCCTTTTAAAGATAAAGAAGATGAAAGATTAATGGCTGTTGTTGCCTTACCGCATCCTCCTTTTTAATTCGCGCAGCAATAATTCTCATAAATTTCATCCTCTTTTGTATTTGTTAATAGAGATCATCCTCTATTTCAAATTAGAGAAATTTTCAAGAAAAATTACGACATATGGTATAATTATTATGATCACCCACCAGTTATTGTATGTTGTTAGTTTTCGGGATAGGTGAGATTATTATCACTGTTGTCTTCGTGATCATGGCTGTTTTAGCGGATCAGTTAATAGTTACAGAGAGGTTTGCCACAAACTCAGGTAGGTTGTCGTGAAAAATCAAAAAGGCAAACCCCCGTAAACGGATTTGCCCCTATTCATAAACGATATCACACAATTTATTTATAGACATGATACGTGTGTTTTATAGCGGCTATCAAAAGGGCGGATAATAAAAAAAAGACAGAACCATGTGCTGGCCCTGCCTCATTAAAATATCTTATTTATTGTTTTGTTGTTCTTGGTTTTAACCGTCTATCGAATCCTCTTCTCCTTTCTTTTCCTGATCTACGATTAGGGATGTGTTCATCATACGAGAACTGACGTCTTTCAAGGCCTGAACGCCTTCCTCCATTATCGGGCAATATTCGGTTCATGCTCGGCTACTTATTAAATTTTTTGTGTCCCCATGCTGCAAGATCAACCAAACCAGATCAAAGCAGTACAAGTGTAGTGGGTTTAAGGCCATTTCTGCTGTCCATCGCAGCTTAAACAGTTAGGCGGGCCTGGCGGCTGAATACAGGGGCTACCAGTTCCAGATAGTGTAACTTCATCCAATGGCTTATCGAATTTAATAAGCTCAGGTTTTACAAAAACCTTTTCCTTTTTGTCACTCATATAATTTACCTCTTTTCATCATGATTAAAAGATCCATATTACAAAATTTAGTTGTCTTCCCATTACTTGCAAAAAACATGCACAAATCAAAAGGCAATGTCTTGAACTGTGAAAAATATAAATATATTGAATATTTATATCAATGAAGAGGAAAGACAGTTATTCAAACTCACATAAAAAACTATATAATTGTAAAATATATTATACAAAAATCTATTACATTATTTACATTTATAGCAACTATAAACAATTTAAGCTTTTTTTCGTTTCTAAACTTGTCTTATAAACGACTTATTTTAATCAAGTCTTGATGTAATCTTTTGCTCTATTTGTTGTTTTTTCTCAAATTACTCTTTTTCCATTTTAACCGATTCGTCTGTCGTTACCATCTAATATAATGAGAACTAAATGATTGGTTACTGATATTACAAACATATTTTTGAGATTGGCCCGAATTAAACTTCAAGTTTTTTTTAATAAAGTCCGATCATGTAATAAGATGTCATATCGGAATGCAGTATTTTCTATTTTTTATGTATTAATAAAATAGCGGTGGTAGAGTAAAATGGTTCCTCCAATAATCGGTGAGAGTCTGAATATACAAAACATCAAAACGCTAATCGGTAAAGTTGCAAAAACCGGAGAGAACATGTTGATTTGTGGCGAGACAGGAGTTGGAAAAGATCTTGTTGTTCAAAACCTTTATCATCAATCAAACCGTTTAGGAAAGCCATTTGTAAAGTTAAATTGTGCTGGCCTAACTGAAAGCTTATTTGAAATCGACATGCCCAGTTTCGAACAAACAGTAACTACGGAGGCATCTCAAAAGAAAAGCCGATTATTCGATAAAATGGATGGTGGAATTTTATATTTGGACAATATTGACCTGCTGTCTTCTGCTCATCAGTTAGAGTTTCTTCCATTTTTAGAAAATGATGGTCATCCAATCTTAGACTTAAAAGCCCCTGTATCATTTGATGTTTGTATTATTTCCTCAACTAACCAGGACCTTGAAAAAATGATTAAAGAGGGCAAATTTAACGAACGCCTTTATTTTAGATTAAGCACAGTTCGGATAGATATTGCCCCTTTAAGCGAAAGGCCAGATGATATTCCTTTTTTGATAGATTATTATCATAAGAAATATGCTTCTGACAATAATATCCAAAAGATGATAGCCCTTGATAAAGAGACTATGGACGAATTGTGCGCCTATCATTGGCCAGGAAATGTCAGAGAGCTTCAAAACCTACTCAAAAGGATCATGTTTTTAGAAGGAACAGGAGGAAGTATTTCTGATTTAATCGGTACTGCAAAGGTTGGTTATAAAAGCTTTGATGATGAAATAACCAAAGAAATGATGTCACAGACTAATAATTTTTCAGATTATTTCAAATTGCATGAATCTGAACTACCAACATTGCCTTTTAAAAAGGCAAAAAGAAAAATTGTGGGTTTGGTTGAAAAAGAATTGATCTTAAATGTCTTAGAGGAAACAGGATGGAACCGCAGCAAGGCCAGTAAAAAATTGGACATCAGTTATAAAACATTATTATATAAAATTCGGGAATTGAATATTCAGCCTTCTGAACAATGGAATCAATAACAAAATATTACTACCGAAATTAAAAGTTGAAATAAGTGCAAATCTTATTCTCTTTAAAAAGATGAGAGGATTTTCATAGCCTGATACTTCCTGCTAAAAAGTCATATTAGCTAACCATATAAATATTGAGACTATCTTAAAAAAACGGTCTTGTCAAAACTTGTGTTGTCTTGCCAGCATATGGACTATAATCGGCGTTATGATATCTGTAAAGATTTTAGTCTTAAAATTCCTGCGATACATAGCGGTAATCAAAGGTTGGATAATTAAAATGCAGAGCCATTGTTGACCCTGCCCTTTTATAATATCTTATTTATTGTTTTGATGTTCTTGTTTTAACCTTCTATCGAGTCCGCTTCTCCGTTCATTTCCAGATCTGCGTTCAGGAATGTGAAAATCATAAGAGAATTGACGCCTTTCAATGCCTAAACGTCTTTCTCCATTATTGGGTAACATATAGCCCATTATCAACTTTTTTAAACCTTTTTCGTCCAATCACAGCAAGACCGATTAGACCAGAACCTAAAAGGAGCATGGTGGCGGGTTCGGGAACAGGTGAACGCTCTCCTAAATTATCCAACTTACCGGAACTATTCCAATCAAGGCTTATGCTCGTCACGTTAAAGGATGCAATGGTTGACCATAGTGCATCGCCAGGATTTAAACCACTGAGTCCAGCTATCCGTATCTTGTTGTCTGGTATTAAATTCGAACTAATACCTGATCCGGCATCCGGATATGTATTCGCGCCCACTGTCACACTACAAAAATCATTTTGGAGGTCTGAATTTTGCGCTGTGTCATACTGAAAATATCCACGAAACGGTTGTTCTGAAAAAATACCCGAATCAAAATTCCCCCCAAAATTATACCCCAAAGTTAGAGCGTTTCCGATCCCCATCCAGGGAAATAGTAGTACTGAAATCAAAGAAAGGCTGAAAAATATCTTTTTTACCATCATCGTACCTCCCTGTACGGTCCTATGTGGTCTAATTTGATTGAAAAATGAATGATGTTCCCCATAGAACACAAAATGTTACATCAGGAATAAAACGACACTTTTTGAGATTTTTTTCATAGAATAACGTAATTATAGAAGAGTCATAATCATAAGGCCGCACTAAACCTGATGTGACTTTAGCGATGTAACGCTCGGCAGCCCGGCGAACATTCTTACTGGAAGAGATATACCTAAGTGATAGTTCAACACTAATACTCAGACCCATGGCTTCCGTCACCCGCTTCCTCGGATTTTGGCTTTTTCATGCGGGGTAAAAACAACTATTGACTTTCTTCTATATGCAAAAATCGTGCAAAAGCAAGAAATTGCAGAAATATGACAACGATATCAGATGGTTGGGCTAATTATAATGAATTAAATATAAATGATTATATTTAAAATAAATTATGTAATTATGGGGTAAATTACATAAAATTTATTACATTATTTACATAAAATTATGAAACAATTCAAAATGGTTATATGTCAAATTGTGGTATTGGTTGTTGGGGCTAATCGATAGAAAAGGAGGGGTGTGGTTGATTGCATGCATCCTGCCATAAACACAACTATGCCTTGATTTGTGATATTGAGGATATCACAACATTGATAAGGTTTCAGAAATCTGAGAGACATAGCGAGACTGTCGAAAAAGCCCAATTCTGTCCTTATTTCTAATTTCGGATGTAGTAAAGTCAGATAGTTATAAGCTCCAAAATCATACTTTTGTAGTTTTTCGACAGTTTTCAGCAGAGAGTACAATCTCAGATTAAAGATTTTACGGCTTCAATTTTAAAAGCTCGAAGGCTCAATTGGCGAACCATAGGCCGCGGTAGGTATGAAACAGCCACCGATACGGGCTGCCGCTCAAAGATTATTTTCAGGAACTCCTTCTATAAGAAGTACTTCGTCGGAATTGGCACTTTCCAATCCATTTGTATCAAATGCTCTCACCACAAAATAATACGTTTTAGTTTCATCCAGATCATAAATGGTACAAGTAGGATCAATAGTCTCCCAGTAAGGGTTTTCATAATTATAGGATTGACTTTCTGCGCGGTAAAAAACCCTGTAACCGGCTAAATTTGGATCATTATTTGGGGTCCATTGGAGCGTAATATCGACTGCATAGACAGGTGTTGCGAAGTTAAAAAATAGAAAGATGAAAAATAATATAAATTTCAAATTGTTTAGCATGCCTTGAACCTTCCCATTGTAAGATTGTGATGGTAATACAATAAAATCAATATTTTATACAGTTTTTCTTAATCAAAAAATCAGAATGTTTCAGTTTTCATTATAAATCGCCGCATGTATTAGAATTTTTTGTCACAGTCAAGTTTTTTATACGAATTAAATTAAAACGAAATCCAAAATAGAGGTCCAGATAGGATGAGTGGGATGTATTTTTGGAGGTCGGGAAGAGGAATTTTTGTATTACTTGAACTTGTTAATTGAATCCCACAGAGATTTTATGATTAGTTTGCCTGAAGCTTCAATTTCCGAAAAGTGAAGGTTTATATCGGTATTATGGACAAAGCATTCAATCGCGTATAAAAAAAAGACATCATTTTTTGCGATGTAGAGGTGTTTTCTCTTGACAGGGGCCTTTTAATGGGTGCCAGTATCTGAACCATTCACAACAACAATTGATATACAGATATCATAAATTGTCATTGTCAATTCCTTCATGTCTCAGTTCAGACCTTCCACATCATTCCAAAATCTCAAGCATATGCCTTTTCCCAGCCTTCCCAGAAGCTGCATTTAATACAGTCCTGATGGCATGGGCTGTTTTTCCCTGTTTGCCAATGACTTTGCCCATATCACTCTTGGCCACCCTTAATTCCAATACAACGGTTTGGGTACTCTTAATTTCATTAACCTGCACTTGTTCCGGATCGTCAACAAGTGCTTGTGCAATTCGAATTAATAGATCTTTCATGGGTTCAGTTCCTTCAACAATTGCATCCTTTGTTCAGTTTTTCAGTGTCATTCGTCAGGCAAATGGGGTCTTAATATTCAGTATGGCAACCTCTCGGTTACGGGTTATTTTTTAGGCTGTTTACAGGTAAGCCCTTTGTGTTTTTTGATAATACTGTGACCGTTTGAAAAGGCGGAAATAGGGGGTTTAATTAATTAATCTATTTTTAACTCTGATTTGCACAATTTGACATACAAAAGACATATATCTAAAAACATTTCTTGTTGCACTTTGGCAACGTATTTTTTTATTTCTTCTTGTATTTTCTAAGCAATTCTATTTCCTTCGGCCTCACTTACACTTAGTGGTAGCTCTAATGGAAATGAATGTCTGGAATGTTTGCTATATTTTATTAAAAGAGGAACTAAGCTGTCTGTGACGCATTTTTTTAGCTCTTCGGTAAGATATTCCACTGTGTCAAGGGTCTCGCGAAATTCTTTCTCAAGTCGCTTATCATCCCTTGGAAATTCTATAACCGTTCCCATTTTTATTCTTTAGCCTTCTTTGCTATTTTTATGCAACTTCTTAAGACATTTTTTATCTTCACGGACAATTGCACAGATTTTTCGGTTATCAATCTCTCTACAGTTAGCATGATTATACAAAGGGCATTCTGGGTATTGTTTTGACATCTTTATTTGTTGCCCTTCTTTTTATATTTTTTTAGAAGGTCCTGGATGGCTTCTTCGAGGAGGTCATTAAGAGGTTTTTCCAGGTCAATGGCGAGTTTTTTTACTTCTTTTTGTAGATCATTTTCAATTCTGGTGGATAAAGGTTTTCGAGCCATGATTTATCATTAATAAATTTTTGTCTTGAAATCAATAAAAAAAGACTTGCGATGAACAAGTTGTAATGATATCTGTATATAAAGCTTTATAGAGCCCAAATCCGCAGTAAAATGAAAAACAAAATATCAAACATAGCGCTTGAGGGAACCTGCAACGGTGACGTTGTGGGCGGTTATTGCTATGACCGTGCTTAAAGAAAATAATGTTAGGCAGGGCTTTTTGAACATGGGGACTTTATAGCTTTGAGAGATGCCCTGCCCTCATATCTCAAAGGCTTTGTGACATTCGGTTATAAGACAGGTTGGAGATTTTCAGAGATTGCAGGGATTACTCATTCCCGCCTCTTTCTTGGAATCTATAAACCATTGGCACACGGCGTGATCCTTAAAAAAGGGATGGCAACTGTTTTTTTGTTTGACACTTTCAAACACTCAGGAGATCACACGACCCGCTAAAATAATAAGGCAGAGCCAAAAGACCCTGCCTCCTGTTTATTATAGATGATTGGAAGATACTTATTTCTTAAATCTTTTGCGCCCAAATCCTGCGAGTCCTACCAAACCAGAGCCAAGCAGTATAAGTGTAGCGGGCTCAGGGACGGGGGTACCACCTATATCTGAATCTGCAACAGAAGTTGTAACTGGTGCTGAATAGCTTTTTTGACTTAAAGTGATTGCCGATTCATCGGATGAAGGGCAACCTACAATTCCAAAAAACATAATCACAACGCATAAAAACATAAAGAATTTCTTCATCTTTTTTCTCCATTATTATAACAATGCAAATATAATAGTTCAAAGTCTTCAGTTTTGACTATCATTGTTGCGACTTTCCGTTTAAAATATTTTATTATTTTGATGCTCTGGGTTTAGTCTTCTATCAAGCCCGCTTCTTCTTTCCTGGCCAGATCTGTTCTCAGGAATATGCATGAATTAAGAAAATTGTTGCCTATCTAATCCTAATCGTCTCACTCCGTTATCGAGTGGTGCGGAATTTATGGCAAACCACTTTTATTAAATAAAATAATAAAAAAAGAATTATTTAATACCGGTATAAAACTATATATTTTGTATGTCAAGAACTTAATAACACAATATATGGTAGCAAAGAGCGATGTTATAACTGGAGGTCCTTAGAAGTCGTTTGAGGGTAGATAATGAATTTTCGCTAAATTTATGCAAAAACGAGAACATAGAGGGATATAACAGATGGAACCTTATTGGTCTATGGAAGGTTATTAGAGCATTATTCCGAATTACAGGTTATTTTTTTGAGGGCTTCGTTTAAAAGGCGTCTTTTGGCTTCATTTTGTGCGGGAATGCGGTATTCATACTTGTAATCATCCTTCTAATTTTCTCCTTTTAAAAAGCAACCTCATAAGATACACACAGCAAAGTCAATAACCCCACCTAAAAATAGAAGATTTCGAACGCGAAAATAGCATTAAATATCGAGAATATGAGAAATTGCCGTCAGTGTAGATCGGGATGGATGGTGATAATATACCCCGCCTTTAAAAAGTGCGGGGTATATTTATAGATAGAAAGTTAACATTAACTGTTTCCTCTCTTAGATGCTTTGAGCGGATTAATTTTCACTTTTGATGTTGAGGAGATTTTGGTAACATGTGAAGCAAAATTGCAATCCCCGATTTTCCATTTTATCGAAGGATCAGGAAATGCTGTGCAGTACCATTTGGACGAAAATTCAGCGCTTTTGTTGCAGCCATTACACCTCTCTATAATCTCGTGACAAATTCCGCCATTGTAAGAACACCCCTTTGCGGTCATAAAAGGGCACTCAACGCCTTTTCGAATTGTTGAACAAATCAAAGGAATCACCCCCTTTCAAAAAAAATCAAAAAAGCCCGGGAACATTTGTTCCCGGCCCATTAATATCACTCAAATCAATATCTTTCGTTAGGCAATTACGTTTACTTTAAAATAGTAATGCCTCGCGTTAATCATTTTTCATTTTTTGCGAAAATATATTCGACTTCTTCTGCAATTAAAGGTTTATAAATCTCATCACCAATAAACTCTACCTTTCGGTTACCATTTTGAAAGTCAATATCCATCGAACAGTCGAATTTTCGAGATGCTGCTTTGACTATCATTGCCAAGACTTCTATATTGGTGTCCTCAATTTTAACAGGTATCATATCGGGTATCCTTTTCCTCCTTTTTAAAAATGATAAGAATTCCTTTTACCTATCATCAAGCAGGGCATTAAAACGTCTTTAACGGTTGCTTGCAAAAGTCAGGCCACAATAGTTTAATATAGTTAATTTGCTATAAAGTTAACTGTTTATATCGTACTGACAAATGAATTCATCTAAATTTTATGAAAATATTTACACACTATTTCTGTAATATAGGTAACATAGAAACCAGAAAGTTATCGCAGGATTTTGCATCACAATATTTTTAAGATCTCAAAAACGTGTCATGTATAGCTGATAGTGCGCCACAAGCGCACTTTTAAATAGAGTGTCCTTAACTGCGCATGAGATGATCCCGCCGGGGCGGGACTCGGAGTCGGCTTGGTGGAGCAGGCTCCAAAACACCTCAAGCTGCGTCGGTTAAGAGCCGAGATGGTGAGCGTTGAGGAAAAGGCATACCTGAAGGTTGATAAACATAAGTATGGCTTGGCATCAGGCTGAGGATCTAATAAAGTGTCTCATCGTATTCATTAATTTATTTCAAAGCTTTGGGTGGGAAGAACTCAAGGAAAAAAACGAACGACAGGTTCTTGATACGATTAAGATAAAAGTTAAAAAATTCTGTGAAGAGTTGGATATAGGTGATTCTGAATGTCAATTTAACATCGAAGATATCATTGTGAGGATCGGCCATCCAGGGAATGAAATCCTGACCCATGCCAATGAAGTGCCCTACGACATGGTGGTAATAGGAACCCGTGGATTGGGGATGTTTGCGGAAGTCATTATGGGCTCTACTGCCAGAAAAGTTGTCAGAAGATGCAATAAACCGGTTTTAACCATTCGTTTGCCGTAAACCTTGTCACACTTAATTTTACTTAACGAACAACCAAAAGACCTCATTGAGCGTCTGCTCAATCGGGTGTTTTATTTTGTTTCAGCAATAATTTCGGCAATATGTTTGACCTGTATCTTTCCTCTTCGCTTGTCCATGCCGCCGCGTATCTGCATGACACAACCCGGACAATCCGTAACCAGGATTTCCGCGTCCGTTTTTTGAATATTGTCCAGCTTTTTTTTCAATATTTCCGCGGATATTTCCGGAAAGTCTACTGAATAGGAACCACCGAAACCGCAGCAGACATCTTCGTCTTCGGAAGGCACATACTCATAACCGGCCTGTTGGATGAGCTTGCGGGGCTCTTCGGTGACCTGCAATCCCCGGCAAAGATGGCATGGCGCGTGGTAGGCGACTTTTTTACCGGTTTGCTTAAATTCATCGGCAGAGACTTCCAGCACATTCGCCATGAAAGAACTGAAATCAATAATTTTATCGGTGAACGCCTTCAGCCCTGCCGGGGGGTTGGGGTCTTGTTCAAATAGTTTGGGGAAATTGTGTTTTAAATGCGAACCGCAGGAAGCGCACAACGTCAAAATATAGTCATATTTCTCGGAAACTACGGCTTTCATGTTTTGCAGCAACACCTCTTTGGCGGTTACATCGTCGGCGGCCGTGAGCGCGGGCAGTCCACAGCAGGTCTGGTCCATGGGAAATTCCACCTGTACATCATGTCCCTGAAGTACCTTTAGCAGTGCCGCCGCCTGCTCGGGATAGATGAAATCCACGGCACACCCGGCAAAAAGGGCGACTGTATATTTGGGGTCGGTAACCGCCGGGCGCAGTTGGTCCCACTGATCCCTGAACGGTCTCTTGGTGATTACCGGAAGGCTCCGAAATCCGTGTTCTTTTTCAAAAAAATGGGGAAGGTGCCGGATCATCGGACCTTTCTGAGCCAGCGGCCTTTGCGCAATATAGGCATGGCGCAGGATAAAATGAAAAAGCTTGCGGTTTTTCATAACATTGGAAAGCAGGATATTTTTTATCGGGGTTTTTCCCTCTTGCTCCAACACTTCCCGATGGGTTTTTTTAATCAGATAAGGAAGGTCGATGTCCACAGGGCAGACGGCTTTACATGTCACGCAGTTGATACAATTTGTTACGATGGCCCGGTCATTTTCCTTGCCGTGATAAAAAAGGGTTAGAATCAAACCGATGGCACCGATGTAAACATGACCGTATTTATGTCCCCCCACTTTGCTGTAGATAGGGCAGACATTGGCACAGGCGCCGCATCGGATACACCTGAGCGCTTCAGAAAATATAGGGTCTTTCGCAAGAGCCAGACGGCCATTGTCCAGAAAAACAATGTGCATTTCTTTTCGGTTTGAGGCAGATGAACCGCATTCCGTGGCGCCCTTGATCCAGGTCACGTAAGAGGTGATCATCTGACCGGTGGCGTTTCTGGGCAGAACTTTTAAGATGCGAAGCATGCTCTTTAAATCGGGAACCAGCTTGTCATAGCCGACCAATGCCACATGAACCCTGGGCAGTGTGGTAACCAGCCGCATATTCCCCTCATTGGTCACCAGGCCCAGTGCTCCGGATTCTGCGATGGCAAAATTGGCCCCGCTGATCCCCATATCCGCCTCCAGATAGGCCGGTCTGAGCTCTTGGCGGGCAACTTTGACCAATTTGTCGATATTTTCAGAATCCAGTTGTTTTTGGGTCACCTCTTCGAACAGGTCCCCCACCTGATACCGTGAAAGATGGATAGCGGGCATCACCATATGGGAGGGCCCTTCGCCCCTTAACTGTACAATCCACTCTCCCAGGTCTGTTTCGGTAACTGTCAAGCCTTCTTTTTCCAGATGGTCGTTAAGGAATATTTCCTCGGCTGTCATGGATTTGGATTTGATAATTTTTTTGACGTTATTTTCTTTTGCAATAGCGGCGACAATGTCATTGGCCTGCTTCGCATCTTTGGCAGCATGAACTTTTACGCCAGCTGCTTCTGCATGGGTTTTGAATTCTTCAAAAAGGTCGGTCAGATAAGGCAATGCTTTATCTTTTCCCTCAGCGATTTTATGTTTGATGCCCTCGAAATCTATGCCTTTATAGACGGTGGGGCGGTTTTCCCTATATGCCGTATTGAAATTCTCCAGTGCCATTCGGAGAAATTTATCTCCGAGAGCCTCTTTTATCTGTTTTTTATAGGATTTAATATCCTGAGCTGTTTTGATCATTCCCGGTTTTCCTCCATAATAAGGATATGTAATTCTTGGGGCCCGTGGACACCTATCGCGAGAACTCTTTCGATATCCGCTGTTCGGCTGGCGCCGGTAATGAACGCATAATAAGAAGAATCATCGGCCTTTAAAACCGCATTGATTTCATTTTCAAGTGCTGTTACATCCGGTTTGATTTTTGAGATCGGCAGCAGGGCCACATGAGTTTCAGAAAGCATGGTTGCAATACGAACATCCTCTGATGAAGAATCGAGCACAAGGGTCCCGGTCTCGGCAATCCCCCAATCCACAGGCGTCAGGGCCGTATGAATGTCATTGGTATGTGATCTTAAAGGAGGTTTCAAAAATACAAGACCTGCTGTTTTACACGCTTTTTCCAAAAGATTCATATCTTGGGCTTCCAGTCCCATGGCGACCATGGATGTTCCTCCCTGCTGTCGAGTGAGATCAACGGTATACCGAAACGCTTCTTTCATGGTTTTAATTTTTACAACAATCGCCTGGACGGCTTCGGCTTTTTCTTTCATGACTTGGATTAGATCTAATGTTGGCATAAAAACTCCTTATGGACACATTACTTATATCGTTGCTATGATGATAAGTCGATTTTGTCAATCTTTTACAGACTTGATAATTGATTTGCTATTTGATAGTTCCGTAAAAAACCTTATCCATGAAGCAAATCAACAAATAAAAACATCCCGACCCCTGAATTAGACTAATTGTTAGGATCTTATAATGGAGTTTGTTCGTGTCGAACATTAAAACGTTAACAAGGCTCATGCAGGAACTGGAAGATCAATTGACGGTCTGCATGAGGTGCGGCATGTGCCAGGCGGTTTGTCCGCTTTTTGCGGAAACCGGCAGGGAAGCCGATGTAGCCCGGGGAAAACTGGCACTTCTTGAGGGGCTATTGCAGGAAATGTTCAAAGATCCAAAAGGCGTATACGAACGCCTGAATCGGTGTCTTCTGTGCGGATCGTGTTCCGCCAATTGCCCCAGCGGTGTGAGTGTAATGGAAATCTTTATCAAATCCCGCGCTATTCTTACCGGTTTTATGGGCCTTTCGCCCTCCAATAAACTCCTCTTGAGAGGGATGCTTTCTCGCCCTGAACTTTTTAATCGAATGGCGGAGTGGGGCTCAAGGTTCCAAAAAATTTTCACAAAACCTGCAAATGAAGTCATCGGCACGTCCTGTGCCAGGTTCATCTCACCACTGATTGGAAACCGGCATTTCATTCCTCTGGCTGAAACGCCGTTTCATGACCTGATTCCGGCTTTGAATACTCAAAAAGGCCATTCGGGTATTAAAGTGGCTTTTTATGTCGGCTGCCTTATCGACAAATTTTTCCCCAAAGTCGCTCAGGATGTTGTCGATGTGTTAACCCGCCATGGTATCGGTATTTTTATGCCCCAGGGGCAAAGCTGCTGTGGTATTCCGGCCATCTCCTCAGGAGACCTGACAACTTTTCACCAACTCGTTCGTCACAATCTGGAACTCTTCGATACCGAAAAGTTTGATTATTTTGTGACATCATGCGCCACATGCACAATGACAATCAAGGAAATATGGCCGATGATGGCGGATAAAGATTCCGGTTACGTTCAAACCAGAGTGGCGGCGATTTCTCAAAAAACCATTGACATCAATCAGTTTCTGGTATCAAAAATCGGGATTAAAAAGGTTGACATTGATGACCATGTCGAACCTGTCGATATCACCTACCATGATCCGTGTCATCTCAAAAAATCCTTAGGCGTGTCTTCCGAACCCCGGGCTCTCATTAATGCCCATCCAGGTTATCGGCTAAAAGAAATGCCTGAATCTGACCGGTGCTGCGGGCTGGGAGGGAGTTTCAATATGCAATATTACGACATGTCATCCAATATCGGCAGAGTAAAAATAGATCATATCACCGCTTCCTCGTGTTCGACTGTGGCCACTGGATGTCCGGCCTGCATGCTTCAACTCTCGGACGTACTGTCCAGATCCGGAAAAAATATCCGGGTCAGACATCCTATCCAAATTTATGCGGAGCTATTGAAAAAATGTTAATGGGATGTTTGTGATTTTTATATTTCGTGTTTTTATGACGGATTCTATTTTATTGACAACGTTTATAGGTTTCGGATAAAAGGTTATTCATGCCGGAGTGGTGAAACTGGTAGACGCACGGGACTCAAAATCCCGCGGGGGCAACTCCGTGTCGGTTCGATTCCGACCTCCGGCACCAATGATATAAAGGGTTTGGAAGCATCAAGTCTTCTAATCCCTTTTTTGTTGGTGCTTTGGTATGGGATGTGGCGGGAAACGCTTATCATTCTTTGCTTTACCATGATATCAATTAATAGTTTTTTTGTTCAATTTGTGAACAATGCCCCAAATTGTGCCCATTTGGGATTCCAGATAAACAGCCTGTTTTTGTACTGCAAGCTGAAGGTCTGCATCGTTTACGATGTTGTATCTTTCAAATACAGACCGTGTCTTGTGACCTGAAACCTTTATTGCCACACCTTCAGGGACTCCAGACAGAACCATATTTCTAACCGCAATCCTTCGGAAGTCATGGAATAATCTCTGGCCAATTTTCTAAAGGGTTTTTTATTTATTCAAGACAAGCCCGAAAGCTCATCCTATACGGTTAGTATCATGTAATGTTTTTCATAAAATTTATGTAGTTTACCTCATAATTCCAGATGCTTTGATATGAATCAGCACTGCCAGCCAAACCTTTCAATTGATATAACCATCTAATATTATATATATATGAACTAAATTGCCTCACGAGTAGCTGATTTAGCATGGTTTTTGCATCATTCTTAGTCGGTAGTTAAGAAATGGCTTCTCTTATGCACGTGCATCTTAGTTCTCGGTTAGATATATAATTTATTTAATTTGCCAGACATCGAGCTAATAACGGCACTTAGGGAAGTATTTTCAATCAGGGGTTTTGCCAGTCGCTTCCCCTGGACTACCAACCCCCACAGTAGCCCCTGGTCAAAAAATGCCCAGGGGCTTTGCTTTATATCCTGATCGGTTATAAATCTTTGCTTTTCGGAAATTGAACCTCAGGCACTTAACCTTAAACTTAATAATTTAGAAACAACATCATCATTTTGCTGTTCTGAAGAATATTTCAATTATCTTATATAGACCTATAAATTCCACCCGCCATATTTATCAGACTTTTCATGTTTTTCTCACTTGCTGAAATGACATTTTAATTTTGCAAGATTGTTACGCAAAATAAGATAAACTCACCCAGGATATACATAAAAAATCAAGTTTGGTTCTATTAATCTTTAAGTTATCTGAGTTATGTTCCGATATTAAAATTAATATGGATTGGCTTTAGATAGTTAAACAATATTGGATAGGAATACGGAGCGAAAGGGCAAACCCGCTGAAAAGCGAGGACGCAATGCCACGGGCCTAAAGCTGAAAAGTTACGGCAGCCGGGTTGCCGAATACCTGTAGTACTAGATGCTTACGAAATATATAGAACCTTGAATAAAGATTTTTCAGGTACCTTTTTCTCCATAATTTACCAAGTAAAAAGACCGATTAAAATGAAAGAAATGGGTGCCTGTATGTTCAAAAATTTAAGTAAATATTTACCTAAAATATGTCTTTGGACTTTCACACTTATTATTACAGCCATCATCATCGGCCCAAAATCTTTGGCATATTCTGCCAATGTCACGCTGGCTTGGACGGCCAATACCGAGTCTAATCTTTCCGGATACTATATTTATTATAAGAGCGGTACTTCAGGCGCTCCATATAACGGCACTGGCGTTGTTGAAGGTGACTCGCCCATCAAGGTTCCTCTTGCAGAATTTGCCGATCCTGCAAACCCGGAATATACCATGCACGGATTGAATGATGCTGAAATTTCCTTCTTCGTACTCACTGCCTATGACACCGAAGGTAATGAAAGCGGCTTCTCAAATGAAGTATCCTACATCGATGTACCGGTATCGAATTTACCCCCTGGTACGCCAAATATTGTTTATCCTGAAAATTACTCCGGCGATGTCGAAGTCCCTCTGGATATAACCACGGCGGCTTTTTCAGATCCAAACAATGATGATCACATTCAAAGTCAATGGCAATTGAGCGAACAAAGTGATTTCTCTACGCGTGTTGTCGATATTACCAGCGACAATTATCTGACAACATTTTCCGTACCCCACATGGCACTTAAATCAACCCACAAATACTATGTGCGTGTCCGATTCTTTGATATCTATTTCACAGCTTCGAATTGGTCCAGTACTGTTGAGTTCACAACCGCCTCCTTTTCTGTGGACCTCAATGCTAACGGTATTACTGATGTTGACGAAGTGGATGATAATGTTGATTTTAATCTCGACGGTATCCCGGACAACTATCAGCCACAGATCATCAAATGTGTTCAATCATCCGATGGTTTGGTGTCTATTGGCATCGAAAAAACTTCGAGTTCAGCAGAAGAAATTGAATCACTGGAAGTGATTGATCCAGACACCATTTCCGATACAGTTAACAGACCGGCAGATCTCATCTTTGGTCTTTTTGCCTATCGACTACGAGTGTGCACTCCAGGCGACATTGCTACAATCAGGATCTATTTCTCAGGAGAAATTTTTGCGTCTGACGTCTTTTATAAATATGACACCATCAATGGCTGGTATGACTATTCGGAACATACAATTTTTAATGATGATGGACAATCCATCACTTTGGAAGTAAAAGACGGTGGGTATGGAGACAGTGACGGGTTGGCCAATGGAATTATTGTTGATCCGGGAGGAATTGCTTCTGGAGGGAGTTCTTATTCTTATTCAAGCCTTGGCTCAAATATTGCGGGATGTTTCATCGCTACGGCAGCTTTTGGCTCAAAATTTGAAAAACATGTTCAACTGCTTCGAAGGTTCAGAGACTTTTACCTTATGCCAAATAGAATCGGTCGTACCTTTGTTAAAGCATATTACAAGTACTCACCACCAATGGCCGATTTTATTGCAAAACATGACAGCCTGAGAGCGATGGTTCGCATAAGTCTATTGCCCGTTGTGGGTGTTAGCTGGATTGCCCTGAAAATTGGCCCTCTATCAACAGTGGCATTAATGCTTATCTTGTTTTCTTGTTTTGTAGGAATTGTCTGGTTTAGATGGAAATATAAGGAATAATCAACCAACTGTACCCAGAGTAAAAGGCAGGTTTTAAATAAACCGTTTGATCTTTGCCGATTTTTTCAGATTTTCGATGTAACCTTGGATTTCAGTTTTTTCCTTTTCTTTCTTTAAATTTTGTTCGAGCCTCAGTTGGGCTTCTTTATAGGGGATGGTTCTGGCCGGCTTTTTGTCGGTTACCTTGATCAGATGGTAACCGAATTGGGTCTCGACAATTTCGCTGACCTCACCGACGTTCAACGCAAAGGCCGCATCTTCAAACGACTTTACCATCTGGCCTCGACGGAAATAGCCCAGATCACCCTCGCGTTGGGCTGTGGGCCCTTCGGAATTGGCTTTGGCCAGTAAACCAAAGTCCCCACCTTGGCGGACTTTTATTTGAACCGTTTCAATTTTCTTGCGGGCTTGAATTTTTTTGGATTCTTCGGCGCCGGGCGCCACTTTTATCAGAATGTGGCTGGCTTTAACTTGCTCAACCTGCTTAAACAAATTCGGGTTGTTGCTATAAAACTTTTTGCTCTCTTCCTCTGTTACTGTGATTTTTTTGCGCACGTTGGTATCGAGCAACTGGTTTATGGCCATGCCGCGTTGAATTTCGACTCGAATTTCTTTTTCGGAAACATCCATCCCTTCCAGCGCTTTTTTATACCCCGCTTCATTAGAAAAGCGTTTTTTAATCATCTCAATTTGCTCGTTGATGGCCTGGTCGTCTACTTTAAATCCTTCCTTCTGACTCTGTTGATACAGCAATTCGGCATCAATCAAGTTTTCCAAAATCTGATATTTAACGATCGTTAGATCTGCATCGCTCAACTGCCGGCCTTCCTGTGCGATTCGTTTCTGATAAGTAGACAGCTCGCCTTCATACTGGCTTTTGAAAATGGGTTTGCCGTTGACGGAGGCTACCTCTTTACCGGAAGATGCTGCTTTATCTGCCCACGCCGGCCCGGTGAGAAGGCAGATGACCACTGCGGCAATGATCAATCGGTTTGTCCCTTGGGAACATAATCGCATTCTGATACTCCTTTCAAAACACTCGATTTATTTAAAAAAAAATAACACTTTCCATGGGGTAGCCACGAATTGCTTTTTGTCCCAGGAGAGAGTTGGTCGTATACGCAAGGATTCTTAATTAAAGGAAAGGATAAGAATTCCCTTTTAAAGCAAAAAAGCTGAGGTTATTAATGTTATGTGACGGCTGGGGATGATTATAACATATTGTGCTGCCACTGATGCGGCAACAAGTCCCAACCAGCTTCAAACAATCGCGATTCGAGTACCAAATGAAGATCGTATTGTCAAGACGGCATTTAGCTCCAAATCGGCTTAGAATAGAGGATTTTGGAAATAGGAAGTCAGTTTTCCCGCTTTAGATTTTTCTTAAAAGTAGGCTTCGGCAGGGTACTCCGGATCCCTGATGAAAGCACTCGTGCTGGGATCTGCGGTAAACTCAAAACGTGTGTGATCTGCTCCTCTTAAAACGTAAATATCAGAGCTTAAATATTTTTGTGGTATCGTTTTTCAATAGGGGCAAATCCTTTTTACAGGGTTTGTCCTTTTTATTTTTTGAGGCAAATTCCATTGTCTGTCAACAGCGAACTTCTATAATTTTCTCAATAATAACATAGCCTTCTGCTACCATATATTGTATTATATTTTACTTGACATACAATATACATTGTATTATGCAGTTTTTTAAGGTCGATAGGCATAGCTATACGCTTAAGATATACTATAATAAATAGTGTATGTCCTCCTGGATCCTGTACCCATAATGGTAAAGACTTTCATAGATTTCCAGTATAAGGAGTTGAAACCATCAAGAAAATAATAGTAGCAGTTATTATAATGGTTCTTATATCTATAAGTTATTTAGGTGCTAAGGATAAGGAAACTGTAGATCCTGCCAAGGATAAAACATTAATGCCTTTAAAAGGATATCTACCGTTACCGGTTAGGTATAAATATTCATTCTATAAAGAAGGAATGACAAAAGAAACCGAGAAGGCAGATTTCTTGGATTGTATAGAAGGGCAACGACGGATTATTGGTTTTGGCAGTACGGGTGCCGGAGATGAGATAACAAATTCTTTAAATGAGTATAACACTACTTGTTGGATTACTGTAGTGTGTATGGAAGACAAAGGATATGTAAAGAAGAAACACAAGTTAACTGAAGATCCAGATCCAGATTTTCCAAATGATTAAATTATTAGGGAGTTGAATTTAGGAAAATTCTTATCAATACACTCCTTTGTTCTTATTAAAAATTTAGAAAATAACAAAGCAATTTCTGAGAACCCATCGACTTTTTAAAAACATCCAGTTTAGGGAGGTGTTTCCATGGCAAAAGATTCTGTTTTTAACCTGGGAAGGATGAGGCTTTCGGGCAATCAGGCCATTGCCCGGGGAGCTTTAGAGGCCGGTGTTCGGGTGACCAGCGCTTATCCCGGAGCACCCATTTCAGATCTCCAGGGGAGTTTTGAACAATTGGCGGGAAACATCTCCAAAAAAAATGCTTTTACCAACAAGGTGAGTGAAGCACTGGAGCGGGTCGGATACCAACTCGCTGCCCATTGGGGAACCACCACCAACGAAGACAACTCGATGGCACTGGCGCTGGGAGCCGTCATCTGCAAGGCCGACTACAAAAAACGGGAATTTCTCACCAGAGAGGAGTGGGATCTTGTTTATGGCGATACGGTTTTCGCCCAGGATCAAGAAAAGCGGATTCCTGTGGGCTCTCGAGTGATGTGCTCCTTCAAGCACCTGGGCGGTAACACCGCGGCCGACGCGCTCCGTGTGGCGGTTAATGTTGTTCCTTACACCGGTGGATTGGGTCTTGCTTCAGGTGACGACCGCCAAGGGACTTCATCACAGACCATGCAGGACAACAAGGTGCTTTACGGGTTCCATATCCGGATTCCCACCCTGGAACTTCATTCCCCACGCACCGCTCACACTACCGTTAAGAATTGTTATCGCCTTTTCGAGGAACTCGGCGTCCCGTTTGCGGTAGTGATGAACTATGACCTCTCCTACAGGGAGGTCTCGGTAGACCCGGTAATGGAGCTGGACATGACAGCCAACCATCGGCGCAAGGGTTTCACCCGGGATCCCAAGCATCTTGTCACCATCGGACCCCACATACGGACCCGGGAAAAAAGGTATCATTCAAAACTGATCCCTTTGTTCAAAACAAAGATCAAGGAAAATTTTGAATTTCTGGGGAATAGAGTGTCTGTATTCGGCGATAATCCCCGGAGCATGTTGATCGTAAACGGTCCTTTCCGGGAAGATTTCGAAATGGTTCACAATGTTCCGAGTTCAAGAGAACGTCTTAAGAGAAAATACGGAGATGTTCTGGTTATGGAAACCGACATTGTCTTCCCCCAACCCGATTCTCTTTTTGAGGAGCTTGTTTCAAAACACGGCATCGAAAAAATATATGTGTTTGAAGAAGGTTACGGACGGGTCATTTACCTTCAGCTGTTAGATTTGGTGAACCAGAATCAACTCGATGTAAAGGTTGTTGATCGCTCTATACCCTACGAACCCAGGATATACGAACGATTTTCCTACATCGATCATATTATGAACATATAAAAGGAGGTGCGAACCATGGCTTTACCTCAGAGCCTTGCTTCAGAACATAAAGTAAAAGATGAAATCACCTATCTTCGGCCGGTGTCCAATTGCACCGGGTGCGGGGACACCAAGGTTTCCTGGTCCGTACACGAGGGGATGAGACGATTTAACCGAAAGCTGGGCCTTAAAGGCAAAGACAGGTATGAGCTGATCTACGCTGCTGACAGGGGATGCGGCAACCTCCAAGGCTACCATGCTTACGGCATCGTGGATGCCATCTTTTGCATGGGCTCTGGCGCTATTGTCGGAGATGGAATCAAAGAGGCCTGCTCCGAAAAACAAATCGTGGTCACCGCATCGGGAGACGGTGCCTATAATTTTAATATCAGCGGGATTAAATTTGCGGCCAAAAACAAACGGTTTGGCGCCATCAACGTGATCTACAACAACTACAACATCCGGATGACCGGCGGCCAGATCCCCTTAGAGACCGATTTCGACAAAGAAGGTACGGCTTTAGGCTTCGACATCATTCATGTAAACCCCTTCAGGGTGGATGACAATGCAGAGCTGTTCAAGGATTTGTATGACCGATATCTCAAAAAGGAAAAAGTGATGGTTATTGCAGACGGCGTCTGCGTCCTGGATATGGGTAAGGATGCCAGGAATTCAGGAGTAAAAATGGGCCGTATGGTAAGGTCGGAGGAGTGCCTGGATCTAAAATTTGCCAAAGAGCGTGAGCGCGTGGCGATAGAGGAACCGGAAAAACTCAAAGACCTTCCCCGATTCAAGTGCCGGTTATGCGGTATCGGACTCAGATGCCACGCCCTGCTCAGCAACGACCCCAGGCAATGCCAGGCCTGCGGTTCGTGTTTGCAGTTTCCCTGTCCGGTAAACGCTCTGAGCTTTGAGGGGGTCAGCTTTTCAACTTCCGTCAGTATACCCGAACTTATCGACAAATAGGAGGCATTCATGGCGACAGAAAGACAGCTTACCATCTCCAACCCATCCATTGGCGGTTCCGGTTACCTTACCCTGTCGAACATAGAAGCTGATGCGGCCATTGCCGCAGGGTTTCATGCTGCCATCCACCAGTGTCGGGGTCTGGCCCAGGCCGGTGGTCCGCTTTGTGTGGATGTAATGATTCGTGAACATGAAGTGAGAGGGTCGGTTTCCTATAATGTGGACTACATCAATGGCTATGACCTTTCCGAAGCCTGGCGGGGTGTCTTTACCGCGGGGGACTTTGCCGGCGCTTTTCCCAGGGGGCTCACCGTGGTGGCCGATTTTTATGTGGATGAACCGATTCTGGTCACCGCCAGCCGAAAAGGACCGAGGTATCTCACCAGAGATGAGTATCTTAAAAGATATGAGGAAGTCATCGAACAGGGACATGACCTGAGGTTGGTATTTCTATGACTTTAGTAAATACAAGCTGAGAAACATCATGAAAGGGCCCTTTTCATTGGGTGTCATTATAGCGGATCTTGATCTGCGGCAGGACGCGCGGTTTATTACACTTCCCAAGGAGGCCGCCATTGAGGGGATACTCAATAATGTGCCCCAAAAAGCGGATCCGGTTGCCAATGAGAAAATACGAAAACTCAATCAGGATGTTTTTGAAAGCGGATACGCAGCCAGAGAGCAGTTTGCCGGATCACTGGATGAGAAAATTATCCTCATTTAGAATTCCCTTTTTATCATCCGAGTTGCAACAATACATTTAAGATCCAATAAACTTTCATCATACCTAAAAAACATTATCCCATTCCACGATGCCTGTAGGAGCGTCTTGATTTAAATAGGAAAGCCAATTATTTGATATTATTCTTTATCCTGTTTTTGTTTGTCGGAAAAGGAAGAGAATTGATCGAAAAAAGATTTAAAGGGGGTTAAACCGGTCATGGTTTTTTGGGCCATGGTTGAATAATCGAGACCCATTTCAAGCCATTTTTTGAATGGTTCATCCACTGCATTCTTATGGGCAACGTATGTTGCAATCATCTGCTGTAGATATTTCTCAAAAAATTCCCCAAGAATATTATCGCCATATTGAATAATCAGGTGAAGCACGGGGACGGGCAACAGAAACTTTTTATTTTTGGCTTCTTCCAGAATAATTTGGGTAAGAATAAAAGCGGTGACGTCTTCTTTGGTTTTGGCATCGATAACTTCCACATGACGACCTTGCCTGATGAGATCCGCCACCTGATTGAGCGTCACGTATGTGCTCTTTTCCATGTCGTACAACCGCCGGTTGGCATATTTTTTTAGCTTTACTCTATTCGGCATATATTTCTCCTCATAAACCAGAATAAAATAATACCCTTACTTATATCGTATTGCAACATAATAATGATTTATTTAATATTATTATATCCTAAAAATATAATATAAATACTATTAAATGCTTTAATACAAGATATTTATAGTCTATTGCCTAAAGAGAACAGAGTGGAATAAAAAAATGTTGCAATGCAAAAAAATATCTTGACAACTCTGATTTAAAGATTATAATTAAAATACAAATGGCAAAATTACTGCCGAAAAAATAACTTTAACAGGGAGGATTATTAACATGGATCAGGCAAAAATTGCAAAGCAAATGATCGATTTTCAAAAAACAATGTTTGACAACACCTTCAATGCCATGGTGTTGGTTCAGGAACAGACCGAGAGAATGGCGACAACTCTCCTGGATCAGGCCACATGGATGCCCTCAGAAGGAAGAAATGCGGTCAGTGGTTGGGTCAATGCCTTTAAAAAAGGGCGTGAGGACTTCAAAAAGGGCGTGGATGAAAACTTTAAAAGAGTGGAAGATTTTTTCATTACATTCGACAAAGCGAAAAAAAGCTAAAAAGTAAAAAAAGGAAATAAGCAAATGGAACAATTTAATGTGATAAAACAGATGGTTCAATTCAACAAAAATGCATTTGATCAAGGCTGCAACGCAATGGATATGTTGCGGAAACAGAACGAAAAAATGACAAAATCTTTTTTAGATCAAGCCACATGGCTGCCTGAAGAAGGGAAAAAGGCCGTGAATGAATGGATGCAGATTTATAAAAAAAGCTGTGACGATTTAAAAAAGACAGCGGATCAAAATTACAAAAATGTAGAAAAATTATTTACAGGTTCTAACAAATAAAACATGGACGTGGTTCACAGCTTTAGATAAAATCATATCAAGGGTGTGAACCACGTAATTTCTCCGGTTACAGGGGGCAAGAAGCTAAAATGACTCAGTTCAACAGCAGCTCAAAAGGAACGGCGTTACATGACATACTGAAGAAAAATGTTTCTGTATTCTCACATCTTATCAGTGCCTCACAAAATTACCTGAGTGCTTTTTCCAAATATTCAAATGATTTCATGATTCCTTATCTCATCGCCACAAGCTATTTCAATCACGTGGAAAAGCAAAAGCTTTGGAGCACTTCACCTTTAGAGAGTGTTCAGTCCTACATGGAATTGTTAGCGTTTAATCTTGATTTGATCAGCAGGGGTGTCAGCGGCAGCATGAAGGCAATGACTCATTCGGGAAAAATGGAGATGGAAAATGCCATTGCCGCTGTGTTCAACACCCTTTTTTGTTCGGAAGGTGAGGATATTGAAGGTTTTTTAGCCAGGCAGGCAAAAATGATGGATGTTATGGCCAACCAATACCCCCATGCCATCCAGGACATCGAGCCTGAATTTGGGTTCCATTTTGAACGGGAGAACAACAAAAAGATTGCCGAAACAGACCGGTTTATTCTGTATCAGATTCTTCCGACGGACAAAAAGGTCAAGGTCAATAAAAATGGCAAACCGGTCATCATTCTTCCCCCTTATGTGTTGGGCGCCAATATTCTTGCCTTTTTGCCGAATGAGAAGCGGAGTTATGCCCACTGTTTTGCCAACCAGGGAATCCCTACCTATATTCGAATTTTTAAGGATATCAGCACCAATGAAGCGGTTCAGGTCATGACCGGTGAAGATGATACCATTGATACCCGACTCTTCTGTGAAAAGGTAAAGAAAAGGCACGGAAAGCCAGTGACGTTGAACGGTTATTGTCAGGGCGGTTTTTCGGCGGTGTGTAATCTCCTTTCCGGTGAACTGGACGATATGGTGGATGCGCTCATCACCTGTGTATCACCCATGGACGGCACCCGAAGCAAAGGGCTTTCCGATTTCTTAAAAATTTTGCCCCAGCGTTTCAACGATCTTCTTTATGGAACCAAAACCTTGCCCAACGGAAATAAAGTGGCGGACGGCAAACTCATGGGCTGGGTCTATAAACTAAAAAGCATCGAAGATGAATCTCCAATTGCGGCATTTTATAGAGATCTAACGATGTTCGGCCATCAGGACGGCACCAATGTCAAAATCAGCAAGACCGCAGCAGCCATCAACTACTGGCTGAACAATGAACGGAACGATCTCCCCATGGCAATTACCCAGATGAGCTTTGATTCCTATAACATTCCCATCACCAAAGACGGAACCCTTCCGATCAAGCTGTTTGGCAAAAAACTGAATCTTAAACGACTCAAAGAAAAGGGAATTAAGTGGCTGATCTGTTACGGAGAGAATGACGACCTGGTGGAAAAGCAAACAGCCCTTGCCCCCATAGACTATATTGACGCAGAGGTGACCGCTTTTCCAAAGGGCCATGTGGCCATTGCAACGTCGTGGTCTCATCCAAATTCAGCCTGTGCCCTTCACACCCGCTTCGGTGACAAAAACTATCGGGGACCGGTTCGATACCAACTCGATTTAGATAAAGCATTTCGCAAAGCATCTTCTTAAAGAAAAAAAAGAACGTTGCCTGCAAAAGCTTAAGAATAAATAACAGGCGAGATACTTAAGCTATATCTTATTGGAAAGGACAGGCGCTTGGATAAACAATTTTTAGAATTTTGGGGAAACTTTTTGATCAATGCTGCAAAAGAGCAAAAACGAATTGAAGACCTGTCCAAATGGATGCAGCAGGGCTTTAAGGGGTTTGATGAACTGACGGCCATGTTCAGCAAATTTTACGGGCTGGATCAGAAGGAGAAAGACACGCCTGCCTACATGGAAACCTGGAAAAAAGCTTCCGAAAATTTCCTGCAATCCTTCAACGATGTCATAGGTCTGATGGGCATGGTACCCAAAGACAAACATCTATCGCTGATAAAAAAATACGAGGAACTCAAAGAAAAAGTTGCGGCCCAGGAAGAAAAAATAAACCATCTGCGGTTGCTATTGGAAGAAAAAGAGACCGAATCACAAAAAGAACTGGTCCAAGGATTTCAAGATCTCATCGAAAAACAGAGCAAGCAGTTTCAGGAAACCATGGAGACCTTCGGCAGTTTTTTCAAAAAAGAGAACGACCAATCATAGTCAATCCCCTTTAAGCGGTTTGGGCGGGCTGACAACCGCCTCTCCATCTAAAACCTGGGTACCCTCCTGATTCACACAGACGGTTTTTAACCGAACCCGGTTTTTCCCTTCAATGATTTCTATCACTTCTACTCGGGCGGTAATGGTATCGCCAATTCTTACAGGCGCCAAGAAACTCAACGTCTGTTTGATATAAATGCTGCCTGTGCCGGGAAGTTTGGTTCCGATGGTTGTGGATATGAAACCTGCAGACAGCACTCCATGAGCAATGCGGGTCTTGAAAAAAGTCTTTTTCGCATATTCTTCGTTCATGTGAGCCGGGTTGAAATCGCCGGTAATCCCTGCAAACTGGTAAACATCCGATTCCGAAACGGTTTTGCTGAACTCGGCCGTATCGCCGATTTTAATTTCTTTGATAGTTTTTCCGATCATTTTAAACTCCTTTCATTTTATGTGACCGTTCACTGGTTCGAAGGTTTAGATGTTCAAGGTTATTTCTGGTCCCAGGACTGCATTTGAAATGCATATTTATGAGAAGATGACCATCTTCGTCAGGTCTATCCCAGGATTTGGAGCCAAATTGTCGATTATCTGAAAAAATAAGCATTTGTAACGAGAACTTCGGGTCTTAAATGTCTTCTTTGTCCTTAACCCTGAACGTTGAACCCTGAACCGCATAACCCAGACCGACCTGATGTCAAAGTTTTGAGCAAAATTCTAAAAACTATGGGGATCGCGGTCACTAAATAAATAGTTATTACGAGGTCTGAACTAAAACCAGGACCGATGGCTCCACATATCCTCTTCCAAGGATTTTTTATCTTCCTTCAGGCTGAGATACATGGAGGCATTCTGGATGGCCAGTCCGCCGGTGTGGGCCAGAGCATTCACCAGGATGATGACATCTTCAGGATACTTCCGGGAAGTACCGCTGAAAAGAATCATCACGCCGATGACCTCTTCCCTGGCCTTGATGGGGACGCAGAGCATTGAAACAACGCCTTCTTTGATGATTTCCTCTTTATACTGCAATCGGTTGTCTGAAGATACATCTTCGATAATGACGGTTTCACCTTTTAGTGCCTGTGCAATACTTTTTTCGATGGAGACAGGGCCTTTATTTTGAAATTCTTCACTCAGGCCATAGCTTGCCAATAGGTCAAGATCGCCGGTTTCATGGTTCAAAAGACGTATCAACACGCCCTTCATCCCTAAAGCCTCACAGATTTCGGCTGTCAAAATATGTAACACCTGGTTTATGTCCAAAGTCGAGTTGATACTGGAGGCCAGATCGTGAAACAGCATCGAGTTCATACTCATCCGTTCAAATAGCCTGGCCCGTCCGATGGCGATTCCACCCTGGTCGGCCAGTGCAGCCAAAAAATCTATTTCGTCTTTTGAAAAATCTCGATGCTCTGCGGTATAAAGGGATAGAATGCCGATAGCCTTTTCTTTATCCATGACCGGAACAGAAAGAATGGATGCAATGCCTTCGGCTTTTTTCGCCTCAAGATTTTCCAGCCGGGAGTCAGTGGTCGCATTGTAAAATGAAAGATATCCTCCTTTTAAGATTTCGTCTACGATCCTTTTGGCTCGTATGGGACTGGCATGCAAATAGTTCTCAGACAGTCCTTTCTGAGCCATCGGAATAAACACATCCTTTTCTTCATCCGCCAGAAAAAGACACGCGGCTTTTGCACCCATGGTGTCGATGGCGCTATGGACGATCATGTCCAAAAGCTTCTCTTTACCCAGCGTTGTCCCAAATGCCTTGCTGATTTTGCAAAAGGTTTTAAAATAATTGTTTCTTCTGGTCATCGAATATCTCCTAAAATATTAATATTTCAATTATTGTTTCTTTTTAGTTTTCAATGCTGATGTTGTTTTTTTGGGGGTCTTTTTTGCAGCTCTTTTTTTCGGGGTTGCTTTTTTTGTCTTGCGCTTCTTTTTGTCGTCATCCCTTTCCTTGAGCCAGCGAGCAATTCTGGGGGCAAACTCCTTTTGACACTTTGAACTCACATAAATACCGATATGGCCCGTATCCAAACAAATATCTTCGGCATCCTTGCTGCCGACTTTACTCGTTAGCAGTTCACAAGCTTCAGGAGGGACAAGATGGTCATATTTCCCGTAATAATTCAAGAGGGGCATGGTAATTTTTTTAAGATCGACACGTTTTCCACCGACTTCCATTTTGTTCTGGATCAGCAGATTTTTCTGGTAACAATCCCGAACAAACTGTCGAAAAGTTTCTCCAGGCACATCCGGGCTGTCAAAAATCCATTTTTCCATCCGGACAAAATTTTCTACGAATTTTTTATTGGCCATATTTTCTATAAACCCCACATACTTGTCGATCATCAGCCGGGCCGGATTAAGTAACAGAAAACCCATGTTCATGATATCTCCAGGAATATTACCGTAAGTATCCACAATTCGATCCACATCCATATCCTTCATCCAGATATGTAACAAACCCTGGTTGGTATCGAAGTTTGTGGGTGTTACCGTGGTGACCAGATTTTTAATCTTCTCGGGATGAAGGGCTGAGTAAATAACACAGAACGTACCGCCCATGCAAATACCCATTAGATGGACTTTATCCAGTTGGTGTTTTTCGAGAATAAAATCAATGATATTATTCATATATCCATTCACATGATCATCAATGGTGAGATACCTGTCTTTGCGAGCCGGATAGCCCCAGTCAATCATATAAAGATCGATCCCTTGCTCTAATAAATTCTGTACCACGCTCCTTCCGGGCTGAAGATCCAGCATGGTTTCCCGGTTGATCAACGCATAAACCACTAGAAGGGGCCTTTTGAGTTGAATATCAACGGTCGGTTTATAATGCTTCAATTTTACCCGATCTTCTTCGTAAACAACATCGTAAGGTGTGACGGCGATCTCGGTTTCAAGGGGTTCCATCAGCACATCCGACGCTTTTTGAGCGCTTTCTCCGGCCCTTTCCGCTTCCTCGGCCAGTTTGGATAAAATTAGGTCGACAGATATTTTGGGTTGAGCCATGAAATCACCTCCGATTCAATTTTGGATTTCGGGTTTTGAATTTCGAAACGGAACTGTATTTTGAGGATCGCTATAAATTGAGCACCGTACCGTGAAATCAAGCGGGTCAGTCGATATCCTTATGAGCGCTTTTCAAGTTCTTTTATTCGCTTTTTTAAAAGGTAAATCTCCTTGTACAGTTCATCCATCTCCTTTTGTGTTGGAACAGGGAGCATGTACAAGAGGGTGTCCTGTAGAAGTTCTTTTTTGGCGTTCGAAAATTCCGACATTGAATATAGGGTTTTATTCAGGATTTTCGTGTATTCAGAAGATTGAAACAGCGTCATGTAATATCCTTCAAGTATTTTTATCCACATCTGGTAATACGCTTTTGAGTCTTCAGGAAGATTACCCTCATCCGCCAATTCCGTCAGTTTTTCCTGCATGACCTGGAAAGATTTTTCCATGGGTAAAGATAACAGACGCAAAAATTCAGTCAAATTGGTCTGAAACATGTTGAATTTATCCACAGACCGGATCATTTTCTCCTGATAAAATCGCGTCAATCCCAATTGTGGTATATTGAAAATTTTTCTCAATTCTGTTTCATAGAGTTGTGTCCAAACTTTAACGGCATCTTCGTCGATGTTCTCAAACGTATACGACTTTGTGGATTCTTGGACTTTTCCGGCCCTTTGAAGCCATTGCTGCTGAAGATGGACAAAACTTTTCAGGCCGCTTTGTGAGATTTTCAAAAATATTTCCGGCAGCATCCCGGTTTCTTTAAAAAGAGTTTTCATGGTTTCCGGTTCAGTGATAATCTGTGACCATGCTTTCCAGGTTTTTTGGGTGCTTTCCCATGATTTCTGAAACCGGCTTGTTTTTTCATCTCTTTTTGAATCCGGTGTAACATCGCCGGCGGTATTTAAATCTGGCCACATCGAGGCCATGGATTCCCAAAATGCTGTGGATGTTTTCATCCAGTCTGAAAAATAAGTTTCCGGTCCGATTTCGTCCTTTTGTTTGTCATTCATTGCTCACCTCATTTTATGGGACCTTTATCAGTCTTTATTATTTTGTATCTTCAAAACATAGAATGTCAATAATTAAACTATCTAAAAGGCAGGATTGACATTATTGCCATACGTTTTGTTGTTTGGGAGAAATCCCCATTGAATGGGGCATCCCCCTATTAAAATGAAGCCTTTGTCTTATGGCATATTATTCTTGAAATTGATAATGTTTTAAACTCAAGCTCGTCAGTTGGGATAAAATAGTGGGAGGCTACATTTCTTGCCCGTGGTCATAGAGTGGTTCCTCAATAATGGGGAACCATTCTTTTGGTCATTTCTTCTTTTCAACCCTGTAGCCTGCCCGTAGATTCGACATACCAGGTCATATTGAACAAAGGAAATCCAGAACCTAACGGAAGGAGGAGAATATGAGTGGAAGCGTTTATAAAGTCGTTGAACTGGTGGGTACGAGTGATATTTCGTGGGAAAAAGCTGCGGAAAATGCGGTATTAATCGCCGGCAAAAGCTTAAGAGATTTAAGAGTGGCAGAAATAACAAAACTCGATATGACCGTTAAAGACGGCAAGGTAGCATCCTACCGTGCAAGAGTCGCACTGTCTTTTAAATATGAGGCCCCATAATTTAATGGATTGTTTTGTGGAAGGAAGAGATCTATGCAACAAATTCACGATGAAGTTTTCAGGCAGAAGAGCCTGCCCGGTGTCGGACAAATCGTGCGGAGCAGAAAGCATGGCACGCTCTGGAGAGTAATGGAAAAAAGAGAAATCTGGCAAAATGCGGTGGGCGATCCCAAAAGCGGATTCCCCAGTCTGCTGCCGGCCATTTATCTTGCCTATTGGCGTGTAGAGAAAGGGGTGTTGCCGGGTCTCGGGAAAATGTTGGGGTATTCATACACACTCCATGACAATACTTTTGTCGCCAACTGGGAAGTCTTAGAGGAGTGACAAAATAGTTTAAATAAGAACCGATTAATTCTCAAGGGGTGTTGACCGAAACACCCCTTTTTTTTTGACAATGAATTTGATTCTTGAAAAAAATCATTTTATTTATAATTATTTCTTTTTTATAGCCCTGTCACTATTTGAAACGCTCAGTTTAGGTTAAACTTTTTAAGAGGAACCATGATAAATTTGGCCATTTATGAAGTAATTGAAACACTGTTGTTCTTAAATTATTGACGACACTATTTGAACATGAACACAGGATTATGGTAAACGCCAGGTTAAGGGAACAACCGGAGATTTTTTTATGGCTAAAGAGCCGACCTACAAGGAATTGGTGCAAGATATCAAAGCGTTGGAAAAAGAAAAGCTCGACCGGATGGCGGCTGAAAAGGCATTTCAACAGAGTGAAGAAAAATACCGACTGTTGGTAAAAAACCTTCCCAGCGTAGTGTATAAAGGATATCCGGACTGGTCTGTCGAGTTCTTTGATTCAAAAATTGAAGAGATTACCGGATACAGTGCTGATAGGTTTAATTCCAAAAAAATGAAATGGAAAGATGTTGTCATCCATGAAGATCTCGAATTTGCCAGAGAGACTTTTGTCACGGCGCTCAAAACAGATAAATCATATGTCAGGGAATACAGGATCGAATCAAAGCAAGGGAGCATTCATTGGATACAAGAAAGAGGACAGATCATATGTAATGATAAAAGAGAGATTGAATATGTCAGCGGCGTCTTTTTTGATATCACCGATAACAAACAGGCCGAGGAGAAACTCAGGAAAAGTGAAGAGATGGCAAGAGCCCTTTTGAACGCAACCACAGATGCCGTGGTGTTGCTCGATCACGAGGGAATAATTCTCGATATCAATGACACTTACGCTCAGAAATTTCAAAAAACTCCGGATGAAATGCTGGGATTGTGTATCTGGTATTTGGTCTCACACGACGTCGCCGGTCTCAGAATGGTGAATGTAAATAAGGTTTTTAAAACAGGCCTGCCGGTACGAATTGTCGATGAGCGGCATGGTATTTGGCATGATACGGTAATTTATCCTGTTTCTAATTCCGGGGGAGAAGTAACACGAGTAGCCGTTTTTGCTCGGGACATAACTGATCGGAAGCAGACCGAGGAACATATTCACACCCTCACTCAACAACTGATGAAGGCCCAGGAAAATGAACGTCAACGAATTGCCCGGGATCTGCACGATAATGTGGCTCAAGAGCTTTCCTTGTTAAAAATCAGCTGGGAAACCCTTTTTGATAACCACCCATTGATACTGGATGAAATTAAACAAAAGACCTCGGAACTGTCAAAAATTCTTCAAAGATCCATATCGGCGGTCCGGGATATGGCGTATGATTTACACCCTCCGGGACTATATCAGCTCGGGCTTGTCCACACCGTGTATCAATACTGTGAAGAGTTTTCCGAGAAGAATGAAATAGACATCGACTTTTTTGCTGCAGGTATGGATGATTTAAAAATCTCTTCGAACACCGAAATCAACCTGTACCGACTGATTCAGGAGGCGATCTGGAACATTAAAAAGCATGCTCAAGCAGCCAAAGTCACCATTAAGCTGGTTGCATCTTTTCCCAGCATCATCCTTCGCATAGAGGACGATGGACAAGGATTTAATGTCAGGGAACGGTTGGCTGCGGCTTCAAAGGAGAAACGGATGGGACTCCGAAGTATGGAGGAAAGGGTCAGCCTGCTCAACGGAAAAATGAGGATTCAATCACGCCCAAAAGAAGGCACAAAAGTCTTTATTGAAGTGCCCTATGAGGAGAAAAAACGTGGCTGAACAGAAAAGTATCATCATCATTGATGACCACCCGCTTTTCAGGGAAGGACTCAAATCGATTATCGGCCGCGATGCCCAGTTCAAGGTGGTCGGAGAGGCAGGAAGTGGCCATGAAGGATTCGAGATGGCCAAAAAACTTAAGCCGGATCTGGTGGTTGTTGATATATCCCTGCCGGATCAAAGCGGCATCCAACTCACCCGTGATTTACGGGAACTTTTATCGGAAACAAAAATCCTGGTTGTCAGCATGCATTCAAAAATTGATTATATTGCAGAGGCATTTCAAGCCGGAGCAACAGGATATGTGGTCAAGGAATCTGCCTCCGAGAGGCTTCTTCAGGGACTCAAATCTGTTGCAAAGGGAGATTATTACCTGGATAGCTCTGTTTCCCACGCTGTTGTTGAAAACCTTATGAAATCTCCCTTAAAAGCAGCAAAGATTACGGATGCCGATTACGCCACCTTGACACCCCGAGAACAAGAGGTCATGCGCTTTCTGGCAGAGGGGCTTTCCAGTAAAGCGGTTGCTGAAAAGCTTTTCATCAGCCCCAAGACGGTTGAGAACCACCGCGCCAATATTATGAACAAGCTCGGCCTTCACAGCACCATCGAGTTGGTTCGATATGCCGCAAAGCTTGGCCTGATCGACGTGGATCTCTGGAAAGACTGAACCATTCACTTTTTTCCTGTAATATTCGGGATAACTTCCCGACCCATGGGATTTTCCCCTATCAAAATAAACCTTCCCCTCTATGGACAAGAGAGATTGCAACTTGTTAATAATAAATCGAAAATTGTCTTGGATGTTCTTTGAATAACATTCGATAAAAGGGGGAAACATGATATCTTCTCCATGTAAAAATTGCTCCAAGAGAAATCTGCCGAAGGAGAAGTGCGTCAAAGAGTGCAAGTTGCTGCAAGCCATACAGGACATGGAATTGACTGCTGAAAAGCGAAATGATGGAAGCAGTATAGACTATAGCGAGGAGTATAGTTTCAACATTCCTCTTAGGCTTTCAATGTAATCTCTTTGAAAAATCCATGATTTTTCGCTGCGCAGAGAAAATGCAAGGTACAAAATTTACATGATATATGCTGACAAAAAACGATAAAAATACTTTGAGTGGCGGTGGCCGCCCAAAAGGAATCAAAAAGATATCAATGGCTGCATCCAATCATATCGGTAACCGTTCTGAAAAAAAGAGCTTTCTCGATATCGCAACTCTGATTCGAAGCATTCAGCGAGCCGAAGGTAATCTGGATTGTTTTCAGATGGGAATGATAGACTGTGATCAGGTGGACTGCAAATGGCGCGCCTTTTGTCTGGACCTGTATCCGGTCTTGGGCAAGGATGAAACCTGACTTACTGCTGTCAAAAGAGATGTCATACACGTCGTTTTGCCCCACATTCCTCACCACCCGTCTGGTGGTGTTCAGTCTCTGCCGGTTAGGTCTTAACCTTTTATGCCAAAACCCTTTGGCAGTGAAATCGAGCGCGATGCCACTGTAAATAAAGTAATATGCCGGCAGAGACCAATTTTTTTCCTTTCTTATGTTTATCATCCCCTTAAAATGTATTCGCACAGTTGATATAATTCATAGCGTATACTATACAAGTGCGTGATTGGAAACCCTGCTTTTATGTTAATCATTCAACCTAACAACGAAGAGTCCAAAAATGTTTTTGATTGCCGGCGTTACGCCGAAAATAAAAGTTCTTGACAACACCCCCAAACAATGTCCGGCATGTGGTCTTAACCAGGCTTACTACAAACGGGTGGATCATTATTTTAATCTATTTTTCATTCCGATTTTAAGAGTCAAAAAAGGAGAGCCCTTTGTTATGTGTGAAAGATGTGAAAGAACGGTACATGAATTCAAAAAAGAATATAGCAGTGCCTGGCCGGATATTAAAGAGACGACGTGCCATCATTGCGGGAAAAAATTAGAGAAAACCTTTGAATACTGCCCTTACTGTGGTACGCATATCTCTAAATGAATCATCACATTCAAAATGCAACTAACAATAAAGTTGAACGTCATGTCGTTTTGGTGGAACCGCAAGTGCCCTGGAATACCGGTAACATCGGTCGCACCTGCCTGGGCACCGGCGCATTTCTTCACTTGATAAAACCCCTGGGTTTTTCTCTTGATAATCGTGAACTTAAAAGAGCAGGTCTCGATTACTGGCATAAAATCAAACTTTCGGTCTGGGATGATTTTAAGAGTTTTCACAATGAGATGACACCTGGAAAAGAAGAAGTTGCAGTGTTTACGAAAAACGGGTCCACTCCCTTTTGGTCCATGCCTTTTCAAAAAAGACTTTTTCTCATTTTCGGATCAGAAACCAAGGGATTTCCGGAAGCGATGATATCCAGGTATAAACACGCCACCTACCATATCCCCATTACATCGGAAATTCGGTGTTTGAATCTATCCACGACAGTTGGGATAGCGCTTTATGAAAGTCTGCGAGACCGCTGAAAAACGTCCCCTTTTGCTTGCCCAGTTAAATCAGTATTTAATATTTAACCGGGGCCCAATTTCTGAGCCTCTCCAGTGGAATGCGGAACCGATTCCTCTGGGGTCAGACTCAGTTCTTTACCCGCCTCATGCGGATTAATCCTCGAAATACGCTATATGTGTCTGCGATTCAATTTATTTTGACTGTTACAAAAAAATGGGGCCCGAATTTTTCGGGCCCCATGGGGTTTAATAAATCAACTAATTTTAAGCTGTTAGAACAGCCCCGTAACCTTGCCGGTTTCCACATCCACATCTACTCGGCGGTACGCCGGGTCGGAACTGGTTCCAGGCATCAGACTGATGGCACCACAGCAGGGACAGAGGAACTTGGCACCGGAGAAGATCAGCACATCCTGAATGGGCAGGGTCCATCCCTTGGGTGTACCCTTGACCGCCGGGTCGTGGGTGAGGGAGAGATGGGTTTTGACCATCATGGTTGTGTAATCGTCGTACTGGGAATCAGCTTCGAGCATCTTGGCCTTGGCTTCGGCTGCAGGTGTCCAGGCCACACCGTCGGCGCCATAGACGTTCTTGGCGATGAGGTCTACCCGGTCACGCAGTTTCGTTTCCAATGGATAGAGGAATTTGAACTTCGGTTCTTCTTCACAGGCTTCGATGACCGCATCGGCAAATTCCAGAGCACCGTCGCCGCCATCAGCCCAGTGGGTGGACTCTGCACAGCGGGCACCGGCTTCCTCGGCTGCCTTGCGCACCATGGCTACCTCAGCGTCGGTATCGGTGTGGAAGCGGTTGATGCAGACCACCGGGTTAATACCGGACATCCGGATGGTGTTGATGTGGTGTACCATATTCTCAACACCCTTTTCCAGTACGTTCCAGACCTTCTTTGGTGTACTCATCGGGCAGGGGCAGGCCGGCTACGACCTTGGGTCCGCCGCCGTGCATCTTGAGGGCCCGGATGGTGCTGGTGAGAACGGAAACGTGGGGTTTCAGGCCGCTGTATCGGCATTTGACGTTCCAGAATTTCTCAAAGCCGATGTCGGCGCCGAAACCGGATTCTGTTATGTGGTAGTCAAAAAGCTTGAGACCGACCCGGTCGGCGATGATGGAAGACTGACCCACTGCGATGTTGGCAAACGGTCCTGCGTGAATCATGCAGGGTTGATACTCTGCTGTCATCATCAGGGTCGGGTTGATGGTGTTGCGCATCCAGGCGGTCATGGCATTGCCGACTTCCAAATCGCCGGTGGTGATCGGTTTGCCTGATTTGTCGAAAGGCCACGGTGATGTTGTTCAGTTTTTCGCGCAGATCTTTCAGATCGCGAACAATGGAAAGAATCGCCATGAGCTCGGAGCTGACCGCGATCCCGAACCTCGACTGCATGACCATGCCGTCAAACCTGCCGCCCAGACCGATAACGATATTTCGCAAAGCCTGAGCACAATAATCCATGATCCAGCCCATCTCGACTCGTGTGGGGTCGACGTCCAGCCTGGCCATACGGGTCAAACGCGCAAGCTGTTCATCGTTGTAGTTTCGCTCATGCTGCATTCTGGCGGTCAGGGCGACCATGGCCAGGTTGTGAGCGTTCATGATGTCGTTGATGTCGCCGGTGAGACCCATGGAGAATTCGGTCATGGGAATTATCAATGAGTTGCCGCCGCCGGCCGCGGTTCCTTTAATGTTCATGGTCGGACCACCGGAGGGTTGCCGCAGACAACCGCCGACATTTACACCGCGCTTGCCCATACCTTCCATGAGACCGCAGGAAGTGGTACTTTTACCTTCACCTAATGGGGTGGGGGTGATGGCGGTCACCTCAATGTACTTGCCATCCGGTTTGTCTTTCAAACGATTAATAATTTTAAGGAAATCCAGTTTGCACAATCTTCCCATGGGCAGGATTTCGTCCTTTTCCAGAGCCAGTTTTTCCCGCCATTCATCGGGATAAGGCATGTTTTCTTCGGCCGCTTCTGAAATCTGCCAGTCGGCCATTTCTACCGCATTGTAAGCCATGTATTCAATCCTCCTCTATAGAATTTGGGTTAATAAAACAGGAACCCGGTACCCACTCCTGGGTTCCTTCAGCTTTGGTTAGTAACTTTGAAATGTTAAATTTTTATTGGGATATAGATCGTGTTTTAAAACATAATCCATTTAATTTGGCAAGCAAAATAACCGTTTCTATCAAATTCAGAAATAATGCAAAAAAAACAAAAATTGTCAATAGAAAAATGCCTTTATATTTTTAACCCTGAAGCTGAGTCAACCGGTAATAAAATCCTTGAATCTTCATCAATTCCGAATGGTTCCCGGTTTCGATGATTTGTCCCCTGTTCAGCACAATAATTTTGTCTGCTTCCCGGGCTGTTGAAAGTCGGTGTGCCACAATAATTGAAGTCCGGTTGGACATCAATTTGGTTAAAGCCTCCTGAATTTTAACCTCGGTTTCCGAATCGATATATGATGTTGCCTCATCGAGAATAATAAGGTCCGGATTGCGGGCAAAGGCCCTTGCAATGGATATGAGCTGGCGTTCACCGCTTGAAATGGATGTTCCTCCCTCGGAAAGCACTGTATGAACACCCTCGGGCAATCTGTCTATGATGGTTTTGCAGTTTGAGTCCTGTAAAATCTGCTGAAATGTTGCTTCCGAAAGATTGCGTGCTTCCAGCGTAATATTTTCTCGGATGGTTTCGGAGAACAAAAAAGGATCCTGCATCACCAGTGCTATTTTTGACCTTAAACTTTTGACATCTTTTTCTTTAATATCAACCCCATTCAATAGGACCCTTCCGGACGTTGGGTCGTAAAATCGGATAATAAGGTTGATCATCGACGTTTTTCCGGATCCCGTGGGTCCAACCACCGCCAACGTTTCACCGGCTTTGATGCTAAAGGAAACATTTTTAAGTACAGGTTCATCTTTAACATATTCAAAAGAAACCTTTTCCATGGAAATTTCCGAGATTTTATCCAAAGACCGTGCTTACGGGTTTTGATCTAAATTCAGGACGAAAACCAATGTCAGCAACCGGTTGTTGTATGGTTTCAGAACTGTCCAGTATCAGGAATATCCTTTCGGCCGATGCCATTGAATTTTGCAGAATATTGTATTTTTCAGCGATGTCTCTGATGGGCCTGAAAAACATCTTCATGTAAGACAAAAACGCCACAAGGGCACCAAGGCTTATGGTTCCCGATAGGACACCGCCGCCGCCATAAAAAATCACAACGGCAATTGCAGCCGCAGCCAGGATTTCGATGACCGGCATGAAAATCGCAAAAACATGAACCTGTCTCATACCGGCCAGATAGTGTTCATGGTTAAGATTTTTAAATTTTAGGTAATTTTGTTTCTCCTGTAAAAAGAGCTGTATGATCTTGATCCCTCCGATGGTTTCTGAAAATCGGGTATTTATTTCGGCAATCTTTATTCGCAATGTCCGATAAGCCTCTCTGGCCTGACCTGAAAAATAAAGAGAGGCATACAGAACAAGGGGGAGCACCGCAAAGGAAACCAGGGCCAGTTTAAGATGAATGCCGATAAGAACCACTGCGATTCCCACCAGTAAAAAAAGATCCTTAAAGACAAACGCGATGACGGAAGTGAACAATTCGTGCATGTTCTGAATATCATTGGTCACCCGTGTCACCAATCGACCCACGGGATTGCGTGTGAAAAATGCCACCGACAGGTTCTGGATATGTTTAAACAGGTGCACCCTTAGATCATGCATAACCATTTGACCTGCATATTCCATGATTAAAACCTGGACAATATTGAGAACAAAATTGAAAATTACGATGGCAAGAAAAACAGCGGTGATAAAAGTGACTCCGGAAAGGTCTCTTTTCCGCAACATCGAAAGATCGTTTCTGTCGAGTTTCTTAAGGTTGCGAAAAGATATGAGTGCAAACGATCCCTGAACCTTAAAAAGATCGGAATATTTACGGACAATGGATTCGATTTGCGGATCGGCCATATCCGCCTTTAAGGTTCTGATTTTGTTTTTATCAGAGTCAATCATCTGATGTTCTTTTATTTTCTGTCCGGGCACAATATATCGATCGATGGCAATCTTGGTCACGTAAGGCAGAGAAAGGTCCAGCAGGGTGAGAAGAACAATCAGAACAATTGAGCTTAACATCAGCAGTTTGTAGGGTTTTGTATAAGGATACAGCCGTCCCAACAATTTGACATCATAGGGCTTGCCAAGCTGTTTTTCTTCGAAATGGCCATAATCAATATGCATATTCTTCTTCTATCTCCTGGAGGCGGTATGTTTTGGCATAATATCTGTCATTTGCCATCAATTCCGAATGCGCACCGGACTCAATGATACGGCCGCGATCAAGGGTGATGATCTGATCGGCAAACCGGACAGCCGAAAGACGGTGTGAAACAATAATGATGGTTTTTTCTCCAGCCATGGATCGAATGGTATTGATAATCGTTTGACCGGTTTTAATATCCACCTGGCTGATGGGATCATCCAGTATCATAATTGATGAATCCTTCAACAATGTGCGTGCCAGGGCTACACGCTGTTTCTGGCCGCCGGAAAGAATAACCCCTTTTTCTCCGACAATGGTTTCAAAACCGTCAGGAAAAGCGTTGAGATCATCATAAAAGCATGCGCCTTGGGCCGCCTGAATCAATTCCGGTTCTCTTGTGTTTGTATTGTCGAACGTGATGTTTTCCCGGATGGTACCGGCAAATAAAAAGGGTTCCTGGGGCATATACGAGATCATGGATCTTAATTTTCGGATTTGAATCTTGTGAATATCGATTCCGTCTAACGTAATGCGTCCTTTAACGACCTCAAAGATTCTGGGGATCAGGCTCAAAAGGGTCGATTTACCGCTTCCCGGAGGACCGACAATCCCAAGAATATTCCCTTGTTTTATTTTCAGGTCGATTCCGTCCAGAACCGGTGTGATAGAGGAGGTATCAATATACGGCGTATAAGAAAATGACACCGATTCAAAGGTGATAGATCCCTTGACATGCTTAAGGGATACTGCTTCAGGCATATCATCGACTTCCGGCTGGGTCTGGATGATTTTGTCGATCCTGTCCAAAGATGCTTTACCGCGCTGGATCAGGTTTGTGACCCACCCCGTGGCCATCATGGGCCAGGTTAAAAGGCCAAGATAACTGATAAACGCAACAAAATCTCCGGGCGTAATGGTAAAAGTTATGGTTTGTCGGCCCCCTAAAAAAAGGACAATGGCAAGGCTTATATTTGAAAAAAAGACCATCATCGGGAAAAAAGATCCTGTAATTCTTATAAGGGCCAAGTTTTTTTCAATATAATCTTTTGACACCGATTCGAGCTTGGATGCTGCTTCCTGTTGACGGTTGTAAGCCTTGATGATGCGAATGCCTGCAAACCGTTCCCTCACACTTTCTGTCAGATCCGAAAAAGCGCCCTGAACTTCTCCGTAATAACGATGCATCTTTTTACTGAAAAAGCGGGCTCCGAAAACGATCATCGGCATGGGGATGAGAACAAAAAACGTCAGCTTGACATTGATATAGGCCATAAAGCCGATGGCTGCCGTACCTAAAACAACAGCATCGGTCAGTGCCACCATACCCATTCCTGTGGCCATTCGTACGTGTTGAATATCATTGGTGGCGTGGGCCATCAGATCGCCGGTCTTGGTTTTAACGAAATATGAGGCGGATAGTGTTTGAATGTGGGCAAAAAGTTTGTTGCGCAGACCTTCCTCTACCCGTCTGGAAGTTCCAAGGAGGCAGCGTCTCCATATATAACGGAAAATGCCGATCAAAACAGCGATTCCGACGATGTAAAGCGCATATATCAACAGTGATGGAATATCGGTTCGATAGTCGGTAAGATCGTCTATCGCCCACTTGATAACACGAGGGATGAATAGTTGAAGAAAATCAACGGTGATAAGACAAACAAGGCCGATGACGATCAAGATTCGCCGTTCTTTAAGATACGGTTTTATTAAATATAGAGATTTCATAGTTTTCTTACAAACAAATGCTTTTATAACAGAATTTCGTATGGGTCAATAAAAGTCGAAACGCGTGCGATTTGTGAAATGTTTGATTCGTCATCACATTGACTTTCATGCCAGTGATTGTTATGATGTTTATCTATGGAATCCGGAAACGTCGTTGAATATATTGACCGCCAGAAAATAATGTGTGCGGTAGTATTGGAAGTTAAAAATCAAAGACTTAGACTTCTAACCGAATCCAACCGTGAAGTCAACCTTTCAGCCAACCGCCTGGCTCACACGTGTAAAACCTGCCTCGATTTGTCCATGGGACGAAGTAAGATGGTGGACACACTAAAAGAGATCGTCGGCCGACGCAATGCTTTAATCAACAATGTCGATATCAAGGAATTGTGGGAAGTTTTAAATACGGAACAAGAATGGATCGACTTGAAGACAATGACGGAATTCTGTTTTCCGGACAGTCCGAATGATGATCACGAGTCCGCTGTGGTCAGGGCCTTTTTTCAAAACAGGCTTTATTTTAAATTTCAGCACAATCGGTTTTTCCCGAACACCCAAGACCAAGTCGAACGAAAAATCGCCCATGAAAGAGAAGTTGCCCGAAGGAATCGTATCATCCAAGAAGGAGGAGACTGGCTGGCAAACGTGATGAACGATAATGATCCCTTAATACCCGAGGATAAATTAGAAATCGTGGATCTGCTCAACTCATTTTATCTTTTTGGAAGAGAAAACGAAAACTACGACCTTGGAAAGGCAATACTTGCAAGGGCGGGCATAGATCCTGATGAAGAACTTTTCAATGTTTTGATCAAGCTGGGCGTGTTTCGTGAAAACGAAAATATAGACCTTAACCGGTATAACATATCTACTGTTTTTCCTGATGAGGTGAATCAATATGCAACTCGACTCATCGCTTCAACCCAAGATTCTATAGACATCAAGCATCGAAAAGATTTAACAATGCTTCCCCTAATGACCATAGACGGTCAGTCGACTTTAGATTTTGATGATGCGATCAGTTTAGAGGATTACGGAGATCATTACCGTCTGGGCATTCATATCGTTGATGTTGGACACTTTGTTAAAAAAGGAGACATTATTGATCAGGAAGCCCTCACCCGCGGAAGCTCGATTTATATGCCCGATCAGAAAATTCCCATGCTGCCGTCCTCTTTTGCCGAAGATCTTTGCAGTCTTAAAGCCGGTCAACTGCGCCCCGCAATCAGTATATTGGTTAATCTAAGCAGATCCTATGAAATAAACGATTATGAAATTACCCCGAGTCTCATCAAGGTCGCGCAACAGTTGACCTATTACGATGTCAATATTATTGCAGATGACAATGAAGATATTATTGCCCTTCGAAATATAGCAGAAAAATTTCGCCAAGAGAGGATGTCCGCTGGCGCTATCCAGATAACGCTGCCGGATATCAATATCTGGATCGCTGATGATGGTGAGATTACCGTGAGCAGAATTAACAGAGAAAGCCCCGGGAGAATGCTGGTTTCAGAAATAATGATCATGGCAAACTGGTTAATGGCCAAGTTTTTGGCAGAACATAATGTTCCTGCAATATACAGGTCCCAGCCGTCACCGAGGGAAAGACTCTATAAAGGAAACAATGGCACACTGTTCCAAAACTGTATGCAGCGAAAGCTGTTGAACCGTTTTATTCTCAATCCCGAACCTGAAAAACATTCGGGACTGGGACTAAATGCCTATGTCACCGCAACATCACCGATTCGGAAATATTTTGATCTTGCCACTCAAAGACAGATTCGATCCGTTTTCGGTCTGGAAAAGCCTTCAACACGTGAAGAAATCAATGATGTCATTCAAATCCTTGAACAGCCAATGCGTCATGTTGCTAAAATTCAATACCGTCGCCATCGATACTGGTTATTGAAATATCTTGAAAAACAAATCTGGCAGAAAGAAGAGGCGATCGTTCTTTATAAAAAAAGGAATAATTATCAAATAATTTTAAAAGAATACATGATAGAATGCGAGCTGCCTTTATCGAGCGGCATAGAATTAAAGCCGGAAGATCTAATTCAGGTAACCATGCAACATGCCAATGCAAGAAAAGATGTGTTGTCTGTGTTTATGGGTTAAATCAATGCGCGTATTATTTTGGTACTGTGATGATTTTGACTGGACACCGGCCATAAAAACACTTCCCGATGTTCCTGAAGCAGAGCCGGCTAAAAACAGAAATACGGTGGTGGCGTTTGTCCATATCGAGCCGAAAGACGTTGAAGCCGGTTGTTCTTCTGAGACCAAGCTGGTAAAAAACGCCAAATGGTTGGCTCGAAAGTGGGAAACACCCCGTATCATTTTGCATTCCTTTACCCATTTGGGGCAAGAAAAGGCAGGCCCCGAAAAAGCTTGGGAATTGTTGGATCGAACAAAAGAACGGCTTGAAAATGCAGGCTACTCAGTGGATCAGACCCCGTACGGATACTTTCTGAATCTTAAAATTAAAGCACCCGGCCACCCATTGGCAAGGGTGTATAAGGAGTTTTAGAAACAATCAGAGGGCTTCAAACCAATTCTGTTCCGGCTTTTTTTTGACGCGATCCGGATCAAAAATTCTCCCGTTCATTGCAATATAAACACCCGGCGTTAATACCTGAACAGCAGCAACGGCACAGCCGATATTAAACTCGGCATCGCTGTATTTAAAACTGGCCGGTTCCATTGCGCCGGTGAGTACAATCACTTTGTCAGATATGGTTTTTAACCTTTTAGCAGTTTGAATCATGGTATCCGTTCCATGGGTTAATACAATATGTCGATGTTCATCAGAAACAATCTTGTCGAAAATCAGCTGCCGATCTTCGTCGGTCATATCGAGACTGTCTTTATGCAAAATAGATGATATTTCGTATTCAAGGTTTACATTTGCTTCCTTTAATATCTCTCCAATCTTAGGTTCTCCCACTTCATAGGTGCTTTTGCGGTCAAAGTATACCTTGTCGATGGTCCCACCCACGGTGTAAATTTTGATTTTCATATATAGTCTACCTTATTTTGCTCTGAAAAACCTGGTCCTTTGGGCCAGGTCAGAGTTCTTCGGCTCTGCCTGAAGAATCGCTGCAAGAGTTTGAAGTGAACTAAAGTTTAAAGTGAGCTAAAGTTAAGGAATTCTGTCAATTATATAAAATCAGCGGAGCGAAGCGACTCCATAACTTTAGGCACTTTAGATCACTTTAGGCACTTTTAACTTGTACGGCTTTAAGTAAAACAGCCCCTTTCAGGGGCAAACCAAAGCCTGGTCCTTGGGCCAGGATTCTTTACTTCAATAAAGACGGGTTATCTCATCCACTTCAAAACTGGGCCAAGCTTCAGGTCCAGCCTTACTCAAGGCTTCGACTCCACGACCGGCTTCAATCACCTCGCCGATGTGGGCAATATCGATTCCGGCGTCCCGAATGCTGTCCATAAGCGTTTCGGTTTCGTTTTTACGAGAACAAATGAGAAGGCTGCCGGAGCCAATCAATCCCATGGGATCAATACTAAGCAAGGCGCATATCTTTTCGGTTTGCGGAAAGACCGGGATACGGTCCATGTTCACTCTGATTCGATGTTCACCGGCGATGCTCAGTTCCATGAGGGCTGTAGCCAATCCCCCTTCTGTAACATCGTGCATGGCACTGACTCCGCCACAATCGCGAGCGATTTGTGCTTCTTCTAAAATACTGATGGAAAATAGAAACTGTTTACATGTTTCAATGTCGGATTCCGTCATCCCCAGAACTCTAAGCCGATCTCCAAACTCCCTGGCAATGATAGCGGTTCCTTCAACCGCAACAGCTTTGGTCAATAAAACGTTGTCCCCCGGCCTTATGTTCCGTTTATCAATCAGGCTGTTTTTTGTCACTGTTCCAGCAAGCATTCCAGTGATAACGGGCCTTGTAACAGCATCGGTGATCTCTGTGTGACCGCCGCACAGCGTGATACTCCAGCGGCGACAAACCGATTCGAGTTCATGCATGACCTGGCGGATGGAGGATGCCGTAACACCGGATGGAAACAACAGGGTGGTCAAAAACCACCTGGGGATGGCTCCTGACGTGGCGATATCGTTGGCATTGATGAGAACCGCATAATGCCCTATGGCGTCTGTGGCAAAAGTTATGGGGTCTGACTTAATAACAAGGACTTCTTCTTTCTCAATATCCACCGCTGCCGCATCTTCACCCACACCGGCATTGATCAGCACTGAAGGGTCATTAAAATTGAACCCTTCCAAAAAGTGTTCAAGCAGATCATTGGGCAATTTGCCCGGTGAAAGGGGCAGCCCTAAACGGACGATATTTTTAATCTCTTCTAAACTGGAGACGATAAAGTCGCTTTCAACCTTTGTGGTATCGGATCCCGTTCCATAATCCAGAAACGCCGTCATACACCCTGCTGTTTGTCCTGCCTGAATGTCGAAAACAAAGTCACCCACCATCAATATTTGTTTTACATCGACATTCAAAGTTTTGGCTGCCAGTATGATCCCGTCGCCACTTGGTTTCAGCCGGACGGGTGTTTCCCTGGAAACAATGATGTCAAAATGCGACATATCGATATCTTCAAAATTCTGCAGGGCCCTTTCTACACTTGAAAGGGTATTTCGAGTAATGATGCCAATGCCGATTCCCTTTGAACGGAGATAATGAATCAGTTTTTGTGCCCCGATGTTGGGTTCTGAGTTAACTGCCGCTTCTGTTTCAAAACAATCCAGCTGCTTTAAGGCTTCATTGCGCTGAGAAAGGGAGGGAAAATCTTCTATAAATTCAAGTACAGGGACATCAGCAGGGCAACCGATGGTTTCTTTTAAACGAGGAAAATTCAATGCCCCGGGTTTCGTCAGGGTGCCGTCAAAATCGAACAGAACGGCTTTAATATAAAATGACCGATTCATTCTCTTAGTTTATTTGGGATATGTATCCACCGATGCTTAATATCTTGAAGACGATGGGGATAATTCGAGATGATGCCGTCAACTCTCCAAGACACATACTTTTCCATATTTTCTCGGTCATCAACGGTCCAAACAAACACCTTTGAACCCCCTTTTTGCATGCTTTGAATAAATGTCTTGCGTGCGATCGTGTAATGCACAGCAACACCGCCCAGAAATCCCGGTAGTAAGCCGGGCAAGATGCATAACATTGCGTTTTGAAGATTTTGTTTGATGGTTCGCCGTTTGGAAATAGAAACAATCAGAATGAGTGGTAATTGAAACCCTCTTTTGTGCAGTTGAAGTAGCAGGTTGTAATTTGAACTGGATATAAAACTTCCTTTCAAAAGGGATGACGCTTTCAATGTTTCCAAAAGATTATCTATACTTGTGCAGCGTTTGAGTTCAATATCCACGGGTGTGGAACGGGTCACTTCAAGGCAGTCGGAGAGTAAGGGGGCACGATCATCCTGGGAGGTTAGGGATTGAACCTGAGAATATGTCAAACTATTCCACGGCGGCGTTTTATGGTTAAGACGATCATCATGATAAACGATGAAACGGCCGTCCCAAGTTTCATGAACGTCCATTTCAATCATTTCAACTTCTGCATCCACCGCGGCTTTTAACGCAGGAATGGTATTTTCAATGTGTCGGTCACTGAATCCTCGATGTGATATGATTTTTGGAAAATGATCGATATTTTTCACAATGATACAATCCAAGGGATTTTTATATGTTATGAAAAAAGCGGATTACAGATCATAAGGTGTCAGGCTTTCAAAACCATGGTCGGTGACCAGAATGGTTTGTTCAAACTGAGCGGAAAGCGATTTGTCTTTTGTAACGGCTGTCCACTTGTCACCAAGTATGACGAGCTCTTTTTTCCCCAGATTGATCATCGGTTCTATGGTGAAAACCATACCGGGAATTAAAGGGATTCCTTCTCCCCGAATACCATAATGGGGAACCTGTGGCGGCTCGTGAAATTCAACCCCAACCCCATGTCCTACAAATTCTCTGACCACCGAACACCCATTTTTTTCGGCATATTTTTGAATGGCCCACCCAATATCTCCAATGGTGTTGCCTGGTTTGACCATCGCCATTCCCTTAAACAGACTTTTTCGGGCCACGCGAACGATCTTTTTGGCGTCGGGCCCGGGTTTGCCCACGAAAAAGGTTTTGTTAGCGTCTGCATAGTAACCGTTTAGAATCGGCGTTACATCGATATTGACAATATCTCCGTCGTTTAAAACCCTTTCACCGGGGATGCCGTGACAAATCACTTCGTTTACGGAGACACAGACACTTTTAGGGAACCCCCGGTAGTTTAAGGGTGCAGAAATTGCACCGTGTTTCAGTGTGAATTCGTGCACCAGCGTATTAATTTCATCGGTGATAAGTCCTGGCCTGATTTCAGACTCGACCATGTCGAGGGTATCCATGGCCAGGCGACCGGCCCGTTTAATGCCTTCTATATCAGCCGCCTGTTTGATCCGAATTTTGTATTTTTTGGCATATTCCGCCTTGAGTTTTTCCGGGTCCGGTTCTCTTTTACCCAGGCAGCATTTCTTGTGCTTAAGACCACTTCCGCAAGGGCAAGGGGCATTTCGTCCGCCATTAATCAATTTTTTCTTCATTTTTTTCTCGATTCAAACCATTAGATTTTTAAGCGAAAAAATTTCGATCTGAATTGATCGATATCGCATTTTTAACAACCTATCGATAATCCTCTCTGAAGGGATAAAATACATCAATGATCCGGCTTCGGGTCACGGACTTTCCTGAATGAACGGCATTTTGATAAGTTCAATATTGATATATGCGATTATGGTTGATGTCAATTTATTACTTAGTGTCGATCCATAAACGGCATCTTTCGGCCCAGGTCTGCGTTCTCGTCTTTTTGCAATCCTCGACGTAGCGCTGCTACGCCTGTGGTTGCAATAAGACTGCGGCCTTGTCCTGATCCGAAATCTACCATTTCTGGATGGACACTACCTCATTTTGTTATGTGTCGGATGCGAAATCATTTGTCATACACATTATAATACACTTTTTCATATTGCAGGTCTTCCTTTGTGTGTGGGGGTTTTTTCTCGGCCGGATATCCGATGGCAATCATCGATTCTACGGTTAAGTTTTCCGGAATATTTAAAACTTCGCGAATGTAATCTTCTGCTGCTTTTGTCTGGTCATGCATTCTTTTTCTGATTTGAATCCAGCAGCTTCCAAGTTCCATGGATTCTGCTGCCAGGTGAATATATATCGAAGCGATGGAAGCATCCTCAATCCACACGTCGCATTTTTCAGGATCCGCACAAACAACAATCCCCAAAGACGCATCTTTTAAAAATGATGCACCGTGAGGCTTGGCTTTTGAGAGCTTTTCGAGTAAAGGACGATCGGTAACCACTACGAACTCCCAGGGATTAAATCCCCTTGACGAAGGCGCTCGAAGGGCTGCTTCGATAAGCCTTTGTATTTTCTCGGGTTCAACGGGTTTATCCAGGTATCGACGAATGCTTCTGCGTTTTTGAACCAGGGATAAGAACATATTAGATTCCTCCGACTCGTGTAAAATTCAGATTATAATTCAAATAATGGCGCATCTATGATAAAGAATTGAATTATAAAGTCAATTCGAATTTTTTGCAAGGACGCTGACGATTCATGATGAAAATATTGCTGATATATCCCTACTGGCTTGAAAAACGGGCCGACATCCAAGATGTGATCGTTCCTCCCATCGGCATGTATTACGTCGGTTCTGTCTTAAAAGAGAACCATTACGATGTGGAAATATTAAACTGGTGCAGGATCAATGAAACGCCTGAAGACATCGAAAAAGTCCTGCTTGAAAAAAAACCGGATATCATCGGTTTTTCTATTTTGCAGGCCAACCGATGGGGTGGCATCGAAATTGCCAGGATTGCAAAACAGATCCATCCCAAAGTAAAAATTGTTTTTGGTGGGATAACGCCGACCTTTTTGTGGAAACATTTTTTAACCCATTTTCCGGAAATCGATTTTGTGGTTATCGGAGAGGGCGAATACACGTTTTTAAGCCTCGTAAAATATTTAGAAAGCGAAAAGGAACACCACATTGAAGACATTCGAGGCATTGCCTTCAGAAAAGACGGCAAGGTTGTCCGGACAGCACCTGCCGAGCCGATTCATCATATAGATACGCTACCGGTTCCGGCGAAATATTTTGAATACCAGCATCTGTCCCTGACCCGTGGTTGCCCTGGCAAATGTTCGTTTTGCGGATCGCCAAAATTTTGGGGCCCTAAAGTTCGATTTCATTCCGTGGAATATTTTGTCGATGAACTCGAACGTCTATATAAAAAGGGCATCAATTTTTTCTATTTCTCCGATGATACCTTCAGCGTTGACAAAAAACGGGTGATCGAAATCTGCAAAAAGATACTGGAAAAAGGGCTGAACATCACATGGGTGGCCATATCACGCGTCAATTATATGAGTGAAGACATCCTTTACTGGATGAGAAAGGCCGGCTGCATTCAGATCAGCTACGGTGTGGAGAGTGGCTCGAAAAAAATCAGAAGTCTTTTGAACAAGAAAATTGCGAACAATGAAATTGAAAAAGCGTTTGCCATGACATTAAAATACGGCATTTTGCCCCGCGCCTATTTTATATATGGCTGTCCCGGAGAAACACACCGGACCATTTTCGAAACCATTGATCTTATCAAAAAGATCAAACCGCTGGTCATTCATTTTTTTGTTCTTTCGCTGTTTCCCGGAACTCGCCTGTATGAGGAATATAAGAAAAAAATGAAGGTTACCGATGATATTTGGTTAAACAAAATCGAGGACATCAAGTATTTTGAAACCGATCCCAAATTATCCCGAAAAGATGTTCTCTCGTTTGGGGAAACATTGCGCTCCCGATACCATGAACTGATTCCCGGTATTGTGGATGCCATTGAGCTTGTCGATAAAAAGGAATTTTATCCCTTGCATGCCGATTTTTGTTCCAGACTCGGAATGACATTTGACCATGGCGATTATGCCAAAATTGACGCCATCAAGGATAAAGAGAGAATCGCTGAAGAATTATACATAAAAGCGATAAAATATCATCCACATTCAAGCGCTTATCTCGGTTTGGGCATATTGAATCAAAAGAAGAGCGCCTACCACGAATCCATCAAAATTCTATCAGAAGGCATTCGGTTTTTTTCAGACAACGAGCAGCTTAATATGTGTCTTGGTGTAAGCCACATGAATGTAAGGGATTTTAAATCCGCGCTGTCGTTTTTTTTAAAATTTCAACATTCAAAACAAGCACTGGGATTAATCATTAACTGTTACCGTGAATTGAATGATGTTGAAAAAGCATCGACCTATCAAAAAAAACTTGAGTTGGAAGTTCTGATTTAGGTTGAGCGCCTTTGTAATGGCTGATGTTGAAGCACTGAGCTAATAGGTGAAATTCACGTTGTACTTGCAGCTTGAATTCACAAAATTATGTTTTCAGATAAAACCCCAAATCTTTTTCATATAATTTTGTTTCAGTGTAATGTGCGCCGACAATGCGATCCCTGATCCATATAACCTTTACTAATTTGCGGACTTCTGATCTCAGTGGGTTGTCAAGCTGAAATTTTACTTCCAATGTATCATCTGAAGAAATTTGATGAGGCTTCAGGCTTTCAAACCGAATTCCAGTCAGTGACAGTTCCCGAATGATTATCTCCCCTATTTCTCCTTTTTCCTGGATAATGTATTCACCGGATAACCTGACATCTTTCCGGTATTTCTTTCGAAATTCGATGGTGAACCGATGCGTTTCGCCACATTTACATTTGGCCTTCAGTCTTTTTTGAGTATCCTTGAAATCCGTTACATCTACATTTTTCTCAAATCCGCATTTGGGACAGATTATAGTTGCTTGAGTGGTATCATCTACATACACTTTTTTCATTAATCATCCTCTTTTCCAATATCACGAATGATAATTTTCAAATTAAGGAATATTGATATAAATACTGGCTACAATCTGCTTTTTTTTCGCCTTTCTTTGTTGGCGAGTTCTAATTTTTCTATTATGGCATCGGTCACAAAATCCTGAATCGTCATTTCTTTTTCAGCACACAAGGCGTCAACTCTTCTAATTAATTCTTTCGGCAGCATGATTTCAAGAATCTTAGTCTCTATTTTTTCCGGGATCGGTTTCTTTTTCATATTACGCCTTTTTTTGCCATCGACATCCAGTCGGAATCTGATCGCTGATATCACATTCACTTGGATTCTGACAGTTATATTAATAAACTACTCTGTATCAACATCCTTTCTTTTTCCTAAAAAGATAAAAGGTAGGGAAAACGGGCTGAATAAAATTCCCATTATTAAACAAAACTGCTTATTGACACCTCTCCTATCAGCCAGACAATAAAGCAGTAAACCAACCTTATAAAAAAATGGAGATAATGCCAACATTTTATTCGATGTTGTCAACGATTCCTTTATTTTTTTAATTTTCACTAACCCCCTTGGCCTGTCTCCATCATTCCACGAGTCAAGAGATTCTACTCGATTGGCCGGGCTGCCAAAACAACAGCCGGGAATCAATTCATGCTGATGACATATATCTAAAAATCCACAAAAAATCAAAAGGGAAATCCCTGGTAGATGATTGATTTTTCCTACACTTGATAATCATTTATTTTCAATAACTTGACACTTTGTCTGTCAGTTCACTTTTGCCTGATGCATGAAAATCCCTTCACATATCCGCTTTTTATTCAGGTTATATTCAGATGATCAGATTGTATTTATAGTAAAAACAATTAGATAATTTTGTTTCCTGGGTCTGGCACATCAATTGCTTATAAACAATTGACCCTGATTCAAATCCTGCACCTACGGGAATAACAAAGATAGAAAGGAGGTTTTCAAGGGTATTTCATTTTGCATGGTCATTTTATGAATACAGGATTGTAAACAGAAGAATTCAGAAAAGGAGATGGACATGAAAAAAGTTGCAATTATATCTTTAACTTTGATTGTTGGAATTTGTTTGGCAACAGGTGCTTTTGCAGCAGATAAAGCTGCTATTAAAAAACAAGTAGATGAGATTGTTGTAGCTATTGATAGCGGGAAAAAGGCCCAAGACTTTATGGGTGCAGCACAAAATAAACCCTACTATGTATTTATAATGGAAAAAGGAGGGATGCTCCTGGTTCATCCATCTCTGGTTGGACAAAGCCTTAAGAAAAAAGCAGAACCTGTTTATAATGAATGTGCAAAAGGGACTGCTGAAGGTGTATGGGTTGGTTATGTATGGAAAGAAAAGCAAAAACATACCTATGTCAGGAAAACCAAGAGCGGTTTAATTGTCGGAAGTGGATACTCCGAGTAAAAATCTGCCACTCATCTAAATGACGTACGACAAAGTTTATAATACAAGTGTGGCATCGACCATAGAAATAACTGTTTTATGGGCGACATTTCTTTTTCAAGATCAGAAAAATATTTTAAGGAGGTATGGAAACATGAAGGCTTTCAGCTACTTTTCTGCCCTCCTGTTGTTTTTGATAATTGCACCTTGTATGGCCTCGGACGTCTATACCAGTGAAGTCAAGTTGGGCGATAAGGTCATCATCGTTGGGCCTGGGAATGTAACTAAGCTCTGCCCATACCCCGACTGCAGACAAGGTCAGCATGTCACTCGTATACCTAAAGGAACAGTTTTGAAAGTAGAAGGTATGATGAATGTCAAGTGCGGCAATTCAACGATGAAGTGGTTTGAGACGACTTATGAAGAAAAAAGAGGATGGATAAGCATTTATGATACGGACCAAGCTAAATAGTATCGGAAAGATTTGGAATATTTTTACGAAATAAAAGGTTGTTATAAAATTGAAAATTAATATCCATATGCTTAGAGTGATAGCAGCAACAATGTTTATTGGCTTCACTGTATCCGCGAATGGTATGAGCGCACGTCCCCCGATAATTTTCGAACAGATAGAAGCCGGCCTTTATCTGCAAAAGGATTTGAGACAAAGCAGCAAAATGCTGGTGCATGATAAGAATGGAAAGGTAATTGGCTGGGCGAGGGAGAGCTATTTGGACAGCAATAAGACGATTCTGTATGATATGAACAATAACGTGAAAGGGTATTTGAAAATAGATCCGATGGATTCTCGGAGGCTCAGATTTGTCAATAAATGATGTAAAAATATTTTTATATTTCGATATGTTCAGGATTATTTTTATAACCCCGATTAAAATTACTCCTTATGTGTCCGCCTGCTGAAGTCAGTCTGTTAAATTTAAAAGCAGGATTAAAATAAATTGAGGATAAACTGAAGCGACTTGATACTGTTAGGTCGCCTTATTCCTGTGCCGGCAAGATTGACGAATGATGTTCTACGATCAGCCATCCATCTTCATATTTTCGATAGACAAAGGTAAATCTTGCAGCAACATCAGTATGACCGCCATCTTCCATCAAAGAAAAAGTGTATAGTCCAGAATTTATCGCAATGTTATCGTATATGCGTATGTTCTGCTCAATTATCCTTCCATTCGGCTTCTTTGATAAAAAGTGTACGAAGTAGTCACGTATTTCGTTATGATTATGACGCACTTTGGCAGACACAGTTGGTAGGAGAATAGCGTCTGCAGCATAACATGCGACAACGTTATCTGGGTCTTCGGTCTGAAGGGCATCGTTCCACATCACGAATTGATTTAAGATTTCGTTTTTCGTACGCATTGTATTCCTTTCAACTTTGCGGCTCTATATGACCTAACATTAATCATTAAATAGAACGCTTCTTTTTATGATGTTTAAAAAGATTTTGTGATTGTAACAAACATCTCCAGATACATCAAAAAGGCAACCTCTGTCAATCGATTTCCCCTTGTTAAAAAAACGATATCACAACAATTTTAAGGCCTCAAAAACGTGTCATATATAGCACGGATTCTTAATCTGAGTTTCTTACAAATTTGGAGATAGACCAAGAATTAAAACAGGTCCGATTTGTGTGATCCCAATTCCATATCTCAGGTTGACCTGTTTGTGTGATCTTGGTAAGAGATCTGTATTGATATAATTTGCTTTGTTCCATTTCAAAAAGAGAGGTGAAAAATGGGTAAATTACCTTTAAGAAGAAAGATTGGATGGATTCTATGTTTTGTTACAGTGGTAGTACTGTTCAGCGGGTTATCTGCATATGCTCTTTTGGGAGATAAAATTACAAAATATACCGCCGATCAGGTCATGATCGACTCTAAGGGAAAAGTTCAGCATAAAGGAAAGATATATGTAACGCCGAAAAAGATGCGAATGGATGGCATCTCTCCAAGAGGTGAAGGAAGTATCGTCATGATTTTTCGTAGAGATAAAAATATTGGATGGACATTGAATCCCGAGAAAAAACTCTATATGGAAAGACCTTACAACGAAAAAGAGATGGAACAGGCCACAAAGAAAATCATTGATTCGAGAAACGAAAAAGTTTTGGGGACGGAAAATGTTAATGGGTTTAAGTGTACAAAAAAGGAAGTCGAAACCACCGTTGAGTTCATGGGTTATAAAAGAACAGTAAAATCTATCGTCTGGATGTCAAAAAGATTGGACATGCCCATTCGTACAAAGTCTCAGGACGGGTCCATGACGGAACTAAGAAACATCAAAAAGGGATCCCCTGCCAGTAAATATTTCGAAATTCCCAAAGAATATAAAAAAGTTTCAAACATGATGGAATTAATGGGTATGGATATGTCAGAACACGAAGAAAAGCCTTCAAAAGCTGCCAGCGAAGACCAAGAATCCGGCTCCCACTTTCCTTTTAAACTTCCTAAGGGTATTAAGGGTCTGTTTGGAGATTAAAAGATAAGGAAATTGTACTCAACCCCGGAGCTGCAGACGTGCAGACATCAGCCTCCAGCGATGAACTGTCCCTTGCCGGAAAGGGATTCAGCAAATTATAGATGACACATTCAGAAACTGTATCTATTGGTTATAAATACATCTAATCATTAATAATTTTATGTAATTGCAGAGATCATTTGCCTGTGAAAAAATGGGTTAAAGATCACTTAAAAGCTTATTGAATTTCACACCGATTCCCCCTGAATCGGCTCTTATAACTTTTCCTAAAACCTTGATAGGATCACCGGAGTTCGGGTGAGAAAAAGTCATTGTTAATTTTTGACCAAGCTCTGATACTAAGTTTGTTTCAATATATAGACCACCAGCACTTATATTTCTAACGAAATCATCAAAAATACGCCTTTGATCTGATGAATAGCTTATGTCTAAGAGGGTCGATCTCCGAGGATATTTTCTCTTTTCATTCTTGGATTTCTGCCAGTTCTCCAAATCTTTCAAAAGTTGTCGCAATTCTGTGTCTGACATATCATTGATTATTTCAAATATGAAAGCACGGACCTCATTTCTACCGAGTTCATTACCATTATTTTTCATATTGACCCCATTTTGATTTCAGCCTTAAATATATTATTGTAAGTTCAGGATCGCCCCAAATATTTAGCTTCTCTTTTCTGGCAAGTTTCTCAGCAGCACGGAATTCAGCATCATATTTCCCGCTATATTTTACGGCAGTTGTATCGCCGTAAACGATTCGGTAAACTTTGTATTGGCCGGTAAAAACAATCGCAGGGTTGATAACAAAGAACAGGGCCAACAATTAAATGACTTTAAAGAATTTATTCATAAACATCAAATTATGTTTGCAGATAATATTCCAAATCCTTTTCAAGTGATTTTGAATCGATGTACTGTGCACCGACATTGCGATCGATGATCCATATTATTTTGACGAGTTTGTGGATTTTTGTTCTTTTTGGATTGTCTAAAGTAAAATTTAATTCAACTGTATCATTTCTGGAAATATAATGTGGCTCAAGACTTGCGAATCGGATTCCGCTGGCTGAAATATCTTCAATGATTATTTCTCCTTTTTCATCTTTTCCTTGAACAACGTATTCACCATGGAGCCGGACTTTCTTACGGTAATGCTTTCGAAATTCCAGGGTGAGCCGAAAAACTTCGCCACATCGGCATTTGGCCTTCAGCCTTTTATGAGTATTCTTGAAATTCGTTACATCTATATTTTTTTCAAGTAGGCATTTGGGACAGATTATCGTTGCTTGATTGGTATCATCTGCAAAAATTTTTTTCATTTTATTTAACTCTCCTCAACAGGTGAGTCTTTCTTAATTTATTCCATAATTCCTTCATAATGTCGGTTTATTCCTCCTCATCAACATCAATCTAGTCTTTGAATATATAGATCAAAGACACCCTGGAGAACCTCAACATCTTCCTTTTTATTTTTTCAAGGGATGTCCTTTCTCTCAGAGGGAGCTCAGAAATAATCTCATCAACGATCTTGAAAATGGTATCTTGTAAATCATAAGAATAAAGGATTATGGAAAAAATGTCAATTCATGCAAAATGTTTCATCAGGCTCAAAAGTTTAAGGAATTATAGCTGGCAGGTGGGATTAAAGAATGCACAGAAAAATGTGCGGCGATGCACAGATTTTTTGCATGTCGGGCCGAATATTCTTTGGTAAATATCCGGCCCGGCATCCTTTGGCTAAATGTTTTTAAAGTAAGAAAGACCTAAAAATGAACCACAAGCCGTACGTTAATACGCTCTCCTTCGGGACGGTTTTCAGCCATGGATTCGAAATAGGCATTAATAAACAGATGAACGTCTTTGGAAAAATGGTAAAGCGCCCCAGGACCGATTCCAAAAACCTGTTCCTTGGAGCCTGGAATATCAATACCGTTTTTTTGCGTATCGTTAACTTGTTTGAGGTAATAGCCGTTCACGCCCAAACGCAGGCGCTTGGGCAGAATTTCGTACGCAGTTGCAAAATTGAGATGGATCGCCTGTCCGGCCTGGGTATCGTTGGCGCCCTGAGCTTTGAGCGCCCGGTTGGGATCGTTGTTTTCAGCGTTCCAGAGATAGTGAATCCGGGTGGTGGCCGTCCATTTGGGTGTAATAAACAGGGTGCCCGCCCAGTAAGGGTTAAAAGAAAAGAAGTTGCTGCCGGGATTCAATTCTTTATTCTCATCGTATTTGCCGGTGGGGAAAATAAACTGAAGCTCAATCCGATGCATGAATCGAGGACCGTTGGGACCCATGATCGGGTCCCATTGCAAAAAGGGACCCACCAGAATGTCTCCCAAACCGCTCCCGTTATCCAGTGGACCTGCCGCTCCCAGCGTAGAGCTGAAATCAAGACTGACAATGGGTATGATCACATCTAATCCCCATTTTCCACCAAAGAGCAGCGCTTGATCGGACTGGTAGATGAATTGGGACAAACTGATCCAGGCTTTAAGATCTTCATCGGCCACCGTCGGTAACAACCGGTCGCCATTGGAATCCTTAAATTCGTCAGAGGTCCAGTACTGAATGTACTGGGAAAAGTAAAACCCCGGCCCGGACGGAGGACCGCCATCCAAAAAACTGGTAAAACCCAGATTCACGGATGGCAAATCATAGGCCTGGACCGGCAAGCCGGCTGCCAGCGTCACAATCAATGCGAATACAACACCATATGTTTTAGCGAATTTCATCAATCCTTCCTCCTTTTTTCTCGTTGGTTCAACCATTTCTTTTACCCTAAATGAGCGAAAGTCGAGGATGACCCAGATTCGAGGCATCAAGGACGAAGTCGTAGTCATTTACTGCGAGTCCTTGATAACAAAGAAGATGGGGTATCATCGGCTTTCCTGAAAGGTAAACTAAATGGGAATTTTTAATAAATTTATATCTCATTTATAGAAGCCTTATGAAAATGCATCTGGATTCACTAAAATGCGTAATAAATCAAACACATAAAATATTTTTCCCATTTTGTTTACGATCAATTAGGGTTGTATTCCGCAACTAAAGGTCGGATCATCACCGGCTCTTTAACAGACCGGGTTTGGGAAAATTTTTGAAGACCTTTTCAGCGGCTGCAATTTCTTCCTCGGATAGGGCAAAATTGGTTAATTCATTAGAAAAATATTTGTCGTAACCCACCAGGTCGATCAGCCCGTGACCGCTGAAATTAAAGAGAATGACTTTTTCCTTGCCCTCTTCCTTAGCTTTTAAAGCCTCTGCCATGACCATGGAAATGACGTGGTTCGTTTCCGGCGCCGGGATGATGCCTTCTGTTCTGGCAAAAACCACACCGGCGGCATAGGCATCCAACTGGCTTACGGCCTTGGGCTTGATGATCCCCTCGGTTACCAGTTGGCTGACCATGGGGGCCATACCGTGATAACGGAGACCGCCGGCATGTACCGGCGGCGGTACAAAGGCATGCCCCAGACTGTGCATGGGAAGCAGCGGCGTGTATCTGGCCGTATCACCGTGATCGTAAACAAAGGGCGCCCGGGTGAGTGTGGGACAGGCTGCCGGTTCGACCGGATAAATGTCAATGTCCTTTCCATTGAGTTTGTCGTAAACAAATGGAAAAGACAGGCCTGCGAAATTACTCCCGCCGCCGGCACAACCCAATATGATATCGGGATATTCACCGATTTTTTCCATTTGCTTTTTGGCTTCCAATCCGATGATGGTCTGATGCAAGAGCACGTGATTGAGAACGCTGCCAAGAGAATAGCGCGTCTGGCCGCTGGTATCGGTCACGGCTGCTTCGATGGCTTCACTGATGGCGATTCCAAGGCTCCCCGGTGTATCCGGATGGGCGGCAAGGATATCCTGGCCGGCTTTGGTCTCCGAACTGGGGCTGGCCACACATTTAGCGCCCCATGATTCCATCATTGATTTGCGGTAGGGTTTTTGATCGAAACTGACCCGTACCATAAACACCTTGCATTCGATGCCAAACTGAGAACACGCAAATGCCAGCGCACTTCCCCATTGCCCGGCCCCGGTCTCGGTGGTCATTTTCTTGATGCCGAACACCTTGTTATAATACGCCTGAGGTACGGCTGTGTTGGGCTTGTGGCTGCCGGGCGGACTGACGCTTTCGTTTTTGTAGTAAATTTTGGCCGGAGTATCCAGATACGCCTCAAGTGAAAGGGCCCGGACCAGTGGTGAAGGCCGCCACATGTTTAATACTCCCAGGATATCTTCGGGGATATCGATCCATCTTTCGCTGCTGACTTCCTGTTCGATCAGATTCATTGGAAAAACCGGTGCCAACATATCGGGAGTCACCGGCTTTCCGTCCGGGCCCAATGGCGGATTCATCTTGATGTCCGCCAGCAAATTGTACCATTGCCTCGGGATTTCCTCTTCCGTTAAAAGTACCTTCCTAATTTCCATGAAAACCTCCTTTTGAAAAAAAAATAAAAAAAGCCGGGGTTGCCCGAAGCCGCCCCGGCTTGTAAACCAAAAGAGCCGTGAGCGACTTCGTGAAACCCTCGAAGCTGCTCACAGCCCTTAATGTGTTATCTGTGTCAAATCAGGTGATGAGCAAACTTCATGTCATTTGCCACCACCACCAGTTTCTGATACTCATAAAGCCCTCAAATGCTTTTTTGATTGCTGCCGTTTTTTCCTATATCCCAAAAAAACATCCTTTGTCAACACTCAATTTGGGTTTAAGTTTAAATCTCCCTATTGCTTGTCGAAAATTCCCTTTCTCGGAGCAGCGCGGGATGAATTCAAATAAAAGATGTGGAATTGAAACTCAATCCGTTGTGTTGTGCATCAATGCTTGACTTAAAAATTCCGGTTATGTATCTTCATCCTTTTTTGGGTCGTAACATATTAGAAAAAATTTTTAAAAACATATAGTTATGAAAACACAAACACTGAAATCCGATGTGCTGCTGCTTCTCACCTCGGCCATATGGGGATTTGCTTTTGTGGCCCAAAGGATCGGCATGGATTACGTGGGACCGTTTACGTTCAACGGGGTCCGGTTTGCTTTAGGAAGTTTCGTTCTTCTGCCATTGATCCTAAGGAACGGCATCCAGAAAAATACGTCGAGAAAAAGTACATCCCTTGCCGGCACAAAAACGTTGATATTCGGCGGCGGTTTGTTGGGAATTACCGTATTTGCAGCTGCATCCCTGCAACAGGTGGGCCTGGTCTACACAACGGCAGGCAATGCCGGTTTTATCACCGGTCTTTATGTTGTCATCGTGCCGATTCTTGGCCTTTTCTGGGGTCAACATTCCAACGCCGGAATCTGGATCGGAGCCTTACTTGCTGCTGTAGGGCTTTATTTCTTAAGCGTTACCCATGAACTCACCATTTCGTTTGGCGATATGCTGGAACTTGTCGGCGCTTTTCTTTGGGCCGTACAAATCCTTATTGTTGGATGGCTTTCACCCAAAATAGACCCTATAAAACTGGCCTTTGCCGAGTTTTCTGCGTGTTCTTTGTTAAGCCTTATCACGGCATTCATCTTCGAGGAAATCGTTTTAAACGCATTGTTACAGGCCACCATACCCATTTTATACGGCGGCGTTCTTTCCGTTGGTGTGGCTTACACCCTTCAGGTGGTTGCTCAGCAAAACGCCCATCCTGCTCATGCAGCCATACTTTTTAGTCTGGAATCGGTTTTTGCCGCTTTTGGCGGTTGGCTCATTTTAAATGAAACCATCAGTCCCCGAGGTTTGATCGGCTGCACGCTCATGTTTTCAGGTATGCTTTTATCACAGCTTTATGGATTATTAGAGGGCATTTGGTTTGCAACACTTAAACCTAAACTGAGCGTTTCAACAGTGAAAGGGCTATAAAAAAATAAAAAATGGGTTGAATCGAAAAAAAAATCAACTATAATGCTTCGATCTTTTTTTTAAACTCGGTCGTTTTTCAAATCCATATATATTTATATCTTCGTTTTCAGGAGGAAAATCATGAAAGTGTTGGTCAGTGACAACCTTGGTGAAGCCGGCATCAAGATGTTTCAGGATGAAGAGGGGATCGACGTTGATGTTAAGACCGGACTGTCACCTGAAGAACTTAAAAACATCATCGCAGATTATGACGGGCTGGTCATCCGGAGTGCGACAAAGGTGACAGAGGATCTTTTGAATGCAGCAACGAAATTAAAAGTTGTGGGTCGTGCCGGAATCGGTCTTGATAACGTCGACATTCCGGCAGCTACCAAGAGGGGTGTTATTGTGATGAACACGCCGGGCGGAAATGTCATCACCACCGCTGAACATGCCATTGCCATGATTCTCTCCCTGTCACGTAATATTCCGGAAGGAACAGCGTCATTGAAAGCCGGAAGATGGGACAAAAAGAAGCTCCAGGGCAGAGAAATATACAACAAGGTTCTCGGCGTTGTCGGTTTTGGAAAAATCGGCTCCATCGTGGCAGATCGCGCCCGTGCTCTGAAAATGCAGGTCATTGTATACGACCCGTTTGTCACGCCGGAACTGATTGAAAAATCGGGTTTTGAAAGCGCATCCATCGAGGAGTTATACAAAAGATCTGATTATATCACGGTACACGTGCCCAAACTCAAGAACACCACCGGTTTGATCAACAAGGATGCTTTCGATCAAATGAAGGATGGCGTAATGATCGTCAACTGTGCCCGTGGCGGTATTGTGGATGAAGACGACCTTTATGAAGCCATGAACTCGGGCAAAGTGGCCGGAGCAGCCTTGGATGTTTTTGAGAGCGAACCTCCGGGGGTTTGCCAGCTTTTTGAGCTGGATCATCTCATTTGCACGCCGCATCTGGGAGCCTCCACCCAGGAGGCCCAGACCAAGGTGGCCGTCGATGTGGCCGGCCAGATCATAGATTATTTAAAAAACGGAACGGTTTTAAATGCCGTCAACGTTCCTTCGGTGACAGGGGATATTCTTAAAAAACTCAATCCGTTATTAACCCTGGGAAATCAGATGGGCAGCCTTCAGGCACAGTTAAGTAAAGGCGCCGTCAAAGAAGTGGTTATCGAGTACGCCGGTGATTTTAAGGGGCTTAATTTGTCACCGGTCTCCATAGCGGTTTTAAGGGGTCTCCTGACCCATGTTGTAAAAGATGATGTGAATTTTGTTAATGCACAGGTTCTGGCAAAGGAGAGGGGCATAAAGGTTACCGAAGCAACCAGTGATGACTCCGGAGAGTATATCAACCTGATCACCGTCAAGGTTGAGACCACGGAAATGTCCAATACCGTGACCGGAACCATATTCGGCAAAAACGAGCTGAGAATTGTAAAAATAAATAATTTCCGGCTGGAATTGATTCCAAACGGCCATATCTCACTAATATACAATTTTGACAAGCCCGGGGCCATCGGAAGTTTTGCAACGCTTCTTGGAAAAAATAACATCAACATCGATCAGATGCAGGTGGGGCAGGAAGAAGGCGGCGAATTGAACATCATTTTTCTCAAAACCAATATATCGCTTCCACCACATGTTATTGAAAAAATGCACCAGTTGGAACTGGTTAAAACCGTCACGCCACTGGAATTTGATATATAGACAGACACTAACTAAAGTCGTAACCAAGCATCGTTTTCTGCCTGCGTTTTTCGTAGGCAGAAAACATTTTGTAACACAGAAATTTCCCGCTGCCTCTCAAATTTCCACCCCTTCCTTTTATTTCAATTGCAGGAAAAAGTGCGCTGTGATACCAAGCGAATAATATCGAAAAACCGGGCAACAACCCTTCAGATACCGAACAAAACCAAAAACAGCGCACAATGACTAAAGATATCAGAGATAAATCCTATATTACCCACGAAGATGTCCTTGCATTAAACTTTATCCGGAAACCCGGTGCCTATGTGTTTCGAAAATATCATAAGCAGGGATTGAGATCTCATATCATGGAAATACTGGATCCAGGGGATGTTTTAAAACAGAACAAAGGAGAAATTATAGACGGAGTACGAATTTATCCCTGGGCCAAGCCTTTAAAGATACTTAGAATTTTTAGAACAAAATTTTTTTCTATCAAAGAAGTTTTTGAAGAGATTAAAAAGTTAAAAATCGTTGAAAAATATCTTCCTGAAGATTCCTATGCAAGGTCCGATGAATTTATCGTGGATTATATCTGGAATAAGAACCACGATTTCATCCTTTGCGGCCTACAGGAGTATGTCGAGGGTGAGGTTTTGAACCCATGGGATCCGATTTCCAAACATCAACTGGCCGGTCTTTTTACCCCTATGGAAAGTCCCGGAGACAATGGATTTCAAATGACATCGGAACAACTGATTTACAAATTTCAGAAAAAAGTTGAACATTTCATAGCGCGCGTAAAAAAAATGATTTTAGAAGCCAACTATGTTCCTGATTTTGCGGGGGTGGAAAATCTTCTCATCACCCCAACCGGGAATATTAGACTTGTCGATATTAACAATATTTCAAAAGTTTCTTTAGGACCGGAGATCAACTTGGATGATAAAGGGTATCCGGTGTGTGATAAATCCATTGAAGCCATATCAATGCTTGAAAAAAAACTGCTGGGAAAGACCATTGATAAAACCGAAAGATTATATAAAATATTTCTTGATCCCCAAAGAATGAAGGAGGTGGGTGCTTTAGAGGAAAAGTTCCATCTCTCGGCCATGAGCAAGCTGCTCTATCGTTGACCCCACATTTATTACTAGTGATCGCAATGAAGGAGGCCACGGATGAGTCCCCGTTATCGATTTGATCGAATGGAAATTGCCGGCTCTTTAGGAGACGTGGGAACCCTTCTTCCCATCGCCATCGGAATGATCCTCATCAACGGTTTGAGTCCCACGGGTATGTTTTTTTCCATTGGCATTTTTTATATCTTGTCCGGAATGTATTACGGCATTACGGTTCCGGTTCAGCCCATGAAGGTCATCGGCGCATATGCCATTGCAACGGCAATGACTCCGTCCCAGGTTCTGGCTTCAGCAGCCTTGATGGGCCTGTTTCTTTTGATTATCGGCGGAACCAACGCCATCACCCTTATCGGCAAGTATACCCCCAAACCGGTGGTCAGGGGCGTTCAGATTTCAACCGGCACGCTCCTAATGGCCCAGGGGGTGAAATTCATGATCGGCTCGTCAAAATTTCAAATGGTGCGGCAAATGGCGGAACCTTATTTGACCATACAGCACATAGGGCCTGTATCGGTCGGGATCGTTATTGGAACCGTCGGTGGTGTTTTGACGCTTCTGCTGCTTGAAAACAGAAAATTTCCAGCCGGGCTTGTCGTCATATTGGGCGGAATTTTTCTGGGATTGGTTCTGGGGACTCACGAAGGTTTCGATAAACTTAAAATCGGCATTTATTTTCCCAAATTGCTGCCCTTCGGATTGCCGGCCGGTGCTGACTTCACCTTTGCATTTTTTGCCCTGGTTCTCCCGCAATTGCCCATGACCATAGGAAACGCTGTTATCGCCAATGCAGATTTATCCCATGAATACTTTGGGAAAGATTCCAAAAAAGTCACCTATCGCTCCTTAACCCTCAGCATGGCGTTGGTCAATCTGTTGAGTTTTGTGGTGGGCGGCATGCCGCTTTGCCATGGGGCCGGAGGATTGGCGGCTCACTATCGATTTGGCGCACGCACGGCAGGTTCCAATTTAATGATTGGAGTTTTATTTCTGGCACTTGCTTTCTTTCTCGGTATCCATGCCCTTTCGGTAGTGTACCTTTTGCCCATGGCCATTTTAGGGGTGTTGTTGATTTTTGCCGGAGGTCAGCTGGCATTGACGGTCATCGACATGAAAACGAGAAAAGATTTGTTTGTTTCACTGCTGATGTTGGGAATTACACTGGCTTCAAATCTGGCAGCAGGGTTCTTGGTGGGTATTGTTGTTGCCTATGTTTTAAAGTCCGAAAGGCTGAATGTTTAACTTAAAATATTTTTCCCCATTTTGTTTGCGATCAATTCGTACCTTAATTGCGAATTTTGTGCATTTTATGGCAAAAAAACAAAACACAAGCACCAAATTCCAAATAAATTCAAAATTCAAAATTTCAATAATCAAAACTAAATTTGGTATGTTTAATAGCCTATCTTTTTTTTGAAATTTTCTTATTGATCATTGGATATTATTTGTTTTTTGTGATTTGTTTTTTCCGGTTTATCCGGGTTAGGTTTTGATTATCCATAAGATAATAGGAAGCAGTATCGCCAGAAAAATCAGCAAGCCTGGAATCGATACATACGCCTGATACCATGGGGCACCTTTAAAGCGTGCTTTTTTGACTTCCGACATATACCAGTTGCCCACCAATATGGCAGCCACCAGCGGGGCGATGATTTTTATAATCGTTGTTAACGTCGCCACATCTTTCTCCATTTCAAAGTTTAACCAGACGGTTTTTTTCCCTTCCATGGTGTCTTCAAAAATCATATAGAACCTACCTCAAAAATAAGATTAGGGTTCAACAAAAAACAAGTTGAGCTTTGCGAAATCCCGAGAATCGGGGGCGTGGAACGGTGAAAAAGCGGAGCATACACGTAGTATGTGAGTATTTTGAACCGTTTCACAACACCGCCATGGGCCGTTAGATTGTTTTTTAGATAGGTTCTAATTTCTGTTTGGCTAAATATCCTATCATATCCTAAAATGAGTAAGCAATCATTATACCGGTGAAAGCGTCTTTAGAAACCTGTTGAACTCATCCGGTCTTATTGATAAGGATTCAACAATTGGAACGTTTATGCCTGATCCGTATAAAAACCGATAAACCTAAATTTTATTTAGAATGGAGGAAATCAAAATGTCCCAAATGAAATGGAATAGTCCACCTGAAATGCAAATTGATGCAAATAAAGCCTATACGGTGACAATCGACACCAATAAGGGCCTGATTGAATTGGAACTCTATGCCCAACATGCACCGATAACCGTCAACAATTTTGTATTTTTGGCCAAAGAAGGATTTTATGATGGGGTGTCTTTCCATCGAGTGATTCCCAATTTTGTGATCCAGGGAGGAGATCCAACGGGAACGGGTAGCGGTGGTCCGGGTTATCAGTTTGAAGATGAGGTAAAGGAGAATCCCCTGACTCACGAGAGGGGTGTCATTTCCATGGCAAATGCCGGGCCGAACACCAATGGAAGTCAATTTTTTGTTACACATTCCCCTCAAGCTCACTTAAATGGGAAGCATACCGTATTTGGTAAAGTCGTAAAAGGCTTGGATGTTGTGGATGAAATACAAGAAGGTGACACAATGCAACGGGTCACAATTCTCGAAGAATAGCTCTTTTTAGACCATACCCGCCGATTAAGCCGGGTTCTCCCCCGCGTAACGGGATCTAAGATGGGCCAGGATTCTTTACTTGGTCATCAGGTGATGGACTGCTCCCTCCAGACCATCCAGAGTGAGTTCAAACATGGGAAAAATCTGCCCAATGGTGTTAATTGTCGGTGTCTGATTCCATATTTGTGAGAATACAGGATTCATCCAAACACAGTGGGGAAACGTCTGGGCTAAAAACTTTAACTGCTCGATGCTCGGTTTTCCACTTCTCTCCTCCACATGGATAGAGCCGTCTGCAGCCATGAGTTCATAGGGCGCCATGCTACCGTCGCCCACAATGATGAGGCGGGTCTGCGGATCAAAGGAGATAAAATCTTCAACTCTAAAAGGTTGTTGGATTCTGGCCGGATCTTCCCAGAGAAAATCATAGACCGTGTTGTGAAAAAAGAATGTTTTAAGATCCTTAAACTGATCCCGGGCATAGTTAAAAAGGGTCTGAACAACCGGTATATATTGATCCATGGACCATCCGCCGTTATCGATGGCCAGGATGACTTTGATGCGGTCTTTTAGGCGCCTTGAAAAGACGATTTCGATTTCGCCCCCGTTTTTCATGGTCTGATAAATGGTTTCATCAATGTTGACCGTATCTTTGGGACCCACCGGCACCATGTTGCGGAGCCTTTTGAGAGCTTCACCCATCATAGCCTGTGTCAGGAGACCGCGGTGGGAATAGTCTTTGTACCTTCTGTCCATGGCGACTTTGACGGCAGACTTGTTGCGGGATACACCGCCTACACGCATTCCCTCCGGGTGGTATCCAGAATGACCCACCGGTGACGTCCCGCCGGTTCCGATCCATGTTCTTCCCCCCTCGTGTCTCCCTTTTTGATCTTCAAGCCGTTTCTTGAAATATTCAATCAGCTCTTCCGGCGTCAGATCGATGATATCAGATTCATCCATCTCAAGGGCTGCGGCAAGAGATACGGGGTCTTCCAGCCATCCCTCCAGCAGGGCTCTGGTGACCTCATCAAGTTCAAGGTTTTCATATTCGGGCATATCAGCATCCTGAAACCGGTGGGCAAATACCTGGTCATAGACATCAAAGAACCTTTCACTTTTAATCAGAATGGCTCGGGCAGAGGTATAGAAGGCATCGATGGAGTTGATCAGCCCCATATCCAGCGCTTTTTGAAGCGTTAAAAACGAGGTTGGACTGACCGGTATTCCGACAGTCTTTAACTGGTAGAAGAAGTCGATAAACATACTTTTTGTTAAAACAGACCACGACGGTTTTTAGAACCCATGGCTCTTTTATAATCCTGACTTTTTTTAAACAACACACCCAGAAAGGGAATATCCCCATTGGCCAGGAGATCGGGGTTAAAGTCAAGATCGGTTTTAAGTGCCCGTATCCAGTTAATCAGCTCCCTGGTGGCAGGCTTCTTTTCAATGGCATCGATTTTACGCAGTTCGTAAAATGTGGATACGGCACTTTTCATGAGATTCGAATTGATATCCGGAAAGTGAACCTGAATGATCTTTCGCATCATCTCCGGATCCGGAAAGGCGATGTGATGAAAATTGCATCTGCCCAGAAACGGATCTGACAGATCCTTTTTGGCATTGGACGTGATAACGATGACCGGACGGAATTTGGTTGTGATGGTTTTGTCAATTTCAATGATGTCAAACTCCATCTGATCCAGAACATCGAGCATGTCGTCCTGGAAATCGGTATCAGCCTTGTCGATCTCATCGATCAAAAGCACGGTCCTTACTTTTGAAGTAAAGGCCTGGCCGATCTTGCCCATTTTGATGTAATCTTCGATCTTGCTGACGTCCCGTTTTGAATCGCCGAAACGGCTGTCATTCAAACGTGTGAGGGTATCATACTGGTAAAGGGCGTCCACCAGTTTCATGCTCGATTTCACATTGAGCACAATAAGGGGCATTTTCAGACTTTCGGCAATGGCATGGGCCAGCATGGTTTTACCGGTGCCGGGCTCTCCTTTGAGCAATAACGGCATCTCAAGGGCAATGGAGACATTGACGATGCTGGCCAGCTCATCATCCAGAACATATTGGCTGGCGCCTGAAAATTGACTGTTTTGATGTTTTGTCATTGTATTAACCTCTTAAAACCTAAACCGAGCGTTTTAAATTGTGTCATTACGAAATTTAAAAAGTACAAATCCACGAAAATTATTTTGCCATAAAAAAGCACACAATTTACCAATAAATGCTTCGGCATTCATCGTATCGCGATTAAAGGGTTTTTTCAAGTTAGAGTTTTTTAGGTATGATGTTTTGTATTTGCAAAACATGACATCTGTGGTATGAAAAATATTTGGAAACGTTGAGGAAAGAATAATATGTCTATGAAATCCTGGAATCAACCGTAAACTGAAAAGGAGGTACGAAGGATGAGATTCTTTAAAGTGAGTGTAACAGTTGTATTGGCACTTCTGATGGTTACGGCAGGTATGGCCGTGGCAGGCACGCTTCAGGATGTCCAAAAAAATGGATTTATCAAGGCCGGGGTTAACGGCGGCGTTTTCGGTTTCAGCATGCCGGATAAGAAAGGCGTATGGGAAGGCCTGGATGTCGATACGGCCAGGGCCGTTGCGGCTGCTGTGTTTGGTGATGCAAACAAAGTGAAATTTGTTCCGCTGACCGCCGTGCAACGTCTTCCTGCCCTTCAGTCCAAAGAAATTGACGTCCTTTGCCGAAATACCACCCAGACCCTGACCCGTGAGACCACCAACGGTCTTAATTTTGTCCATGTCAATTATTATGACGGTCAGGGTTTTTTGGTCCCCAAAAAGCTGGGTCTAAAGAGCGCAAAGGAATTGGGTGGCGCTACGGTATGTGTTCTGCCCGGAACCACCACCGAAATGAATGCCGCGGACTTTTTCCGAAAAAATGGGCTGAAATGGAAGCCGGTGGTCATCGAGCAAACCGCCGAACTTTCCAAGGCATTTTTTGCCGGTCGCTGTGACGTTTTGACCTCCGATGCCTCCCAATTGGCGGCTCACAGGTCTGTAGCCCCCAACCCCAAAGACTATGTCCTGCTTCCTGAAATTATTTCCAAGGAACCTCTGGCGCCGGTGGTCCGCCATGGAGACGACCAGTGGTATGACATTGTCAACTGGACGGTCATGGCCCTGATCCAGGCTGAGGAATTCGGAATTACATCGAAAAATGTTGATCAAATGCTCAAAAGCAAAGACCCTCAGATCCAGCGCTTCTTGGGTGTGACCCCGGGTATGGGTAAAGCACTGGGACTGGATGAAAAATGGGTATATAACATCGTCAAACAGGTGGGGAATTACGGCGAAATCTTCGAACGCAACGTGGGTGTCAACACACCCCTGGCCCTTGAGCGGGGTTTGAATGCTCTGTGGACCAACGGCGGCATCATGTACGCTGCTCCTGTAAGGTAATCGGTTATAAAAAGGTGCTCCACATAGTGGAGCACCTTTTTTATCTTGCGTGAATGTCCAGCCCTGTTTTCCCGCCGATAAGGCCGGTCCTCTCAATTGGGGTTTCAGATAAAAGTGGATCGTTTCAACGCTTATAGAAAAAATTGTGAAGAATACGGTATCTGAAAAAGTTCCATTCTGGCTCGACCCTAAAAAGAGAGCGATCTTTTTTCAGTTCATAACGCTTTGCATGGTAGGATTGCTGGGATATTATCTGGCCTCCAACACACTGCACAATCTTGAAAAACAATCCATTGCCACGGGATTCGGTTTTATCCACCAAGAATCTTCTTTTGAAATCGGTGAATCCCTGATCGATTATTCTGCAGCCAGTTCTTATGGCCGCGCCCTGATTGTCGGGGCGTTAAACACGTTGTATGTTTCTTTTATCGGTATTGTTATTACCATTATACTGGGCACATTTATCGGTGTGGCCCGGCTCTCCACAAACTGGCTGGTATCGAGACTGGCGGCCATCTATATTGAAGTGATGCAGGACATCCCGGTGCTGTTGCAGCTGTTTTTCTGGTATGCCATTTTTTACGAAACCTTTCCATCTCCCAGACAGGCCCTCAACCCCATAACCGGCGTCTTTTTATGCAATCGCGGGGTTGCGTTTACCATTCCCAAGACCCATCCGGCACATGCCTATATGGCCATCGCCTTTGTGGCCGGCGGTATTATCGTTTATCTGGTGCGCCGGTGGGCAAAAAAACGTCAGGAACGGACAGGTCAGCTTTTTCCGGTATTTCGAGTTTCCATGGGGCTTTTGTTAGGGCTTCCATTGTTAACCTGGTGGATGGCGGGCGCCCCCACCGAATTGAATATGCCGAAACTTGTGGGTTTTAATTTTATCGGCGGTCTGACCCTCTCTCCGGAGTTCATCGCTCTCCTGCTGGGTCTGGTTCTCTATACGGCCGCATTTGTCGCAGAAGTTGTCCGGGCTGGAATTCAGTCGGTCAGTAAAGGCCAGACAGAGGCTGCCATGTCGATGGGTCTTAGACCCCCCATGGTGCTCAACCTTGTGATTTTACCCCAGGCCCTTCGGGTGATCATTCCGCCGCTCACCAGCCAGATGCTGAACCTGACCAAAAACAGCTCGCTGGCGGTGGCCATTGGGTTTCCTGATTTTGTATCCGTGGCCAACACAACCATCAACCAGACCGGCCAGGCCATTGAAGGCGTGGCGCTGATTATGCTGGTCTATCTTATTTTTAGTCTCCTGACATCTGCGTTTATGAACTGGTATAATAAAAAAGCCGCTTTGGTGGAACGATAGGTAAAAAGCCTGGCCCAGATAACCGGGCTTTGATTTTCCATAGGAGGAGATTTGCTTTGTTGAAAGTTAATTGACTGATTTAAATTCGAAAATTAAATCCCAAATAACAAACAATGATCAATGACCAAATTTCGAAAACCCAAACAATATCTCTGTTCTTAAAGTTTTGATCTTTGAACATTGGAATTTGAGATTTATTTGTAAATTGGTGCTTGGAATTTGTAATTTTTAGACGAAAAATCCATGGCAGATATTACACAACCTTTCCAAAAAGAAGAGATCAGACCGCCGATTGTCAGTGTGGGGGTTATCGGTTGGATAAAGGCCAATCTATTTAACGGCTGGTTCAATTCAGCGCTGACCATAGTGACGCTTTTTTTTCTGTGGAAAACCGCTTTGCCTTTTTTTCGATGGGCCTTCATCGACAGCCTTTGGAACACCACAGGACAGGTGTGCCGCGATGCCGGAGGTGCCTGCTGGTCAATTATTTCATCGAATTTTCGGTTTATCCTGTTTGGTTTCTATCCTTACGATCTTCAGTGGCGGCCCCTTTTGGCCATGATCATTCTCTTTGCCCTGCTATTTTTCAGTCAGAACCGTAAATACTGGAAAAAGCCCCTGGCATATGCCTGGATCTCGGGTCTTTTTATCATGGGCCTACTTTTGAGAGGGGGCTTTATTGGACTTGACCCGGTGGAGAGCACCCAGTGGGGCGGTTTGCCGTTGACGCTGTTGCTGTCTGTTTTCGGACTCACGGCAGCATATCCACTTGGGGTTGTTCTGGCACTGGGCCGTCAGTCTAAAATGCGTGGCATAAAAACACTCTGCATTGTGTATATTGAATTGATCAGGGGTGTTCCCTTGATCAGCCTGCTCTTTATGTCGTCGATTATTTTCCCGCTGTTTCTGCCTGAAGGGCTCACCTTCAACAAGATTCTCCGGGCCCAGGTGGCCATCATTTTGTTTACGGCCGCCTATATCGCAGAGGTGGTTCGGGGTGGGTTGCAGGGGATGTCCAGAGGGCAGTATGAGGCAGCTGAATCTTTGGGTTTGAACTATTATATGACCATGCGCCTGATTATATTGCCCCAGGCATTAAAAATCATTATTCCTCCTACGGTCAGCATCCTCATCTCTGCTTTCAAGGACACATCCCTTGTGGTGATCATCGCCCTTTATGATTTACTCAAAACCAGCCAGACTGTCCTTTCCAATCCGGAGTGGATGGGGTTCAGCAAAGAAGCCTATATTTTTGTGGCCATTCTTTATTTTTTGGGTTGTTTTTCCATGTCGAATTACAGTAGAAAGTTGGAAAAAGAATTGTCGAGGGGAGATTAACCGTTTTTATGAACACAGAATCCTCAGTCACCACGGAACAAACGCTGTCTGATGAAGCCATCATAGAGATCATCGATATGCACAAATGGTTTGGTGATTTCCATGTACTTCAGGGAATCAATCTAACCGTGCATAAACAGGAGCGCATTGTCATTTGCGGCCCTTCAGGGTCCGGGAAATCGACACTCATCCGCTGTATTAACCGGCTGGAAGAACATCAACGGGGACGCATTGTGGTGGACGGCATCGAACTGACCAACAATATCAAACATATCGAGAAAGTTCGTACGGAAGTCGGTATGGTGTTTCAGCATTTCAATCTCTTTCCTCACCTGAGCATCATCGAAAATCTGACGTTGGGACCTATATGGGTGAGAAAAGTGCCGAAGAAGGAAGCTGAAGAAACCGCCATGTATTACCTGGAGAAGGTGCACATTGCCGAACAGGCAAAAAAATATCCCGGGCAGCTGTCCGGCGGCCAGCAGCAGCGTGTCGCCATTGCCAGAAGTTTGTGCATGAACCCGAAAGTCATGCTTTTTGATGAACCCACCTCCGCCCTTGACCCGGAAATGATCAAGGAAGTCTTGGATGTTATGATCGAGCTGGCCCGGGAAGGGATGACCATGATCGTGGTTTCTCATGAAATGGGATTTGCCAAGAGTGTGGCCCACCGGGTCCTTTTCATGGATTTCGGTCAAATTGTCGAGGGGAACACCCCCGATGAATTTTTCGAAAATCCCCAGCACGACCGGACCAAACTGTTTCTCAGCCAGATTTTACATTAATTGGTAAAACAATCCCCTTTTTTGTTTTACAGCCTTAATTTTTTTATCTGCTTCCAGGGATTTCAGATACGTATCCACGTCCTTGACCTGCAACCCCAAAATTTCAGACAAGTCTTTTGAAGTACACGGACGTCTGGCAATGGTTCCCAAAATGGCAGCCGCTGTGTCTCTGCGATAAGCAAAAAGCGCCCTGTGCTCGGGTGGATCAGCGACAATGACGGCATTTTCCATCTGAAAGACATCCAGAACATGTTCAAGTTCCTCCCGGGTGGCGGCACGAAGCGTTGATACCGATCCGGGTCTGTCCAGTGTATTCAAGTGAACCTGGTCCGGCTTGATTTTTCCAATCACCAGTTTTAAGGCATTTAATTCCGAAATTGTATCATTCATGCCGGGAATAATAAAGACTTCCAGCCATATTTTTCCGCGGTATTCTTTGCGGAATCGAATCAGTCCGTCAATGATTTTATCCACGTTCAAATGAGGAGAGGGGCAATTTATTTTGTTGAATATCTTTTCGGTTGCAGCATCCAGCGAGGGGATGACCACCGCAGCATTTTTAATGTCTGATCGTACCTGTTTTTGGGAAAATAATGTGCTGTTGGTCAGGACTGCCACCGGAACATCAGGAACCCGATCTTTCAAAAAGCGGATAACATCGCCGATTTTTGAATTGAGTGTCGGTTCACCTGAGCCGGAAAAGGTAATGTAATCCGGCCGGGCATGATGCGCCAAATAATGGGTCAGCTCTTTTTTGACGGCTTCAAACGAAACATATTCTTTACGTTCCAGTGTCAAGTGAGAGGTTTTGCCGCATTCGCAGTAGATGCAATTTAACGTGCAGGTCTTCATGGGGACCAAATCGACCCCCAGGGAAATTCCCAGCCTTCGTGAAGGTACCGGGCCAAAAAGGGTGTTGTATTGCATTTTTCCCTCAATAGTGCTGTTATATAAGTATCCGGTCAGTTATAGATTGCATTTATTCTACTATTGAAAACCTGGTCCTCTGGGACCGTCGCAGATCCCGCATCGCGGGGGTCAGAGAAATTTTGGCTCTGCCTGGGAGTTTTGTGTCTAAAATCACAAAATCCAAGCACCAAATTACAAATAAATCTCAAATTACAATATTCAATGACCAAAACCTTACAAGACGAGACATTGTTTGGATTTTCGAATTTAGGACATTGGACATTGTTTGATATTTGTAATTTGATATTTGTATTTTCAATAATTCAATAAACTTCCAACAAAGCAGATCCCCTCTGAGGATAACCAAAGCCTGGCTCTCTATGATAGGCTTTTTATTTTAATACATCAATCACATAAAACGCTCAATGAGTTTGTGGTGCCGACAGAGATAAAAGAAGGGTAAAATGAACAACAGATTGCCGGGAATTTTGGTGACCGGAGCCTCGGGTTTCATCGGGAGGCATTTTGTTATCGCCATATCCGGTAAATTTCGCATTTTTTGTATCGCCCGAAGAAGCCAAAAAGAGGCCGGGGTTCCGGAAAATGCCCAAACCCACTGGCTGCAGGCAGATATCACCAAGTGGAAAAATCTTCTGAGGGTCTTTGAATATGTCCAAGAACACGGAGGGACAGATTATGTTCTGCACCTGGCCGGTTATTATGACTTTACCTTGAATGAGAATCCTGTGTATGAGGAGACCAATGTCACCGGCACCCGATATCTCCTTGAGTTGTCAAAAATGCTGGGCGTAAAACGGTTTATTTTTTCCAGTTCTTTGGCTGCTTGCAAATTTCCTACTGCCGGCAGGGCGCTTACCGAAAAAAGTCCTGTGGATGCGGATTATCCTTATGCAAGAAGTAAACGACGGGCGGAAGCAATAATTGAGGATTATTCCGAGACCCTTCCTTGCTCCATCGTTCGATTGGCTGCCGTATTCAGTGACTGGTGCGAATATCCCATATTGTACATGCTGTTGAAATCCTGGCTTTCCAAAAAGACACTCTTATCGAGAATTTTGGGGGGACACGGCGAATCAGCCGTACCGTATATCCATATCAAGGACCTTGTCAAGCTGTTCCTTAGAATTATAGACATCAATGATAGGCTGCCTCAACTGGCCGTATATATTGCCGGTTCGCAGGGAAGTATTTCTCATATTGATCTTTTTCGAACCGCCACACGCTGCTATTACGGATACGATGTGAAACCGTTTAAAATGCCCAAGATATTTGCACGACCGGGTTTGGTCGTTCTATCGTTTTTGGGGTGGTTGACCGGAAAGGAGACGCTTGAGAAACCTTGGATGGCGGAATATATTGACAAGAAACTGACCATAGATGCTTCTGTAACCTACAAGGCTTTAAACTGGAAACCCACACCACGATATCATATCCTGAGACGCTTGTTGTTCATCACCGAAAAAATGATCATTCACCCGAAAAACTGGGAGTTCCGTAATGAATTGCTTTTACAGCGGGTGGCTTACAGAAAAAGTACTGAAATTTATAATATTCTTATTGAACTGCGCGAATCGTTGGTCAATCAGCTTGTGGCAGAGGTGATGAAACCGGAAAATAAAAAGCGGTTTCCAAATTACCGAAAAATGGATCAGGACCTGCTGAAATGGTACATCACGCTGAACTATCAGCTCGTCTCGGCAACAGTGAGGAATCGGGACAGAGCGATGATACCCAACTATGCGCAGGTTATTGCTTACCGGCGCTTTGTTGAAGGATTCACGGCGAAAGAAGTCAAAGATTTGATGTTTTTGACGGCAAAAACCATGGAAGAATCGCTTCTTGAAAGGCCGGAATTAAAGGATTCAAAACAGCAGGTGGATGACTATATTATTTTGACTGCACAGCTTGCCATCGATGAATTCGAAGATACCTATGAAATTCTTGAAACCTATCCGCCTGAACAGGTGGCCGCTATCGATACCATAAAAGCAATTTCGAACAGTCATGATCTCAAGCGGATTGTATTGCAGCTCGAGGATATCTGCAGTGATTCGCTGTTACATCAGTTAAGTGGCATATTTTAGATTGTGTCCATCCAGAAATGGCCATTTTTGTCCTGATCGGCGTTCTCCGCGGGTTTCCGGCTGCGGCGTACAGACGTACGCCTCACCGCAAACCCTTGTGCGGCCTTGATCAGAACAAAAATTGCTCATTTATGAATTGGACACCCATTTTGTTCATTTTGGATTTATGGATGGACACTATATAATATTTATACTTACACTCGACGATTTATTTAAGCAAAAATAGGGTTAGGGTTAATGCCCTACGGCAAGTATCCCGCTGGCCGCGGCACTGAGAATAATGACCTCAATAACCGCTAGAATTGCATAAACCTTGTCGTTGTTTTTCAGCAGCGTCGGCACGATGGCAGCATAGCATAAAATGGTAACACCCGCCAAAATGGCTATGCCGATGAAATTAACAAAATCTCCGTATTTGAGCATGCCCAGCCAGGCCCATCCGGGTTCAATTTCTGCATGTTCAAGATAGTCATGGACGTTGTAAGACCAGTACTTGGAAACTTTATCCAGCGGAATATAGGGATCTAAAATGCCGAATGTATAAAGACCAAATGTAATAAAAAGAATGAGTAAACCTAAGTACATACCCCATTCCAGTATTTTGGCATAAAGAAGCTGCTCCGGTGATGCTTTTAACAAGGTATTTGTTTTTTCATCCATTTATTTTCTCCCGGCAAATAATTCCATGTCTTGCTTGAGTTTAAATATACAATTAAAATCCAAGTCCTTTGGACAATGCTTTGATCCCGGCAAATGCCAGGATGCCAATGACCATCCACCGGATAAAGGTGGGCTTGGCAATTTTAAGTAGACGGACCCCCACAAAAGAGCCGAGCATGATTCCCACCAGCGAGGGAACGACCATCAAGGGTATAACACAGCCTTTATTCACGTATATCCATGCCGCGGAAGTATCTGTGATGGAAAGGAGGAATTTGCTGGTGGCCACACTGATTTTCAGTGGTGCTCCCATGAGCAGGTTGAGTGCCGGCACATTGGCCCATCCGGCCCCAAGGCCGAACATGCCGGCCATGATTCCGATTAAGACGAACAGGCCCAACCCTAAAGGTGTCCTGTGTACTTTCCAGTCGATAATCTCTCCGGTGCTGGCTTCCTGGTAAACACCGCAGATTTTTAGCGCTGATGATAAACGGTCTGCTTGGGGAACATCCGGAACCGTCGATTTTTTGGCGGTTAACATTAGAATGCATATACCGAGGATGGTGGCGCCAAGGGCAATTTGAACGATGTTGGTGGGCAGCGCAAGTCCGATCATGGCCCCGATGATGGCGCAGGTGGAGGCGATAAGGGCCACCGGAATCGCCAATCTCAGGCTGGCAAGGTTCATCTTGAGAAGCCCGGGACCGGCGGCCAGGGCACCCGAAAGGGCTACAAGAAGACCTGTGCCGCGAACAAAGTCCAAATGGAACGGGAAAAATCCGCTGATGATCGGCACATAGAGGACCCCGCCGCCGACACCGCCGAGCACGGCAAGAATTCCCATAATAAAAGTGACGATAAACAGTACGATCGGCCAGAACCACCAGGCATGGCCGCCGGCAGCAGCTTCGGCGGATGCTTCTGCAAAAGCAGGTGGCACCAATACCGCCAACGAAAACAGGCCAAGTAAAATGATGACCCACAGTTTACCATTCATCCGCATCTCATCCTCCTGAATTTATAGTATAGGAATTTCTTTTTAGGACACAGATCATCAAAATTTTTAAAATAAAAAAAATAATATTATCTGTGTATATCTGCAAAAATCTGTGTCCTATTTAACTTGAGGCTTTGTATCTTGTCCTTAGAGATGAATCCCGATGTGAAAGTGAATTTCATCACACCGGATATGCATACTGTAGAAGTCGAATTCACCAAAAAATGCAAGCTATATTACAATTCATCCAATGTCAATTAAAAATATTCAAAAATTCACATATAACTTGCTTAAAATACAATATCTTATCATTCATTATCAGACAATATTGACTTAACGAAATATCACTATATTTACAGGAATTTATCCGATTTATCGTTGCAATATGAAACATTTATGCAGGCCATGTTATACAATTTATACCTCGAATTTCCAACTTGCTCGGCAAAAAATTTTCCCGGCCCACTACACTTTATTGGCGTTGCTAAATATTTAGGGTGCGAAACTTGAGTTAAAGAGTAATGCCTCCCCACCCTAAAGGACGGGGTTTACGGGGAGCATGCCGGTCAATAATAGTGAAAAAAAACCGTCAGGTTTTGATTGTTAAATATAGAACATACCCGACATAGCATAAAAGGAGTGAAATTCCGTCTCTGCGTGTCACCATTTGCGTCTTTCTCATCATCAGCCACGGCAGAAAACTGACAAACATCATGAACAGGTAATCAATGAGCAGGCCGCTTTGAACAAAACCGCCGGGAATTGAAATGGGGTTTACCAGAGCGGCTGCACCAAGTACGCTGAGGATGTTGAAGACATTGCTTCCCACAAGATTGCCGATGCTGATGTCCATCTCTTTTCTTAATGCGGCGACAACAGACGTGGCAAGTTCAGGCAGGGAAGTTCCCAGTGCCACGATGGTCAGACCGATAAATTTTTCGCTGACACCAAACACCTTCATAATGGCAACGGCAGCATCAATAAGAATTTCAGCACCCACAACAACACCGATGATTCCCGCCGTGATCCATAGGACCTGTCTGGATCTGGAAGTTATATATTCGATGTCTTTTACGACATGTGCGAAGGCAACACTTTCATGATGGATTTTTCGCTTGGATTCCTTAAGGGCAATGTAATAATTGAAGCACGTATAAACGATAATACCACCGAAAAGCGACGCACCTTCTAGTCTGCCGATTTTCGAATTTAACGAAATCACCAAAAGAAACAGGGATACTCCCAGCATTATGGGTATGTCCCGTTGGATTACGGACCGGCTTCCCTTTATGGGATGTACTATCGCCGATAAACCGAGCACAAGGGCGATGTTACAGATGTTGCTTCCAACGACATTGCCCACGGCAATCATGCTTTTGTCTTTAATGGAAGATACAACGCTTACGACCAGTTCCGGAGCGGAGGTCCCGAATGCCACGACCGTCAGACCGATTACAAGGGGGGTCAAACCCAGATTTCGCGCCAGACTCGACGATCCTTTGACCAGCCAGCCGGCGCTGTAATAGAGCATCAACAGGCCGATAACAAAAAGAGCCAGATGAAGTGTCATATAGGTATGCTTTGCAAAAAGATATATTTAAGGATATGAAATATTGTCACCGTATCAAACTTATACAACAAATGTAACCATTTTTAGCTATTGCCTGCCCATAAATGGTTATTTTGCCCAATCTCTTCGTTATGCTCGAAAATTAACCCGCCACCGAACTTTGGCGGGTTAATCCTCAGAATTTCTATCTTTTTCCGTGTTTTCATCTTTTTTCGCTTTCGTGATAAAATCATTTTTCCCTTGGTTTATGCGAAAGAAAAATGGTTGCATAAACGTTTTAAATTTAGTTTCATAAAATCGTACCGCGATTTTATTTGGGAGAACCATTCATGCACTATGAAGGAAATATCATTCGACCGCCCAGTGAAGCCAACAGCATTCTGCTGCAAATAACCGTTGGGTGTTCGCGAAACAAATGCACATTCTGCGGGGCTTACAAAGGCGAACGTTTTCGCATAAAACCGGATTCTATTATCATGGCCGATGTCGCTTTTGCGGCAACCCATTGCCGCCGTCAACGTCGCATATTTCTATGTGACGGAGATGGGCTGATCGTTCCCCAGAAAAGACTGCTGATTATCTTGAAGGAAATTGAACGGCAGCTTCCCTGGGTCACCCGTGTGGGCGCATACGCCAACTGCAAAAGCTTGAAAATGAAAACCCTCGATGAACTCAAAGCGCTCAAAGCCCATGGCCTGGGCATTCTCTACATGGGCCTTGAGACCGGCGACGACGTTACATTGAAAAAGATCAACAAGGGCGCTGCATCAGAAGAGATGATCCAAATGGGCAAAAAGGCGAGGGCGGCGGGGATCAAGCTTTCCATCACCGTGCTATTGGGAATTGCCGGTAAATCGCGGTCGAATATCCATGCCATAGAAACCGGACGGGTCCTCACCGCCATTGATCCGGAGTATGTGGGTGCCCTGACATTGATGCTCATTCCCGGTACGCCGTTGTATCAAGATCACAGGGATGGGAAATTTTTCCTGCTTGAACCGGATGACATGTTGAAGGAACTTAAAACCATGATTGAGGCCACGGAACTTTCAAAAGGGCTTTTTCATGCCAATCATGCCTCAAATTATCTTCCCATTAAGGCAAGACTCCCAAAAGACAAAGCAAAGACGTTAAATTTGATTGATAACGCCCTTGCGGGCAAGATAGACCTGAAACCGGAATTTCTAAGAGCACTTTAATCGACATTTAGTGTTCACCATTCACTGCTTACTGAAAAAAGGAGAAACGAATCATGACTGAAGGTTTGGCTGAAACCCGGCGAAATATCGATGACCTGTGTATCAATACCATCCGTGCCCTTTCCATGGATGCGGTTCAAAAGGCCAATTCCGGCCATCCCGGTGCCCCCATGGGGCTTGCACCGGCAGCTTATGTCCTTTGGACCCGGATGATGAAACACAATCCTGAAAATCCCGGATGGCTCGATAGGGATCGTTTCGTGCTTTCAGCCGGGCATGCCTCAATGCTCCTTTACAGCCTGCTTCATCTCTCAGGGTATGCCGTTACCCTTGATGATATTAAGAATTTTCGTCAATGGAACAGCAAAACACCCGGCCATCCCGAATTCGGGCATACACCGGGGGTGGAAACCACCACCGGCCCACTGGGTCAGGGCTTTGCCAATGCCGTGGGCATGGCCATGGCGGAACGGCATCTTGCCGCCCGATTTAACAGCCCCGGACATGAGATTGTCGACCATTACACTTACATGATTTGCGGCGACGGGGACATGATGGAAGGCATCTCTTCTGAAGCAGCGTCCCTTGCCGGCCATTTGGGGCTGGGTAAATTGATCTGCATATACGACGACAATAAAATATCCATAGAAGGTTCCACGGAAATAGCTTTTACAGAAGATGTTGCCCTTCGATTCAAGGCGTATCACTGGCACATTCTAAACGTTGATGACGGCAATGATATCGATGCCATATATAACGCCTTTCAGGCGGCCAAAGCCCAAACCGGGCGGCCGTCTTTGATTGTTCTGCGAACCCATATCGCATACGGAAGCCCCAACAAGCAGGATACCGCTGATGCCCACGGTGCGCCGTTGGGTGAAGAAGAGGTTCGTCTGGCCAAAAAATCACTGGGTCTTCCGGAGGATGCCTTATTTAATATCCCGGATGCGGTATGGAATCATTTCACACAATGTGTTGAAGCCGGGAGGGAAGCCGAAGCTGGATGGCAGGAAAAATTTCAGGCTTACAGCAAAAAATATCCGGATATGGCAAATACAATGGGTGGATGCCATGAGCGGCTTTCTGACCACCGGATGGGATGAAGACATCCCCGAATTTTCAGTTTCGGACGGTCCCATCGCCACCCGGGCGGCGTCCGGTAAAGTCTTAAATGCCATTGCCTCGAGACTTCCCACACTCATCGGCGGCTCTGCTGATCTGGCCCCGTCAACCAAAACGTTTTTGGAGATATCCCACGAATTTCAAAAAGATGCTTATGACGGCCGAAATATCCGTTTCGGTGTTCGGGAACACGCCATGGGAGGAATCATGTCCGGCATGTTTCTTCACCACGGTCTCCGGCCTTATGGCGGTACATTCTTGGTTTTTGCAGATTATTTAAGGCCGGCCTTACGCGTTGCCGCCATTATGAATTTACCGGTCATTTATGTCTTTACCCACGACAGTATCGCAGTGGGTGAAGACGGACCCACACACCAGCCTGTGGAGCATCTGGTCAGTCTCCGTGCGATTCCGGGTCTAACCGTTATTCGCCCGGCCGATGCATCTGAAACAGCCCAGGCATGGCGACGGGCCCTTAAAATCACCAATGGCCCGATTGCGCTGATTCTAAGCCGCCAAAAACTTCCGGTATTGAAATCCAACGCTATAAAAGACGGTTTGACAAAAGGGGCTTATGTACTGGCGGATTGTGACGGCAAGCCTGACATTATACTGATCGGTACGGGATCCGAGGTTCATATCATTATCGAAGCCAAGGCACGTCTGCTTGAAGAAGGTGTTGCCGCACGAGTTGTGAGTATGCCCAGCTGGGAACTTTTCGAAAAGACATCTCAAAAATACAAAGATCATGTGCTCCCGCCGGATGTCCAAACGCGCTTGGCCGTGGAGGCCGGTTCTTCAATGGGATGGTGTCGATATGTTGGTACCAGGGGTGCTGTCATCGGCATAAACAGTTTTGGTGCTTCAGCACCGGGCGGTATTGTGATGGAAAAATATGGATTTACTTCAGAGCATGTTGTACAAAAAGCACTAGATCTTATTACCTGAATCTTTCATATGAAAGCCTCCTGCCCGTGCAAAATTAAGGTATCAAAAAAACGTCCTGTTGGTAGAGCCGCTTGAGACAGTGAGACCTTTGAAAAATAGAAATTTTTGTTCGAGTTCAAGGAAGGTGAAAATTTTAACCACATGAATACATGCAGTATTTTGAGGATTAAAATTTGAGCCTGTTGATAAATCCCGATTATCGGGGACACAGAAATCGGGCAAAAAGGGGTTTTTTGCAAAGGTCTCACAGCGGTTACAGTCGATGGGAGGGACAATTTATGGATAACACAAAAGAAACAGAACTGGAGCGTTTAAAAAAAGATTATCTGCACATGGAACAGCGCTTCCTGGATGAAAAGAAATGCCTTTCAAACGTCATTCATACACTGGGCAGGGTCGTTGTATTGCATGACGAACTCTTAGAAGAATTTGATACCCTTAAAAGGCTGATTGATCCGGATCGGGAATTGCCTCTTGTTCAGATTGAACATCAGGTCGAAACGCTTAAAAACAAGATTTTTACACAAGAAACAAAACAAGTCTTTGATGACCGGAATAAGTTGGATGAATTAAACGACAGCCTGCTGAAGTCATGCAGAATTATTAAAAGAATCGTGGTTGCTCTTGTGGATGATTTTTACCCGACAACCGGCGAGTTGAAAGCCAAAGCCGATTCTATTGATATCAACTGCCAAGAAGAGACGGCTCAAATGGATATAGAAGGGCCGGCAGCCGCATTTTTAAACTATATTCGAGGACTTAAAAGTAAGATTTCGGAAGACTTCAGATACATCAACAACACGTTTCTTACACTGCTGGACCACGTCAAGGAACTGGAAAAGACATTGACGAACGAATTTGGCCAGGATGTCAGGCTCAAGGAGATTGAACATGTTCGAGACGAAAGTCAATACTGAAGTCGGCTCCATCGCAGATTCGTTCAATATTCATACCACCATCGATGAAATAAAAAGTGCGGTTGTTGAAAAGTTGAAGAAAATAAAGCACCTGATGGCCTTGAGAAAAAAAGAAGAGGTGGAAAAGGCTCAGAAAGCTCAGGAAAATATCAACAAACTCAAACAAAAGATCGTAAAAACGGAAAAAGATGCCCGTATCATGGCCAAAAAGGTGGATTACTTTCAAACGGCCGCCACAAAAGACGGGCTCACGAGCCTTTATAACCGTAACGCTTTTGACCTGCGAATCAATGAAGCACTCAAGATGTTCCACGAGGAAGGACAAACCGTTTCCTTGATCCTTTTCGATATAGACAATTTTAAATGGATTAACGATACCCTGGGGCATGTTGCGGGTGATAAGATTTTACAAAAAGTGGCTCAGTGCTTGAAGGAAGCCTTTCGAAAAGGTGATTTCATCGCACGATATGGCGGAGACGAGTTTGCCGCTGTCATTGAAGGATTGGATATGGACATCGCGCAAAAGAAAATTTTAGATTTTAACGACCTGTTCGGCAAAAAACGATTTTTTTCTCACAGCGTCGGAGATGTCAAGGTCACGGTAAGCGCCGGTATTACCATGTCAAAAGAAGGTGATACTGTAGAGAACTTTATAAACAGAGCCGATAAAAACATGTATGAATCCAAAAAAAAGAAACGATGAAACCGGGTGACGGTGCCATCGCAACCGGCGCTGTATTGAACACAATCAAGCAAACAAGGCAGGATCATTGTTGATTCTGCCTTATTTGTTTGCCCCGCAACCCTCTTTTTGTTATTATAAACTAATAAAAAAATATGGTGAGGCGATTCATGGATCCAAAGGTAAGACAAGCGATTTATCGTGCAGTTGAGAAAGAGCCCTTTGCACAGGCGATGAACATGGAATTGGTAGAACTTGAACTCGGATATTCCGCAGTGGAGATGATCTATGACCCGTCGGCCATGAACAATATCTATGATCGAGCCCATGGCGGGGCTATTTTTGGTCTGATTGACGAAGCCTTTGAGGCGGCGTGTCAGACAGAAGGCACCATTGCTGTTGCATTGAACGTGAATGTTACTTATGTCTCAAGTCCCCAAGCGGGAAAGCGTTTGCGTGCCGAAGCCCGTCAGGTGAGCCGAACAAAAAAAACAGCAAGTTTTGATATCAAAGTATCGGAAAAGGATGGTCAGTTGATTGCAACATGCCAGGCTCTGGCCTATCACACCGGGAAACCGATACCCTTTCTATAGCCCGCCTTTTGTTTGAACAGAGGCAAAACGGTTTGTATGTCAATTTGGTTTTTGACATTCAGGGCAAAACGTTTTGGAGATAAAAAATGAAAGTTTCAAAAAATGCCCTCAAAATATTAAAAAAAAGATACTTTGCAACAGGTGAAACCTGGGAACAATTGTGTGAGCGGGTGGCACGTAAAGTGGCGGGGGATGAAGCACGATCAAAAGATCGTGGAAAATGGGAAAAAAAATATAAAGACATGATGCTGAATCTTGATTTTTTGCCCAATAGCCCCACTCTGCGAAACTTTGGAAGGAACGAAGGCTGCGGAAGTGCCTGTTTTGTCCTCCCCATGGAAGACAGTCGTCGGAGCATCTTTAAAACCCTTTCCGATGCCGTGGATGTTCAGGCGTACGGTGGCGGTACCGGAATGAGTTTTTCAAACCTTCGCCCCAAAGGCGACCGCATCCAATCCACCGGGGGCATCGCTTCCGGACCCCTCTCCTTTATGGAAATATTCGATTTTACCATCGGTGATATTATCAAACAGGGAGGAACCCGCGAAGGCGCAAACATGGGAATTCTGCGGGTGAATCATCCGGATATTGAAAGCTTTTTGGTTGCCAAGGCCATAGAGGGGACGCTGAAAAACTTTAATTTATCGGTGGGAATCACGGATGCATTTATGAACGCCGTTAAAAATGACGACGATTATGATCTGGTTTTCGATGGAAACGTATACAAAACGATTTCCGCATCTGCGCTGTGGGAAAAAATTGTTGATGGTGCTTGGGCAAACGGAGAGCCGGGTATCGTGTTTTTGGATACCATTAACAGAAATAATCCATTAAATTGCTTGGGTGAAATTGAGGCGACAAATCCATGCGGGGAGCAGCCGCTTTTGCCCTATTGCTCATGTAACCTTGGATCCATCAACCTTTCTCAGATGATTCGAGGGGATTGGGTCGAAGGTGGTGCAGAAATTGACTGGAATAAACTGCGCCAAACCGTGAAGACGGCAGTACGTTTTCTTGATTCGGTTATTTCTGTGAACAATTATCCCATTACAGAAATCGAAAAAATGACCTTAACCACCCGGCAGATCGGACTGGGGATCATGGGTTTTGCCGATATGTGCATCAAACTTCATATCCGGTATGGATCCGGCGAATGTATCGACGTGGCAAAAAACATCATGACGGACATTTATACCGTGGCCAATGAGACTTCCGTTGCGCTGGGCAAAGAAAAAGGTGTGGTGCCGGCCCATGAAGAATACCCACTTTCCGTTCCAAAACGACGCAATGGCACCCTGACCACCGTGGCCCCTACAGGTACGCTTTCCTTGATCGCGAACTGCTCATCCGGTTGTGAACCGAACTTTGCATTCAATTATACCAAGGCGTGTCTGGAAGGTGAAAATCTTGACATCGTTCCTGCAGTGGTGGGGGAGTGGTATAAAAAGAAAAAAACCGAATCATTGCCTGAATTTTTTGTGACCACAAAAGATATCTCTATTGAGGAGCACATTCTGGTTCAGGCTGCATTTCAGACAAATGGCGTGGACTCCGGTGTGTCAAAGACAATCAACGCCCCGTATGATACGGATAAAATCGATATTTCCAAAGCCTTCTTCAAGGCATGGGAAATGGGCTGTAAAGGAATCACATTTTACAGGGACGGTTCCCGGGATTTTCAGGCTTTGACTGTTCGAGAGGAAGCGATTGAAGCCGAAAAAGTGGATGAATTGGCTCGCGGAGAACTCAAGCATCGGCCCAGGGCAACCACCGGCCCAAGCCTGAAAATGAAAACCGCCTGTGGCAAACTCTATGTGGACCCTCATTTTGACAAAGACGGCGTTGTTGAAATTTTTATCAGAACCGTCGGCGGCGGTTGTGCAGCCAACACCAAGGCAATGGGCATACTTCTGTCTTACTGTCTTAGGGCCGGCGTGCCGCTTGAAAAAATCATCCGCTCCATGAAATCGATCCACTGTCCCGCGTGTACCAAGGCCATTTCTTCAGGCAAGGATGTGGAAGTCAACAGCTGCGCAGCCGGCATGGGAAAAGGGCTTGAAGTGGCCATCGCCTATTCGGACGTGTATCGCGAGGTTGCAAAACGGATTGAGGATGCTGACATCCACTTTAGCGAAGACCATGCCGCCGGCATAAAAAAAATGATCTGTCCGGACTGCGGTGCAACGGTCCACCGGGCCGAAGGCTGTCTGCTCTGCTCCAATATGGAGTGTGGGTGGACCCGCTGCTAATTTAAACTCTATATAGAGTTAGATGTCTGGGCCTATACTTGATTTGACAGGAATAGGGGTGAGTTGGGACTTTACTTGACAGTTCAATCTTTAGAGAAAGATATCACAATTAATTTTTAGAACTGATATTTACTAAATTTATAGCATTATCGCCATGGCTATCGTTTGGTGATAGCGTATTGAGGTATCTCAAAATTTTCGGGCCATTGATAGTTGCATTTTATTGCAGGTATCTGAAATCAGCCTTCTTAGCTAAAAGTGAAGATAACCCGAGAAAAAAACAGCTCCGATTCGTGTGATATCCTTATGAAGAAAATTCTGTAAAACGGATTTGTCTCTTTTGATTTTTTTACCGACTAACTTGAGGATTATAGTGATCGCATTAATTAATGCAGCATAATGACTTTAATCGTTCGTTTGGTTTAGCGTGGTCTTTTAAGTATTCAATTACTGCATTTTCAAGCGCTATAAGATTTTCAAAAAAGGTATTATGAGTCACACGATATCTCAGATTCTTCCAAACCCTTTCAACCGGATTTAGCTCAGGCGAGTAAGGTGGAAGAAAAAGCAGTTCTAATCGTTTTTTATGTATTTCCACAAATTCAGCAACCTTATTGCTTTTATGCGAGCTTGCATTGTCAAGGACTAATACTATCTTTTTCCGGGTTTTAAAATTTCGAATCAGCCATTTGAGATAATAGATGAAGGTATCGGAATCAAAACCATCAAAGATCAGTGAAAATAAGCGACCATTACGGTGGTTAACTGCACCGCAGACGCCCACTTTTTCTTTAGTAATCGGGCATTTTACTTGACTCTTGTGGCCACGCGGAAACCACCCTCTTGTGATCGTGCTTTCTCTTCGTAAAAAGGCTTCATCATAGAATAGAAGCTCTATTTTGTTATTGGGAATGATTTCATCGTGAATTTTTTTTAAAGGTATCTTGCTTTTCGGGATCAGCGCCAACGGGCATTTTACGAGGCCGCTGCAGAGAAAAACCAAGCTGTTTAAATAGGTTCTGGCATTGCCGCACCTTTAGCTGAACACCGTATTTTACTTTTAAGTGATGGGATAAGAGTTTGCCGTCCCATCTGGCCTGATCGTATCCAAGGTCTTTTGGAGATTTTTCTAAGTTGCTTTTTAATCGTAAACGATCATCATCGTTAAGTTGGGATCGGCGGCCTCTACCTGGCGTATCTCTTAAGCCCTGAAAGCCCAATTCATTTAGCCTGTGGATCCAGCGCTGAACTGTAGTAGAATTTATTCCAAACAATCGGGCAACGTAGCTTAATGCATGACCATCACAGATCAGCGCGATAACATCTAAACGACGCACAAAACGTGCATCTTCATTAACAGCAAAGTAGTTTTGAATTTCGGTTTTAACCTTTTCTACCTCTTTGATTTGTAGCATTTTTGGCATAATTCACCTCCTTGAGGTGAATGTACCATAAAATATTTTATGCTGCAATATATTTTACGTTTATTATAGAAGAATTTGGAAAGTACTATTATTTTATTCTACCGAAAAAAACAATACGATGAGAGGGATTGATGAAAGAAGATAACATCGAAATTTGCACAAAAAATTGTGCATCTTTGCACAGTTTATTGTGCATGCGAAATAAGACCGTCAAGTTTGAAGAAACGGGTAGACAATTTAGACTCTATTTTTGATATGAATGCTCAAGTTTCGTATCCTTAAATTTCAGAAACTCCAATATAGTGTAGCATGCCAGAAAATACTATTAAGATACAATCATGTGGTTTTTAGCAATATTCGGGTACAAAAATTGAGCAAATATTTTCTTACAATGTTTTTTCAATTCCACGCATGGTGACATGATGCAGTGTTCCAAGGGAAAACTTATAGGCAGGCTTGACGAGGCATCCGACAACTCCTTTTAGAAAAATATTGAAATTTCCAACACATTTATTCAAGCTTATTAACTATTCCCCGATGTTTCCCTCAAAAAGGAAAAAAGGGGGTTAAAGATAAAACTCTAAAAAGAACGCAGAATTTCAGAACCGTCCCAATTACCTTAAATAAGACTAAAATCAGAATTCATACTTTGTTACTCCTCATGGCTTTCCTCGATAATCCGGATATAATCGACCTCCATGTGTTGGCTGGTTTCCGTGGTGGTTGGCTGACTCTCTTGAAACAACTGTTGCACAAAATCAATACGTTCGATGTAAAAGGGATCCGGGATTGAAACACCTGAATTTTGAAACATCTCAAAAACATTTTGATTGGTATCGGCTCCAAGATTAAAGGTATAGGTTGCTGTAGAGCCATTTATAGCATACCCCTGACCGCTTTGAGTCATTTGCAAAAAACGACCTCCATTAAAATGCAACACCAGGGCCTGCCAGTGAAAGGTGGAGGTCTCGGTTTTAGAAAGATCGTCAATTTTAAATTGGAGATATGTGTACGGTGTAATCAAGTCGTTAAAGTCAACAGATGTTTCATTAAACCGGGCCTCAGCATAGCCTGCATACCTGACGTTGTCTTTGATAAGGCTGTTGCTGCTTGTGTCAGTTGTCACAATTTTATTGGATGTTGTGCCGTTATCAGGATTTTGATCAGCTGTTGTATGTTCCCAGGTATGATTGCCGGTTAGCCCGTTATCCCATTCCTCATTAAACTTTATCTGGTCCTGACCGAGGGTGAAATATTTGCCGATCACTGCCGTTTCTTCATCGCCCAGCGTACCTTTAAATACCAGCATACACTTAACCGATTCTTGAGCCGATTCATAGATTTGCATTCCAATACGGTTCTCCTCTTCCCAGGGAAGGTAGAAGTCAACCGTTACTTCCTCTTCATATTGGATTTCGTCGCAGTTACCCTCCCGGCAACTATATGAGGCCGCGGTGATAAATTTATCTTCAGACCCATCTGCATTTGCGCCGTCAGGAGTATACCGGCATACCAGGGCAAGCTGATCTTCAGCGTTCTTTATCATGGTCTCCTGCGTAGGAGTAACATTTTTAATTTTCACCCGCAATCCATAGCTGGCGTTTTCGGAAAAAAGCGGAAGGACCGAAACTTCAAGCTCTCCGCGGAAGAAATAATCCAAAAGCGCAGCAGAATAACCAACGGCACGGGGAACCAATTTGTTTGCATAATCCTTGTGACACTCTTTATCAAGATAGAATGCTCTTTTAAAGATTTCCGGATCACTTACATTTAGGTATACATCGCGAGACAGATAAGTTGGCTTCACAAAATGTTTGATATTCTCCCCATCTCCCGTTTTTTTAATATATATATTTGAGTCGGCAACCCCATCCTCCGCAATGACTGTTTCCGGCAACTCATTTATATAATTTTGCAAATTCGTGCTTGACTCTCTCGGATATGGGAAATAATGTCTGTGTCCTTCTGAAAATCTTTCTGCGGCAAATATGGTATGTTCGCTAAAAAAATTTGCATTGGTATATTCTGCCAGTCCTTGTGCAAGATTTGCAGTCGGATTAGTTCCGTCATATTGGTCAGTATCGATAAGTTGGGATATAGGAGCAAGGCCGTTATAGGTAACATTAAAGGGTACACCTGGGAATTTTGGTTGTGCAGCATACGTGATAATAAGTTGATAGTTTTCCTTGGCCCAACTTTCGAAAAGAGAAGTACCAGCCACATTATTCCATCCAAGTGCCTCCTCAGGATGGGCATCATTTCGCACATGATATGGCACGGCTTTGTCCTGGATAAGGTGCATTTGATGCCCGAGGCTTCTAAAAGTTCTTGCAAAATACGCCTCTATTTCAGTTTGTTGTTCAGAGGTGAGGGCAAGATAATAGTACTCTTTTGTCTTTTCCCATGTCCAGTCTCCTTCTGGGAAAAGGGCCTGTTTTTCGCCATCTTGTGCCCAAAGCAGAGAAGATTGTCCCGTTAGATGAGTTACAAACCAGTCATCCAATCCCGCGGTTTCCCATGGTTTTAAAGGATTGTGAAAATGATTTGAGGATCTCGTTTGGCCTGTAAGAGCAAGAAAACCCCGGTCCATTTTATCCTCGATTTCTGCCCCGTCTGCAATCCATTCTCTCACTTTTTTGGTTGTTTTATCCCATTTCAAATTTTCATCAAGATCATTATCAAATCCAAGGGCTTTCAAATGATCGCCTTCACTTTTGCTTAACACAGAATTATCTACTGCATATCTCGAAAGTCGTCTGTGAGTCTCTTCGGCATCCCACGCTAAGAGCGGTTTGTTGAAAACAGGTAGAACAAATAATAATAGAGCAGTAATGATAATAATAATTCTTTTCATACCTTGTTACCTCTCAATGTTGGTTTTCAGACCTCTTTCCCTTCTATCATTATTAATCTCGCCTAACATCAGTTTAATTTTTCCAACAGGAATCTGAGCTGAAAGAGTCCATCTCGGATCTCCAATTTTCTTGCGCTCATTTATTGTTAATTTCTTCAAAGGTATAATCGCCATAACGCCTTCCCACCTAACCTTCTTCTTTAAAATGTCATCTATTTTGAATGATCGCCATGGTCCTATACCGATGTACTCATATCCAGCTTTGAATATCAGTACGTCCATTGGCACGATACCGCTGAGTATCAATAATCCCATTCCATGAATAGAGAATTTCCCGTTTTTATCTGTTACCGCTTCTCTTGCATCATAAAACTCATGTGATGCACCTCCAGGGGTTGGATAGGCCTTGAACCACACGCCAAGAACAACTACTCCTTCAACCGGTTTCCCCGTATCAGCATCAATGATCTTTCCCTTGTAATCATTTTCATATCGGACTGGTGTACAACCAAGGGGAATGTTGAGTAAAAACAGGGCTATAATTAGAAGAATAATTCTCTTCACCATAATCTCCTTTCAATTCATAAAGTATAGTCCGTTGTATACATAAAACTTTGCTTAAAATGCCCTAATCTTCCACACACCATGTTCATTTATTTGGAAATAAATGTAGTAAGTTATTGTGTATTGATCTCCGTTAATATCTTGGTTTCTTCTAATCCTGTATTTGGCAAGACCGTTGCGTGCGTAAATCATCTGTATATTTTGCATATTACCCGCTACGGTTGACATATAGCTTGTACCGAGGGCATTAAAAATGTCCTGGTAAGTTTCCCTTGAGTGTTGTTCGATTGAACTCAGGGCTTTCTCAATATCCTCGTTTATCAATGCCGTTTTCATAGCATTCCACTTGGCTTTTAGCAATGCATCCAGTTGCGCCTGATCAAGAACAACAACAGCAATAGTGTCCGTATAGGTATTGCTCTGATCATCGGTCGTCTCGGCGGTAAAGTAATAGATCCCCGGCGTGGTCATCCCTACACGGTATTGAGCATCACCCAAGCTTTCCATAGGATCGACAGTATCCGGCCCGGAAGGCGTAATGGTCGGCTCCTGTAAGAAGCTGAATGTGCCTTCGACCTGTAAGGTAGTCTCAAAGGGCGACACACCGGATTCGGTATCAGCGGTGATGCTGATATGATCACCGGTGGTCTGCGCATAGACCGTAATTTCTGTCGTAGCCGTATAGCCCTGGCTGTCGGTTCCTGTAACTGTAATGGTATTTTCACCTTCCTGCAAGGGAACATGGTTGGCGACAAAATGATCGTTAAATACAATAGCCGCCTGGCCGTTCACCGTCACCCCGGTTTCGTTGCCAAGAGTGTTGGAAATTGTTCCTTCCACCATGATGTCAGCCCGGGCAATGGTCTGCATATGCACGGGAGAAGTGATCTGGAGCATAACCGGTGAAGTTACGTTTATTGTTACGCTGTCTGTCACCTGTCCGCCGGGACCTTCTGCATAAATGTAATAAGTGGTGGTCTCATCCGGAGAAACCGCAAGCGAGCCATTGAGATCAACCGAACCGATATCGGGGTTGATCCAGCAGGAATTTGCATTGGTTGAACTCCAGGTCAGGGTGGAAGATTCACCCTGTAAAATCACACTCGGACTCGCGGAAATTTCCACCCATGGTTCTTCAGGCAGAGACACTGTAACGCTATCTGTGGCAGACGCACCAGGATTCATTGCAGTTATGGTAAAGGTAGTGCTCTGTGAAGGCAATACCGATATCGACCCCATCAGGTCCACAGGGCCGATTCCGGGTTCAATGATGCAAGTGCTCGCATCGGTAGCTATCCAGGACAGCGTGATCGGCACCTCCGGAACAATAACATTAGAATCAGCGCTGATACTTACAGAAGGTATAGGATAAGATACTGCAACGGTAATATTTTTTGTGGCTGATCCGGCAGGACCCGTAACCGTGATGGCGTATGTAGTGGTCTCGGTGGGTGAAACTTCCAAAGATCCGTTTGGATCGACATTCCCGATACCCTGGTCTATGGTTGCGGAGTTTGCATTTGCTGAGGTCCAAGAGAGGATGGCCGCTCTTCGCCATTGAATCGCAGCTGGTGCAGCATTAAGATTTACTGTTGGAGAGATCGAAGGATTTACAACATTAACGATCACACTATCCGTGCTGATGCCGGAAGGGCCTGTGGCTGTGATGGTGTACGTGATGGTTTCGGTAGGAGAGACCGTAATCGATCCATTGACATCCACAGTGCCAATACCGGGTTCAATCACACAGGAACTTGCCTGATTCGAATTCCATGAGAGTGTTAAAGATTCTCCTGCCATTATATTTGATGGATCGACGTTTAATTCGACAGTAACAGTGGGAATTGAATAAATATAAGCCGCACCTGACTCAATTCCGTCTGTAGCAGCAAAACCGGCACCGATAATGGTATTGCCGCCATGTAAGGCTACGGCTTGTCCGAATCCTGCGCAGTCGTCCCATATGTTATCGCAAATGGGCCACTGGTCTGCATCGCTTGCGGTAAGTTTGTTTTGCTCAGACCAGACAGACCCCTCACGTTCGAAAATATAAGCAGCGCCAATATAGCTTCCATTTTCATAATTACCAGAGGCGCCTACAACGGCATAGTCCTTGTATATGGACACGGAGCTTCCGAAAAAGTTATCTTCTGTAGGATCGCCGGCAATAAGTTTAGCCTGTTCGTCCCAGACAGAACCATCACGCTTGAAAATAAACGCTGCGCCTTGGTAGATGCCCCCATGAATGCTGTAATTGGTCCCCACAATAGCATAGTCTTTGTAAATGGATACGGAGCTACCGTCTTCCGAAAAACCCTGGACAAAGAGTTTAGCCTGCTCGATCCATGAAGATCCCTCACGTTTGAATATATAAGCGGCACAATTTGAAGTCCCGGCATCATTAACGTTAATATCACCCACAATGGCATAATCACCATAAATAGATACAGAATATCCGAAAGAGGCCCAGGCTTTGGCATCACTGGCAGTGAGTTTGGCTTGCTGAATCCAGGTCGTTCCCTCACGCTTGAAAATATAAGCGGCACCCGAATAGTATCCGTAACCATCGTCGGCATCATCACCTACAATGGCATAGTCTCCATTAACAGATACAGACACTCCGAAATCTTCGGAACCACTGGCGGTGAGTTTGGCTTGTTCAGTCCAAACTGATCCCTCTCGCTTGAATACATAGGCCGCTCCTGCCGAGCTTATCTGATCAGCACCTACAATGGCGTAATCGCCATAAATGGACACGGAACTCCCGAAAAAGTCCCATTCTTCGCCATCGCCGGCAATGAGCTTAGCCTGCTCAATCCAGACAGATCCTTCATGTTTGAAAATATAAGCCGCACCCGACTGGATTCCATCGTTGACGGCACTGCTATCACCCACAATAGCGGTATCATCATAAATGGATACGGAATTTCCGAAATAGCCAAAGTCTGAAGCATCACTGGCCGTAAGTTTATCTTCTGAAAAAGAAAATGGAGAGTTCACGGTAACGGTAACACTATCGGTGACGGTGCCTATAGGACCAGTCGCTGTAATTGTGTAGGTTGTCGTTACATCCGGCGAAACCTGTATGGACCCATTGATATCCACAGCGCCGATATCCGGCTCAATCACACAGGACTCTGTATTGGTCGAAATCCAAGTCAAGGTAAGATTTCCGCCCACATATATACTGTCAGGATCTGCTGATATGTCCACAAAAGGCGGAACAGAAGGGTCATTAACATAGACGGTCGCTTTTTCCGTGAACGTTCCGCCAAAACCGGTTGCCGTAATGGTATAAGTGGTTGTCTGCTGAGGGGAAACCGTCAAAGAACCGCTGGCAGATACCGCCCCAATACCCTGGTCTATGCCGAGGCTGTCTGCATTGGTTGAACCCCAGGTCAAAGTGGAAGACTCACCGATCTGAATGATTTCAGGCTCAGCGCTCAAATTTACGGTGCAAAGCGACGAGAAAATACTGGCTGAACCTGAGTCTTGTCCGGCAATGTCGCTACGAGGCGCACCTACGATGATGGTGCCATTGCTTGTATCAACAGACCGTCCGAAATACTCATAGCTTTCCACCATATCGCTTATAATCATTTTGCTATATAAAGTATAGATCTCACCATCGAAACTGAACGTTAAGATCGCCCCTGGCTGGCTTTCTTCGGTATAGTAACCAGGGGCACCTACCGCGATGTAAACCCTATCCTGAGCTTCTTGTTGTTCACTAATGATAACATCAACGGCAACAGACCATCCGAAAAGGGCACCTGCCCCGGCATCGCTGTCGATTAGTTTGGCCTGCTCAGTCCAGGGTGAAGAAGTGGTGAATACATAGGCTGCGCCTGAATCGATCCCGGCATCGTCGTCACCATAAGCACCCACAATCGCATGATTGCCGCTGATGTCCACTGACCATCCGAAGTAATCATTTGCTTGGGCATCGCCGGCTGTGATTTTGGTCTGTCCACCCTGGCCATCGAGAATATATGCAGAGCCAGAACTTTCTCCGCCGTCATCGTCGCCATACGCTCCCACAATGGCATAGTCGCTGCTAAGGGATACCGAACATCCGAAATAATCATATGCAGCTGCATCGTTGGCTTTGACTTTGGCCATCTGAATCCAGGATGTTCCCTCGCGCTTATATATATAGGCAGCACCGGAATCAATCCCTCCGACATCATCGCCATAGGCCCCCACAATGGCATAGTCACCACTGATGGACACAGACCATCCAAAATAATCATTTGCAGCTGCATCATTCGCCGTTAGTTTGGTCAGTTGAGTCCATGCCGTTCCTTCTCTTTTGAAGATATATGCTGAACCGGAATCGATACCGCCATCATCGTCGCCATACGCACCGACAATGGCATAATCACCGCTGAAGGAAACGGACCATCCAAAATAATCATTCGCAGCTGCATCATTGGCTGTTAGTTTGGTCAGTTGAGTCCAGGTCGTTTCTTGACGATTGAAAACATAGGCAGCACCTGAACTTTCTCCACCATCATCGTCGTTAGGAGCACCTACAATAAAATAGTCACCACTGAGAGATACCGACTGGCCAAAATTGTCCCCTGCAGCCAGATCATCGGCTGAAATTTCAATCATTGAAAAAGGAGGTAAGGCGTTCACGCCTACAGTGACGCTGCCTGTGGCACTCCCTCCAGGTCCTGTAGCTGTAATTGTGTAAGTGGTTGTAGCACTTGGAGAAACCTGGATGGAACCATTGACATCTACAGTACCGATGCCCGGTTCGATGACACAAGCATCGGCCCCTGTTGAACTCCAGATAAGTGTTGAGGCCCCCCCTTGCTGAATGTTTTCAGGATCGGCGTTTATGTTTACTGTAACCGGAGAAATATCGACCTCTACGTTGTTTACTGTGCCGGCTTGGATAGTTACTACCGGACTCCAATACTGATTCCCGCCTTCATCAATTCGGAATTTAAACGAAGTGTTCGGCAGGAGAAACTCGGCTACTCCCGATTCATTGGTTGTTTGACTCCTCCCAAGATAAGCACCGGATTCACTGAATAGAAAGACCTTTGCGCCGGCCACATCACTACCTGATCGAACCACATGGACAGAGGCCATTCCCTGATTTATTGTGAGTGCAGTGTTCTGCCAGGTAAAAGGATTCGACCAGAACTTCTGGCCCAGGTAATCGGCCCGAATCTTGTAAGATTGTTCGGGAAGATTAAACACCACCTGGCCGTTGGCGTCCGTGGTCTGGTTCTGGCTCACATAGGCGTCGCCTTCAGTAAACAGATAGACCGGCACTCCGGAAAGCGGCTCAGGTGATGGGTAATTTCTTTGTACGGTAATGGTCACATCCTGGTGGATAATGGTAAAGGTCTCGGAAAGGTTACCATTTATCGCATAGACCGGGCTCCAGAACTGGTATCCCAGATAATCCACCCGGATCTTGTAAGTCCCGTCCGCCAGATTAAAGGAAACCAGACCGCCTGCATCCGTGGCTTCGCTCATGTTCAGATAGCTCCCGGATTCGCTGAACACATAGCAATTGACATCAGTTAGGGGCATTCCCGGACCTTTTAAAACCGTAAAGGTAAAACCACCGCCGCCGGTCAAGACATTGATCGGATTGACCTGTCCGGACGTAAGTGTTGCAGGATCGCTCCAGTACTGGCTGCCTTGATAATCGGCCCTGAACTTGTAATCACCCGCAGGCACGTGAAAGGTCACCTTGCCGTCGGCATTGGTGGCACTGTTTAGAGATAAATATCTGCCTGACGCGGTAAACACATACACGTTCACCCCTTCCACAGGTGCTCCGGCACTGGTGACCGTAATTTCAGCATCGGCCATGGGCACGTCACACGTAGTGTCCTGCCAGGTAAAAGGATCTGACCAGAACTGTTGGCCCAGATAATCGGCCCGCACCTTGTAAGACTGTTCAGGAAGATTAAAAACCACCTGGCCGCTGGTGTCCGTGGTCCGGTTCTGGCTCAAATACGAACCCGCCTCGTTGAACAAATAAACCGGTATGTTGGAAATGGGTTCAGGTGAAGGATAATCGCCCTGGACGGTAAGGGTCACATCCTGGTGGGCAATGGTGAGAGTCTCGGACAGATTGCCATTTATCGTATAGACCGGGCTCCAGAACTGATATCCCAGATAATCCACACGGATCTTGTAAGTACCATCTGCCAGATTAAAAGAAACCAGACCTGTCTGCATCCGTGGTATCGCTCATGCCGAGTAGCTTCCAGTCTCGCTGAACACATAGCAATTGACATAGGATAGCGGATCACCAGGACCTTTTAAGACGGCAAAGGCCAAAGTGCCGCCGCCCGTGGAAATCCCCACGGAATTCACCTGCCCTGCTGTAAGTGTTGCAGGATCGCTCCAGTACTGGCTGCCTTGATAATCCGCCCTGAACTTGTAATCACCGGCAGGCACGTGAAAGGTCACCTTGCCGTCGGCATTGGTGGCACCGTTTAAGGATAGATAGCTGCCTGACGCGGTAAACACATACACGTTCACCCCTTCCACAGGGGCTCCGGCACTGGTGACCGTAATTTCAGCATCGGCCATGGGCACGATCACCGTAGTATCCTGCCAGGTAAAAGAATCCGACCAGAACTTTTGGCCCATATAGTCGGCCCGCACCTTGTAGGACTGTTCAGGAAGATTAAAAACCACCTGGCCGCTGGTGTCCGTGGTCCGGTTCTGGCTCAAATACGAACCCGCCTCGTTGAACAAATAAACCGGTATGTTGGAAATGGGTTCAGGTGAAGGATAATCGCCCTGGACGGTTAGGGTCACATCCTGGTGGGAAATGGTGAGAGTCTCGGACAGGTTGCCATTTATCGCATAGACCGGGCTCCAGAATCGATACCCGAGATAATCCACCCGGATCTTGTAGGTTCCCTCGAAGAGATTAAATTCCACTTTTCCGTCTGAATCGGTGGTCTGATGTTGACCCAGATATGATCCGCTTTCGTTGAACAGATACACCGGAATTCCAACAATCGGGTTCTGAGCGCTTTTATCTATGGTCACCTGCAAAATTCCGTCAGAAGCAACACATATGGCTGATGATGAAAAAATCACTGCAAAGGTTAAAACAATGATGACCCGCGTGATACATTTTGGTCTGGTGATTTTTTTGTGCATCATTTTTTCTCCATCGCTAAACTAAAGTCGTAATAGAAATGTATTGAGGGATACTTTTAAACCGTGATTCACCATAGAGCGAATGCCGGATTCGAACGGTAAATATTTCGACAAAGGCGCTTTTGAAACCTCATGATTATTCCACCACAATTTAGCAACACTCGTGCCAAAAGGAGGTTTTTTTCTAAGCAAGCAGTACTTGAAAAGAGTTGATTGAGCGTGAAAATCACTTACTATCTGGATTGAAAAGGGCTCAGTCGATTCTATAAAAAATGCAGTATTTTAAAAAATGGATGAATGAGATAAGACGAAAAGAATTTACGGAAGAAGAAAAAAGATGAAAATGCACAGAAAAATGTGCGCCCCTGCCCAGTTTTCTGTGCAAGGTATATGGGGATTTGTTTCAACTCCCTCTTTTTACAAGCCATCTCAAATAAACATCTAACGTCCAATTACGGTGTTGCCCCGCATGACGGGATTTACAACGAGCCTCTTCAAAATGCTCACATACTCTCCTGTATGCTCCGCTTTTTCATCGGGTCGCGCTCCCGAATGTCGGGATTTCGCAAAGCTTAACTTGCTTTTGAACGTAATCTGTATTTTTGAGATGGCTTGTAAATGGTTCTCGTAAATATATTCCGATTCAATTTGACACCAATATCGCCTTCCTTTATTATTCTTTAAATAAAATCGTGCAACGATTTTATAAAACTCCCGCCAGCCCCGCTATGGTGGTATTTTAGCTGCGCTTTTGTAAGCAACAGGGTATTTGGAATTTTTACCACAACCCGCAGGACTGCGGCGCCGCACTTTCGTTTTATAAAGATATTATCTTTTATTTAATTAAGGAGAACAAACAATGCACGAGCTGGATGCTGTTTTCTCACCGAAATCGGTGGCCGTTGTCGGTGCTTCCACAACACCCGGTAAAGTCGGTCATGATATATTTGCCAATATCCTGCGCGGTGGTTACTCGGGAACCCTTTATCCGGTCAATCCAAAGGCCAGATCGATTTTATGCGTTCACGCCTTCCCGACAATAAAAGAGATTCCCGATCAAATAGATCTTGCCATGATTATTCTGCCCCCACATTTGGCCCTTAAGGCTGTCCAAGAGGCTGCAGAAATAGGGGTGAAAGGCATTGTGATCGTTTCGGCCGGGTTTCGCGAAGTCGGCGGCGAGGGAGCTGAATTGGAAGACCGCATTGTCTTAATCTGCAAACAGGCCGGGATTCGAATGGTGGGTCCGAACTGCCTGGGGGTAATAAATCCTTTGCCTGAAATAAGATTAAATGCCAGTTTTTCGACCCGCATGCCGGCTCCGGGCAAAATCTCATTCATTTCCCAAAGTGGTGCATTGTGCACCGCTGTGCTCGATTTTGCCGCCGACCGGAATTTCGGTTTTTCAAAGTTTATCTCCATTGGCAACAAGGCGGATGTGGATGAGCTGGACCTTTTGCACTACTTACACGAAGATCCCAATACAGAAGTCATCATGATCTACCTGGAAGAACTTCGCAGAGGACTCGATTTTATTGAAACCGCAAAAGCCATCACCGCCGGATATCGGCGCACGCCGATATTGGTGATCAAGTCGGGAAGAACCAAAGCCGGTGCCAAGGCGGCCGCGTCACATACCGGAGCTTTGGCCGGATCAGAGGCGGTATATGATGCTATTTTCAAGCAGACAGGTATTATTCGTGCGGAATCCATTCATGAGCTTTTCGACTTTGCCGGCGCCTTTGCCTACAAAGAAGAAAGCGCTCTGGGCAAACTGAAAAGAAAAATGCCCCGCGGCAACCGGGTGGCCATCATTACCAATGCCGGTGGCCCGGGTATCGTGGCCACCGACATGACCGTCTCTTCCGGTTTAAAGCTGGCCCGATTTAATACAAAAACCATTGAGGTGCTGACACGTCATCTGCCCGAAACCGCCAACCTTGACAATCCTGTGGACGTGATTGGCGATGCTTCCTATGACCGGTATGAAAACGCCTTGGCTGCGGTTATCCAGGATGAAGATGTGGACGGCGCCTTGGTGATCTTAACTCCCCAATCCATGACCAACGCCCTGGCTACGGCGGAAGGTATCGTACGGGTTGCCAGAGGATCCAATAAACCGATTCTCTGCTGCTTTATGGGAATCATTGATGTCTCTCCAGGAATAAAGTATCTACAGGAACACGGGTATCCCGTGTTTAATTTTCCGGAGGATGCCGCCAAGGCCTTTGGCGCTCTTTACAAATATTCTCAATGGTTAAACCGAAAGCATCTTCCACAGTTTACATTTCAGCACGATCGCAATCAGGCTGAAACGATCATTCAATCGAGTCTTTCAGCAGGAAAAACCCATTTGGGAGAATTGGACGGAACAGAACTGCTCAAATGCTATGGATTTCATGTACTGCCGACAAAGCTTGCCAAAAACGAGGTAGAGGCCGCCGCCATTGCCGCGGATATGACTTTCCCGGTGGTGATGAAAATCGTATCACCGCAGATTCTTCATAAATCCGATGCCGGCGGGGTGGTGGTGGGATTGAGAAATCAAGAAGAGGTTAAAAGAGCGTTCAACCAAATCGTCGACAGCGCGGCTAAATATAACCCGAGCGCTGTCATTGACGGCGTGCTGGTTCAAAAAATGGCTCTGCCGGGCACCGAAACCATTCTGGGTATGAATCGTTATCCGGTATTTGGTCCGCTGCTCATGTTCGGTTTGGGGGGCATCTATGTCGAAATTTTTGAGGATGTGGTCTTTCGCCTGGCCCCTGTCGGCAGGAACGAAGCCCGGCGCATGATCCATGAAATCAAGGGATTCAAACTTTTTGAAGGGTTTAGAGGCAGACCCAAGGCGGATCTCGAAGTGATTGAAAAAGCACTGGCAAGCTTGTCTGATATGGTCATGAATCATCCGGAAATCAGCGAAATGGATATTAATCCGCTGATGATCCACGAAGAAGGGAAAGGGGCTACCGTGGCCGACTGCCGGATTATTCTCAAAGCATCGAACAATACAGACAAAGACCGTTGACGAAGAAACGTGGATAAAATCATCGACATTCAAAACCTGGTAAAACAATTTGACGGATTTACGGCCGTTAACGACATCTCATTTTCAGTGGACCGGGGTGAGTTTTTTGGACTGTTGGGCCCCAACGGCGCCGGCAAAACGACAACTATTCGCATGCTGTATGGATTTTCACCCCCGACACGGGGCAAACTTCGAATCTTCGGTATGGATATCAGAACCGATTTTCGAAAGATTAAATCAAGAATCGGCGTCTGTCAGCAGGACAACACCCTGGACCCGGATTTGAGTGTCGAACAGAATCTGCATGTATTTGCCGGATACTTTTCTATTCCCAAAAAAGAAGCCGGTGAACGGACCCAAGAACTTCTCGATTTTTTCGCGCTGAGCCATAAAAAGGATGCCAAAGTCATGGAGCTTTCCGGTGGAATGGCGCGCCGGCTGATTTTGGCCAGATCGCTGATCAACCGGCCGGAACTGCTGATTCTGGATGAACCGACCACCGGACTTGATCCTCAATCCCGGCACCAGGTCTGGGAAAAGCTGGAGGATCTTAAAAAGACCGGTCTTACCGTCGTCATCACCACCCATAACATGGAAGAAGCCTCCCACCTCTGTGACCGACTGGTTATTGTTGATCACGGTAAAATTCTGGTGGATGGCAGCCCGGAAGGCTTGATCGAGCGTCATGCCGGTAATAATATCATCGAAATCGAAGGACCGGATCAGATGCTGATTGAATATGTCAAGGAAAATGACATCGGGTACGATGATCTTGGCCGACGCCTGATATTGTATGAAACAGAAACAAAGGATCTGAACAATACGATTCGAGAACGGTTTTGCAACGATAAGTGCATTTACCGCAACAGCACGCTGGAAGATGTTTTTTTGCGTTTGACCGGAAGGGAGCTTCGAGAATGATCGATCCTGCTGCATTTTCATGGCGATTTCTGAGGGTCTGGGAAAGAAACTTGGTTGTTTACAAGAAAATCTGGAAGGTGAACTTTCTGACACCGCTGTTCGAACCGCTGTTTTACATTCTGGCTTTTGGTTTGGGATTCAGCGGTTTGATCGACAATGTGCATTACGGAGGAGCCGATTTTTCTTACACGGCGTTTATTGCGCCGGCATTGATCGCCACAGCCGTGATGTGGAATGCATTTTTTGAAACCACCTACGCATCATTTGTTCGAATGTATTATCAGAAGACCTTTGACGGCATGCTGGCGACACCATTGTCCCTGGAAGAAATCATCATCGCTGAAATTGTCTGGAGCGCAACCAAAGCGGCAGGTGCCGCAACAATCATGTTAATGGTGCTCGGCCTGCTGGGATTTATTCAGTTTCCACTGGGGTTGTTGCTGATTCCTCTTGCGTTTTTCGGCGGTCTGGCTTTTGGGGCCATCGGCATGTTCTTTACAGGAATTACACCGACCATCGACATGTTCAATCTTCCGATATTTCTCTTCATTACGCCGATGTTTTTGTTCAGCGGAACATTTTTTCCTGTTTCCAATTTACCGGCCTGGGTGCAACCCGCTGCGCTGGCCTTCCCTCTCTATCACCTGGCCGAATTGGCCAGACGGTTCAGTATCGGAACCAACGAAACTTCCCCGATCATCAGCATCGTGTATCTTATCGTATTTTTTCTTTTCTTTACAAGCCTTGCCCTTAATACCATGAAAAAAAGGTTGATCCAGTAAATAGTGTCCATCCATAAAGGGTCTTTTTGCCCAATCTCTTCGTTATGCTCAAAAAACAATCCTCAACATATCAATTATATGCCTGCGGCTATTTTTCTCGCATGCCTTGATCATGAACAAAAATACTCCTATATGGATGGACACTAAATAGAATCTATACCTGCAAAGAAAAAGCTTGGATCGAAACTTGAGCTATTTGAATCCTGCACGAGTCGCAGGTTTTCATATGCCCCGATAGCGGGATTTCCACTTCGCTCCAACAAGGCATTTAAGGGCGAAGCCATAGTCTGTCCTATTGCGACCCCTTAATAACGCAGTAGATGAAAGCCTCCGGCTCGCCCTTTGGGGTGAAAATTGATGAGAAGAAAAGAAGATCATCATACGATTTAACATTTGGGTAAAATGTTTGATCCTTTGATATTGCTTAATCCCGCTTCAATTATTAAGTCTAAAGATTCTCATCAATTTTCATGCAGGTATTACAATTTTTTGTAATTCCCGTATATCTTTTTCAACCCGCCGCCAATAAGGAGAACACCCAAAAGATAAAAACTAAAACGGATAAAGCCCATCACCGAAGAAAACTGCTGTATCTGTTCGACTCTGGGCATGACCTGGGGTATCCTGTAAAATACGCCGATGCCCGCAAGGGTCAGTACAATACCATAGATGATCTGAATAACCGGTTTGTTTTTAAGCATGGAATCTTTTTGGCTGTTGTCCAATTTTTCAGAATTCATGATGTTATCTCAAATTCAATTGTCACTGATAAGCTAATTAGATACTCGACATAATCCTCAACAATGGCAATGTTACCGAAGCCTCTCATAAGTGCCTAAAGTTTGAAGTGATCTAAAGTGCCTATTTATCCCGTATTCATCGGGGAAGTTGAGGTAGCGCTAACGCGCTGTCAATCTGATAAAAAATTAATAGAATACCTTAACCCTGGCCCAGACCGATCGCAATACTCTATACTTAATAAGTCATGTTCTAATAGTACATAGATCAAATCAAGAGATGATCAACGCGCAATAAAGCGGATATTCGCTCATTGAGAATAAAATTAGTGTCCATCCATAAATGAGGATTTTTGTTCAAGATCAAGGCATGCGAAAAAAATAACCACAGGCATATGTTTAATATTCCGAGGATTATTTTTTGAGCGTAACGCAGAAATTGAGCAAAAAGACCATTTATGGATAGACACTAACTATCCACCCAGATATACTTCTTTCACCCTGGGATTGTGCAATAATTCGCCAGCCAGACCTTCCATTACAATTTCGCCCCTTTCAAGCACATAGGAGTGATGGGCCACTTTGAGGGCAGCCCGTGCATTCTGTTCCACAAGAAGGATCGTGGTCCCGGATTCATTAAGCTGTTGAATGACGTTAAATATTTCGCGAAGGATCAATGGCGCGATGCCCATGGAGGGTTCGTCCAAGAGAAGCAGTTCCGGCCGGGCCATCAAAGCACGGGCAATGGCCAGCATCTGCTGCTCGCCACCGGACAGTGTGCCGGCGATCTGTTTGGAACGTGTTTCAAGGATGGGGAAAATCTCATAAATACGATCAACGCGTTCTTTGATCTCAAGGCGATTGTGACGCTTAAAATAGAGATAGGCTCCCAGATGAATATTGTCCAGAACGCTCAAATGGGCAAAAATTTGACGTCCTTCGGGCACCTGGGATATGCCCAAACCCACGATCCGGTTGGCAGGCATTCCGGCAATATCCTTGTCTTTATAAAAAATACTTCCCTTGCTGATTTTCATCAGGCCGGAGATCGACTTCAAAAGGGTCGACTTGCCGGCCCCGTTGGCCCCGATAATGGAAACCACCTTTCCTTTTGGCACCTTTAGGGAGACATTTTTAAGCACCTGGATACTGCCATACGTAGTGTTTAAGCCCTCAACCCTGAGCATGGTTTAAATCTCACTTCCTAAATAAGCTTCAATAACCCTACGATTATTTTGTATCTCTTGTGGCGGTCCTTCGGCAATCTTCTGTCCATAGTTCAACACCGTGATCTCATCAGATATGTTCATGATCACCTTCATGTCATGTTCCACCAAAAGAACCGTGATCCCCTTTGCATTGATGGCCCGGATCAGAGAAGATGCCACGTAAGTTTCGGTCTCATTCAAACCGGCCGCAGGTTCATCCAGACAAATCAGTTCCGGTTCACTGGCCAGGGCCCGCCCGATCTCGAGTATCTTTTGCTTCCCTAAAGGCAAACTGTCTGCAGGGTCATTGAATTTATCGACAAGTCCGATAAATTTTAAAATCTTCATGGCGCTTTCTTTAACCCGTGCTTCTTTCCGCCTGACCTGCGGAAGTTGGAACCCCGAAGACAAAAAAGATGATCGTACTCTGGTATGACAGCCCAGCATCACATTTTCCAGAACCGTCATGTTGCCGAACAGCTCCACGGTCTGGAATGTCCTGGAAATACCCCGTTTCGCAATCTTGTGAGCTTTGAGATGTTCAATGGGCAATCCCTTGAACATGACCGACCCTTCTGTGGGCGGAAAAGATCCGGTAATGATATTGAACAGCGTTGTCTTTCCTGCACCGTTGGGACCGATAATGGCTTTGATCATTCCCTTTTTCACCCGAAAACTAAGATTGCTGAGCGCCATCAACCCGCCAAAGGCCATGACCACTCGATTTAGCTCCAGAATATTTTCTTCTTCTACAAAATTCATCGGATGTCTATTCCCTGAACCAGCCCTTTACGATTCCCGGCACCCCAACCAGTCCTTTGGGGAAAAAAATGGTGACCAGAAGCAGAATGGCGCCGTATACGATGACCTCATATTCTTGGAAATAATGGAGCCATTCATAGCTTAAAAAGGTGATGAGGACGGCACCGATAATCGCACCCCAGATGTTATACATCCCTCCCAGGGCAATCATGATCAGAAGCTTGATGGAAAAGAAGAGATCAAAGGTCGATGGGTTGATAAAATTAAGATAATGCGCATAAAGACTGCCGGCCAAAGAGGCCAAAACCGCCGAATAGACAAAGACCAGTATCTTAAACCTGGAAATATCCACGCCCATGGCGCCGGCCGCCGGTTCACTGACATGAATGGCCCGTAATGCACGCCCTATGCCCGATTGAATTATATTGACGGTAAAGATAAACACAGCAAAGACAAAACCCCAGACCAAACAATAATACTTTTCAACAGAATCAAATTCAAATCCGAACAAACTCAAACCCGGTATGCCGGTCATACCATCCGGACCGCCGGTCCAGGCCGCCTCTTCATTGAAAATGATATACACAATAATCCCAAAGGCCAGCGTTGCCATGGCCAGATAATGACCCCTTAGTTTGAGAGAAGGTGCTCCCACCAAAACGGCAACCACCGCCGATATGACCATACCGACAATTATGCACGGCCAGGGATTCAAACCATACTGGGCCGTCAAAATGGCAGAGGTATAGGCGCCGATGCCGTAAAAGGCCGCATGCCCGATGGAGATCTGGCCGGCATACCCCATAAGCAAACTCAGTCCCATGGTCATTAGGCAGTATATCCCTGCAAAGATCATGATGTCGGCATAATGTTCTATAGAGGGAATTTCGTGGGCAACCCATGGAAAGGCGATGATAAAGAGCGCAAAGACAGCTATGGGAATTTTTCCGATTCGTGACATCCTTAAAACCTTTTGATTTTGCTGATCTCTATACTCCCTAAAATTCCACTGGGTCTAAAAAAGAGGACAATCAGAAGAACGATCAGCGCAAAAGCATCTTTGTATCCCGAGCTGATCAGTCCGGCCCCAAAGGACTCGATGGTTCCCATAATAAGCCCTCCCAGAATAGCCCCGGGAAAGCTTCCCAGTCCTCCAAGGATGGCCGCACCGAATCCCTTCACCGCCAGCATGGCTCCCCGATCGTACTCCATAAGGGATATGGGCGTAACCGTAATACCGGCCACCGCCCCAATGGCCCCTGAAAGGGCAAAGGACAACAAAATCATTTGTTTGACATTAATCCCCACCAGGCTGGCCGCGTTCGGATTGTCCGCACAGGCGCTCATGGCCTTTCCGATAATGGTTCGATTAAAAAAGATCGACAAAACAATGACAATAACGATCAGAAAACCGATCACCCACAGATACTGGGGTTGAATCACGGCCCCGAAAACAGTGATGGGATTACGCCCGGAAAACGCCGGTAGATCATAAGGATCCTTTCCCCAGATAAACATGGCCGCGCCCTTGAGCAGAATCGACGCTGCAATGGTGGCGATAATCAGCGTAAGCACCGAGGGCTGGCGGATGGGGCGGATTGCCAACCGGTCTAAAAGTATCCCCACCAGCGTCACAAGAATAACCGTGGCCGGGAAAGCCATAATTAAAGGAAGCCCCATGACCACGTGGAAAAAGACCATGATCAGCCCCCCCAGCATGACGAATTCGCCCTGGGCGAAATTGATGATCTCGGTCACATTATAAATGATGTTAAATCCCACGGCCACCATGGCATAGACACTGCCCACGGTAATGCCGGTGATCAGGTATTGAAACAGCTGCCCTGATAGTGTTATCGTTTCCATAGATTAGAACGGGATTTGATTAAAAAGCGAGGGTGGTAAAATGGAACACCACCCTCACAGAAAAAATGTTGAAAAGAATCTAAAACCTTAATTGATCGAAAGCTTTCCCTATCGTTGCATAAATAAATATGCCAATATATTATATTAAAACATTTCTATATGTTATACATATCATACAGAAAATTTTGGAATAAACCCGGCGTGAATTCCAGAAAACTAAGTTTCGTATGACATATTTTTTTACCCTTCGGGAAAGCCCATGATACCGTAATTCCTTCGTTGCCAAGGGCTATCGATAGTTTACTACAGCGTCATCCCTGGACGCCTTGGATTTACGGCATCCTGAACTTTTGCAACGTTAGGGTTCTGTTTACGATCAATAAGAGAAAATCAGTCCGCTAATGCCCAGTCTCCATCTTTTACAACGACCATATTAAACGCATCCTTATTCAGACCGTTATGATCGTCCGCAGAGTAGTTGAAAATACCATGTTGACCCACGAAACCTTTGATATGATTTTCAAGATAGCCCTGAATCTTTGCCTTGTCGTCACCAACATTCTCAAGCGCTTTTGCTACAATGTATAGCGCATCCCACGCATGGCCGCCGAATGAAGACAGCGGTTCGTTATATTTGGCCATATAGTCTTTCATATACTTGGTGGTCACACCTTTTTGCGGATCATTTGCCGGAAGTAATCCGGCGATGTTACATGAGCCCAGAGGGCAATAAACGCCTTCTGCCGCCCCTGCCGCGAGTTCGATATTTTTGCGGCTGCCAAAGCCATGACTCTGATAAAACGGAATGCTGGTCATTCCCAAATCTCTATAGTTGCGAAGCACCGTAACCTGGGTCGGCCCCACAGACCAGTTGACAATGGCCTTTGGCGACTTGCCCTTGATTTTGGTCAACTGGGCCGTCATATCCGTATCTTTAGGGCCGTATTTTTCATCGGCAACAATATTCATTTTATACTTGGGAGCAAGCCGGATGAGTTCACCACGGCCGCTGGCGCCAAACCCTGAAGTCACACTAACGATGGCGATCTTATTGATGCCGCTTTTTTTGCAGCCGTGTATAAATCGCCTCAACAGCCATGGTATCGGTTTGAGGTGTTTTAAAGACCCATTTATACGGTTTGCCCGTCTTGTCATTATGAACAATTTTATAACTGGCTGCACAGGAAACCAGAGGCGTCTTATATTTTTCGGCCAAAGGCAAAACCGCTAGAGACGTCCCGCTCAAAGAAGGACCGATCACCGCGCTGACCTTATCCTGGGTAATGAGTTTTTTTACTGCCAGATTAGCCTTTGTTGCATCACCTTCGGTATCATATACAATCAATTCCAGCTTGTGGCCGTTAATGCCGCCGGCTTTGTTGATCTGTTCTGCGATCATCTCGGCGGTTTTCTTTTCAGGATCCCCCAAAAAAGAGGTTCGACCGGTTACGGAAAACACGGCCCCCACTTTATAGGTCCCCTTGAAAGTCATTGCGGGATTTCACCATGAAATCAGCATCCCAAACAGAATAGACAAATTATTGTGAAAATAGAAATTCTCTTGAGTGTCATCTACGCCTCCTTTTTTCAAATGTTTAACACGTTCACTGTTTTGGAAACCGAACTACTTCTACAATCAAACTGGCTTTATCGTCCACCCGAAAATGTTATCCAGTTGGGGTCTTGGATTACTGGAATAACAACCTGAATCTTGCATGAAAATTGATAAGAACCCTTAAAACATTTAATTAAACAGAGCTTAAACAAAACCATTTGATCAAACATTTTACCCAAACGGTATGCCCGCCTGTACTGTGAGGCACAAGCGAGCAGGTCGGATGATGATATTTTTTCTCATCAATTTTCACCCAATGGGCGAGCCGGAGTCTATCATCTGCTGCGTTATTAAGGACTCGCAATAGCTTACTATGGCTTCGCCCTTAAATGCCTTGTTGGAGCGAAGTGGAAATCCCGCTATCGGGGCAGATGAAAGCCTCCGACTCGTGCAAGATTCAAGAAAAATATTTGATTTCAGATGGATCTCATCTGAAACCTCAGGGTTCGCTCAAAAATAATTTCACAAACTTATTGTTTCGTGAACCCTTAGCTGGGAACGGAGATTCTCCTGTATCAGCCAAACTAAAATCTAAGTTGAGCGATTGTCGAGGTTGCCGCATATAAGCAAGTTGAGCTTAGCGAAATCCCGCTCTGCGGGAGAAGATGTCGTTTCGCTATAGTCCACTATGCGTAACGGCATCTGACGCAGTAGATGCGGAAAGATCGGCAATCCCGAAGGGTTTTAAATTTTAAAATATAAATCGATTGCATTCATTAATAATAAGAAGAATTTGATCCCCTTTAAAATTTAAAACGCTCATAGGTATTACAGGGTATACACCCTACTACCGTTAATGACTTTTACCTTGTTTTCTTCAAGTACCCTAACGGCCTCATCGATATTGTCGAATCGAAATATCATGACGGCATTCTCACCGCTGTGCCGAACAAAGGCATACATGTATTCCACGTTTATTTCGGCTTTGTTAAACATATTCAGTAATCGATGAAGACCTCCGGGCCTGTCTTCCACTTCTACTGCCACAACAGCGGTTCTTCCCACGGTAAATCCACGGTTTTTAAGCGCCTTAACCGCTTTTATATTATCGTCTACAATGAGACGAAGTACACCGAAATCGGATGTGTCCGCCAGGGCAAGCGCCCTGATGTTCACGTTTGCTTCGGAAAGAATCCCTGTCACTTCAGCCAAACGTCCAGCCTTATTTTCCAAAAAGACTGAAATCTGTTCCGCCTGCATATCAGTCCCCCTTATCGTTACCTCAATTGATCGTAAACAAAACCGAGATGATCATTATATATTTGTGTTAATGAGCTTTTTGATGCTTCGACTACGTTTTAATATCTTTATTAACAATAAGATATAAATTCTTATTTTATCTCGATTTTGTTTACGATCAATTGACGTGTTATTGTGAGTCATTCAATACTTGTCACTTGTCACTTATTTTTTTACTTTAAGCTTTCAGCTTTACTTCTCCCTGATCTCTTGAATCCGCCGGTCGAAGATGCCGCTTGCGGTGAAGCGAGCAAACCCTGAACCCTGAACCTTGAACTCTGAACCTTCACCCTATATCTTTCGATTGTCAATCACTCGAACCGCTTTCCCCTCGCTTCGAGCGATGGCCTTTGGTTCTACCAGCTTTACTTTTGCTGAAACGCCAAGATAATCTTTTATGTTCTTTGCTATTTTCCTTTCCCGGTCCTGAAGGTGTTTTACTTCATCAGAAAAGAGACGTTCACCGACTTCAAGCAGAACGGTCAGTGTGTCCAGCTTATCTTCTCTGTCAACAATAAGCTGATAATGCGGTTCAACTTCTTCCATTTCCATCAGAACACTTTCGATCTGTGACGGAAACACATTGACGCCTCTGATGATCAACATGTCGTCTGTACGCCCGCTGACCTTGTTCATGCGGATATGGGTCCGGCCGCATATACACGGCTCGGGATTCAGCGACGTAATGTCGCGCGTCCTGTAACGGATAACTGGAAATGCTTCCTTGGTGATGGTCGTAAAAACAAGTTCACCGGTTTCACCGTGAGGGAGAACTTCTCCTGTTGCAGGGTTAATGATTTCAGGAATAAAATGATCTTCAAATATGTGAAGGCCTTGTTTCCCTTCATGACACTCAATGGCAACTCCGGGTCCAATCACCTCGCTTAAGCCGTAAATATCCACAGCAACCAGGTTCAGCTTTCGTTCGATCTCTTCACGCATATTTTCAGACCAGGGTTCAGCCCCGAATATTCCAAATTTAAATTTAAAATCCTCAAAAGATACGCCCAGATCTTCGGCGACTTCCGAGAGGTGAAGCGCGTACGAGGGCGTCGCCGTCAATATTGTAGGACCAAAATCCTTCATGATGACAATTTGCCGCTTTGTATTACCTCCTGACACCGGAATGACGGAAGCACCGAGTTTTTCCGCCCCATAGTGGATTCCCAGACCTCCCGTAAAAAGTCCATATCCATAAGCATTGTGAATGATGTCTTCGCGTGTCGCTCCGCCGGCGGCCAGTGACCTGGCCATCAGTTCAGCCCATGTATTGACATCCCTGGCCGTATACCCGACAACAGTGGGTTTTCCTGTGGTGCCGGACGAGGCATGGATACGAACGACATTGTCCATGGGAACGGCAAACATGCCGAAAGGGTAATTGTCCCTCAAATCCTCTTTTACGGTAAACGGAATTCGTTTTAAATCTTCAAGGGACTGAATGTCATTGGGTGTTAGATTGTTTTCTTCAAATTTTTTACGATAAAACGTTACATTTGCGTAGACACGATCGATCGTTGCCTTGAGCCGTCGCAATATGATGGCCTCGAGATCTTCTTTTGGCATGGTTTCGAATCCGATGTCGAGAATCATTACAATACTCCTTTCAGAAACAGTTTATATTGAGACTTTTGAAACGTCCTTTGCCCAATTTCGGCGAGGTCAAATTTTAATCCTCGAACTCATTGTATTCTATGGTTAAATTTTCGCCTGCCCAATTGAACAAACTTGACATTTTTCCAGGTCTCATATTAAACTCAATATTGAATAAAATTATTCGCTCTCTTAAAACACAAAAGCCGCGGGTTTGAAACCCACGGCCTTAAAAAGAAAACCATGGGTTTCTTTTTTTGTCTACCCATGGTTTTTAACAAGTTGGTTCTTTTCTACCTTGCCGACACATGGATAGACTTCCTAAAAAAGAAGCCATCCAAAAAACAAAAAAAACCAACGTAGAAAAACCGAAACCGCATCTGTTAGATCCTGAAAATTAAAGTTATTATGTCATCTTTGTTTGAAGCTCTATATTGGATGGATCACAATATGTCAAGGAAAAAGATGTGTTATGCAAGGATTCGTCAAAGTCAACTCTAACTGATTCAGATAGAAGCGATTTGCTTTCCCGGATACGGCACTAAAATCCCAAATCACAATACTCAAATTACAAACAATATCAAAATTGCAAATTCCAATGACCAAAACATTTCGATCACTTATTGGATGTATCGCCGTCATTCCATCTGTTTTGAATTTTGAATTTCGGTTATTGAGATTTATTTGAAATTTGTATTTTGGTGCTTGGAATTTTCATGATTTTCATAAGCCAGTAACTTTATTTATTCCAAGCAATTACTTGTTTAAACGACCTGGCCCTGATGTGTTATGATAATAGATTTATTCCTGCAAACCCCCTTTGAAATCAGCTGCGCGTTTTTCAAGAAAAGCCTGTATCCCCTCCTTTGCATCGGAACTTGCCAAGCAGATGGCAAATGCATCGGTTTCAATACGACATCCTGTCTTGAGATCGACATCCATGCCGGTGTTGATGGCCTGTTTTGCTGCACGAACTGAGACTTTTCCTTTTAAAACAATGATCTTGGCGACATTAAGGACTTCATCCATGAGTTGATCCTGTGCACATACCTTATTGACCAACCCCATGGTTTGTGCTTCGGCTGCGGGAATCATTTTTCCGGTAAATATCATTTCTTTGGCCCTGTTTTTTCCGATGAGTCTGGGCAGTCTCTGGGTGCCGCCCCATCCGGGAATAATTCCCAGAATAATTTCCGGCAAACCGAACATTGCGTTTTCAGATGCATAAATAAAGTCACACGCAATGACAACCTCACATCCGCCACCCAAGGCAAAACCGTTAACCGCACCTATAACGGGTATCGGCAGCTCTTGCAGTTTATTGACAATACCGTGTACCATTTCGGAAAAAATTTTTGCTTTAAGGGCATTAAACTTTAAAAACTCCGTGATATCCGCCCCGGCAACAAAAGATTTATCTCCGGCACCGGTCAGGATAAGAACTCTGATGTCCTCGTCCCCGGCAACTTTATCAATGGCATGTGAAAACTCTTTCAGCGATGCTTCATTTAATGCATTCAAAACCTCGGGCCTGTTAAAGGTAATTGTTGCGATCTGTTCTTCTATTTGAAATATGATGTTTTTATATTCCATAAGTTAACCTCCGTATCTCTTTGAAACCGGGTTGGGGTTTTCTTCCATCAATGCCGTCGGGTTCGTATCCTTGATATATGCCTTGATTCCCTTAACGATAGCCTCCGACATTCGATCCTGATACGCTCTATTGTTCAGTCTTTTACATTCTCTGGGATTGCTGATAAAAGATGCTTCAATGAGTATGGCGGGCATCTGAGCCCCCAGAAGAACATAAAAGGGCGCCTGTTTTACACCTTTGCTATTTATTTTGCTGTAGTGCTTTCTTAAATGACGATGTATCGATTTCTGGACATGAACCGCCAGACGGCTCGATTCATTGATCTTGGCATTTTGCATAAGATCGCTCAAAATGGTTTCCAGATCGCTGATATTTTTGGTTGAAGTCGCATTTTCTCTTGCAGCAACCAAAATGGCATCATTATCCGTGGCCAGATTCAGAAAAAACGTCTCGATGCCATAGGCCCTTCTATCCCGGGCGGCATTGGTGTGTATGGAGATAAACAGGTCTGCATTTTTTGTGTTTGCGATGGCGGTTCGCTCCTCCAACGTCAGGTTTCGATCGCTATTTCGGGTCATGAAGACTTCACAGTTCAGCTCTTTGCGAATTTTTTTTGCAAGCCGCCGGGCAAGTTTCAGGACAACATCTTTTTCATGAACCCCCCTAAAATATCCCGGAGCGCCGTAATCACGTCCGCCGTGACCCGGATCGATGACAATTCGTTTTACGCCCAGAGCCAGCTGTTTTGCCAGGGCACCTGCTGGAATCTTGGCATTCTTTTTACCCACCTTTATCACCGGCTGTGCCGGCTTTTGCCTTCCCCAGACGTCTATAACGATCCGAAACGGATTTTTAAGCGAAAATATTTTATATGTTTGAAAAGACTTGATATCCACGACCACCCGAACCCGGTTGGATGCATACTGGCCGGCTCGCGCGTCAATGAGGAGATCATCGTTGATTGGAACAATTTTTTTGATGTCTTTTCCCAACCTGCTGTTGTTTAGATCGATATACAATCGCTGGGGTTTATTGATCGACGCATCTTTTTTGAGAAGTCTATGGGCATACGACACGTCTTTGTCTGCATCGACCACAACCCGGGTGTAACTTGGATTTGACCAGTATCTGAGCCCTAAAACCGTAGCATCCTTATCTATAGACCCTTTTAAATCTTTTTTAACCGGAGGGGGTGTTGAGGTTAATTTCCCAATTTCCGCTTCAATACTGTCCTCGGGAACCCTGGCAACATCTTTTTTAGGCATTTCTTTTTTAGAAGGTCTTTTTGAGGTCTTTTTATGTGAAATATGACGCAAGGCAAATTCAGCCTTTTGTTTGTATTTGCTTTTTGGAAAATCGGTTATAATACGTTCATAAATATCAATGGCCGTTTCCTTGTCAGATGTTTTGAATGATCGCTTGTATAGCTCCTGATAAAGCTGCCCGGACATATAAAGCCCGGCAGAGGCCCATGGACCTTTGGTGTCGTGGCGGTAGACCGCTTCAAACTTATTAATACAGCCCAGCCATTTATCTCGATATTTCTGTTTTTTGGGATTATGTCGAAGTTTTTTATAACAGGCTTCAGCCTTGTAATACTTGTCCCTTGCCGTGGCTGCAGATAATACCTTTGGCCACATCAAAAAAAGCATACATAGGATAAGAATAGATGAAAAAAATGGTTTTTGGGTATTAAAGAACAATGGTTTTAGATTTCTCCTGTAATTCATTGAGATAATTTAAAGCATCCAGCGGCGTCATTTTCGAGATGTCGAGCTTTTGCAATTTTTCTATGATGAAATGATCCGGCCTGGAAAAGAGATGAAGCTGTACATGCTTTTTTTCCGAAGCATTTAAATCTTCGGGCAGAGCAAATGATCCCCTCAACCCGTATTCATCATTTTCAATATCAAAAAGAATCTTTTTGGCACGCTGGATAACCGGGCCGGGGATACCCGCAAGTCGAGCCACCTGTATTCCATAACTTCTGTTTGTACCCCCTTCTACCAGCTTCCTTAGAAAAATAATTTCGTCATTCCATTCTTTGACGGCAATATTATAGTTTTTTGAGCGGGGTTTTAGACGTGCCAATTCCGTCAATTCATGGTAATGGGTGGCAAAGAGCGTCTTAACACCGTGCCCCTTTAGATCATGGAGGTATTCCGCAACCGCCCATGCAATGCTGAGTCCGTCGAAGGTGCTGGTCCCTCTGCCGATTTCATCCATTATAACGAGACTTTTCTGTGTTGCGCTGTTTAAAATATTGGCGGTTTCCTGCATTTCGACCATGAACGTGCTCTGGCCCTGAGAGAGATTGTCCAGTGCCCCCACCCGTGTAAAGATTCTGTCCGTAACACTCATTGAAGCCCGTGCTGCAGGTATAAAAGAGCCCATTTGGGCCATAAGTACCATCAGCGCCACCTGTCTAAGAACCGTCGATTTGCCGGCCATGTTGGGACCGGTGATAATCAGTATTTGATTTTCAGTATCATCCATCTGGATGGTGTTTGGCACAAAACGTTCTCCGGTAATCATTTTTTCCACCACCGGATGACGACCGTCCTCAATCAGAATATGCCCCGTGGTGTTAAACTCCGGCCGGTGGTAGTCATTTTGGTCGGCAACTTCAGCCAGGTTCAGCAAACAATCCAAACGGGCTATGAAATGTGCCACCTGTTGAACGGCGACATTGTTCTTTATCACCTCATCTTTTATCTGATCAAACAATTGGTATTCAAGGACGGCCCGTTGATCTTCAGCACCCAGAACTTTTGTTTCGTACTTTTTCAGTTCATCGGTAATATAACGCTCTGCATTCACAAGCGTCTGTTTGCGAACATAGTGCAAAGGAACATCTTCCGATCGGGCTTTGGGAATCTCTATAAAGTATCCGAACACCTTGTTATACCTTACTTTAAGAGTGCTGATTCCCGTTGCATCCTTCTCTTTTGTCTCGAGTCTGGCCAGCCACTTTTTCCCGTCCCGACTCATGGAAATAAGCTCATCGAGTTCAGCATTGTAGCCGGTTTTGATGATACCGCCTTCATTAATTGTCGGTGGTGCATCTTCACGTATGGCGCTACCGATCAGGCCGGCCAGTTTACACAAGCTGTCGATATTCTGATCACATTTAAAGCGTTCTGAATTAAGGTTTGAAAGCAAAGACCATATATCCGGCAAACTGTTCAAAGAATGTTTCAGCGCAACAAGATCCCGGGCATTTGACTGGCCCATGGCAATTTTACTTCCGAGACGTTCAAGATCATACACCGATTTTAATTTTTCTCGGATATTCCGGCGAATCGGTACCTTGGCTTTTACCTCTTCAACGGCGTGATGCCTGGATTCTATCTCGGGGACATCCATCAGCGGATACCTGATCCATCTTTTCAACAGCCTGCCCCCCATGGCCGTAACCGTACGATCCATAATACCAAGCAATGTTCCTTGCCTGGATCCTGTGAGTATATTTTTATTTATCTCAAGATTACGAAAGCTTATATCATCAACAATAAGGTAGTTACTAAGGGAATATGATTCAATACCTGATAAATGTTCAATTTTTTGTTTTTGAGTTTCTCTAATATAAAATACAAGTGCACCGGCCGCACGGACACCCGCCTTTAAATGTTCGCAACCAAAACCTTCAAGGGAAAGGGTTTTGAACTGATCAACAAGTCTTTCACGTCCACGGCCGAACTTAAATGGGGTGTCAGATATAAAGGTTATGGATCGGTCCGCCATGGCGTTTAGAATCGGTGAAAAAAACCGGTCGGTTTTGGACGATTCCGGCAAGAGAACTTCACTGGGAGATATTCGAAGTGCCTCGTCAACAATTGAATTCATATCATGGGACTCCGTAACCCGAAAAACTCCGGTTGAAATATCCAAATAGCTAAGTCCGACAGTATCCTCGTTGCGGGCCAGAGCAAGAACATAATTATCTGACTTTTCATCCAGCAGTTCATTGTCCAGGATCATTCCCGGTGTGATAACACGAACGACTTCCCTTTTGACCAAACCTTTAGCCAGGGCAGGATCTTCAACCTGATCACATATTGCAACTTTGTAACCCTGACCTATAAGGCGGGCGATATACCCCTGGACAGCCTTGTACGGTACACCGCACATGGGAATCGGAAATTCATCTTTCTTGTTTCTAGAAGTTAAGGTGATTTCAAGGGCCTTGGATGCAACTTCGGCATCCTCAAAAAACATTTCATAAAAATCTCCCATCCTGTAAAAGAGTATCGTATCCGCATACTTTTCCTTGATGGACAGATACTGTTTGATCATGGGAGTTTTCTTCAAAAGTTTCATATGGCCCAAACAAATAAAATCACGAAAACACGAAAAAAAGAAAGCACAAAATACATCATCTTTTCCGTGTTTTCGAATTTTCGTACTTTCGTGATAAAAATTTTTATGTTTCCGGTTTGTGCACCTTGGTTTTTTAAAAGGATCAATGAAAGTTTAGGTCGTGCCGGTTATGTTTTGATCTTCGGGCGCTGTATTGCTGTTAAAAGCGCTGCCCTTTAATGAGTCAATCTCCTTTTTAAGTCCTGAAATTTCTTCCAGTTGAGAAGTGGCTGCTGCGTTTAAATTTTTGACGGTTTTTTTCGATTTGAATCGTCCGGAAAGACTGATGAAATAAGCGATTAAAAACCCTGTGAGGAAAAACACAAGAAAATAGATGGCATTGGGCATCTCCTGGAATCGATAGGGTTCGGCAAATGGAACTAATATTTGCATACTTTGTTTTGTATAAAAAAAATAATTTTTGTTTGACAAAAAGACAATTGCGATAAAGCCGAGAAAGATTATCCAGAGAAAGATCTTAACTTTTTTCATTTTTATCTCCTTTAGTTTCAGCTTGTTAATTCTATTTTACCAAAGTATGGCTTTAGATTTTTGCAAGTGGCCTGCAAATGCTCCGGTATGACACGTAGGTCGGCAAATACGGTCAAGGCATTGGTATCACCGAACCACCTTGGGACAATATGGAAATGAAGGTGTTCTTCAACGCCGGCGCCTGCCACTTTCCCAAGGTTAAGCCCGACGTTGAAGCCGTCTGGATTCATCACCTTTTTTAATATCCCCACAGACTTCTCAACGGTCTCAAGAAGATCTCCCATTTCGTTTTTACTCAATTGTTCCAGCAAGGACAAATGACGGGTTGGTGCAACCAACAGATGGCCGTTGATGTATGGATATTTATTCATAACGACCATCGTTACCTTTCCTTTATATAAAGTCAGGTGATCCTGATCTGAAAGCGCTCTGCAAAAGATACATCCCTCATCCTTTTCGCCAAGAATATATTCCATACGCCAGGGCGCCCACATGGTTTTCATATTATATACTCCTCATCCAGTGTTTGGTGTTACCAATCCATCTACCCTTTTCGAGCTCAAAACTCAACCCTTTTCTAATTTAAGCGGTACGACTTTCAGGTCACCCCACATACCGACGTCATCGCCGATAATGACAACAATTCCCCTAACACCTTCGATATGTTTCCCAAAATCAATGGCCGGCTGGATATGGGTTTTCGATGTTACTCGATTTCCGATGGACGTCGCAGCGGCATCGGCAAGGGAGCAAGAATCTGATACCACGCAGACGGCATCCGCCTTTCCCAGGCTTAACGAATGGCCAACGGTTCCTGATGATGTGCATATGGATATAGGCTTTTCCTTTGATTCAACACAAACTCCCATACGCAAGCTCAAAGGAGATGCACCTGCAAAAATACCGATGGTAACAGGATTATCCAACCTTAAAAAGACATCCCCACCATTTTCCACCACCACTTCATCGCTATGTTTTAGCAGACCACTGCCCACATGCTCGGCAATTGAACCGGCGACCGCTGCCATTGGGCCGACACCGGCCTTTGCACCCGCAAGCGCCATCTCATCGATAATCATCGGTTCAGGACCCTTGACGCGCCATGGTTTTAACGTCCGAGCGAATTCAGGATACCTTTTGATGTAGTTTTCTATATATCCTCTATTTTCTAAAATCAGCTCCCTTGTAATGTCTTCAAGCGGTTTTAAAGCTTGGACAAATAGATCTGTTTCTTTAACGGTTACTCTGAAACCGATCAGATTGTCTTTTAAGACCAAATTTCGATAAGACCGCTTCTGAAAGTTAAATTTTTCGCGTTGCTTATGCGGATTTTTGGATTTTTTCATACTTAGTGCTCTAATTCATAAATACGATCACTCATTTTATAACAGGTCATCTCATTCAACATGGCGAAGAATCGTAAAAGTGACTAAAGCTTGAAGTGAGCTAAAGTTGTGGAATCCACCTACGGCGAAGCCAATTTAAAAAATGATGGAATACCTTAACTTCCCCGTGTAATACGGTATAAATAGTCACTTTAGTTCACTTTAGGCACATTAAACTTTTTTACTTATTAATAATTTCTGGACGCTTGTCTTTAGGACACTGTCTCAAAAAATACTGGTCTGTCATGCCGGCGATAAAATCCCTGACAATTTCCTCTTTGCAATGATTTTGAATATAATTTTCAGACATATCTTCCAAAAAACCCTTAAATATCACGGATGAACGATTTTCATTTTCAATATCATCAAGATACTTTTCAAAAAGTATCCCAAAAAGTTTTTTTATGGTGTCTGTATCTTTTTTTATTTTTGGGTTCATGTAGATGCGCTCAAGGTTGAAATCCTTCAGTCGTTTTAAGGCCTCGGATATTTTCCGGCTGAAAGCAATATAGGTGTTTTGAAAGCTGGTGTTGATAATATCTGTGACAAGATGATAAACAATGGTTCCGTTTGTATTCCCGAGAACATCCACACTCTTTTTTGGAAGATCAGATCGTTTAATCATATTGAGCCGGATGGCATCCTCGATGTCACGACCGATGTAGCTGATCGTATCTGCCATCCGAACCACACATCCTTCCAGGGTCATGGGCATGAGTTGGGGCAAAAGATTTTCCTTTTTCAGCGCCATCTCTTTTTCTAGCATTTCAAATGTCTTGTTTCGCTCAGGCTTAAGAACCTGGTTATGGACTTCTCCATCATGACAAAGTATCCCATCCAAAGTCTGAAGGGACAGATTCCATCCTTTACCCTTGCGTTCTACACGGTCTAAAAACTGAACACTCTGAACGTTGTGGTGGAAATCGCCAATTCCACTGGCTCTGCAAAGCTCGGATAAAAACTTCTCGCCGTCGTGTCCAAAGGGGGTATGCCCAATATCATGACCCAACGCAATGGCTTCGATTAAATCCTCGTTTAACCCCAGAGAACGCCCGATGGTTCTTGCAATTTTCGACACCAGTTGAACATGCAAAACCCGGTGCGTAATGTGATCATGGTGAATCAGATAAAAGACCTGGGTTTTGTCGATATATCTTGTGTAGGCCCGTGAATGCAGAATACGATCCACATCCACTGAAAACGTCTGACGATATCCCTCTTCAAGACGCGCATCATGGAAACGGCGCACCCCGGCGTCACTCAATGTGGCCACCGGTGACAATATCTCGGTTTCCCGCTCTTTCAGCGCCAGGCTGATGATGTTAATGTTTTGGTCTTTAAATTTGTCCATTCTCGATCATACGCTCCATAAGTTTGATGTAATCCATTCCTGCCTTGCGAAATCCTTCCTTCCCGTATTTCATATTGGCCTCAAGAACATAAAGTGCTCCGTTATCGTCAACGATATCGATCCCAACATCATTCCATTGACATTTTCGGGCAGTATCCAAGGCAAGATCAAGGACGTTTTGGGGAACAGGATCGAAACTGATGGTTGCACCAACGGCAACATTGCTTCTGAAATCATCGGGAGGCGCGATGCGCCAGTAGGCATGCACGATCTCGTTACCAATAATCACTACTCGAATATCGCGGTCCGACGGTATATATTCTTGGATATATGCCGGGGTTGTCAGGCTGCAGTATGATAAAAGGTCTTCCGGGTTGCGTATCAAGAATACGCCTCTCCCCATGGCCGATCCTCTAGGAATTTTGGCGATAAATGGAAATTTAAAATGATTGTGAATTTTGCTTTTTTGGCGCTTCCCATAAAATACCCTCGTTCGAGGATGTGGTATTTCGAGAAGATCAAACAAGGCAGTCTGCTTAATCTTGTCCTGTACACATTTGTAGGTATGATAACTGGGAAATGTTTCTTTTCCCATGGCGTCAAACAGTTCGGCATAGAACGTGGTCGGATAGTATATTTTTCGGGCATCGCGGATCATGCCCGCTTCCTTGGGGCTGTAATCACAGAAATTCGGCCGAACACCAAGGGTAATGACATTTTTGCAGTTTTTAAGACGGGCCTCAAGCGCGATGACTTTTTTAGATTTTCTCCATGTCATTTAAATACTCTTTTTATGATATCACGACTCCGCTGGATATGGCTTCCAGACCAGTATATTCGCCGGCAATGACTGCACGTGTGAAACGTGTCCTGGGTTTCCCAGACATAATCGGGAACCTTTCCCTGAACAACATTTTTTTCAACTAACCGGATCGATGCGTTGCATTGGATGCATCTTGAAAAAGGTCGTATATCCTCGGATGTAATTCCCAGCGCCAAAACGACTTCCCGAAGTTGTTCAAATGGATGGTTCGAAGTTATAAAGATACGCTCATTTGCGATTTTGATGTTCCGGATTCGTTTTGTGCGGGTGAGCAAGATGCGGCCTCTCGCGGTATAGATCAATTTTTCTCCGGTAACATTTGCCGCATAGACGGTATCAAAACCAAGTATTCGAAGCCATTTCGATAGCTTGCCCAACGTCATCTCCGCAGTAAAGCGTATCTCATTTGCACTATCCATTGGTCCGTGCATTGTAAATTTTGCGCAAATTATTGCTAAAAACCCTTGTAGTTACCAGGCTGAAATAATTTTTTTAAGGTAAAATATTTTTCCTATTTTGTTTACGATCAATTAGGGTTAAACTCTATTACGGAGGTGTCAGCGTAAAAACAGACGGAGAAACTGCAGCATCAGCCCAGTATCGGTCCAGATCGAGTTGGAAACCCGCCCCATCGTCATTTGAAACCTTCAGTCGATATGGAACTCGATAGGATTTAATTTCCTGCATTCTAATTAATTCTAGCCGGTACACAATGGCACCGGTAGAATCGAACATTTCGATGGTGTGAGCATCTTGTCTATCGTTAAGATAAATCTTCTCTCGAACATTTCCCCATTTATTTTTTAGAAGAAGAACACGGCTATTTTTGTTCTCGTAAATATTCTTATTTAAAGATGAAACCTCGGCACTCTCGAAGTCTTTACCGGATCGATCCTTTAAAGATTTGTCATCCATTAGATCCGTTGAATCATATTCTACCACCGGAATACGGCCAAACAAAATATCAACAATGTCTTCGGATTTAATAGATATTGAAAAAAAACGTTTCATGTTGAAATTTGTAGGGCGTTTTTTATAAAAATCACCCCTGGCATGGGAAACAAAATAGAACCACTGGCCGTCGCTTGCAGCGCTGATCATAGGATGCCCTGAAACACTGCTGAGTGTAATTCGAATCTTATCGGGTGTGGATGCGACCCATGCGATTCGGGTGGTCATCTCTTTTTCCTCACTTTCCAAAAAGGTTATTTTACCCACACCTTTGATGGTTTTGAGTTTATGATTTTGGCTTTTCAGAATCGAAATAATCGCTTTGGCTTCTGATGGCGAACGAAATGCTTTTGATTCTTCCGAGGTTCTATGGGAAAGGCTGGTGCAGGCAGAAATAAAAATTATGCTGATGAAAAACATCTTTGGGAGTTGAATATTTTGAGTTGAACCATTCATTTACCGGTCAATTCCTGGATCTTTTTTTCAAGATGTTCCTTGTCTTTCTTTTTCTTAGACAGTGACCGTTTATAGAATTGAAGTGCTTTTTCTTTATGGCTTATTTTAAAGTATGCATCCCCCATATGTTCTAATATAATAGGATCGTCAGGTATCAGGCTTACAGCCTTTTCCAGATATTCCACCGCTTTGTTGAAAAGTCCTTTTTTAAAATAAACCCAGCCCAGGCTGTCGGTAATATAACCGTCATCCGGTTTTTCTTCCAACGCCGCCTTGATAAGGCGTTCGGCTTCATCTAGATTTTCCCCCATGTCAGCATATGTATAACCAAGATAATTCAACGCATTGGCATTCTTGGGTTCAATGCTTATAACGGTTTTCATCTGTGCTATGGAAGCCTCCTTTTTACCCCATTTATCATAAACGACACCCAGTCGAAAATGGATGCCGGGATTGTTGGCCTCAATTGAAAGGCCCTGCTTAAGAACGTTTTCAGCCTTTTCAAATTCTTCTTCTTCTTCATAAAGCGAACCCAGATAGAGCAGAAAGTCTGGATTGTCCGGCGTGTCCTTGATAACACCTTTCAAATAATCGATGGCTTTTTGAGTATTTTTATGTTTCTGATATAAAAATGTAATATGAACCGTAGCTTCTGAATAAAATTTGGAATCCGGCGTTACTTTTTTAAAATGTCCAATCGCATTTTCCCAATCTTTTTTTCCATCAAAAGTAACGCCGATAACGTAATGAAGATCCGAGTTTTTCGGCGCCCCCTTCAACATTCCTTGAAGTATGACGACGGCTTCATCATATTTCTTTTTATCTAAATAGAGTTGAACCACCGTTCTCATTACTTCTGTTTGAACAGTGCTTCTATCACCCAACTCCTTGAATATTCTTTCAGCATCTTTTTTCTTTCCCTTTTGATAATAAAAGTACCCCAGTTCCATTGAGGCTATAATGTTTTCAGGATCCTTTTCTAAAAGGTCCTTGTATAACCGAACAATTTCTTTTTCTTTTCCTAAAGTTTTATACAGATTCAAAAGTTCATAACGTGGCTCTTCAAGATTTGAATTTAATTCCAAGGTTTTTTTAAATTCCGCTTCAGCACCTGCCAAATTGTCTTGAGCAACATAAATCTTTCCAATAAAGAAATGCCCGGCATACGATTCAGGAAAGTTATGAACAAGCTTTTGAAAGGTCTTTAAGGCTAAATCCAGTTTGTCTTCCTGCATGTACAAACCGCCCAAAAGCAGATATATATTTTTTTGCTTTGGATCTTTGTTAATAATTTTTTCATATGCTTTTTCCGAAGCCTCAAACATTTTTTCTTCCTGTTTTAGTTTTCCATAGATGATCAGCGCCTTGATGTTCTCCGGATCTTTTTTTAGGACCTTTTCGACAATGTTTAGCGCGCTTATATTATCTTTTTGCTCAAGATAAAGAATTGCCAATTCTAATTGTAAATATGAAGACTCCGGATCTTGTTGAATGGCTTTATTGAGATATTGAATGGCCTTATCCAAATCACCTTTATTCCGATGTAACTGTGCTTCCGTAAAATAGTAATAGGAACTTTCAGGTTCAACGCCATCCACCGCCGTGCCTGTCTGTCTTTCATCCAATCGCAATGTTTTTATTCTATCAGGTGCACAACCTGATAAAAATAAAATGACCATAACAACCATGGCCAGGTTTAGTGAGCTGACTTTCATTTTTTTAAATATCCTGTTTTAACTTGAAACCTCGACGCTGTCGTAAGAATCGAAATCAGGCATGTCCTGTTTAAAGAACACTCTGAGTTTTTTGATTATATTTTTTTCAACCTGACGAACACGTTCCCTTGATATACCGTAACGATCACCGATATCCTGCAAGGTGGCCGGACTGTCTGCAAAAATTCGCTTTTCGAATATCTCAAGCTCCCTTGCCGTCATCGTTTTTTTGAACTCGTCAATTTTATTATGAAGAAGGGTTGTGATCTCCTTTTTTGCCACTTGATCTTCTGTAGATTCTACCTCTGACTTCAAAAAATCTATCCTTCCCGCATCAGAATCATCCTTTAACGGAGCATCCAGAGAAACGTCCCATCCATCAAGTCGCTGATCCATATCTACGATTTCTCTCTCAGACACACCCAATCTTTCGGAAAGAAGTTTTGGCTTGGGATCAAACCCCTGATCAATGAGTTTCTGCTTTTCTTTTTTAAGCTTAAAAAATAGTTTCCGCTGACCCTGGGTTGTCCCAATTTTTACTAGACGCCAGTTATCCATAATAAATTTGAGTATATAGGCCTTTATCCAAAATGAAGCGTAATATGAAAACTTCACATTTTTGTAGGGATCAAATTTTTTAACCGCCTGCATCAGTCCGATATTTCCTTCCTGAATCAGGTCTAAAAGATTCTGCATCCAGACCCTCTGAAATTCAAGGGCGATCTTCACCACAAGCCTCAGGTTGGCTGTTACTAAAACGTAAGCAGCCTCTGTGTCTCCCTCTTCCTGAACTCTTTTACCCAGCTCGATTTCCTGCTCTCTGGTGAGAAGCTTGTATTTGCTTATTTCGGCCAGATAGCGCTGAAGCGGATCAAATTTTACTAAAGCGGTGTCTGGGGAAGAATGCTTCGTCTTTTTTATATCACCCGAATTTTTGTTTTTGATTTTATCGGGTCTCTTTTTGTAACTTTTTTGTTTTTTTGTGGTCTTTTTCATAATTCAAAAGAATCCCAACGCTGCATAAACACAGGGCTGGACTTTAAATAAATGTTGATATCCTGATCAAGGGAAAACCTGACCGATTTATCTGTTCACATGTTTTTTGTGGACATAAATTTGAGCATATGGTACCAAAACTTGTTTTTTTCTTGTGTGCGCCTGTAGCTCAGCTGGATAGAGCAACGGACTTCTAATCCGTAGGTCGCAGGTTCGAATCCTGCCAGGCGTACCAATTATTTCAAATACTTACAAATTCTCCCCTCTAAAAAATCTCCCCAATTGCCTCTCAATTCCATGCGTGTGTCTCAGCGTGTGGAAAGTAACCCCACCAGGTACGTCCTTACCATATACAAGACCTGCTTTCTCACATGCTTTCCTTAAAGCGGTTTTTACGCTCTTAACGGGCTTTCCTGGTATGTGAACACATACCCAGACCTTGCCCCTAGCCTTAACCCTGTAAGTAAAGCACACTTTATGATATGTTGCAAGTGGATAGGAGAGGCGTTCAATAAAATGCTGAAGGTCTTTCTGATTCGTTTCCTGTCCGGGTTGAGATAGTCGATCATCCAGCTGATAGAACCGTCCTTATTTTCAACCCGATAAATACCACGGTCAACCCGTTCTATCTTTGCCATATTAACCCTTTTTCTTCACGGCCTTTTCTAATAGTTCAACGATTAAGTTTCTGATTATTTTTTTCATCCTAATAATTGCCATATTGTTATTAAAAAAATTATTCGTCAAATGTTTGACGCCTGCTGTCATTTCAGACGATTAAGCATCAGCTTCTAAACTATTGTATTATTAAATTAAATATTAATAATATACATATTTGCATGAATTTTGCTTACGAAAAAAACAGAGGTTCTCAAACTTAATATTTACGATCAAATTAAAACATTAATGAGGATAACATACAAATGTTTGAGTCAAGTGAAGCAGGAAATCAAAGCGTAATTGATATGGCCGAGTATAGATCTGAAGCAAAAATCATTTTAGACGAATTTTATAGTGTGCAGTTCTTTTTAAAGGGTAAGGGAATATTCTACCAATTCAAATTACGAAATACTTCCTCAAATAGGACATGTATTCTTGTAAAAAAGGATTCCATCGTGTTCACAGAATTACAAGTTGGTGATATTTTGGATATGAAATACAATAACCCCGAATCATTAAATGCCAGCAGACTTTTCAAAACCCAGATCACTTCAAAAAATTCCCATGATTGTTATACAGGGCATTCTATGGTCGAATTATCTATCATCGATAATATAGGAGAAATGATATGTTAATGTATTTCATTTTAGGCGTCGCACTTATTTATTTTGTCACAGTTATAATCAATTACCTAAGTCTGAAAAATCGGTCTGACGGTTAATGGTTGTGTATGCCTTCCCGGGTAGCCGGTTTTGCTTCGTCAAGCTATCCTATGGGTTGAGTGCAGGGATAATCCCTATTTTGTAGGATATATCCCTACGAAAATGAATCATATCCCCTATTGACATACCACTTTGTGGTTTTGTATCTTGTCAATTAACATTATGATTCTTCTCTATAATGTTATCTCCTCATTTAACCCCTGAGGGCTTGCCGGTCTCTCAGGGGTTTTTTATAATGCATCTTGACATATCAATTTGTGGTATTACACTTTGAGTGTTAGGCTAAAAATAATTTCTTAACAGCCTGACCTCCTTAAGTCCCTGGTAATGCTCTCCAGGGGCTTTTTTATTTCCCCATGACAAGCCCGAAAGCTCATCATATAGAGTTAGGCATTATGTAAAGTTTTTCATAAATATTATGGAGTATACCTCATAATTTCAGATGTTTTGGTATGAATCAGTGCTTTTATCTGCAAGCAACATCCAATATAACTATTAGATATTTATATGTATATCTACACCTATTTAATATTGCATGATTTTTGCAAAGAAAAGTTTAGTATTGTGGCGGGTCATCATTATTAGAGGATTACTGATCATGGAAGTAGTATTTAGCATATTATTTGTTTATACAATAATAATAGCCATTTTGTTGCTGTGTGTATTGTTAATATTTTATAAAACCAGTGAAGACTATTACTCTGATATATTGGAAAGAAAAGACTTTCAAAAAAAATGCCCTAAATGCCGAAGCATCTGGTATGACCGAATCTATCGAAAGCACTGGATGCGTCTTATACCAAGCACTAAACATTATTATTGTAATAGCTGCTATTCCAGATTCATGATTATTTGTCGTAGAAGCGCCCTCAAGATGTCATATAAAAGATTATAGCCCCGGTCATTCTATCACGGGTTTTTTATTCCCAGGACAAGCCCGAAAGCTCATCCTTCCTTCACTCCCATATTTTCGTAAAGATCCGTTGGAGATTCTTTACAGTTCCCCACAGCCCTACTGGAAATGATAATCTATTGCATTTCCTTCCTAACCCATCGTTTCCATTGCACATAAATGTGAAAATCGGTCTGACGGTTAATGGTTTGATCGAAGAAGCTAGGCTTTGTATCAATTAATCCAAGCAATAACAAATAGGCCGTCGGTATTCTTTACGAAATCGCTGCTCTATCATAAGGCAATCTGGCGGTATATATGGGCGAACCACTTGATATCATACAGGAGTGAAATAAATATTTGATTTTATACGATTTTTATAAGTAATATTTATGGATAGTTGTTTTTTTACTATACGAAACTTTAGCCAAAAAGCAAGGCGTTAAGAATGGTAAGATAGTTAAATGTTTTTTATAAGTTTTTTTGTGTACGATTATTTCAATCTGTTTTAATTGCTCGATAGCTGGGCCGATTGATTCTGACATTGATGGTTGGCCCGATCAATTTGAAAAAAAATTAGGTGCCGACCCCAAAGATTCAAAAGACACACCTGATCCTTTAGCTGATAACGATCTAGACGGATTAGTGAATGAAAAAGAAAGAGATTGGGGAACTGATCCTACAGACCCTGACACAGATAATGATAATTTATCTGATAGCCAAGAGGTTAATTGGAAAAAAAGTGATCCACGTGATTCAGACACTGACAATGATGGCTTGAATGACTTTAATGAAGTTTTAAAAGATACGAATCCTCGTATTCCTGATTCGGATGGAGATGGATGGTTGGACAAAGCTGAAATTGATGCAGCATCTGATCCCAATAATTATTCATCAACCCCGAAAAATCCAAATCCATAGATAAGGAAGGAACCATTAAATAATCAAAGTGTACGATCTGTAATCGAAAATTAATATAGAGCTTCGGAATTATAGAATTAGATACGTGAGAATTGCTTGACAATAAACATTATACGATATCTGTAACTATATCAAACCTTGAATACTGGCAAAAAATCACAAGTTTGGTTTTGGACAAAAACCCTCATTTTTTGATAATCCAATTGTAGGCACGAGGTCTAAACTTTTCGGTACCTAAACTATAATATAAGTAGTTTATTCATTTCATTTACCTTTTTCAGGCTTTCCCGTTTTTCCTTCACATGGCACATCGCTTACCTACTTTTTATATAATTAAGTATAAAAAAGCATAAAACTCATCAAAATATGAAATAAATTCCACCGGGAGAGTAGTATAAAATTACATACAACCATGAAAAAGAATGCCACATCTAATTGATATTATTTATTTTTCTTGACACACACGTTCTTTTTTGCTTATATAGTGTTCCCAAGATATATTCTTGCACGAGCGTCGTTTTCAGGATTAAAAAGCTAGTTATAAGAAGTGTTTATTTTACTTGTAACATGGGACTTTAAATCATGGAGAAAAGGAGGTGAATTAAATGGATGACAAGAAGAAAAGGGTTTTGTAAAACCCGAGCTTATTAAATTCGATAAGCCATTGAATGAAATTACCCTATCTGGATGCGGTACCGGTTTTTCTGATGCTGAATGTGCTGAGCATGTGAACGGTATTGTAAATAATGCATTTAAGAACATATTTGGGTAACATAGAAATTTGACAAAAGATTCATATAGCAGAAACGGAATAGTACAGGTCTTGAATTAAGTAGTTTAAATGAAATTTTAATGTTGTTGGATTCAGTCTTCTATCAAGCATGTACTATCTGTGCCTATAGATATCTGAAACATTTTCGGAAGTTGCGCTATCAATAGAAATGCCCTTTTTCCCTTAGGCTTTGTACGTCCCGAAGACGGCACTCTTAGCGAGATGGCCTACATGTTTTACAATACGTTGGGCCGAAAAGCATATTACGACTTTAACGGCAGTGAATTTCAGGAGGGCTGGAGCCTTAATCAAAATGCAGGTCCTTTTATAAACTTACTTCCAGAAATCTATTTGTCGAGTACTAATACTATAAGTAAGGATCATAATCCAAAGAATTTCGAACAAATCCTGCCCTATGGTTTCACCATCTGTTAATGCGGTGATATTTTCTGTGTATCGTTTAACAACAGGCAATATTTTCCCTTCACCCCTGTGTTTTGTTCCACCTGAACCTTTTCATATAATCTATCAAACCATTTAGATTACTACGCTTTTATTATATCTATGTGAAATATTTTCGGAATGATCCTTGTGGCACACTAGCTGCATTATGGAATTGTGTACAATTAAACCAAGTTATAATTGCGTAATCTTATTTATGAATACATGTACGAAGACATACAATGTGGAGGAAAAATGATTCGAAAAATGATTCCAGCAGCAGGGATAATGTTATTTCTGGGGCTCTCGACAAAGATTGTCGGCGAAACATCTATGATATTGAACCTTAAAAGCGCTATCCTGGTGCTTGGCGGTACCATTGTGATCGGTTTTTTATCTTTTCCCATGAAAAGCTATAGAGATTTATTCAAAACATTGGTTGTGATTTTTCGCCGCAAAGAAATGGATTACCGGATTCTGGTAAAAGATATCGCAAGATTGTCCCGCGTAAACAGGCTCTATGGCAAATTGGCATTGGAAAAAGAAGCACATCGTATCAAAAATTTTTTTCTGCGCAAAGGAATTGATCTGATTGTTGACGGATATGATCCGTTTGAAATTCACAAAATCATGGAAAAAGAATATGAAATTTATTTTTCTCGAAAGGAGTCTCTTGTCAACATTTTAAATACCCTTCAAAAGCTTGCGCCGGTTATCGGGTTTTTGGGCACCATCATCGGTTTGATGAACGTTTTGAACAATTTGGGATCTCCTGAGGATATGGGCAAAGGTATGGCTATCGCCCTTCTCACCACTTTATATGGTTTGTTGATAGCCAATTTTCTTTTTCTTCCGCTGCACAAAAAGCTATCTGAGCATCTTAAAATAGAATCCGCACTCCTTTCTGTCATTACAGAAGGTGTGCTCGATATTTCACAAGACAAAAATTCCAGGGCTATTGCTTACCATCTGGAATCCTATATGGAGAATTGTCAGGGAAGGCAAAAGGATTTATTTGAATCACAGGTTCCATCAAAATGGCCGGTTTCATCGAATCCCATGGAAAAATTGACAGCGAAAAGACAAAATGCTTAGGAACAACAGCACTAAAGAACTCAAGAATCAGCTTGAATTGTCCGAACGGAAAAGAATACAGCTTCAGAAAATGCTGGCCCAAAAAACCGTTGAGGAAGAAGTCCCGCTTTGGAGCATGGTCGATCTAATGACCCTTCTTCTGGTATTTTTTCTCTTTCTTCATTCTCTGTCCGCTAAAGAGACATACCTGACAAGTGAACAGTCCCAATACGGATCGGCCGATCCTGCAGATCAAAACACCACCCCCTTCTCAACAGCCATTGGAAAATAAATCTTTTGCAGAATCTGATAAGACCCCTACAGAACTTCTTTTTACCACAAACAAAAACACAAGTTTAGACAAGGCGATTAATCAACTCCGCACTGAGGTGTTAAACGTTGTGGACGAAAAAGATAAAGACGTATTTTCCGTCCGAAGGGAAGAGAACCGACTTGTCTTTGTCCTGGGTGAGCGCATTACATTCAGGGAGGGAGAAGCAACGCTGCTCGAAGCCTATCATTTTATCTCAAAAAAGATTGCCGGGTTCATTGCTTCTAAAAAAGATTACCAGGTGGTAATTTCCGGTCATACGGACAACACGCCCATTAATACGGAAAAATTTCCCTCAAATCTGGAATTGTCCGCAGCCCGTGCCATTAATGTGGCAAAATCTCTCATCAATAACGGTGTCTCTCCTGTGCGAGTGTCCATCCAGGGATTCTCAGAATATCAACCGCTGTTTGATAACACTTTACCTGAACATCGTCAGGCCAATCGTCGGGTAGAAATATCACTGATCAATGAGCGGAATCCAAATACGGGCCAGCGTCATTAATTAAGACATATCCCACCCATTATCCTCCAGGAGGTCAACCATAGTTTTTGTATATACTCCTTCCACACTTTCAAACCAGAGTCTTCTGCCATGATTTTTAATAATGTTTTTTAATAAGCGCCTCAAAAGAAAGGTTTGGGGAAATAAATATGGCCGATTCCGGCAACTCGTTGACAGATGTGCGCAACAATTTGACGCTTGGATGCCTGCCTGGCCCGGAGCGAAAATAAATAACCCTGTCAGGTAGCGACACCCTAACAGGGTTAAAAGGAGGTGGGAATCAAAAAAGCATGAAGCTTGATTCCATTTGATTTATGTTAAATGCAATTTTTATGCCATTCCTAAATTAATAAGATCTCAATACGATTTTATTTTCCAAATCCCTTAAGAATCCCCTTTATCTGTTCCTCCACCGATCCTGATCCCTCTTTTTGAGAATCAGTGTCCAGCAACTTATCTTGTATACCCGGAAGGCTTTTTCCAATTTCCTTTTTTAACATTCCTTCGAGATCCGGACGGAATTTGGGTGAAGAAAAACTTCCGGTCACCAATACGGGGACCATGAGTCCTGAACGATCTTTGATATCCCCCTGCCCTTTGAAGGTTCCCACGAGTTTGGGTTCTAACCTGAAATCAAGCAATTCGTTTATTAAATCGGCATTTCCCGATGCCGTCAATCGAATCAGGGGTGATATAAGGGCAGCGTTGGCGGTGCTAACAAGCCCATTTTTCACTGAAAAGGGCACATGAAGTTGTGAAAAGTCGGTCCGTGGCGCTTTTCCACCTTTTTCAGCCAGCCCAAAGGCTGCTTTGGCATTATGAAACATTCCATTCAGATCGGCACCATTGATAGCCCCGTCTTCAAACAGAAGATCCCCGTCGCCGTTTAATGTCCTTTTGATGGCGACGGCATCGTCTCCTTTCATAATGAGATTAATCTGAGCCTTCAAAATCCCTTCAAGAAACTCCTTTTTTAACACATCTATGAGAAGTGGACCGGCCTGTACATTGTTTAGCTTCAGTTGAACATTTGTTCGCGGCACATCGCTTTGCACATTGAACATCCCGTTGCCCGACACGCCGCCCTGATAAAGATCCATGGTGAGCGGCCGCAGATTAAAAACCCCCTTTTCTCCGGTGAGAGTAAGATGAAGGCGTTCGATTTTAGCATTCTTTATTTTAAGTTTTCCGATGCGCATTTTGCCGTTCAAGGATAGCCGGCGTAACTTTGAATAATCGGTCTTTTTAGCCCCTTTTGGTTCAGCAGTCTTGGCTTCTTTTTCTCCGGCCGCTGCCTTGACCGGAGGCGGCAGGTATCGATCCATGTCGATTTGATCAAGATCCATATTGAACGATATTTTAGGATTTGCAAAATCACCGGCATTTATCGTAAAATTTACCTTAGATTCATCCAAATCCAACACACCGTCTGAAACCGAAATCTTTTCTGTGTCCCCCTTGATACCGGCTTTGAGGGATATACGATTGACAGCTTTAGGATCCGAAATGGATACAGGTAGCGCCTTTCCCATTGCGGCCAGAAGTTTTCGAGGCGAAAAAGGGAATACATTTATGGATAAGTCAAATTTTGGCTGATTGGCCGGATCCACAACATTTCCTTTTAACCCGATATCCACCTGTTCAAAGGCTCTGACGGAAAGATCCAGGGGAATCGTCCCTTTGCCGAGCACTTTACCGATTGGCCCTGCATTTCCTTTAAGAGAAAAAGGCTGTTTATCGAGCCTGGCAGAGAAGGTAACGCCGATGGGTCGGTCCAGAGAGACATCCTGAAGCAACAGGGTCACATCAGAAATTTCTTTGCGCTCTTTTTTCTTGTGATCCAGCCAGAGAAGAGATCCATCGGTAACCGCAAGTTCACCCAAGGTAAATGCTTTTAGGGCGGGTCCTTCTCCGGACTCGGCTTTTCTTGGCTTTTTTGTTTCCTTTGGCGATTTAGCAGAAAGTTCGGGAGTGGTTTTTGCATTGAATTCCCAGTTGGTCCGGCCGTCCTTGCTGGTTTCCAGGACAAGTCGAGTCCCTTTTAATATAAAACGTTTGACCTGTATGTCCTTGAAAAGAAGGGGCACAAGCTTAACCCTCACATCAAACGATTTCACGATGATAAAATCTTTTTCCTTGAACCCTGGGAGGCTTCCCAGATGAAGGTCGGAAAAAGAAAGGCTTGCATATGGAAAAAGAGAAAGACGAAGATCATCTCCAAGACTAAATGCACGTCCGGTGGCCTTGGTCACTTGAGCCTCGATCCGTGGTTTGTATTGTTTGACATCCACGAACTTCGGCAGCAACACAAGGGCTGCGATGAATACGGCAATCAAGCTGACGCCAATGATTAACACCCACTTTACAGTTCGATTCATAGTACTCCCCCTCTTTTGCTACTTGCATCTTACATGAAGTATGATTTCGCCATAACATATTTTCCCGGTCTGTTACGCTATATTGACGTTGCTGAAATTAAAAGGTGCGAAACTTGAATTAGAAGTTTTTTAACGGAATTGTTTCATGGCCATATAATGGGCTTTTGGCTAGAATGCAATTTTCCCTGTTTTCTTTATCACTTCTTGATGATGCTTGGTTTTTTCCTGTTCCGAATTCACCAATTCTTCCAGACTCGGCACATAATAAATTCGGGTTTGATATTTGGGATGACCATAGCGGTCATTGCTGATGGAAAGAATTAATATCGACCGATTCTTCTTCCAGTATAAGGACTTTCCTTCTTTATTCGTCCAGTTGATCGTACTTGCTTTTCCATATTTTTTTGTAACGGTGTCAATAATATCCAACCCTTCTTTTTTAATGTCAATGAAAAATAACAATGGTTTTTTGGTAAGATTCGAAAAGACCAATTCAACATAATCGAACGGAACGTTCTTTTTCCGTGCATAGCGATACGTGAGTCTAATGGTATTATGTTCCACCCTTTCTCCAACCGGAGAATTTAACTTTTCGTTCAATTCATATAACGGCGGAAAATATTTTTTCAAAAATCCTTTATAGTTCAGAGTTAAATCCAATGTGTTCCAGCTTTCGATGGCATCGGATCCGAGTTTGTCTCTGAGTTGATCCCGGACCTTATCTGAGAATCTGGTATTTTCACCGATATTTAGGAACGTAAATCCTTCGGGTTCGCTTTTTGACGGACGGGTAACATAATTTTCTCTTTTTGCACAATAGTTTATGAAAACAACGACGAAGATTAAAACGATAAAAGATAAAATTACCGCAAAGATTTGTACTTTTTTATTCTTTAAAAAGGACATTAAATATTCTCCGTTTTGTTATAAAACAATAAGACTTATTTACGTCGATTTCAATAAAGCGATATGAAAGTATTTAAAGTCAGCAGTTTACAGATCAAATATTTAATTTTATCATGAACTACAATATTTTTCAACACAGTGAAATGCAAGTACAATCACATTACGACTTGATGTGGTATATGCAAATGAGTAACAGATATTTTTCCTTGCTAAATTATAAATTTCAGATAGTATTGAAATCCGTTAATCGTCATGTAAGGATTAATAACACCCGATCAGCTGTTATTCCTTGTTCGGGTTCTTTAATAACCGGAAGTGCAAGTAGAATGGATATCAAGTTTAGATTTATTATAGTCCTTTTTGTTATGCTTTGTGTAGATCTTTTTTCCTCTCATTGGTCGTTTTCGCAAAACATCCAAAATTCGAAATCCAGCGCCGTTCAAAACAAGTTGATGATGGATTACGGTGTAATGTGTGAAGAGATTAAAGATTTTACACCCCAAAACCCTGCTGTTGTTTTTTCCATAAAAATTGGAAAAGTCTCCTGTTTTACCTCATTTGATCCGGTTCCCGAAAAAACATTTATATACCATAAATGGTTTCACAGAGATGACCCCAGCACAAAAAAACGGTTAACACTTCAGCCGCCCCGCTGGGCGACCTACAGCAGTATTCAACTCCGAGAAACCGACAAAGGCCCATGGCGCGTTGAAATTTCCGATCAAAAAGGCAATCTTCTTCGTATTTTGAGATTCAGCATCACCGACTGATGGAACTGGAATTTGCTTATGCCTTTTTTAGAATTCATTCGCTGGCAAGATGTCATCGATATCCTGTTAAACAGCTACATTCTGTTTCGTCTCTATGTGCTTTTTAGGGAAACTTATGTTTTCAGGGTTCTCACCGGCATTGCTTTACTCTGGATCTTCCAGCGTATCGCTGTATTTTTCGGTCTCATTTTAACCAGTTGGGTTATGCAGGGCATTACAGCGGTTGTCGCTCTCATCATCATTATTGTATTTCGAAATGAAATACGAAGTGTTCTCCAGGCAAAGAATTTAAGGGCCATTCTATGGGGATTTCCCCAAAAAAGTGTTCCAACAACGATACAAATCATTGTTGAAAGTGTAAAAGCATTGTCCAAACGGCACATTGGTGCCTTGATTGTTCTACCGGCAAAAGAAAATTTAGAGGATGTCTTTCAGGGCGGTATACCCTTACGGGGATTAATCTCCAAGGAGATGATCACCAGTATTTTCTGGGGAGACAATCCGGTCCATGACGGCGCTATCATCATTGAGGAGGATCGGATTGCCAAGGTCGGAGTTATTCTTCCCTTATCGTACAAAAGCGATCTGCCGTCACGGTACGGAACCCGTCACCGGGCTGCCCTCGGTCTGTCCGAAACAACAGACGCTTTGGTTGTTGTCGTATCCGAAGAGACCGGAAAAGTGGTTGTGGCCAAAGATTCCAAAATCACGGATATCAGCAGTAACGAAATGTTTACGAAACATATTACAAGAACACATGGGGATACATGAAGAGGAGAACGTTTACCAGCAAAAAGAAAAATTTAAAATGAGCCTAGCGGCGATAATTTCCGTCTTTTTTATCACCGGAATCTGGGTCAGCTTTTCAAAAGGTTTGGACACCCTGATTACCCTTGAAATCCCCGTAGAATATACGAACCGCAATCCCGGCTTTGAAATCGTAGATGCATCTGTTAATGCCGTTCGCCTTCATTTGGGGGGATCAGGCGCCCTGATAAAATCGATTCAACCTGAACAGATTCAAGTAAAGCTGGACCTTGGTAATGCCGTCATCGGTCGAAATATCTTTTCCATCACACAGGATAGCATTACGCAGCCACCCGGAATTTTGTTAAGAAAGGTGATTCCATCTGTCATAGAGGTAACCCTTGATGAAACGATTAAAAAAGAAATTCCTTTGCAGGTCGACTGGGTTGGAGAGCTGCCGGAAGGATTAATTCTTTCAGGAATAAAAATCGACCCGGATAAAATTGAAATTATCGGGGGAAAACGGATTTTAGGGAATATTTCGACCCTATACACGGAAAAGGTTCACCTGGACAACTTAAAAGGAACCGGAACAATATTGGCTAATCTTGCCCTCACCCCTGCTGCCTTGAAAATCGCCCCGGGTTCAAAAGACAAGGTGAGAATAGTGTATGTTGTTAAACCAAGACCCGACCCGGATAAACCGTAAAAAACAAATAACAAATCTCAAAAAACAAACAATATCCAATGACCAAAAAGAAAAATTCAAAACAAAGAAAACCGATTAAATATACAAAATTTAGTTTTGGTCATTGAAATTTGGAATTTCGAATTTATTTGGAATTTGGTGCTTGTATTTTGTTTTTTTTGCCATAAAATGCACAAAATTCACAATTAAGGTACTACGACTAGATAGACGTCCCGAAACCCGGTCGGGTTAATTGCGCTGGAAGAGGAATTCCATAAAACCAGGACGGCAAATGAAGGATTTGGCCGGAATAAACGGCGCCATCATGGACAATACGTCTCTGTTCTGGCGACCCCGTAACGGCAGGTCTAGATGAGGCTGAGGCCGCAAGTAAATTCGATAGTTTTGTCCTACAACAAATGACTTTGTTTCAGATGACGCTATCTGATCACCCATAACCATAACCACCGCCATTCCCCCTGGTTTTAACATGGAGTGGCACAAGGTTACCAGCCGGTTTACATCCTGTTCATCCAAACGGTCCGCTAATTCCCACACCAAAATTCCATCGAAACTTTCAGGATGATAGTCGAGTTCCTTCCAGATTTGATAAACGGGATCGCCCTTGCGAATATACCGGTCCAGCCGGATGAACATGTCACAAACGTAGTGTTTCCAAACCCTGCTGGCAAAAAAGCTGATATTTTCCTGACACACCGGACCAACGTCCAATAATCTGCTCTGTGGTTGTTGATCAAGATGTTCCATAAAAAGCTTCAGAGCGTTGCTGGAGTAGCCCTCCAACCCAACGTGTTGGTTCAGATCTGTAGCGGAAGCAGCCAATGATCAATTCCCCTTGATGTCTTTGCCGGCCAGAGCAAGTGGTTCTTTTGTCAATTCAGGGAACACTTTTGATTCGGGCTTTCCTAACGGAACGGTTTTTTGCCTTGGTTCGCGTTCCATCTCGATCACCGCCTTAAGATAGGCTCCGTCCTCTACGGAGAAACTCTTTGCTTTGATTTCTCCATTAAAATCAGCTGCCTTTGTTATCTCCACTCTGCCGGTCGCGCTAATGTTCCCCTCCAACTTGCCGCTGATGGTGACATTTTCAGCATTTACTTCGGCTTCGACCTGACCCTTTGACCCTACCGTTAAATGATGGGATTTCATTTCAATGCTTCCCTTGACCGATCCCTCAATAAGCAGATCCTCCTCACCGCGGATGACGCCCTCTATAAAAATTTGATCTCCGATAATTGTCCTATCAACCTTAGTAACCGGGCTGTTGGAGACTTTAGACTCGGCAATTGTTTTTTTTGATTTCTTGAGCATGAGATCCCCCCTTTTTGGGAAAAGAAATTTTGTTATCATCATGGCCGATGAAATATTTTTCCTCACCGCCGGTCGAAGATGCCGCTTGCGGTGAGGCGGACAAGAATAAATTTATTTCGGCCTTCCGCTTCAAAGGCGTTTTTGCCATATTGGGATGAAAAACTTGAACAATGATATGTTAATTCCCGTTTCGTGTCAATCCCAAACTGAGCGCTTTTAACAGTAACAAATCAACAAAAAAGTAATCATTATAAACAAATATACATTACTGATTTCGTTCTTTTATCCGTTCCCTTTGCAATATGACACGATATAGCCATTCACTGTCGTCTTTAAGATAGATTTCAGCCAGGCGATTGAATTCCGTGGCCTGCCCAACATTCCATTTCATGAGCCAAGCTTCGGCCAAATAATAGTAATTCCGGCCATTATTTGGATTGAGGTTCAGGGCCCGTTCCAGTATTCCGATGGCATCATCGGGCTGATTATTTTCTAAAAACATCCGTCCCTGTTCGGTTAACTGCAAAGCGGCGAGGGCGCGGGGGCTGAGGCCGGGTTTTTCGACATTTTCCTCGAACTCATCAGATTCCCGGGGCGTTTCCCGATAGACCTCCGGCGAGGGCTTCATAACAGCAGGGGCACACCCTGAAAGGAGCATTCCGAATCCGAATATGCAAGTGACGATAACCATTTTAAAACCTATCAAAAAAATCTTTAATCCCATCAGTGATCCTTCCAAATGATTCCCCGTCCCCGTGAATTCGGCAATGGTCTGTGGATACATGTTCCGCCAGGAAATATTCTTCTATTGGATGAGGGCATCTGTCTTCTACAGCCAGTTGTCCGCTTTCTGAACAAACTACCCGTTTGACCACTCCCGGCGGCATCCTAAACCAACTCCCCGACACATATTGGGGCAAGGCATTCATGAGACCGGCCCAAATCGGTAAGGCGGCTTTCGAGCCTGAGGCGTGAATAGAAGCGCCATCATCGAATCCCACCCATATCAAAGCCAGAATGTCCGGCGTATATCCCACAAACCAGGCATCTCTAAAATCGTTGGTGGTGCCGGTCTTGGCGGCAACCGGAAAAGCTATTCCCATTTCCTTTAATGAATTTGCGGTGCCATTTTCCACAGTACTTTGTAATAATGAGCTCATGATAAAGGCTTTTTCAGGCGTAGTGACCTGCTCGATGCTCATATGTCTTCGTTCCATAACGACATCATTCTCGTCCAAGACCTCTTTTAAGGCCAACGAATAAGAGAGTACACCATCTGCAGCAAAAGGACAATACGCACGCGCCAGCTCTAACGGTATCACCTCAAAGGATCCCAACGCAATGGAGGGATAAGGTCTTAAAGGGGTCGAAAACCCGAACTTGTCCACCGTGCTAATGATTTGATCTAACCCCACTTTCATGGCCAGATCAACCGTTGCCAAATTTATGGATCTCGCCAAAGCATATCTCATCCGCACGCGTTCCTCCGTCATCGGCACATAGTTCTGGGGCATCCATTCCTTCCCATCAATTTCATAAATTCTGGATTCATTGGACAGTATGGAAGCCGGGGTGAATTTATCCAATCCACTCAAATATACAAAAGGCTTGAATGCACTACCGGGTTGTCGCCGTGCCTGAGCAATTCGATTGAACTGGCTTTCACTGTAATTGCGCCCGCCAACCATGGCCAAGACATAACCGGTTTTGGGCTGCATAACAATAACAGCTCCTTGCAGTTGTTTTTGGGGCTCTGTACGGTGCAATTCCGGGTTTGACTTCTCCAGCGAATCCAGGCCCCTTTTCAGTGCGTTTTCCGCAGCCATTTGGACCTGGGTGTCCAGGGTTGTATAAATCGACAACCCAAGACTGGATAAGTCTTGAGGAGAATACAGCACGGTAAGTTGCTCAGACAAGTAGTCCATAAAATAAGGCGCCTTTTTTCCGTAAGACGCATAACCAACCGCCTCCACAGGTAAAGGCAACACCATTTTCAGTTCTTCATCTGAAATCCATCCCTGCTCATACATGGCGTTCAGCACCATGTTTCTCCGGTTTTGACAACGGTCTTTGTCAATATAAGGAGAATAATTGTTGGGGCCCCTGATTAGACCAGCCAGGGTCGCGGCTTCAACCAGGGAAAGGTTGCTCATAGGTTTGCCAAAATAGAAAAAAGACGCTTCACCGATACCGTTTATCGCTTCTGATGCGTTCTGTCCCAGATAGATTTCATTGAGATAAATTTCGAGTATTTCATTCTTCTCATACATCATCTCAATGGTAAGAGACATGAAAAGCTCTTTTAGTTTTCGAATGAACGACCTCTTGGGTGTAAGAAAATAATTTTTAGCCAATTGCTGGGTAATGGTAGATCCCCCTTGACGTATGGAGGCATGACGCAGATTAGTGTAAATCGCTCTCAATATTCCTTTTGGGTCCAGCCCTTTGTGTGTGTAAAACCGACGATCTTCTGCGGCCAAAACAGCATAGATGACTTGCTGAGAAACTTGATCTATGGAAACAAGTTGTCGTCGTTCTCGATAAGGGCCAAAAAATAACATGACCTCCTCCGGCTCAAGCTCCAAAATGGGAAGCAGTTGACCTGTATTTAAATTGGTTATCGATTCTATTCGATTTTCATCAAATATAATCTGAACAGGAATGCCTTCCTTGTATCTCGATGGAACGATAAAATCGTGAAGATAAAGTTGCACAAATGATGCAGACCGATTGATCTCACCCTTATTCAGCGGCTTATGGGCAACTTCCCGATACCCCAAGCGGCGTAGTTTTTCATTAAAAAGTGTTCGATTTGTTTTTTGCCCGGGGTATAGTATCGTCGTATCTGAATAAACTTTGGAAGGTATACTCCACCGTCGCCCTGAAAATCTTTTTTCGATTTGGATGGAAAGATACCAGCAATACACCATCATAATTCCACATATGAGGACAATGGTCGGCAGATACCACTTAAATAGCCGTTGAAGGGTTATATTTATGGATCGTTTTTTCTTTGTCATTTGTGTTAAAAGTAATTTTTTCGAAGATGAGTTTCGATTGAATATCAAAAGCAGAATAATGAAACAATGGAATATTGGAATGCTGGGAATAAGAGTGGAAATAAATTATTTAAATTGTCAAAAAAACCTTCAAACTCATGATTTTTTCCCTGTGAAACTTTTTCATATTTCACCGGGGCCATTTCTCCATTATTCCAATTTGGGCGAAGCCCCTAACTTCTGGTTTAATTTATAGCAGGGATGAATGCCGCCGTTGGCGTTTGGTACTGAAACCGATGATAAATCCAAGAATAAGGACACCGGCTCCGCCTAAAAACCACTTAATATTTTTGTTCCAAAGCAGTTTTGTTAACTCGTCCTCACACTTTTCAGCTTTTTGAGTCTGCGCCACGAGTTTAGAAGTTGATTCTTTATATTTTGCTTGTAGAGCCAAGAATTGTTTGGAATCTTTCTTGAGGGTTTCGTAAGATTTGCTTAGGCTCCTTTGTTTTGTTTCATTGGTGTTAAGATCGATTCCGAGCTTTTTATTTCCGGCTTTGAGCGCCTTGTTTTCTTCCATGAGTGATGCGGCTTTGGTCTGAAGAGTACTGTGATTTTTCATTAATGCTTCCAATTGTATACTGGCCGGGGTTTGACCGGTAAGAAAACGGCTGATCACCCAGCCCTCCTTACCATTAAGCAATCGGACCATCGTCCACTCATTTTCAGATTTCAGAACTTCCACCTCTTGTCCAACACCGAGCAAAGCAATTATTTTTCGGTCTGTTGCAGGTCCTGTCCTCATGGTTATTTTCATGCTGTCATTAATATAATAATTTGTTTCAGCCAACACTGCTGTGGATAACAAAAAAAGACATATTCCGACAATACCCAAGGTTCTCAAATAAGATTTCATAGATTCAAAGCTCCAGCTACTAATTTTACCTTAACGTTATATGAACAACACGATGAAGACATGTTTAAATGGTAATGACAATCTGATTGTTTATTGAAATGAATCATAACCTTTGTGGAAAGTCAACCATCAATTCAAGTTAATTAAAATAAATCGCTTCGTTTTCGGTAAGTTACACAACTGTTCAATTCATTTACTTTTTATTCGCCTTTGCCTGAATACCCTTCAGTAATCAGAGCAAAGCAAAGATCCCTTCCAATTGGAGCTGAGGAGAACTTCATTGTACGAGAGCCTTTTAAAATGTACCATTCGTGGGTTATACGCTTTTGTTTAAAACTTCTCTAATTTTTCTTGATAGACTTTTTAGGTTAAAGGGCTTTTGAATAAAACCGTTACATCCCCTTTTCAATATTTCCGTTGCCTGTCCATCCACACTGTAGCCACTTGAAAGAAGAACCTTAACTTCAGGATCGATTGTCTTTATTTTATCAAAGGCCTCGCTACCCCCTATATCGGGCATAATCATATCCAAAATAATCATATCAATATTATCCTTGTTCTCTTGATATATCTGAATCGCCTCTTTACCACCTCTGGCTTCAAGGACGGTATATCCAAGGTTTTCCAACAACTGGACACCAACATCAATGATCATCTCTTCATCATCCACCAGTAAGATGGTTTCATCTCCCTCTTCGATGCGCTCGCTAACTATCGGGTCTTTTTGAATCAACGCCTCCGATGCGGGGATATAAATGCTAAAAACCGATCCATGTCCTTTTGCGGATTCAACATCGATATATCCACCATGTCCTTTTACTATCCCATATGCAGATGCCAACCCAAGTCCCGAACCCAGAGCCATTGACTTGGTGGTAAAAAACGGTTGGAAAATGCGTGTGATGGTTTTTTGATCCATCCCCTTACCGTTGTCTTTTATTTTTATCATAACATATTTGCCGGGTTTGGGAGTATAGGGCTTACCTTTCATTTCTTTATGCGTAACATTGGCAGTTTGCAGAAATAGATCTCCTCCTCCCGGCATGGCATCGGCAGCATTGATAAAAAGATTTATGAGGACCTGCTCAATTTGAGATCCATCCGCCTTTACCGAAAACAGATCTTCAGCAAAATCCGTGGAAATGACGATCTCCTTTCTTGCCCTGCCAAATGCAGCAGAACTCTCTTTTATAATTTTGTTTACGTTTACGGGTTTTAATTCATATTTACCTTTCCTTGCATATCCAAGAAGTTTGCTTGTCAGCTCGGAACCACTTTGAATCAACCGTTCAACGGTCTTTAACCGTTCGTAATTGGGATCATCGGGCCCGATATCATACAAAGTCAGAGAAATATTCCCCAGCATCCCCATCATCAGATTGTTAAAATCATGTGCAATTCCTCCGGCCAGTGTTCCAATAGCCTTCATCCTTTCGATATATTGTAGCTGGGCTTCAACCCTTTTCTTCTCCGAAATATCACGGAGAATAAAAAGTGTGCCCATAGATTTTCCCTCATGATCATTATGGCGCGAAGCACTTACGCTGACATCTATCAAACGTCTGTCTTTCGTGCAGCATTTTGTCTCAAAACCATTACACGGTGTTCCGTGTTCTAAAAGATCGTTAATAATATCTGCGGTGAATCCTTTTTCGGATTCATGGTCAAACGGTATCTGCTTGCCGTTCATTTCCTCTAATGTCCATCCAAATATCTCGGTAAATGCGGGACTTATATATTCGACCCCCCCTTCAAAATCATAGGTAACGATGGCGTCAGCACAGGATCGAAGAAGGGAACGATAGACTTTTTCCACTTTTTTAGCTTCCCTGTAAAGTTCTCTATTTTTCTTTTCGCTTTCCCGCAGCGATGCCTCCGTTCGATTTCTCATGGCGATCTCTTCATGGAGGACTTCATTAATTGAGGAAAGGGCATTTACTTCCATCTTCTCTGCAAAATAAATCGCACAAAGGGCTAAAAAGCCGACCAGGAAAAACAGGAGATGAAAGCTCTGAGGATAGTCCGGTGGGGTATTTTGCAATCCGTTAATCAGCGACAGTGTATGCCATTCTTTGTAGGCCCCTAAAATAAAGAATAACACAGCCAGTAACAACAGGTATATGCTCGCAAATCTTATCCGTCTCATTAATGAATTTTGAAACAATTGTAGGTAATATTAACGTTTTAGATATCTCAGCCAGTCATCTAACTGCAATTCGATAACATGTATATCAGATTCAAACATGAAATCAATATATTTTAGTGCTTCTTTTTTTATATTACAGATCTCGTAAGTTATCGCATATTATGGAGGGAAAAAGCGCTTAACCTTGAACCGTGAACCTTACAACTCGGACCGACCGGATGTCAAATTTATGGGTAATACCTCGACAGATAAAGCGCTTCGGTTATTTTTGTCTAAAGACAGACGCATACCAAAAAAATAATATCCGTCTCCGGTTCCTTCCCCCTGTAAACCGCACCATAGATTCAACTTGACATCAATTAATTTTTATATGTAAAAATAGAAATTTAAGAGGACAAACCATAATCTGGATATTGAGATATGTTACGCGTTCAAACAGGTCTTGAAAATTTTATAGCTTCTCCTCCAAAATGGATATTCAAGAATCGAATCGGACTTCTGTGCAATCCTGCTTCGGTTGACCCAAATTTTTGTCATGCCAGTGAACTGATTAATCGGAGATTTCCGGAACAACTTAAGGCATTGTACTCGCCCCAGCATGGATTTTTTTCGGAAAAACAAGACAACATGATCGAGTCGAATGATACGATTCACCCTACCTTGCAAATTCCTGTGTTTAGTCTTTATGGTAAAACACGCATTCCTGATAAAAAAATGTTAGACCCCATCGATATCCTTATCATCGACATGCAGGATGTTGGCACCCGTGTTTACACCTTTATTTATACTATGTCGTATTGCCTAGAAGCTGCAAAAAAGTTCGGCAAAAAAGTTGTTGTCCTCGATCGGCCGAATCCTATAAATGGTCGCATGATAGAAGGGAATCTTTTAACACCTGAATACGCTTCATTTGTCGGAAGATATCCCATTCCCATGCGCCACGGATTGACCATAGGCGAACTTTCCCTTTTATTTAACAATAATTTCGGTATCGAGTGTGATCTTGATGTCATCCCCATGCATGGCTGGAAAAGAGATATGTTTTTCACGGACACAGGCCTTCCATGGATTCCACCATCACCCAACATGCCATCACCTGTAACTGCTTTGGTTTATCCGGGGCAAGTATTGTGGGAAGGAACCAATGTATCAGAAGGTAGGGGCGTCACCCTTCCATTTGAAATATTCGGTGCCCCGTTTTTTAATACAAAACGCTTGCTGTCAACGATAGGTGAAAACGAACTCCCGGGCATCATACTCAGACCGGTTGTATTTGAACCGACATTCAACAAATGGAGCGGCTCGGCATGCAATGGATTTCAAATCCACATAACAGATCCCGTTGAATTCAAGCCATATATGACGACGCTTAAACTTCTCCAGGCCGTAATCTTTCATCACAAAAATATGTTTCAATGGAAACGGACACCGTACGAATATGAATTTGAAAAATTGCCCATAGACCTTATCATTGGGGATAAAAAAATACGACGGCGTATTGAAAACTTAGATGACATATACGCCATAGAAAAATCATGGCTTAAGGATCTGAGAACGTTCGAGGAAACAAGCCAAAGGTTTCATCTTTATACTTAAATTGATCGGAATCGGGGGTTAGGGGCCAGGAGTTAAAACCGAAAATAAGTAAATACATCCCAATTCCTAAGTACTCTAATTCGTAAGTTCGATTACGTATTTTTATCAAGATAACTATCCCGTATAAGTTGAATTCTAAAAGTTTGAAGTGTAAAGTGCCTAAAGTGAGCTAAAGTTATGGATACATGTACTAAGCCCTGACGCCCGGCATTCGGTGACCAATGACAAATGACAACATCAACTGGAAACGGATGGTTTTCAAAAAAAACAAGGTCTGGCTGGCAACAGATCAGGATCAAAAACCTGTTACCAAAAACGGTAAGGTGCTGATCAGATATCAGCTTGATCAGGATTACGAATACTGGGTCCTTTCTAAGAACATAAAGCCCATCAACTCTTTACAAAGGAAGGAAAAAACCGAAAAAGGAGAAAAATCAACCCAAAAATCGTCAAAACAAAAGGACACGAAAACAAAATCCGATACGGAATTTTTGGTTGAAACATCTTGTGATGATGCCATAGATATCTACACAGACGGAGCATCTGCAGGAAATCCCGGTCCGTCGGGAATCGGCGTGGTTTTGCGCTTTGGCAAACATGAAAAAGAGATATCAAGATATATCGGTATTACCACCAACAACATGGCAGAACTCGAAGCCATCCGATCGGGTCTTATGGCTGTAAAAAATTCGAATCTTCCGGTACGGGTCTTCACAGACAGCAGATATGCTTACGGCGTCCTGACTCAAGGATGGAAGGCAAAAAAAAATCAGGACATCATAGAATCTATCAAGAAAATCCTTTCAAAATTTAATGATCTGAAATTCATCAAGGTAAAAGGGCATGCCGGTATCGAAGGAAATGAAAGAGCCGACTTCCTTGCAACTTCTGCCATAAAAAAAGCCAATGGCAAATGATGTAATACCCGAATCTTGCATGAAAATTGATGCGGATATGCAAGCCTCTGGCTTGTTCAAAATTCAGGTAATACTTACAATTTCCCATGAAAACATCGGGATAAAAAACAATAAGCGCCCGCTTATATTTGCAAGGCGCTTATATAGATTTTTGAAAAGGCCACAACAACATTCACCGTCTGTCGGCAGTCGATAGACCTGTCAATAAAAACTTTTTACGTACGTTTAAACGTACTGCATGTTTTGGCTTTTTAGAATTTTGCCCACAAGAAATATCCGTACCTAAGAGGCAACTCTTTATCTTATTCTTTATCAGCTTTTAAAGTTTCAATTTCCTTTTTCAGTTCATCAATTTCCTTTTTGTACTCTTCAGTATCGTCAGTGCTGACAGGAGTGTCAACTGTTGTATCCTCTTTCTTCCAGGAATCTTTAAGTTCGTCAAAACCCAGATAAAGAGCCAAACCACCGCCAAGAAGAAGCATCACCGGGATAGCACCGGCCAATAGTTGCAAAAAGGGTTTCCACCATATGGACATCCCAATGAGACCCAATACAGCTCCGACCGCCCCACCAATTAATGTTTTCATAAAAAATCATCCTCCTTTAATTTGAATTAAAATATAAATCGGCTTGTTTGTAATTATGCGCTTTTTCTGAAACCGTACAGACTTTTTTTGTGCTGGCAAAAAACACTTAGACCAAAATAAGATATCTTGTAAATACGTATAGTTGTTAATTGCAGATTAAGATTTTGAAAACTATCACAACTTATTTTGTAACGCAAGCTTAAATTTGCTAAACAAGAATCTTTATAATGACACTGTTATTTTTTTTTACGCGTTGTCCTATCCTGCTCCAACAAGATGTTTTACTTTAAAAGTTACAAACAAAATTTATATTTGAAAATTTTTGTATTTTAGTCTACCATTTTTGAAATTTCTCTCTCATTCGTCATTAAGCCATATTGGGACTTTACCATGCTAAAATGGATTAAATCAAAAGGAAAAAAATATAAAGAAAAAGAAGAGATCGATCCAACAGTTCAGGACGATTATGATCATTATCTTTGTCAACTCCCGGATAATATCGGTGCACTATCAAACTTTATCCTCAAACTTTTCTTTTCCGGCGTAAAGGTTATCAGGGAACAGACCCTTGACTTAAATAGTCTCCATAATGAGGGTATTGTCGTCTATGTAACCAAGTATAAAAGCTACTTTAGGTATCTTTTTTATTACACGCGTTACAAACAGGATCGTCTTCCATTTCCTCAAATAGCCTTCGACTATAGCGTGGTAATCTGGCAGCCGATATCACGCATTTGGAAGATCGTATTTTCGAACATCAAGTACTTTATCCATAACTTTAGACTGCCTGATCCCTACGAAAGGGGATACTTTCAAAAGGAACTTTTAAATGGACGGTCGGCACTCCTTTCGCTGGTTGAACAGAGAGGTTTCCATCGAAGGTTTATAAAAGCAAAGACAGACCCGGTCCAATACCTTATCAAAATGCAACAATCCATCGATCGTCCTATTTTTCTTGTCCCAAAGCTTATGTTTTTTGATAAAAATCCCCATCGATCGATGCCGAGCATCATCGATTTTCTCTTTGGCACCAAAGAAAACCCCGGGAAAATGAGACGCCTTTTCATGCTTTTTAAGAATCCGGGCAAAGTTTTTGTGGAAACATCCGAACCGATCAACCTCAAAACTTTTCTTAGTCTTGAAGAAAATCAAAAAAGAAATATCGATTATCAGGCTCTCGCATTAAGGCGCACACTGTTGTCTCAAATTAATCGACACCGTCAAAGCATCACGGGCCCGGTTTTAAAATCAAGATTAGAGATGAAGGAAAACATCCTCACAAAAGAACGACTCCAAAATTTTATGGAACACCATTCACAAGCCCGAAATATCCCGATTCAGAAGGTACAAAAAAAAGCAAGTGCTTTTCTTGATGAGATAGCTGCCAACTACAATATCATTGTGATTAAACTGGCTTCTATCATGTTAACATGGTTTCTGAATACCTTGTTTGATGGGATTACGATCAATGAGGATGGCCTGAATCGTGTAAAAAACATGTCAAAGAAGGGACCTGTTATTTTCATTCCTTGTCACAAAAGTCACATCGATTACCTGATACTTTCATATCTTTTGTATAATAACAACATGCCATGTCCGCACGTGGCTGCGGGGAAAAATCTTTCTTTCTGGCCAATGGGACCGCTATTCAGATGGGGTGGCGCCTTTTTTATTCGGCGGACATTCAGAGGCGCGGTGCTCTATTCAAAGGTTTTTTCAGAATATGTTCACAATTTACTCGCTGAAGGATTTAATATCGAATTCTTCATCGAAGGCGGCCGAAGCCGAACCGGCAAATTAATCCTTCCCAAATTAGGGCTTCTCTCGATTCTTCTCAACGCATATAAAAACGGGGCTTGTGAAGACCTGATCTTCTCGCCAATTTTCATAGGTTACGACAGGGTTCTGGAAGAAAGTTCATACCTTAACGAAATCGAGGGAAAAGAAAAGCAGCCTGAGAATTTTATGCAGGTGATCAAAGCAAGAAAATTTTTAAATAAAAGGTATGGAAGAATCTATATACATTTTCATGATCCCATATCTCTTAAAGATCTTTTGCTTCAATACGGCACACCCATTGAAGATATGCCGTCCAAAGAGTTTAACATTCTCTGCCGTAACTTAGGGCACAGGGTTATCAACGCCATTAACAGTGTTTCTGTTGTAACGCCCCATGCCCTTGTTGCGGCTGCTGTTTTGAACTGTGCCAAAAAAAGTTTTTCTTTAGATCATCTCATGTCCCACGTCGAAACATATATGAACTACCTTTTATCTCAAAAAGCCAAACTGGCTGACACGCTTCTAATGGACCATATTAATACCATAGAGCGTGTGCTTGACACTTATGTGCAAAGAAAATTTATAGAAAAGGTTACCAAAGATCCGGACGCGCTGCACGCCGACGGGTTATTCAAAGTCAATGAAAGCAAACGCCCAAACCTTGAATATTACAAAAACAACTGCATCTCCTTTTTTGTTCCGGCAGCCATTGCCGCCCTTTCCATACTTGTTAAAGATGCTTTCCAGTTTTCGGCATCCGATCTGCACGCTGACTACAATTTTCTTCAGTATTTCTTTAAATATGAATTCGCATATGACGTCGACAAGACACCTGAATATTTTGCGAGAAAAAATCTCAAGGCTTTTATTGACGAAGCCATTTTAATGCCGCATCCCAAATTGCCTGACACTTACAATCTGACCTCTTCCGGTTTTAGAAAACTTCAACTTTTTTCAAGATTCCTGAAACCATATTTTGAATCGTACTGGATCGTATTAAACTATTTTATGAAATATCCTCAAAATTCCATTAAAGCCAAAGAACGATTGAAAAAAATTGAAACCATCGGATATCGTATGTACAAAAAGAAGGAAATCGAACGAAAAGAAGCGCTTTCCACAATCAATTACACGAACGGGATAGAATTTTTTACCTACAATGGCGTAAAGGGATCGGATGATAACGAGAAAATATTATTCTATGCCGACGGAATTCATAAATACCTAAACTGCCTGTAACCGTTCACAGGTTCAGGGTTCAACGTTCAGGGTTAAGAACAAAGAAGGCATTGAAGACCACCCTAAGGCCTCGTTAAAAAGGCTTTTTTTCCCAAGTAATTGCCAATTTGGCTCCAAATTTTGGATTACGCCTGACAAGGCTGACGCTTTTCTCGTAAATACGCATCCCAAATGCAGTCCCGGGACGAGAATGGAACTTTGAACCCCTGAACCTTTGAACCCGTGAACACTTACGTTCCTATTTTCTATTTACCATTTACTATTTACCATTTACTATTCACTAATTTCTATTTACCATTCACTGATTATCATCTAAAATGAAGGCACTCATCCTTGCCGCAGGTCTTGCTACGAGACTCAGGCCCTATACTGAAAACACACCCAAACCGCTGTTTACCATTGCGAAACGTCCGCTGCTGGATATCATTATCTCCAATCTGATAGATTCCGGCTGTAAAGCAATTATCGTCAACACGCATCATCTGCATCAAAAGATAGATTCTTACTTGGCCCGAAAAAAATATCCGGTTCCGGTCACAACCCGCCATGAGCCCGACATTCTCGGAACAGGAGGCGCCATAAAAAACGTTTCAGATTTCTGGGACAATACCCCTTTTATGGTCATAAACAGCGACATTGTTACAGATATAGATTTTAAAGAGGTTTATGAATTTCACTTAAATCATCGTCATCCGGTAACGCTGGTTCTTCACAACGACCCTGAGTTTAACACCGTCGTATTAAATAAAGACGGTTTTATTCAAGATTTTGATGAACGTTTTTCCATAACCGCCCCCCCCGATTCCACAATCAATGGTTTAAAACCATTCGAGTCTAAAGAATATAAAAGACTCACCTTTACCGGAATACAGGTTCTGAATCCGGAATTGCTTGAGTTCATCCCTGATAACGTATTTTTTAGCATTATCGATTGTTACAACAAGCTTCTATCTCAAAATAAAAAAATATGCGCGTATATAACGAAAAACCACTACTGGAAAGATCTCGGGACCCCCGAAAGATACAGACTGGCGGTGTTCGATAAAATGGCCCCCGAAGCTTTCAAACAGGCTTTTCCCGGAAGAGTAGGCAATAACATTGTTCGAACGGAACTTTACGGGGATGGCTCAGACAGGAAATGGTACCGGGTAAATCATGGAAATCAGTCCATTGTAATGGCTGATCACGGCATCAGGCAAAATGATTCAACCTGTGAAGCAGACGCTTTTGTTGCCATCGGCCTTCACCTGCACAACCAAGGCATATCGGTACCGAAAATTTATAGTTATGATACGTTTTCCGGCCATGTGTTCATGGAAGACTTAGGAGATATTAGCTTTCAGGCTTTTGTAAAAAACACTGAAAATCAGGACAACGTCGTCTCGCACTATAAATTGCTCATACGGGACATCGGAAAACTCTCCATGGACGGAGGCAAGGATTTTGATCCAGCCTGGACCCACCAGACCGCCTATTATACCAAGGACCTCATCATTGAAAAGGAATGCCGTTATTTTGTCAATGCTTTTTTAAAGGGTTATTTTGGAGTGGACATACGTTTCCAGGATTTTGAAGATGAATTCAGATCTCTCGCAGACAAGGCATTAGAATTTTCCATTAATGGATTCATGCATCGTGACCTCCAATCCAGGAACATCATGATAAAAAACAATCGTTTTTATTTTATTGACTTCCAGGGTGGACGTTTGGGACCGGTCCAGTACGATCTTGCTTCTTTACTCATCGATCCCTATGTTAATTTATCCCGGTCTGTTCAAGACAACCTATTGAAATTCGGCATAGAAACGCTTTCACCGGTTATCGGTATCGACCCGGACAGGTTTCTTTCCTGTTATCAATACTGCGCCATCACTCGCAATTTGCAGATTTTGGGGGCATTTGGTTTTCTGAGCCGTATAAAGAAAAAAACATACTTTGAAAAATACATTCCAAATGCTATAAAATCATTGAAGTATAATCTTTCTTCTTTTGGGAATACAGAATTTCCAAATTTAACATCGATTGTCAGGGAAATAGGAGGTGCGAAATGAACCGTATAAAAATCATGGTAAACGGGTTACCTGGAAATATGGCCACGAATGTTGTTAAACACGCCCTTGAAGACAACCGGTTTGAATTGATTCCTCAATCGCTGACCGGTCCGGAAATCACCGACACCGAAACCATCGTTGATTCAACGACCTTTGCCCTGATTCAGCCCCGGGACAGGGAGCAGGCCGTCACCGCCATCAAAGAAAGCAGCGGCCCCTTTATCAGCGTCGATTATGCCCTGCCTGCGGCAGTCAACAGCAATGCCGAATTTTACAGCCAGAACAACCTGCCCTTTGTCATGGGAACCACCGGCGGTGACAGGGATCTTCTGATGGACACCGTAACGGCATCTTCCATCTGTGCGGTGATCGCGCCCAATATGGCCAAACAGATCGTCGGGTTTCAGGCCATGATGGAATATGCGGCCCAAATATTTCCGAATCTCTTCGAAGGGTATACCCTTGAAATCAGAGAGAGCCATCAGCAAGGAAAAGCAGACACCAGCGGAACCGCCAAGGCTATGGTGCGGTACTTCAACAGCCTGGGAACACCCTTTACCGAAAAAGACATTATCAAAGAACGCGATCCTGAAGATCAGAAGCACGTATGGGGCATCCCTGCAGAATTTCTGTCAGGCCACGGGTGGCACACCTACACTCTGGTGTCAAATGATAAAACCGTAGAGTTCGAATTCACCCACAACGTCAACGGTCGAGATGTCTATGCCCAGGGAACCCTTGACGCCCTGATTTATCTTGACAAAAAAGTTGCTGAAGGCGCACAGGGAAAGGTTTTTTCAATGATTGATGTGCTAAAAGGTGTTTAGCCCTTCTCCACAATCTCATAGGCCTTTTCAAGGGCTGCATCGAGTTTCTCCGGTTTGCTTCCGCCGGCCTGGGCCATATCCGGTCTGCCGCCGCCGCCACCGCCGACAACGGCCGCGACCTGCTTGACGATCTCTCCGGCATGAAACCGGTCGGTCAGGTCTTTGGACACAATGACGATCAGCATGGCTTTATTGCCGGCGGAACTTCCCAGGACCACGATGCCCGACTGTATCTTGTCCTTGAACCTGTCGGCCAGAGCCCTCAAAGCCGCCGGCTGGTCCACCGCAACCTTTTTGGCCAGTACCTTGACATTGTTTACGATTTTAACGTCCGTCTCGATGTCATCGACCGCTTCAGAGGCGATCTTTGCTTTCAAACGATCGACTTCCTTTTCAAGGGATTTCTGATGGGCCAGCATTTTTTCGACCCTTTGGGGTACAATGTCGGGTCGCTCTTTGAGCAAGCGGGCAGTTTCGTCCATCAGCTTGTCGGTTTCTTGGATATGCGCCAAGGCCGCTTCGCCGGTCAGGGCTTCGATTCGCCGTATACCGGAAGCCACGCTCGATTCCTCGATGATTTTGAAAAGACCGATGTTCCCGGTGGCCCCTGTATGGGTCCCTCCGCAAAGCTCCTTGCTAAATTCTTCTAAAGAAACCATCCGGACCCAATCACCGTATTTTTCTTCAAAAAGGGCGGTGGCATTGGATTTGAAGGCTTCCTCGGCATCCATCTCCACGGTCTCAACCGGCACGTTAGCGCGTATCCGCTGGTTGACGATGTTTTCAATTTTTGCCAGCTCTTTAGCAGTGGTCTGGGAAAAGTGGGTGAAATCGAAGCGAAACCTGTCCGGCGCCACCAAAGAGCCGGACTGCTTGACATGGTCACCCAGAACTTTTCTCAGGGCAAAATGAAGGAGATGTGTGGCCGTATGATTGCATTCGGTTGCACTACGCGAAGTTTTATCGACCGTTAGGGTCACATTCTGCCCTTTTTGAATGCTTCCTGAAACCATGTCGCCTTTGTGGATGGTGATTCCCGTCGGATCTTTGATCGTGTCAATAACTTCCATCTCAAAATCCGGGCCGGTGATTTTTCCGCTGTCACCGACCTGGCCGCCGGCCTCACCGTAAAAGGGTGTTGCTTCAGTGACGACCTCAACGCTCTGGCCGCTTACCGTTTCTTCAACTTCCCGGCCATTTTGGACCAGAAGAAGAACTTTGGAATCCAACGTTGTCGTATCATATCCGACAAACTCTGGCATGACGCCTTCTGCCGAAAGATTCTTGTATGCCTCGCTGATTTCGGTAAACGCCGTCACCGTTCTGGACTTGGCCCGCTGCTCCTCCATGGACTGATCATAGCCATCCATATCCAAATCCAGATTCTCATCCCTGACCACGTCCTGGACAATATCGACCGGGAATCCATAGGTATCGTAAAGTTTGAATATCAAGTCGCCCGGCACCCGAGTCTGGCCTTTGGCTTTCAGATCAGCCAGACCGTCGTTCAAGATTTTAAGACCGTGATCCAGGGTTTCTGAGAATCGGACTTCTTCGTTTTGGATAACATTGGTGATAAAAGCTTTGGCATCAATAAGATCGGGATAGGCCGGTTTCATGATGTCAAATACGACTTCTGCGGTTTTATGCAAAAACGGATCGGTTAGACCGATGTTGCGGCCGTAACGGATGGCCCGGCGCATGATCCGGCGCAGCACATAGCCCCTGCCCTCGTTGGAAGGCAGGATGCCGTCGCCGATCAGAAATGAAGCAGCCCGGCTGTGATCGGCAATGACCTTCATAGCCACATCGGATTCCCACGCTTGGCCCAGCTTCGTTTCGGCAAGTTCTTCGACCTTCTGCATGATGGGCCGGATCAGGTCGATGTCATAATTCGTGGGCACATCCTGAATCAGGGCAACCAGCCGTTCCAACCCCATTCCGGTGTCAATGCTCGGTTTGGGTAGCGGGTCCATCTTGCCGGAGGCTTCGCGGTTGAACTGCATAAACACCAGATTCCAGATCTCTAAAAAACGGTCGCATTCGCAGCCGACCGCACAATCCGGCCGGTCGCAACCGTACTCCTTTCCGCGGTCCATGTGGATTTCGCTACAGGGTCCGCAGGGGCCGGTATCGCCCATGGCCCAGAAGTTGTCCTCTTCACCAAAGCGCAAGATCTTTTCTTCCGGTACCCCAATATTTTTATGCCAGAGCTCATGGGCCTCATCATCGTCAAGATAAATGGAAACCCACAGTTTTTCTTCGGGCAGTCCATAGCCGTTTGTCAGCAGATCCCAACCAAAATCTATGGCCTTTTCCTTAAAATAATCCCCAAACGAAAAATTGCCCAGCATCTCGAAAAACGTATGGTGTCTTGCAGTATAACCAACGTTTTCCAAATCGTTATGCTTTCCTCCTGCCCGGACGCATTTCTGAGATGTAGCTGCCCTGACATAGCCCCTTTTTTCTTCGCCCAAAAAGCAGCGCTTGAACTGCACCATGCCCGCATTGACGAATAAAAGCGTAGGATCGTCAGAAGGAACAAGAGATGAGCTCCTTACGATCTGATGGGTATGTTTTTCAAAATAATCAAGAAATTTGTTCCGTATTTCGTTGCCCGTCATGCTTCACTCCATTTTAGAATTGTAATAAAGGTTGCGATTCACGAATCACCTTCAGTGCCTTCGTTTTTCTTTTTCGAAAAGCCCAATGCTTCTTTGACCTTGTTTATATGCTGAATTGTAAATGTCCGGATTATTTTTAAGAAAATTTTGTGCGTTCCGACGGCCCTGACCAACCCTTTCTCCATCATACGAATACCATGAACCGCTTTTTTCTATGATGCCGGTCATAACACCGGTATCGATTAGATCTGCGGTCGGTGATATTCCTTCTCCATACAGGATGTCAAATTCAGCATCAGTGAAAGGTGGCGCCATTTTATTTTTTACAACACGCACTCGGGTTCGGTTACCCACAATCTCCTGCCCATCCTTTATCGAACCGATCCGACGGATGTCGAGTCTGACTGAAGAATAAAATTTAAGGGCATTACCTCCGGTCGTTGTCTCAGGATTTCCGAATACAACTCCAATTTTCATACGAATCTGGTTAATAAAAATCACCGCGGTCATCGTCTTGCTAATGGTACCGGTTAATTTCCTCAAAGCCTGAGACATGAGTCTGGCCTGAAGTCCCATGTGGGAATCCCCCATTTCGCCTTCTATCTCAGCCCTGGGTACAAGTGCGGCAACAGAGTCAATCACAATGATATCCAATGCACCGCTCCGGACAAGCATATCTGCAATTTCGAGTGCCTGTTCCCCTGTATCCGGTTGAGCCACCAGCAGATCGTCGCAATTGACCCCGAGTTTTCTGGCATAGGAGGTATCTAAGGCGTGCTCAGCGTCAATAAAAGCGACAACACCACCTTGTCTCTGGGCTTCTGCAACCGCATGAAGCGCAAGCGTGGTTTTACCGGAAGCTTCAGGACCATAAATTTCAATCACTCTGCCTCGGGGAAGACCACCGATACCCAGTGCTTTATTAAGCAAGAGGGATCCGGTTGATATGACCGGCACATCGATAATAGTGCTGCTACCCAGCATCATAATAGAACCCTTGCCGAACTGCCGTTCTATCTGAACCATGGCGGTTTTTACTGCCTTTTCTTTGTCCGGTGAAATGCTCATTGTTCCCTCCGATCGATCAACGATTCTGTTTAATTTATTACTCGAGTTTCGCACCCTTAATTTTTAGCAGCGCCAATACAACGTGGCAAACCTTGAAAATATTTTAACTTAACATCATGGTGCAAAACTTGATTAACCCAAAGATGCGCTCGCCAGTTTTGTATAAACAGCGCCAGATGGCTTCAATTCGCTTTTGTACAAAATAATTTGGCCAGCAGTAAATGTCTCAGATTCAAAGCTTCTAAATGCCATCAGTGCATCACCGAACTTTTTCACATCGATTTTAGCCTTTATACGTCCCATGGTGAGGTGACCCTTGAAAGATCTTTTCTCCCCGGGAAAACCAAGCAACTTAAAATTTTCATCCAGTGTTTTTTGCAGCCTCACCAAAGATTCGAGTTGACCTGTGAGCCCAACCCATAAGACACGGGGACGTTTTATACCCGGAAAAACACCAATACCTTTTGCATTAAGAGATATCGGTGTATATCCCTCCACGGTTTTAGAAATGGTCCCAGCAATTTCACCGATTGTAACCGCTTCGACGTCTCCTAAAAATTTTAAGGTCAGATGAATGTTTTCGGGCCGTACCCATCTAATTTTAAGGCCATAAACTTTTATGCCTTCTTGAAGTTCACGAATTTTGGAAATAATGTTCCCTGGAATCTCAATGGCTATAAACGTTCGTATGGTTTTCGACATAAGAAAACCAGGTCATAGATGATGGGTTATGGGTTATAGTTCCTTAATAATCATCTCTGTGTTTTTTATGGCAAAAAACCAAAACACAAGCACCAAATTCCAAATAAATTCGAAATTTCAATAACCGAAATCAAGTAATTTGTATATTCGACATAACATCTTTGTTTTGAATTTGTGTTTTTGATAATTGGGTATTTTTTGTTATTTGCGATTTGTTATTTGTTTTTTTACGGTTCTACCGGGTTATGTCATGGGTAATGAATTAACATTATAGGATGCCCGTTGAACCAACACCCACCACCTATCACCTATGACCTATCACCGGATTGGCAATGTAAACTGCGGTTCTCCGATTAAAAACTTACCCTTTAAAATCCACCTTTTTAGCATTTCGGCAATTTCTCGTGCTCTCACGATGCTGGACAGCGGAGCCGTGGGGATTTCTTCTCCTCTAAATTTGATATGGCCGCTCTTAAGTTCTGCATAGCTGACCTGGCCGTAGCTTTTTGAAATGCCATTTGCATAATCATGTCCATAGTCAGCAATCTGGGTAAAAAGTTCTTCGTCCGATACCGCGGTGTATTTTACAATCTCCTCGTTAAGTATGGGAATGGGAATGCCCAGCCCCAAAGCAAGTGAACATCCATATCCCTGTATACTCACACCCATGAGCCACTTTGGCTTCATTTTTTTGAGATCTCCCATAACCCACAGCGTGCCGGATGGTGAATTGGGGAAACCCTTTTTTGTTCTTTCAACCCTTGGGTTGTGTTGCGTGCCGGACCAGGTAACATATCCTGTTGCTCCACCAAGGAAAATTCTAGTGCCTAAGCCGATGGTCTTATAATAGGGATCATTTAAAAGCGGGCTGAGTTGTCCGGCCGAGCAATAATTTGCATTGGCGGCGCTGGGTTTCAAAGCACCCATGTAGGTGTAGACTGTCTTATTCGTTAGATTCACGGCACAGTTATAATTTTGATATCCGTTTCGAGGATTACAGAGTATGGCATTGGGAAGTTTTCGCAATGAAATTTCCTTTTCAACAATCCTTTTCGGATAGCAGTCTGTCCCGTAGGCATCGGCCTTTAAATAGACCTTCTTTCCCGCCACCAAATCTTGAATAACATGTCCACCGCCATAGTTAAACTCACCTGGATAGACCTTGTTCAGTGGATCATCCTCACAAGGTTCAGTGACACCAACATAGCAATCTACCGCAGCAATGCCGGCATATGCCGGTACATTGTTCAACCAAACCTTTGATGCTTTTATCCTTGGAACAGAGTGTCCGAAGTTTACAAATGCACCCGATGAACACATTGGCGCAAATGTGCCGGTAGTAACAACGTCTACACGCCTTGCCGCCTCAACCGGTCCTTCTTCTTTGACAATATCTATGATCTCCTCGGCGGTTACAACAACAACCTCCCCGGTCCTGATCCTCTCATTAATATCCTGGTATGACTTATTAATTTTATGTTTTTTCATTGGCGACTCTTTGCTGCTAGTTAATATTTTTAGTAAGAAGATTTTATTGTTTCAATTTTTGTTGAAATATTATTCTTTATCCAGGTTGCATCCCACCATTCAACCGGATTCACAAAGGTGTTATGAACAATTATTCCAAAATGAAGGTGATCCCCGCCTGCAAGTCCCGTACTTCCAGTACGGCCGATAACTTCACCTTTGGCTATCACCTGCCCCTGTTTGACATCAAAAGCGCTTAAATGTGAATACGTACTGAACAATCCAAAGCCATGATCTATGACCACTGTTTTCCCGTAAATGCCGAGATACCCGGCAAAGACAATCTTTCCGCTGTTTGAGGACGGAACCGGTGAGTGTGCAACCGAGGCCAGATCAAGGCCAAGGTGGACCTGCTGATCGATGATCTGATCTTTATATTTATATTTACGATGATCGGCGAAATTGGCTTTTCTTGCTGAATTGGGAAGCCTCAAAAATACACCATTCCAATATAGTTTTTTGTCTGTTTCACTAACAATATCTAATAGTTGTTTTCCATTGGAATTCCGAAGCTCACGATTAATCTTAAGAAACTTGTCGACCATGGGTGTTTCAGAGTCAGGGGAAACATCGATATTAAATTCAGGCATCTTCCAGTTCAGAAATCTATCTGATATTTTAATGACAACCTTTTTAAAACTTCTTTTTTTAATATAATATGGGAATCCTGCCCTGGTGTTGTTACCAGCAAAATCGGTTGCTTTAACAAAGATATTGGTGCCCGGCCCCTGATTGTAATTTAGCGTGAAAAAAGCCATAAATAAATTCTTATCCTTAAAATATCCCGTATATCCAGGAAAAAAATTCTCCCCCACAGCGACACCGCTATTCAGGCATGGCTCAGACAATCTGTAAATAACAAGGCCGGCTCCCCCCTGACTGATATTATGGATCCTGGTGAGAATATCCAGATCAGGGGACTTTGTATCGATGAAGACATCCTTTTCCAAATACGTTGTGTTTCCGCTAAGCCAACTCCGCCAGGAAAAATCCTTTGCAACCATTCTCAAAATCGCCTTACCGTCGGTAATTCCCAGGCTCTCAGGCTCAATGTTGATGTTAAAGGATGCCTCGTGCTTTCCCCCGCCACTAATAATACCCGCAGAGGACAAATGCTTTTGAAGCAAAACAGTTTCTTTGCCGTCTTTAACAAGTCCGATCCATACTTTTCGGACACCGCTTTGAGCGTCAGATACGGTAACGGAAAGTGTCTGGGTCTTGCCAATATACTGGGATGGAGACTCTATAAGGATAGAAGGCTTTTTACCTTCGAGCTTTCCCACCATGATCCATGCAACAGGCAAAAGAACGATTAAGCAGACCAGTAGAATAAACCTTGACTTTATGGTTTTTTTTACAGTTTTCAATAGGTTAAAGATAGCCTTTCTTTTTTATAAATTGTTGATAATAACAGCAAAAAAGACAGTAATCAAGGACTGTTTTCCTTTTTTCGTTTCTTGACTTTTACCCATATGCGCGATAAATGTTAATGGATTAGAGCACAAAATGACAAAGATTGACAATTTTAAATAAATCATCATACGACCTGAGTATAAAAACTTTCAGGTTGACACGTTCACAAAAAGCGCTTACCACCGACATGAACTGCAGAATATGGGTGACTTATGATTTTTTTTAAGGGTTATAGAAGCAATGGGCAATATTGTTAAAACAGGTAATATCTCAATCGGACAAGGATCTCAATTGATTTTGATCTCAGGCCCTTGTGTTATAGAAAATTATGAAACGACGTTTCAAACAGCATCATTTCTAAAAGAGTTAACTGGCCGATTGAATATCCCTTTTATTTTTAAAGCGTCTTATGACAAAGCGAACCGAACATCCATGAATTCCTTCAGGGGACCCGGATTAACGGATGGGCTCAAAATCTTAGATCGGATCAAATCGGAACTCGACCTTGCGATCATTTCAGATGTTCACAGGATATCCGAAATTGCTGAGGCAGCAAGGGTTTTGGATGTCATTCAGATTCCTGCTTTTTTGTGCAGGCAAACTGACTTTATTAAAGAAGTTGCCAAAACTGGAAAGCCGCTTAATATTAAGAAAGGGCAATTTCTTGCCCCATGGGATATAAAAAATGTTGTGGAAAAGGTAACTGCTACCGGAAACAACCAGATTCTGCTAACAGAACGGGGAACAATGTTTGGATATAACAACCTTGTGGTCGATTTTCGCGGCATAAAAATAATGCAAGATATTGGCTGGCCGGTAATATTTGATGCAACACACAGCATCCAGCTTCCCGGGGGGGCCGGCACAAGTTCCGGGGGACAACGTGAATTTGCATCAACTCTCGCCAATGCGGCAGTGGCTGCCGGTGTAGACGGTATATTTATGGAAGTTCACCCTGACCCCGACAAAGCACTGTGTGACGGGCCGAACTCATTAAAGCTTGACACCTTATATGAACTGCTTTCTCAGCTTAAAGCGATTCGAAAGGCTTTGTTTACTTAATGTTCATCCATACATCTATTGAGCACAAATTAAGTTTCCCATGTGCGGACTCCAGGCTCAACTAAAAAGTTAACTAAAGTTTATCCGTTAAAATTACGATAAATTTAATGGGAATTATTGATCCCCTGAAAGTTATAAACTGTTTTCATTTTTAACCCGGTACCGTGTTTAAATGGTTTTAAGCAAACTAAAAAGGATCAAACTCCTTCTTCTTGATGTTGATGGCGTACTCACTGACGGCGGAATAATTTATAACGATAACGGCGCAGAGACAAAAGTCTTTAACGTAAAGGACGGCCTCGGCATCAGACTCCTTATGGAGGCGGGAATTCACATAGGCATCGTAACCGGCAGACGCTCGAATGCGCTTTATAGCCGATGTAAAGATCTTGGTATTAACATTATTTACGATGGTATCGGTAATAAGATCGATGTGCTTGATGCGCTGTTGGATCAAACCGGCGTGTCTGCTGAAGAAGTTGCCTTTATCGGCGATGATCTGCCTGATCTTGCGTTGATGAAAAGAATAGGACTCTCAATTGCCGTCGAAGATGCGCATAAAACGATCCTTGACAATGCGGATATGGTAACATCTGCCAAAGGTGGGTACGGGGCTGTTAGAGAAGCTTGTGAGGCGATATTAAAAGCTAAAGGTCTATGGAAAAATATTCTGGAACGTTTTTAGCATGAAATTCATAAAAAACACGTATCAGAAAAAGTTAAAATTTTTTCTGATTTCTTTGATTTTTTTGACATTTGGTGTCATTTTAACAGTTTTTTTGCAATATCGCCATGTTTTAGAAAAAAATGACATCTCTGTTTCCATCGGTCGAAGCAAAGCAAATATCTCCATTGGAAAGGCGCATCAAACCGCTACCCGAAATGGAAGAAAAGAATGGAGTCTGGACGCTGCCTCTGCAGATTATATGGATAAAAATAGCCAGGCAATTTTCAAGGATCTGTCTGTGACATTTTATCTTAAAGATGAAACCAGGGTTTATATAACAGCAAATCAAGGAATTTTGAAAACTGATTCTAACAACATGGAAATATACGGTAATGTTGTTGTAAGAAATAAAGATTACCAACTAAGATGTGAAAACTTACATTACAACCATGACAAGCGAATCATTATTTCAAAAGTTCCGGTTAACATTACAGGGAATTCATTTGAGCTTGTTGCTGATTCCATGTCATTAAATTTAAACACCAATACGGCGTTGTTTGAAGGAAGAGTAAAAGGAACTTTTAGTGAGCAATTCACACTTTAATCAAAATTATTTCAAAACGTTGCGATATTGGACCGTGCTTTTATTGCTTATCTCATGCTTTGTAATGCATGTGGCGTATGCTAACGATACGTCGCGCAATCCGAAAAAAATAAGTCCCGGGGGAAACGGAGCCATTCATATTACATCAGACAAGCTGATCTTTGACAACAAGGCCGGATATGCCGAATTTATGGGGCATGTAAAGGCAACCCAGGAAGAAAGCGTTATTACCTCAGATAGGCTCAAAATTTTTTATAAAAAAAATATTGCGAATAAAGGGTCCCTTTCTGTGAGTGATGAATCGATACAAAAAATCGTTGCCAAGGGGAACGTTGAAATAAAATTTGACAACAGGGTTGCAACTGCCCAAGAGGCCGTATACAATACAGAAACCATGGTGCTTGTTTTGTCGGGAAATAACTCAAAGATCATAAGTGAGAATGATTCTATTTCTGGAGAAAAAATAACATTTTACAGAATAGACGGGCGCATTAGCGTTGAAAGTGGAAATAAAAAACGAGTGGAGGCGGTTTTTTATTCGGGGCAAAAGGGTAAAAAATAATTGGCAACATTATCTCTTGAAAATCTGGTCAAAACATATAATGGGAAACAGGTGGTAAATTCCGTTAACATGAAAATAAAAAACAACCGTGTTGTTGGCCTCCTCGGCCCAAACGGCGCGGGCAAAACCACGACCTTTTATATGATCATTGGAATGATAAAGCCCGATAAAGGACACGTATTTCTTGATGATGAAGACATAACGACGTATCCTATGTATCTGAGAGCACGCAAGGGCGTCGGATATCTTCCTCAAGAGACGTCGGTATTTAAAAAACTGACTGTTAAACAAAATATTATGGCAATTCTTGAAACGTTGTCTATTTCTAAGTTAGAGCAGGAAGAACGGACAGATATGCTCCTAAATGAACTCGGAATAAAACATCTGATGAACCAAAAGGCCAATCTACTCTCAGGTGGGGAAAGGCGGCGGCTCGAAATTACACGCGCACTGGCCACAAATCCTTCATTTATTCTTCTTGATGAACCTTTTGCGGGCATAGACCCATTGGCCGTAATCGACATCAAAAACATCATCGAGCATCTTAAAAATAGAGGTATAGGTATTCTTATCTCTGATCATAATGTGAGAGAAACACTTGAAGCCTGTGACAAAGCGTATATATTAAATGACGGAAAGATTATCGAATCCGGACCTCCGGAAAAGATTGTATCAAGCAAAACCGCCCGGCGGATATACTTAGGAGACGAGTTTAAATTATAAAATGGCCCTTGAACTACGACAACAGTTGAAATTAACTCAGCAGCTGATCATGACCCCTCAGCTTCAGATGGCAATCAAGCTTCTGCAGCTGTCAAGAATTGAGCTTTTGAATACAATTCGAAAAGAGCTCGAAGAAAATCCGACACTGGAAGAGGAAATCCATGAAGTTGCAGTTGAAGAATCTCCGGATGAACAGCCTGATAAAGCATCTACCGACTCATCCTCAACAGAAGAGGTCACGATACAGGAAAAGATCCGTGATGATATCGACTGGAACAATTATATCAATGAATACAGTTCTTCGGGCAGAACCCATTTCGAGGTCGAAAGAAAAGATTCACCAGATTTCGAATCTTTTATAGCACGCAAGGAATCTCTGCGTGATCATTTGCTTTGGCAACTTCTTATGACATCTCCAACGGAAGAGGAAGAAAAAATAGGAAGTCTTATCGTCGGCAATCTAAATGAAGATGGTTTTCTGGATGCGTCCATCGAAAATCTCACCGCTATGAGCGGTTCTGATCCTGACAAGATTGAACAAGTTTTAGCCCTAATGCAAACATTTGATCCTACGGGTGTGTGCGCAAGAGACCTAAGGGAATGTCTGCTCATACAGGCAAGGCATTTTAATCTCGACGATTCCATTGTGATCAAAATTATCGAAAACCATCTCAATCATCTTGAAAATAAAAACTATAGGGCCATAACAAAATCTCTAAAAGTAAGCATCGAAGATGTCATTATTGCTGTAAAAGTGATCAAAAGTTTAGAGCCAAGGCCCGGCAGGGAATTTGCCGAAGAAGAAGCCCAATACATTAATCCCGACGTTTTTGTCGAAAAACTGGGAAATGAGTTTGTAATACTGGTCAACGATGATGGGATGCCAAGACTACACGTTAACAATTTTTATAAAAATGCCTTCAAGGAAGGCGGAACCTTTTCCGATGATGCAAAGGAATATATTCAAGAAAAGATGCGATCCGCCACATGGCTCATCCGAAGTATTCATCAACGTCAGAAAACCATTTACAAAGTGATGGAAAGTATACTGAAGTTTCAGCGAAGTTTTTTTAAAAAGGGCATCGCATACTTGAAACCCATGGTATTGAGAGATGTTGCGGAAGACATCGGAATGCACGAATCGACCATCAGCAGGGTAACAACCAACAAATATGTCCATACACCGCGTGGTATTTTCGAATTGAAATATTTTTTTAACAGTTCTATCCAGCGAGTCCATGGCGAAGCTATCGCCTCTGCCAGTGTTCAAGAAAAGATAAGACAGATTATTGAGAGTGAAAATCCCAAAAAACCATACAGCGATGATAAAATTTCGAGACTTCTAAAGGAGTCAAATATTAGTATTGCTCGAAGAACCGTAGCCAAATATCGTGAAATGATGAAAGTATTACCATCGAACAAACGCAAAGAATTCTAGGGGGGTTTTACGCATGCAAACATCGGTGACATTTAAAAATATTGATCCTTCTGAAAATTTAAAATCATACGTCGGAGAAAAACTGGATCGATTTGACAAATATTTATACAACCCTGCTGAAGCAAATGTTGTCCTTTCAGTCGAAAAATTTCGCCATATGGCTGAAATCAACATCATCGGTGACAGGCTAAACATTTATGGCAAAGAGGTAACAGACGATATGTATTCAGCCATAGATATTGCCCTGGACAAACTTGAAAAACAAATAAAGAAAAACAAAGAAAAAATAAGGAAATATCGGAGCGGATCGAAATCCAATACAAAGGAAAATATTGTTGAAGACACATCTTTTATGGAAGATGAGGCCACACGACATGTCATCGTTAGAAATATTGAATATAAGCCAATGGATGTGGAAGAAGCGATTATGCAGATGAGCCTTGTAAAGGATAATTTTCTTGTTTTTACAGATGCCAGAAGCAATCGGGTCAATGTTCTATATCGGCGCAAAGACGGTAACTACGGTCTGATTCAACCCAGAAGCTAATACTTGAATCTTGAATATCGAATTTTAAGTAGAATTTCACTTCACACTACTTGCATCTCCGACAAACTTGATGATGGCCAAAAACAGCTGATAAATTATCGGTGAAAATGAAATGAAGATTCTTGATGTTTTGCCCAAAGAAGCAATTCTTGCTGATTTGAAAGCCGTTGATAAAAAAGGAGTCCTCGAAGAACTTGTCATTCCTGTGGCCAATATTTCAGGTGTAAGCCATGAAGATCTCGTAAAAGTGCTGCTGGAACGGGAACGGCTCGGTAGCACCGGCATCGGTGAAGGCATTGGAATCCCTCACGGCAAAGTGAAGGATCTTAAATCACTGATTCTCGGTTTTGGCCTCAGCCGAAAGGGCGTCGATTTTGATTCTATGGACGGCCTTCCCGCCCATATTTTTTTTCTTCTAATCACTCCGGAAAATTCAACCGGCCTTCATTTAAAGCTTCTCGCACGAATATCGAGAATTTTAAAAAATGACCCATTCAAAGAAAAACTGTTACGTGCGACTAACAGAGATGAGATTTATTCAATTATTAAAGAAGAGGAGGAAGAAGAATTTTAAACTCAACCCTTGATTAAAAGTGAAAAAATTAAACATATTTATTATTACAGGGCTTTCTGGCTCGGGTAAGAGTTGTGCAATTGCAGCATTGGAAGACACGGGTTTCTATTGTGTCGACAACATGCCGGTAGCACTTCTCCCAAAATTTGTGGAACTACCGATTGAGAGCGATTCGGAAATCGATGGACTGGCATTTGTGATGGATCTGCGAGAGAAAGGCTTTCTTTCCATGTATCCATCAATCTTTGAGTCTCTTAAAAAGAAAGGATATAAACTAAAAATCCTTTTCCTCGAGGCTGACGAAAACATTCTATTAAAGCGTTACAGTCAGACACGTAGACATCACCCCCTGTCCCAAGACAAAAGTCTTTTAGAGGGAATCCGTAAAGAGCAGGAGCAGTTAACAAAGCTTAAAACCGCTGCCGATAAAATTATTAATACCTCTCATTACAATGTCCACAAGCTGAAGTCTGTTATCCGAAATATCGCTTTACAGAGCAAAGATTTTGCTCCGATGAGTATAAATATACTGTCATTCGGTTTTAAGTATGGCGTCCCTTCTGATGCCAGCCTCATCATGGATGTTCGTTTTTTATTAAATCCACATTTTGTCCCTGATCTGAAAGCGCTGGACGGAAAATCCAAAAAAGTTCAGAACTATGTTTTAAACAACGACGACACCCGAACGTTTTTAAAAAAATATCTGGATTTCCTTGACTATTTAATTCCATTGTATGAAAAGGAAGGCAAAGCTTATTTAACCATTGGAGTCGGTTGTACCGGAGGCAGGCATCGATCAGTGGTGATTGCCGAAGCTATATCAAAACATATAAAAAAACCAGACAGAAAGATCATGGTCACACATCGTGATATTGATCTTTAGAAGGAGCATTATGATAGGTATCGTTATCGTAACACACAGTCAGCTTGGAGATGCGCTTATTGATGCTGCTGAATTCATTCTCGGAACTCGACCCGATACCATGGTCTCCGTTTCCATAAATCTGAAAGAAAATGTAGACAAACTGCGCAAAAAAATTTCTAACGGAATTAAAGAGGTTGACCGTAATAAAGGTGTTCTAATCCTTACAGATATGTTTGGCGGAACACCTTCCAACTTGAGCTATTCATTTCTTGAGGAAGGAAAAGTGGAAGTCATATCCGGCGTTAATCTTCCTATTCTGGTTAAAGCCGCAGACTTTCAAAAAAAAGAAATGGATCTTTGCGACGTCGCTGAACATCTTGAAGCGTTTGGGAAAAAAAGTATTTCACTTGCTAGCGGAATTTTAAAAGGAAATAAACGGGAATAAACCGGAAAACTTGGGGGAGACAATATGAGCGTAAAATTAGGTATAAACGGTTTTGGGAGAATAGGACGCCTTGTTTTTAGGGCTTTAATCAATCACGCTGAACTTGAAGTTGTGGCCATTAATGATCTCATGGATTCAGCCACAATGGCCCATCTTCTTGCTTACGATTCTGTTCACGGCCGTCTGGAGATGGAAGTCATTGCAAAAGAAGACTCAATAGAAGTTGGTGGAAGGTCGGTTGCAGTGACATCTATAAAAGATCCCGCCGCCCTTGCCTGGAAAGATTATAATGTGGAAATTGTTGCGGAATGCACCGGCCTTTTTAGAGACCATGAAACCGCTTCAAAACATCTTACCGCCGGTGCACGGAAGGTGATCATATCTGCACCTGCACAGAAACCGGATATTACCATTGTCATGGGTGTCAACTCAAATCAGTATGACCCCAGAAATCACAATATCATATCAAACGCCTCTTGTACGACGAACTGTCTCGCACCGATTGCCAAGGTGCTTTTGGAAAACTTCGGGATTAGAAGCGGCTTAATGACAACCATACATTCTTACACGGGCGACCAGCGGCTACTCGATTTCCCTCATAAGGACCTTCGGAGGGCCCGAGCAGCTGCCATGAACATGATTCCGACGACCACAGGCGCAGCCAAGGCTGTGGCTCTGGTGCTGCCTGAACTTTCCGGAAAACTCAATGGCCTTGCCATTCGCGTCCCCACACCAAATGTATCTATCGTCGACTTCGTTGCAAGTTTAGAAAAAACAGGGGTTGCGGTTACTGATGTAAATTCAGCCCTGAAAGAGGCCTCGGAAAAATCACTTGCCGGTTTTCTTGGATATAGTGAGCTTCCGCTGGTGTCCTCCGATTATAATGGATCAACTTTATCTTCAATAGTCGATGGACCGACAACGTATGTCGTGGACAACATGGTCAAGATCCTGTCCTGGTACGACAATGAGACCGGATATTCAAACAGGATGGTCGATCTGGCGGCGATGATTGCGGCACAATTGTAAAAATCCTGGCTCAATGAACCAATCTTTGGTTTTCCCCAGAGGGGATTTGCTTTGTTGAAAGTTTATTGAATTATTAAAATTACAAATATCAAATCACAAATATCAAACAATTTCCAATGACCGAAATTCGAAAATTCAAACAATGTCTCGCGTTGGAAGGTTTTGGTCATTGAATATTGGAATTTGAGATTTATTTAAAATTTGGTGCTTGGAATTTGTTATTTTAGACACAAAAATCCAAGACAGAGCCGTCTATCTCTGACTCCCGCGATGCGGGACAGGTTGGTCTATCGAAGATCCCGCATTGCGGGGGAGGACCAGGTTTTTTATGACTTAATAAAAGATATCATCAGAATGGAGATAAGTACATGGACAACCGCAGACCACTGATTGCCGGTAACTGGAAGATGTTTAAAACGTGTTCAGAGGCTGTTGAAACGGCAAAACATCTTGTAAAGCTTGTATCGACGTCCGTCGATGTCGATGTAATGATCGCGCCGCCGTTTACTGCACTGGCACAGGTTTCAGATGTGGTGAAAGGAACGTGTATATCTTTGGGCGCACAGAATCTTTATTGGGAGGCTGAAGGTGCATATACCGGTGAGATATCACCTTCCATGCTTGTTTCAGCAGGTTGCCGGTATGTCATTATCGGACATTCCGAGCGACGTCAATATTTCGGAGAAACCGACGAATCTGTTAACAAGAAAGTCAAATCATCTCTCAATAACAATTTAATACCAGTGATGTGTGTGGGAGAATCTGAAAAAGAACGGGAATTAAACGAAACTTTTTCAGTGCTTGACAAACAGGTAAAAAATGGGTTAGAGGGCTTTTCTCACGATGATCTAAAAACACTGGTCATTGCATATGAACCGGTATGGGCCATCGGGACCGGAAAAACAGCGACCGCTGATCAGGCCCAGGAAGTTCATAAATTTTTGCGCACGACGCTTGAAACAAATTTCGGAAATATGCTTGCCAAATCCATGAGAATCCTATATGGAGGTAGCGTTAAACCGAATAATATCGAGGAACTTATGGCAATGCCTGATGTTGATGGAGCACTGGTAGGCGGTGCAAGCCTTGATCCGGAAATATTCAGCAACATCGTTCAATTTTAAAATCAAACTTAATCAAACTTAAATTATGTCAACATTTTTAATCATCATACACACGATTGTTTGTATCGCCCTTATTTTGATTATTCTGCTTCAGACCGGTAAAGGAGCAGATATGGGGGCTGCTTTTGGCGGAGGCTCCAGTCAGACGCTTTTCGGAAGTACCGGCTCTTCAACATTTTTGGGGAAATTAACAACGGTGGCAGCCGTTGTTTTTATGTTAACTTCCTTGGGACTTGCTTACCTTTCAGGGCATCGTACGACAGATTCCATCATGATAGATAAAAAGGCACCCATAGAGCAACGGGCTGCGCCGGCGACACCGGAGACAATCCCTCAACCGAGTCCGGAAGCTTCACAGCCCGCAAAACCTGCTCAAGCAGAATAAGGGCCTTAAAATTTCCTGAACTCATTTTTATGAGATTCTTATGGTGTATATGCCGAAGTGGTGGAATTTGGTAGACACGCTATCTTGAGGGGGTAGTGGGGAGACCCGTGCCGGTTCAAGTCCGGCCTTCGGCAC
>CAVVZC010000002.1:0-292433 GCA_963752565.1 uncultured delta proteobacterium | reverse complement strand
AGCCGACCGGCAACTACCATAAGCCATTGGCCAGGCATTTAATCCGTTGTGAAAGCAACGTTGTTCTGGTTTCCGGCGAAGCTGTTAAGAAAAACCGTTCGCTTTTAGATGGCCGCTGGGACAAACATGACACCAAGTGCGCGGCCAATATTGCAGACCTGGTTTCCAGGAGAAGATGCCTTTACTATGATGATCCATCACCTGGCATCATTGAGCTTCGCTCTTTACTGTCATTAAGAAGACGGCTGAAAAGAGAAGAGCACGGGCTTAAAATGCGAATCAGAAACAATCTGCTGGCTCAGTACTTTCCTGAGATGGACAGGTTTTACAGTGCCTGTGAAAGTGAAAGTCTTGCGATCGTGCAGTGGTGTCTGAATCCTGATACGATCGCAGCAATGGAATTTGGTGAGTTCTTTCAGATGGTGACCCGAACCCGGCGAGGGACGGCTCGGCTGCTCAGATTACGAAAAATCCATCAACAGGCCGTAGAGTCCGTCGGTTGTCCTATTGGACCCGCAGCTGAATATGAAGCCGACCTTCTTGTTGAAAAGCTCAAGCAGGTGCGCCATCAGGTTAAAAAAACCAATGATTTAATCGAAGACTTTTGTCTTGAGTTTTCTGAATATAGTTACCTTATGACGATTCCGGGCTTCGGCCCTTACGTATCGGCCAGGGTGTTGGCTTCGATTGGCGACCCTGTTCGATTTGAAAACCGAAAACAGCTTATCAAATTGGCCGGCTATGATTTGTGTGCAAAGCGAAGCGGAAAAACAAGCGATAAAGCGGTTCCGGTAATATCCAAAAAAGGCAACGGTGAGCTTCGCTATGCCTTGTATCAGGCAGCTAACGTAGCCGCCGCAAAAGTCGACCTGTTCAGAACGTACTTTACCAGGCTTCTTCGGGGAAGAGAACGCGAGCGTGGGATTAAAACAAAGATGCGTGTTAAACTGGCTGTCAAAATGCTGGTAATTGCCTGGACGTTGATGAAGAAAAGTGAAGTGTTTGATCCGGCACATCTGAACATAGAATAACACTTTTTACTATTTCGGCGAGAGAGCCCGTTTAAGGACGTAGGGGCATCAAGACCCCTGGAGGGACAATCCCGGGCCTCTCACTGAACTTACGACTCTGGATAAGGGATGATTGGCGCAGCCGTTCAAACGGTAAGGCCGGATAAACGTAACGATCAGAGGTAAGGTTCGCAAAGTGGGAGAATCGCCGAAAAAGTATGTCAAAGAGCAAAGGATAGGTGCGTCTTCAGGTGGCATTCTTTAATAACAAGTTGAATTTACAGTTAATATAAATTAATCAAATTTTCGCTTGACACGGGGACTATAGGATGTCCCTGGTCCCTGCCCGTGGATAAACTCAGGGAGAAAGTGAGGGGCTCATGGCAAAACCTAAAAAGACCATGAAGGGCGTAACCTGCAAAAACGGCTATTGGTACGCAAGTATTGACGGACAGCAGAAGTATTGCGGAAAAGGCAATAAGGGTTATAAGCTCGCAAAAGCTGCCCGTATGAAATGGGAAGTCAAGCAGTATGAAAACAGAGAGGTAAGCACAGGGTTGCGGGTCAAGAAGATTGAATTAAAAACCGTTGCCAATTTGTCAAATTGGTATATGGACATTCCTTCAATTCAAGCACAACCATTTTATCCCAGGAAAATTCAAGCCTGTAAACATCTTTTAGCTTATTTTGGGAATAGACCCTTAAATAGCATCGAAGGCATACAGCAGGAAAGATACCGCCAATCAAGGAAAAGCCAAGGCGCTTATGAGGGAACCGTTGACCTTGAAATACGGGTTTTAAGGGCTATGTATAGAAAAGCAGTAAAAGCAAAGATGATACCGCTAGAGTTCTTACCAGGGGAGTTTGTCCTGCACGGAAAGACGAATCCACGAAGGGTAGTCACGGGGGATGAGGTTGAAAAGCTCTTAGAACATGCAGATGGTGACTTTAAGGACTTCTTAATATGCGGATATGAGTCTGCTATGCGTAGCAGCGAAATCTCCAATCTGACAGCCGGACAGGTGCATCTTGACATGAAGCATATCAGCGGTGCCATCCTTGACTACATAGACCTTGGCATCTTCGACACAAAGACCGGAGCAAGGCGAAATGTACCTGTTAGCGCAAAGCTAAAAGAGGTTCTACAGTACCGTATCAAAGACCTTGATCCAGATGACTATGTTTTCACAGAAAGCGGTAAGAAATTTGACAGGTTCGTTGTGAGAAACCGCATGAGAGGCACATGCAAAAAGGCAGGAATCATCTATGGTGATAAGCCGATTAACAAGAAAGGTGAACGTATCGGCATTGTATTTCATTCTCTGAGGCATTCCAGGACAACAAAATGGGTTGAAATGGGTTTTTCTGATGAGATAGTCAGGCGTGCAACCGGACATAAAACCCTGGAAGCGTACCAGCAATATGTCAAACTTGATCCCTGTGCGGTTATGAGGCTGGTAATAGGAGTGGAATTAGACAAAAACAAGACAAAATCAGCGCAAAGCCTTTATTCATAAGGGTTTGTCCAGTACACCGAATACCGTGTTGTTTTTTATGATCTTTTCAATGTTAACCTGAACCAGTGTGTTGAAAAGATCGTCTTCGCCGATGACATGAACGGGAATATAGTTAGATGTGATTCCTTTTAGCAAACCCGTTGCTTTGTCTCTTTTACTTTCAATCAAAACCTCAACGGTTTTTCCCATAATTGTTTCATAAAAAACGCGTTTCTTTTTATTTCCGAGCTGACGCATCTTTTCACACCGCGCCTTAATTGTCTTTTGCGGTACTTTTTGTGAATATTTGCCGGCCGGTGTCCCCGGGCGGGGTGAAAACGGAAAAACGTGGAGATAGCTGATCGGCAGTTTTTCAATGAGGGAATAGGTGTTTTCAAAGGCTTTTTCGGTTTCACCCGGAAATCCAATCAGTATATCGACACCAATGGCGGCATCCGGCACTTGGTCTTTGATTTTGAGAATCAAATCAATAAAGAAAGAGCTTGTGTAGGGCCGATGCATTCTTTCCAAGATTTGATCATCTCCGCTCTGCAAGGGAATGTGAAAATGATCGCAGAAAATTTCTGTTTTCGTTACAAGCTCGATAATGTCTTGGGTCAGCTCGTGGGGTTCAATGGAGCTGAGTCGCACCCGATCCATGTTATTCGATTCGCGAATGCGGTCTAACAAAGTTGTTAAGCTGGTTTTGGGTGAAAGGTCGAGTCCATAGGCGCCAAGATGCACACCCGTGAGGACAACCTCGTGGAAGCCGGCCCGGTTTAAGCTCCGGATGTGTTTCAACACGCTTTCAAGGGGCATGCTGCGGCTGCGACCCCGGGCGTATGGCACGATGCAGTATGTGCAGAAGGTGTCACATCCGTCCTGTATCTTCAAAAACGGCCGGGTTCTGTTCCCAAGGACTGTTACAGGAATTTGCTTGAAATGGTGTTCATGCAAGATGTTTTTCCGGATCAGGGAAGGGGAGGGAAGGCCTTTTTCTTGGGATAAGACAATATCGGGGATGTTATGTTTGTCCCCATGACCGATGATGTGGTGAACGCCGTCTATTTTCTTTAGTTCATCCGGTTCGGTTTGGGCATAGCATCCGGTGACGACAATGTGTGCTTGGGGATTGGATCGAATGAATTGCCGAACAGCCTGCCTGGACTGCATGGAGGCTTTCTGGGTGACCGTACAGGTATTGATAATGCAAAGATCTGCCGGGTCTTCGGCGCCTGCCGGTACACAGCCCAGATCTTTGAGTCGTTGGGCAATGGCATCTGACTCATATTGATTGACTTTGCATCCCAGGGTGGTGATTCTGAATATGGGAGAATTATTCTGGATGCCCGATGACAAGGGCCGGCTTATTGTGTCTTTTTGTATTTTCATATGTGCTTATCAACTTAGACGTAATTTCCAAGTTGTAAATTTTGTTTTTTATGTGAAAAAAGTCAATACACAAGCACCAAATTTCAAATAAATTCCAAATTCCAATATTCAATGACCGAAACCTGTTTTGAATATGGAAGGACACTAACTTGGACCTAAATTGAGCGATTGTCGAGGTTGTCGCAGATAAGCAAGTTGAGCGTAGCGAAATCCCGCTCTGCGGGAGAAGATGTCGTTCCGCTATAGTCAACTATGCGGAACGGCATCTGACGCAGTAGATACGATAAGATCGGCAATCCCAAAGGGTTTCAAATTTTAAAAACATAAATCAAGATAATTCATTAAAAATAATAGATATTATATCCCCTTTTAAAATTTGAAACGTTCAGTTTAGGTTGGAGCAATCCATCCCCCACCCAGCACCTCGTCGCCCTTGTAAAATACCGCACACTGACCAGGGGTGATGGCTGTCTCAGGTTTCTCAAATCGGAGCATCGCCGTTTTTTCATCAACAGGGGTCAACCTGGATGCCACAGCCGTGTGGCGGTACCTGACGCGAGTATGGACATTTATCGATTGATTCGGTTTTTCTTGGATCCAGTTAATATCTTCAACCTTGCACTGAGAAGCGAGGAGATCTTTTTTAAATCCCACCGTCAAAAGGTTTTGCCGGGTGTCCATACGGATCACAAAATAGGGCTCGGAAGCCGGGCAGTTGATCCCCCGCCGCTGGCCGATGGTAAAAAGGTGCAGCCCCTTGTGCTCACCCAGAATGTTGCCATCGACATCTTTTATCAAGCCGGGTTTCGGTTCAAATCCCTGTTGCCGCGCAAGGAAGTCTCCATAGTTTTTGCCTTTGATAAAGCACACATCCTGGCTTTCCGTTTTTTTAACGGGCTTAAAGCCTTTTTTGCTTGCCAGCTGAATAACATCAGATTTTTTCATATGTCCAAGGGGGAAACAGGCGCTGGCCAGCTGCTGCTGGGTCAGGCGGGCCAAAAAGTAGGACTGGTCTTTTTTGGAATCGTTGCCTCTGTGAAGATGATATGTATTCTTGCGATCTTTCTTTAGGACGGCGTAATGCCCTGTGGCAAGGGTTGATGCACCCAGTTTTCGGGCAAAGTTGAAAACCGCTCCAAATTTAATTAAAGGGTTGCACACCATACAGGGATTGGGGGTTTGTCCGGCCTGATACGTTTGAATAAAATAATCGACGACATCATTTTTAAATTCGGTTCTGCAGTCGAAAAGTTCAATGTCGATGCCCAGTTGTTCCGCGATAGAAAAAATCTTTTGGGATTTTGAAAGATGAAGACGTTGAGTGTGGTCAGGGGCTGGGTCTTCATATCCGGTAACAAAATGAACCCCAATGACGTTATGCCCTTTTTCCTTTAAGAGATGAGCCGCCATCAGAGAATCGATACCGCCGCTGACGGCAATGGCTGTTAACGGCTTCATTTAAAAAAAGGATTTGTTTAAAGGACGAACTTCCATGGCCCGGGTGGGACAGGCCGTCACGCACAATTCGCACACACTGCACTTTTTCTGGTTAAAATCGACAGACATTTCAGGCCGCTTGATGGATAGGGCGTGGGTCGGGCAGACGGCAGTGCAGGCACCGCAATGGGTACATCTTTTTTGGATGCGCTTTATTTCCTGAGACGCACTCAGAACCTGGACACCCCGCTGTTTGAGATATTTAACACCTTCCTTGAAGTCTTTTCGGCTTCCGGCGAGTTCTAAAACCATCACGCCTTCTTTTCTGGGGAGTATGGAAGCATTGAGAATGTTAAAGGTCAGGTCAAAATCCTTTGAGAGATAGCAAACAATGGGCTTTTCCACTTCTGTTTTGGGAAAGCGTAAAATAAGTATTTTTGAATACACGGTGAACCTCCGAAAATCCTTTATTTTTATTTAAAAAAGGTTTAATTTAATTGTATTTGCTTGATCTGTCAACTGCAACCTAAAATTCGAAACAATATAGACACCTTACTACCTGAATCTTGAATGAAAATTGATAAGAACCCTTTAAATACTTAATCGAACAGGGGTCAAACAAAATAAGTCCATGAATCCTTTTGCGTATCGAACAACGGGCCTTGCCATCAAGACATTGGCCGGACTTTCAAAGGCAAACATACGGATTCACAAAAAGGAGAACATCCCCGAAGGTTCCGTCATCTTTGTGGTGAATCATTTTACCCGGATCGAAACCCTTCTCCTTCCCTATCATGTTCATAAGCTGGTAAAAATCCCGGTTTGGTCCCTGGCCGATTATCAATTTTTTGAAGGGGCGCTGGGTGCTTTTCTCGAAAAGGTGGGTGCCGTATCTACAAAAAATCCTCACCGTGATCTTCTCATTATCAAGAGTTTGCTCACCGGCGAAGCCAATTGGATCATTTTTCCCGAAGGCCGTATGGTCAAAAGCAAAAAAATCATTGAAAAGGGGCAGTTCATGATTTCTCATGCCGGTGGCAAGCACCCGCCGCACACCGGGGCTGCCACGCTGGCACTGAGAACAGAATTTTACCGCCAACGTTTACGGGTCATGTTGGATGAAGTCCCCGAGGAAGCCCAGCGGTTAATGGAAAGCTTTCAAATCGATTCAATCAATGATGTTCTGGATCATAATACCTGTATCGTTCCCGTGAACGTTACCTATTATCCGCTCAGGGCCTATGAGAATCTCCTCAGCAAACTGGCGACCCGTTGGATGGATAGTGTCCCGGAACGCATGCTCGAAGAGATGATGACCGAAGGTAGCATGATCCTGTCCGGGGTAGATATGGATATCCGGCTCGGCAGACCCATTGACATAAAGGCGTTTATGGAGCACTCTGCCATTCAAAAGGATATCTCTTCAACGCATCGCATTGGTTTTGATGACCCGATTCCTTCAAAACAGGTCATGAGAAATGTTGCGGTAAAAATTATGCAGCAATACATGTCCGCCATTTACAGCATGACCACCGTGAATCATGATCACATATTTGCATCTTTGTTAAAGCGGGTTCCGTTTAAAACAATTAACAGATATGATCTCAGAAGAAGGGCATTTTCTGTGGTCACGGACAACCTTGATGAAACAGGGGTGTATCTCCACGACGATCTCCATTTAGATCAGACGCACCTGTTGATAGACGACCGTTTCAACAAGCTTAAAAACTTTATCAAAGTTGCCGAGGAAAAGGGGGTTGTCAAAATAACGAACAATACGCTCATAAAGGATACCTCAAAATTTATGTCTCCTTTTGATTTTCACCGTATCCGCATTGATAACCCTGTTGCAGTAATTGCAAATGAGGTGGAACCTTTAAAAAAGCTCCAGCGTAAAATAAGTCGCTATGCCTGGATGCCGGGGTTTTGGCTGAGAAAGAACATCGCCGGAACCTTGATGAAAAAAGCGGTTGAAGAATTTGAACAGGACTACAACGATTTTTTTATTAACGAAGAAACAAAGGAAAAGGATATTGGAAAACCTTATCTCATTAAGGGGGCCTCTCGTGAAATGGGCGTGGTTCTGATTCACGGGTATATGGCCGCCCCCTTTGAGGTTAAAGGTTTGGCCGAGTATCTGGGCCGAAAAGGCCTGTGGGTCTATGCCCCCCGATTAAAGGGACACGGCACTTCTCCAGAAGATCTGGCAATCAGAACCTTTACGGACTGGGTCGCTATTGTTGAAAGAGGATATGCCGTTATGAGTCATCTATGCAAACAGGTTGTGGTGGGTGGGTTTTCCGCCGGAGCCTTGCTCGCATTTGATTTGGCGGCTAGGGTGAAAAATATCAAAGGTGTTTTTGCGGTTTGCCCGTCCATGAGGCTTCAAGACTTTTCTTCAAAGTTTGTTCCGGCGGTGGATGTATGGAACCGGGTGATGAAAAAGGTTCGACTCGATGGCGCCAAAAAAGAATTTGTCGAGAACCAGCCTGAAAACCCCCATATTAATTATTTTCGCAACCCGATTTCCGGCGTGCTGGAGCTGGAACGGCTCATGGACGCTGTGGATGATAAATTGTCTGACATACGAATGCCGGCCCTTGTGGTTCAATCTCTGGGAGATCCCGTGGTGAGACCCAGCGGGTCACGACGGGCATTTAAACGTATCGGATCCGAAGATAAATCGTACATCCTTTTTAACTTTGACCGCCACGGTATACTTCTGGGCAAGGACTCAGGGAAAGTTTATAAAGCGATCTGGGATTTTATCAAAGAGTTATGATAGAGAGCGACTACCGATAACTGAATCGGAAGTCATTTCAAAGTTCGAAACGGTGTCAATGACATAGATTTGTTCTATTGCCAGCCGATAGTTTCGTACCCCTTATCATGCAGACATTTTTCAACAAAACGTCGAAACAACGGGTCAGGCTTTCCTGAGTCGATGGTTTTTCGTGTCATCGTCGCGGCGCCGGCGCCGGCTGCCCCGGCACCTGCGGAGCGTCCCACATTTTTGCCGAGCACTGCCCCTATGGCAGCGCCTGCGGCGGCTCCCACGGCCGCACCGGCTGCGGTGTCCTTGGCGATCTTTTCCCCTTTATTTTCTTTGGCGCCGTGTTGTGCTGCAAGGTGCATGCACGCGTCAATATCGGCCTGGGCCTTTTCGTTTCCAACGTAGGTCAGGTAAGAATTTGGATATAAGACCGGACGCTGCTGGGCACATCCGCAAAAGATAAAGATAATAATTATAAAAATGAGCTTGTTTATATGTGCTGTTTCACGCATTGGCAATTTCCCGGTCTTTGTTTGCCCTTTTTACCGTTCCCCAAGTTACTCAAATAGCGAACGCTTTTTTACATACCTAATTTGAGCGATTTTCAAAGTTGCCGCAGATCCACCCGATAACGGGGTCTTCGTTTCACTACGAAAGGCGAAGCGCATGAAGCCATAGTGGGCTATTGTAAATGCGCTTCAACGCAGAAGGTGCGGCAAGATCGGAAATCCCGGAGGGTTTCAAATTGTGACATATCATTCGCGGTTTAAATTCAACTCAATGAGTGTAAGACGCAACCAACATTTGTCAGCATAACAGTTTGATGATAAGATAAAAGCGATTAAACATCTTATCATGTTGCAATTTGAAACGCTCAAGGTAGGATATACTATTGTTTAGATAATATGACAACAGGCCTTTTTCAAAGGCGTGTTTTTCACAGGATAGGAAAATCCAACCGACTTTTTTAATATTTTTTTACATTAGGCTAAATTTTTTGGTGACATGTGTCGATAGATGTGCTAGACACTCCAAAAAAAATGAAAGGAAACCCATGATATCAGCTTCCATACTCAGGACTTTCTGTGCACGTCGAGCGATCAGCGCTGCCGCGGCGGCTGCCGCCGGGCAGCCTGTGGTCCTGAAGGGGAGCGGATAGCCGAATTCCTCAAAAAATCATTCAGGGCTGCGGGCATTCAAACCGCAGCCCTTTTAACTTTAGGGCTGCAAACCTTAAGCAGCCCTTTTTATGTATGGGCTGCGAATATCATGAATTTTTATAAGGAGGATGAATTACCATGCGAACCCATATTATCCACATCGGGGCAGAAGAACTGACGTACGAAATTCGCAACATCATACGCGTGGCCGACAAGCTTCAGGAACTGGGCGTACCTGTCTACCTGGAAAATATCGGCGATCCTGTTGCCAAAGGTGAAAAAATCCCCGTTTGGATGAAAGACATTGTTTCCGAACTGGTTAGGGAGGACATGTGTTACGGTTACTGTCCGACCCAGGGGCTTCTTGAAACCAGAGAGTTCCTTGTGTCCTTGAATAACAACAACGGTAACTGCCGCATCACGCCTGAAGATATCATCTTTTTTAACGGCCTCGGGGATGCCATCACCAAAACCTACGGGTTTCTAAACCGCACCGCCCGGGTCATTACGCCGTCCCCGACCTATACCACTCATTCTTCATCCGAAGCCGCCCATGCCGGACTGCCTCCGGTTTGCTATCCCCTGGATCCCCACAATCACTGGTTCCCGGATATCGAGGAACTGCGCCGTCGGGTCAAATACAACCCTGCGGTGGCCGGTATTTTGTTGATCAACCCCGACAACCCCACCGGCGCGGTCTTTCCGGTCAAGCTGATCAAGGAGATTGTCGAGATTGCGAGGGAATTTGACCTCTTTATCATTGCCGACGAGATCTATCAGAACCTGGTGTTTAACGGAAACAAAACCGAGTCGCTGGGTGCGGTCATCGGTGACGTTCCTGGAATTTCGATGAAAGGGATTTCAAAGGAGCTTCCATGGCCCGGGTCTCGATGCGGTTGGATCGAGGTATACAATGTCCACCGGGATCAGGAGTTTAAATCTTACATCCAGAGCATTCTCAATGCCAAAATGGTGGAAGTCTGCTCCACCACATTGCCTCAAAAGGCACTGCCCCATATCTTGAGTCACCCCCAATATCAAGACTATCTGGAACAGCGTCGCCAGCGGTATCAACGATTCTCACAAATTGCGTATGACCGGCTCAAAAGCATTCCAGGAGTTATAGTCAACCCCACCAACGGTGCATTTTATATGAGTGTGGCCTTTGAAGACAGTGTATTGAATCAGCTTCAAACGCTTCCTATTTCCAACGGGGCAGTGGGCGAACTGGTAAAGGAAATTACCGGCGATCCGAATATTCAACCGGACAAACGGTTCGTCTATTATCTTTTGGCTGCAACAGGAATCTGTGTGGTACCTCTGACGTCTTTTAACACACATATGCAGGGATTTCGTCTCACATTGTTAGAGACGGACGAAACAAGGTTCAGCCAGATGCTTGATAAATTGAAAGATGGGATTGAGCAATATATAGCCTGAACCTTGCATGAAAATTAATAAGAATCATATCTCTGCAGTGTAACCTTAAAAGCTTAGCCCTGATCTCTTTTACACGGTTTTGTTTGCGAGTTCTTGCCGATGGAAACCCAATGTTATTCTGAGAAAGGCTATGGAGTCGACTCTATAAGGACCTACTGCCGCTATATTCATGTGAGATTAAGTGAAGGGAAATTGGTAAAAGGTATTGAAAAGATGCTAACGGCTGATGGTATTGGTTACGAGCCACGATCCAATTCTACTGATATCGTCAATGGACGGATTAGATTCGGGTGGCGTCAGGAATGATAAAACCTTTTTCTCTGTTTTTTCCCCATATACAACTTCTGGAGAATTTATTTTTTCGTTAAGGGCAATATTCAATTGACGGTCTCTTCCGTACATATCATCTCTAAAGTTGACAAGACCGTTTTTATCTACCCAGGCTGTCCAGTAAAGAATATGAATGTTTATCGGATCTGACAATAATATTGCTTTGGTTTTTTTACTGTTAACCGCAGCAGTTAATTTTTCGTAAGTCCATTTTGAATTGTCTGTCAGAAGGTAAGCGGCCAGTTCCATGGGTTTTTCAATGCGGATACAACCGGAGCTAAAGGTGCGTTTGGTCTTATTGAATAATTCGCGAGCCGGCGTGTCATGCAAATATATGCTGAACTCATTTGGAAAAATAAACTTTACGCGTCCAAGGGCATTCGAATTTGCCGGATCCTGTCGGAGCTTATAGACAAAGTTCTTTTTTGTAACCGTATCCCAATCAATAGATTCAGGGTTTATCTCCTTGGCACCATCCTCCCAGTTTTCAAAAATCCGGATGCTTTTATCTGTCAGATAGTTTGGGTCTTTTTGGATATTTGGCAACATATCATTTGTGGCAATTTTATGGGGAATATTCCAATAAGGATTCAGTTCCATGTATGTTATTTTTCGTGACAGAGCAGGTGTGGGGCGCTTCTTTTTTCCAACAATAGCCCGGGTGGATGTTACTGTCTGTCCATTTTCAATGATATCGAGTTCAAAATTGGCCGTATTGACCAGGATATAGCGGTCCCCTAAATCTTGCGGAAGCCACCGCCATCGTTCCATATTCAGTTTTATTTGTTCGATTCGATTTTCCACCGAAATATTTAACGCTGAAAGTGTATTTGATCCGACGACGCCATCAATTTTGAGGCCGTTTCTGGCCTGGAATTTTTTAACCCCATCTTTTAAAGCGTCATCAAAATATTCCTCGTTACTGTTTTTCGAATCTGTAAGATCTCCTGAAATGATTAGACGTGAACGTAAGGCAGCAATACGTTTTCCAGTGTCACCTTTGCGCAATTTTGAACCTACAGGAACTTTATGCCAGCCGCCCGATTTTTTTATGTTATTATATTTTAATAATGCCGACTTCAGTCTTAAATATCCTGAATGATGTGGCTGCAATACATCCACCAATTCTTCCAGTTTCTCATTTTGCAATGATGTTTGCAGAATTTTCAACAGATTTTTTTTCGATTTTTTTATGTGCCAATCAAAATTAGTCGGATTAGGTTCCACAATTCCTTCCGACAAATGAAATCCGTATGAGAAAAAAGCATCTGTTAAAAGTAGTTCTATTTCCGCGAATTTTTCAGGCTCAAACGCACCTAGTACGTTGTTGAGTTCAACATCCGCAAGCAAGGTCAAAATGTCGTCTCGATGATAGGTTGATGAATAGAGTCCTTCATGGTCTGCTTCAATAATCGTCTTTATGAAAACGTCTGCTTTATTGCTCAACCAATCTTTAGTCACCCATACAGGCTTAATTTTTCGATGAAGGTAAAAATCGAAAAGTAATTCTGGATTGCAAATCAGGTTGGTTTTAGAATCCACTTTATTTTTAATCGTCAGGGATGTAAGTCGAGATATCAGACAGTTACGCACCTTATCGGTAACATTGCCACCGTTATCGGTCTGGATATTTATCAAATCACGGTTAAAATTATCGATTAGTCCGTTGGATTCGTAGAAATCGTTAAACTTAATCAAGGAAGGAGAATTTTTAATCATACTATTGATAGCAGGATTAATATAAAAATTGAGTTCCTTTTTTTCAAAAAAAAGCGAACGACTGCTCAAAGAATATTTATCCACCAGATAATGAAAATCCAAAGCATAAATATTTCCGTACAAGAACAAAGTGCTTCCCAAAAAAATTATTAGAATTTTCAATAGCCTCATATTTTTCCAGCCTTAACACATTATGCAAAAAAAAAACAGCAAATATAATGCCAGAATATTAATGAGATAAATAATGTTCTTCAACCAATTGATTTATTGGGTGATTAAAAAAAAGATAGTAAATGAATGACTGTGAGAATGAATTGAAACTATGAAATAAACTACATGGTTTTTAGGTAATGAAAGTAATATCAGAATCTTCGACAGGCATACCCGTTGATATGTCAAGGATTTTTGCAAAGCATTTATGCGCAAAAGATCGGTGCAGATCGAGTAGAAATTCGAGCTAAAGATTTTGGCTGGAAGTGACGATAATCGGTGATAAATAGATGTTTTCATTTGATGATATCAGATAGAGATCATATCCGTTTTATAAGCTTTCCCAATTTGCGCCTTCGACTATGGCAATAAATTCCTATAAATTTTTTAAAAGTTAATGGGAAGAAATTTCTAGTGACATGATTAATTTAAATTTTAAACCGGACAGCAAAGATAACCTCTAAATCATAATATGAATGCCATCGTTGTTAGCGATTTACATATAGGATCCCGATATTTTTTACATCATGACTTCGAGAACTTTCTTAGAAATATTCCCAAAGATTGTGAACTGATCCTAAATGGTGATATCATAGACAATCCCAATAAAAAATTGCAGCCGCCTCATAAACGGATTCTGAATCTTATTGAGCAAGTCTCACACCGCCAGAGGGTCATTTGGGTGCGGGGAAATCATGACGATGGCTATGCTCAAAATGGGCTTAAGCACATACATTTTAAGACATATTACACCATCGAAAACAGATTATTAATTGCCCATGGATACGATTTTGATGAAATCATGCCCCGAAGTCAGGTTTTTATCAAATCATTTAAATTGATTCACGATATAATGATTAAGTACGGATCAAGGCCTGTTCATGTGGCCAATTATGCTAAAAAATTTGAGTTATTATATAAGGTCTTAAGAGATAACGTGATGAAGAATGCAGTAAGTTGTGCCCTGGAAAATGGATATGAGGCGGTCATTTGCGGCCATACGCATTATCCGGAAGACAGGGTTTACAATGGCATCAGATACATGAACACCGGGGCCTGGACCGAATCTCCGGCATTTTATCTTCAGATGATCAATGATGAAATGACACTAAACCCTATCGTATCATAAAGATAGGAAAAAAATATATCGCACATAAAATTCCTTCCCTCATCCTACTCCAATTCTAAACTGAATCATGCAAGATTCAGGTCTAAAATTTGACAATGCGTTCGTAAATTTGATAATGTGATGATTACGTTTCAAAGTATGGGGCAAGTGTTCTGTGATCAAATAACATCTTCAAACGTCAATTTTCAATTTGATTCTCCGTTTCAGCTTCAATTTATTCTTTTTGATTTTTCGTGGACATTGTGCGATATTACAAGCGTGATCTCGGTAAATACATAAACAACTAAATGTACCAAGGATAAAATGCAAGACAGAAAATCTGGCGGATACACTAAAAAAGTCCTTGGTGTTGATGATCAGAGAAGCCAACTGAAATTAATGAAAAAAATGTTGGAAAAAATTGGCTGTATGGCCGTTACTGTGGACAGTGTGGAAGAGGCCGGACATATCTTGAGGTGTGAGGAATCCTTTTCATCGATCATTACGGACCTGAAAATGCCATAGCTAAATGGTTGAATTTCTGTAAAAAGGCGAAGGCCTTAAATCCTAACTTAAAAATATTTGCATTATTCGGATTCCTTTATGATTTTGATATTAATCATTTAGAGGATGCCGGCTTCGATGGGATTTATGAAAAACCCATCATCAAAGTACAATTAGCAGAAATTTTAAATGCTGATATTGAAAAAACCTGAGACTTAAGTTTTGCACCAATGACTAATGGGATATGGTCTTATCATTAATTATTCTTGTTCCTTTTTCTCTAATTTCGATCTGGCTTTACTTTAAAAGTTCACCCAAACATATTGAAAAACAAACCGGGCGTATCTACAATCTCATCATCGTCGTTTTATCGATAATGGCTTGCTCAACAGTGAGTCTTTATTTCTACTATTCAACAGGTCAATCAGCAGATCGAGCCTGGTGGCCGATATTGGCTTTTCTTGGATCTTTATTTGTTCTTCCGATTGTTTTGATCTTGGGCGGAATGATTCGCAACTTATTCCTATTTCGAAAATAAATCGGGTAATGAAAGGACTTCAGAATTATTAACATTATCATAAGTTGTAGGCCAAAAGACAATCACACCCTTACCCAGCGAAAGGCAAGGATTATCTAATGAATTGTGATTCGGCCGAATACATATGACCATTTAGGGTAAAACCAATGGAGGAAATTTCATGGACAGACAACAGCAAACCGAGGCACTCGCAAAAGCATGGGAAACTGACCCTCGATGGCAGGGGATTGAACGGCCCTACACGGCCGAACAGGTGGTGAGACTTCGTAGCTCTTTTCAGATAGAATATACGTTCGCCTGCCTGGGGGCTGAGCGGCTCTGGAATCTGATGAACTCAGAACCTTATGTTCAGGCTTTGGGTGCGTTGACGGGTAATCAGGCCGTTCAACAGGTGTTGGCAGGGTTAAAGGCAATTTATCTCAGCGGCTGGCAGGTCGCGGCTGATGCAAATACGGCTGGACAGACCTATCCGGATCAGAGTCTTTATCCTTCAGATAGTGTCCCGTCTGTGGTCAGGAAAATAAATAATGCACTGCTTCGCGCCGACCAGCTTCAACACCTGCACGATAGAGGAAACATTTATTGGCTTGCCCCCATTGTGGCTGATATCGAGGCGGGTTTCGGCGGGCCCCTCAACACCTTTGAACTGACAAAAGCATGCATCGACGCCGGCGCGGCGGCCGTTCACTTAGAAGATCAGATATCTTCCTTGAAAAAGTGTGGTCACATGGGCGGGAAGGTTCTGGCGCCGGCCTCGGAATATCTTCGAAAGTTCGTGGCTGCCCGGCTCGCCAGTGACGTCCTGGATGTGCCGACGATCATGGTAGCGAGAACAGATGCCAATGGTGCCCGACTGACGCGGAGTGACATAGATCACATTGACCAGCCGTTTATGACTGGAAAGAGAACTGTTGAGGGTTATTTCGAGGTGAAAGGTGGCTTGGAACTTGCCATTGCCAGATCCTTAGCCTATGCGCCTTATGCTGATGTGATCTGGTGTGAAACCTCATCACCGGATCTGGGAGAGGCACGGGAATTCGCTCAGGCAATTCAAGAGAAATTTTCGAATAAATTGATGGCTTACAACTGTTCACCTTCGTTTAACTGGGGATTGCATATGGATAAAACCACGCTCCGGGGATTTCAGGAAGAACTCGGATCCATGGGATATAAATTTCAATTTGTCACCCTGGCCGGTTTTCACGCCTTAAATGCCTCTATGTTCGAATTGGCCCATGCTTATAAAGCAAAAGGTATGGCAGCATATTCACAGTTGCAGGAGCATGAATTCCAGATAGAGCGTGAATTGGGCTACAGTGCGGTTAAGCATCAATCTTTTGTGGGGGCGGGGTACTACGATGAAATTCAAATGATTATCAGCGGGGGCGAGACCGCAACTTCTGCCCTGAAAGGTTCCACCGAAGAAGAACAGTTTGAAGGATAGCAACGCTTTAGCCTTTTGAGCACATTACCTGAAGCGCCTTTGAAATCGATTTGTTTGAAAGGACTAAACTATTACGAAGGATAAATCAACCGATCTTGCCATGGGCTAACCGCTTGCTTTGTCCATAGGGGAAGATGTCAATAGTTTTTCCACCACTGATGCGAGACTGGACCTGATGCCAAAAATGTACATCGAATAGGTCTTCGTGGTGTTCAAGAAAAACCTTCTTCAACACCCCCTGCAACCCAATAAAATTTCGAAGCTCTTCGGGGAAAACGTCATTCTCACCAACGCCAAACCAAGGTTTGGCAGAGATTTCCTCATCATAACTTCTGGGTTGGGGCATTACTCTGAAATTGCAGATAGACAACAAGCAAAGTTCGTCATAGTCGTAAAAAACAACACGGCCGTGGCGGGTTACTCCGAAATTCTTGAGCAAAAGATCTCCAGGAAAGATGTTTGAAGCTGCCAGGTCTTTTATGGCATTGCCGTAATCCATAACGGCCGTTAGTGCTTCTTCCTCATCGAATTCAAGGAGATAGATGTTCAAAGGGATCACCCGGCGTTCGACATAAGCATGCTTGACAATAACATGATCATCAGTGATGATTACATTTTGAGCGGCGTTTCGTTTCAGGCTATCTAACAACACGCCTGAAAAACGATCGCGATTAAATTTCAGGTGTTCGAATTCCTGGGCATCCACAAGCCGACCCGCGCGATCGTGCTTGAACACAAGGTCGTACTTGGCCATAACCGAATCGCGGGTGGTATTCTTTGGGTACGCAAAGTGATCTTTGATCACCTTGAACACTAAATCGTAGTCAGGCATGGTGAATACCTCCATGACCATGCCTCTTTCTCCCGCGGCGTGTTCGAACTTTTTGTTGGAATGGCTCAAATGATGCAGTAAATCGCAGTACAACTCAGACTTGCCGTGCTTGTTAAAACCGATAGAAATGTAGAGTTCGGCAATTCTCTTTCGAGGCATGATGCTTTTCAAGAAGCTCACCCATTCATTTGGTCTTTTGACATCGACATGAAAATAGGAACGCGTATAACTAAACAAAACACTCACTTCATTTTCACTCAAGATCACAGCATCTACTACGATTCCGCCCGGAGTATTGAGCAACGCCAGCGCTAGAGGGAAGAAATCTGAACCATTGAAAATTCGACCGACCAGATAAGCCCCCTTTCCTCGATAGTGGACGGAGGTCAACACTTCCGCACGATCGATGCATGGCGAATACCCACTGCTTTGGAGATGGTCATCAATTTTTTCTGACACCAATTCCGCATCACGCTGGATATTCTCGTATGCCATTTGATGCTCGAAGTCGCCGAGGATATTTTCTATCAAGCTTTGGGTTGACAGAGTTCCGGCGTAGGTTCGGTATGGAGGGGGAGAAATCTGGACAGGCTGGGTTCGAGTACACGTATCGACAAATTCTATTTGGGGATCTACACCAACCGTGGCAAATATTCGCCGGGTAACCGAATTGAAGAAGGTTTCTGCCAGTTCCCAAATGTCTAACTTACTGCTCAAACCGGAGTAGGTGGTCTTGATGCTCATCCATATTTCTTTATCGTTGATTTGATTGCTCAACAACCGTCTAATTTCAGCAACGATCTGATCCACCACTTTCTTGTAGAGATCCAGCCTTTCGTCTGCATCGGTTTTCATTCCATGCCAATCCTGGTTCTCGAAGCGCGTTTTGGCCTGTCGAGTAATCACCTTGAATTTGGTTTGGTATTCATTAAAAGCCTTAATAATGGCTTTGGCACAGATATTGGGCAGTCGCTTATGGATGGCTCTTTCGGTCATGAATAAATAACGAATGGTATATGATCAGAATTAGGGCTCTGAAAACGGATGACCCCTTATGAGATACAAGTAACAAAAGGAAACCAGGATGTCAACGCGGCTTTTCACATAACATCTTTAAATTACGTTTATTTTGAGTGTTTTTTACTATTCTCAAAATCAATGAAATGTTTTTGGGACGATTTATTCGTCACATTCTCATCGAAAAAAATGTTGACCATGTCGGCCTTCTTTCCATTGGCGACGTCTTCAGGGTCAGCCTTATAGAAAAGGACCGTCAACTTAAAAGTTTGAATAAGATCGCCAGTTGGGAATATTATGAAAACTGAGGCTGGCATCGAAAAAAGAGATAAATAGCCGCCTTTGAGTTTGCCAAGGTCAAGTCATAATACTATAAACTGTTTCAAAACCTCCCGCTTGTTAATTCGAACCTTTTATCTGCTTCTTGTCAACATGGCAGAAAACATCCGATCTCTGCCATACAATGTGATTCAATTACACGTCGCTAAGCCGCCAATATTTTCTTTGCTTCCACCATCGCTTGAAGTTTTCCAAAAGCAATGTGGCGCGGCAAATGGTTCAACCCGCATGAGCTGGTAATCAAGGTTTGCTCTGGGGCCAACCAGTTGTGTTTGCGAATACGCTGCACAATTGCCTCTGCAGACTCAACGTTTAAATCCTGGACATCTGCTGCACCTACGGCAAGCTGCTTGTTGCCTAATAAACCTTCGTATTCAGATGTATAGTCGTGTTCAATCAGAAGCGCATCGCAATTTATTTTACAGATGAGTTCAGCAGGATATCTGCCAGTGTCAAAGTAGCGATGACCAATCTGGCCGTCATAATCGGCGCCCACGGCGTAATTGCCCTGACATATATGTACTTGAATCGAGACATTTTTCAAATCTTCGATAGCCAGATTAATCGCATCTACCGCGGATTGAACTTCTTCGTCATCGGAGATTGCAAAAAGAGGCTCGTCAATTTGTATATGTTTACAGCCCTCGGCCACCAATTTTTTAAAATTACGGTTCATGACTTTGGCCAAATCTTGCATAAATTTGGAGATATTGCCGTAGTGTTCATCATGTGCGACTTTGGCGAGCATGTGTGGACCGGTCATCGTGATTTTCACTTCTTTTCTGGCATATTTAGAAACGGTTTTAAATTCTTCAACAAGACCAAGATCTGCATCTTCAATGGAACCTGTGCAAATAGCGGCTGGATGAAACACGTCCGGATCCTTAATCGTGATCGGCTTTGGACGCGTTTCTTTGGAAAAGCCGGGTATCTTCTCCCAAAAATAATTAAGCATGGCATTGGGAGGCGCATGCCGATTATTCGTCCGCCGATGCATTTCACCGCCTGTGATAATATCGATTCCTGCCGTTTCTTGATCGAGTATCGCTGCCTGAGTCGCACGGAATTGCGCGTCAGCCATGTCGGCTTTGGACAAGATTCCGTCTTCAACCTGTTTTTCAAGAGATTCATACCATGTGGGCACGCTATAAGATCCCACTACGGTTGTCGTATATTTATTATATGTTGTCATGATTACCTCCTTAAATCGTCACACGATTTTATTTATAATAATTATTTATTTATATTCCTGTCACTATTTGAAAAGCTCAGTTTAGGTAAAAAAAAACCTCTCACAAGGAGAGGCTGCTGTCCATTTGTCAATAAGACCTCATGTTTCCCTTGCGGGCTGGAATTGGCACCTTTTGGAACAGGTTGCCGGGCGGTCAACGGGCCAGGTCCCTCGCGCCTCTCTACATAGTATATTTAAAGATTCTAATAACAATATGGCTGTTTTAGATAATGTCAAGTATCGCCGTGCGGATAGCTCCATTTTCCCAGAAAGCGACAATTGCTCAATTTAGTTTTCTTTTCGCCCAACTTAAGTTCATGTGGTTTTTTCTGTTTATCGATCAAATCCATATGACTTTACCTTAAAAACTTCTTTCGGACTGTTACATTTAATAAGCACTTTAAAGTTGCAGGTATGATATTTATGGTTAAATTAACCATAAGGAAGAAATCTGTTAAAGGATAATGATAGAAATTACAGAAGTTTTAGTATTTGGGTGTTTATTTCTTTTAACCGGAAAGGAGATCCGATATGAGTGTAATCGGTGCGCCGTCACTTTTGGATTTTTACAACATGCTGCTTGAAGCGGAACGTGCAGGTGTATTGGTCCTCGATAAACTGGTCCGGCAAGTCAAGGACTATCAATTGAAAACGCTCTTAAAGAAATTTTTGCGGGATGAAGGGGTCAACTGCCGCATTCTGATGACCCTTATTCATGATCTCGGCGCCAAGCCCACTAGCAAAACCGGAGCCTTCGTGGACAAAGTAGATGCGCTAACTAATCTGGAAGATAAAGTCCAGCTTCTGATCCGAGGTCAGGAATGGGTGGCACGCAAAATACGAGAGTTTCACTACCATCTGCCGGGTGGGTCTTCTTACTTTTTTCTGACAGCGATTCGGCTGCAGCATGAAGAAAATGTGGACACACTGAAAAAATATTTCAAAGACTCTGACGATTCAGACAACTGATCAAAAATTTCTGCCATACAGCAAAATATTCATGGCCCCCAACCAGATAGGTATCGTTGTGATCGGCTCCTGGAATTTCATAGAATTCTTTTGGAGATCGGGTTTTTTCGAAAAGACGACGGGCCATGGAGACAGGGATGGTCTGGTCAAACTGCCCGTGGACAAACAGGATAGGTGATTGTATATTATCGATCAAAGACAGACTGTCATATTTTACGCTTGACGTTGGGGGTGGGGCAAAGAAAGGAAAATAGCGCTGCATCATGTCATCCGTGGACGTAAATGCCGCCTCCAAAATGACTCCCAGACATTGTTCTTTACTGGCAATATCAACGGCCAGTGCAGTTCCCAAAGACCGTCCGAACAATAACACGGAAGATGTTTTGAACCCCTTTTCATCAATGAGATACCGGAAAGCACCATGGGCGTCCGAGAAAGTACCGGCTTTTGAGATTTCCCCTTGGCTCATACCGTATTCGCGGTAATCAAATATGAAGATGGGAATCTGAAGGGCGTCGTGCAATTTTTTAAGATTGTGAAGACGATGGCTGATATTGCCGGCATTGCCGTGGAACCAGAGCATTACCGCCCGTTCATCAGGTCCGTGGACAAACCAGCCGTGCAGCCGAGTGCCGTCTTTGGCCGGGAAAAACACGTCTTCATAATCATCCAACCGGTAATCTTTGGGGGTGGCTTCGAGATACCTTTCCGGAAAGAACACAATTCCTTTTTCAGACATGGTGGTGGTCCTTGTAATGTAAGTTTTGGCAGAACTATTTGAAATATTCCAAAAAGTAGTCTCATCTGTCTGAACTGTCAAGAAATTTTACGATTAAGACGTCTCGGTGAAACAGCATCCTTATTTAAAAGACAAGCATCTTTACAAACAACGCGTGTTGTGCAATAAAACCATAACAAGTTTTCCTTCAACCTAAGTTCAAATAACAAATGATATTCATTGAATACTTCTTCTCAATAGAGGTATATCTTTCATTCCATATCAAGACAATTGGATGTTTGCCTTTATGCTTCAAGAGCTTTCCATTAGTAACTTTGCCATCATCGACGACCTTCGGATATCCTTTTTGGGCGGTTTGACCATTTTGAGCGGGGAGACCGGCGCCGGCAAATCCATCATCATCAATGCCGTCAATCTTTTGCTGGGTAGCCGGGCCGCGGCAAAGCTCATCCGTTCCGGACAAGAGACCGCTGAGCTGGAAGCATTATTTAACATCAAAGACCAGCCTGGAATCGTCAAAATCATGAAAGAAAATGGGTATAACCCGGCAGAAGGGTTGTTGATCAGAAGGGTTATTTCCCGAAAAGACCGACACCGGATTTATATCAATGGGCGTCTTGCCACCATTGGGCTGCTGAATCTTATCACCGAGAATTTGGCCAGTATTTCCGGACAACACGTTCATCAGGGATTGTTGAAAGAGGAGCAACAACTGGCCATCATCGATCAATTTGGGGGATTGGCACCCGAGCGCGATTCGGTCTACCGGTGTTTTCATGAGATCGTTCCATTGATTCGAGATCTGAATGACCTGAAAGCCAAAAAAGACCGACAGGCGGAACATATTCAGTTGCTTGAATTCCAGAAAAAAGAGATCCAGGAGGCGGGGTTAAGCCCCGGAGAAGATGCTGCATTAGAACAGGAACGGATACGACTGAAAAACAGTGAAGCGCTTTTTCAAACCGCTCGGGACAGCATTGAAGTGCTGTATGATTCACAGGGGTCTGTTGTCGAACGTGTTTCGCTGGTAAAAAAGAGTCTTGAAAAAGCGGCGTTGATAGACCCTTTGCTCGTTTCATCGGCAAAGCGGATGGCCGAAATCGCTTTTAACGTAGAAGATATCGCTGATGAACTGAGAACCTATCTGAAAAAAATAGAGATGGATGAAAGCCGTCTTGGTGTTGTTGAAGATCGTCTGGATGTTATTAACAAGCTAATTCGCAAATACGGCGGTTCGCTGGATGCCGTATTTTTGCGCCTGGAATCCATTGGGCAGGAACTGTTGAACCTGGAAAGTTTAGCGGAGGATATCGCCGGTGCTGAAAAAAGACTTTCCAGCCTGCATAACAAACTGGTCGAACTGACGATGAAACTCTCCAGGAAAAGGAATAACGCATCAGAAATACTGGCCAAAAAGGTGGAAAAAGAACTGGCTTCCTTAAAGATGCCCAAGACCGAATTTCAGGTCTCATTTCGCACAATCCCGGCGGACAGCAGCAACGATCCATACCTTACCGTAGAAAATAATGTTGCATATGAAACCGGAATCGACCAAGCCGTCTTTTTGATTGCACCGAATGTAGGAGAGCCTCTTAAACCGCTGTCCAGCATTGTTTCAGGTGGTGAACTTTCACGGGTCGTACTGGCGCTAAAGGCAATACTTGCCCAAACAGAAGCGGTGGAGACCATTGTATTTGATGAGGTTGACGCCGGTATCGGAGGGAGTGTGGCGGAGGTTGTGGGCAAAAAACTTGCCGCTCTTGCCAAACATCACCAGATTATCTGCATTACCCATTTGCCCCAGATTGCAAAATTCGGCGATCATCATTTCAGTATTTCCAAGCATGTTTCAGAGGGTAGAACAAAAACCTCTATCAATTGCTTAAGTATCCCGGAACGCATTAATGAAATTGCCCGGATGCTGGGGGGTGAAAAAATAACTCAGGCGACGGTTGATCATGCGCGGGAAATGCTGGGGAATGGATAATGACTTTTTACAGCATTCCCCCACTCTTGACGCTCATCTGCTTTCTCGCACTTACTGCTTTGGCGATTTTCAGAGGCCCCAGGACCCAAACCAACTTCCTTTTTGTTACCATCTGCATCCTCGGATCTTTTCTTTATTTTGACATTCTTTTTGCCTTCAACGCCCAATCCAAAGAAACGGCGCTTCGCATCAGCCGAACGGATCATTTTTTTATTGTGTATATTTTCCCGGTGTATATTCATTTTTTTCATGCCTATCTCAATATCTCCGGACGAAAATGGCTAATCAACGCCGCATATGCCTATGCGTTCATTCTCATGTGCTTAACGCCCACACCGTTTTATATTGCTTCCATGCAGAAACATTATTTCGGATATTTTGCCAGGGGTGGCGTTCTTTATCCTTTTTTCGGTCTGGCCAGCCTACTGGTTACCCTCTATGTTTTGATACAAATCTATCAGGCAATACGTTTAGAAACGAGCAGTTCCCGTAAAAACAGGCTCAAATATCTTTTGGTCGGATTTGGAATCATGGGTTTGATGAACGGACTGAATGTTTTTACGATCAGCGGATATTCCCTATATCCTCCGGGAAATTTGAGCTTTATTCCGCTTACTCTCTTTGCCGTCGGTCTTTTCAAACACGATTTGCTGGATATGGGGATATTGATTAAAAAGAGCCTCATCTATTCTCTTCTGACCGCATTTTTAACCTGTTTATATGCCTTGCTCATCATTGTGGCCAACGCTGTTTTTAAAGATGTTCGTTTTTCAGATTCTATTTATTTCTCCGTATTCTTTTTTGTTCTGATTGCTTTTGTCTTTGGACCGCTAAAATCAATTGTACAGGACTTTGTGGATCGCATTTTTTACAAGAGTAAATATGATTACCAGAAAACCATTAAACATGTGAGTCGGATGATCGTTTCCGTACTCGATTATGAAGCCATTGCAAAACTTTTGACAGATACGGTGGTTGACACGATGCTTGTGGAGTATTGTTCTGTTTTTTTATCGGAACCATCAAAACATCATTTTGTCAATTTTTCAGCCTACGCGAAACAGGTGAATCTTGACCAGCCGGGTAAATGGCGAAAAGAATCCCCCCTGGTCGAATTTATGAAAACCCATCACCAACCTATTATAAAAAGAAAGATTGCAAAGCGGGTTCCAACGGCCGACAACAAAGATGTGCTTTCGGATCTAGAGATGTTAAATGCTGAAATAGCGCTTCCATTGTTATTTAAAGAGCAGTTATATGGATTCATTATACTGGGTGAAAAACGGTCAGGTAATCTTTTTACACAAGAAGATATGGATCTTCTTGAAACACTTTCAAGTCAGAGCGCGCTTGCCCTTGAAAACGCACGGTCCTATAAAATTATTGAAGATCTGAATAAGGACCTAGAAAAAAAAGTTGAAGAAAGGACCCGGGCCCTGAAGGAAGCCCTGTCTGAAAAGGAGCGAACCCAAGAACAGCTCATCCGTTCGGAAAGCCTGGCTGCCATCGGCCAGCTGGTTGCCGGCGTTGCTCATGAACTGAACAATCCTTTGACAACGGTTACCAGCCTGGTCCAGGCCACCATTGAAGACATTGAGCAGCTGGAATCAGAAAATTTATTAGACGCAGACATGATCGATGATCTTAAATTCGCAGACAAGGAACTAGAAAGGGCGCGATCAATTGTATCAAGTCTTCTTGGGATTTCCAGGCAAACCCAAACCTACTCAGAAGCGGTGGACATCAATTTGGTTGTAAAAGATGCATTAAGAATACTGTTCAATCAATACAAACATTGCGATCTGAACATCGTTGAAACATATGCCCAGGATTTGCCGGATATCAAGGGTAATTTTGCAAATTTAGGCCAGGTGATCCTGAATATCATTCAAAATGCAATTCAGGCGGTTATGGACATGAAAGGAACAATTTTTCTTTCGACTCATTTTGATGTGAATACAAGGCAGGTGGTTTTTTTGTGCAAAGATACCGGGCCCGGCATTTCAGAGGATATCCGGGAGGATATTTTCAAACCCTTTTTTACCACCAAAGCGTTGGGCAAGGGCACCGGACTCGGTTTATACATATGTCATGAGATTATCGTAAAGCATGGGGGTACATTAAAAAATCAAAATAGCACCGGACCCGGTGCTGCATTTGAAGTTCGGTTGCCGGCCGGCGATTGATTTACATTTAAATTCAAGGAATATAGTTGGCGTTGCCCTTCCGTCCGATTGCCGGCCGGCGTTTTATCACCTTTAGCTCTCAGCCTGAAGCTCGTCAATTGCATCATACCAGGCGAACAATAAGCCTCAGGCTTTGACGGAGGCCACTAAATTGCTCCTCATCTTCATTCGATCCCCGGAAAGATGTCATAGACATAGTCGTGGGCATCCAACGCGGACTTGTTCAGCGTGCCTTCATGAACGCGCTTGACGACTTGCTCGCGGGAGAGAGTGAAGATCGCCTCGAGAAGCTGCTCGCGCTCCTGCTCGTTCGCCTGCGCCACGACGAAGAGCACGCGGGCGCTGTGCTGGATGTAACGGGGCGAAAGCAGCTGGCGCTTCAGGATCTCCATAATGACAGGCGCCTTGGCGCGGTCAAAGAGGCCTGGATTGCCGAGGCGGTCCAGCTCGGCGAAGAACTCAGACGTCCATTCGTTGTGGTAGTCCCACAACCTCAGGAACAGCTCCTTGGTGAAGCGGGTCCCGGTCTTGACCTCGAAGGCGTTCTCAGCCGGGTATGAGCCCGTCCTCGGTGAGCGCCGGCCGCTTTGAGGTAGCCGTCCTTGGTGATGACGGCCTGGTGATGGAGGAGGATCCACAGCCACGACACATCGATCCGGTAGGTGGCGAGATCGTTCATGAAACGCAGCCCAAGCTCGTAGTCGTCGATGGCGGCCGCGAAGTTACCGTTGAGAATCTGGAAGCCGTAGTTCGCCGCCATGTAGAAGGCGTGCTGGATGTGCTCAATAGTGATCTCACCCTTCGGCACACCGTAGATACTGTCCCAGAGTTCTTGCGAGAAGAGCTTCTCCGGCATGCTGAACATGTCCTTCGGAGACGACCCAGGGTGTGATCTTGCCCTGTGAATTCAACAAGTCGCAGGATTGCAGCAGGAGCCGCTCCGCTTCCACGAGCCCACTGTCGACCGTCGGCACCGGCTTGTCTTTCACGTCCACTTCCTCTGGCGGCGTATCGAGGATCGCCTGGAGCTGCGTCACGGGAGCCTGCAAAGGTGTATTGCCAGCGGCGACGTAGGACGGATCGGGACTGGCAACCCAACTTTGTCGATAGGCATCGTAGAGTCGTCCCTTCACCCCCCCGGCAAGGATCTCTTCCAGGGTGGGCTGTCGATCTTCGGGCAGCTGCTCCTCGGGCACAAAGATAAGACCCAGCAGACGCTCTCGCATTTTGTCGATGACCATTGCACGCAGGGCCAGTGGGTTATACTGCGAGCGACCATAGGGATCGGTCGGTTGGTAGATCATTACGGCCGCCATCCCGCCGATGGGAGCCCCATGGCTGAACTGGCCATTCTTCATGCCGGCCATGAGCATCATCAGCGCGTTATACCGCTGATATGCAATCATGTTCGGGGTGGCCATGCCGATGGACTGCGGATCCGGAAACACGCCCTTCGGATCTTTCTTCCACATCTCAATGATGCTGGCCAGGTAGTCCCAGCGGCCGACGTTTGTCCCTAAGAAGCCTGCGTCGCAAGACCCAGGCGATTACAGGCAAGAACCGGCCCGCATTCCCTTCCTCGTAGAGGACTTTGATCTTTATGGTGCCCGGCTGGACGCCGATCAATCCTTCCACTCGGACCAGGAGCTTCTCCACAATGAGAGCTTCCTGAGGGGTCTGAATCTTTGGGATGTAGTAGTATAGACCGGTACCGGACCGTGTGAGGGACTCGTAGTTGTTGAGTGCCCAGAGGAGGGTGATGGGAATCACACCATGCACCGGTTGGCCTTCGACCGTTATATGTTCATACCGCACGTGGATGCTCGGAGGCCGGGCAAACCGGATCGGCCACTGCGCCGGAGATTCTTTGATATTGTACTCGCGTGTTTTGCCTTTCTTCCCCACCTTATATGCGCGGTCTGCCCAGGCACCTTCGAAGATCTCTTTCGCGTTCTCCAAGGCCGCGAAAATCCCTATCGGCTGGCTCGCAGGCGCGCCGGCGGGCCGGAAATGGGACGGCGAGGCGTCTTCAAAATCCGGCATATTCATAGGCGCCGGGCTATTCAACGCTTTGAAGGCCATATCCAGCGGATGCCACGGCCCGGTGAGCTCCAAGCCGGGATTCGTCAATGGGTGGGCGTCCTTGGGGATAGGCGCTTCGTCGTTGAGCCGCCAGCGCCAATCGCTGTCCCGACCGAGAAAGTTATCAATCAAGCCCTGAACGATCTGACGATATGTCCGGAACTGCTGTGTTACGGGATCCTCAAACGTGTCGTCCCACTTCGGCCAGGCATATTTCTCGCTGACCGGTGCGGGAGAATGCAGTAGCGCTCGGCGCGTGGTGAGGGCTGCGGCGATCTCGGGATGCAGCTCTTTGGCGAGTGCAGCAATCTCCTGTTCCACATTAACTTTTCGACCGTTTATCGTTTTGGTCCCGAAAAGCCTTGGGAAACTCTGAAGAATATCCTCGCGAATGATGGCCTTGTCCACTCCGTATAAAGCTCTTTCTTTTTCTTCTGCAGTTTGTTGTGCCATTTGTCTTAACTCCTTGACTTCGAACGTTCCTAATACTTAGTCACTATGTGAATGGAATAACTTTAGTCCTATCACCAAATAATAATTATAGAAAAACAATAGTCAATACGAAAAACCACTATTTTTTATGGGATTTTTCGGGTCCATTAGAAGATTCCTTTAATGGTTGTAAAACACAATCTTTACCGCGTCGGCATAAAAATTTGATGATAGAACGAAAGTTGTTAGATGTCTTATCATGTCACAATTTGAAACGCTCAGGTTAGTTAAAGTTTGAGGGGACCCTATTTCCTAAAAATGTCTTATCGACATAATCATTAAGGTAGGGAAGAAACAATTTCTCGGTACTCATCTTCTTTAAAAGCCCGAAAAGATTCCGTCCGAACATTTCCAAGTGAACCAAGTGTTAAAGCTATCTTTGCAACAGTCTCATCATTTGGTGCTTCCGTCACAAGAATGATGTCGTACCGGCCCATAACCAAGTAAAATTCTTTTAGCTCTGCACCCATTCCTTGGAACGCTTCTTTGGCGGCTTCAAGTCGTTTGGGACTTTCTTTTACGTTCTCTATGCCTTTTTGTGTGTAGTTGACTAAAGTAATATAAGTCGGCATGGCGTCACCTCCTATGCTTTTTGTTTTTAAGGGCCCCCTTTAAAGCTCAAAAACATCAACAAGCCATCTCAAAAACACATCTAACGTCCAATTACGGTGTTGCCCTGTATGACGGGATTTACAACGATCCTTTTCAAAATTCTTGCATACACTTTGTATGTGAACGTTTTGGACCGTTTCATAACAAACCATGAACACTAGTTTTTTTGGAGATAAGTTCTGATAAGAGGGTAGAAATCAATGTCGCCGGAACAAGAAATGATTCACATCTAAAGTGCAATAAAATGAGGATCGACTGTCATAAATATAATCTTTCTCAAATAGATTATGATAAAGAACTTTGATTGTCAAAAAAAAAATGAAATTGTGGAATCTGTAGAAATGGCCTAATTATTATGATAGAAAATGAGAGGTTGCGTGTTTAAAAGGAAAAATTAATATAAATAAACAAGGAATGTCATGTAAAATATATTTCTACTCATTGATTTTGGCAGACCGTATTGTCTGGCTGGTTTTATCCACTGCGTTCAATAACTTTTCAAAAGCATCCGCAAATAAATTCACTCCATCATCAAGGAGTTTATCAGTGATGTTTTTCATCGAAATACCAAGCCCTTTGAGATTCTCCATAGTTTTATGAGCGTCTTCAAGCGCTTCGGTGAGACTGGGCCGTAGCTGACCATGTTCACGAAATGCAACAAGGGTGGCGGGTGGAATCGTGTTGACAGTGTCAGAACCGATGAGCTCCTCAACATAGATGACGTCACGATACGACGGATTTTTGGTGCTTGTGCTGGCCCATAGAATTCGTTGGGTTGGTGCCCCTTTGTCGGCCAGTGCCAGCCAATTCGGACCAGAGAAAATGTTATGATACAGTTGATATGTCAGCTTGGCATTGGCAATTGCAATGTTTCCCAATAGACTCTTTAGCAATGCCTGTTCGTTTGAGTTTTCTGATTTTTTCAAGCGGTCGTTTAGTTGTGCATCAATGGCTGAATCAATTCGACTAATGAAAAAACTCGCAACACTGGCCACTTTACTTGGATCACCACCCTTGGCGACATACTTCTCGAGACCGCTGATATACGTCTTTGCTACTTTCTCATATGTATCCTTGGCAAAAAGTAGCGTCACATTAATGTTGATCCCTTCACTGGTAAGCTGCTCAATAGCCGGGATACCTTCTTTCGTTCCTGGAACCTTTATCATGATGTTATCACGGCCAATAGCCCGCCACAAATGTCGCGCCTCTTCCATTGTCCCTTTTGTATCTCTGGCCAGAAGTGGAGAAACCTCCATACTGACATACCCATCACGATAATTTGTTTCTTCATAGACCGGTCGCATCACATCCGCTGCATCCTGAATATCGCGAATCGCCACCTGCTCATAAATCGCTTTGGGATCCTCGTATTTTGGTGCCAGCTTATTGAGAATCCCAGTGTAATCGTTGCTGCCGGTTATCGCCTTTTCAAAAATGGCAGGATTTGAAGTCACTCCGCGCAGACCGTCTTCTTTAATCAACCTTTCGAGCTCGTTACTGGTGAGAAGACTACGCTGGATAAAATCCAACCAGACCGATTGGCCATATTCTTGTAACATTTTTAATGGATTTACATCTTTTTCTATTACATATTCGAGATTCATGGTCGCTCCTTTTCCAAAACATTCAAATTATCATTTTTAGCCTCTGATAGACCGAACACGTATATTTTTTTTAACGGGTGCTATCATCCTCCCTAAATCCATCTTCATAGCCCATGAGAAAGCCTTTTAGATTCTCATCACGTCCTGATGAGTGTCGATATGGTTTTTTACTGTATTTGTAAGCGTTTTCGGGATCGTTTTCATAGCCTTTGTACCCATCATTGTAGCCTTTGCTAAATCCAATCTTATAGCCATCATAATAGTATTGATTGCCACCTTTGTAAGTATGATGAGGACGTTGATAACCATAAAGGTTATGTGGATATCCATGCTTGTGTCCATAATAGTATCTGTGTCCGCGTCTGTGTCGGAATTTATGGCGCTTATGTATGCTTCTTTGCTGATAATGCCTTTGCTTGTGGCTATATCTTTTCCCGTGATAGTTATGTTTGCGTTTATGTTTGTAATAACCATGATCGCTATGCCGACGTCCATGGTTATATGAATAATACCCGCCTGTAAGGTTTACGATGAGGTCAATTTTTCCCGAAATTTTATCATATGATGAATTATGGTGATTGACAGCATTAGAGTCTGCCCAAGTGAAATTCGTAAACAATGCTATGCAAACTGCTGTTATCAAAACCAACATAAGAAGATTCTTTAGCGTACTTTTCATGCAATCCCCTTCTTTATATATATTTCTAGAGCTTTACTAATATCCATCGCGATCTGAATGGATTCTAGTGTCTGTTAGTCGTAAAAAAATGGAAATTCTTACGTATCATGGAGAAAAAAACCCGTGAGTCTAAATTCTCACAAATAAGGCCACCTCTACTGGCTAAAAGCTTGAGAACCTCTCGGAAAGGGGCATAATTTTAAGAGAAAGTGCATAAAATTTCTAATAGATTTGTTCTATTATATCGTAAATTTCAATTTGGTTTGTGTTCACGGGGTTTGCTTCCTCGTGTAACGATATTGGCGGAGTGGCTTCGTTATTTCAATGGACTTAGAAGTGGGGGAGACCGCGGCTCCCGCATGCTTTTTGCAGGAGAACGCGGAGGGGGCAGGAATGCCACCGCTGCTAAGTTCTTGAAATGACTAGGCACGTAGACACCGGAGTTAAGCGGGGGAGCACACCCCGTTAATAGGGGTCTTTTCCGGGATAAAAAAGTTACGACTTGCATTTATTAGCTAAAAACTCTTATAAATGTGGCATGATGAGTCCATATACCTTTGCCGGTCTGCCGGAATGTCAAGAAATCGCCGGATTGTCAGCAGACATCGCATTAATAGGCATTCCTCATGGGGTTTCCTATTCCGTGAACGTACCAAATCACTCTGTTAAAGCTCCTACGGCGATTCGTAGCGCGGCCAAAAGATATGCTAGGATGATAGACCACTATGATTATGATCTTGGTGGGCCGCTTCTGAATGACAGCAACATCCGTGTATATGATTGCGGTGACGTGCCCGGTGACCCTTCCGATCCTGTTGGCAACCAAAGACGTTCCCAAGAAATGATTCGCGCCATTATTAATGCCGGGGCTGTACCCATCGTTCTCGGAGGGGATGACTCTGTAACGATTCCTTTTATGCGTGCTTTCCAGGGGAAAGGGAACTTTACGGTCGTTCAAGTGGATGCGCATATCGACTGGCGCCATGACGTTAACGGCATAACCGAAGGACCCAGCAGCGCCATGCGAAGGGCTTCGGAGATGCCTTGGATTGATAAACTGATCCAAGCGGGGATGCGAGGTGTAGGCAGCGCCCGAATTGAAGAAATTGAGGCGGCCAGAGATTACGGGGCTAAAATCATTACTGCCAAAAATGTGCAAGACAGCGGCATTGATGAAATCTTAAACTTGGTAACAAAAGGATCTTCCTGTTTGTTGACGATAGATTGTGATGCTCTTGATCCATCGATAATGCCGGCAGTAAAAGCCCCTATGCCGGGAGGACTGTCATACGGACAGGTTGTGGATTTACTGCACGGCCTTACGAAAAAAGCCAACGTATGCGGATTCAATCTGGTTGAGTTTGTGCCCGAGCAAGATATCAACGGGTTGTCGGCTTTGACTGCCGCTCGTATTGTTTTTAACATGATTGGGGCCATGGTTCGCTCAACATTTTTCACAAAAAGTCCTACCTGAACTCAAAACAGGCCAATTACCGAATTGGAGATGAAATGAAAAGAATTGCTTTGGGAAGTGATCACGCGGGTTACAAACTAAAGGAAAAAATCAAGAATCATTTGAAATCCAAGACCTATATTGTGGTGGATTATGGCACCAATAGTGAAAAACCGGTTGATTATCCCGATTATATCCGGCCTGCGGCTGAAAGTGTGTCCAGCGGAGAAAATGATTTGGGGATTGTTTTCGGGGGCAGTGGAAACGGAGAGGCAATGGTGGCAAATAAAGTGAAGCGGATCCGCTGTGGATTGTGCTGGAATGAGGAGAGTGCACGATTAACAAAAGAACATAACAATGCGAACATGATCGCTCTCGGTGAGCGGATGCTGTCGAAGGAAGAAGCAGTTAGAATTGTGAACACTTGGTTGAATGCCGAATTTAGGGGAGGACGTCATATAAAAAGAATCGAAAAGATAGAGGATTGAGATTTAAAAAACCCCCGTTTATATGGAACGAGAAATTCGCTTACCCTGATAATTCGAAATACTGCCGGATAATCGGGACGATGTTTACTGTATTTTTCAGAGTTAACGGAAAAATGATCTTTAAAGCTACTCTTACCCATTATTTAATGCAATGTTTAATGTTTAAATTTAACAATGTGTTAAACTAAGATTAAGGCCAGCATAATGAAAGTCAAGGAAATGGCTCATTGTTGATGCTATTATCAGAGTAAGTTCATAAAAAAATTCCAAATCTCCCCTTGAAATATCACAAAGTGGTACTACTCTATGTTAATGAATACGGCATGTTTTATTTTACATGAAAATTAATAACAGGAAAACCGGGAGGTAAAAAAATGAAAACTCAATGGAATAAACTTTTTAATATGTTTTTTCCGGCTCTCTCGGTAGTCATTGCCGGAATTATCATCGTTGAGCCGTTGGCTACAGCTCAGCCGAAATCCCAAAACGACGTTCAATCAACAGTCGTAGAGGGGCAGATAGCGCCTCGGCTGCAAAACCTGGGGAATCACAAGTTTCCCGTCTCAACTGACTCGGCAAGAGCACAGCTCTTCATCAATCAGGGGCTTAACCTGACCTATGGATTTAACCACGCCGAAGCCGCTCGATCTTTTCGCGAGGCTTTGCGCCTCGATCCCGAGTGCGCCATGGCTTACTGGGGGATTGCTTTGGTGATGGGACCCAACATTAACATGCCAATGCCCCCGGAAAATGAGTTAAAAGCTTACGAAATGATCCAAAAAGCCATTGCCTTGAAGAAAAACGCTTCCGAAAGAGAGCAGGCCTATATTGATGCCCTGGCAAAGCGCTATTCCGGAGAAGATAAAGCAAACCGAATCGCGCTGAACCTTGCATATGTCAAGGCGATGGGCGAGCTGCGCGACCGCTACCCCGACGATCTTGACGCGGCAACACTTTACGCCGAGGCCGTTATGAATCTTAGGCCCTGGGATTATTGGACGCGCGATCTAAAACCCTATACGGAAACAGTGGAAGCCGTGAATGTTCTGGAATCCGTTCTGGCAATTAATCCGAACCACCCCGGGGCGATTCACCTCTATATCCACTCGGTGGAATTGGCCCGACCGGAGCTTGCTGAAGCCGGGGCCGAAAGGCTTGGGAAATTGTCGCCCGGAGCCGGACACCTGGTTCATATGCCTTCCCATATCTTCCGCCGGGTCGGCCGTTACAGCGAAGCATCAAAAAGCAACGAAGATGCCATAGCTGCGGATGAAGATTATATCACGCAGTGCCGAGCCCAGGGTGTCTATCCGCTGGCCTATTATCCACACAATATTCACTTTTTATGGGACTCGGCTACTATGGAAGGGCGAAGTCGTGTTGCAATCGAGGCTGCACGCAAAGCAGCGTCCAGCATCCCGGCGGATGCATGGCGCGAGGTACCTCTTCTGCATCAGTTTCTGGTAACGCCGCTGTTTGCGTATACGCGGTTCGGAGAGTGGGACTTGATTCTCAATGAACCCCGACCGCCGGCTGACAGCCTATTCTGGACAGGTGCATGGCACTACGCTCGCGGACTGGCCTTCATAGCCACAGGAAAAATAGATGAAGCTGCTTGGGAATTGGGAAGTCTGCGAAGGATTGCAGCAGACAATTCCTTGGACGGCTACCGTGTGACGTTTTCCCGAAATGGAGCAAAAGCGATTCTGGAAATCGCCACTGAAGTTCTCGCGGGCGAGCTGGCCGCAAAGCGTGGAGATTACGACAACGCCATAGCCAGGCTTCATCGCGGGATTCTGCTAGAAGACAACCTAATTTACAATGAACCACCCGACTGGCACGTTCCGGTAAGGCAATCACTGGGGGCGGTCCTGATGGAAGCTAAAAGGTTTGCCGAGGCCGAAGCCATCTACTGGCAAGACCTAAGGCAGAATCGAGAGAATGGGTGGTCTTTGTTTGGTTTGATGCAGAGCCTCCGTTCTCAAGGAAAGGAGGATCAAGCCGTTATGATCGAAAAGAGGTTCCGGAAAGCTTGGAATCGAGCAGACGTGACGTTAACCGCCTCACGATTCATGGGTAAATCGGACCCCACATTGGCATCAACGGGTGCGGCAGTCCTCGACGATAAGGGATCAATGTAACCGCTTTTTAGACCCTTTAAAAAGGCGGCAGCGCTACTTTGACGTTAAGCATTGACCAGAACCCCAAATGCCTTCTAAGCCATTAATGTGGATCGAAGATAAACCTTACCTAAATTGAGATAAAATTTATAGCAGGCTGTAGGCGAACTTTTCAAAAATTTTTGTGTCGAACTTACCGGCTACAACATCTTTTTTAATCAACATTAATGCTTTTAAGGGATCCAATGAATTTCGATAAGGTCTGTCATCACTGGTAATTGCTTCATAGCAATCGATAAAACCGATGATCTGAGACACTTCTGATATTTGTCTCAACTGGTTCGGGTAGCCGCTTCCATCCAGCTTTTCATGATGTTGCAAGGCCGCCAACTTGATTTCTCTACTTTCAAATTTGCAGTTACTTAAAATGTTAAACCCCGTTGTGGTATGCCGCTGAATTTCCATAAATTCTTCATCCGTCAATCTTTTTGGTGCGGTAAGCAAATCCGTATTAATTTTTGTTTTGCCGACATCATGCAATAGGGCAGATAAACCCATTATCTTTTGTTGGGACAAAGAGTAATCCGCATAGACAGCATACCCTAAGACCAAGGCCATTACATTGATGGAATGCAAAGCCGTCGTGTAGTCTGTAGCTGATACATCCACTAAATTTTTAATGACATCATGCTCTTGGGTATATTCATCCACCAGTATATTTACTGTATCCGAAACACCTTCCAGGCTCCCGCTTCTGGGCTCTGTTAATGTTTCTTCCATGATGCTTACGACCGTATCTCTAATTTTTTCAGGGTTATTGGACTGAATATTTTCTTTTAGCTGTTGATTGAAAACTTTTTGGACTTCCTGAATACCTGCTATTTTGTCCGTCTGTTTTATGTACAGTTTTTTAGGATGCAGTCCTTCTGAAACCCGCATATCATGTAAAGTCATCCCCGGAGGTTTATACAGAACAAACTTATGCCCTTTACCCTGGACATGAAGAGGAACATCTTTATAATAATTCAGCTGTGTTGTTCTTGCCGGAATGTATACCTGTTCCATGGTTAACCTTTATCCCTTGAAGCCTGTCTGCTAAAATATTTTGTCTTTTTCGAAGTAAATAAACTTGAATATGCATAGATTATACCAAAAGAATGCGGAATTATGGCTGACAGTAATTACAAATAAATTCAGTTGTTTGGTGGGCTTTAAGTTTTTAGCAATAGGCGCATGTGGTTTTAATAGAGTGAGTTGTCAAAAATATGACGCTTGGAAAGACAGGTATGGACTGGATAATGACGTGGAGAGGCCTTAAGTTTAAATACTTTCAAGGGAAGAATATGGAAGGAATTTGAAATGGTCGGAAAATTGCAGAAGCTTTAATGAAAATGCCGTCATTGGATACATCTCATGACACCACTTTCGATCCAGATATCTTGTAACGGCCCAAACTATCTGATTTGGCAGATATTTTGACGATATCTTCTGGGTATCATATTCATTTAGAAGGTTGATAGTCTTAACTTATTGCAGGTGTCGGTAACGCCCTGCATAACGGCGTACCCATTGAAATAGATATTTTCGTTTGGGAATTTTGCGTTTTCATATAAAGACCGCTTAATATTAAACTATCACTACGAGATCTCTTCCAATTCGTTACTTTTTTCTATGAAAAAAACGAGAATATCTTTCCAAGATAAGATGCCTTCAATATTTCCTGAAGGAGAGACAACAGGAAGACAAGAAATATTCTTTTTTAACATAATACTCGCAGCATTTTCCACAAGGATATCCGGCTCAACAGTTATCGGTTTTCTTGTCATAATCTGATGAGCTTTTATTGTTAGGGTTTTCCTGGCACGAGAATCTTCTGAAAGGGTATTTATATATGGGCTGATCTCTTTAAGTACATCACGATCAGATATGATACCAATGAGTTCCTCATCTTCCACAATCAGAACATGGTGAAATTTGTACGTTTCGAAGACCTTTTGAATTTGTCCCAGAGTATCATCCATTCCTATTGTAATAACCTTTGATGTCATAATTTCATTTACATTCATAATGATACCCAGTTAAAGATTCCCCGCATACATCATGAATCATGAAAAAGTGACGAATTGCATCCAACATCATCTGTCCAATCTTTTACATGAAAAATTGTTTAAGGATGAAATAAAAGTCTAACCATAAGTTTCAGTCTTCGCCAATTCAAGATCTTTTTCCGATTTGACATTGTTCCTGCCAGAATCCTTTGCCAGATATAGCGCAGCGTCAGCCCTCTCCACCACTGTTATAGCAGTATCTCTTTCACGAATTTCCGACACGCCTAAGCTTGCGGTAATATTGCCGATGTTTTGGCCGGTTTTTTTTATTTTGAGTCTTTTTGTTGATATGTCTTCCCTTATTTGATCCGCGACAACACATGCATCGTCCAGCGTTGTGTTTGGAAGGAGGATAATAAATTCTTCCCCCCCATATCGTGCTGAAAAATCTTTGCCTTTCAAATTTCCCTTTAAATTCGATCCGACAATACTCAATACCTCATCTCCGATTTGATGACCATATTGATCATTAAATTTCTTAAAAAAATCAATATCCAACATGATGACTGAAAAGAAAATCTCCTTTTTTTCATATTTTTCGTAAAGCTCTTTTATCTTTCTATCAAATGCCTTACGGTTGTTTAGTCCGGTGAGGGCATCCAACAAGACCTCTCTCTCTGTTTCCACCAGTTTCTTACTTAAATTTTCAATCTGTGAAGTCGCTTCTTCAAGTTGTTGATTCAGTTGTTTGCTGGACTCAGCCATATCATTCGTGTCTTTTATTATATCAACAATAAAATGCTGAATTTGCGTTAAGTCCTTGGCTTCATCCAATTTGGTAGAATATTCTTCCATTTTGGCACTATAATTAGACGTAAGGTCACTTGTGGATAGTGTTGTCTGAAAAATATTTTGAAATATCTTGTGGGTTTCCTTATGCACTTCCTGCAATATTTCTTTTTTATCACCTTTTAGGTACTCGGTGTAAAGTCTCTCATTTATCTCTTGGGAAAAGCTATTTTCGGAGGCGATTAGCTCATCGATGCTGGCCTTCAGTTCTTGGTTGGAGCCAAGGAAATATTCAAACCATACATGATAATTTTCAGGTGTGAGCGGAATAGATCTATCCGCAGCATTCAGGATTACATTTTTTGTAATTTCAGCGACTGTCCTCAGAGAATCGTCAAATGTTGTCATACGGAATCCTTTCTTATAAGTTTTCGACGAAGAAATAGCTTCTGCAACATATGTGCCCATTAGATATATTTTGGGCAAATTGGACCTTAAAGATTGATATTAATTTAATATCATTAAGTTATAATCTAAATTTTCGGTGTTTTAAATTGCAGCCGTTCGAAATTTAAGGGTAGGCTTTGTGTCAAGATATTGACATTTGTTAACAGTAAGTTAACGAACATTTTATATAAGGATTTGCCTTCTTTAATAACGATATCACAATAATTTTAAGATCCCAAAATCCTGTCAGATTTAGCAGAAAACGCCACGGCTATCCTTTGGTGATATGGTATTATGATATCTTAAAATTATACCATTACTAAAACATATCCGGTTCCACGTCTTGGTTGTAGTCCACCCCCGGCATGCCGAAACCATGATGTCGCAAAAATTCTTCCCGCAGTCCTTTTATATCCCCGAGGTTTTGAATGCTATCCAAATTTTTTGTTTCGACTAATTTCCAGAGATCAGACACTTCTTGTTGAACATCTTTCCGCATTTCCCAGTCGTCCATCCGAATTCTGCCCTTGGAATCAAGCTTTGGATCTTTACCGGCGAAAAGAACATCGTGATATAATCGGTACATTTGTTGGATACAGCCCTCATGAAGATGTTTTTCTTTCATCACTTTATAAAGTAAAGCTATATAAAGGGGAACTGCTGGAAAAACAGCACTTGCCCGTGTTACCAGTGCTTTATTCACGCTGATTATAGCCTTTCCATTAACGGACGCAATAAGTCTATTGATTTTATCGGCTTTGGATTCAAGGTCCTCCTTGGCACGGCCGATGGTTCCATCACGGTAGATTGCTTTTGTGTATTCCGGTCCGACATAGGAGAATGCGATCGTTAAAAAGCCCCCTTTTATAAGATTCTCCTTATAAAGTCGCTTTGTCCACAGAAACCAATCTTCACCGCCCATCACTTTGATTGTTTGCACGATTTCTTTCTCTGTAGCAGGTTGGGCAGTAACCATACTCACTTTTCCTGTGAGGAAATCGGTAGTTTTGGCAGTGAATTTATCCCCGATAGGCTTAATAGCTGATGAGTAAATTTCGCCGGTTATAGGATCGATCCTCCTTGGTGCAGCAATACTGTAAACGAGAAAATCAACTTGCCCCAGATTTTCCTTAATCAGCTCGACGACTTCGGTTTTAGTCTCTTCCGAAAAAGCATCACCGTTTACATTCCAGGCAGAGTAGCCTTCTTTTTGAGCTTCGGCTTTAAATGATTCTGTATTGTACCACCCTGCTGTTGCGGTTCTTCTTTCTCTGCCGGCGCGTTCATAGGCAACACCAATTGTAGCAGACCCGCAACTGAAAGTAGATACAATTCGCGCTGCAAGGCCATAACCGTTGGAAGCACCGATAACTATTGTCTTCTTGGGACCTTCAATTTTACCTTTTGCTTTTACATAGTTAATCTGGCTTCTTACTTGAGCGACACAGCCCAAAGGATGAGCTGTCACGCATATATTGTTCCAAATTTTCGGTTTTATGATCATCGGATACACCCTATTTATTTAAGGATTCTATGTATATAGCAGATATTTTGTTAAAAAACCAAACCAACTTCAATTATATCCAATTCCATATATCCCAAAATCCATAAAAAATCAAAAAGGCAAACCTCCGAAAACGGATTTGCCCTTATTGAAAAACGATATCACAACAATTTTAATACCTCAAAAACGTGTCATATATAGCTGATAGTCCAACAGCTATGGTTTTGCGATACCTCAAGTTTATCTGACTAAACCAGGGTAGTCTTTTTCCTCTATGAGTTCAACATGTGGCCCCCATAATTCAATATCATCTAACTTTTCACCGGATTTAAAATTTTTGGTTTTAAAGAAAAAATTCGAATGTCAATAAAAGAATTGACAGCATCTTGGATTAATTGTTAGAGAATTTAAGAAGTTACAAAGCAAAGCGATACTAGAGTTTGGTTTTTAAAAAAAATAAAAATTTACAAAGAGATTATTAATGTGAAAATAGAAAATAAAATATTGGTTGTTAAAGAGTTGCCTGATGGATCTCCAGTCAGAATACCGTATTTTATAGTAGATTCAAAAAAGAAAGGACCCACTACAGGAATCGTCGCAACTCAGCATGGAAATGAGTTCTTCTCAATTGTCATTCTCAAAGAATTCTTGAAAACAAAATACCCTCTCAAAGGAAAAATAATCATCTTCCCTGTAGCAAACCCTTTAGCATATAATGTAAAAGAAAGAATTAGCAGGATAGATGGAAAAGATATGAATCGTTGCTGGCCTGGAAAGAAAGATGGCGTAATTACAGAAAAAATGTGTTACAGCATATTCAAAATACTTAATAAATGTGGTTGTGTATTAGATCTTCACAACGGTAATGATAACATTATAGACTCCCCTCAAGCAAGATTATATGAACGAAGATACCCCGATGTCCAAGATTTGGTTGCACATCTTGATGTTCCATTTATTTTACTAAGAAAAGAACCTCTTGAGAACACACTGGTAGGTTGTCTTCTTGACAGAAACATAAAAGCAATAACTGTTGAATTAGGTGAAGGAAAAAGAATCACTTATAAGTATATAAACAAAGGGTTAAAAATAATAGAAAGCTTTCTAAAATATACAGGAAATCTTGCAAAACCTCAAACATTCAAATCAATACCTATAGATGATGATAAAATGAGAAGAGTTAAAGCAGAGAATAGTGGATTATTTATTCCTAATCTTCAGCAGCTTGGGGAAAAAACAGATTACTTAGGAAATTTAATCAGTTTTCCTGATTTCTCTGAAAAAGAAATCCGTACTCCCTCTAAAGGACATATATTAAGCCTATGGGTAGGAGGTGTTATTGCAAGAGGAGAACTCTTAGCAAGAATAACCAAAGATTAAATCGCGTTTGAGAAAGACACAATAAAAACACAATAACCCAAGAAGATTCCAAAAAATCGGAATCTCCCCCGAAAAAAGAGGTGAGTTAGTTTTTGAGTGTCACCTCAACCTTCTGCTGAAATGCCAAAAACAAAGATGAAGTGATGCAGTCACGAAACGCATCAGGTGGTTCAGCGATATTCGAAAAACGACGTCGTGCTGAGGGAAGGCATGCCTTACGATTGCCTATATCTTATTTTCGAAGGTCAGGTGTCTCTGATAACGGGTGCTGAAACAGATCGGCAGAAGGTGCTGGAGTGTATCGGAAAGAACAGATTTTTCGGAGAATTGGCCCTTATCGACGATAAAAATCATCTGGTCCTTGAAAGGAACACCCATTCATCTGGCAAAAGTCGCTTTTGAAAAATATGTCCTCCACAAACTACATGAGGGAATTACGGAAACATTTTAACAAGATAAGTGACTCTATCAAATCATCGTCTTAACCCGGTGGGGTAATGGGAGAGGCGGACGGTATTGGACGTCTCAAAACGTCCGCCTGAACATCCTATTTTGGATCCTACCGCACCGGCTTCTGCCACTCTTTGGCAAAGATTCCTGCAATTCGGTCAATCTGCCCCGGATCTATCTTCAGAGCTTTGGCTACCTCTGAATAGAGTGTCTTGCGGTCGCTGTTTTCGGCATCCACGAGGCCGTTGAGGTCTCTTTTCTCCTTGAGGTTTAGTCCCCCTGTATCTGCCACGGAAAGATAGCCGTTACCCCCTTCATTCAAGGCGCCTTTCTGGTAGTACGGTTTCAGCCCTTGGAAACGGGCTTTCATTTTTTCCTTCAACGCGCGAATGGTTGGATTGGAAACAGTGGTCACGTCTTGCGCCCACGCACTGGCAGGAGACAAGGCGAACCTGACCTTAAAAGAAAATCCTTTATGGTTTTTGGACTGGTTTTCCTTTTGAGGAGGCTTTTTCCCCCTGATATCATTCACAATATCCCCGGCAACGGATTCAACCTTTTCTGCCGGAAAATATATATTTATGGTCACGCAGGCAAACAGGGTTATTATCGCGAACACCATTGCCGTCCACATTGGTTTTTGAAACAATTTCATATGAACCTCCCTTTGTCATTTGACCACCGGCCCCTTCTTGGAGCCGATCCTTTTGATTCTTTTAACCATGTCCTTGAAACTGACACGGTTATCCGGATTTTGATTTACAATATTTACCCCTGAAAAGCTACCTCTTTTTACGAGATACTCTGTGTCGCCTTCTCTAACGGTGCCGTTGACCGTGAACACGTCATTTTCAAGAGAGGCCCGAATACCGATTTTTTCATAGGGAAATTTTTTGAAAAAAGATGCAAAGGCGCCTGCCACCCCCATAAAGGGGCTCTGTCCCCCGCCAATCTGAGCAATGTTTTCTACGGCCTTAACGCTGATTTTTTGGGAAATTCCTTTTTTTTGAACCGTTTCCAGTAAAAGATTAAATTTTTGGGGTTGGCCGTAGGCCATCTCAACATCATTAACTTGACCCCTCAAGACCCCCTCTATGGTTCCGAATGCGGTATCCGTTGTCATTTCGGACAGCAAAAGATCCTCCCATTTTACATTGAGCCTAAAGACCGGTGCTGATGTAAAAATCCCCGAAGCCCCCAAATCGGATAAAATGATTTTGCCTTCGAATACCTCGGCGTTGAGTTCTCCTAGGGTGGTAACAGCATGATTTTCGTATCGGATGGGGTTTAGCGTACCGGTTAGGGTGCCCCCTAAAGGACGCTTCCAGATCTTGGACAAGAGGGGCTGAAGCTTTATTTCGTCAAATGCCAGACGGGTTTGGATAAAAAGATCAGGACCAAAGAGTTTTTCGACCTGCACGGATCCCAATCGGAGATCCCCGCCGGGAACCTGTATCACGGTCGAAGATTTCACGGATATCCGGTTCGGACCTGCATCCAAAAGGATGCTTAGCGGCTGTTTCGGTAACAGGGGTATTGTTATGGATTCAACCTCTAACTTGCCGATTAGCGTCTTAACAGGGGTTTTGGCGACTCCGGTTCGGTACCAGACGGGCATATCAACGAGAATGCCCTTTAGGGCAATACCTTTCTCCGGCAAAGAAAAATTGCCCCCAAGCCACCCGAGACGCCCCGTAACTTGCCACGCATCTTGAAATCCGTTTATCCGGAATTCAGCAGAAACGGTTCCCTCGGTCTCAAGGGTTGCCAGAAAGGGTTTTTCGGTTTTATAGGGCTCCTGCAAAAAATGATGAAATATCGGTTTCAAGGGCACCTTCGGGAGGATCACCGTGACATCGGCATTGGCTTTCGACGGACCCTGCTTAAAAAATCCCTGGATTTCAAGGGGCAGGATACCCGTCAGGTCGAATCGAAGCCTGGAAAGTTCTATCAATCTTTTTTGAAGATCATAGGTCCCGTTGCAGGACGTGACAATGGGGTTTTTTTTCAGGTTCAGATAATAACGATCATAAAGGGCTTCGCCGGCTTGGGCGTCTATATCGGCGGCAAAAGTCATCCTGGAACGCTTTAAATCTACAACACCTTCGATCCCCGTGCTAAGGGAAACTTTTTCCCCCATTATGCTCCCATCTTTATTTTGAAAGACGAGATCATCGAGAGACAGTTTTGCTTTCACCTGCCAGGGCCCGGCCCGGGGTCCTGTGACGTTGATTTGGATGGAATCATGAACCTTAATATTCCAATCCGGCGGAATCAGGTGGTAAGCGGCGGCGGCATGGAAAAGTGACGTCTCCTTTCCTTGAACCGTAAGGTTTAGATTGCGTTCCTGAAGATGAATGTTAAGTAAAAGATTTTTCAAACCAGCAGCGTCGAATCGGACCTTTGGGAGTATAACGGATCTTTTTTCTGTGTCGATGCGACCATCCGGGATATGTACGCGGATATCTCCGATGAGAGTGTCCCGGGTCTTTGTGTTAATCTTTGCTTTGGGGATTTGTACGGTCACATCCTTGATCTCGATCACTGGATAGTTGCCGGAAATTTCCTCTGCCTTGAGGTCGATGTCCAAAGGCGGCAGGGGCGTATCCGTTTTTTTCATCACGGACAGGCCGCCAATATGGAGTTTTAAGGGACCAACGGCGGTTTTTCCCTGTTTTATGTTATAGGCAAATCCCGTTTCCATGGACAAAGATTTAGCGGTGGTCACTGAGGCGGACAATGATCCCGTTTTTTTTAAATCAGATCCCAAAGCAATACTTTCGCAATGGACTTTAAGATTTTCGACATCGAGACTTTTAGAACCGTGGCGATACGTAAATTTTGAGAGCATCTTTATTTTTTGGATGCCAAGTTCCGAGTCCTGGAGTCTCATGTCCTGAGATTCAAGCGTGCCGATGAATTTGAGATCGTTGATGTCAAAGGTTGTGCTGCCGAGGATGTTCACGTTCGGCGCTGTAAAATTCATATTACGGGAAGAATTTTTGATTTCCAAAGCAAACGATAAAAAAAGCGGTTTGTCGGCGCTGACTCCGGCATGGATATGGTGGGCCTGAAAAGCTTGATCACCCATAGCTGCCGAGACACGTCCGTCAAGAAGTTTCCCTGACCCAAATCTGATGTCTCGAAAGAAAAAGAGGCCGACAAGGTCCAGAGCCATTCCGGCCGGAAAAGAAGGCCCTCTTTTCGCCGGTAAGATGCCGGGGAATGTGAACCCTTCGGAAAAAAGGTCAAGAAATAGACCGGTTATCTGCATATTTTTTAGAACAAGGGTTCTGTGACCCCATGGACCCTCAACATCCATATCCGCTCTGATGAAAGGGATCTCCATAGAGAAGGTTTTCTGTGGTTTCAAGGGCTTTAAAAGAATTCCCTTGGCTTCTAAAACCATCGGTTTAAAAGAATAGGAGAGGTTTTCTATGGTACATGATGCCCCTGTGGATGCAGAGAGTGATCTTTCTATCATCGGCTTTATTTGGTCAGGATGATAATAAAGATAAAGGCCGATGCCTGAAAGAAGAAGCACTGCAAAACACAGAGCGATGCCAAAGACCAGGAAAATTTTTTTAATCAGCATCATAGACGTCAACTTCATATTCGAGTAGAGGCCTTTAGGGCCGAAGCGATCAAAATTTATCCAATTTTATGGAATTACAAAATGCTTCCTCAGTTGGTGTGTGATTTCAGATTCTCTGAGTATTTTTTGTTCTTGCACTTCTGATTCTTCTTAAAGCTCCCATTTGCCGTCAACTTTGACCAGCTCGATTTCTTCTTCATAATAGATGACGTCCTACACTTTGACGATGGACTGACCATCTTTCTTTTTTAGAGATACATATTTCAATTTAGACGTATTAAATATGGCACCGTGTGCGAATTTAAATATATATTATAATTGCTGGTTTTAAAAAAGCCCTATTCAACGCGATACGCGATGGTGATCATCCAATCCGCATAATTCGGATATAGCTTTTTCATGAAATCAATAACTCTTTGTTTGAATGTGGTCTCTATGATTGCGGACTGACCTGGCCACAGCCGAAACTTGACCCGAAGATAGCGCCAGTTGCCACCTTTGGCCTCTTTTACACCAAAGAGTTCGGGCTTTTCCAAAATAATGGACTTTTGTTGATTGTACAACCCCGTAGCAATGGATTTAACCGCTTCTGTCACCGTTTTTTCTTCAATTCCATCAGGAACTTGGATATCCACATACCCTCGGATAGCCCCTCGACGAAATCGGCTGATCATGGTGATATTGCGGTTGGGAACATAGATCTTCTGGCCATGCAGATTGACCAGCGTCGTAAATCTTAATCCGATGTTTTCGACTCTACCAATCTGTCCCGACAGCTCCACGATATCTTCGATGCTGAGCGCATCCGAGAAAATAAGGGTTAACCCGATAATAACATCCTGTACAAGACCCTGCAACCCGAACCCAACAGCAAGTCCGATAACAGAAGCGCTTGCCAGGTATGCGGTCAAAGAAACCTTAAATTCCCTTAAGATTAACCCGATGGCCATGAAATAGATGACAAAAGTTAGACCGCTGACGAGGATAGTGGTCACCGTGGCAACCTTGGGATATCGCCGGGTAAAGCTTTCCGTGGTTGAAGCTTCTGCTTCCAGTTTCAAAGTAAGCATCCACCGGCTCAACCGCTTGAGTCCCTGGACGGCAAAGTGGGCAAGAATGGCAAGCAACACAATGGCAACAATTCGAAAGCCAGCTGGAATCGTCATTATTAAATCACTTGGGTCCATGTCGTATCCCTTTTGGTTTGACAAGAATTTTCTTTCTGAAAGTGAAACAAGCTAAAAATTTAATTGTGCCATGTATTTAGCTGAACCACAAAATATTTGATCGTCCAATATGCACTGGCAATAACATATAGGATACGGGCAAGTAAACCCTATCGTTGCATAAAAATTAGGCTAAAAATATATTATCAAATCCTATGTGTGTATAGTGATTTTTTTATCTTCTTCCGATACATCGTTATCAAACTGCTTGAAGTTCTTATAGAAAATTCGCAGCAAGCCTCTTCGCCTTCTCTCGGTAAGCAGCTTTATCCTGACAGGTATTCTCGGGCATGAGAACCTCGGGCGCAACATTGGGGCAACTGACCGGGACATGCAGTCCGAATACTCATCCGTGATAAAGCCTGTCGAGTCAAAAAGAATGAGATGAAAGATCCTCTGGAGCTATTCTGTTGGGATGTAATGCAGATGATGAAAAACGAATAAAATGTCTTGACAAGAACGAAAAAATGCGAGAGTAACAGAATATCTAACCTACCATAATCAATGGAAAATCAGACTTCATTACATCTAACGCGCCTAAAGGCTTTAAGGAGTGTAATTATGCCGATATATGAGTTTAAATGTTTAAAATGTGAAGAATTTATTGAACTGCTCGTTATGAATAAGGACGAAGAAATTGAGCTTAAGTGCCCAAAATGCGAGTGCAATGAACTTGAGCGGGTTCTCAGCTCAACCAGCTACAGTATGGCCGATGGTTCCGGAAAAAGTCAGGGGGTTAAATCCCAGAGCAGAACCTGCGGAAGCGGTTCGTGTACCACTTATGAAGTTCCCGGGCACACGCGGTAATCGTTTTTCATAAATAGCGATTATTTAACCACCCAACAATTTAACTGCTTAACGAGATTTAATGCTGATATACGATGATATATACGCCTGGAGAGGATGGGGCGGCAAGTTAAAACTTGGTAGTGGAAAATGCAGGCTCCGAATCTATGACCTTAAAAAGGGGAATAAAAAGGACTTGATGCATATAAGGCCGATGATCGTTGTGGTTTCCGATATCAAAGAAAGTAAAATGTCGGTCAGGAGCTGCAGCAGTCACATCGCCACTCTTGTAGCAAAGGAGTTTGACATCGATCCCCATCGCATGCTCTGGGTAGAGTATTATCCGGAACATAAATATGGCGCTGGTGAAACACATATCATACCTGAAAAATTTGATGCTGTTGAATTTGACTGGCATGGGGACAAGGCCATTCAGCCCAAATGGCGTCCGCTGATGTCACCGCTTCTGGATGAGATTAAAAAACTGATTGGCGATTGAGGTTAAAAAGAGGTAGATATGGCTTTTGGTTTGGCGCTCATTATTATTTTTGGACTCAGTGCTGATTATCTCTTCAAACGTATTCAATTGCCGGGTCTCATCGGAATGTTGATTATCGGGGTTCTGGTCGGACCATATGTGTTGAACTTCATGTCTCCTGAAATGATGAAAGTTTCGGGAGATTTCAGAAAAATAGCCCTCATCGTAATTTTGCTCAGGGCAGGATTTGAACTCCGTCGCGATGCTTTGAACCGCGTGGGACGTGCAGCCGTCATTATGAGCGCGGTTCCAGCTATTTTTGAGATTGTCGGCGTTGTACTCGTTGCACCCAAACTGCTCCATATCACCTATCTCGAGGCCACCATCTTAGGGAGCATACTGGCAGCGGTATCACCCGCTGTTGTTGTGCCGCTAATGATCGATTTTATGGATCGGGGGCGGGGAGCCAAAAAAGGAATACCCACCCTAGTCCTTGGGGCTTCTTCCCTGGACGATGTTTTCGTCATTGTTCTTTTTACCGTATTTCTGGGCATGTATGGAGGAGAGCAGACGAATATTTTTTTGCAACTGGCTGATATTCCGATTTCTATTGTTTTGGGAATAATCATCGGACTCATTCCGGGATATTTTTTGTATCGGCTTTTTACAAAGTATGACTGGCGTCCCCCTAAACGCACCATGATGGTCATGGGGGTTGCCATTTTGCTGACATGGTTCGAATCGATTGTAGAAGAGCATGTAGCTGTGGCAAGCCTGTTGGGTGTGATGGCCATCGGTTTTATTATTTTGGAAAAGGCCGAGCCGATTGCGCATCTTATTTCTCAGAAGCTCAAAAAGCTCTGGATTTTTGCGGAACTTTTACTTTTTGTTCTGGTCGGGGCTCAGGTTAACATTCACGTGGCGTGGAAAGCCGGATTGGCCGGGGCAATCGTTATCTTTGTAGGGCTTGTTTTCAGAAGTGTCGGCACCTATGTGTCTTTGTTTGGAACGCCTTATGACTGGAAGGAAAAGCTCTTTTGTGTGGTAGCATATATACCGAAGGCCACCGTGCAAGCTGCCATTGGTGCGGTTCCCCTTGCCGCCGGTGTGGCAGCCGGTGAGGTGATTCTCGCTGTTGCAGTGCTGTCGATCCTTATCACCGCTCCCATAGGTGCCATTGGTATTATGATATTTGGTGAAAGAATTCTGGATTACGGGGAGCAATCGACATACAAATTCAAAGAACTTCGGGAAAAGCTGGCGCTTCCCCACGTGGGTGAACGGGTCAGAAGCAAGGTCTCGGGCACCATCTGGAAGGTGATCGAGCAAAAAGAAGTGTGGCTGGAGGATGGAGCAAAACCGGTCAGTTCCCAAACCGCCTTGAATTTACTACCGGCCATTTACCTCCGGTATTGGAAGGAAACCGAGAATACAGGGACGGGAAAAGGTAAAACATTGTCGCATCATTACACACAGAAAGATCCGTCCTTTGATGATCACTGGGAAATTCTTTATGACTGGTAATATTGATATGGGTGACCAGTGACCAGTAAACAGTGACGATAGGTTAGGGGCAACAAGGGAGAATATCATGACGTGCAAAGTGATTCAAACCGATCGAGCGCCGGCTGCCATCGGACCGTATTCCCAGGGGATAACCGTGGCGCCCTGGCTTTTTGTGAGCGGGCAGCTCGGAATACAACCAGAGACCGGCGAACTGGTCAGTTCTGATTTTGTTCCTCAGGCCAAGCAGGCACTGGAGAACCTTTTGCAGATCGTACTGGCCGCAGGATATAATTTAAACCATATCGTTGCCGTGGATGTTTTCGTAACCGATTTAAACAATTTTGCCACTTTCAACGCCATTTATGCTGAATATTTTTCAGAGCATCGGCCGGCAAGGGCGGTGGTAGAGGTCAGCAGGCTGCCCAAGGATGCATGTGTTGAGATTAAATGTGTTGCCTGCCATAACGGAATTATTTAAGCAGCGTACTCTACAGTCCGCCTCCACCTAATTGCTATGTTTTATTGATCTTGTTAAAAAACATCTCGTATATGAATTGGAAATTCGTAAATCCTAAAAAAATATTTCAGGATTAAGACGAACTTGGTGCTACAATCCGGGAACATCAAGTATTTGAGCGTCGTGTCCGGTCTTATCCAAAAATTGTATAATATTGTCCCTTGAAATAACCAAGGTGCTGGTGTTGATAAGAGGATGGAACTGAAAAGCATTCGACTTCCATAAAGCGCTGTCTATGATGAGTTCGACAGCCTTGCCGATATCGTTGACAACGGCAAAAAGGGAGACCGAACCGGGATCCACACCCAGGTGTTTCTTCAATCGCTCTGGCGAGCCAAAACGTAGTTTGCTGCTGTTCAGTAGATCCGGCAATGCTTTCAGGTTGACCCGTTTTTCACCTTTTACAATAACCAGAAAATGCCTTAAACTTTTTGCATCGCGTAAAAAGAGACTTTTTGTTTTTGCCGCCGGGAGCGGGGGAACAAGACGATTGACATCCTCAACTGTATAAACCGGGGGATGATCATGGCGTTCGTACTCTATTTGGTGGTCGTCTAAAAAGTTATAAATGTCGGTCATTTCGCTTTGGCTCCTTCTTCTGGAAAATCCTGGTTAAATTGATGGCACTCAATTATAAGTTAAACGTATGTCTGTCAAGAATATGTTACCCGAATTATTTTTCCCATTTTGTTTACGATCAATTAGGGGGTTTCAAACCGGTCGATAGGGGATAAAAATCCATGGATCCACAACATGATGAGACAATTATAAATGAAGCCATTGATCTTGCAAAAGTCTGGCAAAACCTGGCCAATAAATTGTTAACGGCTGAAGAAAAAGGGATTGCCGAACAAATGATGCGGTTGTTGATCCATCCTTTGGACAAAGTCATTCTCACCAAAATGATTGATCAAAGCTTCAGGTCCCACAACCCCAGCCGTGTTGCAGATCAAATCAACAGCTTGCTTAGAAAATATGGCGTACCCGATTTTTTTTCATCCGTGGACAAACTTCTGGTACAAATGTTTCTTGGTTTGGGTCGTTACATTCCCAGCATTTCAGTTCCTAAAGTCATTGAAAAAATGCGCCATGACAGCAGCCGCGCCATTATTCCGGGCGAACCCGAGTCCTTGTACGCACATTTGCAAAAACGAAAAAAACAGGGTGTTCAGATGAACATCAATCATTTAGGAGAAGCCCTGCTTGGAGAAAAAGAAGCCCTTCAGCGTCTTGATACATATATCAGCGATTTGAAAGATTCCGAGATTGAATGTCTTTCTATAAAAATTTCTACCATCTACTCCCAAATCGAACCATTGGCATTTGAGCATACGGTCCAAATTTTAAAAGAACGGCTTTTTCTGCTATACACGGCTGCCAGAGACAATCTTTATCGTCGAAACAACGGGACAATGGTTCCGAAACTGATAACCCTTGATATGGAAGAGTACCGGGATCTGGAAATAACCGTTGCCGCGTTTAAGCAAACCCTGGAGCAGGATGCATTAAAAAATTATATGGCGGGTATTGCATTGCAGGCCTATTTGCCGGATTCATATGCCGTACAGCAATCACTTACGGCCTGGGCCAAAGCGCGGGTGGCAAATGGTGGCGCTCCCATCAGAATTCGCCTCGTCAAAGGTGCCAACATGGAAATGGAAAAACTGGAAGCAGCGATACGCAACTGGCCTTTGGCGCTATATGACAACAAGCTTGATGTGGATGCCAATTATAAAAAAATGATCGATTATGGCATGGCGCCGGATAATATTCAGGCGGTTCATCTGGGGATTGCCTCCCACAATCTGTTTGAGCTGGCGTATGCGTATCGGCTGGCGATGCAAAATAATGTTGCCGATTATTTTTCATTTGAAATGCTGGAGGGAATGGCAGATCACATACGCCGGGCCATTCAGGAAATACCCGCCGATATCATGCTGTACGCCCCGGTTGCCACGAAAGATCAGTTCATCAATGCCATTGCCTATCTGATCCGCCGGCTGGATGAAAATACAGAAGCGGAAAATTTCCTGCGGTATTCGTTTAACCTCAAAACAGATTCCAAAGAATGGGAGTTTTTGAAAAAACAATTTGTTGCTTCCTGTGAGCATAAACATCGGGTGCGCCATACGCCGAAGCGGATTCAGAACCGTCTCAAGGACTCGTTCAGTGATAAAATGGGGACGTTTTTTGAAAACGAATTTATTAACGAGCCGGATACAGACTGGTCCCTGGCTTCAAATCGTACATGGGCCGAAGCTATCCGGAAAAAATGGTTTAAACACGAACCAGATAAACCCATGCACATACCTTTGGTGACGGCAGGGGGCGACATCTATAAAGACCGGCCGAAGAGATCGTGCATGGATCATTCCCGGTTGCCGGAAGAAATCTGTGTGGCGTCCTATGTCGAGGCAATTGATACGGATGTAAACCATGCTTTGACTACGGCCAGAGAAGATCCGGATGGTTGGCGCTCCAAAAACATGGAACAGCGCCATGAAATCCTTTCTCGGGTGGCCATGGAACTCCGCAAGGCCAGGGGAGATCTTATCGGGGCTGCTGCCGCTGATACCGGAAAGATTTTTTCGGAAGCCGACGTTGAAGTTTCGGAGGCCATTGATTTTGCCGAATACTATCCGTTCTCTGCTATGGTCTTTTCTGATTTGAAAAATGTCCAAACCCGCGGCAAAGGGGTAGGGTTGGTTATTTCCCCTTGGAATTTTCCCATTGCCATCCCCAGTGGCGGAATCATAGCTTCTTTAGCTGCCGGCAACACGGTGATATTCAAACCATCATCTGCTGCGGTCCTTACGGCGTGGCAGTTGTGTCAATGTTTTTGGAACGGCGGTGTTTCCAAAAATGTTTTGCAGTTTCTTCCTTGTTCCGGTTCGACAACCGGTGCAAAACTTGCCGAACATCCGGATGTGGATTTCATCATTATGACCGGCGGCACGGATACCGGGATGACCCTTTTAAAACAAAGACCTTCAGTTTTTTTGACGGCTGAAACCGGAGGCAAAAACGCAACCATTGTCACTGCCATGGCTGATAGAGCCCAGGCCATCAAACATGTGCTTCAGTCGGCCTTTAGCAACTGCGGTCAAAAATGCAGTGCCACATCATTGCTGATTTTGGAAAAAGAAGTCTATGAGGATAAAGCCTTCAAACGTCAACTGATCGATGCTGCCAATAGCTATGCCGTTGGTTCTTGCTGGAATTTTGAAAACAAAATGGGGCCATTGATTCAACCCCCAAAGGGTGACCTAAAGCGTGCCCTGACCCAACTCGAGCCGGATGAATCCTGGGCGCTTGCACCCAAAAATGTCTACAACAACCCCCACATGTGGACGCCGGGCATAAAATGGGGGGTTCAGCCTGGAAGTTTCACGCACCTCACCGAGTTTTTCGGCCCATTGTTAGGGGTGATGTGTGCCAAAGATCTGGGGCATGCCATTGAAATGGTCAACCAGACCGGTTACGGATTGACCTCTGGTCTGGAGAGTCTCGATCGGCGGGAGCATGATTACTGGAAGAAACGGATCAGAGCCGGAAATCTATACATCAATCGTCATACCACCGGCGCCATTGTTTTGCGACAGCCTTTTGGTGGTATGGGCAAATCAGCGCTGGGGGGGGGCATCAAGGCCGGGGGACCCAACTACGTTTTCCAATTTATGGATTTTGAGGATGTTGGGTTTCCCTCGGCAGGAGCCATTCAAAACGATTATCCCTTGTTTCAGCTGGTTCAGGAATGGAAACTGAAGCAGGATTGGGGCCGGCTGGAGGCGTTTAAGACGGATCTTTTCAGGATTATCCGGGCCGTCAAAAGTTATCTGTATCATTGGGAACAGGAATTCTCCCAAGAAAAAGATTACTTTCATCTGCGAGGGCAGGATAATTTGGTTCGCTACCTGCCCATTGGGACAGTCGTCATTCGTATCCATCACAACGACAGCCTGTTCGATGCACTGGCAAGAATTGCTGCGGCAAAGATTGCCGGGTGCGAGACTTCCGTGAGCCTACCCACAGCCTTGAACAATTCGGTTACAACGTTTTTGTACAGTAAAAAAGGTCAGCAGTTTTTGAGTGATGTGCCAATCATCAGGCAGTCCGACGAAGATCTGATTGAGATGATCCCCGAGATTCATCGTATCCGTTATGCATCACCGGATCGGGTGCCCCCCCCAATATTTCAGGCAGCGGCAGAAACCGGATTTTTTATTTCTCGATCAAAAGTTTCCATGGAAGGGAAGATCGAGCTGTTGCAGTATTTCCAGGAGCAGAGCATCTGTTTCAACTACCATCGATGCGGTAATCTCGGTGAGCGCTCACTAACATAGTCATAAAAAAGATTAAAGAATGACACGATTGAAATTAGAATTGTTAGACGAACCATTTGCGATACACCGCCTAAACCCTTCTGGCAGGATTCCGGATGAGGTTTATGGCGAATCGTTTTTCAACATTGTTAAAACAGAAGAAGAACTTTCCATTGTGTGCCGGAATTCATTGACCTTGAATAGTGAACGTTGTAGTCAGGGTTGGTCATGTATCAAGGTGTCAGGGCCGTTGGAACTGAGTGACGACTGGAATTATGGCAAAACTTTCAAAGGTGTTGGCAGAAGAGCGGATCAGTATTTTTGCCATATCGACGTACGACACTGATTATATTTTGGTGAAGGCGGACAAAGCAACTGAGGCGGTGGCAGCGCTAAATGCCGCGGGCTTCCGGTTTATTTAAAGTCGTTTAAACAAAAAATTGGATTTATCAAATGCAAGATATTGAGATCACAGCACTTGAAAATTACGGTGATACAAGAGGCGCATTATACAACATCCCCGATACGGATATGCAATTTCTCGATAAAATTCAAAATATCCATTTTGGAAAAATTCATCCAAATTCAATTCGCGGGAATCATTATCATCATCGAAGCAAAGAGATGTTAATCATCGGTTATTTGGATACATGGACGTTGGCTTGGGCAAAAAAAGATTCTCCTGAAATATCGAAAAAGGCATTTACAGGATCCGGAACTGTATTGATAAAGGTCAATGAAGGGGTCGTGCATTCCGTAAAAAATAATGGCGACAAGGATTTGGAAATCATTGCATTGTCAAACAGGATATTTTCTAAAGAAACTCCAGATACATTTTCCAAGATCCTGCTGACGTAGACAATTCGAATTTCTTATAAGGAAGCATCAATAAAAAAGAAAAACCATACAAATTAATTATCGGTGGACGGAGATGATTTGACAGTTGTCAAAGAACGCATTTATTTGATCAAACATTATAAAAAATGATATCTGTATATTAATTAGATAGTGGCAGAGTCAGTGATGACTCTGCCACTTTAATTTAATATTTCGATCACCGTGTCATTTATTTTACCTTCTTCTTTTAGTGTTTTGAATACTTCATAACGGAACAACTCTCCCCACCCTTTTAATCTCCTATGCTTAAGGCAGAGGGATGCGAATCTTCTGACCTGGGTAGATCAGGTCGGGATCTTTAATGACTTCCCGGTTGGCTTCGAAAATGCGCGGGTAGTCCATGGCGTTTCCATAGTACTTTTTGGCGATGGCCGACAGCATATCACCGGACTTTATCTCATAGTACTCCACTTGTTCCGTGGGGGCCGGTGCGCTCAACCCATCAGCACGCACTTCGCTGATGCCCTTGACATTTCCCGCCATCAACACCGCCTTTTCCTTGGCTGCGGCGCTGTCGGCCTGGCCGTCTAACGTCACCACGCCGTCCTGGACGCTGACCTCAAGGTTTGATACGCCTGGATTTTCTTCCTCAATGTGAGCTTTGATCTTATCCGGCGCTTCATCTTCATTGCCGAAAAGCTTTTTGCCAATATTACGTGCAAAATCGAAAAGTCCCATTTTCATCTCCTTTTGGTTAGATGTTACATCATATGAATTCTTCCAAAAATTAAATAATCACTACCTGACGTTTGGGGTTATCGCTGGATGATCAAGAGCTGCCCTCCCTTTACATACCGACCGCTTTTTCAAGCTGGGCCGTAATATCTGGAGAAAGGCCCAGGTCGTCGGCAAGCCGCTGCATGTACTCGCGTTCGGACGGCGTGTCCACCTTGATGGCCAACAGGGAAGCGGCGTAGATCTGAGCCGCCAGATGGGACTGGCCTTTGGCCGCTGCAACGATGCCATCAAGATCCATAGGCTTGTTCATTTCATTGATAACAAAATCGCGCGATTCGCTGTCCGTACCGGCATCCTCAAGTTTGCCGAGGATGCGCTGAACTTCCGTCGAGTCAATTTTACCGTCGGCTTTAGCAGCATTAATCATGGCTTTTAAAATAAGCTCAGCACCTTGCTCGAGTTCTTCTTCCTGCTGGGCATTTTCTGGAACTTTAAGTCCGACGGGAACTTCTTCAGGAGCGCTGCCGGCGCCTTTGAGCGCCGAAAAGGCCATCGCACCGAGCATGGCCATAACGCCACCACCGAGGGCTCCCTTAACGGATCTTCCTCCACCACCCAAGAGCGCTCCGGCTAAAGCTCCAAGCCCCCCGAGAGCCAGTTTATTATTACCACCCAGCGCCTTGCCGGCATCACCCAGCACCCCTTCGAGCATGCTGCCGATGCCGCTGCCCTTGCCACCGCCGAGTAAACCCGTCAGAGTGTCAGTAATCCCGCCTCCGCCAAGCAGGCTCGAGAGGAAACCGTCGGAAGCCCTTTCCCCCGCGCCAAAGGCATGCTTCATCCGATTCGTGCCCGTTTGGGATAGGCCGCTCTGCATCAACGTTCCTAGAATGTCAGAAAATTTAAACATATTTTTTCCTTTAGTAGAGTTAAAATGATTAGCGTTTCATTACTATTTGCGATTCAATATTTTACCTTCGGATCAAGCGACTTGACCGTCTCGACCTATTATTACGTTCTCATTCTCAGGAGATATGAGTTAAAAGCTGCCGCCGGTACGAAACCCGCTACTCCCAAAACTACCGCCGCTGCCAAATCCGCCCGCCGCTGAATCCACCGAAGTCGGGGAAGTCTTGAGTGCGTTCCCAACGCTGGGCGTGCTCGATTTTGTCCCAGGCCGTACCGGAAGACATGTTGCCCCGTAGAATTGCTCCTAGCAAAACGCCGAGTCCGAAGTTGATGGGAAACGAAGAGTTAGAGGCGTCGTAACTGCTTTTCCGGAACCTTCGACGCAGCCTCGTGAGTTCTTCAAGAGCGCGCTGCTGCTCCTGCTGAGTATCTTTGAGAGAAGAAATTTGGTCACCAGCTCTTTTTTCTTCTTCCTTAAGTTTGTGAAGGTTGACAACAATGGCATCGTCTTCGGGACGTGGTGTGGCCTGGGCTTCTCTGTACAAATTGGCGATATCCTTATGCTCGAGCTCGGCCACCAGCAGTTCGATGGCCTTTTGGTTGAATTCGTCCTCACCGGATGTGAAGGCGGTTTCCCGTTCAAGCAGTTTCTGATGGTTCGACTCCTCGGCATCAATGTCATCATTAATATTGTGCAGGTGTTTTTCCACCTTCTCCAGTTCGGTCTGTAGATTGAAGACGCCGTCCTTTTCAGCCTCCTCCTTTTCTATCGCCTGCAGCATTTGCTTTTGCCATTGTGCGTCTTCCTCGGCCTTGGTCGCGTGCTCTCTGAGGCGCAAGGGAAGCTCATTGAGCATGTGATAGTTGGCGCGCGCATCTTTGAAATCGATAAGCCTTGCAACCCAATTGTCCAATGATCGGATAAAGCGGTTTGCCCGGTATTCCGGCGTCATGTAGCGACGTTGCCACAGATACATAAAAATGGAATCGTCCTTGTAAGGTTTTCCTTTGCTGGCCAGATCATCCTCTGACTGAAAAGCCTTCTCATCTGCCCGCTGGGCCACTTGAGTGGCCAGGGCAACCTTTTCTTTCTGGCGTTGGTAAGATTCCGTTTGTTCAATTCGAGCTTTGCTCGACTCGATCTGTCGCTGAAGGGTTTCTATGGCCTTGTCGCGGGCATCCTGCTGAACCACCCTTTTCTGTTCGAGTTTCTGTTGCCGGGCAATGCATTCCTTCAGTTTATTCTGAAGTTCGCTTAAGGCCTGGGATCTCTTATCCAGAAATGCCATGATGGCTTGGTCCGCCCTATCCAGCCTGGAGATCATGCGGCTTGCATGTAGTTCACCCAGCCGGAACTTGGCCAGTTGCCGGTACTGTTCCGCCACTTCAAAACGCAGGGTGTTGAGCCGTGATAACAGCTCGTCCATCCGATGCCCTGCGCTCTCGATCTGCGACTGGGCTTGCAGGATATGGTCGTTAATTCCCTGTAGCGTTTCTCTGCCCGTTATCATTATTCTGGACTCCTACCATTGGGTAATCGCACCGCCGGTGGTCGGTATATGGTACTGGGGTTGAAGGTAGCCGCGTCTTTTTACGCCGAATACGTTGCGGCTGATGATGCCGTCGTCCTGCTTGTCTCTTTTGATCTGTTCGAATATAGACGCTTTCACCCGCAGCCCCCACTGTTTTACGTTGCGGGTCTGTCCGTCCTCTTCGCTGGTGATGGGAACCGTAAGACGCCGGCCATCGGAAGTAACGGCCTCAACGATAATGTAGTAGTTGCGCACCTTGGAATTGCTTTTTGGGTACCGCCAGACACCACTTTGAATCCCCTGGCGGGAAACGATGCGCAGCTTATATTCCTGGACCAGCTGATCGTAGAGCTGCTGAAGCGATGAGTACCTTTTCTGCACGGCCTTGACATCTCCCCGCCCTAAGGCCGTCATGGCATCGCTGTAAAGCTTTTGGGCCTGCTGTTTGGCACCATTTTCACGGGCTACGGCAAGTATCCTGTCGCGCTGGTCGGCCAATTTGTCCGGCAGGACCTTCAGCCCGCCCAGCGAGGTAACCGCCTGATCGGCGTTAACAAGGTGTGACTTGAGGGCGCTGATCAGCTCCGCCCGTTGGTCGAGACGGCGGGATACGGAAACGCCGGTTTTTGCCGCCTTATCGGCGTCAAGACCGGGTTTTAGCGCCAGTTTGTCCAGGGACTGAATCTTACCCTGAGCCGCAGCAATCTCCCGTTCTGCGTCCCCGACAAGCCCCTTGAAGCCTGCAGCCGCCTTGTGGGGGACATTCTGCTTTATTTTGGCCAGAGAGTTTGCCAGATGTGCAATGCGCTCCTTGGCCACGCTGATCTGATCTTGCTGCTGGCCGATCCTGAGATTGATCTTCTGTGCGTCCTTCTTCCGGCTTCGATTTTTCGGCACCACATAAGCGAATTGGTAGACCAAATAGACAACAAAAAGCGCCGCCACCACCAGCGCCCCTCTTTTGGCCCAGCGCCCGCGGTTGACGTACAGGTGGGCCAGCATCAGCTGAAAACTCTTTTTGGGGGGAATGTAGGTAAATCGCTCCTCGCGCAGAGCTTTAACACCCCTTGCGACGATCTCATCGGAAACCTCCAGGCCCTGGCCGGCATAAATTTTCCGAACCTTTTTGATCAGTGCCTGATCGTGGTCCTCGGACTTTAGCTCGCGATCGACAAGGGACTTCTGGTGCCTGAGCGTGTCCACCACATCCATGGCCAGCATGACTTCATCGAGCTCAATTTTATCGGATTTTTCGGCTTCACTCATTGGTCAGCAGTTTTCCTGAAGTGGTCAGCTGGACCATGCGGCGTTTGCCGTCCTCAACGGCCTGCCTGATCTCCTGCTCGTTGCGGGTACTCAATTCACGCATTTCAGTAATCAGCGAGCGGGATTTTTCCTGAAAGTTGATCACCGAATCCAGAAGCTTCTTCACGCTCTCAGCCTTGATGGTGGGGCCGTATCCAGCCCTCAGGGCATCCTCCTGAACCTTGTCGCCCACCTCGGCCAAAGTTTCAAGACTCTTGTTGATGCCTTCTTTCATGGCGTCCAGGGTCTGCGTGCTTTCGTGCAGTCCCTGAAGACTGGTAAAAGAGGCATTTAAGGCCGTAAAAACGGTTTCATTGGTCCCGAAAAAAGAAACCGATTGGGAGTAAACCCGCTCCTTGACATCTGAGGTCTGGGCCAGACGCGCCATGACCACTTCGGTAGTGTTGTAACTTACGGACAGATTTTCGGCCAGATCCTTGGCGATCTGATAACGCTTGTCTTCCTCCTGTAGATCGCGCAGCCGCTCATCGCGGGTCAGCTCCAGCTTGGCGATGAGTTCGCGGTCTTCGCTGGTATTGGTTTCCAGAGCTTTGGAGGCTTCCTCCAGACGAGCTTTGGCCACCTCAACTGCCGTTTCCGCCTTTTTGAGTACCTGGAAGGCCATGACCTGGGACGCCTTCAAGGCGCCTCGAAAGTCCCGGTAAGATTCCAGAATCTGGTGCTCCCGCTCCATCTGGTCTTTGGTGTCGGCACGAAACCTCAAGGTAAGTCTTTTTGATTTTGCGAAATCGGCTGGGGATGTCCCCGCGGGTTACCTTCATCCAAAAATTCGACAGCCGCTCCATGGTGTCGATCTTGCCGTCGTCAAGCTGCTCAACCATGCTCTTGGCATCGTCTCGAATGCTGTCAAAAGCTTCTGTGATCGTCTCGTAACGCTCGCCCACTTTTAAGGCCGTGATCTGCTCACGGACCACTTCGTTAAAAACCGTTGTATTGCTGAGGGTGCGGGCGATGGCGACAGTCTTTTCCTCATCCAAATCGCTGATCTTATTGATAAGAGCGATAATTGGCATTTCGTCCGGCTTTTCGGGCATCAGGCCCAGATCGCGCAGCCCGTTAAGCGCCTTGTCCAGGTAGCGTAGAGGAGAAGATAAAATGTTTTTGGCATTCATAATTACGGTTCCTTTCTCCCTTTCCGGGTGGTCGGATGTTTTTAATTAGTAATAAACGATTTAACCAAATAAAAAATATTGAAAAATATCTTTACGAAAATGAGATTATAACGATAAAATAAATAAGAACTTGCTTTTTGCAGTTAATTCTATTGAAGATTGAAAATAGTGGCTCTGCCTCAGTGGTACAATAACATATGGGCTTCGATGACTATGATTCTTTTTAAGCATTATAAGGAATAAAAGTCAACCTTCTTATTTTATCCTTGTCCTAGCAAAACGTGCAGTTTTTCGACATGTTTGCAGGTACTTATCCTCTATGAACCGGAGGTGGTGTTTTTTAATTCACCTAGCTTTCAACGGGATATTTGAATTCTGCCATCTAACCTCTGATCTATGATTTCTTTAAAATATTATGATCTTAATAAAGTATATACTGAAAATCATCTGCCTGCTTTCTCTGCTGCTGATTGTGGCCTGCGTGTCGCGACCGGAAATCAGGGTTGAAGTGCTGCCCCGATATGATGCGCTATTTAATAACGAAAAGGGTTGGACAGGAGCCGACGGTGTTTACTCGGTGGCTCTTGCGGATAATTATATTCTCTGGTTGTTTGGAGATACCTGGGTTGGTGAGATCAGGGATGGTCGGCATGTGAACGCAACCATTATAAACAATTCAATTGCCATCCAGCGGCGGGTCTTTCCTCCCATCGCGTCAGTGGAGTTTTATTCCGGCAGAACACCGGACGGCACCCCGCAGGCTTTTATTTTACCTGCCGATGGCAACGGATGGCTCTGGATTTATCATGGTGCACTTGCACCGGATGGCCTGTTCTTGTTTTTGATGCAGATTGACCGAACGGATGCTTCCCTGTCATTTGGCTTTGAGGTTATTGGGACGTGGTTGGGGCATATAGCCAATTTTAGAGATCCTCCGGCTCGGTGGCGCATTGTTCAGCACAAGATACCGTGGGCAAGTCTCTCAGCTGCCGGAGAAAACTTTTTTGGGTCTTGGGTGCTGAAGAAAGATGGCTTCTTCTTCATATACGGTATTGCCGAAGAGGTGGTAAACGGGTTTCATCATAAATTTATGATCCTGGCAAGGGCTCCTGAAACCAGGCTGGCGCATTTCGATCAGTGGCGTTTTTACAGCAGAGGGCAGTGGACAGCGGATTTTACTAGAGCCGAACATCTTTGCGCAAATATGGCCAACGAATACTCGGTATCTTTTATTGCTGCATTGGGAAAATATGTGGCTATTTATACGGAAAACGGTATTTCAAAAAATATTGTCGCCAGGTTTGCACCAAATCCCTGGGGTCCCTGGAGCAAGCCCGTTATTTTATATCAGTGCCCGGAAGTGAATCAGAATGAAACCATTTTTTGCTATGCTGCCAAGGGCCATCCGGGTATTTCCATAAAGCCTGACGAACTCATTGTTAGCTATGTGGCCAATTCGACCGATTTCGAGAAAATGGCAAAAGATGCCAGCCTATACCGGCCAAGGTTTTTACGGGTGTGGTTTACTAAGCATGGCTTGGATAACCCTTGAAGTGAGACAAGATGAGCAAAAATTTGAGGTGCCTAAAATTAACAGTTTACGGTCCTATACTTGAATATTTTTTTGTTATTAATTGAGATATACGATACGCAATTATCACTATCGAGATCTTAAATTGGCTATAATCGCACACTCAAACCAATGAATAAAAATGCATGATTTGAAATAACAACCAAATATCAAGCGGCTGATTTATCGACATGTCCAAAAGGTATCGTAAAACATAAGTAGTTGTAATTTAAACTAATATCTTCCATTTTGACGACGATTCAATTGGTTGTGATATCATACTCCGACAATTGAACTGCCAAATGATGTATTGACCCGCCTTATGATTATGTCAAATCAAATTTAGATCGAAAAAATTAATATTAGCCGGAAGGAGTCTGGAGAGAATGTATTGAAAAATATTAAAAATGAATTTATGTTCATTCGAATAAATAAGAAATTTGAGCCCATAATCCATTCGCATTCCCCAGTTTTTCCATTAATAATATCCATTTATTATCTATTATCTATTCATATTACAGTCACAGTATTTGATAATTTTTCTTGACATTTTTCAAGCCGGTTGATAGTGAATGAGCATTCATTCATAATGTTGTGAAATAGTACAAATCCTACGTGACATTTTATTGATATGCCAACTTTAATGTTAAACCGGAAAAAGTTTCAAGTGAAGTGAGCGAAAGTTTTAAGAATAAAATCAAAATTTGTGAAAGCGAAGCAAGCGAGACAGTATGCTGGCTGTAGGTAATAATAGAGGGAAAATGGTTGCCCTGGGAAGACGTGAAATCTGACGATGATGAATGCAGTGAACGACTTGCAATATTTGCCACTATCGGGAAGAATTAATAAATTCATTTACTTGAGGCACTTTAGATCACTTCAAACTTCCCCGTGTAATACCTGATAAATACGCACTTTTGTAAGGGTCATGTCAAGTGTCTAATTTACTTATTAGTATCTCATGAAACATCAGGGTCAGGGAGGGTTGTTATTACTACCAAAGAAAAAATAAACGACAAATATAATCGGATCCTCGAAGCAGCCGTCAAGGTATTTGCCGACAAGGGCTTTTTCCAGTCAACGGTTTCGCAAATTGCAAGGGAAGCGGGGGTTGCCGATGGTACGATCTATCTTTATTTCAAAAATAAAGAGGATATCCTGGTTCAGTTTTTCAGTTATAAAGCCAGACAGGTTTTCGCCCGCTTCAGAGAGGAAGTAGACGGAGCGGATTCTGCTGTTGATAAACTTCGCAACTTGGTTCATCGACATCTCGAGGAATTTCAGAACGACAGGAACATGGCAATGGTCTATCGGGCTGAAACACACCAGAACAGCCGCCTGATTGAAGAACAAATAAAAGAGATGTCGAAGATGTATCTTGATATTATCTCAGAAATTGTTGAGCAGGGCCAGGAAGAAGGGGTCATCCGCAGAAATTTGTATCTGGGACTTGTGAAACGTTTTATACTGGGTGCCGTGGATGAAGTGATCAACACCTGGCTCCACGCAGGTTCAAATTACGATCTCGTTACCATGGCAGATCCGCTTGTGGATCTTTTTATGAGGGGAATCGGTTATAACGATGACCGTGGTTTTTGAATGCATATTTTTCATACATTTAGGTTTTGTAGGCATCATCAAGAAGAGGGAGAAATTAGAAAATGGCACAATACATAGCAGATAGAAGGGATGTTGATTTTGTTCTTCACGAACAGATTCAAGTAGAAGATCTAAGCAAAACCGAACTGTTTGCGGATTTTAATAAAAAAACGGTGGATATGATTGTCAAAGAAGCGCGCAATTTGGCGATCAAGGAGATTCTTCCCACCCGGGAGCTGGGTGATCAGGAAGGATGCCAATTTGATAACGGCAAAGTGACCGTTCCGGAGTCTTTTCATAAAGCTTTCGACCTTTTAAAGGACGGTGAATGGGTTGCCATGACTGAAGACCCTGAATGGGGTGGGCAGGGAATGCCCGCAACGGTTGCTCTGGCGGCCAGTGATTACCTTGTGGGTGCAAATTATGCATTTATGATGTATGCGGGTCTAACCCACGGTGCCGGAAAACTGATTGAATCTTTTGGCACGGAACAAGTGAAACGGCTCTTTCTTGATAAGATGTACACCGGTGAGTGGACCGGCACGATGCTGCTCACGGAGCCTGAGGCTGGGTCGGATGTGGGCGCCCTAACGACCTCCGCGGTGAAGAATGATGATGGGACCTATTCCATTACCGGGAATAAGATCTTTATCTCAGGAGGAGAACACGATCTATCCGAAAATATCATTCATCCGGTGTTAGCCCGAATTGAAGGCGCACCTGAAGGAACCAAGGGCATTTCACTGTTTCTTGTTCCGAAGGTATGGGTCAATGACGACGGAAGCCTTGGCGAGCTCAATGACGTGGTTTGTACGGGTATTGAAGAGAAAATGGGAATTCACGGTAACTCAACTTGCTCGCTGATGCTTGGCGGTAAAGGCAAATGCAGGGGGATGCTATTGGGCGAAGAGAACAAGGGCATGCGTGCCATGTTTTTGATGATGAATGAAGCCCGTTTGCTTGTGGGTCTCCAGGGGCTGGCCTGTGCGTCGTCTGCTTACATGTACGCTTTGGATTATGCCAGACAGCGGATACAGGGTAAAAATCTTTTGCAGATGATGGATAAAAATGCACCGCCGGTTCCCATTATTCAGCATCCTGATATACGGCGCCAGCTGATGATGATGAAAGTCTACGTTGAGGGGATACGAAGCCTTCTATATTATGTCGGGATGTGTGAAGACAGGGTTAAAATTTTAGAAGATGCGGAAGAAAAATTAAAATATCAGGGCATTATTGACGTCCTCATCCCCATTGCCAAAGGGTATGTTACCGACCGGGCTTTTGAGGTTTGCAGTCACGGTATTCAGGTTTACGGCGGTTATGGATATATCAGAGATTATCCCATGGAACAGCTGCTTCGGGATTGCCGAATTACCATGATCTATGAGGGGACAAACGGAATTCAGGCCATGGATCTTCTGGGAAGAAAATTGGGACTCAACAAGGGGAAACCGGTGATGGATCTTCTGGGAGAGATCCAAAAATCCATAGCCATGGCAAAGGATGCCCAGGGACTGAACGATTTTGCGGGAAGGTTGGAAGCGGCGGTCAATAAACTGGGAGAAGTCGCTCTTCACATGGGAACAACGGCCATGTCACCCAAAGTGTTGAATGCCTTTGCCTTTGCCTATCCGTTCATGGAGGTCTGCGGTGATGTGGTTATGGGGTGGATGCTCCTGTGGCGGGCAGCGATCGCCGCTAGAGAACTGGAAAACAAACCCAGGAAAAAAGATGCCGCCTTCTACCAGGGGCAGATTAAAAGTGCCGAATTTTTCATCTTTTCGATCCTTCCGATTACCTTTGGCAAGATGAAAGCCATTTTGGCCGCCAACGGCGCCGCCGTGGACATTGATGAAAAGTCATTTGGGGGTTAATTACTTTATTCGCTTTGAAACAACGTTTAAACATTTTGCCCGCGACTTGAGGATTATACTGCCGAACGAATTTCAGCATTTCACTTGAACCCTTGACTCCTTGAATCCTTCAGGAAGGCTATTTATCCTGAAACGTTTCTTTTGTCACAAACGTGCAGATGAGTGATAAAACGGAGGACCCGAGAAGAATAAGGATGAGCATCGAATAAGCCTCAAGCGAATACCCGCCGGCGTCGGATTTCGGATATGCATCCAATACCCGGCCCAAAAGCGGCATAAAGATGGCGCCGCCTAAAAATGGAAAAAGGTTTACCATTCCGGTTGAAGTGCCGGCAATTTCCACGGGAAAAAGCTCTTTAATAATGGTAAATCCGAAGATAACCACTGATGAAGCACAAATTGAAAAAACAAAAAAGAAAATATACAGAGCGATCCGGGGAAGGCCCGCCGGATAAATACTTAGAAAGGCGAGTTCTAAAACCAGTACCAGGTTACACAGAATAAATGGCTTTTTTCGGCTTTTCATTAACTTGTCCGATATAAATCCTAAAGGAGGGCTTCCGATAATCATGCCCCATGCGATCATACTGAGCACCGTGCCGGCTTGGGCCCGGGTCATGCCGTAAACATCCATCAGATAAGGCCCGCTCCACAGTGCTCCAAAACCGAAAAATATACCGCAATCAAAGAAAAACCATATGGCCACCGGCCAGAAGTATTTATCGGAAATGACTCGACGGACCCCTTGAAGCAGGGGTATCTGTTTTACCGGCCCGGAGACCTGCCCTTTTTCCTTGTCCAGTTCTCCGAGAGATGGCCAGCCTTTATCCTCGGGACGGTCCCTGACAATAAACCATACCATGGCTACAATGATAAATGTACAACAGCCGATGAGCTCGAAAGAGACGCGCCACCCGAAAAACAAGGTCATTACAGCAAGAAGCCACGTGGCCGCGAGAACCCCGATCCCGCCAACTGCATTCAGAATACCGGTCATGAAGGCAAATTCGTGAGGGTGAAACCATCGGGATAGGATTTTCATGGTGGGAATGAAGACCATGGAAACACCGAGTCCCACCATAACCCTTCCAAGAAAGGCAATTTTTATGGTCGGTGCGAACCCGAATGTAATACTGCCAGCAGAAGCAATGATTAAAAAAAAGGTGACTGATTTTCGAGGGCCCAGTGAATCCGACAGGAGGCCGGCAGGAAATTGCATAAAGGCATAGCAGTAAAAATATGTCGATCCCAGCAAGCCCATGACACTGGCGGTTGTTTTAAAATCTTTTATTAAATCGTTGGCGACAACAGAAAGGGAAAGGCGGTGGAAATAAACAAAAAGATAGGCAAGTGCCAGCACGATAAAAATAAGCCACCTGAATCGCATTATCTTTCCTGCAACATTTTCAGTCATTCATTCTCTCCATAAAAATCAACTTCTTTTCGGTGTGAGAAGATTGGCATCGCCGGAATATCGAGACCCAGGTGGGGACGGATATGGTGGGAAAGGGCGACAGAAATTTTTGCAACACTTTATTTTCGAAAATGTTGACGCTATAAGTATAATATAATTTTACCTAAATAAATTTCCCGTCCCGCTACACTTTATTGACGTTCATAGAAATAAAGAGTGCGTAACTTTTATAAAATCGACACAGGGTTTTAATCTGTTTTTCGTTGCTTCGCCATTTCTTCTGCTCGGAGGTCTTTTTTCAAAATTTTCCCGACATTTGTTTTAGGAAGTTCGGCTCTGAATTCAATTTCGGTTGGAAGCTTAAACTTGGCCATTTTGTCTTTGCAATAATCGATAAGTTCTTCCTGTGTAGCGGTTTCGCCTTCTTTAAGCGCAACAAAAACTTTAACGGATTCACCTCGACGGGGGTGGGGGATGCCGATTGCAGCGGCTTCCTGGACCTTGGGATGTTCATAAAATACTTCTTCAATATCACGTGGGTATACATTCAAACCACCGGATAAGATCATATCTTTTTTTCTGTCAACGATATAAAAATAGCCTTCTTCATCCATTTTACCGATATCGCCTGTGTGAAGCCAGCCATCTGTAAGTGTGCTGGCTGTTTCTTCAGGCCTGTTCCAATAACCTTTCATGACCTGTGGGCCTTTAACAAGAATTTCACCCGATTCCCCCATGGGAAGGACCGTGGAGCCGTCAGTGAGATCAACGATACGGCAATCCGTGTCAGAAACGGGGATCCCGATGCTCCCGACTTTGCGTTTCCCTCCGGAAAAGGGATTTATGTGGGTGACCGGTGAAGATTCCGTCAAACCGTATCCTTCGACGATGACAGCGCCGGTTTTGTTTTCAAAATCTCTGATTACTTCCAACGGTAGCGGGGCACTGCCTGAAAAACATCCTTTGATTGACGTCAAGTCGATGTTGTCAATGTGTGGATGATTCAGTATTCCGATATACATGGTGGGTACCAGCGGCACGAAGGTTGGTTTAAATTTTCGAATGGCTTGTATCAGCGGTTCCGGTTGGGGTTTTGGAACAAGAATATCTCCCCACCCCAAATAAATGGCCAGATTCATTGCGGTGGTCAGACCAAACACATGAAAAAAGGGAAGTGCTCCCAGCATAATTTCATTGCTGTTGAAGGTGGGGAACCATGCACCAATCTGTTGAACCTGTTGGCTCAGATTGCCGTGGGTAAGCATAACGCCTTTTGAAACGCCGGTGGTACCGCCGGTATACTGATACATGGCAACGTCATCAAATGAGAGCTCAACCTCGGGAGGATTTGGAGAACTTTTTGCCAGAACTTCTTTCCATTTGTACACATTTGACGACGATTTAACATCTGCCGCAAGATTTTTTTTCTTGGCCACAAGCGGAAACAACAGATTCTTTGGAAAAGGAAGATAATCCCCGATAGAGGTATATATAATCAGCTCTATCTTTGTTTTCGGCCTTAAATCAATCATGCGATTACCCAAAAGGTCCAGAGTTATCAGCACTTTTGCCCCGGAATCATTAAATTGGTGTTTAAGTTCCCGGTCTGAATACAAAGGGTTGTTCATCACCGCGATTCCGCCGATCTTTAAGATGGCATAATAGGCCACGACGCAGGGGATGAGGTTGGGCAGAAGGATGGCAACGCTGTCACCCTTATTGATACCAAAGGAATTCAAGACTGCGGCAAAACGGTTGACCATATCATTGAGTTCGCGATAGGTCACTTTGTATCCCTCAAATAGGAGGGCCATCTTATTCGGAAATTTGCCGGCCGTCCTTTCCAAAATTTTTGGGAGACATATTTCTTCGTAGTCTAATTTTTCAGGAACCCCTTTTTCATAACTGGTTAACCAGGATTTATCTTCATATCTGATTTCTGTTGTCATAGCGCCCCCTCATGGATTTAGGTACAAATATTGTGCTTATTACGGCAAAAAAAGGTACATGTTCACGGGGAAGCACATCCCATGAACACCTACAAGAAAAGTGCTGATACAAACGCTCTATATTGAATAATTGAAGATTTAATACATTTTGTCCATTTTAGCACGCAAATTCAAACTTTCTTGTTTATATCTGTTAGGATGAAAATGAATATTTGTCAAGAAAGCTTGTAATTTATGCGATATTAGTATACCAAAATAAACGTGGAATCGAATGAAAAAACTAAACTTTTTTTCTTGACAGTTTAATCGTTCATCTGTTAAAAAATGAATGAGCGCTCATTCATTATTGGGGTTAAGGTATGTGTTCGCGGGGAAGCATACCGCGCCAACACTTACGATTAAGGAGTAAAAAGAAAAAAAATGGAAACGGTTTTGATATCTCCGGCTAAGGCCTTCGTTCTTGGGTTTCCCACCGTAATTTTCTCATTTATCATACCGGTGGTTGGTGTGGCGATGTTTACCTACATCATCGCCCTTCGACTGAAACCGATGGTTAAAGCATCTCCGGACCTTCGACTTGACCGTCTAATTGTCAGATTTTTAAAAATGTTAAAGTATGGCGTCGGGCAGTACCGGCATCCCAGGTATCCCGATGCGGGAATTATCCATATTATGCTCTTCGCAGGTTTTGTCATCCTGTCTCTGCGATCCATAACCCTTGTGCTGCTCGGAATTTCAGATGGCTATGTGTTGCCCGGGATGAGCGGCATGGCCGGTCAGATTTACATGGTACTAAAGGATATTGCCGGAACACTTATTCTGGCAGCTTGTCTGGCTGCATTGTATCGTCGAATCGTCATTAAACCCAAGCGGTACGCGGTACCTTCCAAATACGGTAAAGAACATACCTGGGAAGCCGTGCTGGTCCTGTTGTTGATTACAGGGCTGGTCATTTGCGATATGACCTTTGAAGGAAGCGAGTCTGCAGCTCGAATTCAACGTGGATTAAAGCCGGAGATTCTGGTTCCACTGACCGGAACATGGGCGGCTTCGCATATGTTAAGACTCTTTCCAATGGATCTGCTGCAACATCTACATTTGGGCGCATATTTTTCACATGAGCTGATATTCTTCTTTTTCCTCTGTTTTTTACCCATGGGCAAGCATTTTCATGTGATTACGTCCTTGCCGAATGTATTTTTAATGAAACTCGACAAAGGTACAGTTAAACCGGTTCAATGGGGGGTTGAGGAAGAAGCACTGGATGATCTTGAATCGTTCGGGGTCAAGAAGTTTGAAGATTTTACCTGGAAACACATGCTCGATTTTTATTCCTGTGTCGATTGCGGGAGATGTTCGGACAACTGTCCGGCCAATGCCGTGGGGCGACCGCTTTCTCCGAGATTTATCTCTATTAAGTGCCGCAACTATTCGTTCAATAAATATCCGCTCAAGGGCAAATCAAAGGATGTGAATCCGTTTATCGGCAAAGTTTTGGAAGAAGATGAAATCTGGTCGTGCACCACCTGCGGCGCCTGTGAACAGGAGTGTCCGGTTCTTATCGAATATATCGACAAAATTGTTGATGTGAGACGGGGATTGGTGGATGAAGGGATGGTGCCCCAATCTTTGCAAAAACCTTTGGGAGCCCTCGAAAAACGCGGTAACCCTTACGGCAAAATGGAGAAAAAACGCGCGGACTGGACCAAGGAATTGCCTGAAGATCTCAACATAAAGATCCTTGGAAAAAAAGAGACCGCAGACACCCTCTATTTTGTTGACAGTATTACTTCGTATGATGACCGGATACAGGAAATCGGCCGGGCCGCAGCGAGGGTTCTTCGTGCTGCCAATATAGATTTCGGAATACTGGGTCCGGCGGAAAGAGACAGCGGCCACGAGGTCAGACGATTCGGCGAGGAGATGCTCTTTTTGGATTTAAGGGATCGAAATTCAGAAGCCATCAATAATGCCCGGGTGAATCGTATTGTTACTGCAGACCCCCATGCATTTAATGCGCTCAAAAACGATTACAAAGACATCCCGCCGGCAGAACACATCAGCAGTACCGTTTTGAAAGGCATCAAATCGGGCAATATTCAATTGAAGCATGCTGAGAACTCGGATAAAATCTATACTTATCACGATCCGTGTTATCTTGGCCGGCACAATAACCTTTATAATGATCCGCGAGAGGTCATCGATTCGATTTCCGGAATCCAGCGAGTTGAAATGACCAAAAACTCTAAGGACCGCTCGTTTTGTTGCGGCGGCGGCGGACTGATGCTGTTTTACGAACCCATAGAGGAAAAACGGATGGGGCAGGTCAGGGTTGAAATGGCGAAAGCAGCCGGAGCGAACGTTATCGTTACCGCCTGTCCCTTTTGTATGGTCAATGTAGAAGATGCCATTAAGACCAGCGGTCTGGAAGGAGAAATGGCGGCCATAGATCTGGTGGAGCTGGTTGATCGGCATTTACTAGTAAGTTAATTAGATACTCGACATAAACCTTACTCATGGAAATGTTATCGAAGCCTTTTCACAAGTGCCTAAAGTGAGCTAAAGTTGAGGTCGCGCTAACGCGCTGTCATTAAAATATAATTGGCTAATAAATTCCTTAACTTTAGATCACGTTAGATCACGTTAGATCACTTTAGGCACTTGTAACTTTTATTGATGATTGATGATTGTCGATTGCTGGAACAAACGGAAATCCTGATTTATCGGGAAGAGATTGACGATTGAATTTTGGGAGGGAAAATATGGAGATTTTAGTCTGTGTCAAGAGGGTTCCGGACACCTCGGAAAATGAGATCGAGGTCAACAGAGACGGTACGGATATCGAACGGGATGACCTGGTATATTCTGTAAACGAATGGGACAATTATGCTGTTGAAGAAGCCATTCAGATTCGAGATAAGGTCGGCGGCAGCATTACCGTCGTTACTGTTGGCGACGAGGAAGATGAGGAGGTCGTTCGAAGAGAAATGGCCATGGGTGCTGATGAAGGCGTGCTGCTTTCAGACGGTGCGTTTAATGGATCTGATGGAAAAGGCATTGCCGCTGTTTTAAAAGCAGCGGTTGAAAAGGGGAAATATGATCTGATTTTGACCGGCGCCCAGGCAGATGACGGGGCAGCCCAGGTGGGCGGCATGCTGGCCGCCATGCTCGACTGGCCCTATGCTTCTTTGGTAAATATTCTGGAAGTTATCGATGACAAAAAAATTAAAGTCGGCCGTGAAATTGCCGGCGGAAACCAGGAGATGAATGAAATCGATCTCCCTTGTGTTCTTTCCATTCAGACTGGGATCAACGAGCCGCGATATGTGGGTATTCGTGGAATCCGAAAGGTGGCGTCACTTGACATACCGGTTCACACCGCAGGCGATCTCGGTATTGCCGAGGACACTGTCGGAGAATCCGGAGCTCGAATACGGCGTCTTGATTATTTTGTGCCTGATCCTGGTGAGGGCGCTGAGATTCTCGAAGGGAGCACCGATGAAATCATCGATAAACTTGTCGAACTCTTAAAAGCCAAAGGAGGGATAAAATAATGGCCCAACAGGTTTTCGCATATATTATACACAAAAATGGTGTTGTAGACGATACGGCCTTTGAAATGATCACCGCGGCCGGAAAACTCAATACAGATGTTTTGGTTACGGCTGTGATTGCAGGTTCCGGCGCTGAGCTCGACGGGGTGTGCAAGGATGTTGCGTCTTCTTTTGCCGAGGTCTGGAAGATCGATAATGAATCTCTGGCGTATATTAATGCAGAAGTGATCCGGACGATGCTGACTCGCATTCTGCCAAAGGAAGGGATCGTTCTCATTCCCCATGAACATTTTGGTATGGATCTGGCGCCGGGACTTTCCGTAAAACTTGACGCGGCATATCTTCCGGATGCTGTCGATTTTGAAAGCATCGAAGATGGAAAACTCAAGGCTGTTCGTGAGGAATACGGCGGACAGGTCAGCACGCACGTACTTTGCGATATTTCCCAGGGTGCCGTGATCACCATCCGTCCGGGGTCTTTCAAAGCAGATGAAAGCAAAAGTGCCGGCGGTAATATCGTTGACAAAACTGCCGAAGCCATGGAAGGTGGTCTTTCGGAAGGTGTCCGCCGCTTTCTGGAGATCGTCGAGGCTGAAGTTGGCGATGTCGATATTACCAAGTCGGATATCCTGGTATCTGTTGGCAGAGGAATCGAAGATGAGGACAACCTGGAGATGATATTCGATTTGGCAAAGGCCATGGGCGCGGATGTGTCATGCTCCAGACCCATAGTGGATGCAAAATGGCTGGAAAAATCCCGTCAGGTCGGAACCTCGGGCAAGATCGTCAAACCGAAAGTCTATATGGCATTAGGGATCAGCGGGTCATTTCAGCACCTTGGCGGCCTCAAGGGTGCGCCTTTTGTTGTTGCCGTAAACAAAAACGCTAAAGCACCCATTTTCCAGGCTGCGGATGTTGGCGTTGTGGATGACATCCTCGATTTTATTCCCGATCTCACGGACCGGATCAATGAGATAAAAGGATAGACCTGCTGATGGTTCAAGCTTTTCTTTTCAGATATGTGAGTGCGCATTTACCACAGGGACACGGAGAACACTGAGAATATACTATTTGATTTGCCTTTGACCCCGGTTAAATAGCTTTCAGATTTAACCGGGCAAGGAAGACGGCAAATCAAAAACCATCAACCATTTTATGGCATACTTTATCCTTTTTTAACCGTACTTTTCGATAATCTCTTTATACCTGAAGCAACTCTTGATATGGTCATTCACCATACCGGTTGCCTGCATATGGGCATAAACAATTGTTGGCCCGACAAATTTAAATCCTCTTTTTTTTAAATCGTTGCTGATAAGATCGGACAGTTCTGTTCTCGCGGGAATTTCTTTCATGGATTCGAATCCATTGTGGATCGGCTTGTTTCCGGTAAACTTCCATATGTATTTATTAAAGGTCCCGAATTCTTTTCTCACTTCAATAAAAGCCTTTGCATTTGTTATAGCACTTCCAATCTTTAATTTGTTTCGGATAACTCCGCTGTCTTTTAACAGAGAGTTTATTTTTCGCTGATCATACTTTGCAACTTTGTTGAAATCGAATTCATCAAAAGCCTTCCGGAAGTTTTCTCTTTTTTTCAAAATTGTCAGCCAGCTTAACCCTGCCTGAAACCCTTCAAGGATAAGAAATTCAAATAGTTTTTTGTCATTATGCAGCGGGACTCCCCATTCTGTATCATGATATTTTATAAAAAGAGGATCTCCTTTTGGCCAGGAACAGGTTTGTTTATTCTTTTTCATGGTATTTTCTAAAATCCCGTTTACATAAACCATTTTTTAGTGTGGCGGGCAAGATCCCCATATTCTATGATAAAGGACAATTCTTCTTCATTTAAAGCCCCTTTTTGAACTTCAGCGATGTTTTCTTCAAACTGCCTGGTATTGGCAGGGGCTGTCATACAGACATGCACATGCGGATTGGAAAGCACGAAACGATAACACAGCCCCGGGGTGGGTATGGGACGGTTTTTGGGCCAAGTTTTATGTCGCCGGATAAGATATCTCCAGCGGGTTGCCGTGTAACTGACAACACCGGGGTTGTATGCAGCCAAATGCGGGAAGATATCGTGTTCCGCACCACGGTGGGCGGCGTTGTACCGGATCATATAGACATCCAGTTCATTCTCGGCAACCATTTTGCCGGCAAACTGTCGGTCGTGACAGGACATCCCCACATAACGAACCTTTCCTGTTTTCTTCAGTCCGCGCAACTCTTCACTCAGGTATTCCGGAAAGTGACCGGGTTTGGTCACGCCTAAAAATAAGAAAATATCAATATAGTCGGTTTTAAGTTGCTTCAGACGCTTTTCAACGGTTTTTCGCAGGTTTTGATGCGTGACAAGCAGGTTATAAGCGCCGGTTGCAATGATATAACGCTCACGTTCTTTTTTGAAGACATCCCGCAGAACAGATATCATCTGATTGTCGAATCCATAACCAAAAAAATAGTTAATCCCCTTGTCAATGGCATTATAAATGGTCTTTTTGCCGGGCCAATAAGAGGCGGAAAGTCCCAAACGATGAATTTTGAGCCCGGTGTCACCCAGTGTTGTTTCCAAGAAATTGTGCGGCATCGTTCAATATCCTTATACCCTGAATGATCATAAACAAAACAGGAAAACTATTATATGTCTCAAACCTGGGGCATCCTCGACTTTCGCTCATTTAGGGTTATACCTAAGTGTGAATGTGTTTTAATCAAAATAATTTCTCTTGCAAATCGGCTGGCGGCTAATTACTATGCCAGTGATATAACGACATAAACCACAATTAATATCAAGAGTTAAATTCAGGTCATACAGGGAATGAGACAATGCCGATTACATCACACGTTGACAAAACAAAAAACTTGGTCATTTATATTCTGACCGGAGAGCTGACTTTAGATGATATTCAAAGTACAATAAAATGGATATGGAGAATTTAGAAAAAGCGTTAAAATTTTTTATGGCCGGGGATATCCCTGTTCCAGATTTGGCTCATATTCTTTTCCGCTTTTCCCATTGCGAGAGGATAAACTATCAGGATCTGGCGTCAGCAGTTTATGGCAGGGTGGATGAGGCGCTTTTGGCTCTATGGGAATGGAAACTCGTTATACCTGTTCGATCATCCCGGTGTTCGGAATGGGATTTTCGGATTTTGTCGGCAGAACCGGGGGAATTCTATGAAATGCCGAATATTTCAAAAACACTGGTGAAAAAGGGGATAGAGACTGGAACATGGGACAGTATTTCAGCTATCCTTGATCTGTTTCAATGTATGGGCGAGCCGGAATGGGAAAAAATGCCGGACCTGATTCTCTCCATCAAAAAAAATACTGTGCACAACACGATTAACGGCGCCAGAATCGGTGTTCTTTGTATCCAAAACGGATTGAAGGATAAGACAGGTGCCATGATCGCCATATTAAAAGGGGCCGGTATCATCAGTCCAAAGCTGGCGGCCATCAGCCAGATGGCAAAATCAAGATCCCCCCTTTATGAATTCAACCCCAGTGTATATGCAGAACTTTAAACCTGAATTTAGCATGAAAATTAATGAGAATCTTTAAGTTACTCGATTGAAGGGGGTTTAAGCAAAATCATATCATCGTTCATTTTATCGAATGGTATACTCGCCTACCTCTGTGAGGCACGAGTGGGCAGGTCGGATGATGATCTTTTTTCTCATCAATTTTCACCCAAAGGGCGAGCCGGGGGCTTTCATCTGCTGCGTTATTAAGGGCTCGCAATGGATTCACCATGGCTTTGCCCTTAAGTGCCTTGCATATGAAAGCCTCCAACTCGTTCAAAATTCAGGTTAAAATACTGCACTTGGAGGGCCATGAGGAAAAACAATCTATTTAATGCTCTTTTGAATTTTTTTCTCGAAAGCGATGCCTTTTTGCTGGCAGAGCTTCTAACGAATAACCTGTATAAAGAAACGATCCGCTATCAAGAGATCGATATCGTGGAGAGTCAAAAAAAGGAGTTGATACTTCTGGCCTATGAAGAGCGGGTCCTGATCCCAATCAAATCCCGGAGCGGCCCTGCATGGGAAGACAAAATACTTGATTTCAGAAATGAGGGGCGCTATTTTATCCCGCCTGTTGTCAAGGCGATTGTAAACACGATTTGTGATACCGGGAAACCTTCTAGTGATATAGCTGTCAGGAAGACTTTAGCGGACGTGATTCAGGAAGATATCGGTGGTTTTATTAAATTATTGCAGACAATCATGAAACATGCGGACAATTATACTTTTGAAGCCGGACTGCTGGAAATTTTTTTCAGAGAGTCAGAGGTGGATAGTGATCTTCATGACATCATTGACATCTTCGTCATCTACGGGATTATGAGCCCTTGCCCCCAAAAATCCCTAATGACCGGCTTGTCGTGGTATGAGATCAATTCAACCCTTTACTGGGACAAAACATTTCTTTTATGACCGAAAAAGATAATGCAAGGTCATAATAGATGCGAAAGAGATTATCACTCAAGTTTCGCACCTGAATACGGTTAAAAGGCAATTGAACTGGCCGGGTGGAATAAAATTTGTAAAGTAAAATGTTCCAGTTGCCCGATATCATCAGGATGCTCAATATCAAGATAGCCGCCGATCTCGATTTCTGAGGCAGACGGCTATCTTGTTTAGGGGCATCCTCGACTTTCGTTCAATTAAGGTTGAAGTTTATTTAAAAATAAATGCAACCTGAATTACGGTATTTATCCCCTTTCGGGGTGCTGGAAAGCGCAGCTTTTTAAGTTTCTGAAGCATGCAGGTCTCAAACGCCTTGGCGTTATTGACACCTTTATCCAGATGAACGTTTAGGACCTGACCGACGGGATCTACGACCAGTCTGAAAACAATCTTTTCTTTTAATTGAGATTGTTTTTTCAGTGCCTGTGTGTAGCAGGTATTAAATGAGTGCATCTGTTTTTCAAAAAATTTCCGGATAGATGTTTCAGACAAACCTCCGGACACCGCAATTTTTCCCAGTTCGATGACGTTTTTATCACCGGCAGCACTATCCATTTCAGGCTCAGTGGTCAGCCGATCTTCCTTTTTATGCGCCATGCTTTCTTCAACAATTTTACTTCTCATACCCAACACCGAGGGCGCAGCGCCATGGAAAGAAAAAGCTTTTCCGGAAAAAGCCCTGTTTCCTCCCACCGCATAGTCGGAAACACCCTGGGGCAAGGGAAGGGCCTGTTTGACGGTGACCATCTGACCATCCTGAACGCGAACCTGCGTATCCACAGCAACAAATGAGGTGTATGCGGTCAAGAGGTTGTAGGTTAGACCCAGGTTTGTCACTTCTTTGACCCGTTCGTCCTGTTTGTTGAGTCTGTTGTAGTCGGCTAACAAGCCAATTCGGTGGCGCACCCAGAGGTAGCGAAGGGCCGAGTTTGATTCCAGGGCCTTTGTTTTTGAGACATCGATTTTTTTCAAAAAGCGGTGTTTGCCGGTGTTACCCTGCAAAGAGATGGTCCCGAGAGGACTGCCGCGCCATTTACCGAAAACAATAACAGGGCGATCTGCCATCACATCGGGAATACTTGGCGGTTCCACGTCGTAAGCCCTGAATTTGCCGAAGTCGACGTTGATTCCCGTTAATACCGGTGATTCAATGAGCTTACGGAATTTTTTTGCCGTTATCAGTGCCTGCTCAGGTTTTGTGATGATAAAGGGTTCTCCTGTTCCTATTCTGGCCATGCCTTCGATCAGATGACGGTTGACACTCGAGCCAATGCCGAAAGCAAACATATTGGCGTCACCGAGATTATTTCGCATCAGGTCAAAAACCTTTGCTTCAACGGAAACATACCCGTCAGTAACGATGACGATGCTTCGAGAAAATCCTTCGGTTTTAGAAAGAGAGAGTGCTTTTTGAAGTGCCGGCAAAAGCCGCGTACCACCGCTCCCCCGCTGCCGTTCAATGGTGTTTATGGCGCGGGTGATGTTTTGGGAAGTGGCAGGCAAAGACTGTTCGGCCATCAACTGGGAACCGCCGGCAAACAAGATAACATTGAACCGGTCTGTTGGGCGAAGGTTGCTGATGAGATCCTTGAGTAATTTTTTGGAAATATTCAGAGGAAAGCCGTTCATGGATCCGGATACATCAACGATGAAGATATACTCACGGGGCGGGATCTGGCTTTTTATTACCTTATTGGGCGGCTGCATCATGAGCAGAAAAAATTTTTCATTCTCTCCTTCAAAAAGAAGAAGGCCGGTTTGAATCTTATTGCCGGCAAGCCGATATTCCAAAATAAAGTCCCGGTTGCCGCCCAGATTTTCTGAGGAATCAAGATTAATGGTGGCAAAGGAAGGACCCTTGTAATCGATCCGGGTCTTGTGTGAAGCACAGGCGATGTCTTTAATGGGGACACCTGCTGCAATATGGACAGACACATTAAACATATAAGTCGGTGGTTCTCCCTGACGGAGATAAGGATTGGAAGTCCACGTTTCAGCCGAACCCGTTTCATCGGACGGCTGATCCACGTACCGTGGCCCCACAACCGTTGGATATGCGAATTCGTAAACTTTGTCTGTGGGAATCAGAAGTTCGGTATATTTGAGTTCAACTTTTATGACATCGGAAGGCAGGATATTGGCCACATTCATCTGAAAAACATTTGGCCGGTGTTGTTCCAGAAGCGATGCGCTTTTTCCGGCCTGTTTTGCCTGATTGTATTCATATCGGGCCTGCTCACGCTCGCGAATATTAGCTGTGATGGTCCGTTCGCCGATGGTCATTTTCATCCCGTAAACAGCGGCTTTTGTGGATGCCGGAAAGACATAGACGGCTTCCAGCGTCTTTTTACCTTCGTTTTTATAGACCTGTGTGACATTGACATCGGCAATGACCCCTGAAATATGGACTTCGGCATGTGTGGATTTCAAAGGGAGTCGATCTACATCCGGGTCACGGCTCTTAATCAGGAAATAAGGGGACAAGGTTTTGTCAACATTGGTTTCTTGCTGTGCGTACGAAACAGCGCTTGTCATCAACATAACAGCGAGAATGACGATGATACAAAGTTTTTTCTTGAGAATCATTTTTTTTACCTCCTATATTTTGAGACGATTAAAATAAGTTTTCCGTTTTTAGCCGGATGTGCCACCTGACGCCGGTTTTGGGCCCCGGTTAAATAGCAAATACGGATTAAACTGGGCAGGCAAGAGGGGCCGTATTTAAAAAGTCTCAATTTTTGTTCTTTGGTTTCATTAGACAAGGCGGTTACAAAAAAGTTCCCAAAAATTTCATTAGTTCGTGCTTGACCGAAAAGCCTGCGTTATTGGTCAAAAATACGAAATACGAAACAATGACAAAAATAAAAATATTCAAATAAAAAAAACATTGGATATTCAATGTGTTAGTTTTTGATCATTTGAGATTCGATATTCGATTCTGTTTCGGATTTCGATATTCGGATTTTGCCTGAACATAACTTTCTGATCAGAATGAGTTACTCCGGGAAGGTGAAATTGATCAGAAGCCTCACTGTTTCCAAGCTTTCATCGGAAAGGGCGGGCGGTGGGGTTTTGAAAGCTGCCAAACGGGTGAGTTCTCTGCAAAAAGATGCATAGTTTTTGGCAGGTATTTGAACATGAATCGATGTTAATCGATCTGTTTGTTTGTGGTATTCCTTTGTCAAAATTTGGCCTTTTAAAGGCAAAATGATATGGTTCATCCTGAAGAGCAGATCATCAACCTGACTTTTCTGCTTGGTCTCAAATTTTCTTCCGGAGGCATCTTTATCGGTTCTCTCTTTTTCAACCGCTTTTATGTCACTTTCTGGAAAAGGTGCTGTTTCCATGGCAACACCAGGTGCATAAGCACGGCCGATGACGAAGGGTTTGAGCAACAGGGCAAGCTCAATGGGTTGACCTTTTCCAGGATATGGCCCAGCCTTTGTCAAAACAGAAGAGGACGGTTCAGATTCCATTTGAATGGACGGTTGAACGAGGTTATTTACACTGGATCTTCGGGCCGGAACGCTCTGTTCGCTGTCCGACAACCTTCCCGGGTCTTCTTCAAGAACAGGGGCCGGAGGTTTTGTTTTCGTTCTAAACTCAGGTGTTGGATGATCTGCTTTCGATTTTTCGGCCAACCATTCGGATTTGGACGATTTTAGGGGCTGCATCTTCTGATATTCTGATTTTTGAAGATTTAAAACCATAACAACAAGGATAGATGCGGTGGCTGCTGCTGCCAGTTGCAATGGAATTTTAATTTTAAAAGGAACAAACAGTTTCCTGAAGAGCCGGCTAAAATCTGAACGCGGTTCCATGCGCTGGTGGATTTTTTCTAAAAAATCGGCCGGGGCCTTCACCGGTTCAAGAGCGTTCAATTCTTCAACCATTGCACTCAATGAAACAAGCGTTTCCTTACAGTTCGAGCAGGCTAAAATGTGTTTTTCAACCACTTGAACGGCCTTTGCATCTAGAGTGCCATCGATATATTCGGACAATAATTCCTCAATTCCGGCACAATCCATTTTATATCCTTCCTTTAAGTCGGTTTTTCAGCTCCAACCTTCCCCTTGCGAGCCTCGATTTAACGGTACCAAGGTTCAGGCCGGTGATATCTGAAATATCCTGGTACGAAAGTCCCTGGATGTCACGCAGAACCACCACTCGGTTTTGTTCCTCGGGCAATGAATTGATGGCGTTTTGAATCCGCATCGTTCTCTCCTTTTTTTCAAGTGCCTTTACCGGAGTTGGAGCGCCGTTTACAATATCGGAAAAAGGGTTGCCGTTTTTTGAGCTATTCGCGGTTTCGAGTGAAACAGTCTTTTTCTTCCATCTGTATGAAGATGATTTTATTCTGTTTTTACACGTGTTAATGGCAATCCGATAGAGCCAGGTGGAAAATGCCGATTCAAACCTGAATTTTTTTATCGATTTGAAAACTTTTATAAAGATCTCCTGGGCGCAGTCATTGGCGTCTTGATAATCTCCCACGGACCAGTAGACCAGGTTGAACAATCGATCTTTGTGTTTAAGAACCAGTTCGTCAAATGCAGCCATATCACCCGCTTGAACAGCCAGGATCAACACAGTGTCCGCGCGGGATGAACCGCCTGGCTTTTTTATGCGATTATTCATTGGATTTAGACAAGATTTATTTCAAAATGTTCCGACATTATTTAATCGCCGGTTTCAAACCCGTTTGAATTAAAAGTTGCTTGATCAATTTTTCCTATCATGCAAAAAATATAGATTCAACGTGAAATGATCATACCAGGACGCTTCAGATGCCGTTAATTTCGAAATCAGACTACAATCCATTGTTTTTATTTTCAAATGCGCATTTCCAGACCATTTATCCCACCCTTTTCAGAAAAGTAAAGGGTGTCAGTTATGTTCGGGAACGAATTTACACACCTGATCGTGACTTTATTGATCTGGACTGCTCACGGGTGGGTGCAGACAGGGCGGTTATTGTTTCACATGGTTTGGAGGGTCATTCCCGACGTTCGTATGTACTTGGAATGATAAAAGCATTTAACACGAGAGGGTGGGATGGTATTGCTTTTAATTTTCGGGGTTGCAGCGGTGAACCCAATCGCCTGATTCGCTCATATCATTGCGGTGCTACACAAGACCTTCATACCGTCGTGAGTCATGTGATCGACAAAAAGCGTTATTCGTGTATTTCACTTGTGGGTTTCAGTGTCGGCGGCAATTTAACGTTAATGTATCTTGGAGAAAAGAATGACATCCTGTCTTCTTTGATTAAAAACGCAGCTGCTGTTTCAGTACCCTGTGATCTTGAATCCAGTTCAAGAAAACTGGCAGCAAGATCTAACATGCTTTACATGAAGCGTTTTTTGGGGATGTTTCACAAGAAGATCCGCCTAAAGATGCAACTCATGCCGGGTAAAATCAATGATGCGAATTATCATTCAATCAAGACATTCGAAGCGTTTGACAACAGATATACGGCACCCATTCACGGGTTTTTAAATGCAAAAGACTACTGGTCTAAATGCAGTTGCAAACAATTTCTCGCCGACATCAACATTCCGGCACTATTAATTAACGCTCAGAACGACCCATTTTTGGGTGAAGCGTGTTATCCTGTTGAAGAAGCGAAAAAAACCCCTTATCTTTTTCTTGAAATGCCGAAATCAGGCGGGCATGTGGGTTTTGTGGATTTTAAATCGAACGGTGAATACTGGCATGAAACGAGGATTGCGGCGTTTGCAACCAACAATTTATGATGCCCTTTTGATATTGTGCGAAATCCGAGTAAAGTTTATGTGATGCTTCAAAATTTTTTTAATCCGTCAATTAAAAAGAATGAGATTATGAAAGAGAACAATACCATAAGTCTTTGTCTGATATTTTTCTTTGTCATCATTCTTTTTACGTTACCCTTTACAAAAGCAGAAGGAGGAACCATGGAACTGACAAGCTCAGCATTTGATGAAGGCGGGATGATACCCAGCAAATATACCTGTGATGGGGCCGATGTGTCGCCACCTTTAAAATGGGGTTCACTTCCGGATGGCACAAAGAGTCTCGTGTTCATCTGTGATGATCCGGATGCACCCATGGGCACATGGGTGCACTGGGTATACTATGATATTCCGGCAAAGACGAAAAACCTCCCGGAGAGTATAACCCCCGATGAACATCCGGCACCGGGCGGGGTTCAGGGGGTCAATGATTTTCGCCGAATCGGTTACGGCGGCCCTTGCCCGCCGGGTGGCACTCACAGATATTTTTTCAAATTATATGCCCTTGATACCCTGCTGAATCTGTCGCCCGGAGCCACAAAAAAGCAGGTTATAAACGCAATGGAAAACCATATCATCGGTCACGTGCAGCTTATGGGTAAATACAAACGATGATTTGATGAAAAAAACTTGGAGTATTGGGGTGCCAGCAAAAACTTGGTTCTCCATTACTCCACCTCTCAATTGCCAAATAGTAGTCAAAATTTTGACATCCTATCGCTCTCCCCCTAAATTAAACTATTAAATTCAAGTCGTAATGATCTCAATTTTATGATTTATTTAGACATTATATCTTTTGGATGTATTGGCATAAATCCTGCACAAGATCCAATTTGGTCAACTTGGTGTTAACGCTTGTTCGGCTTTTAAGATCAACAAACAACAAAGCGGCAGCCCCATAGTCAAAATAAATCATAAAATGATGATAAACTTAATGGTTGCATAAAAAAATTATATCGGCTAGAAATATTTAAAAAAAATGATAAAGGATTGAATTATGAGGCGCTTAATTTATACGGTTCTCATTTTGTTCATTTCAGCACAAACCGTCTTGGCGAGTGATAAAAACGAAGCGCAAGCGTTATTGAAGACCAAGCTTGATGCAGCAATTGCCGTTTTGCAGCAAAAAGATTTGGACCCACAGAAAAAGAACGAGCAACTGGTGGAAATTGTATCACCGCTGTTTGATTTTCGCCTCATGGCCAAACTATCTCTGGGGCGAAAATACTGGCCCGGCCTTTCAGAAGAAAAAAAAGATGAATTCACCGATCTTTTTATTAAACGCTTGCGAGCGTCGTATCTCGAGAAAATATCCCTTTATACAGATGAAAAAGTTTTCTTTAAAACACCGGTTCAAAACAAGAGGAAAGTCAGGATACCGACTGAAATAATATCAAATAACAACAGGATATCCATGATCTATAAACTGTATAAATCCAAAAAAGACTGGAAAATTTATGATTTAGAGGTTGAAGGCGTCAGTATTATTTCGACATACCGGTCCCAGTTTGACCAGGTCCTCAGCAAAGGTACCATTGATGAACTCCTGCAGAGACTTGAAAAACCGGAGAATAAATAGTTGATTTTCTAACTTTCTCAGCGCGAATAATTCTGTTTCAGCGATCGATATGGCTAAATTTTCTTCCTTGATAACGCGGTTTTTCGATAAGGTCATCATTGAGCGGCCGAAGCTCACCATTCTGTTAATTATTGCGGCAGTTGCTTTTTTAGGCTATCAAGCAAAAAACTTCAGGCTTGACGCATCAGCGGAAACGCTGGTGCTCGAGAATGACAAAGACTTACGATACTCCCGGCTAATTGGGTCCCGCTACGGGCTGCAAGACTATTTGGTGATGACTTTTGCACCCAGGGATGATCTGTTTTCAGATAAAGCACTGGCAAACTTGTCCCATCTGTGTGATGAAATAAGGGCCTTAAAGAGAGTATCGTCTGTGGTGTCAATACTGGATGTCCCTTTGCTGGAAAGCCCACCGGTTCCACTCAAAGAACTGGCCGTAAATATTCAGACACTTAAATCCCCAACGGTTGATAAAGCACTGGCGAGAGTCGAATTTAACAACAGTCCGCTTTATCAAAACCTTCTGGTAAGTTCCGATCTTAAGACCACTTCCCTACTGATTTACTTTCCGGTTGATGAAGTTTATAAAGATTTGCTGATCCGGCGTAACCAATTCAGAGAAAAACAGGAAACAAAAGGACTGGCTGCCAAAGAGGCTGCTGAATTTAAGAAAGTTGTTAAACAGTTTAATCTCCATCGAGACAAGATGAGGAAGAAAAGGCACCAAGACATTGCCGAAATTCGTGCGATTATGGATAACTTTCGGCAAGATGCAGAACTTTTTCTTGGCGGTGTCAGCATGATCGCAGACGATTTGATCAGTTTTATTAAAAACGATCTGAAAGTATTTGGTCTCGGGGTGCTGTTTTTTCTGATCCTCACCCTGAGCATTATTTTTAAAAAGATACGATGGGTTTTTTTGCCGATGATTTGCTGTGCTTTTTCTGCGATCTCAATGATCGGACTGCTGGGATTATTTGGATGGGAAGTCACCGTGATATCGTCTAATTTTATATCCCTGCAACTCATCATTACCATGGCCATAACGATCCATTTGATTGTGCGCTACCGGGAACTTTGTATTAAAAATCCTGATGCTGAACAACGTGAGCTTGTCCTCGATACCGTTAAGTTGATGGGCAAGCCCTGCCTGTATGCTGCGTTGACGACCATTGCCGGGTTCAGTTCTCTGCTTCTATGTGATATCCTGCCCGTTATAAACTTTGGATGGATGATGAGCGCCGGTATCGTGGTTTCTCTTGTCATGACATTTCTTCTGTTCCCTTCGGTGTCGATGCTGATGCCCAAAACCACACTGTCAAACAACAAAAAATCACATTTTTCGCTGGTGCCATTATTGGCTCGATTTGCCGAAGCACACGGTACCATGATCCTGGTAGCCAGCGGCATCGCCTTGATACTCAGTGCTGTTGGAATAACCCGGTTAACGGTTGAGAACAGCTTTATTGATTACTTTAAGCATACCACTGAAATTTATCAGGGAATGAAGCTTGTCGACCAGGATTTGGGCGGTACCACCCCTTTGGACGTTATTGTCGATTTAGAAAAAACTGAAGTGACAGCGCCTGTTGCGACATCTGAATCCGGTATGAAAAATAATGATGAATTCGAAGAGTTCAATGAATTTGATGAAGCCCAAAGCCAAGACAAATACTGGTTTACTTCCGACAAGATAGCCCGTGTTATAAAGATTCATGATTATCTTGATTCCCTTCCGGAAACCGGTAAGGTTCTGTCATTGGGAACCATGGTGAAAATTGCCGAAAAGCTCAACAACGGCAAACCTCTGGATGATTTCCAACTGGCGCTTTTGTATACCCAAGTTCCCCTTAAGTTCAGGGACATGGCTCTATCACCTTATGTGTCTTTAGCGAACGATCAGGTCCGTTTTTCAATCCGTGTCAGGGATTCGGAAAAGTCATTGAAGCGGAATCAGCTACTGAAAAAAATCGGCCATGATTTGGTGCACAAACTCGGATTAAAACAAGATCGTGTCCATTTGAGCGGAATGCTGGTATTGTATAACAACATGCTGCAGAGTCTGTTTCGATCTCAAATCCTTACACTGGGGGTTGTTATATTGGCCTTAATGGTCATGTTTATGATTTTGTTCAAGTCGTTGAAAATTGCCTTTATCGCCATTTTTCCCAATCTGCTTTCCATCGGGATCGTTCTGGGGGTTATGGGATGGCTGAATATCCCGCTGGATATGATGACCATCACCATTGCCTCCATCAGTGTAGGGATAGCTGTGGATGATACCATTCACTATATTCACAGGTTTGCTCATGAGATTAAAATCGATCAGAATTATATTCGAGCGTTGCATCGGTGTCATGGAAGCATCGGCCACGCAATGTACTATACGTCAGTGACCATCATCATCGGCTTTTCAATTCTGATTTTGTCCAATTTTATTCCGAGTATATACTTCGGGCTTTTGACAGGATTGGCCATGTTCATTGCCTTAATCGCCGCGCTGACGCTGTTGCCCCAACTCTTAGCCGTTTTTAAACCCTTTGGATCCGAGGCTAAAGGGCATTCAAAAGGGATTTGTTAACATGAGCAAAAAACTGTTGGGCCACTTGCTATTGATTCTTTTGTTTTCTGCTTTTTTATCTACCGGTTGTGCTCACAAACCTCTGAACTCCCCACATGAAACAGCCAACGATGCCGCACTCGATCAAAAGAGAACGACAACAGTTGACAAGACAGAAGAGATATCTCAAAATCCGGATGTTGAAGAAAATTCTGAAAACGAGTTTTTTGAAGAAGAGTTTGAAACGATTCAATTGGAGGTGGCGGATCCTTTGTATATCCTGAACAAGGGAATGTTCCATTTCAATGACAAGCTTTATTTCTGGGTGCTCAAGCCGCTGTCAAAAGGGTACACGGCGATTACACCGGAAATTTTCAGGACCGGGGTGAGAAATTTTTTCTATAACTTGATGATGCCGATGCGATTTGTCAACTGCATTCTTCAGGGCAAAGCGAGTGCTGCCGCATCTGAATTCAGCAGGTTTGTTATAAACACCACACTCGGTGTCCTTGGATTAGGAGATCCGGCAAGTCAATATCCTTTACTTAATCTTTCCGATGATGAGGACCTTGGCCAGACATTCGCTAAATATGGCGTCGGCAATGGATTTTTCCTTGTATGGCCGATTCTGGGACCTTCAACACTGCGTGATTCTATAGGAAGGATAGGTGACGCATATTTAAATCCACTCACTTATATTGAACCTTTTGAGGCGTCACTGGCCGTCAGGGGTTTTAACCTCATCAATCGAACCTCTTTTCATATCGGTGACTATGAGGCATTAAAAGAAGCGTCCGTAGATCCTTACGTTGCAATGCGCAATTCTTATCTCCAGTACAGAGAGAGGAAGATAAAACAATAATATACTTTAAAGCCGCCGATCCGTTTTTACGATGCGTACAGAACGGATTTAACCGTGATCCGGGATGATTTTCAAATATTCATTCAGGCTGGCATATTTTGTGCATATTTTGGGTTCTGGAAAAAAGGAGTTGAATTTTCATCATGCTTGTTTTAATAGACGGGTAAATTTTTTAGGAGCAGAAATAATACTTTGAATTTGTCTATAGATCGAAGACGTTTTTTAAAAATCTGGGCGCAAGCGGCTTTGTGCAGCGCATTCCCCGTATCGGCCATGGCCTCCATTGATCGGTTATTGGGATCAAAACGTATGCTGTCCTTGTATAACACGCACACCCGTGAAAGTCTTGATGTGTGTTATTACGCCCAGGGTCAATATTTGTCCAAATCACTGACAAAAATTGACCATATCCTCCGTGATCATCGCACAGAGGAAGTTAGACACATCCATAAAGGACTGCTGAATCTTCTTCATTCCATTTCGATGACCATTGACCAGCCGATCCAGTTCCACATTGTTTCCGGATATCGTTCTCCTGAAACAAACGCCATTCTTCAAAAAAGAAGTAAACATGTTGCCAAGCATAGTTTACACATGCAAGGTGAAGCAGTCGACATCCGGATCCCGGATTACGATACGAGACGGTTGCGAAACGTCTGTATGAAGTTAAAATCTGGAGGGGTAGGGTACTACCGGAAATCCGATTTTGTACATGTGGACATCGGTCTTGTTCGGCACTGGTGATCTTAAATTACGAATAAGTAAATTAGATACTCGTCATAACCCCTACCAATGGAAATCTTACCGAAGCCTTCTCACAAGTGCCTATTTATCCCGTATTCATCGGGGAAGTTGATGTAGCGCTAACGCGCTGTCATTAAAATATAATTGTCTAAAAAATTCCTTAACTTTAGCCACTTGTAACTTTTTCTGATATGATATCAAAGTCAGTATATCAGATAAAAATGTCGAGTTAGGATTTGTACGCCTTAGTAACTGCTCTAAGCCTTGGGGCGTCGCTCTTTCAGGGCATGATCCAGCGGCCTGTCACGGTCGTAAATATCATTTAGGAAGTTTAGTCCGCCGGTTTCGTCCACCCATGCCGTCCAGTATTGTAAATGAACGGTAATGGGTCTCTTGAGCCAGATAACCTTAGGTGTTCCGATTTCAATGGCTTCCATTAATATTTCCCGTGTCCAACTCGGATCATCCTGCAAAAGATAGACGGCAAGGCTGATGGGTTCTTCCACTCGAATACACCCCGAACTAGAATCACGATTATTTTTTTCAAAGAGTGAACGTTTGGGCGTATCATGAAGATATACTGCGAACTTATTGGGAAAGATAAATTTTATTCGACCCAGCACATTTCTTGGCCCTGGATCCTGGCGAAGTTTGTAAGCGAAGTTTCTGGGCTCGATCTTATTCCAGGCGATGGTTTTCGGATCTATTTCTACCGCATTTTCGCTCCAATCTTTGAAAATCTTAATTTTCTGTTGTTCTATATAGTTAATATTCTTCTGAATTTTAGGGAGAACATCTTTGATGGCAAGACGTTGCGGAATATTCCAGTATGGATTGATCACCATGAAGGTCATTTTTGCACTGAAAACCGGTGTGCGTCGATAGGGTCTTCCCACAACAACACGCATGTCAAGCACACGGCGGTGGTTTTCAGTCCCCCACAATTTAAAGTCAGCAATGTTCACAATAAGGTATCGATTTCCAATATTACGGGGAACCCAGCGCCATCGTTCCATGTTAAGTTCTATCTGACGGATCCTTTTTTGAAGGGATGTGTTTAACATTTCCAGTGTGCGGGATCCAACGATACCGTCTTGTTTTAATCCATGCCGTTTCTGGTATCTTAGAACGGCTTCTTGAATGGTTTCATCAAAAATATCAGTTTGGTCTTTATTGTCGGCGTAAAGATCTCCAAGAATGATCAATCGCTCACGCAGAATTTCAACAGACGGTCCTTTATCACCTTTTGTCAAACGGGTTCCACCCAACAGAGGCAATTCGTGAACCTCTTTTTCAATACTCCTGTAATGCGCCAAATATGTTTTGAGCCCTGAATATCCGGGATGATTAGGACGAAAATCGTTTAACGCTTTTTTTATTTGATTCGTTTTGAGTGCGGATTGGAGAATATCCGTCAGGTCGCCCGTTGGGATTGATACCGTCCAATCGGTATGGATAGTTTCAGGATTTACACGGCCGGCAAGCAAATGCGACGCATATAGCATAAAGGCATCGGTTAAAAGCAAATCAAGATCCGCCCACAGTTCAGGATTGACCGTGTTTCCCAGGGCCTTTTGGTTTTTGATCGTTTCTATTAATGATAGAATGTTGGTAAGATGATAGTCATCAGGTCCCAGGCCCTCGTTATGAGCTCCTTTGATCTCTGTGATCAGAGATTCAGCTTGAGGTAAAATACCCTTGTCTGAGCACCAAGCAGGGAAAAACCCTCGGCGTTGGTAAAAAATCGGAATTTGTGAAAGCCCGCAGATCAACTCTCCACGGCAGCGAAACCTTTCCTTGGTTGTTTCAAGTTCGACTTTCTTTTTAAGGTGGTTTTTGATGAGGATGGAAGCATTACTACCAGCAAAGATTTGGGTGTTTGACAGTGCTTGAAAAGCGATCAGCAAAAGAACGATTAAAACAAGGTGTGAAGATGTATTTTTAGTTGGTTTCAGCATTTTATAAAGAGGTATTACTTCAAGGGTATTAATCATTCAGAATCATCTTATCAAAACGGCTTAAAGTAACATAAAAGAAAATTATCGTCAAAGTAAAATGACCCATACCACATTCATATTAAAGGGGCGGTTGCTGGGACCGGTTATAAAAAACAGACCGGCGCTTGCGTTAAGTAAAAGTTTACATATATTTTAAGATATTTACTTCATAATTTTAAACATTTAGCCAAAAATTCGCACTCTTGATCGGTTGTGGTGGTTATATAAGAATTTGATATTATTGTTTTAATAAATAAAGAGCTGTTTTTTGCATGGATTTTGCAAGATACAAAGCAATATACCATAATGATGATATGCAAGGGGAATAAATACGGTCATAGGAAAGGCCTACAACGGCCCCCAGGCCGGCCAAACATAATAATATCAAACCAATGACACAGGATTCAAGAAATGAGTAAGAACAACCTAAGGGAAATTAGAGAATCTCTTATGATAAGCAAGGCCGAGCTTTCCAGAAATGCCAACATTTCACCCCTCACCATCACACGAATAGAGCGGGGCAAGCCATGCAGGATGGAAACTAAACGAAAGATTGTTTTAGCTTTGGGATTAAAAATTTCAGATAAGGACAAGATCTTTTCTGAGAACATGACGGTGTCTGTTCAAGATGGTTCGGATAGGCGTTCAGGCATTGATCGACGTGAATTTTCATATGCTATTCACAGCCCTGATCACAGATCTGGCAGAGAGCGGAGAAAAGACTTCCTAAACAATTGAAAAAAGCGTATAGCAAGGTAAATATTAACGGACAGGATCAAAGTTTGTCGGCCTATAATTTAAAGATCAGCCATTTAGTTTTATGCAAATATCCTTAATTGGCATGTCTGGTTCGGGAAAATCCAAATGGTCCATAAAACTTTCAGGTCTTGGTTTCAAACGTTTCTGTTGTGATGATCTGATTACTAAAAAGCTTGCTTCGGAGCTTACCAGAAGCGATGGAACCATTATGGAACTGGGTGAATGGATGGGATTCCCATATGAATTACAGTACAGGGAACGAGAGTCCAAATATTTGGCATGCGAAATAGAAGTTATTTCCGAAATTATTGAGTCCATCGAGAAAAATAATCATATTGAAAAAAACATCGTCATAGACACAACAGGAAGTGCAATCTATGCTGGAGAAGAAATTTTAAGAAGACTTCGTCGATGCACAACCGTCATTCATTTGTCAACACCACCAGAAGTTCAAGAGTTAATGCTGAAAGCATACTTGACCCATCAGCGACCAGTGCTGTGGAGAGACTTTTTCAGAAAACTGCCTAATGAAAAAAATGAAGATGCTTTGGCACGGTGTTATTCAAAACTATTATCTCACCGGGAACATTTATATGAACAATGTAAAGATATGACGATAGACTATTATACCCTCAATCACCATGACTTCCGAGTAGAGGATTTTTTGAACATCGTTAATATGATTATTAAATAATTTCCGAGCATCTTTGAACGAAAAACGGATTGTCATCCTCGATCCTTTTCTCTTTTTTACCTCCGTAAAACTTAGGATTTACTTGACCTGGCAGGCCAGAAAAATATGATATCTGTACATCAATTGTTGGTGTGAATAGTACAGGTACTGGCAAGATATGCCCAAAATGGATAGGGTGCAATTTTTGAGATAAGCGATTATGGTATCACAATTCCGTTTGATTTAGGTGCTTGCAAGATATGAAAGGTTTTGACAAGTTCGTTTTTCCTGAGGTAATCTAAATATATATGTACTTTATTGATATCTTGGTTCCTGGCAAGAAATATGTGCTTTAACATTGCGACACAAAATGCCACCATGTATTATAGTTCTATTTTAAATCCTCTAAAATAACAACATATTCCACATCTGTCACCTATTACCTAAATCCTCCAATATGTAATAATTTGCATAACTCTTGCAATTTGCTTCACTATTGCATGGTTTCGTATACTGATTAAATATATCTATTTCTTTACCTATTTTAGCGTACTGGGCACACAACTATTTGATAATAAGTTATATTATTTTCGTTATTATTTAACTATTTTTTATGTGCACGATTTTTGCAAAGGTAATTTGTCAGGATCAACACAATCTCATTCTGAACAATTTTGAACGGCTATGAAAAATCCCCCATTGAAAAGGAAAATAGTAATAAAAAGCGAGAATGGAACCGTCCTAGTAGAGTTTGTCATCGTCTTTCCCTTACTTATTATACTTATCTTTGGAACCATTGAATTTGGCATTCTGCTTTATAACAAAGCCGTGTTAACAAATGCCAGCCGGGAAGGCGCCAGAGAAGGGGTTATCTATGTTCATAAATCTGGTGCGGATGGTACATTGGATACGGCCGACGATACATATCATCCGAGCTCGCAGAACATACGAGACAAAGTTAAAGCCTGTGCTCAAACCTGCCTAATCACCTTTGGTGATGATATACTAGAAGACAACGATATAACTGTAAATCCCAATGATCCAGAAAATGGGATATCAGGGAAATCACTTACGGTTACAGTTAATTACCGATACGATTTTTTGCTGATCCCTAGTTTCATTGGAAATTTTCCCGGAGGGCTAGATTTAGTACAAACAACAATAATGAGATTTGAATGAGGCAAATATGATCATATTAAACAGGATTAAAAAATAAAACCATGTTAACGTTAAAGGATCAAAAAGGAACGGTCATTGTTCTCTTTGCAGTAACATTAACAGCGCTATTCGGTTTTACTGCATTGGCGATAGACATCGGTGATCTTTATGTCGGGCGTAATGAGTTGCAAAACGCCGCTGATGCAGCAGCGTTGGCCGGAGCGCTCTTGCTGCCAGACACAACCGCTGCCGGAAACAGAGCCATTGAAGTGGCTAATAATAACATGAACGGCAACGTCCTCAATTCCGGGGATATACGCTTCGGCAAATGGAATTTTATTACGAGAACCTTAGATTCAGGTACTCCCGCAGATGTAATCGAGTGTGTAACCCGGCAATCTAGGAAGCATTTTTTTGCTGGGGTTTTGGGCATTAACCAGAGCGATGTCTCCGCTTTGGCGACTGCCATAGCCATTCAACCACCCGGCACGGGAAACTGCTGGAACAACGGTGTGGAGGCTTGTGGAAAGGTGAGAATGGGTCAGGGTATCCGGATAGACGAATACTGCGTATACGGCAAAGAGGGTGTAACGGTCGGACAAGGCCCCCACTTGACAAACGGCTCCCTTCTCGGTGCTTGGAAAGAAGGGAGCATCCATGCGGGTCAGGGCCCTCGATGTGACGCCGGCAGATGGGTGGACTGCCTTTTCTATGGACCCTTGGACGAGGAGTGTCGTTTGGCGCACAATGTCGGGGATCTCATAAACGATATTAAGAGACGCGCCTACCGACCTCCGGGGATCAAGAATGTGGTAGAGGTTGACAGTCTCCCGAGTAATCTCTCCAATGGGACCGCCTATATCGTCAACGGCAACGTGAACATCGGCCAGGGCTATCGAGTGAACAATGTTATCATTGCGGCTCTGGGCAATGTGAACTGGGGTCAAGGCGGAGCAGTTATAAACACAGGCTCTCCCACTTCCTCTCCAGCCATCGGAATCTACGCCACCGGCAATATGAATTTCGGTCAGGGCACGAGGGTGGAAGGAGCCCATCTCATCGCCGGCGGAATATTAACAATCGGGCAGGGCGTTCGAGGATTGGACGCTTCTATACAGGTTGCGGGTGATGCCTACATTGGCCAGGGTCCTAACTTTGACAGCACTTGGCCCGGGTTCGACTCTATTGATTGGGGGAGTGAGACCGGTAGTGCCCCTGTCGTCAAACTGGTCGATTAACCTGGTCTAAATTTTTATTGTGCCTACCCCATATTGGACACGGACCCATCTCTTTTTAATGTAAAAGATTCTGGCTACCGTGTGAAAAATTGAAGCTGCTTAATTTGTGTGATTTAGATTCCAAATCATCATTTCGAAACGATTGACTTCATTTTACTGTTTGCTGAGGGTGGAGTCGCCATTGACAGAAGGATCGTTCTCTTGGCGGTATTCACGAACCCAGCGAGAAACGTTTGTTTGATTTATTCTAAGACACCGGCCCACTTCATTGGAGCTGTAGCAATGAAAAACACAATCACATTATTATTGGTTTTTTTAATTCTCACTGGTTGTGCCACTCCTTATCAGGAAGTTGTTTTAGATGGTGGACATAGTGGAACACAGAATTACAACCAAAAAACAACATTTGAACAACGCCACGAAACAGGTGCAGGAGAAAAAATTGTTAAAATAAATCCTAAACAGGGCATTTTAAAGCAAGCAGGCCGTCTGAGATCATTTTTATTTTTGTATTGTAAGGCATATGAAAGCAAGGATTTCGATAAATTTTCCGCTTTTTTTGCTCCTGATGCCATTGAAAACAACAGGGCTTTTCATGAATTTTTGCCAAGATATCGCAGAAACTTTGAAAGGATAGAATCATTTAAATACCGAATTGATTTAGATTCTTACTCTTTAGATACCGACACAGGCAACATTAAGGTTAAGGGAAAATATTACATCCAATACCTTTTGAATGGCGGGACCTGGGAGGAAAATAACGGCATTATTTCAATGGAGCTTATCGAAAAAGGCGATTCATACCACGTGAAACGACTTAATTATTCTTTTCTATCTTTGGAATAAATAGACAAACAAAAAGTGGGTTCTTCACATAAAAAAACCAAATTCGACTGTTTTGAGTTACATATCAAAGTTAAGAATCAATATTTTTCAATTACTATTTAAGTATATGGAAATTTTTATACAATTCTGGGGTAGTATTAAGAGAAAAAAGCTGAAACGTCTCAAAGAATATGACGCGTAGAAATAACAGGGAAAAATAAGATCATAGATTATTATTTTCAAAAGCAAAATGGTGATTTTGGAAGTCAAAAAATATTAAAAAATATCTCTATGTTTATCAAGATTTCTTTTAAGCTGCTATTATTCTGTGAGATTTGATAATAATTTGAAATGATTTGAGAAATAGATATATAGAAATTTTCTTTTGGTTACTTCAATTGAATAGCATAATGTTCAATCAATGCAAATATTTCGAACATAACATCGCAGAATGGGATGTCCATGATCTACCTGATATCAGGGGTAATTTCGTAAATTTAGGTCTGGTGGCCTGAATATCATTAAAAATGCGATTCAGACGGCTATGGACATGAAAGGGACAATCTTTATTTCTACCCATTTTGATGTGAATAAAAAGCAGGTGGTTTTTTGTTCAAAGATAACGGGTCCGGAATTCTATAGGATATCCAGGAGGATATTTTCAAACCCTTTTTTTCTGCCAAAACTTTTGGGAAAAGGCACCAGACTCGGGCTATACATCTGCCACCACAAGATTATCGTGAAACATGGCGGTAAGTAAAAACACCAAAAGTGCAATGGAACCGTTACCGTATTTGAAGTTCGGTTGCCGACAGGTGGTTAATTTATCACTTTCTACCTCCCCAATACGGATTCTTCTTGCCATAATCCATCCTTATTAGATAACCATTATCATTTGCCCAATTGCGTGCGGCATGATCTAACTGCTGGTTTCCAGAATTTAAAAAACAATTTGCAACCCTAACGTCTGATGATAACCATAGAATCTTTATTAAGAACGGCTCACTTTCTGAAATTCCTAACTCTATCAACTTCTTGGTAATCCCCCACGCATTTTCTTTGGCGAGTAATGCGCTAGCCGTAATGTCCATTGCGTCTTCCCCATGTATAACTATTGCCTGAACAACGACGTCCATGAGTTTTTCTAAAAGTAATTTTTGCAACACAGGTATGACTTGGGGTGATCTTGTTTCCCCGAGACTCTTTATAGCAGTTTTTTTTAAATGCTCTTGATTTGCATCAATGTTTTTGATAAGAAAATCTATTGCTGTCTCATCGGCAACAACTCCCAATGCAATTAATATGTGTGTTCGAATTAAACAGTCTTTTGTATCTGTAAAATAACCAATTAAAACTAAAGGATCATTTACGATGGCACCCAGCATTCTCCCCATCGTGGAATGGAGAGATAGGTTGGTATATAAATAATGGAATATTTCCTCAAGCACATGGTTACTGCCATTTTCTCTGACAATTTTTAATAACGATATAATCTCTGCGATTTGATTCCTTGTTAGACTGTTAGGATGTTCTATAAGTCGAATTATGAGATTTACTATAAGTAGTTCCCATCCGTGGCTGCATAGAGAAACTATTATTTTAGCCGCCGATATTACATTTTCTAATGATTCTTCAGGATCGTTTATAATATTTGTAAGAAGCTTAAGCCAAGACTGTTCAATATTTAGTGATAACTTAATTTCTCCGCATGTTTCAGTAACCATATTGCGAAGAAACTTCTTTTTTTGAGTCATCAGCCTAAATAATGCATCCACATCATTATTACGAATATACCTTCTAATACGAAAAGCATTGTACCGATATAGTAACTTATCCATGTTTTACACAGCTAGTAATTCAATTATCTATAAGATGAGATATTATATTGAATTCAATTTTATGTCCGAAATGTATTCTTTCTTATAAAATTACAAAAAGGGTAGAAATCCCTTTGAAGAGACTGCCTTTGTGATGTCCAGCACACAACGTTTTTGAGATAATTTCGAGCTTTGATCTGTAACAGAAAGTACAAGTATCGATTTGATTGTTTTATAAAAAAACCGGAACCACAAAATAATTTTTGATTATAATTTTTGCTGGCTTTTTTATCCTGTTGCCGGATTTTTGTGATTTTTTGAGTGAAAACGATGCGTGATCCGATAAATGCTCACCTTTAAAGTCTAATGAGACATCAACAATCGAGCACACCTCAAGGACTTTTGATTGGGCTGCCTTATTATATTAAGGTCGCTGATTTTGTAAAGGATTGTTCTATAACTAACATTTAATATTTTGCTTGTCTTTGTTCGGTTCCAATCCGTTATATCAAGTACAGATGAGATGACTTCTTTTTCTACCATGTCAGTGGCTTTTTTGGTAATAGTTTTGAGTGAAAACGATGCATGATCCAATGAATTCTCACCTTTAAAGTCTAAAAGAGCATCAACAATCGAACTGTTCATAAAAAACTGTTCTCCTAACTTTGAAATTTCAACAAATCGACTAACAAAATTAATATCGTTAACAATTTCTCCCCAATTACCGAATACCCTGAACCTACTTAGAATATTTTGAAGTTCTCTAACATTTCCGGGCCAGCTATATGCTTTCAGCTTTTCAATAACTTTAGAGTCGGGTTTTGAAATCCTCTTTCCATCGAATTCAGAAGAATATTCTTCTATATAATAGTCAATTAACGGCGGTATGTCTTCAGGTCTGTTTCGAAGAGGGGGAATATCTATTCTAATGGTGTTGAGGCGATAGTAAAGGTCTTCTCTGAAAAGTCCTTCTTTTACTTTTTTTTCAAGTTCTTGATTTGTTGCTGCTATAACCCATACATCTGATCTTACCTCTGTTTCTGAACCAAGTGGCGCAAACTCTCCACTTTGAATAACGTGAAGAAGTTTGGATTGAAGCGAGGGGGACATATCCCCGATTTCATCTAAGAATATAATACCTTTATGTGCAAGTTCGAATTTTCCGCGCCTTTTTCGATCAGCACCTGTAAAAGCGCCTCTTTCGAATCCAAAGAGTTCACTTTCAAGCAATCCTTCCGGCAATGTGGCACAATTAACCTTTATAAACGGTTTGCCTTTTCTTTTAGATTCATAGCAAAGATGATGAGCAACAACTTCTTTACCTACGCCACTTTCACCAGTGATGAGGACGTTTAGATCTGTATCTGCAACATATTTGATCAGCTCCCTGATTTTCTCGATGCTTTCGCTTGTTCCGATTAATGGCGTCTCCATGACTTTTAAATCCTGATTCTTTTCTGACATTTTATATCCATATGCAAAACAATTTTTCGTTTTTTTCCATTCTGCAAGTGATGCGATTTTCAATCCTTGCAATAGGATCGGGGGATATATTGGCTTGTCAACCAAGTTCAGTCTTGTTTATCATAAGAGATTGCTCAAAAATTATAGCTCATTCGACCTTATTATATGAAAAGATCTTTGACAGAATAATCTCAAGTCATATCCTAAAGTTGTGTTTTGTTGGTGTCAAGTTAAATTATGTATAATTTATATATAATTTAATAGAATTAGAATATATTGTAGTTTATTAAAATAAATTACAATATATTGTGTATCTATAAATCAAGAATCTGAGTAAAATTGAACCTTTCTATGAAAATATCTGTTTGAGTACACCACAGGAATTTAGCATTTTATTCTTGTATTAAAAAGAAGTCGTTTTAAGAAAAAGAACATTCTGAAAAGATAGGATAATAAAGAATAAATAAGATTTAAGATTTTCGAAGAAGAAAAAACAGCAGGTTAAATGGGTTTCAAAACTGAATGATATAGCTGAATTGTTGTGTCGGTGATGCTTGACTTCGTATTTAAATTTATATATAGCCTGTCCTCAAAAAAATTAAGCGTTTTTTTTTAAAGCAGTACATTTTTCTCCCCATATACTGGAAAAGGCAATCTTTCAATAATTACGAGTTTTATGTATTTTTTTGCACAAAAATTAAAAAATAATTCTCATTTTATATGCAATTAATTTCACACCGCGGGAACACGTGTCACTGAACAAACCATCATTAAACGGTTGAGAGAGAGTTTTTTATTTTTTTTCTTTGCCAATTCAAACGGTACTTCTCGTCCCAAGGTCTATACTCATCGCAGATATTTCCATTTACATCAAGGTCAATCGATCTTTCACATTTTTCTGTTGTAATAAAGATATCTTAAGCCGAACACCTGTGACTTTTCATCAACAAGATAATCCCCAAAAAACAGCGCATTTAAGGATAGAAGATATCCATCGGTTTTAAGGTTGGAACACACGCTTTTTGCGTATAGGTCGAGTTCTTCTCATCAACATTGGCACACCAGTTGCTATGTTCTTTTATCAAGTTCAAAAAAAATACTTTGCTTAATTTTATACCAAACTATTTAGATCTGGTGATTTAAAAGATGAAATTATCTTTACACGTATAAGGGGGTGGTGAAACACATAAAAAAGTATTTAGCAAAAGATAATTATCTAACCAGAATCAAAAACTTCTAATTAACAAAAGAAAAACACCAGAACCAAAAACTTCTAATCCATCAAAACAAAAAACAAAGGAGAAAAAGAAAATGAAAAAAATAATAAGATTTTTTAAAGAAGAAGATGGCGCAACAGCAGTAGAATACGGGTTAATGGTTGCATTGATTGCAGCAGCAATTGTTGGCGCAGTGACCCTTATTGGCCGGGATACAAATCAGGCGTTCATTAACACAGCTGATGCTCTCCCTGATGGAAAATAGAAATAACTGAGCAATCGTATTCATGCATCCCAATAAAACAGGGATGCATGAGTACACCCTGGCAATAATAACACATTGCGTTCGTTAATTGGGATAGGAGAAACATTATGGTTCATTTTTCAGACCGCTTTTTAATTATCTTGTTACTGTCGATCTTGAGCATTTCGGCGATTGTCGATTTTCGAACACAGAAAATCCCGAACCTGATCACTTTTCCTGCGGTTACCATTTCACTTTTATATCATTTTTTTGCCAATGGAATCGACGGCCTGATTTTCAGCACACTGGGCTTGGGCACCGGCATGAGTCTTCTCATAATCCCTTATATGTTAGGAGGAATGGGAGCCGGAGACGCCAAGCTCATGGGGGCTGTGGGGGCTATTTTGGGAAGTAAAAGCGTTTTCGTTGCGTTTCTTTTCACTGCACTTGTCGGAGGCATTTATTCCCTTATTACAATACTGCTAAACAGAAAGCAATTTAAAGATTTTTTTAAGAAACAGCTCATCACCTTAAAGCTGTTCATCCTAACTCGAAAATTCATCTCGGACCCCGTAGAGGACAACCACAAGAAACCTAAGATGTGTTACGGGGTGGCCATCGCACTGGGAACGTTTATATACATGGGTTTGGATATGACCGGACATCATTTGATTTTTTAAAATAAAATAAAGGAGGCACTTCATGGGAAAGTGGAAAACAATAGCTCCCATTGTCATTTCACTCGTCATTGCAATCACAGGCAGTGTTTTCATCTATAAATGGATAAATTTAAAAACAGCGCCAAAAGAAGTGGTTAAAGTTGAATCCGAGGCTGTACCGATTGTCGTTGCTGCCGCGGATCTTCAGTGGGGGACACAACTTAGACCGGAGATGATTAAAACAGCACCTTTTCTTAAAGAAAGCCTTCCAGCGGGTCATTTTATCCGCACTAAGGATCTTAACGATCGGGTCATTATAGCTCCGATAAATAGAGGCGAACCTGTGGTCGAACATCGGCTGGCGCCAAATAGTATCAAAACCGGTGGAGTTTCAGCTGTTCTAAAATCCGGCAAGCGGGCGGTAGCTGTTAAAGGCGATAAGGTCATGGGAATATCCGGGTTCGTGAATCCAGGAAACAGGGTCGATGTTCTGGTGACCCTTAGAGACCCCAAAACAAAATTAGACAAAACAAAGGTCGTTTTAGAGAATATCCCGGTGCTGGCAACCGGAACCCAAATCCAAAAAAATGAAAAGGGTGATCCGGCGCCTGTTGATGTCTACACACTTGAAGTCTCTGTTGAAGAGGCTGAAAAGCTGGCCCTTGCTGCAAGCGGGGGGAGGCTTCAATTTGCATTGCGAAATATCACCGATACCAAACCTGTTCTAACCAAGGGAACGACCATTTCGCAAACTTTAGCCTCACTAAGCACAGGAGATCCGAAAAAGAAGACGACCGGAAAATGGCGTCCTCGTAACAATTCTGTAACTATCGAGGTCATCAAAGGTAATAACCTGAAAAAGGAAAAGGTGAAGCTTTAAGGGTTGCGCTGCAACCAACCAGGAGGAATACAGATAATGGCACGCTCTTCAAAATTTTGCAAACATCGGGCTATTGCCCGTGCAATTTTCCTATTGTTAATCATCGTTCCAATGGCAACCTGGGGCGCCAGTTCCATGGTTCAGGAAACCATGGAACCCAAAAAACTGAACCTGATATCCGGTAAGTCTGCGATATTAAAGAGTCCGCTACCCATCAAGCGCGTTTCCATTGCAGATCCTGAAATTGCCGATCTTCTGCTGCTCTCATCGCATGAAATCTATCTCACCGGAAAAACAGCAGGAACCACTAATCTGACCCTGTGGCAAAACAATAAAGTGACCGAATTCTATGATCTTGAGGTCGCATACGATTTATCCCGTTTAAAACGGCAAGTGCATGAAGCTTTACCGGAAGAAAAAGATCTGCAAATTATCGGCACCAACGATTCCATTACCCTTGTCGGTAGAATGATCAACACGGCCAATCTTTCCAAAGTCACGGCTTTGGCCCGATCTTTTGCCCCCAAAGGCAAAATCAATAACCTGATCGAAGTCGGCGGGGTGCATCAAGTCATGCTGGAAGTTAGAATCGCTGAAATGGCGCGCAGTACAACCAAGCGATTGGGAATTAATTTCAGTTACGTTAACGGAGATGATTTTGGTGTCGGTCTCCTTGGCGGTCTCAGTCAACTAGTAAGTCCGAAAGACTCAAACTTGGGTACCATAGCGCCCTTTGCACTCCAAGTCTCGCCCGCCGTGAATGCCATTTTTCGTTTCAGCAGCGGCAATTCCACATGGACGGGTCTCATCGACGCCCTAAAAGAAGACGGTCTGGTGAAGATTTTGGCAGAACCCACGCTCATTGCATTGAGCGGACAGACTGCCAGCTTTCTTGCCGGTGGTGAGTTTCCCGTACCCATACCTCAGGGGCTGGGAACGGTTGCCATTGACTACAAACCATTTGGTGTAGGACTTAATTTTACTCCCACCGTATTGAGTGAAGATGTTATCAGCATCAAGGTAGCGCCGGATGTGTCTGAACTCGATTATTCAACGGCTGTGAAGTTTTCCGGCTTTGTGGTTCCCGGAATCACTACCCGGAGGGTATCCACCACAATAGAACTGGCAGACGGTCAGAGCTTTGCCATCGCAGGACTTCTTCGGGATACCATCAAAGAACAGGTTTCGAAATTTCCCCTTCTGGGAAACATCCCCATACTTGGGGTACTGTTTCGGAGTCAGTCCTTTTTAAAGAACGAGACGGAGTTGATAATCATTGTCACACCCCATTTGGTGAAACCGCTGAACATGGCCAAGCAAACTTTGCCCACCGACTTTTACATCGAACCTAGTGATGCAGAGTTCTATCTCGAAGGGCGATTCGAAGGCAGAGAGAACGGGCAACCGGCCGTCAGGGGAAAATTGTACGGTGATTTCGGGCATACCATGCCGGAAAGCAAGTAAGTGATAAATAAACAATGAAAAAAGAAGAACCGTAAATATTGATAATCAAATACCGGGCAATTAAATGCCGGTGGATCGAGGAGGAGGCAATGTTCAAGAAAAGCCTTGTCATAATCAGAATCATAGTCGCCGTATCACTGGTATCTGCATGCAGCGGAACCGAAACACTGTCTCAGCGAAACTGGGGCAAATCTTATGAAACCGCTGTCTACAACCAGATGCTCAACCCTGATGCGGACAAAAGCCTTAACCCGGTGGATTCTCTGGACGGTCAGGCTGCGGAGAACAATCTGCAAAAATACCGGGACGGTTTCAAGGTTAAGGAAGATAAACAACCGGTTAATCTTATCAACCTGAGGTAAAGTTTGTGTTTATGAACCAGGGAGAAATACTGTGAAAACGCAAAACCAAAAAATCGGCCAAAATGGCGCTGCAGCAGTTGAGTTTGCCATTGTCATGCCAATGCTTGTTCTTCTGGCTTTCGGCATCATCGAGTTTGGTCTGATGTTTTACAACAAACAGATTTTAACCAATGCCAGCCGCGAAGCCGCACGTGCCGCGATCACGGGGGTTACCGTTTCGGAAGTAAAGCAGATTGTTCTGAACTACTGCAACGGTAAGCTTTTAAACCTCGAGGGTCCCATTAATCTGTCGGTAGCTGATATTGATGTGCCTCCTCTGAATGGCAGTGATATGTCCGTGGCCGTAAGCTTCGACTACAATTTTTTGTTTTCACAGGTCATTGGGATTATTAATCCGATTACAGTTTCAGGCAGGACGATCATGCGCATGGAACCCGGAGCCGGATCATAGTCGGGGAAAGTAATGGATGGAACGTCGAAAAAAACAGAACCTCTCATGAAGCACAGACCATGGATGCCGAAGCAAGGTGCAACGGCCGTACAAGCGGCGACATGGAAATTTCGTTTTTTGCCAAAATCGTGATCATTATGCAGAACCCACCGCCGGATAAGCCGGTCAGCGTAACTTTGGCTTGTAATACGTCGTTTATCCCAGGCGGGGCGGTGGTGGCCTTGGCAACCTGAGAAGCACGATTCCCAATCTGGCAGAATAGTTTTAACTATTTTTATTATTTATAATAATAACATTTTGGCAAGGAGAGTGTGAATGGCATCTAACATCGAAAATATCAAACTGGACATCAAAAATCCAGCCATCGCCAAAGAGTTTTCTGAAATTATCGGTGCGGTCAAGGGGTGTCGGATTATCAAATCCGATGGTACCCTAACGCCTGATCTTCACATATTTGAGATCAACGGTAACCCCGAAGAGTTCAACCTGATTCAATCCCGTTTGGACTCGGGCAAATACCATGAAATCTTTTTAACATCAGAAAAAATAGACCCGGAAATGCTGATGCAGGCCATCCGCATAGGGGTCAAGGAATTCTTTCCTCAACCCATCAAAAGAAGCGACGTGGAACAGGCCCTCAAACGATTTAAAGAGAGAAGAGCATCTGCAACCCCGGCCACCCATCAAAAATCCGGCACACTGGTCAGCGTTGTGGGCAGCAAGGGGGGCGTCGGCACAACCACCATTTCCGTGAACCTGGCGTTAACCCTTGCTGAACAGGAAAAAGATCGGTCCGTGGCTATTTTAGACATGAACACCCTTTTCGGTGAAATCCCTCTTTTTCTGGAAATCAATCCCAAATATCACTGGGGTGAAATCACCAAGAATATTGAGCGTGTGGATGACATCTTTCTCATGAATGTGCTCTCAAAGCATTCTAGCGGCGTACATGTTCTTCCCTCCCCTGGATATTTGAACGGCCACCAGGCACCGACCCCCGATATCATGGAGCGACTTTTGGGTGTCATGAAACGTATGTTCGATTATGTGGTTATCGATTGTGGGCAGTCTACGGATGAGACCGCCTTAAAAACACTTCAAATGTCTGATGAGGTTCTTCTGATATCCGTTCTAAGCCTGCCCTGTCTGGCCAATACAAGCAAGCTGTTAAGGTCCTTCATCGATCTTGGCTACCTGCGCAAGGAACGCATCAAGGTCGTGTTGAACCGCTACATTAGTAACAGCGAAATCTCTGTGAAAGACGCGATAAAAGGCATCGGGCATGATTTGTTCTGGATTATTCCCAATGATTACGGAACCACCATGTCTGCCATCAACAGCGGAAAATCCCTGCCTGAAATAGCGCCAAAGTCTAAAATCGTCAAATCTTTTAAGCAAATGTCGGAGACGATGTTTCCCGGGGACAAAGCGGAACCCAAAAAAAAATGGGGTTTTTTTAATCGCTGATATATTTTCAATGGAGAGATTTTCATATGAATAACCAAAACCATAAACAAAGAACATCTAAGAAGAACGTCATAACGAACGTCGCAAGCAACATTGTGAGATACAATGATTATTCTAAAGATACTGCCGATTCATCCACAAGCAAGTACATACCGGATGAATATTTTGAATTCAAGGCCAGAATCCATGATCGACTGCTGGATCTCATCGATCTTTCCATGATTGATACGCTGGATCGTGAAGACCTCATTGTACAAATCCGTCAGGTCGTAGAAAACATTCTACGTGAAGAGTCCTACAGCCTGCCGCTGAACCTCAACGAAAGAGAAAAAATTTTCACGGAGGTGCTGGATGAGGTCCTTGGACTCGGTCCCCTGGAACCTTTTTTGAAAGATCCCACGATCTCCGATATTCTTGTCAATACGTTTAAGCACATTTACGTGGAAAGATTCGGAAAGCTGGAACCCACCGACGGGCGGTTTAAGGATGATGCCCATTTGATAAAAATCATCGACAAGATCGTCTCTTCCGTGGGACGTCGTATCGATGAATCAACTCCCATGGTGGATGCCAGGCTTGACGACGGCTCGCGTGTCAATGCCATTATTCCGCCGCTGGCTTTGGACGGCCCGATTCTGTCCATACGGCGGTTTGCAGTCAATCCGCTCGAGTTCGAGGATCTTATCAATTATCAAACTCTCGTTCCCGAGATCCAGGATATTTTACAGGGCATTGTAAAGGCGAAACTGAATGTTCTCATTTCCGGCGGAACCGGTAGCGGAAAAACCACCCTGCTCAACGTGCTTTCCAGATTCATCCCGGATAATGAACGAATTGTCACCATCGAAGACGCAGCAGAACTGCAGCTCAAGCAAGAGCACCTCGTTCGCTTGGAAACACGTCCGTCTAATATCGAGGGCAAAGGGGAGATTATTCAGCGGGATCTAGTCCGGAACAGTCTGAGAATGCGTCCGGATCGTATTATCTTAGGAGAAGTCAGGGGAGCGGAGGCTTTTGACATGCTCCAATCCATGAATACCGGCCACGACGGGTCCCTGACCACCATCCATGCCAACTCCCCCCGGGATGCACTCATTCGCCTGGAAACCATGGTAGCCATGGCAAATTTTGATATTCCCAGTGTATTTTTAAGGCGGTATATCAGCTCGGCCATAAATATAATCATTCAGGTTGCACGCCTGGCTGATGGGAAAAGAAAGCTCGTGAGTCTGCAGGAAATCACCGGCATGGAAGGAAATGTCATCACCATGCAGGAAATTTTCTCATTCCGTCAATACATGATCGATCCTGAGGGGAACGTTAAAGGTTGTTTTCAGTTTCATGGTATACGGCCGCAGTTCACCGAGAAATTCAAGGTGGCCGGAATAGATATTCCACAGGATCTGTTTGATCCGTCAAATTTTGTAGAAGTTTAATGTGAAAGGTGCATGAAATGAATATCTTTGTTATCGGTGCAATCATTTTTTTCATATCTATCATCGTTATTGAGCTTCTCATTTATGCCGTTAGAAACATGCAATCGGTTAATCGCGCCAAAATTCGCAAACGGCTGAGAAAGCACACCTACGATAAAGACAACACCGGACAAATCGATATCGTAAAAAGGAGAGTTTTAAGTGACATTCCCTTTTTCAACAGAATGCTCTTGAAAATACCCGGCATCAGAGCCCTTGACGGACTCACCATCAAGGCCAATTCAACATATCCGGCGGGTTTCTATATTCTTGTGGCACTTTTTTTAGGGACAGTGGGTTTTATGGGGATCAACTTTTTCCTGTTGAATCGGCTCGTGTCCCTTTTATTGGCGTCCCTTCTGGCGTGTTTACCCTTTCTACGACTGTACGCATTAAAACAGAAACGGATTGAAAAATTCCGGAATCAATTCCCGGAAGCCCTAGATTTGATTGCCCGGGCCTTGAAGGCAGGTCACTCTTTTAACAGCGGTATGAAGTTGGCGGCTGAAGAGTTTGATGACCCTCTTGGGTCTGAATTTGACGAAGCCCTGGGAGAAATCAACTTCGGGGTCAGTGTTGCCAATGCCTTGAAAAATCTTGCCAGACGAATCGAATTCCCCGAACTGAAGTATTTTGTGGTGGCCGTTATTCTTCAGCATGAAATCGGCGGTAACCTCGCCGAACTTATCGAAAGTTTGGCAAACCTGATTCGGGAAAAATTTAAATTTCAGGGCAAAGTCCGAACCCTTTCCGCAGAAGGAAGGTTGTCGGCAGTCATACTTGTGTCGATCCCATTTTTCATTGCAATCTATCTGCATCTTCAAAACCCTGAATATTTGGGTATTTTATTTTCGGTACCCTTCGGCAGATTCATGGTGGGCGCTGCAGGCGTTATGATGGTCATCGGCATTTTGATTATGAAAAGAATGGTTACCATTAAAGTATAACTGCGGGAGATTTTAAACATGTTATTCTCAGACCCCAATATCAAGCTGTTCATTTCATCAGTTACATTTTGCAGCATCATTTTATTCTGTTTTGGCATTGTGCAATACATCCGTCAGAGGGAAAAAAGAAGAGAACTGTTAGAAAAAATCGGCGGCAGCGGTCAAACCAACATCATCCAGAATGAGGACACCAGCAAAAACACCTCAGGTAAAACCCTATTTACGCCGGTTTTAAATATGTTTGGATTTATAGGCGATCGGTTATCCTCCAAAACTTCCGACCAATCCCGGATGCGTATCCGGTTTCTCAGGGCGGGTATAAGAAGAGAAAATGCCATGATGATCTACTGGGGGGCAAAATGCTTCTTTTCTATATGCCTCCCGGCAATATTTTTCATATGTCGATTTTCGGTTCTTAAAGTTCTGAATAATCACATAACGGTGGGTTTGGTTGTCCTGATCGCCCTTGTGGGGGTCTATCTCCCCGACCTCTGGCTGACCATCAAAGCGGATATCCGAAAAGAAAAACTGTTCGAAGGACTTCCCGATGCTCTCGACTTTCTGGTGGTGTGTGTGGAAGCAGGTATGGGTTTGGACGGGGCTATCCATCGTGTTGCCAAAGAAACAAAGTTGACCCATCCGGTTCTCAGTGATGAGCTCGAACTGCTGAATCTTGAATTAAGGGCCGGGAAATCACGGCAAGGTGCCCTGAGAAACCTTGCATTGCGCACCAACATCGATGCCATGAACGTTCTGGTGACCATACTGATTCAAACTGACAAGTTCGGAACCAGCGTGGCCAAAGCGCTCCGGATCTTTTCCGATTCATTCAGGGCCCAACGATACCAAAAGGCTGAGGAATTTGCGGCCAAGATGCCGGTAAAGCTGGCATTTCCACTGATCTTTTTCATTTTTCCATCTTTGTTTGTAATCATAATTGGACCTGCGGCCATTCGCATTTACGAAAATATGCTAATGCCATAACCCATAATCGATAAGGACAAGGAGAATAAGAAATGAATTTCGACAAAATTACTAAATTTCTTTTCATCGGCCTAATGGTGATTAGCTATTTTGGGTGCGCGTCCAAATCGATTAGTCTCCATCCTGTGATTGAATCCGGAAATCCTTTTAAAAAACAGATGATCAGCAAATCGGGGGTTCCTTTGTCCGCTGCGGTGAATTACACCGAGGCATCCCGAAACCTTCCTGAAATGACCGGTGATGAATATGAGCGTCTTGGAGATGCACTATTAAAAAAGGGGAATCTTCCTATTGCCTATCTCCAGTATGAAAGATCACTTCAGCGCAACCCCGACAACATAGGGATTGAGTATAAAAAAGGGCTTGCGCTGTTTGCCGGGGGAAAATACGTCGATGCCATCACACAGTTTAAAACTGTTTTGAGGAAAAAACCCGGCTATGTTTTAGCCTATGAGGGACTCGGCAGGGCATATTTTTATAAAAAAGATTATGTTGAAGCAGAAAAATATTTTCGCCTGGCTGTAAAAACGGATTCAAAACTCTGGAAAGCTCACAATTTTCTGGGAAACATCTATGATTTTCAGAAAAAACATGGGCCAGCCATCCGGGAATATAAATCCGCCATTGCCGTAAACCCTAACGCTGGGTATGTGTACAACAATTTGGGGGTATCATACTCCATGGCAGGGCAGGACCGACAGGCTGTTAAAGCATTTAGAACGGCCATCCAATACAAATATTCAACACCCAAAGTGTATAACAACTTAGGCGTCGCCTTTTCAAAGCTGAAAAGATACAACGAAGCCCTGGAAGCATTCAGAAAGGGGGGCACCGAAGCCCAAGCATATAACAATTTGGGAGTTGTCTACTTAAAACAGGGTAACTTTAAACAGGCCTCTGACTGCTTTGAAAGAGCAATTAGAATCGATCCAAAATTTAATGTTATCGCAAACGAAAACCTTAAAAAGGCTAAGGTAAGCAGTGGTCAGTTATGACCTGAATTTGCATGAAAGTTAATGAGAATCTTTAGGCGATATAATAGCCTTAACCTCTTGAAAAATTAGATATGAGTCGGTCAGTACTGCTGATAGAATGTAAACTCTTCTCTTTTAAGTAGAACAGGATATGATCATGAAAGCAAACGTCAGACAGCAAATACAAATTTTACTCATTTTATTGTTAAGCTGTATTTTTCTTCTTTCCACAGGTTGTTCGGGATTAAGTGATTGGCGGGATTATGATACCTCCAAATCCCAAATGAGGGGAAACAACCATGTATTTGAGAACAGTGATTTGAATCAATTTTACTCCTCAGTACGACCTGTCGAAGGTAATGTTGAATCGGATTACCGATTGGCAAGGTATTTTCAAGAGAGAGGCAGACATAAGTTTGCCGTAGTTGAACTTCTCAAAGCCATTCGCAAAGATCCGTCTTTTATAAAAGCATACAACGCCCTGGGGGTTTCGTATGACCATCTCGGACATTTTGACCTTGCGGTTAAGTCGTACAAATTTGCCCTGCAACTGAACCCTGAACTGGATTATATCCATAATAATTTAGGTTATTCTTATCTTCTCAAAGGGAATCTTGACGCCGCCATGGATGCTTTTCAGAAAGCCATTGCCCTGGATAATACAAATAAAAGATATCACAACAATCTTGGTTTGGCGTTTTTCCGAAAAGGACAAATCGACATGGCCGTTGAAGAGCTTAAACTGGCCGAAAACAAATCCAGCACCCAAAATAAAACGGCGCAAATTTTCAAAGATCCAAGCCTATCCCTTGCACCGAAAAAGACAGCAGTTGACACATTACCGGAAGGGATTACACCATACGATGATATTCAAAGGGATTCAGTGGCATCTTTTCTGCTTGCCTGCAGGGTGAAGTTGATATCATCAGGAAATCCCAAATACACACTGATACCTGATGATTATAATGAGATCGACCTACTCGAAAAATCATATAAAAGCGAAGTAAAAAGTCCAAACTTAAACTTTGCCAACAACAATGTGACCAAAACTGAAGAACCCGTAAACCATACGATTCAGGTTTTTGCATCCAGTGTGGAAAAAACACTTTCTGACAAGCTAAATCGTTTCAATACAAAAGTCATTGCCCCTTTAGTTACACAACCTCTTAATATTGAAATTTCCAATGGAAATGGTGTGCCCCATATGGCCAGCAATGTGGGCGGCTACTTAAAACTAAAAGGGTTTAACGTCAACCGACTTACAAATGCCGATTATTTTAATTACCCGGAAACCAAAATATATTATCGAAAGGGCTATGAACAAGATGCTTTGCGACTGGCAAAAGAGATTCCAGGTCTACAGAAGACTCTATACATAATAGAGCAGAATCAAATGATGAGAAGGCCAATAAAAATATTGCTCGGTAAGGATCTCGTCCTTTTCCATGAGTATATCATGAGCAACTTAAAAATTATACCGTCTGTAAAAACAGGCTAACTGAACTGACTGGATCACACCCTAACGACCGGAAAGGAATTAACAAAAAATGACGGGACTCTATGGACACTATTTGCCCTTTTATTTCAACGATCGACGCAACGGAAAGGAACGACGAAAGTTTTCCTATACAATACATGTACCCGAACTCAGAACCGGCAAGGAGAGGAGATCCGGTTTAGAACGTCGTAAAACTTTACGAAAAATGAAAAACAAACTTGGAACAGGAGACAAGTCGACCACTTTTGATTTTGATAAGTTTTCATGATCAAGCCAGAAAACGTTAATTAGGTAGAATTAATTTGTTTTTGGAATATATAAAACTATCGAGAATCGGGGCCCAACCTGAATTCTCCTTTGATTACATTTTCTCGATAGCTCTTATTTTGCTGTCTGTAGTAGCTATTGTTTTTATTCGGTATAAAATAAAAGAAGAATTGGGAGCAATCATAGCGATTTTAATTTTAGGTAGATTTCTACTAAACAAAGGGGCCTAAATGATTTGTGATCGGTGCAAACAGAAAACCTTTGTTATCTATATCGTAAAGCCAGATCATGAAAAAGTCTGCCATCGTGAATGTAAAGGAGAAACGAAAAAGGAAAAACGAAAAGAATAACAAATACCCAGTACTGTCTGATGACTTTTTAGGGAGCACAATATGAGAAGTAAAAAGTTTGGATATGAACCGAATTGTTTTTAAAATGCCCCAAAAGTTTGTCCCCGGATCATACGATATAGGAGCAGTGATCAATAAAGTCGGTTCAAGCGATTCGAATTTTCCTTTTTAGTCGAATAAGAGAATCTGTCAAGGTGTCCCTTAGCATGTAAATATGGTGCAAAAAGATCGATCCTAAGGGTTATAGTGCTTATTATTATTATTGAGTATATGAAATTATGGCGATTCCATTAATTGGAACAAGCGAAAGCATCGAGAGAATCAGGGAGCTGATCGACCTCGTTGCAGACACAGGCCTAAACGTCCTCATCACTGGTGAAAGTGGTGTCGGTAAAGAAGTTGTTGCGCAAAACCTTTACCATGAATCTCAAAGAAAAGACGAACCTTTCATACAGGTCAATTGTGCGGCATTGCCGGACGGATTACTTGAAAGTGAACTCTTTGGATTCGAACGGGGCGCTTTTACCGGTGCTGATCAAAATAAGCGTGGAAAATTCGAACTGGCTCATCAAGGGGTTATATTCTTAGATGAAATCGGGGATATGTCCCCTTCGCTTCAATCCAAGCTTCTTCACGTTCTTCAAAGTGGAGAGTTTTCGCCACTTGGCTCAGAAAGAGACTTCAAATCAGATGCATGGGTTATAGCAGCTACAAATCAAGAACTTGAAAAGAAAATAAAGGAAGGGCTTTTCAGAGAAGACCTTTACCATCGCCTCAACACCATTAAAATACATATCCCTCCTCTTCGCAACAGACCTGAAGACATACCGCTATTAATTGACTATTATATAGAAAAATATGCTTATCAGTTCGGCGGTAAGAAGATTTCAAAACCCGACTTTTTTACCATGGAAAAGCTGATGACCTACAGCTGGCCCGGAAATGTTAGAGAACTTCAGAATATTATAAAAAATTGCATGATTATAGATAATTGGGAAAAAATTATTGACGATCTTTATTTAGAGAATGGATCTGTCGCTGTTTCAAGGTCAGAAGAATGGGTGTTTGAGAGGAGCTCGATTGTTGATGTCTTATCAGGCTATAAAAGCGAGTATTTTTCGGATCGTACATCGTTTTCGCTTCAAAAAACCAAAAAAAAAGCCACTGACAGGATAGAAAAAGAGATCATCTCGTTTATCCTAGATGAAACAGATTGGAACCGTACAAAGGCAAGTAAAATATTAAAAACGAGTTATAAGACACTCCTTTTCAAAATCAGGGACCTTGATATAAAATCATCAATTCCAAACCATTGATATTTTGCTATATATGACACGTTTTTGAGGTATTAAAATTTTGTGATATCGTTTTCCAATAAAGGCAGATCCATTTTCTGGGGTTTGCTTTTTTTGCAATTTTGTAAGAAATGAGATATATGTAATTTGAAAGGAATGGCTTCAGGTTGTGCTTTTGGCACCCATTAAAAGGCCCCTGTCAAGAGAAAACACCTCTCCATCGCAAAAAATGATGTCTTTTTTTTGCAGGGTCAGTCTCCAGATTGGAATGAGACCCTTTTGTTTGTCTGCGCCCGAGTTTTCAATTGTTATGGTGTGGACCTTTCGTTGATCTGCTACCTGGCACCCATCAGGATCAAGGTCATTTAAGAAAAATAGAATCGGTGGTTGCGTAGCGAAAAGACCTTCATTGTCTCGTAGCGAAGCAACCTTCCTTATTTTTCTAACGACCCCTGGTCCGGAAAGCGGACCCCAGAAAAACATCGGTACCTTGTCATGTCCAATGGGTTTTGACAAAATATAGGGCTCCAAAAGGTCCAACCATAGGGGGTTCATGACAAGGGCAGATCACAAAAAAGGACATCCGCCTGGATTTTCGTTTAAGGGAGTGCAACGGCGTGCCAACCAAGCTACAGGGTTTTGAGCCACCAAAAGCAGGGGATCACCGTTGCAGTCCCCGGTTTAATGACAGAGCAGTTCCTCACGAAAAGGAACTTGGTCTCTCATGATGTAATAACAGATGCGAGCCAGTTTATTACCGAGCGCTTTCGTTGCGAGGCTTGTATTTGCCTGAGCAACTTTCCGGTTATAGTATCTTCTGAAACGTTCGTTATGTCTACGACCCAAATGGACAGCTTCGGTAAATGCCCAGCTCAAATACCGATCACCAGTTGGTGGACAATAATCGTCATATTTTTTGAATAAGATATCTATGAGTTTTTGATAATCATTAATATATTCGGGATTCCTTCTTAAAAATTCCCATTTATATCTTGCATATTTTAGTTGGTCATCAAAAAGGGTTGTCATTTTTCCGCCTCCTGTCACGACCTGGAAATAAATCCGGGGAAGGGCGGTCCAGGAAAACCGCCTTTTCGGGGACGTCATCCCTATCCCCGGAAACTTGAATTGAAATTGTGACCAAAAAGTGACCACTTTATTAAAGAACATGGTAAAAAAGGATAAAAAAAGGTATAATGCACTTATTATTTTTGTTATATATTACTATATGTTATTTGACAATGGTCAATATTGTTGATAATTAAAAATAGACAATTCCTTTGATAGTCATAATATTATCCATATATAAAACGAGCTCGTAAAAAGGTCGCTTTTTGAGCGTTTTTCGAGTCCGTCAAAATGAATATGTCGAAGCACCCAGGAGAATATTTTGGATGCCAATATAAAGCACCAAATAGAAGCGACGGAACATAATACCGGGCCGCACAAATTTGAAATGGAGGCTTGGATAAGTTGCGCACCGTTCGAGAGATTATTGAACATGAAGATCGTCGAGGCTTCAGACGGACGAGCAACATTGACCATGCCTTTTCTCATTGATTTTGCTCAAGGAGGCGGTCTCATGCATGGCGGTGCGCTAGTGAGTTTGGCTGATACGGCAGTCGTCATGGCAATCAAGAGTATCATTGCACCCCAGACTCATTTTGCCACGATTTCTTTGGAAACGAAATTTCTCTATCCCGTTAAACAGGGCGTCGTTACTGCCAAGGCAAGGGTTACGAATCAAAGCGGAAAAATATTACAGGGCTTCGCAACCGTTTACAACGAGAAGAAAAGAGCTGTGCTTGAATTTTCATCAACCTTTAAAATGGCAAAAGAAAAAAGAATCAGAGGCATCGACTTTCCCAAAGGGTAAATAATACGGTGAATTTAAAACCCGTTGAGAAATGAATGATATGGAAATTTCAGCAATCAGTTCGGAAACAGCCAAGTCCATTGAATAATAATGTTTTTATCAATACTCGACGTGTTGTTTACGCAACGATAGGGTTTATTCGGGGCATAAATACAATAATGGAATTAATCGAATAATGAACTTGAAATCGATAGTGATACAGATCCTGTGCATGGTACAGTTTTGTCTTGCAGGGATTGCATCAGCCGGCCAAATCGATGACGTTCGTGCCAGCGTAGATGCTTGGCATAAGTCTTGGCAAAACCGTGACATAAGCAGTTACATGTCTTTCTATAGTCCGGACTTTCGATCAGAAGGGCTTGATTACAAGGGTTGGATGCAAAAAAAGACCAAGCTTTTTAAAACCTCGGGTGATATCCAGGTGGAGATAACCGATCTTGGGGTTTTTATCGAAGGGGAATATGCCACGGCAAGTTTCGTTCAACGGTATCACGATCCGAAGTTTTCTGATGTTGGGGAAAAAACGCTGACCATGGTCAACTCAAACGGAAAATGGAAAATCGTCTCGGAAACGTGGAAACCACTGGTAGTGTCTGCCCGAATCACCAAAAAAATGGCGCCGCGGTCAAACCCGAAGAAATTGGGTTCAGTGTCTCCTCCAGCTGATGAAGCCGGACAGAATAATGAGATTAAAGCCATTTTGCAAAATGGTATCATTATTAAAAGTATCAAGTTTGAATCTAAAAAGGATCGAGAAAATGTATATATTGCTTCAAACACATTTTTTGTTCCCGAGATCCTGACGCTTGAAGGTGATCAGCCAAGGATCGTTATTGATATTAAGCCTGTTTCTTCTTGGAGCGGACCTTATAGAACCCCGGTTAAAGGAAATCTGATCAGGCAGATCCGAACTCATTTACACCCTGGCACTAAAAAATTGCGGATCGTATTGGACCTTAATCCTTCGGAGAATTACTTCATAAATCAATTCTACTATGAGAACAAACACATCTACCGCATTGAAATTAGATAGTGTCCATCCATACATGGTTTTTTCTCCGCTGGACTTCGTTCTCCGCGGGTTTCCGGCTGCGGCGCACTTCGTCAGGCTACCCTCCAGTTTTCATCCCCTAAGAACAGCGGAAGTTCGGCGGCGCATACCGGGCCCACCTTGACATGCCGTCCGCTTTGCTCGGTTAGATTGTCCCGAATCGCTGCTGAAAGGCCGGGGAGAAAAAGGGTGGACTCAGGAGCGATTTGATCTACATTCAAACGGCGGATTTCCTGCATCACCCGTTCGGCGGTCATAACCTTATAGACAATGGCCATGTCTACAGTATGCCCATCCGTGTTCACTACCAGATACCAGAACGGGCTCAATGTGGTGGAAAGTACCGCGGTGAGAACTTCACCGGTGATCTCTGAGTTGCCAGACACCAGAATCGGTGAGTCCTTTTCCGGCTGGTTGATGGGAAAAAGACCCGTGGGGCCGGGGGCAGGGAGCTGCAAAACCTCCACTTCGGGCAGGATCTCATCCGGTTTGACTGCCCAGAGCAAGGATAAAAACCGCATCCTTGTCATCTTGCAATGTGAGGGTTTGAGTCTCCCGGTGCGAAGTTTTTCCAAAAACTCTTCCCGGCTGTGAAATCCACAGGCCCTGCAGTCATTGGAAGAGATATAAGATTCGGCGTTTATTTTTTTCTCATAAAGATCTGCCCGGAGCATCACATCCTCCTACGTTCCTGTTGAATCTGTTTGGCCATGGCACATATCTTATCTTGGGTAAAAAATTTTTCCGGCCCACTTTGCTTTGAGAAAAATGCTGGGAAACCGGAAGGCTTTTTGAAAAAGTCAAATATTAAGAAGACGCTCAATTTCGATGCTTAAGGTTTTCAGAACTTCTCCGGCCTTTCCCAATATGATATAATCACTGCTTTCATTTGAAAGGGGTGTTCTTTCAAGATTGATTTCTATGAGCTTCGCACCTGCCTGCTTTGCAATCAGGGGTATAGAGGCGGCAGGCTGAACACTGGCCGACGTTCCAATGACCAGCATGGTATCACACGCCGAAGCGGCCATTTCTGATCGCCGCAGGTATTGTGGTGGGATCATCTCACCGAAAAAGACACATTCGGGTTTATAAATTCCGCCGCATTCACAGCAGGGAGGAATTTGTCCGATGTCAATTTTTGATGTTTCACATTTATTGTTGCATACCATGCATCGCTGCCATGCAAAATTTCCGTGAAACTCGATAACATCCGTATTACCGGCCTTCTGGTGCAGCCCGTCGACATTCTGAGTAATTATCGTTTTTAAGATTCCCAGCTTTTCGAGTCTGGCGAGTCCTTTATGTGCGTTATTGGGTTTGGCATAGTCAATGATTTCTTTCATTTCTTTAATCAAAACATCCCAGACCTTGGCCGGATTTTTCATAAAGGCGTCAATGTGGGCATACTCCATGGGATCGAATCTTTCCCACAATCCCCCTTTCCCCCTGAACGGGGGGATTCCACTCTCAACGGATATCCCGGCGCCGGTTAAGGCGACAGTGTTTTTTGAGCGGACAAGATCTCCGACAGCGCGATGAATAAGATCATTCATTAGGGTTTAACTTCTTGGAATAAATTGAAAAAATCTATAGGTAAGCACTTGTCTACACCTCAATTGAGGTTATAGCGTGAATGTCATATCGCAGCCTACGGCGAAGCATTCAAGATTGTGGTCTCTGGCAGCGATGGTCCGTCTGCAGGACTCGACTATTTCATCAACCTGCTGATCGGTTCGCTCCTGGTTTAAATGAAACAGACCCAACTGTTTGACCTCGGCCTCAATGGCAAGATCAAGGGTTTCTGTATATACCGAATGCCCCCATTCTATCTTGGAGGGATACTCTTCAGGGATGTACTCGGCATCATGAATCAAAAGATCAGCGCCCGCGGAAAATTCCATATAGTCTTTATAGGACAGACCCCCGGGGTGTATAAAACCCAGTGCATTGTCCGTGAGAAAGACAAATGATTTGCCGTCTTCCGTAAATTTATATCCGCTGCCTCCATCAGGATGGCTGATCGGGATCGGTGTTATGGTAACAGAGCCGATCTCAAATGCCGAGGTAAATGCCTCGACATATTCCATTTTCGCGCTAATTTCAGAAAATCTGACAGGAAAGCTCGGCGGGGTCATGATTTTGGAGAGAATGGTTTCCACGAATTTGCTGTGAAAGGGGCATCTGTACATCATGAATTCAGCCTGTTCTTCATACAGGGGTTTGAAAAAAGGGAATCCCATTAGATGATCCCAGTGGGAATGGGTGAAAATGAGGTTGTACTTGTAGCGGTTTTCATCGATCAGTTTGCTGCCAAGTCTTCTTATGCCGGTTCCGGCATCGACAATGATAATGTCGTCATTTTTTGATCTAATTTCTAGACAGGTAGTATCTCCACCATATTTGATATATTCTTCCCCTGAAACTGGGATGGAGCCTCGCGACCCCCAGCATTTGATAATCATTGTCAATCCTTCTTTCCCAAAAAGGTATGCCAGATACCGTCACATTCCCACGTCTTAATGATGTTTATCCGATTCTGGGATAAATTAAAGCTCACATCCCTTGCCTGGCTTCTCAGCAGACCGGAGAGAATGAACCACTTGTTATTATAAAAACCCTGTGAAGCGGTTAGATATTTCATAACATCATAGTGGATATTTGCTATCACAAGATCCGAAGGTGAGTCAATAAAATCCTCTGCTCGCCCTTGGGTGACCAGAATTCTATTTTCTAAGCTGTTTAGGCGTACATTTCGCAATGCCGTATTTGCGGCTAAAAAATTAAAGTCAACGGCAAGGGTACTTCTGGATCCAAGGAGGGATGCAGCCAATGCAAGAATTCCCGTCCCTGTCCCGATATCTATAGCCAAATCTATGCGATCACGCAAGAATACCATTTCAAGTGCTTTGAGGCAGTCTCGTGTTGTGGTATGTAAACCATTGCCGAATACAACACCGGGATCAAGCAAAATGGTAAGTTCTTTAGGACATAAATTCATTTTCTTCCCATTTTTTCTCCATGGTGGCACAATACAAAATCGACCGATTTTTTCGGGAACTGTTTTACCTCCCTGCCATTGGTCATATGTCATATGAAATTCATCGAGAAGGGCCAACCCGCTATTCGAACTGAGTATTTTTGAGACTTTGTCCGGGGAAGGTTTGGAAAAAAAGAGAAAAGAAAAATCATCTTCCTGCCAGTTGCCGATAAAATCGCTTCCACATATTTTATTGCCAGGTGTCAATCGGCCATGCAGATAGTAGATATAGAGGTCTTTGTAAGGGTTGTCTGCAAATTCTTTCCGATCTTTGAAGCTGTGTAATATTTTAGTCATTTTCCAGCGAACAATTCATCTACCACTCCATGGGGTCGAGCAATGAAAACCCCATTTTTTTTAGTTTTATTTTTAACGGCCCGATATTTTGAGTCAAGAGATACGGAAAAACAGCCCGTTTTTCCTCTTTCCAGTATCTTGAAACCAGAATGCTCCCGAATGAAATGTTCTCTTCGGAAATGGCATCCACAATTTTTTTCATTTGTCCGATTTTATCCTCTACGATAATGCACAGAAGGGTTCCGGGCGTTTCTAAACCCAGAACATTGATAAACTCACGCAAAAGATCACGGACGGAAATAATACCGATAAGTTTTTGTTGTTCGACAACCACGGGAAGTGCTCCGAATTGTTTTTTGTGCAATAAAAAAAGCGCGTCTTGAATGGTGTCTATAGGAGAAATGGTAACAGGATTTTTGGTCATGATATCTTTCATTTTACACGTTGAAAAACTTTTCCATTCTTCCGGGCTATTTTCTTGGGCCAAATGAGTAGACGGCAATACGCTTCTAATATCGCGATCCGTGACGATTCCAATGAGATGATTATTCTCATCGACCACTGGAAGATGGCGAAAGAGATGTTTTGACATTTTTTCCTGTGCTTGTGAGATATCAGCATCTTTGTCAATGGTAACAACATTTTTGGTCATTACTTTGCTGATAAACATTTTAACCTCCGATGATGATAAATTTTGCCTAACAGGGTTGTGACGAAATTGATGTTATTGCAATTAAACGCTTTACTTTCAAATATTTAATAGAACTTTGACATGGTTTGCTGCCAGTTCTGGAAGGCGCTTGAGGCAGTATCCCCCCTCAAGTACGGAAATCACTTTTCCGTTTGAGTAAAGTTCGGCCAGGGCGACGATCCTTTCCATCATCCTTGTATATCCTTGTGTTGACAGTTTTATATCTGACATATCGTCGTCAACATGGGCATCAAACCCTGCCGATACGATGATCACTTCAGGACTGAACGCTTCCAAAACCGGGATGAGGTCTCTTTGGATAAGTCCCAGGTATTCTTTGTCTCCATGACCCGGCAAAACCGGGTAATTTCGTGTCGATCCGGTTCCTTCACCACTGCCGTTTTCAAAAGCACGGCCGGTTCCGGGAAACGCAAATGTCGGATGCTGATGAATGGAGTAATAGAATACATCGGGATCTTTTTCGAAAATGTGCTGGGTGCCGTTACCATGATGAACGTCAAAATCGACGATTCCAACCCGTTGTATGCCCCATTCTATTTGTAGATATCTGGCGGCGATTGCAACATTATTGAAATAGCAGAATCCCATGGCCTGGTCATATTCCGCATGATGACCAGGGGGTCTGACAGCGCAGAAAACATTGTCAAGCTTGCCCATCATGACTCGTCCTGCGGCATCAAGTATGCCGCCAACGGCCAGAAGGGCGGTCTCAAAAGTTTCGGCGCATATCTGGTTGTCCGGATAGTCAAACATTGAATTGCCCGAGCGGCAAGCAGCTTCAAAGCGTTCAATATAATTTTTTGCATGGACGGTTTCGACCCATTTTAACTCCGTCCGACTGGCCTGGATTATGGTTAGCTTTGAAAGAAGATCGGCATCTTTTATCCCTTGATAAATTGCCTTGAGTCTATCGGGCGATTCAGGATGGCCGGGTCCAGTGTCGTGGAGCAGATATCTTTCATCATACAAGTAACCTGTTTTTTTCATTGATTTCAAAAGGGGCTATGGAATTATTTTATCGAAGATTTCAAACGCAGCCTTAACCGCCTGGTTGTCTTCAGGAATTTCAATGGTCGGGCGTCCGTTTAAATCATATTCATATACGTCGTTATCTTCAGGTATGATCCCGGCAATTTTCAGGCCATTTTTTTTAACCATATTTAAAACCGTGTCAGACGGAGCGTCTTTAACCTGGTTTATGATGAGATAGCTTTTTAAGACACCGATATTCAGATCTTTTGCCAGATCATGAATTCGAATGGCCGCCTGGAGGGCGCGACGGGACGTGTCCGAAACAATGAGAAGAACGTCTACGTTGCTGGTGGTCAAGCGGCTGATATGTTCCATTCCAGCCTCATTATCCATAACAATATAAGGATAGTTTCCGGTCAGTTTTTCCAGAAATCCTGTCAAAAGCGTATTTGCAGCACAATAACACCCCGGACCTTCAGGTTGCCCCATAACAACGAGGTCGAATCCATCGTCCTCCACAACCGCCTGCTGCAGTTTCATGTTCATGAAAATGTCCTTTGTCATTCCGCTGGGCACGATTCCTTTTTTCATTTCTTCGCGGGCGTTGCCAAGGGTATCTGTGACTTCAAGGCCACAGACTTCATTTAGGTTTGCGTTACTGTCGGCATCCACTGCAAGGATGGGTGTCTTATCCATCTTTACCAGGTATTTGAGAAGCATTCCTGCAACTGTTGTTTTCCCGGTGCCTCCTTTACCTGCAAGTGCAATTGAAAACGGCATGGTATCTAATTTCCTTTCTAAAACATTATTAAAGTCTTATTTAAATATTAACATTAATTTTTAACTCTTACGAAATCATCATATTTAACTATAATCATTTTTGTGTAAATATTCCAGTTTAAAGGTTCCGTCAAGCTCCTTTTAGGTTTGCGGCATTTACGAAATCAAGATATTTGCGGCTTCTCGACCATCTCAAACTCCTTGCAATAGGTTGGAGCATATGTTAAATTTCAAAAAAATAAAACTTTTAAGGAGATGGAGAATAAAATGGATTTTGAGTTGACAAAATCACAAAAAGAAATCCAGAAAGCTGCCAGGGATTTCGCCAAAGGCGAATTTGACAAAGATCTCGCCCTTGAGTTGGACAGAAAGCACGAGTTTCCGGAAAAAATATGGAAAAAAGCCGCTGATTTGGGATTCATCGGCATTCACTTTCCGGAAGAATATTCCGGGCAGGGGCTCGGTGTTATTGAGAACATTTTAGTTGCAGAAGAGTTCTGCAGCAGGGATTCTACCATCGGCAGTGCGGTGATACTTGCCAATTTTGCATCTGAATGCGTTTTGCGTTTTGGCAGCGACGCCCTTAAAGAAAAATTTCTGCCGCCCGTTGCAGAGGGTGAAATGCTTTCTGCCGGAGCGTTTACAGAGCCAGATCACGGTTCAGATATTACAAGGATGGATACGACAGCACAAAAGGATGGGGACGAATGGGTCATAAACGGGTCAAAAATATTCATTACCAATGGTGAGATTGCCGGCTATTACTGTGTTCTCTGTCAGACCGATCCGGAAAGCGAACCGACCTACCGTGGAATAAGCTTGATCCTGGTGGAGGCAGACCGGAACGGAGTTTCTGCCATGGATGTGGGTGAAAAGATGGGGATCCGTATGATGTCCACAGCAGAGGTAAATTTTAAAGATGTCCGTGTTCCGGTTTCAAATCTTATCGGAAAAGAGGGAAAAGGGTTCTATCATGTTCTCGAATTTTTTGATGAAAGCAGGATACTGGTTGCCGCCCAGGCACTTGGAACTGCCCAGGGCGCTTTTGATCGTGCGTTGGCCTATGTCAAACAGAGAGAACAGTTCGGTAAAAAGATTGCACAGTTCCAGGTTACGCAACACAAACTGGCAGATATGGCCACAAAAATTGAACTTTCCAGGCTAATTACTTACAAGGCTGCCTGGAACTTTGATCAGGGACGTATCGATCCAAAACTAACATCCATGGCAAAGATGTATGCGGCCCGGACCGCGGTGGAAGTTGCCGATGAAGCCATTCAACTGCTTGGCGGATACGGTTATATGGCAGAGTATGAAGTCGAGCGCTTTTACCGGGATGCCAAGATCACGGAAATTTATGAGGGCACCAAGGAGATCCAGAAAAACACCATTGCCAGTGCTCTTATCGGAAGGTTGAAATAAATATCCAAGTTTCGCACCCTTAATTTTAGCAACGCCAATACAAAGTAGAAGGCCGGGTAATTTTTATGATGTAAAAAAGGAGGTTTTATGTTGAATATCGTCAAAAAATCCATGTTGACCGGCATCGGCTTGGCCCTCATCGCAAAAGACGAGGTTGAAGATTTGGCCAAGGAACTTGTCAATAAGGGCAAAATGTCAGAAAATGAAGGAACGAAGTTTTTGGAAGATCTTCAGAGAAGGTATGATGAAACCCAAAAAAAGCTGGAAGAAAAGGTTCAACGAGCGGTTAAGGATTTTATGAAGAAAGCCGATGTTGTCACCGGAGATGAATTGAAGGGGTTGAAAAAGGAAATAAGGGATCTTAAAAAAGCGATCAGCGAAAGAGGGGATACTTCCAACTAAGGGTTGGTCGGTTCTAATAAAACGGACTTGTCCGCCTATGCCGTGTGGCGGAAATCCCGATGTATCGGGGTTGGCCCGTTAATAAAACCGATCAATTGTTACCGGAATCTTGCATGAAAATTGACGAGAATCTTTAAACTACAACATTGAAGCGGGTTTAAACAACATCGCAGAGTCAAACATTTTACCCGGGTGTTAACAACGGGCAAACCGATTCAACCGACCCACCGGCTTAACGGTCTGACGGACTTAAAGATTTTTTGGGTTCATACCGAAGATTTTTATCGTCAGGAACACATTCATTACCAATAAGAGGCTGAGTACAAACAACATTCTTCTCAAATGCTGAGTATAAGAAAAATCGGTGTCGTTGGCCGAACCTACCGAAATCTTAACCGATACCGTCAGATACTGGCGGTTCTTTTTAAGTATGGTTTTGGCGATCTAATAGAGCTTCTGAAAATCGATCAGTACATAGAGGTCGGGCTTCAGCTCATTTCAAAAAATCGGCGCAATCGCCTTGAAAAACTTTCAAGGGCACAAAGGGTGAGAATGGCCTTTGAAGAACTCGGTCCCACCTATGTAAAACTCGGCCAGGTTCTATCCACCCGCCCTGATCTCATTCCGATTGATTTTACACAAGAACTTTCCAAACTTCAGGATAAAGTCCCCCCCTTTTCTTTCGATGAGGCGAAAATGACCGTTGAATCGGAGTTCAGGAGACCGCTTGAAGAACTTTTTGTTTTTTTTAGCGAAGCACCGGTTGCCGCCGCGTCCATCGGCCAGGTACACAAGGCCAAATTAAAGGATGGTGAAATGGTGGCGGTAAAGGTTCAACGACCCGGCATTAAAAAGATTATAGAAGTCGATCTTGAAATCATGCTTCATATGGCAACCCTGGTAGAGCGCAACATAAAAGAGATGGCCCTGTACCGACCGGTTAAAATCGTGGAAGAATTTGCCAGGACTCTTGAACGGGAAATTGATTACACCATTGAAGCCAGCAGTATGGAACGCTTTGCCCGCCATTTTTTGGACGATCCTAACATTTATATACCAACGGTTTTCAGAAACATGTCCACCGAGCATGTTCTAACTATGGAACTGGTGGACGGCATCAAAGTATCTGAAACCGACAAGCTTGAAGCAGCCGAACTCGACCGGAAGATGATTACTGCCCGTGGGGCCGATTTTTACCTAAAGCAGGTATTTGATCTCGGTTTTTTTCATGCGGACCCTCACCCAGGAAATATTTTTATTCTTCCTGAAAATGTCATCTGTCTCATCGACTTCGGTATGACCGGGGCAGTGGCTCGACAGACCAGAGAAGATTTTGTCGATTTGATAGACAGCGTTATCCATCGGCACGAAGCAAGGGTGACTCAGGTGCTTTTAAAACTGACCCACTGGGAAGAAGAGCCTCATATTAGACAGCTCGAAAAGGATGTATCAGACTTCATGGGGCAGCACCTTCATAAACCTTTGAAGGATATTGAGATCGGAAAGCTTTTGAACAATTTGCTCGAGCTGGCGTCACGCCATCATCTTATGATTGCTCCGGATATCTTCCTTATGATGAAGACGTTGACAATGGTGGAGGGCGTGGCCCTGGCACTCGATCCGGATTTTGACATGATCGCTCAAGCTGCACCGTTCATAAAACGAGTTAAATTCGAACGGTTCTATCCCGGAAGAATTGCGGAGGATATGATCCAGCTCGGATCGCAAATGCTCCAATTCGCTCGGCAGTTTCCCAAAGATGTGCTTGAGATTACACGGCTGGTCCGACTTCAGAAACTGACTTTAAAAATGGAGCATAAAGGGCTTGAAACCATTCTGGCGACCCATGACAGGGTCAGCAACAGAATATCATTTTCAATCATTATTGCAGCACTGATCATTGGTTCGGCACTTATCGTTATTTCCGAAATCCCGCCCCTTTTTTACGGAATATCCCTGATCGGAATCGTTTTGTTTTCAACCGCCGCAATTATGGGAATCTGGCTTCTCATCGCGATATTAAAAAAGGGAAGATTATAAATTATAGCATCGTATAGCCGGGTCCTTCTCCTCCTTCCGGGCATGTCCATGTTATATTTCCGTACGGATCCTTTATATCACAAGTTTTGCAGTGCAGACAATTGGATGGATTAAGCTTGAGTCGACGTGTTGATGCCTTTGGGTCGGTTTCGATTTCGTATACATCGCCCGGACAGAATCTCGTGCATGGAGATTGATAGGTTGTAAAACATTCATTGACGCAAAGGTCTCTATCGTGAACGATAATGTGACTGGGCTGATCCTCCCTGTGCATGGTTTTGGATAGGTAAACACCGGTAAGTTTGTCTACAAACAAAACGCCGTCCAGCGTTTTCTTTTCGGGCGCCGAACGAACATCCTCATGGCGCTCTTTTTCGGGATTCAACGTATCGGAATCGGGTTGAATCGGCATTTTATCGACGAATCCGCGCCCCTTGGTGATATATTGAGCACCGATGTGAATCCATTTTATCGGGCCCTTTTTTGAAAGGGCCTGGGAAAAGTTCCTGGCCTCATAAATTTCCTTGCTTGCCCAGTTGTTTTCAAACAATTCAGAATAAGTCCCGAGGGTTTTTTGTGTAAAATTATCCTTTTCAAGAGCGTTTATGATCGCCTCTGACGCCAGCATACCCGACTTCATGGACAAATGCACCCCTTTTAAACCCGGCGTATTCTGCATTCCTGCACATCCACCCACAAACACACCGCCGTCCACGGCTAACCTGGGGATGGTAAAATAGCCGCCGGATGAAACGGTCCTTGCACCCTGTTCCAAGACGTTTCCGTTTTTAATGATGTCTGCAACAAAAGGGTGCTGTTTGAATTTTATGAATTCGTCATACAGATCCAGCATGGGATTCTGGTAACCGAGTCCCACAAGAAAGCCGATGGCGACCATGTTATTTTTAATCTCATAAATAAACCCGCCCCCCGGTATATCCAAGCCCAAGGGATATCCAAGGGTGTGAATGTCGTTTGTGTCGTTGAACGCAAAGTAATTATTTTCCGGAAGTTGAATCACTTCTTTGATACCGGATTCAAATACCTGGGGCATTTTATCCGAAAAAATATTTAATTTTTGTGAGATTTCCTTCGTCAGGCTTCCCCTTGCCCCTTCACCGAACACCGTCACTTTGGCCAGCAAATCGATTCCAGGTTCAAAATTGCTCTTGGGACGTCCATCTTTGTCAAGACCTTTGTCACCGGTGCGAACGCCGATAATCGTATTCTGATCGTTAGTATAGAGAACTTCTTTGCCTGCGAAACCCGGAAAAATATTTACGCCGAGGTCTTCGGCGATGCTTCCCAGCCACCTGGTGAACCTGGAAAGACTGATAATAAAGAAGCCTTTATTGTGCATATACCTGGGGACGATCGGAACGCGGTAGTGTTTTTTTCGAGTCAAAAAATAAAACCCATCTTCTTTTACGGTTGATTCGATGGGGCACTCTTTTTCCAAATAATTCGGTAGCAGCTCCTTTAAGGCAATCGGATTCAGAACAGCGCCGCTCAATGCATGAGATCCTAGTTCCGCACCCTTTTCAATCAGCGCCACTTCAAGCGTCATATTTTTTTCCTTGGCAAGTTGCATCAGCCGGATGGCGCCTGCAAGACTTGCAGGACCACCGCCTACAAAAAGCACATCAAAATCAATTTTTTCACGCTCAATATCCATTTTATTTTTACCTCGAATGTTATATCGGTTAAAAATACTATTTAAAATGACCTTACAAATACATATGGGTTCGAAATCTGGGTTAGTCAAGTATCATGATATTTTTTGTTTGTAAACCTTACCTGAATCAATGGTATGCGTTTCACAAGTTAAACATCCGCCATAGACGGCGCATTATTTTTTATTGGCCTTGCCGAATATTATGACCTTAAAAAATATCTTTCATTCCGCTGCTTCAAAGAGTTTTTGGAAATTTTGGGATGTGAAACTTGAGGTAAACGTTTTTCGAAGGTGTTATCGTTTGAATCTAAACATATTAAATTCAATTCGTCATGGTGAAGACATTTTCTATTTATTCTGAAGAGAGGACTGCTCAACACGGTTCCGGCCGTTTACTTTGGCCCGATAAAGGGCTTCGTCTGCCTTTGCAATCAATTCATCCACGGTCAATTCTCCGTTAGAGGTTGCCAACCCCTGGCTAATTGTAAAAGGGATGCTTACCCCGTCAATATTTACATTTTTTTCATTTATTTTTTGTCGAATTCTTTCGGCAATGGTAAATGCATCTGCATGTTTTGCTCCAGGCAAGACAACAATAAATTCCTCTCCGCCAAATCTTCCGACAGCATCATATGTTCTGATGGTTTCTTCCACCCGATTCATACTCTCTCGAAGCACAGCGTCACCTGAAAGGTGCCCGAAAGTGTCGTTTACTTTCTTAAAATGGTCGAAGTCGAGCATCGAAATGCTTATAGGCGCGTTATCTCTTTTTGCTCTGGAAAGTTCAATTTCAATCTGTGATAGAATAGCCCGGCGATTCAGAACCCCTGTCAACGGATCCGTCCGGGATTGTATTTCCAGGTTTTTTTTAGCTTCCAGCAATTCAGACTGCAACTGAATGATTCGTTGGCCGGCTCGGACGCGAACGCGAAGTTCATGCATGTCAAAAGGTTTGGTTATGTAATCATCTGCACCGGCATCCATGCCGGTGACGATGTTCTCCTTTGATTCTTTTGCAGTAAGCAACGTCACATATGTATATTGATCTTCTTTATTTGAATTTTCACGAATCTTTCGACAAATCTCGATGCCCTCGATACCCGGCATCATCCAATCAAGGATGACCAGTTTGGGCGAATCCTCTTCTTGAAGCTTTTTCCACGCATCATTTCCATCGATAGCAGAGACGACATCGTAACCCCACTTGGTCAACATGTTTTCCAGAATAAGACGGGATGTAACATCGTCTTCAGCAATTAATATTCTCATTAAACACCCCTAATTTTTTGTCGGGAATTTTAGGGTCAACCTTTTTTTCAATACCTCGAATTGTTCATCAAGTTTCGGGATCAGTGAAGCCGCTTTAACCAGATCCCCTGTTTCGCCCAGAATTTCAATTTGATATGCAAGCTCTTTCAGGGCTGTTGCACTCATGTTTGCAGCGGCGCCTTTGAGAGAGTGGGCTTGACGATGTATCACATCGGGTTTTCCGTTATCCAGCGCTTCTTTTATGATATCAATTTGACGCAGAGAATCCTCGATGAACCCTTTAATGATCTCTTTTGCGAGATCTTCATCACCCAAGAGCCGGTCGAGAAAACTGTTTTTATCAAAGATATCGTCTTTGGGTGATGAGTCATGGACAATTTTCGCCTCAACCGTCCCTTCCGGTTCATTGAGCCACTTTTCAATCACATCACACAGTTTCTTTGGATGGATCGGTTTGGCGATATAGTCATCCATGCCGGCATTAAGGCATTTTTTGCGATCACCTTTCAAGGCATGAGCCGTCATTGCAATAATTGGAACTCTTTTCGATCCGGCTGTAGATTCAAGGTTTGAATCTGAACAATCAGCCGATCCGTCTTTGAGCTTTTTCTCCCATTTTCGGATTTTATCTGTTGCCTCGTAACCATCCATTCCCGGCATTTGGCAATCCATCAAAACAATATCGTATGGAATCTTTTTGAGAGCTTCGACCGCTTCTTTGCCATTCTTAACGACATCAGCACTGTATCCGAATTTTATTAAGGTGCTCAAGGCCACCTTTTGGTTTGTGATGTTGTCTTCAGCCAAAAGAATGCGAGCTGTTCGCTGTTGTTTCTCGCATATGGTGTGTCGGGTGAAAATAGACATCGGTTGTTCCAATGCTGTTTCATTTTGCAGTCTGGAAACCGTTACAAGACAATCATAAAGCTGTGACTGTTTGACCGGCTTCGTGAGATATCCGACAAAACCGATTTTTTCGAGTCGCTTGGCATCACCACGTTTACCTATTGAAGTCATCAAGACAAGTATCGTATTTTTCAAATCAGAATCCTGTTTGATTTTTTGCCCAAGCGTTTCTCCATCCATTCCTGGCATCTGCATATCAAGTATGGCAAGATCAAACGGGCGATGATCATCGATTCCCTGTCGCATTTTTCTCAGCGCTTCTTCACCGCTGGATGCTTCATTGAATCGGCAGCCCCATGACTTCAACTGCTCCCTTAAAACATGTCGATTCGTTGCATTATCATCGACAATCAGAATGTATTTATTTCTCATGTCTCCGGGAAGGATCTCTCTTTTACTCGATCGTTCAAGCTGCTTTTCAAATACAGCCGTAAACCAAAATTTAGAGCCTTTGCCCTCCTGGCTCTCTACACCGATCCGTCCACCCATCATTTCAGAAAGCTGTTTGGATATAGTGAGCCCTAGACCTGTTCCGCGGAACGTGCGGGTGCTGGAACTGTCCAGCTGGGAGAAAGGCTTGAAAAGTTGGTCCATTCGATCATTAGGGATACCGATTCCTGTGTCGATGATTTCAAACCGGATGGCGGCAAGTGTTCTATCTTTTTCTTCTAAAGAAACGTGGATGGCTATTTCACCTTTTTCAGTAAACTTGATTGCGTTACCGACCAAGTTTATCAATATCTGGCGCAATCTGCCGGGGTCTCCAAATAATAAAAGTGGGACATGTCGATGGATATTGGAGACAAATTCCAATCCTTTTTCATGCGCCTTTAAGGCCATAAGATCTCCCACTTCATCAAGAGTGCCCCTTAAATCAAAATCAATGATTTCAATTTCAAGCTTCCCGGCTTCTATTTTAGAAAAATCGAGAATGTCATTAATAATTCTCAGCAATGAATCTGAGCTGTTTTTAATGGTTTCCGCAAACTCCGCCTGCTCATCGCTCAACTGCGTATCCAAAAGAAGGTTGGCCATCCCAATGACCCCGTTCATGGGTGTGCGAATTTCGTGACTCATGTTGGCTAGAAATTCGCTTTTGGAAATGGTGGCCGTTTCAGCAATCTGTCGGGATAAAGCAAGGTCTTCCATCATGTTGATGGAGGCAATTTGCATATCACGAAGCCGATTTTTTTCTTGATTGAGCTCCTGCTCACGATGAACAGCTTCTTCAAGTTGCTTCTCCAGCTGATTCTTGAGGTGCTTTTCTTTATCTGCCTTTTCCTCAAGTTCCAAAAGAATGTCATCGGCCTTTGCAAACTGTTGAACCACAAGATCAGCCGTGATATCCGCTGCCCTTCTGGAAACACGGATTTCTTCGCGCAATATTTGGTTCTCTTTACGGAGTCTGTCGATCAGATTGTCAGGTGTTATATCGTTCATTTTTTATTTTCATATGGTTATAGCAGATGAAAAAATAATGTCCAAAAATTGAATCCAGCGATTGTTTTAAATAAAGAGTTTATTCATCAGCTATTAATAAGCAATAAGTGTGCCGGAGTATTATTAAGAAAAAAAAGATTGATTATTTAATAAATTTAATTGGTTATTGAACAGTGTGGGTCAATATTGCGGTAAAATTTTGACAAGGATGGGTAGGGGTTGGCAAAATGCTGACAAATATAAAAAGAATCAAAAATACAGGCTTTTACCCTGCTATAAATCGGTTGCGGTAAAACGGATATAGAAGCGTTATCATCGGATCTTTATTTCAAGATTTTGTTTACCCTGAGGGAAAGCCGATGATACCCCATGGCCTACGGCCTGACTCCTACGGCGTCTTTGTTATCAAGAACTTGCAGTCCCGCTGCAAGCGTAACGGTTTTGCCCTTGATGCCGTGGATATGAGGCATTCTAAACTTTTGCTCATTTGAGGTATTAAGAGATAGATTTAATGGCCTGAGCGATGTCGTGACTAAAGGTGGCGATCAGCCGGCTGTGCGCAGCGACAAGTGCTGAATAGGTGGTCTCGGTGACGGATTCGTTGTATTGCGAATTTTTTGTCAATAGGACGGATTTGTCAGATGCATCTATAATGGACCATTGGGTAAGCAGATTGGCTGTTTCGCCGAGTTTTCCATCCATCCAAACAATTTTAATGTCTATTTGAAAATCGATGTGGGTAGATTTATTCCAGGGGAAGATGACAACAGCCTCCGTGCAAATCAACCGGGATATGTTCTCAACAAGAACACGGGTAACATTATCTTTTAATGGCTCTGCCCAGTTATCGAGCTCAGAGAGTTTGAGCTCATTGGGGTTGACACGTGTCACGATCTGGCGTCGATCAAGATACCCTGGCAGATGAAGCGGACCCACACCTATGGTCTTACATTTTTTTCCTTTATCATCCTGTTTCTCAACCACAGGGCGCGCCAGTGGGCTTAAAACGTAGAATTTGGTTGCTATGCTCGATCTTAGTGTACAACTTCCTGAGATCAAAAAGGTACCGCCCAATATGATCGTTATGAGAGCCACGCAATATTTTTTCATCGTTTTCACCTATTGTTATCAATGTCTACTGTTTTGCCCCGGACCAGAGTTTCAGGATGTCTGTTAAGATAATCGGCCAGATCGCGTATGGATCTTGCTGCAGATGAAAATTCCTTTAGTGTTGTTGTCAGTTCCACTGTTGCAATGGAGTCTTCAGCGACAACGTTCTCAAGGGTCTTAAGTGTCTTATCCGCTTGTTTCGATGCTTCGGTAACCACTTTTACAAGTTCTTCGACGTTAGATGACAGAGGCGCAATATGCCGGTCCAAATTTTGGGCAAGCTTGCCATACGCTTCTAAGGCCTCATCTAATTTGTTCATCAGTGGTTGAACCTGTTTGTTTACTTTATAAGAAATCTTTTTTGCGTCTTCCATGGTTAGTTTCATAGATTGCAAGATCTCCACAGTCTCAGGTGAGTTCAACAGTGCATCAATTCGATTCAGCGAAGACGACACCTTGTCAACAATCTCCTCGATGGGAAGATTTTCTAATCTCTTTGTTAATCGTTCAAACTTGGAAGAAATTGTCGGAATCTCTTTATATTTCGCATTGGTCCCCACAAGTACGGACTTTTCTTCCGGATGGAAATCAAGCTCTATTTGCAGCTGGCCGGTTACCACGCTTTGCAGACCCAGCTGAGCTCTTAGACCCTGTTCTATGAGTCGATCGCAATATTTATATATTTCTTTAACACTACTGAACTCCTTGGTGATAGACTTTTTGACTTTACCTGATGTCAGTTCAATAATGACTTGAATGTAAAAGGATGACTTCGAGGGATCTTCTATCACGGCAATATCTTTTACTCCACCGATCGTGACACCCAGGAAAATAACAGGAGCCCCCACATTCAAACCTTTCACAGAGTCTTGAAAAAATAACATAAATTTGTATCTTTCCTTCAGAAAGTCGCCGGAACCAAAGATGATAACGCCGACGACAACCAAAGCCAACGCACTGACGACAAAAATACCGATGACGGTTTTACTGGCTTTTTTACTCAAGATATATGTCCCTCCGCTTTTCCTCTCATGAGAAAGTTAAGAACTCTTGGATCCTGAGAATTTTCGAGCAACATTCTGGGGTTCCCTTCGGCAATCATCGTTCGGGTTTCCGGATCGAGAAATACACAGTTGTTGCCGATGGCGAAAATGCTTGCCAGTTCATGGGTTACCACGACTACGGTTGCTCCGAGGCTGTCTCTTAGTTCCAAAATAAGGTCATCCAGCCGTTTTGCACTGACAGGGTCCAGCCCTGCTGACGGCTCATCGAAAAACAGAATATCCGGATCCAGTGCAATGGCCCGCGCAAGTGCGGCCCGTTTGCGCATGCCGCCGCTGAGCTCTGAAGGATAGAAATCCTCAAATCCTGCAAGGCCTACCATGGCAAGCTTTAAAGACACCAGTTCCCAGATCTCATTATGATCCAGATCCGTGTACTCCTCAAGCGGAAACGCTACGTTTTCAGCCAGGGTCATAGAACTCCAAAGTGCACCATATTGATAGAGAATTCCGATATGTTTCATGATATTCTTCCTATGGGAAAGATCTGCCTCCCAAAAGCTCAAATCGTCATAAAAAACCTGTCCTTTTGCAGGTTCCTTAAGCCCCACCATGATCTTCATGAGTGTACTTTTACCGCAACCGCTGCCCCCCATAATAATAAATATATCACCTCGATCTATTGTAAAGTTCAGATCTTTCATGACCACAAAGCTGCCATAGGCCATGGTTAGGTCGCGGACAGTGATGTATGGATCTGTTTTCGTTGTTTGTTGAAGATTAGACATTTTTTCTGTTCAACCATTTATTAGAATATCATCATGGTTTTCAGGATAAATTCGGGTTAGATGCCTATCACGTTACAGATGAGCGTTATGATCGCTGTTGCTACAGTGATGCTGACGATGGCTGTCACCACCGCCGATGTGGCTGCATCTCCTACAGCGGAAGCGCTTCGACCGCACTGCATTCCCCTGAGGCATCCCGACAAGGCCACCAGAACACCAAAGACAGCGCTATGAAAAATTCCGATCCAGAGATGGTTCAGGCTAACAGCGTTTTTGGTCTGGATATAATACTGGAATATATTTACATCTAAAATTCCCACGGCGACAATCGACCCGCCCAGAATGCCCATGAGATCCGCATAAAGGCATAGAAGCGGCATCATGAGAATCAGGGCCAGCATCCTTGGTAAAACCAGAAATTCCATGGGTGAAACACCGAGAGTTTTAAGGGCGTCGATTTCCTCATTCACCTCCATTGTACCGATCTGAGCAGCAAAGGCAGCCCCCGTCCGACCTGCCATGATGATGCCGGTCATGACAGCCCCCATAACCCGAACCATGGCAATACCCACGAGGTTGGCAATGTAGATTTGTGCGCCGAACATTTTTAATTGTATGGCACCGACAAAAGCAAGAATTAAACCAACCAACAGACTGATGAGCGATATGATTGGGAGTGCCTCTGCACCACATTCCTGGATGGTCATGGTCAGGTCAGAGCGGCGATAACGCGCTTTGCCTTTAAAAAATCTGATAAAAGCCAGAAATGCCCCACCAATGAAAGCAATCATTTCTCTTGCTGATCTGAAAAAATGGATCGTTTCAGCTCCCACAAGATAAAGGAATGTTTCTTGCTCCTTGACTTTTTTTGCATCAGTGATTTCCGGTACGGCTGTGGCCAGTTCAAGAAGACGTTTCGCACCTTTTGGAAGTCCCTCACGATCCAGGAAGATGTTATTTTCGGAACAAAGTGTTTTAATTCTTTTTAATAAGATGAGCAGACTGCTGTCCCATTGGGTGAGGTTCTTTGCGTCAAAGGCGACTTTTCGAATATCTATTTCCGACATCAGCTGATTTTGAATTTCTTTAAAAGAAGGCAGGGCTTCGCCAATGCGCCATTCTCCGGAAAGATGAATCAGCAGTACACCTTCTATAGGCCCGTTGAAGCTCATTTTCATGGCGTTGGTTCCTCTTTTCATTTCAGATTTTCTTTATGAACATGTTTTGTTCTAATCCAAAATCCCTTTTCATCGAGATGCTGAAGCAAACCACCGGAAATGGATCTGATCACGGCAATTTCATGCCGAATGACATCAATATTTTATGCTATATTCAAAGGTTGCGTTTAATAAATCATAATAAATCGTAAAGGTCAAATGCACCCTATGTGCACCCAAACCCCGGTCGCTTCGGCCGGGTTTTTATTTGCGTTCAGATCAACACTTTGTTTTACAAAGACAAGATGAATCGAAACATCACTTGATAGAGGGATTTTGACTTAGATATCACAACTTCTGAACCGCCTTCAAGATTGCAGATAAGCAGAAAGAACAGGTCTCGGATTGAAGATTTTAAATCGAAGTCACATAAATTAGAGCGGGCTCAGTATTACGTATAGAAGGCAGAAATCAACCATTCTTGAACTTAGAAGGCAATTGCGGCTAATTCCCGAGACCTAACTTTCAGCATATGATTTTTATTTGCTCGCATTCTCGGTATTATTGCCACTGCATACCGGTTGATCTGTCTCCAGCGTTTTTTTATTTAATCGATGTAGTTCTAAAGAGTGATAAAAAAATTTTCGTCGCCTTACGCGCATTTTGTAACGCTTAAACATACCTAAGGAAAGTTTAAACACAGACAAGTAAAAAGAAAACCCGAAATAAAGCATGAGGGCGATCAAAATATACCAGTAATTCCACAGGAGCTCTTGAAAAAATCTGCCCGTTTCGGAGCTAAAACCTTTTTTATTACTCCACCCCTCATATTCCTGCCCAATATCTCCAAATATTCCAATCTCTATATTGTCTTCCCAAAAAACGGGATCAATATCGAAAACGCTGAATATTTTTATGACTGTTGGAATCGGTACGATGTATTCATGGCACAGGAATAACAAAGCGGCATTAAATGCTGTGTATAAAACTATGATAATAACAATCTTTAAAACGAATTGAGAAAAGCGTCTAATTTCTTTTTTGGTTCTAGCCCAGCTGAGATTTTTATCTGATCGAAAGCAGTTCTGAAGGACTGTGCGAAATACGTATTTGTCAAGAAATACTAAGCCAGTGAGGCTAATAAACAACATAATAATAAGAATGAAGGCAATCAATAAGAAAATTGACGTAAATTTTTGGATGACGATTTGAGATGGGTCGAACAAATCTGTTCGTGACTTGTAAATATAATCTGGGAAGGGATTTCCCTTTAGATCAATTTTACCGAGATTGGCCCGGAGCCAGCAGGAAACCTCAAAATCATTAGTAATGTAATCACTTTTGACATTTGTTCCTGAAGGCACATTTAACCCAAAATCAGTCGACATTAGGTGACTATAAGGTAGGGGGATAGAGATATTATATGGCTCAAAATGATATAATGATGTAGTCCTGGATTGATTTTCTATCCAAGTCGAATAGTCAATAACAAGAGCATCAAAATTTAAAGCGTGAGCATCCCGAGTCGCAATTGGTATAGAAATTAAGGCAGTTGACAACCATACAATTGCTATTACAAAAAATGTTAATCTGTGGGGCATAATCATGAATGGCCCAATCCTCATATAATGTCCAAAATTAGATGTGATTTTGAATGGTCATATTAAATCCATCACCACGATGATGGTATCTAACGGGTTATGAATTATTATGCAAAATTTATGCAGAATCAAATACTTATATTGCAATTCTATTGATATCAAATAGTTACAATAACATTAAGGTAGGATAGCCGTATTAATCCATAATAAAATATGAAAAATTGTGGGGTGAATTATACAAATTTATGAAAATTTTTCCATATTATCGATTAGAAGAAGCGTCTTATGCGGTACATTTGAGTTCAAAACTCGGTTCTGAATCGCAAATTTTTATTAATTGGATATTACCTGCCGGTATATGGCCCATAAACTTTGTTGCGATATCTAATCGGTTCAATGCAAAGACAAAACCCCACCTCTCAACATGAGAAATAGGGTCTTAATAGTCAGTTCATGGCAACCTCTCGGCTACAAGTTATTTTTTAGCTTCTTTTTCTATGTCAACATCGAGGTGCTCTTTAACATAGATTTTAATGGCATGATAGCAGAAGTTGCTTAAATTTCGGCTCTCTGCATCTGCTAATTTTTGCAGAAGTTCTTTAATTTCGGGCTTAATTTTGATTCCGATCATTGGTTTCATGCCCCCTATTTAGCAGAATTTAACGACGTTTAAAAGAATTTATTTGACATTAGGCCTCCTATTGTTTAATGGTTATAATCAACGTTGACTAATAGTAACCAATAAGAATTAAGAAGTCAATCCCAAAACTCGAAATTGTTTAAGCGGAATTTTTAATTTAGCGCTCGATCACGAAATTATCCCCACGAATCCCGCGTAAAGACTGGGAAAAATTTCCTCAAGGCAAAGGATCAAAAAAAGGACTCTCTTTAGGTTTGGGGGATAAGCCGGAATACATTTTTACAAATCGTGACGGCGGACTTCTGGACCAGGGGCATTGGAGAAGCCGGGCCTTTAAAAAAGCGCTCCATAGAGCCGGGTTGAGAGAAATCAGAATACACGATTTGAGACATGCTTACGCGACATTAAGGATATCAAAAGGTGACAACATTGCTGATTTTTCAAATCAGCTTGGACATCACTCGATTAAATTCACAATGGGTGTTTATTATCAGTGATTTCCGGGAAAGAAGAAGTTTGAAGTGGATGCACTTGATGATTCTTCCTTTAAAGACCCAACTGCTCCCTATGTGCACCCAAAAGTAGACAAGGGATTAACCGCAAATGGCTAAACCCTTGATTTCACTGGTACGCCCGGCTGGGTTCGAACCAGCGGCTTTCAGCTCCGGAGGCTGACGCTCTATCCACTGAGCTACGGGCGCAATTTTTGCCGGGGCTTTAAATATGCCGACAAATAGTTCATCGGCAAGAGTATGTCAAGCGTGATGGTACCCTAAATAATCGCAAACAAAACTGGAAAAATATCATATGTGTTTAATTTTTGCGTAAAAGGTCGGCGCGTTTTTCAAACAATTCTTTGGCTTCACCGACCACGTAAAGAGATCCTGCAATACAGATGACATCTTTTGGTGAAGCGTTCTCAATGGCATATATTATGGCTTTGTCGACATCTGGAATGACATGAATGTCTGAAATTATCTTTTGGGCGATAGGATAAAGTTTTTCCGGTGCTAGAGCCCGATCAATTTTGGGGCGGGTTAATATGACTTTCCGGCAAAGGGGGAGAAGGTCTTTTAGTATGGCTTTATACGGCTTATCATCCAATATACCGATGAGCAACGTTATATTGCGATCAGAGAGATTCTCTGAAAGATATCTTGCCAGATGACGGGCGGCAATGAAGTTGTGGGCACCGTCAAGCAATATCAGAGGCGATGAAGAGACAATTTCCAGCCTCCCCGGCCATCTGTTTTGTTCCAATCCATCCTTGATGTTTTTTAATGTAAGGTTAAGATTGTTTTTGATTAGCAGCTCACATGCAGCAAGAATCAGCGCTGCATTGTTGATCTGATGTTTGCCGATTAATCCGGTTTTGATGTTCCGCCATACGTGATTGATCCCAAAATAATTAAATGTTGTGTTTCTGTTACGTCGAATTCGAAAAGCATCTCCAAAACGATAAAGTGGCGCTGACTGTGATTTGGCTATGGATGTTAACGTTGAGATGGCATTTTTTTGAGTGACACCGGTGACAACAGGAGTTCCTTTCTTGATAATACCCCCTTTTTCACGGGTGATCTCAGAGATGGTGTTGCCCAGATATAGTTTATGTTCAAGGGATATATTGGTTATGATGGTCAGAGCGGGTGTGATAATGTTGGTTGCGTCGAGCCGCCCCCCCATGCCGGTTTCAACGACAGCCCATTCAACATTGTGTCGGCCGAATTCATAAAACGCCATTGCCGTTGTAAACTCAAAAAAAGTGGGTTCTCGAGAGCCGTGGTGTGCGCTTTTTACAGCCTTATAAGCGGCAACTACGTTTTCGTCAGAAACAGGGTGATTGTTTATACAAATCCTTTCATTAAATCTGACCAAATGTGGGGAGGTATAAAGACCGACCTTATATCCTGCTTTGTGAAGAATGGTAGATAGAGCGGAAGCGATGGATCCTTTTCCGTTGGTTCCGGCCACATGGATCGTGTTGAAATTATTCTGGGGATTTCCAACGCCTTTGAGAATATTTCCTATGATGTCCAGGCCCAGAATAATGCCATATCTTCTAAGGCTGTATAGGGTTTTTAGGCAGCTTTTGTAAGACGCTTTTGTTGACATTTTTACAGAAAAAACCCGGCAAAATGAATACATTTGCCGGGTTTTAAACTCTTTTTAAGGGTTGCCGTTATCTTCTTCGGTATCTATTTCTGGAAGCCGCTATTCTTTGTCTTCTCAAGGCTTCACGCTGTTTGCGACGTCGATATTCACTCGGCTTTTCATAGGCTTTTTTCATTTTTAATCGTTTAAAAAGGCCATCATTCTGAACCTTCTTTTTCAGAATGCGCATCGCCTTTTCAAGGTCATTATCAAAAACCTTGACCTCAATATCCTTCAAATTTTTCGCCCCCTTTTTTCCATCAACAGTTCATAAGATTTCCGATGGTTATTTTAATATTTGGTAAATTTAATCTCTTATCGAAAAACAAATTTATTGGCAAGCAAAAATATTTTATCTCGTGTCTTTTTTTAAAAAAAAAGTGTTCTCAGCACGAGGGAAACGGTGTTTTTACTTCCGAGTATTATTATTTTGCTGTTTATAGCAAGTTTAAAAAAAATGTGTCCGTGCTAAAAATTTGCCCACGGACACATTACGATACTTGCATTCAATGGTCGTTTATCTATAAATTTTAACTATTTCTGTTATTATTTTAAACGCTTGGTTTAGGTATAATTTACAGCTTGGAAACAAGTTCAGCAGTAACGTCCTGTACGCTGGGTTTGCCGTCCAGAGTGATATATTTCATTGCCCCTTGTTGGGCGGCAAGGTCTTTGAAATAATAGGCTGATGCAAGGGTACCCTCCTCAGCATTATAGTAAATATCGTGACGCTTGTTAATAGCACCTTCATCTTGGTCATCATCTCTGGTCTTTAAATCACCGCCGCAAACACGGCACTTATCTCCATCGGGCTTGATGACGTCAATATAGATGTTGTTGGGATGGTTATTGTTGTTTACACAGAGCCGACGTCCCATGATCCTGTTTTTTGCAATTTCTTTATCCAGAAGTATTTCAACGACAATATCTAGAGACATATCGGCTGCTTTAAGTGCTTCATCTAGTTTTATCGCCTGATTCTTATTCCTCGGGAATCCGTCAAGAAGCCATCCATTTTTACAATCTTCCTGTTTCAGACGGTCGAGGATCATCGGGATAGTAATTTCATCCGGAACCAGATCGCCGCGATCGATATATTCCTTGGCTTTTGCACCCAATTCAGTCCCTTTGCCGATGTTATCACGAAAAATCGCGCCGGATTCAATGTGGGGTGTATTGTATTTATCTTTTAAAATCGCTCCCTGAGTTCCCTTACCACTGCCGTTCGGTCCAAAAAACAAAATATTCATGCTGCAGGTCTCCTTTCACGATAAGTTTTTAGATCAATAATCTATGCATGTTTCATCAATATCGTTATTCTCGGCTTTACTATATAAATAGAGTAATATTGTCAAGGGTTGGTACATAAAATTTAGAGGTCTATCCTTCATTCCTTAGGACATCTCTTATCAGTTCAAGCGCTTCTGACCGATTTTTAATGGTCTTTGTTAATTTTGAGTCATCCACAAGATCAAGAATTTTTCTAAATAAAGGTGACGGCGTAAGTCCGAAAACATGAATTAGATCGCGTCCGGTTATCAATGGCGGTTCATCCCTTAAGGGCTGATAATGATAAAAATATTCGAAAATCATCTTTTTGAGAAAGGACTTAAAGGCTCTGTTTTTTTGATTTATTACATGTTGTTTTGCCTTTGTATCCGCTATGGCTGCCAGAAGGAGGGCAGGTGTATATTCACCACATTTTTTATAAAATCGTGTGATACCCTTTTGAGTTAATGTCTTTTTTTCATAAGCTGTAAAAAGAGACAGCGGTTTCATGTGGTTTCGGATAATACCATCAATAAACTGCCTTTCATGATTAGAAAATCTGAGTCTTTGGCTGATTTTTTGAGCCATATCGGCACTTTTTCGAGCATGACCATAAAAATGGCATTTACCGCTGCTGTCCAGAGTTTTCATCAGGGGTTTTCCAATGTCGTGTAAAAGGATCGCACATTTGATCAGCGCCGGTCTGTTTTTATCGATGTATTGATGGATTTTGGCAGAAGTATCAGGCAGAATTTTTCCGGGGTCATTAAGTAGGGTTTCAAGATGGCCATAAGCTCGCATGGTATGTTCAAAACCATCAAAATGGTGATAATGGTTCTGAAAGGACCCTTTTAGGCGGTCGAGATCGGGGAAGATGGATGTTAAAAGTCCGCTAATTGCCATTTGGGAAAGATAAAGATAAGATGTTGATGTGCCGAGCATTGTGAAAAGTTCCACCCGAATCCGTTCACCTGGGATGTTTTTTAACAATTTTGTATTAGATTTTATTGACGTTGCTGTTTTGGCTTCGATTTCGAAATTTAGACAGGCGCCAATTCTGTAAGCCCGTATCAACCGTACCGGATCTTTTTTGAAAGTTTCCTTTGAAACCATCCGAACCTTTTTGTTGGCAAGATCCTGAAGGCCGCCAAGACAGTCAATGATTTTTTCTGAAGATACGTCGTAAGCAATGGCGTTGATGGTAAAATCCCTTTGATTGAGGTTGTCTTCTATGGAAGCGCCATTCAAAGAAGTGATGTCGAAGATAATGTCGCCCGATATCACCCTGATAGTCATTCGGCCGGGCTTTCCAAGCCTGACAAGGTGTCCGTCTGATTTGGCAATTAATTTTTTTGCAAATTGTTCTGGATTTCCAGTGACAGCAATGTCATAGTCGGTGGGGGTTCGACCGAGAAGCAGATCTCTGACTGAACCGCCAGTAATGTACGTACCTTTAAGTCGGGGTAAAATGTTTTTATTAAATTGAATCATTTACTTTTCTTTTCCTGATTTTCTTTATCTCATGTTTATTATCACTAACTTTTAGTTAGTGTCCATCCAGAAATGAGGATTTTTGTTCAATATCAAGGCATGCGAAAAAAATAACTCCCCCTATGGAAAATCTATCGGGCCAAGTAGGCATATGTTAAATATTCCGAGGATTATTTTTTGAGCATAACGCAAAGATGGGGCAAAAAGACCATCTCTGGATAGACACTAGTTGTGTCTAACCGGGAACATATATGAACAAAACAATAAAAAAGGTTTTAAAAGTTGCCGTTACAGGTGGGGCGGGTTCCGGTAAAACGTCTGTTTGCAAACGATTGAAAGAACTTGGCGTTAAAGTTATAAGTGCTGATGAAATGGCGAGGGAAGCTGTTGCTCCGGGTTCAAAAGCATTAGCAAAGATCATCCGTTTTTTTGGTGAAAAAGTCGTGTTGTCCGATGGTACGTTAAACCGTAAAATACTGCGCCGAATGATCACTCATGATGATGACGCTCGGCTTGCTTTGGAACGATTTCTGCACCATGAAATAACTGAACTTATTAAAAAAAATGTAGTTTGTGCGGAACAAGAGGGCTGCCGCATGGTGGTCATCGAAGTTCCCCTTCTTTTTGAACTGGATATGAAAGATAGGTTCGACTGGGTTGTCGTTGTAAGTGCTGACAAGGAATTAAGGGTTAAGCGGCTAATGGAACGTGATCAAACATCACATGATGCAGCTGAGGACCTTATAAATGTTCAGATGTCGGATGAAGAGAGGATTGGCCGGGCTGATTATGTCGTGTGGAATGAAGGTTCAATGGAGAAGCTGATAGAGTCCGTTGATGTTTTGTTTAAAAATCTTACCAAAATCACAAAAAGATAAAAAGCTCTTGACACGAAATGAATCATGATATAATGAATTTTTTAAAGAATATATTCATACCCGTTGGATCCCACCATTTGGAGAGAATGCCGTATTCTTCAATCTTATTTCACTGAAAACTCATATTCTTCCATTAAAACCAATATGGATCCATTTGAAAATTACTTAGTTCTCATCATCCTGTAGGTTAATCAAAAGAATACTGAAGTTGATGGAATGATGGTTTTAGTGAAATAAAAAAACCATGCTGCCTAATACGCATATAATTTGACCCGGCAGGAGGCCTAAAATTCATATTTAAACCTAAGTTGAGCGAATTTTTCCTCGACCTGAACTGTTTTTTGCGCATCAAGGATTCATGTAAACCTTCGACATAATTACGGAAATGCCTGGCGAAGATCCCAATGTTTTTTCGGATCGGTTTTCAATAACCTATATGCATTTAGATCTCAGCACATCTGTTTTCAAAAAATCGTTCAATTTAGGTTAAAGTTTCGTATATTATGATTTGATAAAAGAGACTGTAATTTTAAATGGCGAACATATTCATTAAAGGCAAAATGGTTACAAAATAAACGGAGTATATAATGGGAGGGATAATTTTTTAATGAACATCGTTGAGCTTAAAGAAAAGAAGATCAGAGAGCTGAATGTTTTGGCAAAAGAGTTCAAAATTGACGGGGCTGCTGGAATGAGAAAGCAAGATCTTATTTTTGCCCTGTTACAGGCAGAGATTGAAAAAACCGGCTTGATATTCGGAGAAGGCACACTCGAAATACTTCCGGATGGATTCGGGTTCTTACGGGCGCCCAACTATAATTATTTGCCGGGACCGGATGATATTTATGTATCACCATCTCAAATACGTCGATTTAATTTGCGAACCGGGGATACTGTATCCGGACAGATTCGCCAGCCAAAAGAGACGGAAAGATATTTTGCCCTTTTAAAGGTTGAGGCGGTCAACTATGAAGATCCTGAGGTGGCCAGGGAAAAAATACTTTTTGACAACCTGACACCGCTTTATCCGGACAGGAAAATAATGCTTGAATCCGAATCTGATAATTATTCCGTGAGAATCATGGACCTTTTGACGCCGATTGGCTTTGGTCAGAGGGGTTTGATTGTTTCACCGCCCAGATCCGGCAAGACCATGCTCTTGCAGTCCATTGCCAACAGTGTCAGTGCCAATCATAAGGATATTGTTTTATTTGTACTCCTTATTGATGAGCGGCCGGAAGAGGTTACGGATATGGAACGATCCGTCGATGGTGAAGTGATCAGTTCAACCTTTGATGAGCCTGCTGAAAGACATGTTCAGGTTGCTGAAATGGTTATTGAAAAGGCCAAGCGCCTTGTTGAACATAAAAAGGACGTTGTCATTCTGTTGGACAGTGTTACGAGACTTGCCCGGGCCTATAACTCTGTTATTCCTCCCAGCGGGAAAATCCTTTCCGGAGGTGTTGATTCAAACGCCCTTCAGCGCCCAAAACGTTTTTTCGGGGCTGCCAGAAATATCGAAGAGGGTGGAAGCCTTACCATCATGGCAACGGCTCTGGTTGACACCGGAAGTCGTATGGATGAGGTTATTTTTGAAGAGTTCAAAGGGACCGGCAATATGGAGATTCAACTTGATCGAAGACTTGCCGACAAACGGGTATTTCCTGCCATAGATATCAAGAAATCGGGTACGCGAAAGGAAGAGCTTCTTTTATCCCAGGAAACACTGAATCGCGTATGGATTCTAAGGAAGTTACTTTCTTCATTAAATCCTGTTGACAGTTTAGAATTTTTACTTGATAAAATGAATGGAACCAAAGATAATAAAATGTTTTTAGATTCAATGAACACATAAGAAAAGATGAGGAGGTTTAAAATATATGAAAACGGACATTCATCCTGAATACGCGGAAACAACCATAAAGTGCGCTTGTGGAAATGTGCTGGAAGTGGGATCGACAAAATCGGATATACGTGTGGAGATCTGTTCGAAATGCCATCCTTTTTTTACCGGCAAACAGAAACTTTTGGACACTGCAGGTCGAATTGAGCGTTTCCGCAAGAAATATGAAAAGTTTCAGAATCAATAAACAGCCCATTCACCAAATTTTGGTAAACCCTCTCATTGAGATACAAAAGGTGATGGGCGGTTTATTTTTGGAGGTGGTTGGCAGGCTGAAATAATTTTTTTTTTAAGGTAAAATGATTGATAGATTAACAGGTGTTGAAGGTCGTTTTGTGGAGGTTGAAAAGCTTTTAAGCGATCCCGAGATCATCCAGGATAGGGAGGCATATCAAAAATATAGCCGGGAACATGCTGATCTAAGTAAAATTGTAACGGTCTATAGAAAGTACAAGCAGACCTTGATAGAACTTGACGAAAGCATGGAACTATTAAAGGACAAAGACCCGGATATAAAAGAGATGGCCCGGGATGAAGTCGAAGCCCTGAAGCTTAATAAAGACAACCTGGAAACCGATCTTAAAAAATTACTTTTACCCAAAGATCCCAATGATGACAAAAATGTTATCATTGAAATTCGGGCCGGTACCGGTGGTGAAGAGGCCGGGCTCTTTGTCAGCGATCTGTTTAGAATGTATAATAAGTATGCAGAATTCAAGAACTGGAAAGTCGAGGTTTTGAACCATCATCCAACCGGCATTGGTGGCTTAAAGGAAATCATTGCCATGATCCATGGCAAAAGCGCATACAGTTGCTTAAAATACGAAAGCGGCATACATCGTGTTCAGCGTGTTCCGGAAACCGAAACACAGGGACGGATACACACTTCTGCAGTTACCGTTGCAGTGTTACCCGAAGCCGAAGATGTGGAAATTCATATTGATCCCAGCGAGATCAAAGTTGATGTATTTCGATCCACCGGCCCGGGCGGCCAGAGTGTGAACACAACCGATTCAGCCGTACGTATTACCCATCTGCCGACAGGTATTGTTGTTACATGTCAGGATGAAAAATCGCAGCTGAAAAATAAAAACAAGGGAATGAAAGTTCTTCGTGCCCGCATTCTTGATCGTGTGACGAGAGAGCAGAATGAAAAAAGGTCTCAAGAGCGAAAGAGCCAGATTGGAGATGGAGACAGAAGCGGAAGGATAAGAACGTATAACTTCCCACAGGGAAGAGTTACCGATCACAGAATCGGGCTTACCCTTTATAAACTGGAGAATATCTTGCAGGGTGAAATCAATGAAATCATAGAAGCGCTTATAACTTATTATCAAACCCAGACATTACAGAATGCAGAATCAGCCGACGTCCACTGATCCTGAGTGGACGATAATAAAACTCCTCAGGTGGACCACATCTTATTTCGAATCCCGCGATATCGACGGCCCAAGAATTGAAGCCGAAATACTTCTTGCCCATGCATTGCAATTGCAAAGAATAGATTTGTATTTGCGATACGATGAACCGCTTTTCAGCAATGAGCTGTCACGGTTCAAGGATTTAATAAAGAGACGCATTAACAGAGAACCGGTTGCATACATCGTGGGTAGGAAAGAATTCTGGTCTATGGATTTTATGGTTACAAAAGACGTTCTGATTCCAAGACCCGAGACGGAGTTTCTGGTTGAGACTGCCATAAATCTTTTGCCGCAAGATTCAGCCTCTCATCCGAATTTGACCCCAAAGCGTATATTCGAGCTTGGCACAGGCTCCGGGGCGGTGGTTTTAGCCCTTGCAGCCATGAGACCCTGTCATCTTTTCTTTGCGTCGGATACAATAACAGCCGCTGTCAGGCTGGCCAAGCAAAATGCCAAGCATCATGATATTGAACGTCGGGTCAGTTTTATTTGTGCAGATTGGTTTGAGCCTCTTAAGGACAAAAAGCCTGTGATTGATATGATTGTTTCAAATCCACCGTATGTTCCAAGCCGGGTGATTGGAAAACTTCAGCCTGAAATTGTCAAGAATGAACCGATTTCGGCGATTGACGGAGGCGAAGATGGGCTTTCATGTTTAAGACATATTATTAACAATGCTCATCTCTATCTTCAACCAAAGGGACACCTTTTACTGGAAATCGGCCATGATCAAAGACATGATGTCCAGAAAATTGCGAATCAATGTGCAAAATATGAAAACGTCGTATATACAAAAGATTACAGTGGATATGATCGTGTCGTCCAAATGCAAAAAAGATAATAAAACAGAAACCTAACTGAATCGAGACCAAAACAATAAAAATTAGTTGCGAATCAATTTTTAATTTGTTAAAAATATCAGTTTAATTAATTCACACGCCTTTGGACCTGTTTCCCGGTGCCCCGTTTTACGGGGTCGGAAACAGGGTTGATATGGGCGGGGGGGAAACCATTTAAGAAAGGGAGAAAATAATGTCTTACATTACGATGAAAGAGCTTCTTGAGTCAGGAGTACATTTTGGTCATCAAACAAGGCGCTGGAACCCCAAGATGAAACCTTATATTTTCGGGGCCAGGAACGGCATCTATATTATTGATCTTCAGAAAACCGTTCGGATGTTCAGGAAAGTCTATGATTTTGTTGTCGATACAGTTGCGAACGGCAAACCGCTGCTTTTTGTAGGAACCAAGAAACAGGCGCGTGATTCGATCTATGAAGAAGCGAACCGGTGCGAAATGTTTTACGTTCACAACAGGTGGCTGGGCGGAATGCTGACGAATTTTCAGACCATTAGAAAAAGCATAGACCGCCTCAACTATCTTAACACCATTGTGAACGACGAATCAATCAACCTTTTTCCTAAAAAGGAGAGGCTGAAACTTGGAAAAGAACGTATAAAACTCGATAATAATCTTGGCGGAATCCGAACCATGAATGGACTTCCAGGTGCCATTTTTGTTGTTGATCCCAAGAATGAGGCCATTGCCGTGCGTGAAGGAAGACGTCTGGGAATACCGATAATCGCCATTGTAGATACAAATTGTAATCCGGATGAGATCGATTATATCATACCCGGGAATGATGACGCCATTCGAGCCATTCGGTTGATTACCTCCAGAATAGCCAATGCATGTATTGAGGGGAAAGAGCGTCTGGAAGAACAGCGGCAGGCTGAAGCCGATAAAGATGTGGAGGATGTATCTGCGGTAGCCGCCGTAAGCGCCGAGTTAAAACCGGGGGAAAGGAAGGTTATTTCAGACGGCACAGACGGTCCTGTTGTAGAGATCATAAAAAAGACAACACCTTCGACTCAAAAAGACACTGAAATCAAAGAACATTCTGAAGACGAGAAACTCCAAGAGGATGCAGAAACAGAAAAATCGGGAGAATAAAGATGTCAACAATTAGTGCAAAGATGGTTATGCAGCTCCGCGAAAAGACCGGTGCCGGAATTATGGATTGTAAAGGAGCGCTTACAGAGTGTAATGGTGATATGGAGAAGGCAATTGATTTTTTAAGAAAAAAAGGCCTGGCAACCGCTGCAAAACGAGCTAACAGGGCCATGACAGAAGGAATCGTAGCGTCTTATATCCATATGGACAGTAAACTTGGGGTCCTGGTTGAAGTGAATTGCGAAACCGATTTTGTTGCCAAAAATGACGATTTTAAAGCGTTTGCCAAAAATATTGCAATGCATATTGCAGCGACCAATCCAGCTGGAATCCGGCCTGAAGACGTTTCGGAAGAAATCATTAACAAGGAAAAAGAGATTTATCGCGGGCAGGTCCTGGAAATGGGTAAGCCTGAAAAAGTTGCGGACAAGATTGTGGAAGGTAAATTGAAAAAATATTTCAAAGAGAACTGCTTAATGGATCAGGCCTATGTTCGTAATCCCGAAATGACCGTCGCAGATCTTTTAAATGAAATGATCGCAAAAATTGGTGAGAATATTTCAATAAAACGGTTCGTAAGATTCAAAATTGGGGAGTCTTAGCCTTTGACGATACGACAATTTGAAAGGATTCTATTAAAACTGAGCGGAGAAGCTCTTATGGGCGATCAGGGTTTTGGGATAAGCCCTGAAATGATTCAGTATGTGGCCGAGGAGATCCGTTCTGTATTTGATTTGGGGGTTCAGATCGCCATCGTTGTCGGCGGCGGGAATATTTTTAGGGGGATTGCCGCATCTTCGTATGGTATGGATCGGGTATCTGCCGACAGAATGGGTATGTTGGCCACGGTAATTAACAGCTTGGCTTTGCAAGATGCTCTGGAGAAAAGAGGGATGGTGACCCGTGTTCAGACCGCGATTTCCATGCATGAAGTGGCTGAGCCCTTTATTGTTCGAAGGGCTATTCGACATCTGGAAAAAGGGCGGGTGGTGATATTTGCCGCCGGTACAGGCAATCCATACTTTACAACGGATACTGCTGCGGTACTTAGGGCACAGGAGATACACGCCGAGATTCTTTTGAAGGCCACGAAGGTTGACGGCCTATACGATTCCGATCCACTTGTTAAAAAAGATGCTAAATTCATAAGAAAAATCAGCTATATGGAAGTTATTGAAAGACAACTTCATGTGATGGATATGACGGCGATTTCTCTGGCAATGGATAACCATCTCCCCCTTGTTATTTTCAATCTTGCAAACAAGGGCAATATAAAAAAAATGGTATGTGGGAAAGTCGTCGGAACACAGATAAATAATTAAAGGAAAAGTCAATGATTGAATCCATGTATCAGGAAACCAAAGATAGTATGCAAAAGTCGATAGACGCACTTAAAAATGAATTTAATAAAATAAGAACAGGACGTGCTTCCCTTTCGATTCTTGACGACATCCGGGTTGATTACTATGGTACACTAACGCCTTTAAATCAGATGGCATCTCTTTCCACCCCCGAAAGCCGCTTGATTACAATTCAACCTTGGGACGTATCTGTTATCAAAAATGTCGAAAAGGCGATATTGAAATCCGATCTTGGTTTAACGCCTTCCAATGACGGTAAAATGATACGGATCTCCATCCCGCCGCTTACCGAAGAGAGAAGAAAACAGCTTGTCAAGGTTATATATAAAAAGAGCGAAGAATATAAGGTTTCTGTGCGAAATGTCAGACGTGATGCCAACGATCTGTTGAAAAGCTTGAAAAAAGATGGTGAAATTTCTGAAGATGATGCTTTCAAGGCCCAGGACCAGGTTCAGAAAATAACTGATGAGCACATCAAACTTATCGATGACGTCTGTAAAGACAAAGAGAAAGAGATCCTTGAATTCTAACACATCTTCCTCTATTCACACAGATCTTGATCCCCAAAACCTACCCTTCCATGTTGCCATTATTATGGATGGTAATGGCCGGTGGGCCAAAAAACGTCTTTTAAATCGAATTAAAGGTCATGAAAAAGGTTCTGAAACTGTTCGAGCCATTGTTCGTGCCTCCCGTGAAATTGGAATTCGCATTTTAACGTTGTATGCCTTTTCCACTGAAAACTGGCAACGGCCTCAAACCGAAATCTATGCCTTGATGGTCCTCCTTAAAAAATTCCTGATGTCCGAGCAAAAAGAGATGCTGGACAACAACATTCGGCTGAATACCATTGGGCAAACGGAGAGATTGCCGGAAGATGTTCGGCAAGAACTGAAAAAGAGCATGATGTTAACACAGAAAAATGAGGGCTTGATCCTTAATCTGGCGCTGAGCTACGGCGGGCGGGCTGAAATTGTGAAGGCCGCTAAGGAGATTGCAATAAAGGCCATAGATGGTCGTATCGATCCTGATTCAATAACATCAGATCTCATTTCCAAACATCTGTATACCGGTGAAATGCCGGATCCGGATCTTTTGATCCGAACCAGCGGAGAGATGCGGATCAGTAATTTTCTGTTATGGCAGCTCGCCTATACAGAAATTTGCATTACAGATACCTTGTGGCCGGATTTTAAGAAGGATGAGTTTATACGAATTCTTAAAAACTATCAGCAGCGTGAAAGAAGATTCGGTAAAGTCGAACCCTAATATTAATTCAACATTGAAATCCTGGTTTTTTGGGGTAGGTTAGAGATAACTGGCTCTGCTTTGGGTTTTGTGTCCAAAAATACAAATTCCAAGCACCAAATTACAAATAAATCTCAAATTCCAATATTCAATGACCAAAGCCTTCAAGAATGGACATTGTTTGAATTTTTAAATTTGGGTCATTGGAATTTGTTTGTTAATTGAGATTTGTTATTTGGAATTTTAATTGATCAATGAACTTTCAACAAAGCAAATTCCCTCCGGGGTGAAACCAAAACCTGGCCCTCTGGGTCAGGATTTTTTACTTTGTAATTAAATCATCATGCATTTAAAGCGATGGATTACCGCCCTTGTGGTCATCCCCTTTCTGGTTTTATTAATCAGTATCGGAGGGACATTGTGGCTTGCTGTTGTGATCAATGTCATATGTATGATGGCGCTGTGGGAATATTTTCGCATTGTACTGAATAAAGATCAACAAATTACGGCGATAAGCTTTCAGATTTTAGCTCTTTTTTCAGGATCGGCGTTTCTCTGGTCTGCATATTTTCATTCCATCAACATGGTATTAGACATTATTGTTTTAAACGTCGTCATTGCCACCCTGATTTCTCTACCCAAATTCAAGTCTGATTCGTCTGTTTGGGAAATTGTTTTTAAACAGGTCGTTGGCATTATCTATATTCCACTTTTTTTATCGTATATTATTCTTATCCGCAACGGAGACAACGGGGTGCTCTGGATATTTTTACTGTTAATCGTGGTGTTCATGGGGGATACCGCTGCATACTATTTGGGATCTTATTTCGGGCAGCACAAACTTTGTCCAGCCGTAAGTCCCAATAAAACCATCGAGGGTGCTCTGGGCGGGCTTGCTGCGAGCCTGGGTTCGGGTGCTTTGATTAAAACCTTTTATTTACCATTGTTGCCATGGGGCTTGAGCCTTCTGTTTTTCCTTTCCATCGGCATTGCAGGTCAAGTGGGAGATTTATTTGAGTCTCAAATAAAGCGGGTTGCCCATATAAAAGATTCAGGGGCCATACTGCCGGGTCACGGCGGTGTCCTTGATCGGATTGATGCGTTGCTGTTTGCTGCTCCGGTGGCGTACATTTTTAAAGAATATTTACTAACCGGATGATCGGTAATGGGTGATTATTGTTCGTGCTATCCACACGTTTTCAGGTCAAGAGCCCTTCACGGATGATCCCATATCCAACAACATGGCTGCCATGAAAAACCTTTCCATATTGGGTTCAACGGGATCCATCGGCTGCAATACCCTTAAAATTGCAGAAATGTTTCCCGATCGATTTGCTGTTAAGGCACTTGCCGCAAAAAAAAATATTCCTTTACTGGCCGGGCAGATTGAGCGATTTTGTCCGGAAATTGCCGTGGTTTTTGATGAAGCTACAGCTGTAGAACTAAAAGGCATGCTTCCGGCTGGAACCGGTGTTGAAGTACTCTTCGGTGAAAATGGCTACACAGCTGCAGCTGCCCATGAACCTGTGGATCTGGTTGTCGTAGCAATGGTTGGAGCGGCAGGTCTGATACCGACGCTTTCGGCTATAGCAGCGGGGAAAAACATTGCACTGGCGAATAAAGAAACCCTTGTAATGGCCGGTGATATTGTCATTGAGCAGGCAGAATTAAATAATATAACGATACTTCCCATCGATAGTGAACACAGCGCAATTTTTCAATGTATCGAGGGAAATCGAAGAGAGGATATTGATAAGATCTTCCTCACCGCTTCAGGCGGTCCGTTTTTAAACCTGCCGGAAAAGGAATTTAACAAAATTAAACCCGAAGATGCTTTAAATCATCCCAATTGGAACATGGGGAAAAAGATCAGCGTCGATTCAGCAACCTTGATGAACAAAGGGCTTGAGGCCATAGAAGCCAAATGTCTTTTCGATGTTTCTCAGGAGATGATTGACATTGTGATCCATCCGCAGAGCGTGATTCACTCCATGGTTTCCTTTAAAGATGGAACGGTGATGGCCCAGCTCGGGATTCCTGACATGAAAGGGGCTATTGCATATGCAATGGCCTATCCTGAACGTCTGGCGTTGAGACAGCCGACACCGGACTTTGTGGGTATCGGGAAACTTACTTTTGAAGAACCTGACATAAAAAAGTTCCCATGTCTTGCGCTGGCGTTCGCCGCCTGTGAAACTGGAAAGACCCTTCCGGCTGTTTTAAATGCTGCAAACGAAGTGGCTGTTGCAGCCTTTTTAGAAAAAAGCATTTCCTTTATAAAAATACCTGAAATCATAGAAAAAACAATGGAATATCATACGGTTGTCACCGGTCCGACCTTAAACGATATTCTTGAGGCTGACGGGTGGGCCAGAAAACAGGCTGAAGATCTGATAAAAGCTTTGAAATAGGGGAGCTTTGCAAAGACAGCACAAGCCAACTCAAAAATACATCTAACGCCCAATTACGGTGTTGCCCCGCATGACGGGATTTACAGCGAGCCTCTTCAAAATGCTCATCCCGCCTTTAGCGGGACTGCGCTTTTTTATCGGCTCGCGCTCCCGAATTTCGGGATTTCGCAAAGCTCAACTTGCTTTTGAGCGTAATCTGCAAATTTGAAATGGCTTGTAGGATCTCAAATTAAGCCTGAATAAAATTCCGATATAGTGAATCCTTGACTTTCGCTTAATCGGAGTAATATTTTACTAAATTTGCTCTTTTGTGATAGCCTAACATTATTGAAAACATTTCCGAAGCTTGATTGGAAACGTTTTGTTTCAAAGGACAAAACCATTACGTGATGACATACTTTCCTAAATTGAGTGTTTCAATTTGTGGTATAATATTTAAGAAGACAAACGTCATTAACACACTTGACAATCGCTGAATATAGGGCGTAAAAAGCTAAAATTAAATAGTGTCCATCCATAAATGGAGTATAAAGAAACATAATGAGCGTTAGTATATTTTCATTGATTATCGTTTTAGGTGTGCTGATATTTTTTCATGAACTGGGCCATTTCCTTGTGGCAAGGTTATTGGGTGTCGGTGTAGAGAAGTTTTCTCTGGGTTTTGGACCCAAATTGGTCGGAAAAAAGATCGGCATTACGGAATACCGGATTTCAGCCATACCCCTTGGAGGATATGTAAAGATGGTGGGAGAGTCGCCGGACAGCGAATTAGATCCCTCGGATATACCCATCTCCTTTACGCATAAACATGTCTTTAAGCGGATATTGATCGTTGCGGCCGGTCCCCTTTTTAATATTTTGCTGGCGCTGATCATATTTTTCGGTATTTTTCAAATCTCAGGCCTTTTAATATTAAAACCCGGCATCGGAGATGTAAATGAAGGCACGCCCGCTTACACGGCGGAGTTGAAAAAGGATGATCTCGTCGTATCTATCGATGGCGTTGACATTTCAAGCTGGGAAGATATGGCCAATGCAATTATGGCAAGCAAAGGTAAAACGCTCGCGATATCCGTGCTTCGCGGGGATACGATTCTCACCAAAAACGTTACGCCGGAATTGAAACAATTTAAAAATATATTTAATGAAGATGTGGATCGTTATGTCATCGGCATTACAGCTTCAGGCGAGGTATTTCGAAAAGATCTGAACTTTTTTCAGGCCTTTTCAGAGAGTTTCATCCAGACCTATCAAATCACCGCTCTGACCATAAAAGGGGTCGTAAAGCTCTTTCAGGGGACTGTTTCGCCAAAAACACTGGGCGGTCCTATAATGATCGCACAGATGGCGGGACAGCAGGCCAAAGAAGGGGCGGTCAATTTAATTTTTTTCATTGCCTTGATCAGCATAAATCTTGCCATATTAAATTTTCTTCCCATACCGGTTTTGGACGGCGGCCACTTACTTTTCTTTTTTATAGAGGCGGTCAAGGGTCGTCCGGTAAGTGTAAAGGTTCGTGAGATTTCACAGCAGGCAGGAATATTTGTATTGATACTGTTGATGATCTATGTGTTCTACAATGATATTGCACGGGTATTTTTAAGTTAATGCCATATAGACTTGAAATTGCACTGAGACCAGAGTTGTTTGATGCCGAAGGCGAGGGAATTCGCCGGAAAGCAAATAATTATTTTGGGATTAAAATTGCCCGGGTTCGCAGTATCCAGGTGGTTACGATTGATGCGAATCTTTCGGTGAACCAGCTCAAGACCATTCAAACAGACATTTTTACCAATCCAGTCACACAATTTTCTTCTTTTGACCCCCTTGATATCGAATTTGACTGGACCATCTGGGTGGGCTTTCGGCCGGGTGTCAGAGACAATCCGGGAAGCACCGCTGTTGAGGCAGTGGAGGATATTTTAAATCTTAAATTCGCTCCGGAAGAAGCGATCTACACCTCTAAACGGTATTGTCTAAAAGGAAAAGGACTGTCTTTTGAAAACATAACGACCATTGCCGGTGAACTTCTGGCCAATGACATCATCCAGCAATGGAAGTTTTTTCCAGCCCATGAATGGAATCCTTCAACAGGAACCGGCATTATCCTTCCGAAAGTCATCCTCGACCATACGCCCAGGGTGACATCAATTCCCGTTCGCAGCGATTCTTACCTTCAACGGATCAGCGACGATCGAGGTCTCGCGTTGAACCCTAATGATATTCCCTTTATAAGGTCTTATTTCTTGGACAAAACGGTTCAGACCGCACGAACATTGAAGGGGCTGTCAGACCCTACGGATATTGAACTTGAATACATATCCCAGGCCAGGAGTGATCACTGTAACCACAATACGTTTCGGGGGCTGTTTCGGTATCGGGATCTTGAGACCGGTGATACGGATACAGTGGATAATCTTTTTAAAACATGCATCGAGGTGCCCACATTAACGCTGCAGAAAAAAAAGTCGTGGGTGATATCGGTGTTATGGGATAATGCGGGTGTCGGGCGTTTTGACGACGATCATTATTACGTCATTACGGGAGAAACCCACAATTCTCCATCCAACATGGAAGCATACGGCGGCGCCATTACCGGTATTGTAGGGGTTTACCGTGACCCCTTAGGGACCGGCAAGGGGGCCAAGCTTGTGATGGGGGGTTTTGGTTTTTGTGTGGGGCCCAGGGATTATAACGGTCCTCTTCGTCCTCACCTTCATCCAAGGCGGCTTTTGGATGGTGTTATCGAAGGTGTTCGTGACGGCGGAAACAAAAGCGGGATTCCCACAACTTTCGGTCAGGTACTTTTTCACCACGGTTACTTGGGGAAATGCCTGGTTTTTGTGACGGCGCTGGGGATTATGCCGGCCCAGGTCGAAGGTAAACCATCGGAATTAAAGAAAACATCGCCGGGAGATCTGGTCATTATGTGCGGCGGAAGGGTCGGCAAGGACGGCATTCACGGGGTCACTGCATCATCAGAGACATTTTCGGAACACACCCCGGCAGGTCATGTTCAAATCGGTGATCCTTACACCCAGAAAAAAATGCATGATTTTCTTTTGGATGCACGAGATGAAGGGTTGGTACAGTTTGTTACGGACAACGGCGGCGGCGGGCTTTCCTCATCAGTGGGAGAATCGGCCCGGTTCAGTAACGGATGCGAGATTCAACTTGAAAAAGTACCATTGAAATATGAGGGACTTGATCAGTGGGAAATTTGGGTTTCAGAATCCCAGGAACGGATGACCGTTGCGGTAAGACCGGAAGATCTCGAACGGTTTATGGCACTTTCGAAAATGCATGCCGTTGAGAGCACGGTTATCGGGAAATACACGGATTCCGGCAGGCTTCATATCACCTACAACGACGTGACGTGTGCCTACATCGATATGGATTTGATGACGTCAGGTTTCCCCCAGTGGGAGTTTGATGCAGAATGGATACCACCGGAAAGACGCGGGCTGTTTGAACCGGTTTTAAAAGCACCCGACAACCATCAAGCGTTGCTGTTGGATATGCTTTCACGTCCCAACATCTGTTCCAAGGAGTGGGTCATTCGACAGTATGATCACGAAGTTCAGGGAACAAGTGTCATTAAGCCCTTGGTTGGCGCAGAACGTGATGTTAACAGTGATGCGGCGGTCATAAGACCCGTGCTTGACACCCGGCATGGCCTTGCTTTTGCTCAGGCATTGCTGCCGTCTTATTCAGCCATAGATACCTATCATATGACCAGTTGCACCATTGACGAGGCGGTACGCAGGCTGGTTGCCGTTGGTGCGGATTTGGAGCAAATCGGCGGGGTGGATAATTTTTGCTGGCCCAGTATTCAATTTCACCCTCAGAATAATCCGGATGGAAAATTGAAAGCCGCAAAACTCATAAGATCATGTCGGGCATTACGTGATATCTGCCTTGCCTATGAAATACCGCTGCTATCGGGAAAAGACAGTATGTACGTTGACGGACATCTTTTGGGAAATTACGGGGAAACCCACAAGGTTTCGGCCCTTGAGACCCTTCAATTTTCAGCCACGTCAATTGTCAAGGATATAGAAAAATGCATTACCATGGACAGTAAGATGCCCGGTGACCTCGTTTATATCCTGGGTATGACCCGCAATGAGCTTGGAGGATCTGAATACTACGAGCATTTCGGGTATGTGGGTCTGAATGTGCCAAAGGTTGTTCCTAAAGCGTTTGTTTCCCTATACAGGGCATTGGGTTATGCCATGGACAAAGAGCTCGTGGCTTCCGCCCACGGCATCTATCGTGGTGGGATGGGGATACATCTTGCCTTGGTTGTCATGGGGGGAAATATTGGCATGGAGATTGATCTTGGTGTTGTTCCCGTGGATCAGATCAACCGTGATGATGTTGTTTTGTTTTCGGAATCTGCCGGCCGCTTTATTGTTACCATCGACCCTGAAAATAAAGAGGTGTTCGAAGAGAATTTCAAAGGGCTTGATCTGGCCTGCATCGGAACTGTGACCCAAGGGAATCATTTTGTTATTAAAGGGATTGACGGCCAAATTATAGTAGATGTATCTGTTCAGGATCTTAAAGCGTTTTGGAAAAAACCTTTCGGAGAATTAATATGAGCATGGTCAAAGCCCTCGTTCTGACCGGATACGGTCTGAATTGCGATTATGAGACAGCATATGCTTTGGAACTTTCCGGTGCTGTTGCACACCGTCTCCATATCAATTCTCTTATCGAAGGCGCCGTCAACTTAAAGGGTTATCAGATTTTGGTGTTTGGAGGGGGATTCAGTTGGGGGGACGACCACGGTGCAGGGGTCATCCAGGCGGTTCGAATGAAAACCAATCTGGGAGATAAACTTCTGGAATTTATCGATGCCGGCAACCTTGTTCTCGGTATTTGTAATGGATTCCAGACCCTTGTCAACCTGGGACTTCTGCCGGGATTTGACCACGACTACGCAAAACGATCCGTGGCCCTGACATTTAATGACTGTGGAAATTTCAGAGACCAATGGGTAACATTGAAAGTCGTTTCCACATCTCCCTGCATATTCACCACGGGTTTGGACGCACTGGAACTTCCCGTAAGACATGGTGAAGGCAAATTTTACGCTCAAGAAACCGCCATGCGCCGTTTGATGGATGAAAATCAGGTGGTGCTTCAATATGCCATGCCCGATGGCAGCCCTGCAGATTTAAAATTCCCCTTCAACCCCAACGGATCTGTGTATGATATTGCGGGGATCTGTGATCCCAGCGGCCGAATTTTCGGCCTTATGCCTCATCCCGAGGCCTTTAACCACTGGACAAACCATCCGAATTGGCCGCGCATCAAAGAAAAGACAAAGCGTCGAAAAGATAACACAACACCCGTCATCACGCCCGGCATCCGATTGTTTCAAAATGCCGTGGCGTTTATTCGCAATAAATAGTTAAATAAATTAATAGCACTATTAAATATTTTAATAGTATTTTTTGACAATCCTGCCGCATTATAAACACTGAATATTTCAGTTCCGACATTTTAATATCACTGCCCATCCGCTAAGCATAGCAAGAATAGATAATAAAACCAAATAAATACGATTGGCTGTAGGGTTTAAAAAAATGGTGTGCCTAAAATTCATTTAACAAATGAAGTGTTTTGGCACAGAAATTGAATAATCCAAAATCACAGGAAATAAAAAAATGCAGAAAAGATCAGGATTCACACTGATAGAGCTGACCATTGTTATTGTTCTTTTGGCTATATTGGCTGCTGTGAGTGTACCTAATTTTTTGAGCTGGCTGCCGAAATATCGATTGAAAAGTGCGGCGCGTGATCTTTATTCAAATCTGCAACTGGCAAAAATGTCGGCCATCAAGGCCAATAAAGATTGTAAGGTTAGATATTACAAAAATCCGGATCGATACACGGTTGATCTTTTAAACAAAACCATAAGACTTTCAGATTACGGAAGCGGAATCACATTTCAGGGCCCGAATAACCAAACATTTGCCGTGCCCACCCTAACGTTTAATTCCAGAGGGAGCAGCAATTCGGGCTATGCGTATCTGACCAATTCAGGAAAAACCGCGTATTACCGTGTGGGGCCGCTGACATCGGGAGCGATTAAATTGCAAAAATGGGGCGGAGGGACTTCATGGAAATGAAGCACAGACAAAATCATATTTCATTGAGATGCTCAAATCGGGGATTTACCATCATTGAGCTGCTGGTTGCCATGGTGGTATCTCTTCTCGCGATGGCTGCGATCTATTCGACGTTTTTGGCCCAGCATCGATCGTATCAGGTTCAGGAAGAGACCGCAGAGATGCAGCAGAATATCAGGGCTGCCATGTTTTATATGCAACGAGAAATTCGGATGGCCGGGAACGATCCTTTTAACGTGGGTGGTTTCGGTATCTATGCATGGAATGCAAATTCCATAAGCTTTACGGAAGATATCAACGGCGGTGCTGCTGGGACCCCGCCGGATGGATTTGTCAACGGTGCCAGTGAAAATATCACCTATGGGTTGAACGGAACCGATCTGGAAAGAAGCGATAACACTTCTTTCCCAGTGGTTCCTCAGATGGTGGCTCAAAACATCGATGCCCTTGATTTTGTTTATCTGGACGACACCGGGGCGCCAGCTGCGACCCTTGCCGATATAAGGTCGGTGGAAATTACGATTGTGGCCCGGACAGACGATCCGTTGTTGTTCGGTACCACAAATAGTAATGTCTACCGGAACCAGCAGGGCACACAGATTTTTGTTGCGCCCAATGACAACTTTAGCCGAAGACGTTTAACCACTTTGATTCACTGCCGAAATGAAGGCTTATAGGATGATATGATGAGATTGGATAACGCATATATAGCCGACAAAGATACACCGGTCAAAACATTGAAAAAACAAGACGGTTTCACCCTTATCGAAGTGCTTATTGCCGTGACCATTTTTGCCGTGGGCATGCTGGCAGTGGCTGCCATGCAGACCTCGGCCATCCGGGTGAATTCCACCGCCGGTCAACTCACGAAAGTCAGCACCTGGGGCATTGACAAGCTTGAAGAACTCATGAGCCTGCCATACACGGACCCCCAGTTGGCGGCTGGAACTCAAACAGATCCGGTGACGCCTGATGGTTATACGGTGAGCTGGAATATCGTTCAAGACGCCCTGACGCTGAATACCAAGAGCATCACGCTGACGGTGACCGGAAAAGGAAAAACGCTCACGCTTACGAGCATAAGATCTCGATCACTGTAGTTTGAATGATATAAAGATGAATACAAGGAAAGAACTGAGGATACCCCATGAAAAAAACATCGCTGCTGACAAATGAAAGTGGATCTGTGATTGTTTTAGCTTTGATTATACTGGTTCTGCTGACGCTGCTGGGTATGGCGGTCACCCGCACTTCCAGTATCGAGGTGCAGATCGCCTCAAACGACCAACAGGCGGTTGACTGTTTTTATACGGCTGAATCAGGAGACCACTATGCCATTGAAATCAACAACCTCTGGATGACCGATGCCTTTTTGACAACCGCTGCAACTTCAGCAAATGCTGATCGTTTGGAAGATCTAGACGGTGACGGCAATAACGATGTAAGGATCGAGATCCGTTGTATCGAGGGGAGTGGGACTCCTATCGTGCTCCCTGACGGTGATCTGTCCGATGCCGCCAATAATTTGCCGGTTCAGCAACATATCAACATACCGCCCATCGGATCCGGGTACAGTTTGAAATATTTTGAAGTTCGAAAATATGGGATCACCGGGACAACATTAGGTGGATGCTCCCCGGTTCAGTTGGGTTCATATAAGGTTTTTAATAAATTTTAAATGGTAAGATTCAACCGCCGCCGCAGGTGGTGTTCATTTGAAGTTTAAAAAATAAAAAGAATGTTTCATCATTCTTTGCTTCTAAGGAGGATCTATTATGAAAAGATACTCATGGGTTATACTCATACTGGTGTTTATCCTAACGCCTCGGCTATGGGCGGATGACACCGATATTTATGGAACATCGACCATTTCACTGCCCCCCAACGTTCTCCTTATATTTGACACGTCAGGGAGCATGGGCACACAAGATGTCCCCGGAGATTACTATGATCCGAATACCACGTATTCGGGTTCCTACACGAGCACTGCGGTGTATCAAGAAGTCTGCGGCTGGAGTTGTGACTATGATCCATTTGCACCCAGCATCAATGATTTGAACTGCCCGGATGTTAAAACCGCTCTGGAAACAAACGGGTATAAAACAGACGCTGTCATCATGGATTCCGGCGGCGGGTATGCGTGTGGTGGCTCCGGTAAAGATCTCTATTTGGGAAACTGGATAAACTATGATGAATCCAGCGCCTCCGGCTTGAGGACCCGAGAAGAGGTGGCCAAAGAGGTGATCACACAGGTCATTAACGACACGGACGATGTGCGGTTCGGATTGATGCGGTTCAACGACAACAGTGGTGATGATCAGGGCGGATATATCGTTGCTCCGTGCGGATCCGATAAAGATACTTTAAAAGATGCCGTTGACGATTTCCCTTCTGACGGATATACTCCCTTGGCCGAAACCCTGGCCGAGGCCGGCCTTTATTTGGCCGGGAAAAAAAGCTGGTATAACGGCACCTCCGGAGATTATGATCAAGACTGCGATGACTCTGGTAGCGATTGCAAGCAGTATACCAGTCCCATGCAGTATCGCTGCCAGAAAAACTATATCATTCTGATGACAGACGGCGAGTCGACCCAGGATAAAGACTCGAAACTGACTACCGGCACCTATATCAACGGGGATACCATCGGTGATTATGATGGCGACGGTAACGATCCGGGGAGCTATTCAAATGATGGTTCCGATTATCTGGACGATGTGGCCAAATATCTGTATGAAAATGATATCAATTCTTCTTTGGGTACTTCCGGAGATTCATTTGAAAAACAGAATGTCATCGTTTATACCATTGGCTTTCGAACAGACAATCAACTTTTGGCAGAGACGGCATACAACGGGGGAGGGTTCTATTACACGGCAAACAGCATTTCAGGCCTTAGCGCGGCGTTTCAGAAAATCATGACTGACATTGCGGATGTAAATGCCGTGTTTGTTTCTCCTGTGGTTCCGGTGAGCCGCATGAACCGTACGTTTGCAGGGAGTTCACTCTTTGTGGGCTTTTTTAAACCACAGTCTGACGGCCATTGGGCCGGTAACATCAAGAAGTACGGTCTTAATGATCAGGGGAGTATTGTCGATGCCAACGGGCTTTATGCCACACTGGCTGATGGAACCATCAAAGACAATGCCCGGTCTTTCTGGTCCACGTCACCGGACGGCTCCGATGTGCTCAGTGGCGGTATCGGCGCAAAACTTTTGGATCAGGCGAACCGGAACCTATACACTTATATGGGCTCATCGACATATCTGACCCATTTAACCAATGCTTTTTCCACTTCCAACCCCGATATTACGGCGACAACCTTGGGGGTTGGTACAGCAGGAGAAAAAGACAGCGTTATCGATGACATACATGGTGTGGGCAAGGCATGGAAACTGGGAGATGTCCTTCACTCAAAACCGTCGGTGGTGCACTATGATACCAATGGAGACGGCAGCATAGATAGCGGCGATTATTCGTATATTTTTACCGGAAGCAACGACGGGGTGATGCATTGTTTCTCAGAAGAAGACGGCAGTGAAACATGGGGATTTATCCCTCCGGATCAACTGACCCGGCTAAAACTATTGTCTGACGGCAGTACGGATCACAAATACTTTGTGGATGGTGTGCCGGTTGTTTATCAAGATACCGGCCAGAAAATTCTTTTTTTCGGAGAGCGCCGGGGTGGATATAAGTATTATGCTCTGGATGTTACCACCATTAATTCACCGGAATACCTTTACACAATAGAACCGACGTTTCTGGAAACTATAGATGGCGATAACAATGGGAGTGTTGACGGTGCTGACGCCAAGCTTGGCCAGTCTTGGTCTGAATCGACAGTCCATAAGATCAAGACCTCAAGTGGATATGATACTGTTTTTCTGATGGCCGGGGGCTATGACGATAACCAGGACCAGGCAACTCCGAACCCCACCGATTTAACAGGAAGGGCGGTGTTTACCATTAAAGTTTCAAACGGCGCCATCAGCAAATTGAATGTCAATGCCGGGTACTATGCGGACATGACCCATAGTATCGTGGATGTCGCAGGATTCGATGCCAACGGGAATGGTTATACAAACCGGGTATATGCCGGAGATCTTGCTGGAAACATGTTCGCCTTTGAGGATGACAATGGAGACGCCACATGGAGCAGCAGAAAGTTATTTTCGGCCTCGGCCGTTGACGGGGTCAAGAGAAAGATCTTTTATTCACCGGATGCGGTTGAGGAAAGATATGGAGAGTTGATCTTTTTTGGTACCGGGGACCGGGCCGATCCCGAAGAGACCGGGGTGGTCAATCGAATATATGCCGTTAAAAACGAATGGACGGGTACCGGGTTTAGCACCCTCATCGATACCGATCTGTTGGATGTTACCGATGACCTGATTGTGCTGGGCACTGCGACAGAACGGGCGCAGGAAGCGACAGATCTTGCCAATAGAAAGGGCTGGTACATCCGACTGGAAAACCCAGGCGAAAAGATGACCTCTCCCGTGACGGTGTTTGACGGTGTGGTCTGGTTTACCACTTATACCCCTGAACCAGGTGGCCCCCCACCTGCTGATCCGTGCGTGGCTGTTGCCGGCCGGGGAGAGGCGCGTCTTTATGCCCTAAAATACCTTACCGGAGAGGCGGCTTTTGAATGGAGCGATATATACGAAGAAGATGGGGAAGGTAATGAGGTTAAAAAGGGGAAACACGATCGAGTCTATACTATCGGGACATCCATTGCATCGGCACCGGTGATTGCCGTGCTCAGGGGTGGTCCGCAGATCTATATCGGCGTTGAAGGCGGAGTTAAAAAAGAAGATCCCAAGGTCACAAAGACTTTGGAAACCTTTTTTTGGCGACAGATGGATAATTAACGGGAGGCTTTTATGAATTATACAAATCTATTCAGAAAGATATTGTTGTTCTTTTTTGTTCTGGGGTTGGGCCTGATGTTGTGTCCCAATAACGCAGCCGCATTTTCAAAGAAGGGTATCGATTTTGATCGCATGAAACCGATTGAAATTAATGCGGTTATTCATGACATCAACGTAAATAAAAAGTATTTGATCGTCGGAGAACAAAAGGTATATTTAATCGAATTTAAACTGGGCAGCGATGAATACCGGTCTGCTTTTGTGGACGAAAGGGGTGATACGTCTTATATCACTTCTTTGAGAGCTTCCAAATGGAGAGGCAAAAGGGTGCTTGTGAAAGGTTTCAAGCTTACCAATGGAGATATCGTGGCGGGTACCATAAAAAAAATTCGATCCAGACGATAGTAAAACATTGACAACAAGCAAATTATAACCTGAATCTTGCATGAAAATTAATGAGAATCCTTATAATCCTTCTCGTGCAAGATTCAGGTATAAATTTTGTAGTTGGCCCATGAATGTGGCATATAACTTAACGCCAAAAGAGACCAGGATGGATGCATCAGATGCGATGCCCAGCTGGAATATCTTGCTGAATGCTTTTGCCCCGGTCTATTTTATCTTTTTTTCACTATTTCGGTGTTATGTGGAGACCGGACTTTTGGCAAAGCACAGTTTTTTTTCCTATTATGTCGCCTTGCATCATACCCTTTGGAACGCTTCCACGATTTTGGTGATCATTCTATTAATGCATCTTATATTGAAAGTTCCCATCGCTCGTTTGATTTGGGTGATGTATGGAATCACTTTAATGGCGATTCCCCTTTTGTACGCAATGGTGACCCAAGAACATCTGCAGCTTGAATATTTAAGAGGATCTTTTTCTGACATTATCGGTTATGTCGCAACATTTTGCTGGGCATATACAAAAAACAGGCCGTTGACCATAGAATTGCTGGTAATTTTCCTTGCCATGGTCACGGTAGGGTACGCCTATACTCGAAGCTGGCTTCGTGCATTATGCCTGGCTGTGTCGGTTTATATTGTCGGGAATATCCTTGCCGTCCATTGGGTCGGCCCGATACGACACTCTAAATCGGTCGTTTTATTTCAGACGCAATGGAGTCACCATCAGTTCATGTCTGCATTCTGGCTTTTCATGCTGACCGCTCTTTCCATTCTTTTTATCTGGCAGGCAGGTTGGTTTGGCGGCAACAAACGCTCCTGGGTATATGCAGCACTGGCGGCAGCAAGCGTATGGATGGTTCAGACGATGGTTTTCAAAAGTACCGGATGGTTCAACCGGCCATTTGACATCTTCATGTCGGGTTTGCCGGCAGTTACTTTAACGTTTTTTGGCGTGAGACTTTTATCCTCGGAACGTAATGTCTTTTCCGGTTGGACCTTTGGATCCATGGGTATTATTTTTTTGATGCAGTTGGCTGTAATAGGGCCGATTTATTTTAACCATATGAAGACGAACCTTCCATTTCTGCACTTTATCATCCCGGGGTATAGGTTCGGGGTCTGACTTGAATGCTCTCATATTTCCGATTATGCCGTATCGATGCAGCGCTTATCGCCTTTTTTTCATACCTTGTTGGGGCGGAACTGGCTGGAGGCACACATTGGTATGACCTTGTTATTGCCATTGCAGTGACACTGATTTCAACAAATTTTATCTACAGCTTTAATTCATGGACCGATCGAGAGCTTGACAGGATAAGCAAACCGAATAGACCCATTCCATCCGGAAAGATTGAACCGTCCCATGCCCTTATATATTCCATAGTGCTTATCATCCTTTCATTAGTTTATCCATTGTTTGTATATAAATCCTATTTTACACTATTTCTCTTTTTTCTTCTCCCCATACTTGGCCTTTTATATTCTGCAAGACCCATTCGATTACGGAGATATCTAATACCGGCGACCTTCACGATCAGTTTAGGATTGATAACACCGATCATGCTGGGCTATTTTATGAATCAGTCGGATACCGATATGGTCTCATTTTTTGCCGGACTGTTTTTATTTTGTTTAAGTGTTGTACCTTTAAAAAAGATAGAAGAGGTAGAAGAAGACAAAAAGAGCGGACATCGAAACCCATACTCGGAATTTGGCCTGTTATTTTTAATATGGCCCTTATGTGGATTGTCGCTGGTCCTTTTACTGGTATATTTTTTTGATTTTGGGAATACATTAGAAGCCTATGTGCTAATCATAACCATCAGTTCGATGGCCTGCATTTTAGTGTTTAGCATATTTAAAAAAAAGCTGCATTTATTGTATCAAACGATTATTTACACCGTGGTCGTTGAAGGCATTATTTTTTATCTGTTATTATAACGCCGATTTCGCACCCCTATATAGCTAATGATTTTAATTAATCTATTAAACCTTCAGCTAAGCTGAAGGTCCCAGCTTTGCTATGCAGGTATGTGAGTTTATGTTTACCGCCCGCTTCGCTCAAGACACAGAGGACGCAGAGAATAATAATTTTTCCATTGCCGTTGAGAGGACGGCAATGGAAAAGCACTAGCAGCTTACGCTGCGAAAACGATAAAAGACATCAATTTTTGGATGCAAGGTGCCATACGGGCATTTTATTACCCGAAGGGTTGAGTCGTTTTGCTTTTCGGCGTCCTCCGTCCCGGAGATAGCGGAGCCTATCCTTCGGGGTCAGCGAAAAGCAAAAAAAATAAATAAAAACTCTGCGCTCTCTGCGGCTCTGCGGTGAATAAATTTTTATAAAGACCCTTTTAGGGTCACAATCATGCCACGCCTTTTAGGGGTGGTTATTGACTTTACATGAAAACCATACGAAAAGAGATGATTTTGCTGCTAGGTAATAAAGAGATGGATGCCAGGGAAATCTCTTCTGCGGTGGGTGTTGGGGAAAAAGAAGTCTATACGCATCTTTCTCATATTGCCCGTTCTGTAAAACATCAAAGAAAAAAACTGATCATTAAACCCGCTGAATGCTTGAGGTGTGGATACGTCTTTCAAAAACGACAACGTTTCACACGTCCCAGCCGCTGTCCGATTTGTAAAAGTGAACACATCCGGAATCCGATGTACCGAATTGGTTAGTGTCCATCCATAAATGGCCCTTTTTGCCCTGCTCGGTGTTCTCCGCGGGTTTCCGGCTGCGGCGTACAGGCGTACGCCTTCCTGTCCCGCTTTGCGGGGACCGCAAACCCCTGTGCGGCCTTGATCAGGACAAAAATTGCTCATTTCTGAATTGGACACTATTTAAACATTTACATGGATTTAGAGACTTAGTAAAAGCCTCTGACCTGGATGAATAACAGACGCGTCGGTCAGCTTGTTCAGTAGCCGTATCTTTTCTGTCGGCAGGCCATATTTGTGACTGATGCTGTACAGTGTTTCACCGGATTTGACCGTGTGATATCGTTTCTGCGCAATTTTTAGGGGAATTTTTGCAGGTATGGAATTTTCAATTTTTGGAGGGGTTTTTTCGGCAATCTTTTTCGGTAAACGATCCAGATTTTTTACAAGATACTCTGTTTTTGACAAAGATACTTCCAGTTCGTCAAGGCGATCCTTGAATTGGTCAAACGACTCGGCCTGTTCCCATATTTGTGTGAGTCTGTATTCGATCGCTTCTAATTTGACAATCCTGTCTTCAAGTTGTTTTATCCGGGTTTTTGAGCCTATGATAATTCCCATGGTCGCTCCCAAAAGGAGAATCAACAGGATTATCAGAAACGTAAACCCTATCTTTCCAAACCAAGAAAGTCGGATTTCTTCAGTCATTCTTATCACCTTTGAAAATATTCATAATTTTCTAAATGCGTAATGTCAAGTAAAATTATATATAAATTATATATAATTCTATAGAATTAGAATATATTGAGGTCTATTAGAATAAATTACTATATATTGTGTACAAGAAATTCGAAAACCGAGTAAATTCATACGGTTCTTTTTAAAAACCAACTTAGGCACCTCTATATGGAGGTTTATGACCATTTTTTCCATTGAAATGGACCAGACATATAGGCACCAGAGTGAAGCGGAGAAGCACACCCTGTGAACACTTACAACTTACTCGGACTGTTGCGCTTTATGGGTGTTGCTGAAAACAAAAGATGCGAAACTTGAATTTTAAGTAATCCATTTATAGAACTTGAAAGGCTTTAATAGAAAGGCGTTTTTTGCGAGGTGCTAAGGGGATAAATAATAAAAATATCCGGCAACAATCCCCATGGTTATTAAAAATATAATACCTATTGATATCAATAATATATGAATTTTAGAAGCTTTGAATTGATGAAACAAAATTTGGAAATTTAAAGCCATTGGTGTTTTGCTTTCTCTGTGAATAAAATAATATTTTGGTCGATGCCTTCCCTATACGGCAAAAAACGTCTCTTAACAGGTTAAACCCTGCCAATTTCCTCTTCCATATGGTTCTTATATATTCGATAATATTCGAAAACCTTTTTAATATAATAGCGGGTGGCCTTGAAAGGTGGGATACCTTTGTAATGGCGGACATTTCTGCTTCCGGCATTGTATGCTGCAAGGGCCAGTTTGACGTCCCCGTTAAATCTGTTCACCATTCGTTTGAAGTATTGGACGCCACCCGTTATGTTTTGATGAGGGTTGAAAATATCTTCTACACCCAGTGCCCGGGCTGTTTTGGGCATCAGCTGCATCAGACCTTTCGCACCTTTCTTTGAAACTGCTTTGGTGTTGTACCCGGATTCCGCCATAATGATGGCTTTTATGAGGGCTGGATCAATCTGATAGTGACTGGCTGTTTGGATGATAAACATGTGGTATAAATGTTCCGCTTTCCTACCGCTGACAGATGGCGGACGTTCTTCCGTTTGGGACGCGGGATGCGTCTTGGAAAAAATCTGTGGATTCATGACCATTTGGTTATTGCCATTAGAGACAAGAGCCACACCCAGAATCATTACAGCAATAAACAGGGAACGTACAAGTTCGACAGCCAATATTTGAATGATTAATTTTTTATTCATTACAGAGCTCATTTTAATAAGATTTATATTGTTGAAAAACTTTTCTGACAACTTATGGCTTTGTTAATTGCAAAAACCATGCGCAATCAAACCGAAAAAATAATAAATACAGTATAATCAAATATATAAAACTTTAATTAGGCGATGACGACTGTAGAAACTTGAAACAAAAAAATGATATTGTGAGGTAAATTACATAAAAATTGTGTAAAGTTTTACATGCATAAAACTTGTACAATATTGGGTGGGGGCATGGGTGTTATGACGTTTTGAATGCTGTAGCGGCATTTCGCTTTCCACCAGAGGGCGTAAACGCCATATATCCTCATTTTTATTGGCATGACTGGCTTTGAAGTATGTTGAAGGCTTCTTAACTATTCAAGCCCCTTTGTTTTAAAGACATTTTTAAATTTTTACCAGATTACACATTAAAGCGGAATTCTATGATATCGCCATCCTGAACCTCGTAGGTTTTACCTTCAAGCCTTACATTCCCCAACTTCCTTGCTTCGGGATATGATCCAGCGGATATAAGATCATCGTAGGAAACCACCTCTGCACGGATAAACCCTTTTTTCATATCGGTATGGATAAGGCCTGCCGCGTCAATGGCCGGGGTTTCACTTTTTACGGTCCATGCTTTTACCTCATCTTTTCCCAAAGTAAAAAAAGAGATAAGCCCAAGAAGTTCAAATGACCGTTGGATCACCCTGTCCATGGCAGATGCGGTAATGTTAAATTCAGACAAAAACTCCTCGGCTTCTTCATCAGACATTTGGGCAAGCTCTTGTTCGAGTTTACCCCTTATCACCATGCAATTTTCTTGGGTCGTCAAGTCTGTGATTTCAGGAATATCGTCATCATCATCTTCGTTGTTAAACAGGACCAGCATCGGTTTTGCGGATAAAAAGGCATAGCCTTTAAGAAGATGGGCTGATGCAATGTCCGGAAACTTTCTAAGTGGTATTTCCTTTTGAAGGGCTTCAAGGCATTGGTATAAAAGTAAAAGTTCCTCGGGATCAGCTTTTTTGCCGCGTTGTTTCTCGAGTCCCATGTGTTCCATTTTTTTTTCAACCACCACAAGATCGGTTAAGATCAGCTCCTGATCGATGGCTTGAAAATCCTGATAGGGTGCCGGTGCTTCAAATCCGTATCCACCGAAATTGCGCACCACATGAATCAGGGCGTCACAATCCCTGACCTGGGTCCAGATTTTCTGATCTTTTTTTTGACGCAGGACATCCGGTAGAAAGTATTCTACCTGGGCATAAATGGTTTTTGGGGGTTTATACATGCTACTGAGCACATCCAGGCGTTTGTCCGGGACATAAATGGTGCCGATTCGGTTTTTACCTTTATGGCTTTCGGGTAGAATATTGTGTGTTAATGCTTCAAATACGGTTGATTTTCCGGATCTGGAAAGACCGATAATTCCGAGTTTCATTTTAACATATGCCTCTTTATTTTCAGGCACGACGTATTTAGTGTCCATCCATAAATAAGGATTTTTTTCAAGATCAAGCCTCCGGCCCGTGGGAATCTACTTAAAGTTATAGTGCTTCTTCACCGGTGCTTTAATATCCCAGATACATGACAATCCTTTTGGAAATGTAACAAAATCCCCTTTTTCGAATTCCACTTGATCTCCATCTTCTGTTTCCACAACAACCTTGCCCTCAAGCAGAAAACATTCTTCGGTGCTGTCATAGTGCCAATCAAAGCGGGAAATTTCTTTTTCCCATATTGGCCAGGATAAAACACCCTTTGCTTCAAGATCTTTATCTGAGGGTTTCTTGATATCGATTTTCATATTTTGTTCCTTTTAGAGTATTTTTCATAAATATGTTACGATTTGGAAAATTCATTGAAAATTATTGTCAAAGAGTATAATGAAGCTTAAATTTTATGTCAAGCGGACCCTGCTGGCCCGGTTTCGGAAGCCGGTGATACATCTTGACACGTGCCTATGGATTTCACATAATTTTAAAAATAACATAAAATGGAAAAATTATACAATAGATCCTATTTTTTTGATAAAGGAATTCATTTTGAATGTCAGCGGTGTGGGGCATGCTGTACCGGTGATCCGGGGATAATCTATGTCGACATGGATGAAGTGACGCGTATTGCCGGATATCTTTCTGATGAAAGGCCCTCTTTTATCGACAAATATCTTTTTTCGTTAAGGGCAGGGTATAGTATAAAAGAACATTCAGATGGCCGGTGTTTTTTTTATAATGACGGATGTACCATTTATCCTGTTCGGCCCCACCAGTGCAAAACATATCCTTTCTGGTTTGAAAATTTACGGTCCAATAAAAAATGGAAACGTGTATTAAGGGATTGCCCGGGGATCGGTTGCGGTCCGCTGTATCCCAGAGAAAAAATATTAGAAATTGTTCAGTCAACTATGGATGCCGTGGTAAAAAGTTATTTGGGAGACAACGAAAAAAACGAAGACTCAGTCGACATGAATATAAAATCTGAATAGGCTTATTTCAAGATACCATAAAACCAATGAGCACAATTGAGCATTTTCATTCAATTGGAGAAATATAGAGGTCATCAATGGGTGAAATTAAGAGCACACTCGATCTGGTAATGGAAAAGACTCGGCACTTGACCCTGAGTCAGGAAGAAAAAAAGATTCAAATCCGGATTGAACTCAACAGAAAGCTTCAAGGTTTGCTTCAAAAATACCAAGACAACCTCTTGAAGAAGGAGAACCTGAAAAAAGAGCTGAACAACTTGAAAATAGCATATGATTTGAATGTGGATGAAATGCTGGCAGATTTGCTCTTAAATCGCCTTAAGCTTGGTCGGGATAATACCGTGTTTCTTGAACTTTTGAGTGAAATTTTTGGATTAAACCTTTCTGGACTTGAGACGATCTTTCAAAATTTCAAAGCGGCAGTGAAATCTGCTACTGAAGATAGAGTTGATCAAATCAAAACGGATCTGTCCAAAAAACGATTTATTTCAGGTTCTGCTGTTGTTCCGAATCTTGAGAGCGACAGAGAATGGTCGTCAATGTTGGGTCACATCATGGACGGGTTTGATCAGATACTAAACAAAGAAAAGGCCGCCTTGACCAAAGAATTGTCATTGGATTGAGATGGTTTGACAGACGGTCAAAACCAGGATTCGTTTGATTGGCAAACACTCTGTATGGTTTACAATAGTGTTGAATGAACCATATGACTAAGAATTTGTTTGACACTATATTGACCACGCGGATATGTTTCGAGAATAATTTGGGAATCTTTAAAGAAGGACGGTGTAATGATGCAAGACGATATGGCGTGTCCCATAACAAGGGGAGAGAGGATACTTGTTGCTCTTGATGGTTCAGAATATACGGATGCTATTGTGGATCAGGCAATAAGCATGGGAAGGATATGTAATAGTGTCATCTATGCAATCAGTGTTATTGCGTTTTTTCCGGAGTCTTTGGCAATTGCACCTCAGTTAGAGGAAGAAATGGCCATGAAAACAAGGGAATTCCTTGAAATAGCCAAAAAGAAAATAGAAAAAGAGAATTTGACATGTGAGACCATTGTTCGTTTAGATGCACAGCCCCATATGCCCATTGTTGAAGAGGCAAAGAAAAAGAATGTTGATCTCATCGTAATGGGAACGCGCGGGATGACTGGACTTAAGCGGGTTTTTTTGGGCAGTGTGGCCCAGAAAGTTATTGGATATGCACCGTGTCCTGTGATGGTAGTCCCTGTTTAAAAACGGATCAAAACGAACCTAAAAAGCATAAACAGGGGAGTTGAATAGATGATTCCATGCGGTGAAATCAAAGTACGGGGTTTTCATGTTGATATTTTTTCGCATGTTAACAATGCGCGCTATCTGGAGTTCATGGAAGAGGCAAGATGGGTGGTTATAGATAAATATATTGATCTTAAGAGGATGAAGGCAAAGGGAATCATCTTTGTTGTCGTCAATATCAATATCAACTATCGAAGACCTTCATCTATGGGTGATATACTTGAACTGTATCTCGGTCTCACTAAGATTGGCGGCAAAAGCGCGGTATTTTATCAGGAGATCCGGTTAAAAGGATCAGATACAGTTGTGGCAGATGCTCAGGTGACTTTTGTATTTGCTGATAAAAATACAGGCAAGGCCGTCAGAATTGATGATGAGATAAAGAGGTTGATCGGAAAAATTAAAATCTAAACCCAAAAGCAATCCAAATGGTCAATTATACCCATCCACACCCATCCCAAGGGGTTGAATCTGCCAATTTTCTTCTTACTTTAGGGTCATAAATCAACACTTATTCAATCACCTCTGGAGTCAGTCTATGTCATTTGTTTCGGTCCCGGGATTAAAGGGGAAAGTATATGTTCCTGAAATACAGCAGGAAAGTCCTAAAAAACATCCTTGCAAGGAGTGTTATTTTTGTCAATTTTGCAGTGACGACCGGTGCAGGGTCTGCCAAGATCCCAAAAATTGTGCGTGCAAGACATCTCTCGAAAAATAAATGCCTTCTTGATAAAGATTTTATCTCAACCCTACCTCTTTGACACGTAATATTCCTCTCCTTTTTTCTTAAATATTTGAGGGTCTGGGTGTTTCTATTTATTAAATCGCTCCATGGATAATGCCTTAACAAGTGCAGCTTTATGAAATTCTCCGGCCAGATGCACTGAACTTTTACCAGAGATCGGATCCCAGGCTGATGGGTCTGCCACACAAAAATATTGTACTTCGAGGCCGATGCGCACGGTTGCTTCTTCCACCGGAAGACCTTTAACGCGCTGTGCGGCCTCCCAGGTCGCTTTGCAAGGAGCCCCGCGCACCACCTGGATGCGATCAATGCGTCCGTTGGAAACCTTCACGACAAATTCCGGCATTCCAAACATTTTTCCGTAATCACCCAGACAGACCTGCCGGGAGAGACCGCATCATGTGGGAGGCGTCAGAGCGCCCTTGACCCGCAACTTTTTCCCGGAAGCCACGACCGGGATATTTTTATCGCGGCAAACAACGGCAAGATCATAGGAAAGGTCCGGGTGTTTTAGATAATCCAGAACCAGATCCGCTTGAAAATTTCGGGGAATGTATTGCGTTGTATCGTCGATAATTGTGGGCAGAGAATCGTCGATAGATATAATATCCAAGGAAAAACGCTTGTCACCGTAACTCCGAATACCTTCTATTTTTTTTTCACCACTACCGTTTTGTTGAAAAACTAAAATTTTCTGGGTTCCGGCAGCCGGCTTTTGAGGTCGTGTTTTAATTTTAATGGTGTCTGTGCATTCAAAATCTTTTTTCATAATATATCATTAATACTGAATATTCGATTCGAGCTGCTCGAGTTTTTTATCAAATATGGCCTTTTGCTCTTCAAAGGCGATGGTGGATTGTTCAAGTTTATCAAAGAGGTTATCGATGGCTGACCGGCAACTATGGATGGAACGAGAGAGCACACCGATCTTTTCGCCATCACCGGTCTGTGAGGCCGTCAGTAAATCAGCATTGAGTTCATTGAGCTCATTTTCGTGTTTTTCGATACTGTTTTCAATACGGAAAATCCGTTTTTCAAAGGGTTTAAGGGCTCTGGATCTTTCAGCAACAAACTTGGAACGTATACGCCTTTTTTCTTTTTTGGTCAACTTAAAGTGCGATTCTTTATTAGGCTCATCGCTATTGAGGTGAGCTTCCGAAACCTCTGTTTCATCCGACCACCCTTTTTTTTCCAGAAACCCCTGATAGCTACCTTCGAAGACATCAACACGATGGTTTTGAAATACAATAAGACGCTCGGCAAGTGCGTGCAAGAACATTTCATTATGCGTAACCATAATGACGGTACCCTCAAAACTGTCTATGGCGGCAAGCATCGCATCACACGATTCCATATCCAGATGATTGGTGGGTTCGTCGAGAAGCAAAAAATTCAACGGTGTCACGAGAAGTTTGCCCAGGATCACCCTGCTTTTTTCTCCACCGGAAAGGACGCCGATTTTTTTTAACGCACTGTCGCCTTCAAACATCATTGCACCGCATATATTTCTTGCCTGCTGACGGTCGACATCCGGGTGCGAAAAGAGAATTTCTTCCTCTATGGTTCTTGATTTATCCAGTTTTTTTACATTGCTCTGTTCAAAATATCCTTGTTTAACCTCCGGGTGAAGGTTGATTTCACCATTCTGGGGTTTGAGCCCCCCTGTCATAAGCTTTAACAGTGTCGTTTTACCTTTACCGTTTTTTCCAACAACACAGATACGTTCCCGTGCATTTGCCGAGAAATTAAAATTTCTGATCAGCGGTTTTTGAGGGTTATATGAAAAGGACACATTTCGAATATTCATCACATGCTTTTTAGGAAACGGGCTGCCTCTAAAAGAAAATTCAAGAGTCTTTAGTCTTTCCAGCTTTTCTTTTTTATCCATCCTGGACAGTGTCTTGATACGAGACTGAACCAGATTCGCTAGCCTTGCCTTGGCTCTGAACCGGCTGATAAATAGTTTTATCTCCTTGCGGCGGCGTTCGTCGTTGAGACGGGTCTTTTCGTAAACCTCTTCATCTTGGGCGAGTTGCGCATAATACTTTTCGGTATTTCCTTCCAGTTTTCTGATCTTTCGGCGATGGATACCGAGGGTGTGTGTAATGACGTTATCCATCAAGCTTCTGTCGTGGGTGATAAGCATCAACTCACGAGACCAACGGTTCAGAAAACGTTCAACCCATCGGATGGAAGTGATGTCAAGATAATTGGTCGGCTCATCCAAAAGCAAAAGATCGGGTTCAGAGACGAGCACTTTTGCAAGATTCAGGCGGACCTGAAATCCTCCTGAAAATTCGTCTGGATGTCGTTTAAAGTCCTCTTTGGAAAATCCGAGGCCTGAGAGTATCTCCTCAACTTTCCAGTGCTGGTCTTTTTCGTCTTCACGAAGCCCGGTCATTCCCTCTGAAAGTACTGTATCTTTTGTGAACTCGAGCTCCTGGCGAACGTAACCGATACGGTAATACTTTGGAATTATAATACTTCCTGAATCTGGAATTACTTTACCGGTTATGAGCCGAAACAGAGTTGTTTTTCCGTGTCCATTGCGACCAAGGAGACCCATTTTTTCTTTAGGATTAAGCTTAAAGCTCACATTATCAAAGAGCTCTTCACGATCATAGCTTTTTGTAAGATTTTCAACATTTATCATTTTTTATTCTGCTATCCGGTTTCTTTTTTAAGAAATATCCGCCGATCTTTTTTATTAAGTCGAAGTGGACGAAAGGATGAATCATATTGAAATAGTTAATCATGCTCCCCACCGGAAGTCAACTTCCTTGGCTTTTATCAGTGCCATCTCAATGGCTGGAAGTTTAATTATATAACCCCCCATAATTTCTTGACAAAAAAAAGGTGAAAAAGTAGTTTTATCCAATTCCGATGTCCACCTTGAAATTGAGAACGATGAGCAACGTTACTGTTCAAAAAAAAGTTTGATGGCTGGAAAAATGAATATGCTGAAGCGTTTGTTAAATTTGCAAATATTTCCTTATATCGGGCTTTTTATCGTAAAGATCATATCATCAACTTACAGGATCAGAATTATTAATCCCGAGATTGAAAGAAATATTCTGAAGAGAGGGCACATTCCAATTTATGCGTCATGGCATCAGAGATTTTTCCCGGGGATAACCCTTCTTGCAGGCCGAAAGCCTATTTCAATCATAATCAGCCAGAGCAAAGATGGAGAACTAATTTCCAGAATTGTTAACATCCTGGGATGGTATCCGGTGAGAGGTTCTTCATCAAAGGGGGGACGTCAAGCATTAAGGGAAATTAAAAAACTGATTCATGAAGGATACAGGGTCGCTCATATTGTGGACGGCCCTACCGGTCCTCTTGGGGTTGTTAAACCCGGGCTGCTTCTTATTGCCCAGGCTTCAGGGATGCCGATTTTCCCCGTCATTGTCTCTGCGGAAAAAAAATGGGTCTTTAACAGTTGGGACAGATTCATGGTCCCAAAACCTTTCTCACGTATCATCATAAGGTTCGTAGATGAAATCTACATTCCCAGAAAAATGCGGGGATCTGATTTTGAAGAGAAACGGTCATCCATTGAAAACACTTTAAAAAAATTGTATATTGAAACGGACGCCATATGGTCAAATCGGCTGGAGATCGATCAATTATTCAATACCTAACTCGTGTCCATCCCTAAATGGTCTTTTTGCCCAATCTCTGCGTTATGCTCAAAAAATAATCCTCGGGATATTAAACATATGCTTGCGGTTATTTTTTTCGCATGCCCCTCCGGGGGCATAGGCCCCACGGGCCGGAGGCTTGATCTTGAACAAAGATCTTCATTTATGGATGGACACTAACTTGGATAAATCAAAAATTTGAAACAATATCAAAAACAGGTGTTTTGCCGAGGTCTCGTTAAGATTGCCCGTAATAGTAGTTATGGTTTCTGGACGAATAGGGGAAATTCGATAGTTCTTTAAGGTTTAAACATCCGGGCTCAACGCAAGGGGTTGTTCTACCATGGATGGTTTCCCATTGGATGACTTTGGCCTTAATATCTATGTCCAGAAATTTTGCGATTCTATTGACTTCATTTACAAACTGCTCGTTATTATGGCTATTTTCACCCTCCCATCCCCCAATCTGGTGAACCCTTTGGTGAATCATCTCATGCAAAAGCACATCACTGACCTTTCTTTTATTTAAATGGCGAAGTTTCCATTTGAGATCGCTTGTTGGATAGACAGGACGCATTAAAGTTTTATGTAAAACGATAAGATTTTCATCCGGAGAAAAATATCCAAGACTTCTGTCCTGGGGTGTCGACCCCCAAATGATCTCACCGACGATGTTCTCTCCATAAAAAAAAGTATTATTCAACTTTTTCCATTCATCAAAAACCCATGCGCCAAAATTCCCAAAAGCCTTTGTAGCTTTAATTTTTAATTCTGCAAAAGTCGACATGAAAACGTCATCTCTATTCAAGAATAAAGTCGGTGATGTATGGATTTTCTTCCATCTCCCTGCCAATGGTGGATGACGGACTCTCTCCATAATCATGTCCCGGCCAGACGATGGTTTGTTTCGGAAGCACGATCAGTTTTTTCTCGATAGATTTAATAAGCGTATTCAGTGAGCCGCCGATTAAATCAGTTCTTCCCGCTGCGCCGACAAAAAGGGTGTCGCCGGTAAAGAGATGTTCACCAACCAAATAACAGACAGAGCCCGGCGTATGTCCTGGTGTGTGGATTACTTCAATATTGAGCGTACCCAATTCAAGTACGTCTCCGTCTTTCAACTTTATATCTACAGGGTCGGACGGGGGCAGCCCCAGCTCATGAGAAGATTTCTCCCGTACGGAAAGGTCGTTAAAAAATCTGTCATCGGCTTCATGCATGCATACCGGGATTCTGAGAAGATTTTTCAGCTTTGGGTTTCCCAAAACATGATCGGCATGACCATGAGTATTCAGGATATATTTTACACGGAGGCTTCTTGTTTCAATCAAAGCCAGCAGTTTGTCTTCATCTCCAGCCGGATCAATGATAACTGCATCGAAGCTTTGGGGGCAGGCCACCAGATATGTCAGGACCTGAAACGGTTCCACGAGGATCTGTTTTATAAGCGTTTTAATCAACTTTGGCTATTCTAAAAATAATTTTTGTCCTGGATATATTTTGCTGTTGGGCGTTAAAAGATTGATGCGCAGAAATCGTTCAAGGGGCATATTGTGAAGTAGTGCGATATCGAAAGGACTATCACCGTGTTTAACCTGGTATACCTTCAGATTTCCAACCTCTATTTTTTCATTCTTGTATCCGGGAATCTTTAAAACCTGACCGATATGAAGTTGTGTTGTCTGCAGGTTGTTTAAACTCTGGATCTGTTTGGTTGTTGTGCCGTATCGTTTGGCAATGTTCCAGAGCGAATCGCCACTTTTTACAACATGGGAGGATGGGAGTGTAAAGTCTTTGTTGCGGTCTATTTTCGATCTGTATGGCATTGTACCCCTGCGAGGTATTTTGAGTTTTCTCCCTGCAACGATATAGCTCGATCTGCGTAGATTGTTTGCGCGCATAATTTTTCTTACACTGGAACGGTATCGTCTGGCAATGGTGGAAAGGCTTTCGCCGGGCCTTATCCGGTGATAGACATAGGCAGGCTGAGGCGGGTATGATACCGGTATTTTATCCAGATTTGCCAGCAGAACTTCGCTTTTTCCCGGGGGAACCCTAAGCGGATATTTATCTTGAGGCAGTATACGGTAACGAAGCTCAGGATTAAGTTCTCTGAGCGTTTTTTCAGGAACATCGATTTCTTGGGCAATATTTTTAAGATGAATCTGTTTTGAAACCGTCACATTTTCATGTTCTAGCGGCTCATCAACAGTGATGGCATTGAGCCCGTATTTTTCCGGATTGTTAATGATAAAAAGAACAGCCATAAAGCGGGGAACGTATCTAGCGGTTTCCCGAGGAAGGCGCTCATAAAGATCCCAGAAATTGTCAAGGTAGTTTATGTTCTGAGATCTTATGACTCTAAGTACCCGTCCTTCACCACAATTATAAGCTGCCAAGACAGTTGACCAGTCACCAAAAATTTGATGCAGTTCTTTCAAATATGCAATTGCAGCCTGAGTTGCTTTGACCGGATCGACCCTTTCATCGATGTATTTGTCACGTTTGAGACCAAACTTGTATCCGGTTGAGGGGATGAACTGCCAGAGTCCAAGGGCTCTGGCCCTTGAAAGCGCATTGACCTTGAATCCGCTTTCAATTAACGGAAGCCATGATAATTCAAGCGGTATACCTGCCGCTTTAAGTTCTGAAACGATATATGGACGATATTTTCCCGAACGTTTATAGGCTTGGATGAAAAAATTTTTTTCACCGTATTTGGTAAAGTGATTGATTTCAAGCTGAACATGCTTGTTCATCACCAGAGGAATGGCCTTGTGATTCCCGTTTACAACAATATTACGCGATGCGTAAATTTCAAGAATGCGTTTAGAAATCATAAAACGCAGATCTTCTTTTTGCTGTATGAGTTTAGGGCTGTTGATCGTGTCGGTTTTCAAGATTAAAGCATAAGCATGGTCCAGGGCTTCAAGGGCGTTGTCAAGCTCCCCTTTTTGCCAAAAATCCTGGGATGCTTGGCAAAAATCAAGAGCTTCATCAAGGACAGATTGTATTTTTTCACCTTGATCAGAATCTATTGATTCATGATTCTGGCTATCAGGATCCGAAAGCGAGGCGTTTTGATCTTCATTGTTGACGTTTTCGGCAAATTCTGAAAGATCAAAGACATCTGTTGGAGATGATGTATCAGAAGCGACGTTGTCGGACATTGTCGCAGGATCCGGCGAACTTTCTTGGTCCGAAAAAAAATTCTCTTCCGGTGATACGGGATTTTTATGAGGATTCTGTGCACAGCTGCATAAGAACATAAAAATGAAAACCGACAGAATAATATCTCGTGACTTTATCAAATTAAATACCTCGATTCATATCAGATGATTAAATAAGGTGTATCATCAGTTTTAAATGGTTTGATCTCCGATTACACAACAATTGGCGCTTTTGTCAAGGCTTTATCTCGCTGAATAAATGATAAAAGCTTTGTTTTTAGAACCTTAAGGTAATTTTTTCTGAATTCGCTTTTCGAAAATGATACGATTCTAATCATTTTCTCTTGCTTTTATAATAATAAATGCTTTTATTATCTGTTAATAAGCAAATAATATGCCAGGATAAAACGGATCAGAATGTATAAATACTAACTGTAATAACAATTATATAAGAAATTATATGTAGACAATAAGTATTGTCTTCAGATTTTAGTCGTCAATTATTGATCACCTTTGATGAGATGTGACAAAAAATTATCAGGGTATCATATACGATAAATAATAGAAAAAGAGAGTAAAAGGCAATAATTTAGACAATATCGTTGATTATTCTTTATATTTTATGATTATTATATATAACGGCTAAATATCAGACTTGATAAAAAATAAAAATATAAGTAGAAGTAACAGTTTTATGAGAGAAAGGTTAGAAAATGTGTTGCCAGAGTAGCTCAGTTGGTAGAGCGCCTCACTTGTAATGAGGATGTCGCGGGTTCGACTCCTGTCTCTGGCTCCATATTAAAAATATAATTCAGGTGGGGTTCCCGAGTGGTCAAAGGGAACAGACTGTAAATCTGTCGGCGAAGCCTTCGGAGGTTCAAATCCTCCCCCCACCACCAGCCTCATAGTAGGTCGTATGTAGGAGATTTCGGTTTATTTAGCGAGATCGACAGGAACTACATGGCTTCTTGCATAACTCTTACTACCCATTTTGAGGAAACTTATTTTTTCAAAATCATCATTAAGCGAAGAGGTTTTATACAGGGTATCATTATCTTATATGAGCGGGAGTAGCTCAGTTGGTAGAGCTCTAGCCTTCCAAGCTGGATGTCGCGAGTTCGAGTCTCGTCTCCCGCTCCAAATTGAATATAGACTGCATTAAAGGTTTCCCAGCCGGCATCATCAGATGAGACAGGAGCGCCCACGTAGCTCAGTCGGTAGAGCGCTTCCTTGGTAAGGAAGAGGTTCACCGGTTCAATCCCGGTCGTGGGCTCCATTATTTTAGACAGTAGGGCGCATACGGGAAAACTTTGAAAAGGATGAATTTGTTTAAAGCCAAAGCACCTTGCTAAACATCAATTCCAACAAAGCATGGGAGGATTTCGAAGATGGCGAAGGAAAAGTTTGAGAGGACCAAGCCGCATGTCAATGTCGGTACGATTGGTCATATCGATCATGGCAAGACGACTTTGACGGCGGCGATCACGAAGCATATGGGCATGAAGGGGATGGCGGATTTTGTTCCTTTTGATCAGATAGACAAGGCCCCCGAGGAGAAGGAGCGAGGAATAACCATAGCGACGGCGCATGTTGAGTATGAGACGGAGAATCGTCATTATGCGCATGTGGATTGTCCGGGTCATGCGGATTACATCAAGAACATGATAACGGGTGCGGCTCAGATGGACGGCGCCATTTTGGTTGTTGGTGCCGATGATGGTCCGATGCCCCAGACGCGTGAGCACATATTGTTGGCGCGTCAGGTGGGAGTTCCGCAGATTGTTGTATTTTTAAACAAGTGTGACATGGTGGATGATGAAGAGCTGATCGAGCTTGTTGAGTTGGAGCTTCGGGAGTTATTGGACAAGTATGAGTTTCCCGGGGATGACACACCGATCATTCGCGGCAGTGCGTTAAAGGCGCTTGAGAGTGATGATTCTGACAGTGAGGAAGCCAAGTGTATTTTTGAGTTACTGGATGCGATGGACACGTTTATTCCTGAGCCGGAGCGTGATATAGACAAGCCGTTTTTGATGCCGATAGAGGATGTTTTCAGCATATCGGGTCGTGGGACGGTGGTAACGGGTCGTGTTGAGCGAGGCATTATTCATGTTGGGGATGATATTGAGATTGTGGGGATTCGTCCGACGATGAAGACGGTGTGTACGGGAGTAGAGATGTTCAGGAAGCTTTTGGATGAGGGTCGAGCCGGCGACAACATTGGTGTATTGATGCGGGGGACGAAGCGAGATGAGGTTGAGCGTGGTCAGGTGGTAGCGATTCCGGGTTCGATAAAGCCTCACACGAAGTTCAAGGCGGAGGTATACATATTGAGCAAGGAGGAGGGCGGTCGTCACACGCCGTTTTTCAGTGGATATCGGCCGCAGTTTTATTTTCGTACGACGGATGTTACGGGGAATTTGTCATTACCGGAAGGTGTAGAGATGGTGATGCCGGGAGACAATGTGACGATCACAGCGGAGTTGATAACGCCCATAGCGATGGAAAAAGAGTTAAGGTTTGCCATCAGGGAAGGCGGCCGGACGGTTGGCGCCGGTGTGGTCAGTGAGATTATCGAGTAACAGCTGAAGGAGTCTGCTGGTGAGAATAATTGTAACACTTGCATGTGGTGAATGCAAAAGAAGAAATTATACGACGACCAAAAATAAACGTACAACTCCGGACAAGCTGGAATTCAGTAAGTATTGCAGATTTTGTAGGAGACATACTTTACATAAAGAAACGAAATAATGGATTTCTTTATGGGGCAGTTTTGAAAAACATGGTTCGTTTACTTTTAATCAAAAGAATTCCTCGATGCTCTGCATCGGGGTTAATAAGGTAAAAATTCATTTTGATACCTCGCAGCTCTGCTGCGGGGTAGTTCATTATAAATGAGTCTTCGAAACGGTAACATGCAGGCCAGTAGCTCCAACGGTAGAGCGTCGGACTCCAAATCCGGGTGTTGGGGGTTCGAATCCCTCCTGGCCTGCCAAAAATTGGAAACATTAAACCGGCAAAAATAATGGCACGCATACAAAAAAAGAAAAAACAAAGAGAAAAGAAAAAAGAAACAGCAGAGTGTCCAAGGGATGGCATCGCAAGGGCCAGGAAATGATGCTGTTGCGAAGAAGGCTGAATTATTAACAGGTTCTGTTAAAAGTACAAAAGCAAAAGCCTATTCATCCAGACAAAAATCTCTAACAAGAACACAAGCTGAGCCGGGGAAGATCAAAGGGTACATAGATAAGGGGCTCCAATTTCTCAGGGAAGTCAAGGTGGAGCTAAAAAAAGTCGTATGGCCAACGCGCAAGCAGACCATTGGTTCCACGGTGGTGGTGCTTATTCTGGTAATGATAATATCTGTTTTTCTCGGGGTGGTCGATATCGGCTTGTCAAGCTTGATCCGTGTGGTTCTTAAAATAAAATGGGGAGAGGAGGAAAGTGGCGCTTAAATGGTATATAGTTCATGTTTATTCGGGGTTTGAAAACAAGGTCAAAGTCGCCCTGGAAGAGCGAATATGCATCTTTTCCTCAGCCCGAGAAATTCGGTGAGGTGATTGTTCCTACCGAGGAAATTGTTGAACTTGTTAAAGGTAAACGAAAAACATCGTCTCGTAAATTTTATCCGGGATACATATTGGTCAGGATGGAGCTTGATGATGAAACATGGCACATTGTAACGAATACTGCCAAAGTCACCGGGTTTCTTGGTGGTCGAGAGAAACCGACACCCATATCAGATGATGAGGCCCAGAAAATATTAAATCGAATGGAGGCTGGAAAACTAAAACCACAGCCAAAATATTTTTTCGAGACCGGAGACGAGATTCGTGTAATTGACGGGCCTTTTAAAAACTTTAACGGCGTCGTTGATGAAGTTAATCCTGAAAAGGGCAAAATAAGAGTTCTTGTTAGTATCTTCGGTCGTTCAACGCCTGTGGAGCTAGAATTTGTGCAGGTTACGAAGCTATAATTCAAACAAAGGGCCATTTATCAGATACGGATAGCGAACGAATAATATATCATCGAGTTGTGGCTCAATTAGAGTACTACAGACAAACGACTCCCGTGAAATGGTCCTTTTGAAATTTCACGGGGGCAAGCAGAAAGACAGGAGCAACAAGAAAAAATGGCAAAAAAGGTTATGACACAGATAAAACTGCAGGTTGCAGCAGGCAAGGCAAATCCGTCGCCACCTATTGGTCCCGCGCTGGGGCAGCATGGTGTGAATATAATGGATTTCTGTAAGGCTTTTAACTCCAGAACTGCCAATGATGAAGGCATCATTACACCTGTTGTAATTACGGTCTTTCAGGACAGATCTTTTACGTTTATAACCAAAACACCACCTGCATCTGTGCTTTTAAAGAAAGCGGCAAAAATAGCGAAAGGTGCCGGTGATCCAAAGCGCGAAAAAATCGGCGAGGTTACACGGCAGCAGCTCGAAAAGATTGCCAAGCAGAAAATGATTGATTTAAACGCAAATGATCTGGAGGCTGCCTGCAAAATTATTGCCGGTACTGCCAGAAGTATGGGAATTGAAGTTGTTTAAAAAAGGAGTGAACATAAGATCATGCCGAAGCGAGGTAAAAAATATTTAGAATCATGTAAAATGACAAACACAAAGGTAAAACACAGTTTCATCGAAGCCGTTAAAATAGCAATAAATTCATCGTTTGCTAAATTTGATGAAACAATTGATGTTGCGGTTCGACTGGGTGTCGATCCAAGACATGCTGATCAGATGGTTCGCGGTACTGTCGTTTTGCCCAATGGCCTTGGCAAGGAAATTAAAGTCCTGGTATTTGCTAAAGGAGAAAAAGAGCAAGAGGCCTTAGATGCAGGTGCGGATTTTGTCGGGAACGATGATTTAATAGAAAAAATTAAAGAAGGATGGTTCGGCTTTGACAAAGCTGTTGCAACACCAGACATGATGGGGGCTGTGGGAAAAATAGGAAAGCTTCTCGGTCCCAGAGGGCTTATGCCCAATGCAAAAGTCGGAACAGTAACTTTTGATTTGGCCAGAACGGTCAAGGAGATCAAAGCAGGTAAAATTGATTTCAAGGTTGAAAAAGCCGGCATTGTCCACGTTCCAATGGGTAAAGTTTCTTTTGGCGTAGATAAGATCGTGCAGAATGCATCTGTCTTTTTAGAAACGATCCTTCGACTCAAACCGGCTTCCAGTAAGGGAACCTACCTGAAAGGTATCGTCGTCTCAACTACCATGGGACCCGGCATCAAGATTGATTCGGCCAGTGTCAAGGACTTGATCAAATAATATTATGCCTTTGATGAGCCTAAAAGTCTTGATTCTACCATTTCTAACATAACTAAACCGAGAGGATTTTTGCGTAATTCTATATTTAAGAAATCCTTGAGATCACTGAAATTGTAAGATTTTAATTCTAAATTCTATTTTGAGGTGGAGAAAGCCTGTTTTAAGAACTTGGTAACTCTGTATTGATGGTGTCTATTTCTCAACAGGCTCAGTTAATATCAATATCTCTGTCAAAGACCGTAGGCGCACTTGTTTGTGTTTAATCGGCGATGCCGGCCTACCGAGACATTTTATTTTAAAAGTTGTTCCTCCGGTTTTTTTCAGATTAAGGAAGGAGGTGTTTGAACTTGTGCGGATAGATAAAAAGAAAGAGATTGTAAAAGATCTGCATGAAAAGTTTCTGAGGTCAAAAGTTGTCATCGTAACAGATTATAAAGGTCTTGATGTTACGACGATAAATGACTTACGAAGGAAGCTTGGAGCGGAAAAAATTGAATACAAGGTGGTAAAGAACTCGCTTCTTATCAGAGCTGCTGAAGAGACCGATATCGCATTGATTAAAGATTATTTTAAAGGTCCGAGTGCTGTTGCCTTAAGTTACGATGACCCGGTTGCACCGGCGAAAGTGCTGACAAAGTTTTCGGAAGAGCATCGACAACTCGAAATCAAAACCGGTGTTTTGGACGGCAAGGTGATTGATGTAGGGGCAATCAAGACGATATCGACCCTTCCTGGCCGAGAAGAGCTTCTGGGGCAATTCCTTTCGGCAGCCAACGGTGTTGTTACCGGTTTTGTCCGGGTCCTTAATGCCATTCCGGTACAGGTTTTAAATGTACTTCAGGCCATCAAGGAACAGAAAGAAGCAGGCGGATTAGAATAAATGGTTCGAAAGATATAAAATGTTAAAAGTTAAACTGGAGGAAAATTAAAATGGCGGATATTACCAAAGAGGATGTAATTGAATTTATAGCAAATATGTCGGTTCTTGATTTATCTGAACTGGTTAAAGAAATGGAAGAAAAATTTGGAGTTTCAGCCGCCGCACCTATGGCTGTTGCGGCTTTAGCTCCTGCCGAAGGCGGAGGTGCCGCAGCAGATGAACAGACCGAATTTGACGTTGTTCTGACAACATTTGGTGACAAAAAAATTCAGGTTATCAAAGAGGTCAGGGCAATTACCGGTCTGGGGCTGAAAGAGGCCAAGACTTTGGTCGATGAAGTTCCCAAACCCGTCAAGGAAGGCGTTTCTAAAGATGAAGCCGAAAAGATCAAGGGGCAGCTGGAGGAAGCCGGCGCTCAAGTTGAAATAAAGTAATAAATATAAGGTAATGGGTATCAGGTAAGTGGGGTATAATTTAATACCCTTTATTGAAAAACCCATAACCTATATCCCATAACCCAATTAACATATTGGAGATGCCATGTCGGAAAGGCTTTTGGCAAAAAGACGCGTAAGAAAAAACTTTGGGAAGATACCCAAAATTGTTGATATTCCAAATCTAATCGCGGTGCAACAAGAATCATTCAATCGGTTTTTGCAGAAGGATGTTCCTCCGGAAAAAAGAAGAGATATCGGCTTGCAAGCAGTGTATAAGTCTGTGTTTCCCATAAAGGATTTTACCGGAACTGCTTCTCTTGAGTTTGTGTCTTATCGATTTGGTGAAGTCAAACACAGCGTTCAAGAATGTATGCACAGAGGAATGACCTACGAGATTCCACTCCGTATCACTGTTAGGTTGGTTGTATATGATATAGATAAAGAGACAGGAATTACAAACATTCGCGATATCAAAGAGCAGGAAATTTATTTTGGTACGATTCCCCTGATGACCGATAATGGTACGTTTATCATTAATGGGACTGAACGTGTTGTGGTAAGCCAGCTTCACAGATCTTCCGGAGTGTTTTTCGATCATGACAAAGGTAAGACACATTCTTCCGGTAAGATAATATATACTTCTAGAATTATCCCTGTGCGCGGGTCATGGATCGATATGGAGATCGACCATAAAGATATCGTTAATATTCGAATTGACAGGCGTCGTAAACTGCCGATCACCATTCTTTTTAAATCTTTTGGATATACTTCTGAAGACATTCTGGCTTATTTTTATAAAACAGAAAGGTTCGTTATCCGCGGCAAACGGATTTTTAAGGAATTTAATGAAGATTTGCTGAGAGGACATCGTGCCAGTCGAGATGTCAAAGATCCTGAAACCGGCGATACAATTGTTTCTAAAGGGCGCGTGTTTACTAAAACTGCGATTAAACGTCTTAAATCAGCAGGTGTCAATTTGATACCGATGAGTGTTGAAGATATTTTCAACAAGATTATTTCCAAAACAATTGTTGATCCCGACAAAGAAGAACCCATCGTAAAATGCAATCAGGCCTTTGATGAAGAAGTTTTCAATGCCTTACGTGATGCCGGCATTACTGAATTTGAACTGCTTTTTATCGATGGTGTAACCACCAGTGACTCTATTCACAAAACGCTGCTCTTGGACAAAGTTGAAACAAAAGAGGATGGGCTCATTGAGATATACCGGAGACTCAGACCCGGAAATCCTGCCACACCCGAAGTGGCTCAGGATTTTGTTGACCACATGTTTTTCAAGTCTTCCTATTACGATCTTTCCGGTGTGGGCCGTATGAAGATTAACACTCGTCTGGGTATTAACTCATCCATTGCTTTAAAGACGCTTCGAAAGGAAGATATCTTTCTCACGACGAAAACACTTTTAGAACTTAAGGATACCCAGGGAGCGGTTGATGATATTGATCATCTAGGGAATCGAAGGGTTCGTGCCGTTGGGGAGCTTCTCGAAAACCAGTATCGCATCGGACTGGTCAGAATGGAACGTGCCATTAAGGAACGGATGAGTTTACAGGAGGTCGACTCACTGATGCCCCACGACCTTGCCAATCCAAAACCTGTTTCCGCTGTTGTTAAAGAGTTTTTTGGAACAAGCCAGCTCAGCCAATTCATGGATCAAACAAATCCGCTTTCAGAAACGACCCATAAAAGACGTTTGAGTGCACTGGGACCCGGCGGATTGACACGTGAGAGGGCCGGTTTTGAAGTCAGGGACGTCCACCCGTCTCATTACGGACGAATTTGTCCGATAGAAACGCCGGAAGGACCCAATATTGGTCTTATTGTCTCACTTAGCACCTATGCCCGGGTCAACGAATATGGTTTTATCGAAACACCCTACAGTGTTGTTGAAGATGCCACTGTACTACAAGATGTCAAGTTTCTTACCGCTTTTGAAGAAAAAGAACACCCTATTGCCCAGGCCAACGCGCTGCTGGACGAAGATAGGAAATATGTCAATCCCCTGGTAACGTCAAGGGTGGCGGGAGAGTTCATGATGGTCAAGGCCGAGGATATCGAACTGATGGATATTTCTCCTAACCAGCTTGTGAGTGTTTCTGCATCCCTTATTCCGTTCCTTGAAAATGATGACGCCAACAGGGCATTGATGGGGTCGAACATGCAGCGTCAGGCAGTTCCTCTGATTGTTAACAAGGCACCTTTAGTGGGTACCGGTATTGAAGGAGTGGTGGCTAAAGATTCAGGTGTTACGGTGGTTGCACAGCATGATGGTACTGTGGTGCATGTGGATGCTTCCCGGATTGTTATAAGACATGAAAATAAGGATGACGACAAGGTTTCTGAAATGCCGGTTACGGTTTACAACCTCTCAAAATTCATCCGTTCAAATCAGAATACTTGTTTTAATCAACGTCCTATTGTCAGAAAAGGACAAAAAGTGAAAGCCGGGCAGATCATTGCAGACGGTCCGGCTACGGATCATGGCGAACTTGCTCTTGGGAAAAACATCACTGTGGCATTTATGCCGTGGGGCGGTTATAATTTTGAGGATTCGATTCTCCTGGGTGAAAGACTTCACCGGGACGGCGTGTATACTTCCATTCATATTGAGGAGTTTGAGGTCGTTGCCCGAGATACCAAACTGGGCAAAGAGGATATTACGCGAGACATACCCAACGTGGGCGAGGAAGCCTTAAAGGAGTTGGATGGAAGCGGTATTATCCGGCTCGGTGCCGAAGTGGTGCCGGGAGATATTCTGGTCGGTAAGATTACACCCAAAGGTGAGACACAGCTTTCACCTGAAGAAAAACTCCTACGGGCGATTTTCGGTGAAAAAGCCGGAGATGTGAAGGACACTTCTTTGCGGGTGCCACCCGGCGTTCAGGGAATTGTCATTGATGCCAAAGTTTTTTCAAGACGGGGTGTTGGAAAAGATGATCGTACCCGGTTGATCGAAGATAGCGAGATCGCTTCCCTTGAAAAAGAAAGAGATGATAAGCTTGACGTTATTCAAGATGTGGTTCGCCTTCAGCTTGAACAATTGCTAGTGGGCCAGAAATGTATTTCATCTCTCAAAAAGGGGAAAAAAGTTCTGATTCAAAAAGGTGATAAAATAGATTCCAACATGCTGGCCAAGATACCCGTGGCTCAGATAGAAGGCATTGTATTAAAGAACTCACAGCTTACGGAAAAGGTCCATGACATTCTTGAACGATATCGGGATCAATGTGAAATTTGCAGGAATACATTTGAGCATCAAGTGGGCCGATTTGAAAAAGGTGATGACCTTCCTCCAGGCGTCATCAAACTTGTAAAAGTCTATGTCGCCATGAAGCGTAAGTTATCCGTCGGTGATAAAATGGCCGGTCGTCACGGCAATAAAGGTGTCGTGTCGAGAATTCTTCCCCAAGAAGACCTGCCCTATTTTGAAGACGGCACACCGGTTGATATGATATTGAATCCGCTGGGAGTGCCTTCCCGAATGAATGTTGGCCAGGTTTTGGAAATACATTTAGGTTGGGCTGCCAAAGGTTTAGGCGATCAACTCAACAGGTTGCTTGAAGAACAAAAGATTGGAGCCCTGCGCGATAAAATTAAGAAAATATTCGAAGATCCGTCTTTGCAGGAGATGATCGACGGCTTTGACGATAAAGAGGTGTTCGAATTTGTGGAAGATTATAAAGATGGCGTTTATATGGCCACACCGGTGTTTGACGGCGCTAAAGAGGCGGAAATAAAATCTCTTTTAACCGAATCAGGTCTCAGCCCAACCGGTCAGACAACCCTATATGACGGCCGTACCGGCGAGCCCTTTAAGGAAAAGATTACTGTTGGGACAATGTATGTGTTGAAGCTACACCATCTTGTGGATGACAAGATCCATGCCAGGTCCATAGGTCCTTATTCCCTGGTAACGCAGCAGCCGCTGGGTGGAAAGGCACAGTTTGGTGGTCAGCGGCTTGGCGAGATGGAAGTATGGGCCATGGAAGCTTATGGTGCCGCACATGCCCTGCAAGAATTTTTAACAGTGAAATCAGATGATATGGCTGGCAGGACTCGCATGTATGAAAAGATCGTTAAAGGGCAAAATACACTGGATCCAGGTTTACCCGAGTCATTTAAAGTACTGACAAAGGAATTAAAGAGTCTGGGTTTGGATATAACCCTTTTAGAAGGAAAACCATAAAACAGGGAAAAATAAATGGAAACGTTATACGATTTCTTTGCCAAACCCACCGATCCTAAGCTTTATTCTGGAATCAGGATTGCACTGGCATCCCCGGAGCAGATTTTAAAATGGTCCCATGGAGAGATTAAAAAACCAGAGACCATCAACTATCGAACCTTTAAACCTGAACGAGACGGCCTTTTTTGTGCCAAAATTTTTGGTCCAACAAAGGATTATGAGTGCAACTGCGGCAAATATAAACGAATGAAGCACAGGGGCGTCATATGTGAGAAATGCGGTGTGGAGGTTATCCAGTCCAAGGTTCGGAGAGAACGGATGGCACACATTGAACTGGCCGCGCCGTGTTCTCATATTTGGTTTTTAAGAAGCCTTCCGAGCAAGATCGGCAACTTGATGGATATGACGCTGAAAAATCTTGAAAAGGTAATTTATTTTGACAGCTACATCGTTATTGACCCAATGGACACAGACCTTAGTCCCCGTCAACTTTTATCTGAGGAAAAATATAGAGAAGCACGCGAGATTTACGGGACAAAATTCGAAGCAGGTATCGGTGCGGAAGCTGTTAAGAAACTGCTGGAGAAGATAGATCTAGAATCATTATATAAGGAATTAAGAACTGATATTATCGCTACCGGTTCTGTTGCAAAACGGCAGAAACTTTCCAAACGACTCAGGATTGTTGATGCATTCAGACGTTCAGGAGTTGATCCGACCTGGATGATCATGGACGTAATACCCGTTCTTCCGCCGGATTTGCGGCCCCTTGTTCCCCTTGAAGGAGGGAGATTTGCAACATCTGATCTCAATGACCTATATCGAAGGGTCATTAACAGAAACAATCGGTTAAAGCGCCTCATCGAACTGAAGGCACCTGACATTATTGTTCGAAACGAAAAGAGGATGCTTCAAGAGTCGATGGATGTTCTCTTTGACAACGGTCGGCACGGAAGAGCGATTATGGGGACGAATAAGCGTCCGTTAAAATCTCTAAGCGACACATTAAAAGGAAAACAGGGACGTTTCAGACAGAACCTGCTGGGTAAAAGGGTCGATTATTCCGGACGTACCGTTATTACCATTGGGCCCAATTTACGGTTGCATCAGTGCGGCCTCCCAAAGAAGATGGCGCTGGAGATGTTTAAGCCATTTGTTTATTATAATTTAGAGCAGAAAGGGCTCGTTTCTACGGTAAAAAGCGCTAAAAAGATGGTTGAACGTGAAGTCCCGGAAGTTTGGGATACGCTGGATGAGGTTGTTAAAGAGTATCCGGTCCTTTTAAACCGGGCACCCACCTTACACAGATTGGGTATTCAAGCTTTTGAGCCGATTCTTATTGAAGGAAAGGCCATCCAACTTCATCCATTGGTTTGCACGGCATTTAATGCGGACTTCGACGGTGATCAGATGGCTGTTCATATACCCCTTTCCGTAGAAGCTCAGATAGAAGCAAGGGTATTGATGCTGTCCAGCAACAATATTCTTTCTCCGGCAAATGGCCATCCCATTATTGTGCCAAGCCAGGATATTGTTCTAGGAATCTATTATATGACCCGGGGAGTGACCGGATCAAAAGGCGAAGGCAAAATATTTGCTAATCCTGAAGAAGTTCGATGTGCTTACGATGCCAAGGCAGTAGATCTTCATGCTAAAATCACGGTTCGAATCGACGGGGAAAGGTATGATACGACCGTTGGTCGCATCCTTTTGTGGGAAATCATCCCCAAGGACAACATTGTGATGGTGCGCCATATCAAGATTTTTGAGGAAGAAGAAGTCAACGCTGTTTTTGAAAATATAAAGTCCGGTGCGGATTTTGTCGAAATGGTGGCCCAATATTCCAAGGGACTTGATCGGGAAAATGAAGGTCTTATCGGTCTGTTTAGAAAGGACGAATTCAAGCGGATTTTCAGTGTTTCGGATGAGGACACAAATAACGTCTTTGCCCTTGAAGAAGGTGAAACAAGTGGTGTTATTTTTGCGGATGAAGCCCACCATATTTTTCAAGTGGTTACCAAACGACCCGAGATACCGTTTTCTATGATCAATAATGTGAAGGATAAAAAAACCTTGAGTGAACTTGTGGATTATGCATACAGAAACTTGGGGCCCAAAGCTACGGTCATCCTTTCAGACCGCTTAAAAAACATCGGTTATCAATACTCAACCGAAGGCGGGCTCTCGATTTCTATTGACGCTATGATCATACCTTCAGCCAAATGGGATATTTTGAAAAGTGCTGAAAAGCAAGCTGAAAAAATTGGTCGACAATATACCGAGGGCCTTATCACTCAAGGAGAAAAATATAATAAAGTTGTCGATATATGGGCCAAGGCAACCGACGATGTCGCTGATGAGATGATGAAGTCGATGCGTATAGCACCTGTGACCGACAGTGAGGGTAACCCTGTCTTGGATGAAAAGGGAAACCCCGTTGTTGAAGAAAGTTTTAACCCGATCTATATGATGGCCGATTCCGGCGCCAGGGGCAGTAAAGACCAAATGCGTCAGCTCGCCGGCATGAGAGGTCTGATGGCAAAACCATCCGGTGAAATCATAGAAACACCCATTAGCGCCAATTTTAGAGAGGGCCTTTCCGTGCTTCAGTATTTCATATCAACTCACGGCGCAAGGAAGGGTCTGGCAGATACAGCACTTAAAACAGCCAATTCAGGTTATCTTACCCGAAGGCTTGCCGATGTTGCTCAAGACTGTATTGTTATTGAAAAAGACTGCGGGACGATGATGGGTGTTGAGGTTGAACCTTTGATGGAAGGCGGCGAAGTAATTCAGCGTCTTGAAGAACGAATCTTAGGGCGAGTTGCCATAGAAGACATTCATGATCCGTTTACTGATGAGGTGATTGTCGAGGCCGGTGAAGATCTGGACGAAGATGCCGTAAAGGCCATTGAACATGCCGGACTGACCAAAGTGAAAATAAGATCTGTATTAACTTGTCGGAGCAAAAAGGGCGTGTGTGCCAAGTGCTATGGCCGGGACCTTTCCCATGGCGCAAAGGTCGAAATTGGTCAGGCAGTGGGAATCCTTGCAGCGCAGTCCATCGGTGAGCCCGGCACCCAGTTGACCATGCGGACGTTTCACATTGGTGGAACAGCCAGCCGAAGGGTTGAACAGGCTGATATTAGAGCCAGGACTGAGGGATCGGTTAAATTTCTCAATGTCAATGTGGTCAAAAAAGACGGGAATAGATTTGTGGTGATGAACAGAAGGGGTGGTGAAATTGCCATCATTGGCGACACCGGTCGCGAAAGAGAACGCTTTCCGGTCATTTACGGGGCTCACATCGAGGTAAAAGACGGTGACCAAGTCAAGGCCGGAGACCTTCTGGTTACATGGGATCCATTTACAACACCAATTATTACAGAGGTTGATGGTACCGTTAAATTCGGTGATATAACAGCAGGTAAAACCATGCAAGAGAAAGTTGATCCCGTCACCGGAAAATCGAGTCGAACGATCATTGAATCTAAAAGCGGCGAGGAACGCCCAAGAATTTCGATCAAGGACAAAGATGGAAAAACAGCCAACCTGCCATCATCATCGGGCGTGGCCAGATATTTACTGCCGATAAATGCAATTTTACTGGTTGAAGAGGGGGATGAGGTTAAGGCGGGCGATGTTACCGCAAAGCTGCCCCGTGCCACCACCAAGACAAAAGATATTACCGGAGGTCTACCGAGGGTTGCTGAACTTTTTGAAGTGCGAAAACCAAAAGAAACCGCTGTGTTGAGCGAAATCGATGGGTATGTTTCAATAGCGAAGGCAACCAAAAAAGGAAAGCAGAGAATCACCGTCATGCCGGTGGATGTAGGTGAAAAGAAAGAATATTTGATCACACGGGGCAAGCATATTAATGTGTACGAGGGTGATTACATCAGGGCGGGTGAGGCGTTGATCAGCGGTTCAGCTATCCCCCAAGATATATTGAATATTAAAGGTGAAATTGCACTGGCACGATATCTCGTTGATGAAGTCCAAGAGGTTTACCGTTTACAAGGTGTACGGATAAACGATAAACACATCGAGGTCATCGTACGGCAGCAGATGCGTCGTGTTAAGGTCCTTGATGCCGGAGATACAGACTTTATTCTTGAAGATCAGGTGGATCGGGTTATATTTGAAGAAGTTAACCAGAAAGTGATCGAAAAAGGAAAGAAACCCGCTGTGGCAGGACCTCTTATCCTGGGGATCACCAAGGCGTCACTTTCCACCGAAAGTTTTATCTCGGCCGCTTCATTTCAGGAAACTACCAAAGTGCTTACCGACGCAAGCATTGCTGGAAAAACAGATTGCCTGAGTGGGCTTAAGGAAAATGTTATTATGGGAAGGATCATGCCTGCCGGCACCGGTCTTTTTAAATATAAAGAAGTGGATATCGTATCGAATTAGTAGATGATAATTGATGGTTCATATCTTTCTCAACCCCAAACAACGCACTTAAACGGGAGCCCTTGAAACCGACCTGCTCAAATGCTTGGGAAAACGTTCTATCAATGGTCTAAATTAATCATTAATTTTATATAAAAGGCTTGACAAATCAGCCTTTAAGTTCGATAGTAACCACTTTGTCAACCCTGGATTGGCTTTATTAAAATACAAGGATTTAAGTGAAAAAATGCCGACGATTAATCAGCTGGTAAGAAAAGGAAGAAAGCGAATTAAGAAAAAAACCAATACCCCGGCGCTTAAAGGGGGTCCCCAGAAAAGAGGCGTTTGTACCCGCGTATATACGTCGACACCCAAGAAGCCCAATTCTGCCTTGCGGAAGGTTGCCAGAGTCCGACTGACAACCGGCATAGAGGTTACCGCTTATATCCCGGGGATAGGGCATAATCTTCAAGAACATTCGGTTGTTCTTGTCCGTGGTGGACGCGTTAAAGATCTTCCGGGTGTCAGGTATCATATTGTCAGAGGCACCCTGGATACCCTTGGGGTCGAGGGTCGAAGACAGGGTCGATCAAAATACGGGTCCAAGAAGCCAAAGTAGAAACATGTTACATATCGCGAGGTTCTCGATACAAGGTGGCTGGGCCTCGTTGCATGAAAATGAATGGAAAATAAAAAAAAGTGGTGTGATATATGCCTAGAAGACGAGAAGTCCCAGAACGGGTTATTGTACCGGACGCCAAGTATAACAGCAAGCTGGTATCCAAATTCATAAAATCTATCATGAGGGACGGAAAAAAAAGTATCGCAGAGTCAATTCTTTATGATGCTATGGATATCATCGAAAAAAAGACCAGTGAACCTGCAATAAAAATTTTCGAACAGGCGCTTGAAAATTCAAAACCGATGATTGAGGTCAAGTCGCGCCGCGTTGGGGGATCAACCTATCAGGTTCCAACAGAAGTTCGGCCATCTCGGAGAACGGCGCTCGGGATCCGGTGGATTATCGACTTTGCTCGTAAAAGATCTGAAAAAGGAATGGTTAATAAGCTGTCGGCAGAGCTTTTGGATGCCGCCAATAAACGAGGCGCTTCAATTAAAAAGAAGGAAGACACCCACAAGATGGCCGATGCGAACAAGGCGTTTGCGCACTACAGATGGTAAAATTTCAGGGTGGGTCCATTGGGCGGTGAATAGACTTCGGAAAATCAAACCATCTAAGGCGTTATTGGAAATATGAAGATGTACATCACTAACCCGCTTTAAAGGGAGGATTTCGAAGATGGGTAAGGCAAAGTTTGAGAGGACCAAGCCGCATGTCAATGTCGGTACGATTGGTCATATAGATCACGGCAAGACGACTTTGACGGCGGCGATCACGAAGCATATGGGCATGAAGGGGATGGCGGATTTTGTTCCTTTTGATCAGATAGACAAGGCCCCTGAGGAGAAGGAGCGAGGAATAACCATAGCGACGGCGCATGTTGAGTATGAGACGGTGAATCGTCATTATGCACATGTGGATTGTCCGGGTCATGCGGATTACATCAAAAACATGATAACGGGTGCGGCTCAGATGGACGGTGCCATTTTGGTTGTTGGCGCCGACGATGGTCCGATGCCCCAGACGCGTGAGCACATATTGTTGGCGCGTCAGGTGGGAGTTCCGCAGATTGTTGTATTTTTAAACAAGTGTGACATGGTGGATGATGAAGAGCTGATCGAGCTTGTTGAGTTGGAGCTTCGGGAGTTATTGGACAAGTATGAGTTTCCGGGGGATGACACACCGATCATTCGCGGCAGTGCGTTAAAGGCGCTTGAGAGTGATGATTGTGACAGTGAGGAAGCCAAGTGTGTTTTTGAGTTGCTGGATGCGGTGGACACGTTTATTCCTGAGCCCGAGCGTGATATAGACCGGCCGTTTTTGATGCCGATAGAGGATGTTTTCAGCATATCGGGTCGTGGGACGGTGGTAACGGGTCGTGTTGAGCGAGGCATTATCCATGTTGGGGATGATATTGAGATTGTTGGGATGCGTCCGACGATGAAGACGGTGTGTACGGGAGTAGAGATGTTCAGGAAGCTTTTGGATGAGGGTCGAGCCGGCGATAACATTGGTGTATTGATGCGAGGGACGAAGCGGGATGAGGTTGAGCGTGGTCAGGTGGTAGCGATTCCCGGTACGATAGAGCCTCACACGAGGTTCAAGGCGGAGGTATACATATTGAGCAAGGAGGAGGGCGGCCGTCACACGCCGTTTTTCAGTGGATATCGGCCTCAGTTTTATTTTCGTACGACGGATGTTACGGGGAATTTGTCATTACCGGAAGGTATAGAGATGGTGATGCCGGGAGACAATGTGACGATCACAGCGGAGCTGATAACGCCCATAGCGATGGAAAAAGAGTTAAGGTTTGCCATCAGGGAAGGCGGCCGGACGGTTGGCGCCGGTGTGGTCAGTGAGATTGTCGAATAAAAAGAAACGAGATAATGATAATGAATACTAAAATCAGGATCAGGCTCAAGGCATATGACCATAAACTTCTGGATCAATCTGTTGGAGATATTGTCGATACGGCCAATAAAACCGGAGCAAAGGTCGTCGGACCCATACCACTTCCAACAAGAATCAACAAATATTGTGTTCTTCGATCTCCTCATGTAGACAAGAAATCTCGTGAACAGTTTGAAATCAGAACACACAAACGGCTTCTCGATATTCTGGAGCCGACTCAACAAACTGTTGATGCTTTGATGAAGCTGGATCTTTCTCCAGGCGTAGATGTTGAGATAAAATTGTAGCATTTTATAAAGGTCGCTTCATAAAAGCGACAGAAGGATAAAATAATAGTAATGTGTAATGGATTGATAGGAAAAAAATTGGGAATGACGGGTCTGTTCACTTCCGAAGGTAAATATGTTCCGGTGACAGCCATTCAGCTTGGCCCATGTGTGGTTACCCAGATAAAGACCGTCGCCATCGACGGATATAATGCACTTCAGCTTGGTTTTGGCGAGAAAAAGAAATCTCGCGTAAACAAAGCGTTGGAAGGTCATCTCAAAAAAAGTGGTGAAACGCGTTTTGCATTTTTGCGTGAAGTTTACGTGAATGATCTAGGCGAATACGGGCTTGGTCAGACAATAAATATAGATATTTTCAATATCGGAGAACACATTGATGTTACCGGAACGACCAAAGGAAGGGGTTTTTCCGGTGTTATTAAACGTCATGGGTTCCATGGCGGCAAGAAAACTCATGGTAGTCACAGCCACAGGATTCCAGGGTCCATCGGTTGCAGTGCGTGGCCTGCAAAGGTTATTAAGGGCAAAAAAATGCCGGGTCAATATGGGAATACTAGAAAAACAATTAGAAATTTGGAAATTGTCGACATTAGGCCGGAAGAAAATCTTATTCTGATAAAAGGTGCAATTCCGGGTTCAAGAAACGGTATTGTTGAAATCAAGAAACCCAAAATCGCTAAAAAATGATGGTTTTTTCATATCGAGCCTGAATCCACCCATATCCCGCTTTTAGCGGGATATAAAATTAAATATACCTAAGCCCGTTTGAAAGAATTAAACGATAAAATAAATTAAAGAAATATCGAGATATTAATGATATGGCTGTTGTAGATGTTATAAATCGTAAAGCAGAAAAAGTTTCAGAGGTTGAACTTGAAGACAACATTTTCAAGATTCCCGTTAAATCGAGTATACTGCATGAAGTTGTAACCATGCAACTTGCAAATAGACGTGCAGGTTCCGCTTCCGTAAAGCATCGCAGCGATATAAGGGGAAGTCGAAGAAAACTTTTTAGACAAAAAGGAACCGGTCGTGCACGCCGTGGTGATATTAAATCACCCCTGTTAAGAGGCGGAGGCTCTGTATTTGGACCTGATCCCAGATCCTATTCGTACAAGGTCCCCAAAAAGGTAAAAAGACTGGCACTTAAGATGGCCTTGAGCACAAAGCTTAAAGAAGACAACCTTGTTGTGATTGACGAGTTTGATCTCGATAAGATTAAGACCAAAGAATTCTCCGCGGTTATGGATGTTTTAAACATAAAAAATGCATTGATTATCACAGAAAAAAAGAATGAGAATCTCGAGCTGTCTTCCAGAAATGTTCCCGGAGTAAAAGTATTAAGAGTGGAAGGAATGAACGTATATGACATTCTTAAATATGAGAATGTTGTTTTGCTTGAGTCTTCGATAAAGTCCATTGAAGGGAGGCTGCTTGGATGATTCCGCATGATTTAATTAAACGGCCTTTGGTTACTGAAAAAACTAATATTCAAAAAGAGAGTTATAATCAGATTACATTCGAAGTCGATCGCAGAGCGAACAGAGTTGAGATTAAAAAGGCTGTCGAGAATATTTTCAATGTCAAGGTTGATACGGTTAGAACAATACAGGTCAAGGGCAAGACCAAACTAAGAGGTCGAATTATAGGAAAACGCAGGGACTGGAAGAAAGCGATCGTCAAATTGATGCCCGGTGAGCGAATCGATTTTTTTGAGGGAGTATAAGAAGGGGTAAGGAATGGGTGTAAAAAAAGTAAAACCTACATCTGCCGGAAGACGTGCTCAATCATATTCGACATTTGATGAAATTACTATCACGACTCCTGAAAAGAGTCTCTTAAAGGTAATTAGGAAAAAAGGAGGCCGCAACTCCTACGGCCGTATTACGTGCAGACACCGCGGGGGCGGTCATAAACGGCATTACAGGGTTATCGATTTTAAAAGAGATAAAATAGGGATTCCTGCCAGAGTGGCGACCATCGAATATGACCCGAATCGATCTGCACGTATTGCGCTTCTCCACTATGCTGATGGTGAAAAGCGATACATACTGGCACCGGTGAATCTTCGGGTTGGTGACACCGTGATTTCAGGACCTGAAGCAGATATAAAACCCGGCAATACATTACCCCTTAGCAAAATTCCCCTTGGAACACATATTCATAACATTGAATTGCGTATCGGAAAGGGTGGACAGATTGTAAGAAGCGCCGGAACATACGCCCAGTTAATGGCAAAGGAAGATCGCTATGCGCTTATAAAACTTCCATCCGGAGAAGTCCGAATGGTCCTTTCAAACTGCAAGGCTACCATCGGTCAGCTTGGAAACGTGATCCATGAGAATATATCTCTTGGTAAAGCAGGACGCAAACGATGGCTCGGCAGACGTCCCAAAGTTAGAGGTGTTGCCATGAACCCGGTTGACCATCCAATGGGTGGCGGTGAGGGAAGATCTTCCGGTGGACGACATCCATGCAGTCCTTGGGGTATGCCGGCAAAGGGTTTTAAAACGCGCAAAACAAGAAAAAGCAATCGCTATATTGTTAAAAAGCGTACGAAGAAATAGCAGGAGAAGTTATGCCACGATCGTTGAAAAAAGGTCCGTTTGTTGATCAAAAACTGTTTAGGAAAGTACGTATCACCCAGGAGACCCGGAGCAGCCGCGTGATTAAGACATGGTCCAGAAGGTCGACAATAATTCCTGAGATGGTGGGTATTACCCTGGCGGTTCATAATGGAAGAAAGTTTGTTCCCGTATTTGTAACAGAGGACATGGTTGGACATAAGCTCGGTGAATTTTCACCGACGCGGACGTATTATGGTCATGCTGCTGATAAAAAATCAAGGTTAAAGCGATAAAGCTGGCAGAAAAGGAAGTGCTTGTAATGGAAGTTAAAGCTGTAGCAAAATATATTCGCATTTCTCCTCAGAAGATTCGTAAATTGATCGATGCTGTTAAGGGAAAACCCGTAGAAGAGGGCCTGAACATACTCAAATTTATGCCGCAGAAGGCAGCATCAATCGTTGAAAAAACAATCAGAAGCGCTGTGGCAAATGCTGATCAATATCCGGATATGGATGTCGATTCTCTGGTTATTCAAAATATTACGGCGGACCAAGGGCCAACGTTGAAGCGTTTCAAAGCAAGAGCGCGCGGCAGAGGCACACGTATATTAAAAAGGACCGCCCATATAACGGTAATTCTATCTGAAGGGTAGATCTAATAAGGAGGTAACAGCTTGGGCCAGAAAGTAAATCCTATTGGTTTGAGATTGGGTATTGTTAAAACCTGGGAATCTCGGTGGTATGCTGGAAAAAATTATGCTGATTATATTATAGAAGATTATAATATAAGGAAGTTTATAAAAAAGAAACTATACCATGCAGGTATTTCAAGGGTTGAAATTGAAAGATCGTCCAAGCGAATCAGGCTCCGTGTATTTACATCCAGGCCCGGAATTGTCATCGGCAAGAAGGGATCTGAAATAGCGTTACTCAAAAAAGAACTTGAAAATATTGTTTCACATGAAGTCATTATCGATATTCAGGAAGTCAGAAAACCCGAGATTGATGCCCAGCTTGTCGCTGAAAATATTGCACTTCAAATTGTACGCAGGGTTGCATTTCGACGTGCCATGAAGCGCGGCATTTCATCCGCGATGCGATTTGGTGCCGAGGGTATAAAAATTATATGTTCAGGCCGCTTGGGCGGGGCTGAGATGGCGAGGACCGAACAGTATAGAGAGGGCCGAATACCTTTACATACTTTAAGGGCGGATATAGACTACGGTTTTGTAGAAGCTCGCACAACATACGGAATTATCGGTATAAAGGTGTTCATTTTTAAAGGAGAAATTTTAAAAAAAGACAAGGTGGCGATCGGTGGATAGGCTTGGATCGTTGTACAGGCCATCTCAAAAATACATCTAACGCCCTGTCCTTGAGCGTAATCTGCAATTTTGAGATGGTTTGTAAAAAAGCTACTTTTTGACTTTTTTTTGGTACCAAAAAAAAGTCGTGATGGAGATATAGGAGATGCTTAGTCCAAAGAAGGTAAAATTTCGAAAACAGCAAAAAGGCAGGATGAAAGGGATTTCATATCGGGGATGTAATCTCAATCTCGGTGAATTTGGATTGCAGGCCGTAGAGTGCGGGACAATCAGTTCAAAGCAGATTGAGGCCGCACGTATCGCAATGACACGGCATGTGAAAAGAGGCGGAAAGATGTGGATAAGGATATTTCCGGATAAACCGTTTACGAAAAAGCCTGCTGAAGTCAGAATGGGAAAAGGAAAAGGATCTCCTGAAGGATGGGTGGCCGTCGTTCGCCCCGGAAGAATCCTCTATGAAATGGAAGGTGTTTCCAGAGGCTTGGCCAAAGAAGCGCTTCGGCTTGCGTCACATAAGCTTTCTGTAAAGACAAGGTTTATAGAGAGGGGTGATTTGTCATGAAAGCGAGTGAGATTAAAGATCTGAGCATGGAAGAAATGCTCCGAAAACTGGATGATCTTAAAGAGGAATTATTTAACCTGCGCTTTCAGCATGAAACCGGCCAGCTCGAAAATCCACAGAAGATGAAGCAAGCTAAACGCGATATTGCCAGGGTGAAAACCTTAATAAAACAATCTAAATTAAATAACGAGACGGGTTAAAATAATTATTGCAATGAAGAAACGATTATTGAAAAGACAGATGGTCGGGACTGTTGTAAGCGACAAGATGGACAAGACCGTGATTGTCCTGGTTGAGAGACTGGTTAAGCATAGACTTTATAAAAAGTATATAAGAAGACGTGCCAAATTTGCAGCTCATGATGAAAATAATGCTTCTCGTATTGGCGACAAAGTGTTGATCATCCAGTCCAGTCCAATTAGCAAAACCAAGAAATGGCGTGTTAGAGAAATTGTCGAAAAAGCGGTTTAATTGTTAAACGACGATTTCCTTACACTTCAAAAAACATGACTTTTTACGAACGTTTTAGATTTTAAAGGGCCACAAAAAGAGTTGAAGATATAAATCTAAAGTATGATGAATTTATTTAATAAATTCATTCTTATATAAGGAAAGTAAAAAAGATGATTCAGGCGGAGACAAGATTGACTGTGGCAGACAATTCTGGGGCCAAGATATTATACTGCATAAAAGTTCTCGGGGGTTCACGAAGAAGGTATGCAAGTGTCGGTGACATCATTGTTGTATCTGTTAAAGAAGCCATACCGAATACCAAGGTCAAAAAAGGGGATGTTTTGAAGGCTGTTGTGGTTCGAACCAAAAAGGAGATTCGAAGACCGGATGGATCATACATACGATTTGATGATAATTCGGCTGTTTTAATTACGCAGACCAGGGAACCCATTGGGACGCGTATATTCGGCCCGGTAGCGAGAGAGCTCAGAGCCAAAAGATTTATGAAAATTATATCACTTGCCCCGGAGGTATTATAGTTAGAGGCCTTGTGGAGAATTGATTCATGATAAAAAATAAATGTCACATAAAAAAAGACGATAAAGTAAAGGTTATCGCCGGCAAGGATAAGGGTAAAATCGGTAAAGTTCTTAGTTTAAAAAGAAAGAATAGCAGAATCATTATTGAAAATATCAATATGATGAAAAAACATGCTCGGGCCAGTGCAAAGCAAAGGCAGGGCGGAATAATTGAGAGTGAATCTCCGGTCCATTGGTCAAACGTCATGTTGATGTGCAGCAAATGTGTTACACCCGTGAGAATCAAAATGAAGCGTCTTGAGGATGGGAAAAAGATACGTGTTTGCAGTAGATGCAATGAAATTATAGATTCTTAGGGTCGTGTGTCGGAGGGATTGAATGTCACAATTAAAACTGTATTATCATAAAGAAGTCGTTCCCCAGTTGTTGGAAGCCTTTAAATACGATAACGTCATGCAGGTTCCAAAGCTCGAGAAGATAGTATTGAATATGGGACTTGGCGAAGCGATTCATAACATCAAACTCCTTGATTCAGCCTTGGAAGAACTCAAAATTATATCAGGTCAGCAACCGGTTGTCACTCGTGCTAGAAAGTCCATCGCAGCGTTTAAGTTGAGGGAAGGAATGCCAATAGGCTGTAGGGTGACACTTCGTCATAAACGTATGTACGATTTTTATTATAAATTGGTGAATATAGCGCTGCCGCGTGTTCGCGATTTTAGAGGTCTTTCGGGGAAAGCGCTTGATAGTCACGGAAATTATACGTTGGGAATTAAAGAGCACATTATTTTTCCTGAAATCGATTACGATAAAATTGATAAAATTAAAGGTCTTAACATTACGATAGTTACATCTGCAAAGACGGATGAAGAGGGGAAAGAACTTCTAAAATTAATGGGTATGCCGTTCAGGAATTGAAGAATAAGCAGCGTGTATCGAAGATTGAAGTTTAAAGAAATCTTCAATCTCAAATAGTCAATCAGATATGGAGGAAGATTTGGCAAAAAAATCTCTAAGAATAAAAGCAGTTAAAAAACCCAAGTTCAAAGTGAGAACATACAATCGGTGCCCCATTTGCGGCAGGCCAAGGGGATTTTTAAGGAAATTTGGAATTTGTCGTATTTGTTTTCGAAATCTCGCCTCCCAAGGAAAGCTTCCTGGTGTAGTGAAATCAAGCTGGTGATTGTTTAAAACCTCTTTAGGTGTACTCAAATTATATTTATACTGAGGAATTAGGAATAAAAGCTTAAAGAATCAAATTAATAACGGAGAAATGTATTGTGATGAGCGATTCAATTGCTGACATGCTGACCAGAATAAGAAACGCCGGAAAGGCAAAATTCAATAGTGTCGACATTCCAGGGGCAAAATTAAAAATGGAATTGGCCCGGGTATTAAAAGATGAAGGTTTTATAAGAAATTACAAGTTCATTAAAGATAAGAAGCAAGGAACCTTACGAATTTATCTTAAATATGATGAAAAAGAGACCCACGCAATTTATGGTCTTGAACGCGTCAGTAAACCCAGTAGACGTGTTTATGCCAAGAGCAAAGATGTAAAACCGATTTTGAACGGAATGGGTATTGCAATTTTGTCAACCTCAACAGGAATCATGACGGACAAGACGGCTAGAGCTAAAAACGTGGGGGGAGAAATTCTCTGCAATATTTGGTAAGTTTATCACTCGTCATAAATAGATGATTAGAATAATGAATGACCAATAAGGAAGTAATCAATGTCAAGAGTAGGAAAAGCACCCATTAGTATACCTGATAAGACCAAAATAACATATAAGGACAGAATTATTACTGTGCAGGGTGAAAAGGGGACCCTTACAAGATCAGTTCATCCAGCAGTTGATTTAAAAATAGAAGATGGAATGATAAAGGTGGACGTTATTAAAGATGATCGGACCAGTGGGGCTTTTCAAGGATTGACGCGTAGCCTCATCGCCAATATGGTTATCGGTGTGAACAAAGAGTTTGAAAGAGTTCTTGAAATACATGGTATCGGCTATCGTGCAGTGCTTAGTGGTAACTGTATCGAATTTAATCTTGGATATTCACATCCTATTAAATTTGATCTTCCTGAAGGTATCTCAGCATCCATTGACAAAAGAAACATAATAAGATTAACCGGTATAGATAAAGAGTTGTTAGGTCATACCGCTGCATCTATTCGGAAATTGAGGCCGCCCGAAAGCTATAAGGGTAAGGGAATAAAATATGCTGAAGAACGTATTCAGCGCAAGGCTGGGAAAGCTGGAGCCAAAGCATTATAAGGTTATAAAATATGGGGTCATTGAATTTTAAAAAACGAGCGCGCTTAAAGAGAAAAAAGAGGATCAGAAAAAATCTGGTTGGCACACAGGAACGTCCTAGACTGAGTGTTTTTCGAAGCTCAAAACATATCTACGCTCAAGTCATTGATGATACGTATGGACGTACTCTGGTGGCTGCATCAAGTATGGAAAAAGTAGTAAAAGAACACCCTGAATTTGAAAATAAAGTTGCCGTGGCAGGTTTTGTCGGGAAACTTATCGGTGAGAGGGCTATAAAAGAGGGTATAAGCAAGGTTGTTTTTGACCGAAATGGTTTTTTATATCACGGTCGAGTTAAAGCTATTTCAGATGGTGCCCGTGAGACGGGTTTGGATTTTTAGACTTTAATGCGATGAGTGCCGAATTGAAATCACAGAGTTTAGTAACGCTTGATGACATTTGGTTTGAGTCATCCATGATGAAGGAGGCAGATTTTTGTTCAAACAGGATAAAGGCGAAAATCAGTTAATCGATAAGGTTGTTTACATTAACCGTGTTGCAAAGGTTGTCAAGGGGGGACGCAGGTTCAGCTTCAGCGCAATCGTTGTGGTTGGTGATGGTGAAGGAAGCGTTGGCTACGGACTTGGAAAGGCAGGTGAAGTACCTGAAGCAATTCGCAAAGGTATAGAGAAAGCTAAAAAGAACATGGTCAAAATACCTTTGATTAATGAGACGATACCTTATGTCGTTGTCGGAAAATATGGTGCCGGCCGCGTTCTGTTAAAACCTGCTTCCAAAGGCACTGGCCTTATCGCAGGCGGAGCTGTTCGAGCTGTGCTGGAAGCCGCAGGTATTCAGAATATTCTGACAAAGTGTATGGGATCGCATAATCCTCACAATGTCGTTAAGGCCACCATTGAAGGTCTTTCTCGATTGGAGAGTCGCGAACAGGTTGCTGCCAGGCGAAATATTGAAGTTGAAGCCCTTTAGTTTCTTAAATGTGATTTTTGTGTTTTTATGGCAAAAAATTATCTAAATTCATTGAGTGTGAAGTGCCTAACGTGATCTAAAATGCCTATTTATCCCGTATTTATCGGGGAAGTTAAGGTATTCTGTCAATTTTATTTAATATAAATAACTGGAGCGCAGCGACTCAACAACTTTAGATCACTTCTAACTATTCCAGGTTGTCCGGATCAGGTTCAAATTAAGAATGAGAATGGATGACAATAAGCTATAGATTAAAAGATCCAGGGCGATCAAATTGGCCATCGGCAATGGTTCATGGTGAGGAATAATAAATGAGTGGAATGTTGAAAATAACTCTTGTGAAAAGCATGATTGGAAGGCCCGAAAAACACCGGAAAGTATTGCGAGGCATGGGACTGACAAAGATGAATAGAACGGTTGAACGTAAAGATACGCCTTCTATTCGAGGGATGGTCCACGTGGTTTCGCATCTGGTGAAAGTCGAGGAAAAAATAGATGAAGCTGAATGAATTGTCACCACCAGACGGATCACGCGGAACCCGAAAACGTGTGGGGCGTGGTGTGGGATCAGGTAAAGGAAAAACAGCCGGAAGAGGTACAAAAGGTCATAACAGCCGCAGTGGAGGCGGTGTAAGGCCTGGGTTTGAAGGTGGTCAAATGCCGCTTCATCGTCGTTTACCCAAACGCGGCTTTACCAATATATTTAAAAAGAAAATAGCCGTAATTAATATTCGTGACCTGGCAAGCTTTGAAAGCGGGAGTACTGTGGATGAGGCTGCCCTTATTCGAGTCGGTCTTGTTAAAGGCCCAAGAGACGGCATTAAACTGCTCGGACAAGGGGAGATTAAAATTCCGCTTACAATCAAGGTGAATGGGGTCAGTAAAAACGCCAGAGAAAAAATCATTGCTGCTGGCGGGAAGATAGAGGTTGGTTAATATGCTTGGTGGCGGGTTCGGAAATATATTCAAAATACCGGAGCTGAAAAAAAGGATATTATATACATTAGGACTACTTATTGTCTATCGTATTGGTGTTCATGTTCCAACTCCGGGCATAGACGCTGTGGCCCTGGCCTCTTTTTTTGCGCAAGCAAAAGGGACGTTGCTTGGTCTTTTTGATATGTTTTCGGGCGGCGCTTTAGAGCGGCTTTCTGTTTTTGCTCTCGGGATAATGCCTTATATTAGTGCATCGATTATACTTCAGCTTTTAACGGTGACAATTCCGCATCTAGAACGCTTGTCTAAAGAGGGTGAACAGGGAAGAAAAAAGATAACACAGTACACCCGTTACGGCACGATACTGCTCAGCGTAATACAGGGATTCGGCATTAGTATCGGCCTTGAAAAAATGACTTCTCCCGGTGGAGCCCCGGTGGTTATTATACCCGGATGGGCATTTAGACTCATGACAGTAATGACCCTAACGGCGGGGACGGCCTTTATTATGTGGCTGGGTGAACAGATTACTGAACGGGGTATCGGCAACGGCATTTCTCTTGATCATATTCGCAGGCATTGTTGCACGAATGCCAACTGCAACTGGAAATACATTTCGCCTTCTTTCAACAGGTGAAATGGGGTTGTTTGTCGTTCTCATTTTGGTTGTTCTAATGGTGCTTGTTATCGCTTTCATTATCTATATGGAGCAGGGCCAGCGGCGGATATCGGTTCAGTATGCCAAAAGAGTCGTCGGCCGAAAAATGTATGGTGGTCAAAGCACTCATCTGCCGTTAAAGGTTAATACCTCAGGTGTAATACCACCGATTTTTGCCTCATCAATTATAATGTTTCCGGCAACATTGGCCAGCTTTATTACAGTTCCATGGATGCAGAGTGTGGCTTCAGCCATGAGGCCGGGTAACATTGCGTATGAAACTTTATATGTCGGGTTTATATTCTTTTTCTGCTACTTTTATACCGCCATTACTTTTAATCCCGCCGATGTTGCAGATAATATGAAAAAACAGGGTGGATATATTCCAGGTATCCGCCCGGGTAAACGTACGGCAGACTATATCGATAGGGTTTTGACTCGAATTACTTTAGGTGGTGCTATATATGTTTCTGCAGTGTGCGTATTACCATCTCTTTTAATGACAAAGTTTAATGTTCCTTTTTATTTTGGCGGTACTGCTCTTTTAATTGTTGTGGGGGTTGCCATCGATACCATTCAGCAAATAGAATCTCATATGCTGACGCGACATTACGAAGGATTTTTAAAAAAGGGCGGGGTCAGAGGACGAAGATTCTAACACTTTTTAGCGAACAAGTAGGGGTCAAATATGCCGAAAGAAGAGGCTATTAAAGTTGAAGGTGTAGTGCTCGAGACATTGCCCAATGCAATGTTCAAGGTAGAACTAGAAAATAAACACCAGGTCCTTGCGCACATCTCCGGTAAAATGCGCATGCATTTTATAAAAATATTGCCTGGAGATAAAGTCACGGTTGAACTTTCTCCATATGATCTATCTCGTGGAAGAATAACGTACAGGTCAAAATAAAAAGGTTATCGGTTATGGGTATGGGTTGTCTGTAGAGGGTTCATCTCTTTTGACTGATACCCTTATAAAGGAGTATTTTGAATGAAAGTAAGAGCATCGGTTAAGAAAATGTGCGCCAAATGCAAGATCGTTCGCAGAAAAAGAGTTGTCAGGGTCATCTGCGAGAATAAACGGCACAAACAAAGGCAAGGATAAAAAAGGAGGATTAGCTTTGGCAAGAATTGCAGGAGTAGATTTGCCGAGACGCAAACGAGTTGAGGTGGGACTTACATATATTTATGGTATCGGTCCAAGTATTTCAAAGCGCATACTCCAACAGCTTAAGATTAATGCTGATACAAAGACAGATGATTTGTCAGAATCTGAAATAAACAGTATCCGCAAGTTAATTGACAAAGATTATAAGGTTGAAGGAGAACTTCGTACCGAAGTTTCAATGAATATTAAAAGATTGATGGATCTTGGATCATACCGGGGTCTTCGCCATCGAAAGTCACTTCCGGTGCGTGGACAGCGGACGAGCACAAACGCACGAACTCGAAAAGGACCCAGAAGATCAGCTGTCAAGAAGAAGGGTGGCGTTAGAAAAAAATAAAAAATTATTTGTTATTAAAGTTGATAATGATCAATGATGGACAACAAATCGGTTGTCAGGAGCATAAACCATGGCAAAAAAAGTTCGAACCAAACGAAAAGAAAAGAAAAATATACCCAGTGGTATCGTTCATATTCAGTCGACTTTTAACAATACGATTGTTACAATTACAGACCCTGCGGGTAATGTCGTCGCCTGGTCGAGTGCGGGGGTTCAGGGTTTTAAGGGATCACGAAAGAGCACACCATTTGCTGCTCAGATCGCAGCGGAAGATGCTGCTAAAAAGGCAATGGAACACGGGATGAAAAATGTAGAGGTGTACGTTAAAGGCCCGGGTTCCGGACGGGAATCCGCTCTTCGATCGCTGCAGGCTGCAGGATTTAACGTTGTAATGATTAAGGATGTAACGCCCATACCGCATAATGGTTGTCGACCACCCAAGCGAAGAAGGGTTTAATTCGTAGAAGATTTAATTGTCGAAAATGTTCAATTATTTGTGATAAGGGAATAATCATTTCTTGAACTTTTTGGCACAGAGACAATCAAATTCACAAATAAACGACTAAGGAGGAATACTTGGCTCGATATACAGGTTCAGTATGCCGGATATGCCGGCGCGAAAACTTAAAATTGTTTCTTAAGGGAGACCGCTGTTATTCGGATAAATGTGCTTTTGATCGACGTGGTTATCCACCAGGTCAGCATGGGCAACGTCGCGGCAGAAAAATATCAGATTATGGGATTCAGCTTAGAGAAAAACAGAAAGTAAAACGAATGTATGGTCTTTCGGAAAAACAGTTCCACCTATTTTTTGAAAGAGCAGATAATCAGAAAGGCATTACCGGTACAAATCTTTTGGTATTTTTAGAACGCAGACTTGACAATGTTGTTTATAGATTGGGCTTTGTTAATTCTCGAGCTCAAGGTCGCCACTTTGTAAGGCACAATCACTTTCTGATTAATGGTAAAAAGGTTAATATTCCATCATATCTTATTAAAATCGGGGATGTTGTTGAAGTCCGGGAAAAGAGTCGTAAGATTCAGGCCTTAGAAAGTGCACTTGATGCTGTTGTACGAAGAGGTATTCCGCAGTGGGTAGACATAGAAAAAGAGAACATGAAAGGAATGGTAAAAGAGTTTCCTTCTCGTGAAGATATAACAGCACCTATTCAGGAACAACTTATAGTAGAGCTTTATTCTAAGTAGTTGAAGATAAAGGATGTAATATATGGACTGTGGGACAGGCCGTAATTTCATATATCATCCATATATCCTGCCGATATTCCGCTTAAAAAAATTGGAGAATTTATAATGACATCAAATGAACTTATGTACATGAACTGGCGAGAGATGATAAGGCCAAAAAAGGTTCAGGTAACTAGCAAACCCAGCTATGGAAAGTTTGTTTGTGAACCTCTTGAAAGAGGATTTGGTATAACAATCGGAAATTCATTAAGAAGAATAATTCTTTCCTCTCTATACGGCGCGGCTATAACATCCGTAAAATTTGAAGGGGTTATGCACGAATTTAGTGTTATTACGGGAATATATGAAGATGTCTCCGAAATTATCCTAAATTTAAAAGAGGTTCGTTTCAAACTTGCTGATTCTGAACCGAAATCAGTTCAAATTGATCTGAAGGGAAAGATGGAGGTTACTGCAGGTGATATCATCAGCGATGATGGAAAATGTGAAGTGTTGAACCCCGAACAACATATTGCAACACTTTCAGATAAAGCAAAATTGATGATGAGTATGACCGTAAATATAGGTAAAGGCTATTCCTTGTCAGAAGCAAACAAAGATGAAGAAGCCCCTCTGGGCACAATACCGGTTGATGCTGTTTTTTCACCGATTAAACGTGTAACATACGTAGTGGGGAATGCTCGTGTCGGTCAGAGAACGGACTATGACAAATTAACCCTTGAGGTCTGGACGGACGGAAGTATTCTGCCTGAAGATGCGGTGGCCTATGCTGCTAAAATATTAAAGGAACAGATGACGATATTTATCAATTTTGATGAACAGCTTGAGCCGGAGCCTGTCAGAAAGACGGAGGAAAAAGAAAAACCTAAATTTAATGAGAATCTTTATAGAAGCGTTGAAGAACTTGAGCTTTCTGTTCGCAGTGCCAACTGCCTTAAAAATGCAAACATTGTAAAAATTTATCAGTTGGTAAGTAAAACAGAGGCAGAGATGCTTAAAACCAAAAACTTTGGAAGAAAATCTTTAAATGAGATTAAAGAAGTACTCAGCGAAATGGGCCTTTCTCTTGGAATGAAGCTGGAAGGATTTGAGCCTATCGAGGAAGATACAGAAGAAGGAGAGTAATTGGTCTAATGAGACATCGAAAAGCGGGTTTAAAATTAAATAGAACGAGCAGTCACCGGGACGCCATGTTCAGAAATATGGTGACCTCACTTTTCAAACATCAACGTATTCGTACAACAGACGTCAAAGCGAAAGAATTACGACGGTGGGCCGATAATTTAATTACACTGGCAAAACGGGGTGACCTCCATGCCAGGCGACAGGCGCTTTCCATTGTCAGGGAAAAAGAAGTTGTTCATAAACTCTTTGCTGAAGCCGCCGAAAAGTATGGGGATAGATCAGGAGGTTACACCCGAATTATTAAGCTTGGAAGGCGCCCGGGCGATGCCGCCCCTATTTCATTGATTGAGCTGGTCTTATCCGTAGATGAACAAAAGAAAAAAGTAAAAAAGAAAAAAAAGGCTAAGGCCACAATGGATAAAAAGAGCGCCGATAAGAAAAAAGATATTAAAGAAAAAAAATCCATAGAAAAAAAGAAGCCTTTAGAAGAGGATATTGAAAAGACAAAAACCGATGAAGAAGAAAAAGCAGCGGTCGTAGAGGAGAAGGACGAAACAAAAGTAGAACAGGTTAAGCCTGATGACAAAGGGGCATTGTTGAAATCCGATACAATTTCTGAAGACGCGGATGAAAAAGCCAAAGATGAGACTTTGGAATCTGCTGATTCAGAAGAAACAGAAGATGTTGAAACAGAAGTGAAAAAGCTCCCCCAAAAAACAAAAGACACAGAATCAGAAGCCTAACCCGAATTTTTTGTCAGCAAAGTCTCTTTTTAAAAGCCTTGTCCGAAAAGACAGGGTTTTTTTATTTCGGTGAGATTGAGCAGTGCTATAAGATAATAAAATAAGGACTTTTTAGTATGAGGAGAAAAATATGTCCGCGTCCAAAACAACATTAAAGAGCAATGAATATGATGTCATTATTGTCGGGGGTGGGCCTGCCGGACTATTTGCAGCGTTTTATCTTTGTGAACACTCAAAGCTCAATGTTCTCATTGTTGAAAAAGGGAAAGGTCCTTTAAAGCGCAGATGCCCGATGAGTAAAAATAAGAAATGCATGAAATGTCGACCGTGTAATATATTGTGCGGTGTTGGTGGAGCAGGTCTATTTTCAGACGGCAAGCTAAACTTTATCCACAAATTAGGAAAGACCGATCTAACACAGTTTATGTCGATACGCCGGGCTCAGACACTTATCCATGAGACAGAACAGATATTCAACAAATTCGGCATGGATAGCATTGTCTATCCGACGGATATGGAAGAAGCCAAAAACATTCGTAAAAAGGCCAAACGGTATGGAATCGATCTGCTGATTATCAAACAAAAACATCTTGGCAGCGAATGCTTACCCGAATATATTTCAACGGTGGCTGATTACATCAAGTCCAAAGGGGTGACCTTGCACACGTCTGAGGAAGTAAAGGACATCATTGTGGAAAATGGACGAGTAAAAGGTGTCGTGACCAGCAGAAAAAAATATCTTTCCAACAACATTATCCTGTCACCCGGACGTGTAGGGGCTGACTGGGTTGGAAAACTGGCTCAAAAATACGGGATCGGACTCAAGCAAAGAGGCATTGAAGTTGGTGTACGGGTTGAGGTTCACAAAGATATCATGCAAGATCTTTGTGATGTAATTTATGATCCTACTTTTTTTATACAGACATCAAAATATGATGATCAGACCCGAACATTTTGTACCAATAAAGGCGGGTTTGTTTCTTTAGAAAATTATAGTAACTTTGTCTGTGTCAACGGCCATTCATATCAGGACAAGAAATCTGAGAATACCAACTTCGCATTTTTGTCCAAGGTGATCCTCACAGAACCCGTAACAGACAATCAAGCTTACGGTGAATCCATCGGGAACCTCGCCACTTTAATTGGGGGGGGAAGACCGTTACTGCAGCGCTTTGGTGATCTCAAGCGCGGAAGGCGCAGCACATGGCATCGAGTCAAAAAAGGCTACATCGAGCCGACACTGACCGGTGTGGTCTGTGGTGATATTGCCATGGCTTTGCCAGAGAGAATTTTAACCAACATTATTGAAGGTTTGGAAAAACTTAACCGCGTGGTTCCAGGAGTATCCAATGACGAAACACTCCTTTACGCACCTGAGATTAAGTTTTTTGCTACACAGATTGATACAACCAGCGAGCTGGAGACAAAGATTCATGGGATGTACGTCGCCGGGGACGGACCGGGTGTGGCTGGAAATATGGTATCAGCCGGCGCCACCGGTCTGATACCTGCAAAGGCCATCATAGAAAAAAATTCCTGATGAATCGCGTCATTTCTGAAAGGACGGTGTCTTTGGCCTGAAAATGAGGCGTGTGGCCGCAGTCAGGAATGAGTTTGATACGTACCGGTCCGGGGACTTGGCTGGCGATACCTTCAACTTGGGCAGGGGTCCCATACGCATCATCTTCACCCTGGAGAGCGAGGACCGGACATGTTATTTTAGAAAGGTCTTTTTGAATATTCCAGTTGGAAAATTCAGGTGACAGCCACCTGTTGGCCCACCGGTAGAAAATCGTCTCAGTATGTTCTTTGTGATACCGGACAAGCTTTTCTTTTAAAGAAGAGGTTTCAAAAGCGTCAACCGCACTGCGAATCCCTTCAGTGGTTATTTGTTCAACAAAGATGTGTGCCGCTTCTGTAACAATCCCGCGTACCAGGTTGCTGTGAGATGCGGCGGTGATTAGTGCGATGGTGCCCCCATCGCTATGTCCGATGAGAACGGCATTTTCAATGTCGCATTCCTTTAACAATGCAGGCAAGTGTATTGAAGATTCCATCTCTAGATAGTCAACCGGCCATGGGCCTTCAAACATTTCGGATTCGCCGTAACCTCTTCGGTCGTAAACCAACCCGGAGCAACCGAGAGACTCACAGAGCGTTTCCGGAAAATCCCGCCAGATCTCGATACAGCCGAGGCCTTCATGAAGAAAAACAAGTGTGGGTCGATCCTTTACACGTGTTCCAAGTTCGGGCACGATTCGTTTTACCCTGAGCTGACAGCCGGCAGTCTGTACATGAAATGTTTGAGAAAAGATATTTTTTTTTTCTTTGAGATTTTTTGTCATTGCAAATGGGGTCTCCACTCTTGACCAATCAAATGAGCCTGTCAGAATAGACTATGTATACAAAGATTTGTCAAGTGAGGAAAAGATGATTATAGAAAAACCAGGTTTCGTTACGGACAGGATTTTATTTCTTGGACGAAAAGAATCATGTGTTTATCTTTTAAAAGGTTCAGAAGAATTTGCTCTGCTTGGAGGCGGATTGGCTTACATTGTTCCTGATATTATAAAACAACTGAAGCTTTAACATAGAAGAAAAAAGATAAAACGGATCATCATACTCCATTCCCATTTTGACCACTGTGGATCATTTCTCTTTTAAAAGGCGATGGCCCTGGATATCAATAACGGTATCGGCAAGGGCAAAAGAACTTTTGATAGCCCGAAGTATGGAAAGTATTTCATCTTTAAATCAAGTGCTATTGACTGAACATGGATTGAAAAAACAGAACAAAGATATTGGATTTGACGTTAACAGGATTAATATCGATGATGTTGTAAAAGAGTGAGATATCCTCAGCTGTGATGATCGGTCAATGGAAGTGATTGAAGTTCCGGGTCATTCTTCGTGTTCAATTGCAATATATGTGCCCCAAGAAAAAGCGATGTTTGCTTCCGATGCAGGAGGCATCCCTTTCGGGGATAAGATATTTACAGCCGCCAATTCAAACTTTGACAAGTACCAAGAGAGCCTTCAAAAGATGGCCCGGTATGAAATCGAGGTCTATCTTGCTGAACACTTTGGCACAAGGACCGGCAGCGACGGCAGACATTTTCTTCAAAAATCCATGGATGCCGCCATGGAAACCAGGCGTATGCTGGAAGCGTCTTACGAAAAAACGAAAGATATTAAAAAGAGTAAAAAGGAGGTAACAGACTCGGTTATGGAATGGATGCCTGAGGATTTTATGCCAAAAGAGACTATCTCCATGGTCATCGGTCAGATGATTCGGTTTATTGCCGGATTAAAGTAAATCCAGGACTTCAAAAATATTATCCATTAGATCTATTATACCCAGCTTGTTTCTTAAGACAGATCCTTTTTTCAAAAGTATTTTTACGACTTCGGAAGTTTCTAAAGCTGCAAGGAGTGTGACAGCATGCGGTAAGCAACCCAATGAAGTCTCAACCCCTTTCTGTGGTAGAATATCTGAATCACCGTATATTAGCTTTAACCCATTGTCTTCAGGAAAGATGCTGATGACATGCCCGCAGACGCCTGCAACCGCAGCAGAGACAAGAGGTGATCCGACCTGTTTTGCGGCGCTTTCCAGAAAAAATCGAGTTTGTATATTGTCAAGGCAATCGACAATGACATCTGAATTTTCAGTTAGACTTGCTGCATTGTTGTGGTCAAGCCATTCGTCATGTCCCTCAACAGTAATCGTCGGATTTATTTCACGGATTCTTTTAATGGCGGCGTTGGTTTTTGATGTATCAAGAAGCCGATGTGTGCTTAAAAATTGCCGGTTCAGGTTACTCTCTTCGAATGTGTCGGCTTCAATCAGTGTAAGTGTGCCGATTCCAATGCGAGCGAGAATTTCAGTTACAGCACCGCCCAGTCCCCCTAATCCAACAATGCTTGCCCGTGAACTTAATAGAATCGACTGATCCTTTGGAGAAAATGTTTTCATGTTACGGACATAATGTTCAGGAATAATGTTTTCATCAAGGGCTGTAATTTCAATGTGACGTCCGCTGAGTTGAAAAAAATCTGAGAGATTTATTATATGTTCAATAGAGATACTGGTATACAAAGAACCGTCGGGAAACTTTTTTCGAGTGGAAACCTCTTTTATTTTATTGATAATATCATTTTTCACATAACACTCCTCGTTTATTAATATAACTTGTAACTTTCGGAAAAACACTATAAAAATAAAAGCTTCGAGATTCCAGATATCGAATAAAGTGTAGGTGTCAGATGGTTGAAAGTCAAGAAAGTAAGTTGATTCACTATTCCTTAAGTTTCGAACCCTTATTCACGAGTTTTATCCGTCTTTGGCGTGATCTTTAAGCAAAAGATTATTATACTTAAAGCGGCAATGTTTTCAAAAGGCTAAAGGGTTACGAATACCCTATGACCGTATCATATGAATATTGCAACGACGATAATTCCGATATTTGCCGTAATAACCCTTGGATGGTTTGTCCGGCTTAAAGGATTTATTCAGCCGGAATTTTTAGGCCCGGCAAACCGGTTGGTCTATTACCTGGCAATCCCTGCCATGATTTTTCACGCGATATCCAAAGCGTCCTTAAGTACCCAGTTTGATGTTACCGTAATTTTAATCACACTTTTATCCGTTTTAGCTGTTTTTGCTGTGGCATGGTGTGTGGGTTTGATCTGGCGTATCAGAAGAGGGGAACTGGGGACATTTATTCAGGCCTCTTTTCATGGGAATCTGGGCTATATCGGCCTTGCTGTGGCATATTATTCTCTCGGAAACGATGGATTTGTGAGGGCCAGTATCATTGCCGGCTTTATCATGATATTACAAAATTTTCTCGCAGTGGTAGCCCTTCAATTCAATTCTGACGATGCTTCAACCTCAAAAAACAGACGAGAGGTTGTATTAAGAATACTGGGCAACCCCGTGATTCTTTCGGCACTGGCCGGTATTCTATTTTCCTCTACAGGGCTAAAGTTACCGCTGGTTATCAGCAGGAGTCTGGATATTTTAAGTGGACTCGCACTTCCAATGGCTTTAATCCTCATTGGAGCTTCTTTGTCCTTTGAATTGATGCAGTTAAGGATGTTTAGAATTTTATCTTCAAGTTTTTTGAAGCTGATTCTGCTTCCGGGGTTGGGTTTTATCTTGTTCCATTTGTTCGATATAAAACTGAATGACTATCTACCGGGCCTTATACTTCTGGCATCACCGACAGCCACTTTAACATATGTTATGGCCAAAGAAATGAACGGTGATACCGATTTTGCCGTGGCAGCGCTTTCTTCATGTACCATATTGTCTGCTGCAACATTTTCCATATGGTTGCATATTGCGGCTGGATAAAGATAAAATCTTAATCTTGCATAGATATCACAAAAAATAATTATATTTTTTTGCAAACCGCTAGAGGATTGATAAAGGGGGAAAGCATGATAAAAAGGTATATGTCAAGGTTCGAACTTTTTGGCGTCATCCTTTTGATAACTGTACTGGTTCTTTCAGTGTCAGGGAATGCTGCGGATATTACCGCAGACATGATTCATACATCGCCCATGGGAAGCTTTAAAGGAAAGATGTTTCTGAAAGGGGACAATCTCAGACAAGAAATGAACATCGGAGGCCAAAAACAAATAACGATTTTTAGGAAAGATAAAAGAGTTGTCTGGATTCTTATGCCAGGGCGAATGATGTATATGGAAATGTCGGAGGGCAGTCAGAAAAATATGGCACCCGTTGTTCCTGATGAACTGGAAAAGATGGGGAAGAAGAAATTTATCGGCAAAGAAAAGATTAACGGGCAGATGTGTTCAAAATATCATTATACGTTCAATGATCCATCCCTTGGAACTACTACATACTGGATTTCAGAAAAGCTAAATTTTCCTGTTAAAATGGAAATGGATGGACCATCCGGCCACATGGTTATGGAATACCGGAACATCCAAGAGAAAACGATGCCTGACTCTTTTTTTAATATCCCCTCCGGGTACCAAAAGATGTCGATGCCAATGATGCCGGGTATGCAAAGACAGTAAAGACCATAAATAATGGTAACACGCTATTGCTTAAAAACCTTTGAAGCAGGGAGCCGTAGTAGATAATCCCCGCCTTAAAAGGCGGGGATTATCTACTTAATGATATCAATGATAGACTTCAACATTTCATCCTGGGTCCTTAATGTCGCAAGATTTGCCTCATAACCCCTTTGTGCAAGGATCGTTTGTGGAATTTCCTCTGCCAGATCCACATTGGACATTTCTTTTTCCGTCAATTGTCCATCGGTTTCATCAACAACAACTGGACCCGGGATGTCCGGTTGTGTGATCTCTACCTCTACATTTTTTTTAGGGCCTTCAACCAATGTCGCTCTGCTTTTTTTGAATCCTTCTGTTTCTACGTTTGCAATATTGTTGGCCGTAACCCCCATTTTTTCACCAAACGCCTTTATTGCTGAAAGCGTGCTTTGAATTGAAAACGTCATGGATTTACCTCCTTATTTAAAGCGCTTCCAAAGAAATAATATCTGAATCTTGCATATGAAAACCTTCAACTTGTTCAAAATTCAGGTTATATGATAAACAGAGAATTGTAATAAGGCGGTGTTTTATAGACATCAAAGGCGGGTGGCTCAAATCAGTAGGGCAACCCTGCCGCCATATCCTCTGAATCTTAATCTTAGGATTTAGGCCAGTGGCTTTGCGTCCCACCCTTTCGGATGGTTTGCCTTTATCCAACCTTTTATTATATCGGACGCGTTTTAGGAGAACTTTAAGAAAAAACTCAAGTTTCACACCAAAATTATGATTTTATCTTAAAAATCACTCGTTGGAAGGCTTTGAAATGGTTTCTTAATGAAAAACTGCTTAACTCGTGTCCATCCATAAATGAGGATTTTTGTTTAAGATCAAGGCATGCGAAAAAAATAACCACCCCGATGGAAAACCTATCGGGACAAGCCGGCATATGTATAATATTCCGAGGATTATTTTTTAAGCATAACGCAGAGATTGGGCAAAAAGACCATTTGTGGATGGACACTAACTCATTGGAATGAGTATATATTTGCCTTCTTTTTCTTTAATTTTTAGGCCGTAAATCTTTATGGTTTCTGTAATGGGGCGGCCGAACAGAAAATCTGTCAAATCAGTTTCAAGGCCTGCTTTCTGCACTACCAGTTCTCTAATTTCAATATCATATTCGATAATTTCCAGTATGCCTTTAAGTGCTTCGTCCTTTTTACCTGTGTTCAGGGAATCAATAAAAAGTTTGAGCATGTCATATGAACATTGCTTTTGGTGACCCTCAACAAGTTCCCATAATCCTTCAACGGATAAAATAAGATCTTGTCGTGTCAATCGGTTTATTGCATAAATCTTTTCAATTTCTCTAGTATCCCAGCATTTAAGGACTTTGCACTCCATGGGCCGATGCTCATATATTTTACAATTATTATTTGTTTCGTTAAAAAAAACACAGGTCCATGAAGCTTTTTGTCCCTTTAGCTTTAGAATATCTGAAGATGCCGGCAAAAAGCATTCTTTAACATTGTCATAAGAACGTTCACCTTTTCTGATGGTGTAGATATACTTTAACCCAATAATACCTTTATCAATCAAAATCTTATCTTCAAGGTGAAAAGACGGCCCGCCTTTTTTGCAGCAGGTGCCGCATCGGATGCATTCTTTCATTTTGGTTTCTTATTTAGTGCCTATCCATAAATGGCTATTTTGCCCAATATCTTCGTTATGCGAAAAAATTAATCCTCGAAATATCAACTATATGTCTGTGGTTAATTTTTTCGCATGCCTCGATCTTGAACAAAATATCTCATTTCTGGATAGACACTATTTAGGTTTTGAAACGTTTGGCATCTTTTTAATCAAGGCAACACATCAACTGAGGTAACATTTTATCATTATTCAAAGAACGGCTATTCATCCAGCAGCGTTTCAAAAAAATCATTCCCCTTGTCGTCGACAATAATAAAGGCTGGAAAATCTTTGACGGTAATCAGGAAGATCGCTTCCATTCCAAGATCGGAATACTCCAACGTTTCGATGTTGGTTATACAATCTTTACCCAAACGTGCCGCAGGCCCGCCGATGGAACCCAAATAGAATCCGCCGAACTTTTTACACGATTGCGTAACTTCTTTTGAACGATTTCCCTTGGCCAGCATGACCATGGAAGCGCCTTGTTCCTGAAAAATGGGAACATAAGGATCCATGCGGCCGGCAGTGGTGGGGCCGAAAGATCCTGAAGGATATCCAGCCGGTGTTTTTGCCGGACCGGCATAGTATACCATGTGATTTTTGAAATATTCAGGAAGGCCTTCACCTTTGTCGAGTCGTTCTTTAAGTTTGGCATGGGCGATGTCCCGGGCCACGACAATTTTTCCCGTCAGCATCAGACGGGTTGCCACCGGATATTGACCCAATTCGGCACGGATTTTATCCATCGGCCGGTTTAGGTCGATGCGAACAGCTTCTGTATCCGCACCAGCAGGTTTCGGCAGGTACCTTTCCGGATCGGTCTCAAGACGTTCTAAATAGATTCCGCTTTTTGTTATTTTTCCTTTGATATTTCGGTCCGCACTGCAGCTGACCCCAAGGCCGATGGGGCAAGATGCACCGTGTCTTGGAAGCCGAATGACCCGAACATCATGACAGAAATATTTTCCGCCGAACTGGGCACCGATACCGAGTTCTCGGGATATCTCAAGCAGTTCTGATTCGAGCTTCATATCTCGGAATGCATGACCCCGTCGATTTCCAGATATCGGAAGATAATCGAGATATCCTGCCGAGGCCAATTTAACGGTTTTAAGGTTGAGTTCAGCAGATGTTCCGCCGACGACAAATGCAAGATGATAGGGTGGACAGGCGGCTGTGCCCAGGGTTTTCATCTTTATTTTCATAAACGTAGCCAGCTTTTCCGGGGTTAACGTCGCTTTGGTCTCCTGATAAAGATACGTCTTGTTGGCAGATCCGCCGCCCTTGGCTATGAAAAGAAAATGGTAGGTGCTGCCTTCAACGGCATAAATTTCAATCTGTGCAGGAAGGTTGCACGCAGTATTGACCTCATCATACATGGTCAAGGGCGCATTCTGTGAGTAGCGCAAATTGTGGGTTGTATAGGCATTGAAGATGCCCCTTGATAGTGCTTCTTCGTCACAAAAACCGGTCCAGATCTGTTGGCCCTTTTTCCCCATTACGATGGCTGTGCCCGTGTCTTGACACATGGGGAATACACCCTCTGCGGAAATGACCGCATTTTTCAACATTTCAAGGGCCACGTACCGATCGTTATCGGAGCTTTCAGGATCATTGAGAATTTTTTCCAAGAGCGACAGATGTGAAGGTCTCAGCAGATGGGAAACATCTTTAAACGCATGTTCAGCCAAAAGGGTTAATCCTTCCGGGGTGATGGTTAGTATCTCGTTACCCCGAAAAGAATCCAAAGAAACATGGTCATCGGTTAATCGACGATAATCTGTGGTATCATCTCCTAAAGGAAACATATCCTGATATGTGAATTCTACCATTGTTATTCTCCTTTGGTAACGATTCAGGTTGTCCTGTTCACTGAACGAACAAAACTGACTTTATACCAAACCATCAACCTTGAACCATGGAACTTTGAACCTGAGTTTTAAACAAAAAAGCCTTCCTGATGAGGAAGGCTTTTTAAAAGTATGAACGCCGGGGCTTTATAATTATTACACGAACGCCGGATCACTTTTCCAGGGTCATTTGAATATAATGGCAAGGGCATTCTTTTGCACACAGACCACAACCTTTGCAGAAGTCCAAATCAAATTCGTAAAATCCGGTGGTTTTCGACTTTTGAACGGCATTGTCAGGGCAATACATATAGCAATTGCCGCAATTGTAACAGAGCCCACAGCTAAAGCATCGATCCGCCTCGACAATAATATCATCTTGGTCAAAAGCTGGATAAATCTCTTTAAAACCCTTGAGTCTCATATGGATCGGACTGGCCTCCTTCTCATATCGCTTGACCCGCTGATAGTAATAGGTGTTCAATTCCCTTGAGATGACCACGGGCGGTTGTGCCATTTCACTTTCTACATTTCCGTCGATGTAATCTTCAATTGCAGAAGCAGCGCGCATTCCCTGACCAATGGCCAAAGAGACCGTTTCCAGACCTGCCACGGCATCACCACCGGCAAAAACACCCTCCACATTGGTCATCAAATATTCGTTGGTGTAGATCCAATTTTGATCTACGGTCTGAATTTCGATGCCATCATGATCCACGGCCTGGCCTGTGGCCATAATGACGGTGTCCGCGGGAATGAAGGCTTCTGATCCAGCAATGGGAACCGGTCTGGCCCGACCACTGGCGTCGGGTTCTTTTAGCTCCATTTGAACACACAAAAGACCGACAACCCGGCCTTCATCTGTTATTAATTTAACCGGGTTGGTGTGATACCGAAACATGATGCGCTCTTCCATGGCTTCGTCGATTTCGGCGGTAATCGCAGGCATTTCCATACGGGTGCGACGGTAAACAATGCTTACATTTGCTCCCAGACGCTTGGCCGTCCGGGCACAATCCATGGCGGTATTGCCGCCGCCGATGACCACGACATCATTACCGACCTCTACCCATTTGCCGGTATTCACCTGTTTTAAAAACTCCACTCCGGTAAACACATTTTTTGCATCTTTGCCCGGGATGTTAATGGACACACCTGTTTGGGCACCCGGCCCTAAAAATACAGCATCATATTCATTTCGCAATTGATCAAAGGGTATGTTGACCCCGACCTTGACATTACATTCCAATTCAACGCCTAAGCGGAGAATATTGTCAATTTCTTGTTTCAAAATGTAATTCGGTTGCCGGTAGGATGGAATACCATAACGCATCATACCGCCGGGCTCGCTGTTTGCTTCATATACCTTCACCTGAAACCCTCTTTTGGCCAAATGAAAGGCGCAGGAGAGTCCGGCCGGACCGGAACCGATGACCGCCACTTTTTCTTTTCTTGTATCGATAAGTTTTTTGTGTTGCAGGTTATTCTTCAGTCCATAATCACCCACAGCGCGCTCTGCACAGTTTATTGCCAGAGGTTCGTCAAAATCCCGTCGATTACATCCCTCTTCACAAGGGTGGGGACAAACTCTGCCACAGGTTGCCGGGAAAGGGTTGGTGCGGGCCAAAACATGCCATGCTTTCTCATAATCTTTCTCTTCCGCCAGAACCCTTAGAAAGCCGCGGATATCATTGCCGGCAGGACAAGCGTGGTTGCAGGGCGGAGTTTGCGTGATATTGATGGGCATGAGGGTCCGCCATGAACCTGTTTTATAAGGAACTACTTTACGTAAATCAAGGACCAATCCTAAAGGTAGCTTTTCCATTATAAATTAAACCTCTCTATATTTTGGTTGGCGATTTCTTGAATTTCGGAGATGATTTCCGGGGATCCACCTTTCTTGAACAGATGGCTGAACCGGCCTTGCAATTTCAGATACTCTTGCACCGGAACCTTGACCGGGATCTTTTTAATATTTGTCGTCTTGCCGTCAATGATTTCATATATTGGAAACAGACCGGTATTTATCGCCAGTCGGCAGATCTCCACGGTGATTTCACCGTGGTGGCCCCAGCCCAAGGGGCAGGGTGCCAGGATGTGAATGTATTTGGGCCCTTCAATGGAAAGGGCAGTCTTCACCTTTCGCTGCAAGTCTCTGAAATCATCGACTGTGGCGGTGGCCACATAGGGAATACCGTGATCGGCTGCAATCAACGGCATATTTTTTTTCCTTGTTTTGTTGCCCATGGGTGTTGTACTGGTCCTTGCACCGTAAGGGGTAAAGCTGGATCGCTGAACACCGGTATTCATGTAGGCTTCGTTATCGTAGCAGACATAGAGCACATTGTGGCCCCTTTCAAACATGCCGCTGATACTCTGAAATCCGATGTCGGCCGTACTGCCGTCACCCCCCTGGGCGATGATGTTGACCGGCCCTTTCTTTAAGGCTTTGTAGGCGGCTTCCACGCCGGAGGCAACCGCAGATGCATTTTCAAAAAGGCTGTGTAAAAACGGAATGCGCCATGAAGGGTCGGGGTAGGGTGAGCTGAAAACTTCCAGACAGCCCGTGGCAACACACGCGATGGTATTTTCACCGGAGGCATCTTGCACCAGACGTGCGGCCAGGGCTTGGCCGCAGCCGCCACATGCGCGGTGCCCGCTGGTAAATAAATCTTTTTTCTCTACTTTGTTGAGTTCTTCAGCGCTTTGATTCATGATTATAAATCCTTCTCAGATATCAATTCTTTATTGAGGCCTAAAAATTCACATTCCACCAGTTCTTTCTCGACCTTTTCCACCATATATCGCAGGTGGTTCTTCGTAATGTTTCGACCGCCCAATCCCGCAATAAAGCTGCTGATATTACGATCTTTTTTCTCGGCACGCGGGAAAGACCAGCGTACATCGCTGGCCAGAATGCCGCCTCTTCCCAGGGAAATCGATTTTTCGACCACAACAATGTTCATTTTATCTTTCAGCGCATTGTAAATTTCTCTCCGCGGAAACGGGCGGTAGGAGCAGATTTGCAAAAGCCCAACCTTCTTGCCCTCTTCTTCAAGCTGATCGATGAGATCCTTAATGGTGCCAACCACGGAACCCATTGAAATGATAACCACATCGGCGTCTTCCAGTTTATAGGTTTTGATGAAACCGCCGCTGTCTCTGCCGAAGGTTTTTTTAAAATCTTCGCTGACGTTCTTGATGGTTGCTTCGGATTTTTCCATGGCACGGTGCAGGATATATCGGGTTTCCATGTAAAAACGAGGATCTGCAAAAAGGCCGATACCTCTCGGCCACCGGGGGTCCACGATATTCGTTGGCCGAAAGGGTGGCAAAAAGCTGTCGACTTCCTTTTGGTCGGGGGTATCCACCTGTTCGAAGGCATGGGTCAGAATAAAACCGTCCATACAAACCATTACCGGCAAATGGGTTTCTTCCGCTATTTTAAAGGCCTGGATATGCAAATCGGCCGCTTCCTGGTTGTCCTCGGCATGGAGTTGGATCCAGCCGGCATCCCTTAAGGCCATAGAATCCTGTTGATCGTTCCAAATGCTCAAGGGGGCTGATATGGCTCTGTTTGCAATGGTAAACACAATGGGAAGGCGCATTCCGGCGATACAGTAAACCACCTCACTCATCAGCAGCAAACCCTGGGACGTCGTCGCCGAATAGGCACGGGCGCCGGCAGCACTGGCACCCAGTACAACCGATGCTGCGGAAAATTCGCTTTCCACGTTTACATATTCAGCATCCAGCTTCCCCTGTCCGACAATGCTGGCCAGTTCTTCCACAATATGAGTTTGTGGGGTAATCGGATAGGCGGAGATGACATTTGGGCGGCACTTGGCCACCACTTCCGCAACAGCATGAGATCCTTCAATTTGTTTAAGCATGAAACTACCTCTTTTGCATGATTTCGTGAGCCCGCTCAAGGGCGGCGACGTTGTTTTCACCAACCCTGCCGGGAAATTTTCCCATAATTGCTTCCTGTACAGCATCCAGTCTCACCAGCCCGGTAATCGTACAAAATGCACCAATCATTATTGCATTCGGTATGGGCCTGCCGATGATTTCCAGTGCTATTTCCGTAGCAGGAATGGTTTCCACCTTTGCAGTTGTTTTAAGTTGTAAATCTTCGGGTTTTTTTTCGGTATTGATCAGAATTAAACCATCCGGCTTAAGTCCATCCAATACCGGCACTGATCCAATCAGGCTGTAATCTTGGACGATCAGGTAATCCGGGTTTTGCACGTCTTCACGTGTTCGAATTTTCTTGTCATCGATTCTAACAAAAGCCATGACAGGGGCGCCGATCCGTTCAGCTCCAAAAGAAGGGAAGGCTTGCGAAAACTTGCCATCCATGAAGGCACCAACAGAGAGCAGCTCGGCAGCCGCAACGTTACCCTGTCCACCTCGACCATGTATTCTAATTTCAATCATATTTTTCACCTTATTATCAAGTGCCGCTTGGGTGTGTTGTAAAGGATTTGCGCTTTAATTTTTATAAATTTCTTGATGAGACGATCAAAAACGGATTATTTTGCCCCGATCTTTCACTCAAGCATATAAATTTATATACCGCTTCCTATCAACAAATAAGACTAAGAAATAAAACTATACGTTATGAATTGTCAATATTTATTTTTAAGATCTTGAAGTGGCTTCTAAAATGTTTTCGTCACACGAGTTTTTCATAAAATACCTTGAGTCTGTCTATTCTTTCAGGAAGTACATGTACCCCGATTCCCGGACCTTTGGGAATTTCAATGAAACCATCGGGTTGCAGGATGACGGGTTTGTCCACGATATCTTCAGTAAAGTATCGTGAGGTTTCAGAGGTGTCGCCTGGAAGGACAAAACCCGGAAGCGTCTGAAGATGAAGGTTAAATGCTCGGCCGATTCCGGTTTCCAGCATGCCGCCTGACCATGCTTTAATGTTGTTTTCCATACAATACGCCTGAATTTTTTTAGATGCTGTCATACCGCCCACGCGACCCTGTTTAATGTTGATTATTCGACAGCTGCCCATCTCAACCGCGGTTTTTGCATCATTGAGATTTTTGATGGATTCATCAAGGCAGATGGGCGTTTGGAGCTGTTTTTGAAGCAATGCGTGAAAATAAATGTCATCATAATTCAACGGCTGTTCGATCATTGTGAGGTTAAATTCATCGAGCTTTTTTAAAATTGGCATATCTTCAAGCGTGTAATCGCTGTTGGCATCGACCATGAGGTTAATGCTCGGGAACGCTCTTCGAATCTTTTTCAATATCTCAATATCGTTGCCCTTTTTTATTTTTATTTTGATTCTGTGGTATTTTTTATCACATGCTTGTTGAATGGATTCAAGGAGGTCGTCTATACTGTCTTGGATTCCGATACTGATTCCCGACATGATTTTTTTGGGTGTACCGCCCATGAGTTCAAAAAGGGGAATTTTATATTTTTGGGCCATAATATCAAGAAGAGCATTTTCAACAGCGGCCTTGGCCATATGATGTCCTCTAATTTTCTCAAAATTTTGGAGAACGTCTTCAATGGTAAAATTGTTCATGGCCGTTAACATAGCGATTAAAAAGTCTTTTATAATATGAGACGCTGTTGCATTGGTTTCATAACAGTAGTAAGGGTCCGGAGACGTTACACACTCTCCCCATCCGCAAACATCATCTGACAAAATTTTTAATAACAAGGCCTCTCTGTGCGTTTGCACAGAAAAACTTGTCTCAAACGAAGAGACAAGCGGCAACCTGACAATAAACATTTCCACTGAATCAATTTGCTTTATTTTCATCTATCCACCTTGTAATAGTTTAGTCCTTTGAAATCGATTTGTTTCAAAGGACTAAACTATTATCCTTTTTTTAAGTTCGCCGAAGGCGGACGTTTTATACAATCGCGAGGCGATTGTATAGCTTATAGAAAATTCTCTTTTTATCCTCGGAAAACACGATATCTTTAACAACATAATCTTTTTGAAAAGCCGATTCAAAAAGACGACGCGTTTTCATTCTCCATCGAACGGCTTCGTTTATATTCGTCTCTTTCAATGACCTTACATCTCGGGGAATTTCTATATAGGCTGTGTCTTGAGTAAAAATTTCCAGATTTTTCTTGGGGATATTCTCCAGAATCGGAGGTTCTTTTTGTTTCATCTTGTTAATGACCCGATCTGAATTCAGGTTCCAGGTAGCGATCAGTCTGTCTGTGGGGAGCCCTTTGTGAAGTCCGCTTTCCCCCGTTCCATATATATCGTTCTCATATTCTGCGCTGATTATGCCGAGTCTGTGGATATTGAAAAAAGCGTTCATGGATTCAAGGGGATCAAAATTCCATCGAATGATCTCATATCCCATTTTTAAAACCTCTTCTCTTTGGGCTTTTTTAAGCAAAAAACCGAATCCTTGTGTCTGATATTTTTGATGAACCCCGGTCATGTGGGAATAGATAAAGTGTTTTCCTTTCCACTTGCCGATGAGTGCATAGGTAAAACCCGCCAATTGGCCATTGAAATAAAGCCCTTGAACAAGACCCCCATATTTTTGAACTCGCGTCATCAAATGATGGGGTTCAATGTCAATATCTAAAAATCCCCAGGCACTTTTCTGAATTTCGAGTAATGTTTTAAAATCTTCTATGTCATTTAGTTTTTTCAACTCGATCATGTTTCTTTTCCTCAAAAAAATAAAATATGTTGAACAAGTTTCGTACCCTTTAATTTTGTATATAATGCCATTTAGATAGGTCTTATTCAAGTGAATGTCAAATAGGTGGAAACTAAAAGCTTGACAACATCAATGTAAATACTTAGTTTGCTTTGAGTATATACTCATAAAGGTTTTTTATGGCACGTCCCAAAAAACATCGCAGGGTGGCTTTTAATCCGGACATTAGTTATTTCAAGCCCAGAGGCATTCCCATGCGCGATCTTTCCGAGGTTCGCCTAACGGTGGATGAGCGCGAGGCCATACGACTTGCCGATTTTCTCGGCATGTCCCATGAAGAGGCCGGTCGCCACATGAATGTCTCTAGAGCAACTTTCGGTCGGATTGTTCAGCAGGCCAGAAAAGTGGTTGCGGATGCCCTAATCAACGGGAAAGCCATCAATGTCGAAGGCGGAAATTACCAGATGGTCGATGACGTAAGGACATTCATGTGTCGCAATTGCAGTCACAGATGGGTCGAGTCTTGGGGAACGGGCAGACCTGAAAACTGTCCGAGATGCAATGATGAGAATTTTTTTCGATGCAGGAGTTAATGGGGGATAAAGAATTATGGTACATATTCATGAAAATGTTAAAGCTGCCCAAAACCAACAAGAGACGAAGACAAAACAGGATGCCGCTGTTGACAGCGCTTTAAAAAAAATAAAAAATAAATATATCGTTTTGAGCGGAAAGGGCGGTGTGGGCAAGACCAGCACCTCTGTTAATCTGTCCATGGCCCTTGCCAACAAAGGGTTTAATGTCGGGATTATGGATGTCGATTTGCACGGCCCTGACGTGCCGAGAATGCTCGGTTTAAAGGGAATGCTGGATTTAACCAAACATAACAAACTGAATCCCATAAGGTATTCAGACAATTTGAAAGTGGTTTCAATCGAATCGATGATTGCAAGTAAAGACGATGCGATCATATGGCGGGGGCCCCTTAAATACTCTGCCATACGTCAGTTTATCGGCGAGGTTGAATGGGGCGAACTTGACTTTTTGATTATCGATTCACCTCCGGGAACCGGCGATGAACCGCTGACCGTTGCTCAGACCATTCTTGACGCCAAAGCCATCATCGTTACGACGCCTCAAGAGGTTTCTCTGGCGGACGTTAGAAAATCCATCAGTTTTTGCAGGACTGTTAAGATGGATATTTTGGGTCTTATCGAGAACATGAGCGGCTTTAGCTGTCCTCACTGTAATAAAATGGTTGATCTTTTTGGATCGGGTGGCGGGGAAAAAACCGCCGGTTCAGCGGGCATTCCTTTTTTAGGTAGAATTCCCTTTGATCCGAACCTTGTGTCTTGTGGCGACAACGGTGTCTCTATTCAGGAAAAATATGCGGACACCCCGGTGTCCAGGGCTTTTATAGAATTGGCCGAGAAAATATCGAAGTGACCAAAACCTTTGGGCCGGAAAGAGGAATAGGAGGGAAATCACGGATAAACATGATATTTAGAAACATAAGAAATTAGAAGGTGGGAAGGTAAGAAGGTTGGCATGTCTCAAAGCCTCCGACCTTCTGATTTTCTAACCTTCTTATCTTCATTTGAACTTTCGTCTATTTTAAGTTACCTAATTCCTATTTTCTTTTATAGGGGTTTAATCCAGGTCCCCTGCTGTAGATAGGGATGGGTAATCTCTTTGAGGGCTTTTTTGTGCTCGATGAACCGGGATTTCATTCCGAGCAACCATTCCTTGTGTTTGAGTGCATCCTCTTGGCTGGAAAAAAAATCGTGATGGCTTTTGGTGATCTCAAACGTCGGGGATCCTGATGCTATGGTTATGATTCCGGAATTACTGCACAGCATGCATCGTACACGGTTGTTATCTAAAAACCGGAACGTATCTCCTCCACACTGAGGACAGCAAGGACCTCTTTTTTCAACCCTGGGTCCAAAAAGTGCTGAAGCCAGTTCACCGGCCGCCTGTTTGTTCTCTTTGTTCAAAAAGATCTCTCCAGGCAAAGCACCATAAACCACCGTGGTGTTTTTATCATTTGCAAAAATCATCTTTAAAAAACTTTGAATGACCAGCCGGCTGTATCCCTCCTTTCCTTCAATACCGGCGATGGCCACACCAACTGCCGGTTTGCTCCACAGATTTTCAATATGAGCGTAAAAAGAAATTCCTCTATCGAGAAATGTTTTAAGGGATGCGTTGATACCCAGAAAATAGGTCGGTGCCGATACGATGTATGCATCGGCTTCCAACATGGCCTTTAAGACAATGTTTAAATCATCATCCAGAACGCAGTGCTCTTTTGTGAAAAGACACTGGTAACATCCCCGACAGGGAAGAATCTTGAAATCCTGAAGCCGCAAAAGATTCAACTCATGGGGAATGGATAGTTGATTGCTGATTTCCTTGGCCATGATTTCACAATTGCCAAGTTTTCGCGGCGAACCGATAATGGCAAGAATTTTTTTCATAGATAGTCCCTAACTGTTTTATTGCTCGAGTTTCACACCTTTTTATTCAACGAAAGTCTTATCTGATTTTGCTTTGGAAGGTTTTATCCCAGTGAATGATTAATTGCTCAAACAAGATTAAAATGTAAAAATACACATGTCGAGTATCTAATTTACTTATTACAAGCCATCTCAAAAATGCAGATTACGTTCAATAGCAAGTTGAGCTTTGCGAAATCCCGACAATCGGGGGCGCGAGCCGATGAAAAAGCGGAGTCCCGCTAAAGGCGGGATGAGCATTTTGAAGAGGCTCGTTGTAAATCCCGTCATGCGGGGCAACGCCGTAATTGGGTGTTAGATGTATTTTTAAGATGGCTTGTGGTGAATGTTAAAACATACCCTTGCTATCGATCAATATTTATTTTATAAAAAAGCGCATTGTAGCGTGTCAAAATTGAGCAAAAACATCCAGATCGATATGAATTTTAAATTGCTTGAATGAACGTGTTAATATGACACCCAAAAAACCAAATATGCGTGTGGATATCGGCGGGATAGAGATCAATAATCCTGTGATGACGGCATCCGGTACTTTCGGGTATGCCAGCGAGTTTGAAGAACTTATCGATTTAAACCGCCTGGGAGCGATTGTTGTAAAAGGCTTGTCTCTTGAACCCTCTAAGGGAAATCCACCACCGAGGATCGTTGAAACACCATGCGGCATGTTAAACGCCATCGGTCTTGAAAACGTCGGGTTGGCAGCATTTGTGAAAGAGAAATTACCATTTTTGAGACGTCTTGACACGCCGATATTTGTAAACGTCTACGGGAAAAGTACAGAAGAATATGCTGAACTGGCCGCTCGCCTGGAAGATATTGATGGTGTCTCGGGCATCGAGGTAAACATTTCTTGTCCCAATGTAAAATCCGGTGGAATGGCCTTTGGCGCTTATCCGGAATCTGCCGCCGAAGTTGTCGGGGCGATCAGAAAACAGACCACCAAACCGCTGATGGTCAAACTTTCTCCCAATGTCACCGACATTACGGAAATTGCAAAAAGCGTGGAAGCAGAAGGTGCGGATTCCATTTCCTTGATCAATACCATCACCGGTATGGCAATCGATATTGAAACCCGGCGTCCAAAGATCGCCAATATCACCGGCGGGCTTTCAGGGCCGGCCATAAAGCCGGTGGCGTTGCGTATGGTCTGGCAGGTGGCGCAAACCGTCAACGTTCCGGTGGTCGGTATCGGCGGCATAATGACCGCAAAAGATGCACTGGAGTTTTTGATTGCAGGCGCCGTGGCCGTTCAGATCGGAACCGCCAATTTTATCAATCCGCACGCAACCACAGACATTATCGATGGCATTGAAACCTTTCTGATGGAGCGAAATATTTCTGACATTTCGGATATTATTGCTACGCTTAAAGTATAACTCATTCAACTATTAGGCAATCACTGAAAGGAGAAGTTAAATGAAGAGACTACTGGTTATCGTTTTAGTTGTTTTCATGATGTCTCCCGCTGCTGTTGCAAAGCAGGTCGGCAAAGTTGAACTCCCCGACAGCCTGATGGCTGGCTCGGATGAATTACTTTTAAATGGCGCCGGTTTTCGGAAAAAACTTTTTATAAAGGTTTATGCCGCTGGTCTTTATTTAAAAGAGAAGCAAACCGATCCCCAAAAAATCATGGATGCAGATACACCCATGGCCATCAGAATGCACTTTGTTTACAGCGAGGTTTCCAGTAAGAAGCTGGTGGATGCCTGGAACGAAGGTTTTGTAAATGGAACCGGCGGAAACATTGCTACGATTCAAAAAGAGATCGACACATTCAACTCTTTTTTTTCCCAGAAAGCCAAGAAAAACGATATTTACGATATCATCTATGTTCCGGAGCAGGGGGTCGGTGTTTATATCAAGGGAGAGTTGAAAGGGACGATTAAAGGACTTGATTTCAAAAAGGCGGTATTCTCAATATGGTTGGGTAAAAAACCGGCGGATTCAAAGTTAAAGAGAAAAATGCTTGGAAAATAGGGGAAAAAAATAAAAGTTTTTGCTTAAGGGGCTGTTCAAGCCCCTTAAGCTTTGGTGAAAAAACATCAGGCGATGGCCACCACCGGATTGGCTTTCAAATATTCAAGACGGTTGAGTCCGTTGATGTAAGCCTTGACACTGGCGGTGATGATGTCCGGGTCCGCCCCGCGGCCGAGTGCAATCAGGCCGTTTTCTTTCAGGCGTACCGTAACCTCGCCCTGGGCATCCGTACCGCTGGTAATGGCGCTTATGGAAAATCTTAAAAGTTCGGATTCGGTTCCCGTCAGTTTGGCAATACTGTCATACGCCGCATCGATGGGGCCGTTTCCGTATCCCGTACCCTGAACCGGCCTTCCATTGATAAAAAGTCTGACGGTTGCCATGGGAATGACGGTGGTACCGCTGGTGACATGCAGATATTCCAGCTCGAAAATTTCGGCAGTCCTTAAGATGCCTTCCGTAACAATCACTTCCAGATCCTCGTCAACAACGTGCTTCTTTTTGTCGGCCAGTTCCTTGAATTTTTTAAAAACGAGCTTTAACTCTTCGTCGGAAAGATCGTACCCCATTTTCTTTAAGTGGGAGCGCAGAGCGTGTCTTCCGGAGTGTTTTCCCAGAATCAACTTGCTGGCGCTGAGCCCGACGGTTTCAGGCTTCATGATTTCATAGGTCATGGGATTTTTCAGAACCCCGTCCTGATGAATTCCAGCCTCGTGGGCAAAGGCATTTGCACCGACAATGGCCTTGTTGGGCTGGACAAGAATACCGGTTATCATGCTGACCAGTCGGCTGGTGGGATAAATCAGCTCTGTTTTGATATTGGACGAGAACGGCATGTAATTGGGCCTTGTGTGAAGGGACATAACGACCTCTTCCAGGGAGGTGTTCCCGGCCCGTTCGCCGATGCCGTTGATGGTGACTTCCGCCTGTCTTGCACCGCTGCTCAGTGCTGCAAGGGTGTTGGCCGTGGCAAGGCCGAGGTCATTGTGACAGTGAACACTCACGACCGCCTTGTTGATATTGGGGGTATGGTCGATCACATACTTGACCAGATCCCCGAATTCCATGGGGATGGCATATCCGACGGTGTCCGGAATATTGATGGTTGTGGCGCCGGCCTCAATGGCCGCCTCAAACACCTTGCAAAGAAAATCCCGATCACTGCGTGAGGCATCTTCTGCCGAAAACTCGACGCTGTCGGTAAGGCTCTTGGCGTATTTGACAGATTCCGAAGTGGTTTTGAGAACCTGGTCCCGGGTCATGTTGAGTTTGTATTGCATATGGATATCGGATGTGGCCAAAAATGTGTGAATTCTCGGTTTTGCTGCATGCTGGACGGCGCCCCAGGCGCGATCGATATCAGCTTTTGACGTCCGTGCCAGGCCGGCGACCTCGGTTTTTTTGAGTTTTGAGGCGATCTTGGAAACCGCATCAAAATCACCTTCAGAAGCTGCCGGGAATCCCGCTTCCAATACATCTATGCCGAGCTTTTCCAACTGTGTGGCCAGGCGCAGCTTTTCTCCGGCATTCATGCTTGCGCCGGGAGATTGCTCGCCGTCTCTTAGCGTTGTGTCGAAAATAATGACTCGTTCTTCCATGATTTTGCTCCTGTTCTTGAATAGTAAGTTGATGATAAATTTTTGTTTATTTTAAAAAAAGGGCAAAATAGGAACGAGCATACGCCGCAGGACAGGATAAGAAAAATGTCCCACGGCATTGATTCCCTCTCTTTTATTAAAAATAATATCCATTTTTATTATAAAATTTTTTTTAGCGAAAGCTTTAGCCTGTTGGGTTCCCGGATAAATCGGGATTTCCGCCACTCGGCCCAGGCGGACAAGTCCGCTTCGCTACTACCGGCTTGTCCGGGTTAGGGTTTTATCATTGCGAGCTTATACTGGAAGCTGTCGGCAAGTGCTTGCCAGCTGGCTTCAATAATATCTTCGGAAACACCGATGGTGCTCCAGATATGGTCGTGATCCCGCGACTCAATAAAGACCCGTACCCTTGCCGCAGTTCCCTCGCGACCATCTATGACCCGGACTTTAAAATCGATCAGGCGCATGGCGTCCAGATCCGGATAAAATTTGTCAAGTGCCTTGCGAAGGGCATTATCTAAGGCGCTGACCGGACCATCTCCTTCAGCGGCGGTGATTTCATCTTTGCCTTCCACCGAAATCTTGATGGTGGCATGGGCTGAACAGGGACGATCTTCGTCTTTTTCGATGGTGACCCGAAAGGATTTTAAATCAAACAGTGGCTGAAACTGATCGGTAAACTTTTCGAGCAGGATTTTAAATGATCCGTCGGCAGTGTCAAACTGGTATCCATCCTGTTCCATCTGTTTTATTTCTGTAACGATCTTACGGCTGTCAGTTCCGTTGGCCCCAAGCTCGATCCCGAGTTCTTTTGCTTTGTATTCGATATTGCTTTTTCCCGAAAGATCCGACACCAATACACGGCGGCGATTTCCCACAAGTTCGGGCGCCATATGTTCGTATGCCTTTGATACTTTCATGATTGCACTGACATGAATACCCCCTTTGTGGGCAAATGCGCTTTCACCGACAAAGGGACGGCTGTTCAAAGGAATCATGTTGGCCGTTTCACTGACAAACCGGGAGAGCAATCTCAGTTTTCCCATATTTTCCGAGGAAACACACGGGCGGTTCATCTTTAGCTGGAGAATCGGTATGATCGAGGTCAGATCGGCATTGCCGCATCTCTCTCCATATCCGTTGATGGTTCCCTGGACCATTACCGCACCGGATTGGACGGCTTCGATGGAATTGGCCACAGCCAGGCCGCTGTCGTTATGGGTATGAATCCCGATCTTGACTGGAAGCGAATCCTTTTTTGTAGCGTATTTTTCCGAAAACGCTTTTCGAACCTCATCCATAATCGATTTGATTTCAATGGGAAGAGACCCGCCATTGGTGTCGCACAGTACGATGAATTCTGCTCCGGCATCGATGGCGGCCATCAGTGTCTTTAAGGCATAATCCGGATTTGCTTTGTACCCGTCAAAAAAGTGTTCGGCATCATAAATCACCTCCCGATCACCGTTTTTCAAATATTCGACGGAATCGGTGATCATGGCAAGGTTTTCTTCAAGGGTATTGCTCATGACCTGCTGGACATGAAGATCCCATGTCTTTCCGAATATGGTCACTGAAGGGGTTTTGGCCTTTAAGCAGTGCCTGCAAGTTTGGATCATCTGAAGGGTCGATACCGGGTTTCCGGGTTGATCCGAAAGCCGTTATCCGCGCGGTATTGAATTTTTTCTTCTGGGCCAGATCGAAAAATTCCATGTCCCTGGGATTGGACCCCGGCCAGCCGCCTTCGACGTAATGTATGCCGAAATCATCCAGCCTTTTCGCGATCTGGATTTTTTCCTTGGCACTAAAACTGATGTTTTCTCCCTGGGTTCCATCCCGCAAGGTCGTGTCATAAAGTAAGATCTGTTCCATAATGTTATACTCCTAATAAAATTTGCTATGATTCAAATTTCGTTTAAGATATAGACCCTAATTATTCACGAGTTTGATTCGTTTATTTGCCAGGCATCAGGGATGAAGCTGTAGTTTGCTACCGCAAATCGCTGATAACGCAGCAAATGGGCGAATCAGGCTCGCCGTAAGGTGAAAAATTTATCTAAAAAATAAATAATTCTTCGTCCGGTCAATTCAAAATGTTGTTTTTAAGCTTTAATAGATAGTATTGATTTATTTCCCAAATTAAAAGCCAGATAAATATTTCATGAAAATTTAGGGTTATCGATTTTCCGGCCTCAATGACCTGACCGCTGCCCCGGCCTGCCACATTTCAGAATTTTTGATGACATCGAGTTCCTTTTGCAGTTTTTCAAGGTAGTCAGGAGCGCTGTTGGCTTCCAGGACTCTTTTGGTTTCTTTGCCGGATACAACTCTTTCATACAGTTCGTCAAACAGCGGGACAACGGCATCCCGGAACTTTGGCGCCCAGTCCAGAGCACCGCGCTGGGCCGTGGTACTGCAGTTTGAAAACATCCAGTCCATGCCGTTTTCAGCCACCAGCCGGATAAGGCTCTGAGTTAGTTCCTCCACGGTCTCATTAAATGCTTCGCTGGGTGAATGCCCGTGCTTTCGCAAAAGGTTGTACTGGGCTTCCATCACACCGGCCAGGCAGCCCATGAGAACACCGCGTTCACCGGTAAGATCACTATGAACTTCTTTTTCAAAAGTGGTGGGGAAAAGATAGCCTGAACCGATGGCAATTCCCAATGCCAATGTTCTTTCCTCTGCTCTGCCGGTATAATCCTGGTAGACCGCAAAACTGGAATTGATGCCGCTTCCGTCCAGAAAATTCCTGCGTACATTGGTTCCCGATCCTTTTGGTGCCACCATAATTACGTCAACATTATCAGGGGGTATGACACCGGTTTGCTCCTTATAAACAATTGAAAAACCATGAGAAAAATAAAGCGCATCACCTTCGTTAAGGCATTCTTTTATCTGAGGCCAGGTGGCTACCTGCCCTGCATCGGAAAGGAGTTCTTTAATGATAGTTCCCTGATTTGCAGCTTCTTTGAGGGGAAATAAGGTTTCACCTGGTACAAACCCGTCGGCAACAGCCTTATTCCAGTAATCGTCTCCTTCAAGCTGTCCTATTATCACCTTAAATCCGTTATCTCTAAGATTGAGCGCCTGAGCCGGCCCCTGAACTCCATAGCCGAGAATTACAATTGTTTCATCTTTAAGCACTTCTTTAGCTTTTTCCAATGAAAATTCTTCCGAAGTAATTACTTCTTCTTCAGTACCCGCCGAAATTTATCTTAGCCATGTTATTCTCCTTTTTTATAAATGTAATTGGATAGTTCCCAATTCAGAAATGAGCACTTTATTAGATTAGCTAAGCCTCATCCCTCATGACGATGTTGAGCGTGCATTGAGTACGCAATATGTGCTGAAAACCGAGGATAACTCAGCTCATGAAAAAGGGCCCTTTCTGATGGTACTATTTGGATTCCTGAACAGCGCAATCATTCCCGTTCTGGCGATTTCCTTTATGCCGATGGGTTTTAAAAGGCTTAAAAGCGCCTTCATTTTTCCTTCATCGCCCGTGACTTCAATGGTGTAGTGATCAGGTCCCACGTCAACAATCTTGCACCTGAAAATGTCCACGGTTCTTAATATTTCGGCGCGATGTTCCGGCTTGGCGACCACCTTTATAAGGGCCATTTCCCTTTGGACATATTCCTTTCCGGTCAAATCGTGAACCTTGATGACATTGATAAGCTTGTTCAGTTGTTTCTCAATCTGTTCGATAATCGGCGGTTCCCCCATCGTGACCAGTGTTAACCTCGAAACCAGTGGGTCCATGGTTTCGGCAACACACAGGCTTTCAATATTAAATCCCCGGCCGCTGAACAATCCTGAAATTCTTGAGAGAACGCCGGGTTCATTATCCACTAGAATCGAAAGTATATGTTTTTCTTCTGTCATGGTTCATATCCTTTGTTAAGCGAAAGTGCGGCAAAAATTTCGAAATACCCTGAAGCTTGCTACGGGGATAGGAATTTTAGCCTTTCGCCAGACTGAGCGGCACGGCCGCGTTTTATAACATCGCAAAACGATTTTACACCAAAAGCATTTCAGTCACCGGAGCTCCTGCAGGAACCATCGGATAAACGCACTCTTCCTTTTCCACTACAAAATCCATGATCACCGGTTTTTTGGAGGCCAGGCCTTTTTTCAAAACAGTCTCCACTTCTTCGGGTTTTGTGGCTCTTAACCCCTCAGCACCGTATGCTTCTGCCAGTTTTACGAAATCAGGTGCGCAATCCAGACACGTGGCAGCATAACGCTTTTCGAAAAAGAGCTCCTGCCACTGCCTGACCATGCCGAGGTGTCCGTTATTGAGAATAACAATTTTTACAGGAAGACCGTTTTGCACCGCGGTCGTCATTTCCTGTATGTTCATCTGGATACTGCCGTCACCGGCAATATCGACCACAAGCATATCCGGGCAGGCGAGTTGCGCGCCGATAGCGGCCGGCAAACCAAACCCCATACAACCCAGGCCCCCTGAAGTAATAAAATGGTTGGGTTTGTCATAGTGATAATATTGAGCCGCCCACATCTGGTTCTGTCCCACCTCGGTGGTGATAATCGCTTTGCCTTTGGTCAACTCATACAATTTTTCAACAACATATTGCGGCTTGATAACGTCTTTCTGTTTATAGGCCAGGGGCTGAGTGTCTTTCCAGACCTGAATCTGATCCAACCATTTTTTTCGCTTTTTCTTGAGATCGCCAAGGTCTTCCTTGTCCAGAAGTTTGTTCAGTTTGGCCAGCGTGATTTTGCAGTCTCCGACAACCGGGGCGGTGACAGGGATATTTTTGCGTATTGATGTGGGATCAATATCAATGTGCACAATTTTGGCTTTGGCTGCAAAGACATCTGTTTTTCCGGTAACGCGGTCGTCAAACCGGACGCCGATGCCGATCAAAAGGTCAGATTCACCGGTGCACATATTGGCCCGATACGTTCCGTGCATGCCGATCATACCGAGCCACAAGGGGTCTGTTCCCGGAAATCCGCCGAGACCCATCAAAGAGGTGGTCACCGGGATTCGGGTTTTATGGGCAAGTTCCGTAAGCTCTTTGGCAGCTCCTGAAAGAATGACACCGCCGCCGGCAAAAATCATCGGATTTTTGGCAGCCTTGATCAACGACACCACGTTGTGAAGCTGTTTTACATTGGGGCTGTATGTCGGATTGTAAGACTTCAGGTTTATTTTTTTGGGGGCCTTGTATTCTATGGCATTGACGGAAACATCTTTGGGGATGTCCACCAAAACAGGTCCCGGACGGCCGGAGCTCGCAATTAAAAAGGCTTCCTTGATAATTCTGGCAAGATCTTCTGTTCGTTTGACCAGGTAGTTGTGCTTGGTGCACGGCCGGGTAATCCCCACGGTGTCGACTTCCTGAAAGGCATCATTGCCGATCAGATGTGTCGGCACTTGACCGGTAAATATAACCACGGGTATGGAATCCATATAGGCGGATGCAATGCCGCTGACCGTGTTGGTCGCACCCGGCCCTGATGTTACCAGACAGACGCCAACACGGCTGCCGGCCCGGGCATAACCGTCGGCGGCATGCACGGCGCACGCCTCTTGCCGGACAAGGACGTGCCGGATGTTTGTTTTTTCGAGTTCATCGAAAATATCGATGACGGCTCCACCCGGATATCCAAAAATAATCTCAACCCCTTCCTCCTGTAAAACCTTCATCATAATTTGTGCGCCTGTGAGTTTCATGTTTCTTCCTTCCGTTTTTCTATTAAACGTTAATACCTGCCGTAAAGAGCCTCATTATTTAGTCCTTGAAAACCTGGTTCTCCCCCGCAATGCGGGATCTTCGTTGGGCCTTGCCTGTAACGCATTGCCGGCTTCAGAGATGGCTGGCTCTGCCTTGAAGTTTTTGTATCTAATATCACAAATCACAAGCATCAAATAACAATTAAATCACAAATTCTAAGCACCAAATTTCAAAAAAAAATTAAATTGCAATATTAAATGACCAAAACCTTCCAGGGCGAGACTTTGTTTGGCTTTTCGAATTTCGGTTATTGGAAATTATTTGATATTTGTGATTTGAAATTTGTAATTTCAATAAATCGATGAACTTCCAACAAAGGAAATCCCCTCTGGGGATAACCAAAGCCTGGTCCTCCCTCCGGGGCAGAGCCCCTCTGGGGCGGGCGTCTATGTCCGGATTCTTCACTTAACTACCGCCCCCCTACTGGCAGATGACACCATTTTTGCATACCGGGCCATGTAACCGTGGGTTATTTTGGGCGGTGGGGGAGACCATTTGGACAACCGGTCCTGGATCTCGCTGTCCGGTACCTTGAGCGTCAATGTTTTGGCCGGAATATCGATGGCAATCAAATCACCGTCCTTAACAATGGCAATGGGTCCTTTTTGCATGGCCTCCGGTGAAATATGCCCGATGGCCGCGCCCCGGGTCCCGCCTGAAAAACGGCCGTCCGTGAGCAGCGCCACGTGGGCGTCCAGTTTCATGCCCGCGATGGCCGATGTCGGTGTCAGCATTTCCCGCATGCCCGGGCCGCCCATGGGCCCTTCGTACCGAATCACGATAACATCGCCTTTTTTTATTTTGCCGCCCATGATGGCCTGGCCGGCGTCTTCCTCGGAATCAAACACCCTGGCCGGGCCTTCATGACGCAACATTTCATCCAAAACAGCAGACTGCTTTACCACACCGCCTTCAGGGGCAAGATTTCCGAAAAGAACCGCAAGTCCGCCTTCCTCATGGTAAGGGTTGGTGGTTGATCGGATGACGGTGTTGTCCATGATGCTCGAGTTTTTTATGTTCTCTTCCACGGTTTTGCCGGTGACGGTGAGACAGTCTGTTTTAATGCGGCCGGTGCCGGACAGTTCTTTCATGAGGGCCTGAATGCCGCCCGCCCGGTTCAGGTCTTCAAGGTGGTGCGGTCCGCCGGGACTCAGGGAGCACAGATGGGGCGTGGCTTTGCTGATCTCGTTGATCTGATCGAGATCCATAGATACGTTGGCTTCCCTTGCCAGGGCAGGGAGGTGAAGCACGGTATTGGTGGAGCATCCAAGGGCCATATCCACGACCAGGGCATTATGAAAAGCCTGTTCGGTCATAATTTTTGACGGTGTTATATCTTTTTCCAAAAGATCGAGGATTTTCATGCCCGCTTCCTTGGCCAGGCGGATACGGGCTGACATTACAGCAGGGATGGTGCCGTTTCCGGGCAATCCCATGCCCACGGCTTCGGTCAGACAGTTCATGGAATTTGCAGTGAACATACCGGCACAGGATCCGCAGGTGGGACAGGCAGCATCTTCAATCTGGCAAAGCTGATCTTCGGTCATATCGCCCGAAAGCACGGCACCCACGGATTCAAACACCGTAATCAAATCGATTTTGTCATCGCCGGTCTTTTCCGGATGTTTACCGGCCAGCATAGGTCCGCCGCTGATGACGATGGCCGGCAAATCGAGACGGGCGGCTGCCATCAACATTCCCGGAATAATTTTGTCGCAGTTGGGAACCAGAACCAGGGCATCAAAGGCATGGGCCGTTGCCATGACTTCGATGGAGTCGGCGATCAGTTCCCGGCTTGCCAATGAATATTTCATGCCTTCATGATTCATGGCAATGCCGTCGCAAACACCGATAACACCGAATTCAATGGGGGTTCCACCCGCCATATAGATCCCTGCTTTTACCGCTTCAACAATCTTGTCCAGATGAATGTGGCCAGGGATCACGGCATTGACGGAATTGGCAATGCCGATGAGCGGTTGTTTGATTTCTTTATCCGTGTATCCCATGGCTTTAAAGAGGGATCGGTGGGGTGCCCGCTCCACCCCTTTTTTTACCAGGTCGCTTTTCATAGGCTCTGTCTCCTCAAACAAAAACCGTTATCAGCTTTTTGGGGCTGATAACGGTTTTTGTTTTTTTGGCTTGGTCTGAAAATCAGGCCATTATCAACCCTTTGCCTCGCAGCAGATAAGTACATCTACGACGAGGGCAATAATAAGGCTAATAAGGATGTTAATGGCTAAAATATTTTTCATCATGACCTACATATATAATTAAGAAACTCCTATCTAACTGTACTTATGTGCATTGTCAAGCTTTTTCTTGTCGCTGCTTAATATTTTAAATTGCGCCTGAAATTAGTATTTTTTCCGAGTTCGCGGGAGTACCCCGCAGTTTGTTGGAGCGAAGCGGAAATCCCGATTCTTCGGGGTCGGAGCGAAACTTAGATTCCGACACTTACGGGGTTGGAGTGAAACAAAAATCCCGATTTTTCGGGGTCAGAATGAAGAAGAGATGTCGATCCTTTCCCAAAAGTTTGGACACCGCCCTGAGACAGACGCTCTTTGTTGCACAGAAAAATGTGCATATATAAATTATGTTGAAATTATGATATGCTTACATCATGGAGTAAGACTTAGCGCCCATGGGGCATATCATCATCAATACTTTATTTAGTAACCCATGAAGTTCGTGAAGGGATTGGCGCAAGAGCATGGAAGGGATTTGATTGGGATAATATAGAAAAATATTGATATCATAGTACATAAAGAGGTTTTATGACTGACCGACGTGCTGAGATCATCGCTGAACTCGAAAAAAATTTGAAAAATTCCATATTTTTTTTCAGGTCGTTATCTTTTGACCAACTGGGTGTTCAGGTTTATACCGACGGAGCAAAATGGACTGTCAAACAAGTGCTGGCGCATTTTATTACCATCGAACGCTCGATGCATTGGTTGTTTAAGGATATTTTATCCGGTGGTTCGGGCTCACCGGATGATTTTGATGTGGATCGATTTAATCTTACCCAGCCTAAGAAATTAGACGGACTATCTGTCAAGGAGCTCATTGAACAATTCAAATCAGTTCGTGAAGATACCATTGCTATCGTGATAGGGATGACGGAACAAGATCTTAGCCGTGAAGGAATGCATGCATTCCATGGCCATGGCCAACTTGAGCGGTTCATTATCTGGGCTTACGAGCATGTGCGTATTCACGAAGACGATATCCGCAAGGTATTGCAAATCAAATAGTCTGAAAAACGTCCTGTTGAGATTGATGTATTTAGGAACGAGAGCGGTGCGTTAAAATGGCTTTCAGAGGAGAAGCCTTTACAGGCACCTGGACTCAGGCGGGCTAAAAACCGCGCAAAAACTATCAGAAGCATTGAGCTTCAGGATCAATTGGGTCCCCTGTGGAAGCATCGGCGCAAGTTCAAGCAAGGTTCTCAGGCAACGGTCACCCAATAGGAGTCTAAAACACACTGTTAAGAAAAATGGCAAGGGCAAAAAGACATTACGACAGGAGGGTACTCACATGTCATCGAAGAAGACGCGCACTGAGTCCGACAGGATGGATCGTATCATAGCCGAGGCTCGGCATGACCGAGAGCGTCAGGAAAAGACCTATCGGGGGCGAGCGCTCAAGATGTTTCCGTGGATCTGTGCGCGGTGCGGGCGCGAATTTTCAGGCAAGAGAGTTCGAGAACTCACGGTCCATCATAAGGATCACAACCATGATAACAATCCGCCGGACGGCAGTAACTGGGAGTTGCTGTGTATCTACTGTCACGACAATGAGCATTCGCGGGATCAGGTTGCGGAATGGTATGACGAAACAACGCCGGCCGGCCGGCAAGAGCCGCGTTCCGGCAACAGGCCGTTCGCGAGCCTGAAGGATTTGCTGAAGGACAAAAAGACGTAAAGGGATTAGCAAGTATGCATATGCAAAGTAAATATTTTATAAAATTACTCGAAAAAGTACAGGTGAATGTCCCCTTTCTAAAACTAAAAAATGATTACCTTCCTTTGTTTATGGAATACGGCATGAACCCTGAAATTGGAATAGATGCCGAGGCCCTGGATTCGGCATCGGATAAAGAGTTTAGAACCATCGCAGAAATTTTAAAAATAAATCACCGAAAAATAACGTTGCACGGTCCTTTTATGGATTTGGTTCCGGGAGGACTCGATAATATGCTGTTAAAGGCAACACGTAAACGGCTGGAGCGTTTTTTTGAGATCCTTCCTGTTTTTGAGCCTGTCAATGTGGTTTGCCACACCGGATATGATCCATGCTATTATAGAGAGCATTGGAAAGAATGGCTGGATAACAGTGTTGCGACATGGAAATCCCACGTAAATCGTGCAGAGCGATTCGGTTTTAAACTATTGCTGGAAAATGTTTATGAGACTGGTCCTGAAGTGCACTGCGCCCTTTTTGATGCGATTCCATCCGATGCTTTCGGTTTTTGTTTGGATGTAGGGCATCATCATGTTTTTGGGAAAAGCCCGCTCAAAAAATGGTTGGAAACGCTGGGTGAAAAAATAATGGAACTTCACCTTCATGACAACAACGGCGAAGAAGACACCCATTTGGCCATTGGAAAAGGAAATGTAGACTTTGCAGGTCTTTTTCAGTTTATAAATGAGAACGGTTTGTCGCCCACCATTACCCTGGAGCCCCACAAGGAAGAAACCTTATGGCAGAGCCTGGCATCTGAAGATCTCAAAGAATTTATTCGGACGTTGCCTTGAACGTGCAACCCTTGGTATTACAGGCCAGAAAAGTTCCCTGTTTTTTCGTCGTTTTTTCCACCAGGAACTTGGCGCCGCACCCGGGGCATTCTTTTGCCACAGGCTTGTCCCAGGTTGCAAAGGTGCAATCCGGAAAACGGCTGCACCCGTAAAAGGTTTTTCCCCGTTTGGACGATCGCTGAACAAGTTCTCCGTCACAGTTTTGTTCAGGACAATTAACGCCGGTTTTTTCTCCGCCGCTGTTTGAATTTGTTGACTGGGTGTTTTTACAATCCGGATAACCGGAGCAGGCATAGAATGTACCGTATCTTCCCTCTTTGATGAGCATGGGCTTGTCGCATTTATCACAAATTCTGTCAGATGGTTGATCAGAAGACGGTTCGATGGGATGAACGACCCCTTTTTCATCCCGGGTGTAGTTTCGGGTATAGGTGCATTCCGGATAATTGTTACACCCTAAAAACTGTCCGTTCCTGCCCATTCGGATATGAAGCCGGTGATTACATGAAGGACAGGTGAGGTCCGTTGGAAAACCGATGCCTTTTACACTGAGCATCCCCGTTGAAGCTGCTTCGAGTTCCTTTTCAAACGCGTCGTAAAATTGTGTTAAAATTTCTGAATAATCCACCTCCGCGGCTTCTATACGGTCAAGATCATTCTCCATATTGGCGGTAAATTCCACATCGAATACATCAGGAAAACTACTCACCAGAAGATCGTTAACGATAACTCCCAGTTCATTCGGCTTGAAATATCCTTTTACGAGATCCACATAGCCTTTTTCCCTTATGGTAGACAGGATGGCGGCGTAGGTGCTGGGTCGGCCAATGCCGTTTTCTTCGAGCTCTTTAACCAAAGACGCTTCTGAAAATCTCGGAGGGGGTATTGTAAAATGCTGTTTTGGCTCCAATTCATTGAGTTTTAAAATCCCCCCTTCGCTCAGCTCGGGAAAATCATCTTTTTTCTTTTGGCTTTCACTTTCAATTTGATAATCAGTGGTCATATACAGCGTCATAAAACCGGGAAATGCCACCGATGAACCGCTTGCTGAAAAAAGATATGGACCGGCCGCAATCGATATAGAGATCTTGTTCATAAGGGCTTGCTTCATCTGTGATGCAACAAAGCGTTTCCAGATAAGCTCGTATAGCGCAAATTGATCTTTGGAAAGGAAGGGTTTTATTTTTTCCGGCGTATTAAAGACCGATGTGGGACGTATGGCTTCATGGGCATCTTGAGCTTTTTTTCGGTTTTTGAAAAAACGCGGCTTTTGAAGTGCATACTCATCCCCAAATTTCTCCCGTACGAGTTTAAGGGCCTCCATTGCAGCTTCCTTGGAAATTCGGGTGGAATCTGTACGCATGTAAGTGATGAGTCCTTCAGGTTCACCGGGGGATAGCTCTATACCTTCATAGAGCTGCTGAGCCATAATCATGGTTTTTTTTGCGGAAAATCTAAGTTTCCGGATGGCTTCCTGTTGTAGTTTACTGGTGATAAACGGAGGGGATGGATTCTTTTTTACTGTTTTTTTCTGTATTTTTTCAACGATAAATTTTTCTTCGGACAACTCCTTAATGATAATATTTGATGTTTTTTCATCGGAGATTTTAATTTTTTCCCCATTTTTTTTCACCAGCTTTGCTGAAAACGGCGGGGGTGAATTGTCCTCAAGGTGGGCGGTAATCGACCAGTATTCTACAGATTCAAAGGCTTGGATGGCCCGCTCTCTATCACAAATGATTCGTACGGCAACAGACTGAACGCGACCGGCACTGAGCCCCCCTTTTACTTTACGCCACAGCAAAGGGGAGATCTGGTATCCCACCAGTCTGTCGAGAATCCGGCGTGCCTGTTGTGCTGCATACTTATTTTGGTTGAGTTGATCGGGCGATTTTATCGCTTCATGGATGGCATTTTTTGTGAGCTCATGAAAAAGTACCCTGTGAAATATTCTTCCCTTTTTTTTAAGTATTTCAGCCGTGTGCCATGCAATGGCTTCGCCCTCTCTGTCCGGGTCCGGCGCAAGGTATATATCTGTCGTATCACCGGCGGCCTGTCTTAAAGATTTTATAACTTTTTGCTTGCCGGGGATATTCGTATACTTGGGTTTGAACCCTTCTTCAATGTTGATTCCAATTTCCTTTGCCGGAAGGTCTTTTATGTGGCCGACGGTGGCGGCGACGTTATATTCCTTGCCGAGATATTTTTTAATGGTTCTTATTTTTGTGGGAGATTCCACGACTACAAGGGGTTTGGTCACAATATTACCTCATTTCTTCAATTTTTGAAAAGAACTTACCCGGAGATTGCTGTGCAATACCTTTGAGTTCAAGTTGCAGTAGAATACTCGAAAGCCTGCCGGCTTCAATGGAAAGCTTTCTATCAATGTCGTCGATGTGAACAGGATATGGTTCAAGAGATTCAAACACAAGCCTTTCTTCGGGTGATAATCGTGATATTCTCTTTATTATATTATCGGCGGGTTTGTCTTTTCCAACAGGAATATTTATCATATGTGAAAGCTCTTCCATAATATCCTGGGCATGTTCCACGAGTTTGGCGCCTTGTTTAATCAGTGTGTGGGTTCCGGTGCTTTTAAAGGACTGGATACTTCCAGGAACCGCAAATACATCCCGGTTTTGTTCCGCCGCCAGACGCGCTGTTATCAGTGATCCGCTTCGTTTTGTTGCTTCAACGACCACCGTACCAAGGGACATACCGCTGATGATCCTGTTGCGCTTAGGGAAATTGTAAGCATCGGGCTCTGTTTTCAGTGGGAATTCAGAAATAACAGCACCGTTTTCGGCAATTTGATGAAAAAGTTTTCGGTTTTGTTCAGGATACACCCTTTCAAGGCCGCTTCCAAGAACAGCAATGGTATTTCCTTTGCCCATGAGTGCCCCTTCGTGTGCTGCCGAATCAATACCCACAGCCATGCCGCTGGTAATTGTCATTTTAAGCTTAACCAAGTCGTGACAAAGCCGACGGGTTGTAGAGATACCATAACGGGTTGCATTTCTGGAGCCGACAACCGCGATGTTTCTAATGGAACCGTTGAGACGGCCAAAAACATACAAAAAAGGCGGTGGATCAGGTATCTGCAGTAAGAGAGGGGGATACTCAGTATCTGTCATGGTGACAATTTTATATCTTTTTTGCATAACGAGATCGAGATCCTTTTTCACAGACTCACCAATTTTGCGCTGTTTTATTGCAGCGGCAAGACGAGGCGTTATACCTTCAACCTCGACAAGATCTTGCCTGGGTTGCTTTAAGAACAAGCTCCGGAGAATTAAAACGGTCTATAAGGCGCTTGAAAAGAAGATCCCCTATACCGGGGACATTTTTCAGGACAAACCATGGTAGAATATTATCCACTTCTTATTTTTTTCCACGAACCTGCCAGGCAAGAAGTATGGGGCTTGCAACGTAAATTGAAGAGTAGGTCCCGACGACGATGCCCACAAGCAATGCGAATGCGAAGTCATGAATAATTCCACCTCCCAAAACAAACAGGGCAACAACCACAACAAGGGTTGTCAGAGAGGTCAGTATCGTTCGGCTCAGGGTCTCATTTACGCTTCTATTAATTATGAAATCCAAAGGATTCTTGTGATATTTTCTTAAGTTTTCTCTGATTCTGTCAAAAACAATAATGGTATCGTTGAGTGAATATCCGATGATTGTGAGAAGAGCGGCGATAATCGGAAGTGTAAACTCCTTGTTGAATATGGAGAATATGCCGACAGTAATGGTAACATCATGGATAAGCGCCACAGTGGCACCCATGGCGTATTTCAACCCGAGAAACCAGTAAAGAGCAAGGGATACGATTAATGCCGCAGCTATGAGATAAGGAACACTGACGTTAAAAATAGAAAGAAAATAAACTGCCCCCATGAGAACTCCGGCGATGACGCCGCTTAAAAGCCATTTGAGTTCAAACCGACCGGATATATATATGGCGATAAAAAGTAGTGCGTAAAACATGGCAAACAGGGCTTTTTCCCGCAGATCCTTCCCCACCTGGGGGCCAACCATCTCAACACGACGCACGGTTACGCCTTTCCCCGTTGAGGATTCAAGGGCCTGTTGCACTTTTAGGGAAAATCCTGCTGAGGTCATGACAGACCTGTCGGTGCGGATAAGATACTCGTTTTCGCTTTGATCGCCGAACCCTTGGACCGAAGATTTCCCAAGATCTATGGCGGCAAGACCGGATTTGATCTTATTCAAGCTTGCAGGTTCGTTGAATTTAACCTGAACCAATGTGCCACCGGCAAAATCGATACCGTATTTAGGCCCTCCGTGTAAAACAAGAGAAGCGATGCTGATAAGGATCATTGCCAGAGAAATAAAGAAAGTGATTTTAATTTTGCCAATAAAATTGATATTAATATCAGGTTTTACAAATTGCATGAATAACCCCTATTTGTGCCCAATATGGATTTATGGATGGCCACTCACTAAATGCTTAGACGTTTGGTTTTTCGTTTTATTAAGTAATAGTCAAATACCATCCGGGTAAGAATCAGCGCTGTAAACAGACTTGCAATAACCCCAAGGCTGAGTGTTACGGCAAATCCTTTGACAGGTCCGGTGCCGAACTGGAAGAGGACAAGGGCCGCGATCAGTGTCGTGACATTGGCATCAAGGATGGTCAGTGTCGCTCTGTCATAGCCGGCATCCACGGCTGCACGCGGTGTCTTACCGATACGCAGTTCTTCCCTGATCCGCTCAAATATAAGAACATTGGCATCCACAGCCATACCGATAGTGAGGATGATTCCTGCAATGCCAGGGAGTGTCAGGGTTGCCTGAAATCCGGCAAGACCTCCGGCAATCAGAAGAATATTGAGAATCAAAGCAAAGTCTGCAATGAGTCCCGCACCCCTGTAATATACAATCATGAACAGAATAACAAGGATGCCGCCGACACACATGGAAATGAGGCCTTTTTTTATAGAATCGGTTCCCAACGAAGGGCCTACGGTCCTTTCCTCAAGAATATTAACCGGTGCCGGGAGGGCGCCTGCACGGAGTGCAATGGCGAGATCCCGCGCCTCTTCAGTGGTAAAATTTCCGGTAACACGGGCCTTTCCGCCGGAGATCTTTTCCTGGATAACCGGGGCTGAATAAACCTTTTTGTCCAATACGATGGCCAGACGTTTTTTTACATTTTCTCCGGTGATTCTTTCAAAATCCCTGCCGCCCTTTTTGTCGAAATCAATTGAAACATAAGGCTCGTTATATTGAGAGTCGATTTGAACCCTTGCGTCGGTAAGATTGGCGCCGGTCAAAAGGGTCCTTTTTTTTAAAAGATAGGGCGTTTTATAAATACGCTTGGTGGCGGGGTCTTCCTTAGCCCCATAAAGCACCTCACTACCAGGAGGAACATTTCCTTTAAGAGCGTCATTAACGTCGTGGGTTTCATCCACAAGTTTGAATTCCAGAAGGGCTGTTTTGCCGATTAAAGCTTTGGCTCTCTTGGTATCCTTTATTCCGGGGAGTTGGACGAGGATCCGTTTTTCACCCTGCCGGCGGATATCGGGTTCGCTGACGCCAAACTGGTCGATTCGGTTTCTGATGGTTTCAAGAGCCTGATCCGTTGCCAATTTTTTGATTTGATCGGCCTCTCTATCCGGAAGATCGATTTGCATGGTTAGGACGTCGCCATCCATTGATCTTGAAAAGATACGCATATTTTTAAACTCCTTATCGAGAATCTTCTCGAATCCATCAATATGCTTTTGTCCTTCCAGTTTGATCAATATCCGGTTTCCTTCCATGCGATTCAAAGTGGCATATCGAATATGCTCTTTTTTTAAAAAGCCCCGGATTTCCTGAATTATACGTTCAATGGTGCCTTCCACAGCTTTATCGGTATCGACTTCAAGGGCCAGGTGCATGCCGCCTTGAAGATCAAGGCCAAGATTTATTTTTTTATGCGGCCAAAAGGATGGTTTTATGGTGGGCAGAACATAAATAATCGCTGCAATCATCACTCCAAAAACAGCCAGAACTCGCCAAGAAAGATTTCTCAATGATTTTTTCCTTTTGATGATGATGAATTTGTCTTACTTTTTTTTGTTATCCTGAGGCGGTGAAGAGGATTGTGCCACCTGGGAAAGATTTCCACGGGCAATCTTCACACGGACCCTGTCGGCAATTTCCACCGTCAATGTTGAGTCACTCACGGCTGTTACTCGACCATGCAATCCGCCGCTGGTTACGATACGGTCCCCTTTTCTAACCTGACCGATCATTTCACGATGTTCCTTGGCCTTCTTTTGCTGGGGTCGGATAAGTAAAAAATAGAATATGACGAACATGAGGATAATGGGGATAAGAGATGTAAATCCGCCTGCTCCTTGTCCTCCCGCCGCTCCGCCCTGGCCCATTGCATAGGCAATATTTATCAAGATAAAACCTCCTTTGTCGTTATTTGGATTATACGTTTATCAGTTTATCTATATACCGATAAATGATGAAAATGGCGCTGATATACTGTAATTTGTCTCTCAGGTCAAATAATTCTTTAATTCGGCGGCATCCAGAGCGTCTCGCCGTCAAATTGAATACGGTTTACATGTTTATAGTCAATGAGATCCAGAAATGCAAAAATTTGATCCATATTATAGACGACCACTTTGGTCAAGGGAAAGATCAAATTAAGGTCAACATCAAGTTTATGTTCTCTGATGTTGTAGATGTTCACCGTATGCTCCGAGAATTTTAGAATCTTACCGATACCCGAACTGCTTCCTCTTTCAAGGGGTTCATCCGAACGGGGTGACAGTTGGACACCTTTGTGATCGAAATAATCTTTTAGAAAGGTAAAATGGATATTCCAGATATTTTCTCCAGCCTGGACCACGTGAATTCCGAATGATTCTATTTTTTCTTTTTTCGTCACATCCTGTGATTGGAGATCTTTTTCCACGATATCACCACTTTTTAGACGAATCTTTTCCAATATTTCCTGCATTGAAACCGTTGAATCTCCAATTTTAATTGATTCATTGGATTGTGCAATAATATCAACCCCTTTATTAACTCCATATTCTGCTTTTCGCTGTTGCATAAGTGCCTTGAGTTCTTTGTCTTCTTCAATTTTGCTGTAATCAATAATCTGTTCCGTACTTGAAGGAATTTGAATATTATCAGATCCTTTTTGTGTTCCGGATTTCGATTCTTGTTTCATCAGAAACTTATAACCCATAAATGCTCCAACAAGCACCATAGCGATGATAACAACTCCAATAACCCTATTTGCCTTTTTTACAGGTTTTTTTGGCATAATTTTTCCTTTGGATAAATGATAATGGATGGGTATAGATCAGTTTTATTTTTCACAGTTAATTTCGCTCATGCCGGGAATAATTTTTGTATCCCCCTCAATGGTGATGGAAAGGCCTCTCCTGAGTTCCAAATCGAGAATTTCTTTGCGTTTCTTGTTTAAAAGGTAATCGGCAACACTGTGCGGGACGATTCCTTTGACACTTGAAATTTCGGCTTTTACGGTTTCAAGGCGAAGTCGGCGGAGAAAGTCAAGGGCCAGCATTTCAGTAGAGGGGATCATTCCTTTCCCCTTGCAGTGGCTGCAGGGCTCGAAACTGCTGGATTCGATAGTGGGACGAATTCGCTGTCTCGACATTTCCATCAAGCCAAATTTTGAAATTTTACCGATATTTGTTTTGGCCTTATCCGGTTTTACGCAATTTTTAACGGCCCTTTCTACCTCTGATTTGTGTTTGGGGTCTTTCATGTCGATAAAATCGATGACAATAAGGCCGCCCAAGTCTCTGAGTCGCAACTGGCGTGCAATTTCCTCGGCTGCTTCAACATTGGTTTGAAGTGCGGTTTGTTCAATGGACTTTTTTCTGGTGGCCTTACCTGAATTAACGTCGATGGAGACGAGGGCTTCAGTCTGTGCGATCACAAGAGTGCCGCCGGATTTAAGTTTTACATGACTCGCGTAAATCGATGAAATCTGATCTTCAAGTTGGTATTTGGTGAATATCGGCCTGGCCGCTTTGTAATATTTGACGATCTTTTTATGTTTCGGCGATATGATTTTAACAAAGTCTTTAACAACATGGTATACGGCATCATCATCGATGAGGATTTCGGTTACATCGGGGGTGAAGTAATCGCGTATGGATCTTACGGCAAGATTTTGCTCTTTATAAATCAATACAGGTGCTTTTGCTTTTGTCACATTTTTTTTGATGTTCTTCCACAGGCGCAAAAGATAGTTTACATCTTTTGACATGCGCGGTTTCGTACTGTTTATACCTGCAGTGCGGACAATAATGCCGAATCCCTCCTGTATCTTAAGCTTACCGACGATACTTTTTAAACGGTTACGCTCGTCTTCATCTTCTATTTTGCGTGAGATTCCCCGGCTGTCGCTTCCGGGCATAAGCACGACGTGTCGACCAGGCAAAGATATATAAGTTGTAAGCATGGCCCCCTTTTTCATGAAGGGATCTTTGGTCACCTGTACCAAGAGCTCTTGGCCGCGCTTGACCATATTTAATATGGATCTATCTTTAGAGAGATTGTCTTGAAAATAATCGCTGTGGATTTCATGTTTTTGCAAAAAACCGTGACGATCAGCGCCAAAATCTACAAATGCGGCCTGAAGGCTTGGTTCAATGCGAGAGATGATGGCCTTGTAAATGTTGCCATGGATAATTTCTTTTCCTGAACTTTCAATATGGAATTCTTCAAGCTTCAAGTCCTTGACTTTTGCAATTCTGCATTCCTCAGGATCTATGGCATTGATAAGGATTTTACTGCTCATGAAATGGTTTTCCAATTTAGGTTAAGAACAATTAGCCCGAATGTTTCATGAAAATGAACGCCTCGCACACGTGAAATATCCGGGTTAAAGTGAGACTTCCGGCTCAGCCCTAATAAGGATTGTCTATGGGCAAAAACAGGCTTTAATCTTAAGCACTTGTTCTTCTAAATGAATATGAAATTGTTATGTACAAGTCAAACGATTTCTTGCCCGTGCAAAATTCAGGTCTTATGACTTGCTATTTGCATCGTGTTGTGGCATGAAACCTAATGTCCTTTTGGGATGATGATGACATATGAAATTAGGATATTATAAGTATAATTATTTGGATGACAATATTTTTTCGAGGTTAAAAATATAAAATGGATGAACGATACGATCCCAGGAAAATAGAATCTAAATGGCAAAATTTCTGGGAAGAGGCAAAGCTTTTTAAGGTCAAAGAGGATACGAATAAAGAAAAGTATTATCTGCTTGAGATGTTTCCTTATCCTTCCGGCAATATCCATATGGGGCATGTGAGAAACTATACCATCGGAGATGTTGTTGCGAGATACAAAAGAATGCAAGGGTTTAATGTCCTTCATCCCATGGGCTGGGATGCATTTGGCATGCCGGCGGAAAACGCTGCAATTGCAAATAATAGTCACCCGGCCAAGTGGACTTATGAAAATATCGATGCCATGCGATTCCAGTTGAAGCGTCTGGGTTTTTCCTATGATTGGGACCGGGAAATCGCTACCTGCAGTCCTGAATATTATCAGTGGGAACAGTGGCTTTTTTTAAAAATGTATGAAAAGGGGATGGCCTATCGTAAGGAATCCTTTGTGAACTGGTGTGAAGACTGCCAGACTGTACTTGCCAACGAACAGGTGGAAGCCGGCCTGTGCTGGAGATGTGGCCAACAGGTTCAACAGAAAAAGCTCTGGCAATGGTTTTTCCGCATTACCGATTATGCCCAGGATCTCTTGTCGTATTGTGAAAAGCTGCCGGGTTGGCCTGAAAAGGTTATTACGATGCAGAAAAATTGGATCGGAAAGAGTTCGGGTGCAGAAATTCGGTTTCCCATAGAAAACTCGGGTGAGCAGATACCGGTTTTTACAACACGACAGGATACCGTATATGGGGCGACGTTTATGTGCCTTGCACCGGAGCACCCCCTGGTGGTCAAACTGTCCGGAGGAACTCCGCAAGAAGAAGAAGTATCCGATTTTATCCATCGCATATCCTTGCAGGATCGATCGGTTAAAGCCGTGGAAGGTTATGAAAAAGAGGGTGTTTATATCGGTGCATATTGTATCAATCCTTTAAGCGGTATTCGTATGCCGGTCTATACAGCCAACTTTGCGCTTATGGAATACGGTACCGGGGCTGTTATGTCCGTTCCAGCGCATGATCAACGAGATTTTGAATTTGCCCATAAGTATGGGCTTGAAGTCATAGTGGTTGTAAAACCTCATGATGCCGATCTCGATCCCGCCACAATGACCGAGGCCTTTACCGGTGAAGGCGTGATGATTAATTCCGGCCGGTTCAATGGAATAGATAGTGTACAAGCGCTGGACGATATCGCTTCTTATCTTGAAGAAAAGGGTCTCGGAAAGAAAACAACCAGCTTCAGGCTAAGGGACTGGGGGATTTCAAGACAGCGATACTGGGGTGCGCCCATACCGATCATTCATTGTGAAAAATGCGGTATAGTTCCAGTCCCTGATAAAGACCTTCCCATTTTGCTTCCAGAAGATGCCGATCTTCTTGAAGGCGGTAAATCACCATTGTCGACCCTTGAATATTTTACAAAGGCGCCTTGTCCGACCTGCGGCAGTCCCAAGGCCAGAAGAGAAACCGATACAATGGATACGTTCGTAGAGTCTTCATGGTATTATGAAAGATATTGCAGTCCGAACTGTAATACCGCCATGTTTGACCGTGAAGCCGTAGATTACTGGATGCCTGTTGATCAGTATATCGGTGGTGTTGAACACGCGATTTTACATCTGCTCTATTCCAGATATTACACCCGTGTTCTATACGATTTTGAACTTGTTAAATATAAAGAACCTTTTACACGGCTTTTGACCCAGGGAATGGTTTGTAAAGAGACGGATTCCTGTCCTGAACACGGTTTTCTTCTCCCTGAAGAAATAAAAGGGGCCGATGAAGAACGGCTGTGTAAACAATGCGGTCAGCAGACCATTGTCGGTCGTGTTGAAAAGATGTCCAAGTCAAAAAAGAACGTTATCGATCCCAACATTCTTTTAGAAAAATTTGGTGCTGATACCACAAGACTCTTCTGCCTTTTTGCGGCTCCGCCTGAAAGAGACCTGGAATGGAGCGAACAGGGCGTTGAGGGCGGTTATCGCTTTCTAAACCGTGTGTGGCGACTGGCTTTACATTGGGATAGCTTAATTCGTAACGCCACGCCGTTTAACGGCCGTCCGGATCAGCTGGAGGGCGATTCTCGTGCGCTATTCAAAAAAACCCATGCAACGATTAAAAAGGTTACCAGAGATATCGAGGACAGATTTCATTTCAATACCGCGATCAGTGCAGTAATGGAACTCGTAAATACAATGTACGGAATCGATCTTGATGAAAAGAACCCCCAAAAGATCGGGGTCATGCGGCTATCCATGGAATCTGTTGCGCTTCTTTTATCGCCCATTGTCCCTCATTTTGCCGAAGAATTATGGGAGGCGCTTGGATTTGATACCAGCATCCTGTTGGCTTCATGGCCCTCATACAGTGAGGACGCTCTAATCAAAGATGAGCTCTTGATTGTGGTACAGGTCAACGGCAAACTTAGAAGCAAGTTCCACGTAGATGCAGGTGCAGAAAACGATACCCTAAAAGAAATGGCGCTTTCAGACGAAAGAGTCTTAAAATTCATCGATGGCAAACCCATAAAAAAAATTATTGTTGTCAAAGAGAAACTTGTTAATATCGTGGTATAATCTAACATTGAAACTCTGGTCCTCTGGGTCAGGTCAGAGATAACTGACTGATTCTGTCTTGGTGTTTTGTGTCTAAAATTACAAATTCCAAGCACCAAATAAAAAATAAATTCCAAATTTCAAGCATCAAATAACAATTAAATTCACAAATTCTAAGCACCAAATTTCAAAAAAAAAATTAAATTGCAATATTAAATGAACAAAACGTTCCTGGATGAGATATTGTTTAGATTTTCGAATTTTGGTCATTGGGATTTGTTTGTTATTTGGGATTTGATATTTGGCATTTCAATCAGTCGATAAACTTTAGACAAAGCAAGTTCCTTTCGGGGCGAGACCAAAGTCTGGACCTTTGGGTTAGGATCCTTTACTTCATGAACTTAAAAGCTATGAGAGCCTCTTTTTATCACCCAAAATATATCTGGGCGGTCATTTTTATCCCCTTGTTTTTTTCGGCTTGCGGTTATCGGTTTACAGGGAGTGGAAATTTACCGGGAGGAATTCAGACGATTGCCATAGAAATTTTTGAAAACCGCACCCCGGAAACCGGGCTGGAAAATATCATTACAAATGACCTGATATTTGAATTTAGCCGGAGGGGAAGGCGTGTTCAGAAATACAGCAAGGAGGCTGACGCAGTCCTTACCGGTGTTATTGAATCCGAGCGCATCACGACAATTTCCCGTCGAGCGCAGCAAAGCGCTCTCGCAAGGCGGGTGGAAATTACCGTCAATTTAAAGTTAACAGATTCGGGTGGTGGGGTAAAATGGTCCGCATCACGCATTTCTGAATTCGAAGAATATGATGTGGCGACGGACAGACTGACTACCGAAACTAACAAGCGCCAAGCCATCGAAACCCTTTCTAAAAAACTTGCAGAAAAAGTCCACAACCGTTTAACAGACGATTTTTAAAGAACTCAACAAAAAAGCGCATCGTACAAAGAATGTAGAAATTTCATTTTGCACGTTGCGCTTTTTTCCGGTTAGGCGGAGATGGTGTTTACCAATTTCGATAGGCGTGAAATTTTGCGAGAAGCCGTTTTTTTGTGAATCACACCTTTTTGGGCTGCCCGATCAATGTTCGATTTCGCCGTTTCGAGTTTTTTCAATGCCGTTTCTTTCGCGTTTTCGCTCACAGAAAGTCGCACATCTTTGACAATACTTTTTACCCTTGTTTTAACGGATTTATTACGCAACCGTCTGATCTCGTTCTGACGCGCGCGTTTAAGTGCTGATTTATGATTGGCCAATTTCTTAATAAACTCCTTTCATTATTAATTTAAAAGGTGTAAATTATGAACTTATTGAATATATGTCAAGAACTATTTTTGTAACACGTTTGCCTTTGAAATCGATTTGTTTCAAAGGACTAAACTTTCATAAAATCGTTACACGATTTTATTGCGAATAATGAACCCTTCAATAAAACAAACCGGTCATGAAAATGACCGCGTAACCAAAGCCGCAGGCGTTGTTGGATCAGCGACGTTATTGAGCCGTATTTTCGGATTTATAAGAGATGTTGTCATTGCCTGGTTTTTCGGTGCAGGGTTGAGCTCAGATGCATTCTTTGTGGCGTTCAGAATTCCAAACCTTTTAAGAAGGCTTTTTGCCGAGGGTTCTTTAAGCGTTGCATTTATCCCTGTATTTACTGAAACGCTCACGAATCGAGGAAAAGATGAAGCCTTTGAAATGGCAAGATCCGCCATAAGGCTGTTGTCGGTGCTGCTGGTTGTCGTTGCCATTGCAGGTATTTTTTTGTCTCCACTTATCATTCGCATCATTGCACCCGGCTTTATTGATTCACCCGAAAAATTATCCGTCACCATTTTTCTCACGCGAATCATGTTCCCGTATATCTTCTTTATCGGAATGGTTGCTCTTTCCATGGGAATCCTTAATGTTCTTGGCCACTTCGCTGCACCGGCCCTTGCCCCTGTTTTTCTGAACATCGCCATTATATGTTCGGTTTTTTTAATTTCACCGCACATGACCGATCCTGTAACAGGTCTGGCCGTCGGTGTGGTGATCGGTGGTATTTTGCAGCTTGGGTTTCAGGTGCCGTTTTTGATTAAAAAAGGATTCTATTTTTGGCAAAAAGCAAAATTTTTCCATCCCGGCCTCAAGAAAATAGGCTTGTTGATGATTCCCACCATATTCGGCGCTGCTGTCTATCAAATCAATATCCTGGTGGGGACCCTTTTGGCTTCGCTGCTTCCCGAAGGGAGCGTTTCGTATCTATATTATGCCGATCGTTTGGTGCAGTTTCCCCTTGGGATATTTGCAATAGCAACAGCAACCGCTGTTTTGCCGAGTATTTCAAGACAGGCCGCAAAAAAGGACTTGCAGGCGGTCCGGGATACCTTTGCATATGCGATGAAACTGGTTTTTTTTATTACCATTCCCTCGATGGTCGGACTGATCGTTTTAAGAGAACCGATCGTTACGTTATTATTTAAAAGGGGTGCTTTTGATGCAAAGACCGCGCATTTGACTGCATATGCCCTTTTATACTATAGTGTGGGATTATGGGCTTTTTCAGCCGTGCGGATTGTGGTTTCAACATTTTATGCACTGCAGGATACGAAAACTCCGGTACGAATGGCTGTCATATCTGTCTGTGCCAATATCATTCTTGGCATCGTTCTCATGGGGCCACTGGGGCATGGAGGACTTGCACTCGCCACTTCTCTGGCTTCCATGTTAAACCTTGGACTTCTTGGATGGGCTTTAAAGACAAAGCTCGGCATGCTGGAATTGAAAACGATTATGACGTCCGTTTATAAGACCATAATCTGTTCAGCATTTATGGGTGCTGCTGTCTGGGCGGCTGCTCTATTCATAATTCCTTCTGAAGGCGGGAGTCTGACGGGCCTTTTCTTTGGGCTTGTGGGAAGTATAATTATCGGCCTCGTGTTTTATGGTTCTTTTTCTTTGCTGCTTAAAAGTTGGGAATTGGAAAAGGTTATGGCCATCGCCAGAAAAGGGAAGGATAAAGCGTGAGTTTGAAGAATAATATAATGTTTGTTTTAGCAATAATGACGATGTTTTTGATGTTGTTGTTTATCGCATTCGGTGAAAACAGCCTTACGGATCTGTATAAACTTAAAATGGAAAAGGATAACTTGTCGAAAAAAAATGATGCGCTTAAAAAGGAAAATCTCTCTTTATATCGAGAAATAGAGCGGTTGAAGAATGATCCTAGCTATGTTGAAGATGTGGCCAGAAAGGAGCTGGGTGTTATCGGCAAAGACGAAATGATCATCAAGGTAAAAAAAAAGAAAGGTCCAAAAAAAATTGACTAAAGACGATGTCTTTTATACCCGGACAATGGCGAAAGTTTATGCTGATCAGGGTAATTTATTAAAAGCCGCCGAAATCTACAGATATCTTTTAAAATGTGAACCCGAACGCCGGGACCTTATGGATGCACTTTCTGGAATCGAGAGAAAACTCAATGAAACATCGCCGGAGGATCTTATCAAGCTATTCAACAGGTGGATTGATCTTCTGCTTAAGTATCATAACGTGCAAAAACTTATGCAATTTCGAAATTATCTTAGCGGTCCTAAATAAATTTTTTTAAGGAAAAATATCGCTTATGAAACGTATTATCGACAACAAAAATATTATTCTGGGAGTATCCGGAGGCATCGCTGCATATAAAAGCGCTGAGCTTTTGAGACTTCTTGTAAAAAAAGGCGCCAATGTCAGGGTCATTATGACAAAAAACACCCAAGCGTTTGTTGGGGCATGGACCTTTCAAGCCTTATCCGGTCAAGCGGTGTGCACGGATCTTTTTAAGGAAAGCGATGATGCATCCATAAGGCACATTGACTGGGCCGAAAAAGCAGATGCCGTAGTAATTGCCCCGGCAACCGCCAACATTATCGGTAAGCTGGCCAACGGGATTGCCGATGATGCCCTGAGTACCTTCATGATGGCTGTAACGTGCCCTGTGGTCCTCTGCCCTTCAATGAACACGCATATGTATCAAAGCAATGCCGTACAGAGAAATCTTGCAACACTCCGGTCTGATGGGCATTTTGTCATAGACCCGGAGTCTGGGAGCCTGGCATGCGGAACCACAGGACCCGGTCGTCTTCCTGAACCTCATGACATATTGGACAGAACTCTTTTCTACCTTACGCCCAAAGATCTGAAAGATAAGAAAATACTTGTTACCGCTGGTCCCACCCGAGAACCTATCGATCCCGTCAGATTTATCAGTAACCCTTCTTCCGGCAAAATGGGGTTTGCAGTTGCAAGGGCTGCCGAGTATAGAGGCGGCGAGGTTACTTTGATTACCGGTCCGTCAAACCTTTTGGATCCCAACAATGTCGCCGTGATCAGGGTGAACACCGCCAAAGAGATGGCCCTTGCTGTATTTGAGAATATGGCGCATTCCGATATCATTATCAAATCAGCTGCGGTTTCCGATTACCGGCCTAAGGATCATGCAGAACAAAAACTCAAGAAACAAAAGGATGAACTGGTTTTGTCTCTGGAAAGAACCCAGGATATTCTAAAAGAAATCGGCAGGAATAAAAACGAACGGATTCTCGTGGGATTTGCTGCGGAAACCGAACACCTTGAACGACATGCAGAACAAAAACTGGCTGAAAAAAATCTCGACATCATTGTCGGGAATATCGTGGGTCATCCTGATTCCGGTTTCGGTGCCGACACAAATACGGTAACGCTGTTTTATAAAGACGGCACAAAAGAGAATTTACCCAAAATGCCCAAAGATGATGTCGCTAATCTTTTGCTGGATCGGATATTAAAAATATTATAATCATCTCCCAAAGAGTTGGTCGATTGATAAGGGGCCAAGGGTCCAAGGTTCCCCGTCAAAAAGCCCGTCGGGACAGGCAAGGTTCGAGTGAAAAAGCTTTAAAAACAAACAAATAAAGATAATACCTTGATCCTTGGAGTCACTTTCTTATAAGAACATATTTTTGAAAAGATCGAGGAATAAAGGCAGAAAAAACTCCAATGTTAACGTCTTCTGAATCAAAGCGTTTACTATCACTTGACCCCTGGAATCCTTGAATCCTCGAATCCTTTTCTCCAACTAATTTGGAGAAGAACTAAATTTTATGACATTTTACGAATCCAATCCTGATGTAACAAAATCAGGGATTACCACCACACTGGAAGAAATAAAGACTTTTTTCAGAATATTGTCTGAAAACGGATGTCAGGGGTTTGAATGTTCAAAGGAAAGCCTCGAAAAGATTAAAAGCTGGGGACGCAAAAAGGGGTTTTCGTCAGAAACACTTGAGGCCATTCGAAAGGATCTGGGGGACTGCAGACGCTGCAGGCTTTCTAAAAACCGGAAAAACATTGTATTCGGCACCGGCGATCCTCATGCGAGGCTCATGTTTGTGGGGGAAGGACCGGGATATGATGAGGATCAAATCGGCGAACCCTTTGTCGGGGCTGCAGGAAGGCTTCTTACCAAAATCATCGAAGCGATGGATCATACGCGGGAACAGGTCTATATCTGTAATATCATTAAGTGTCGTCCTCCGGGAAACAGAAATCCAATGGCAGATGAGATCGACATGTGCTTTCCTTTTTTAAAACGCCAGATTGCATCCGTAAAACCGGATATTATTTGTGCACTGGGGACTTTTGCCGCTCAGACACTTCTTGAAACCAAAACGCCGATTTCAAAACTCAGAGGATGTTTTTACGATTATATGGGGACAAGGGTGTTACCGACATATCATCCTGCATATTTGCTTCGTAATGCAAACAAGAAACGGGATGTTTGGGAGGATATGAAAAAAATAATGAAAGCTATGGGTGCTTGATTAATGAAAAGAATAATTTTTATTATACCGGCGTTGTTATTATTTTTATTTTGCTTTCCCGGAAATATTTTGTCGGCCGAAAATGAAGTCTATATCATTGAAATTTCGGGCTCCATCAATCCCGCTGTGGCTGATTTTTTAAAAAAGGGAATTAACAAGGCGTCCGGAGATGGCGTTTCATGTATCATTATTAAGATCGACACGCCCGGCGGCCTTGCTGAATCGATGCGTAAAATCGTCAAGGCAATCTTTGCAAGCAAGGTTCCGGTTGTGACTTATGTTGCACCCAGCGGCGCCAGGGCCGCTTCGGCAGGTGTTATGATTACCATCGCTGCAGACATTGCTGCCATGGCGCCGGGAACAAATATTGGTGCCGCACATCCGGTGGGAGCCGGCGGCAAGGATATCGGCGGGAAAATGTCTGAAAAAGTCACCAATGATATGGTTGCCCATGTCAAAAGCATCGCAGAAAAAAGGGGAAGGAACGTCCAATGGGTTGAAAAGGCGGTTCGCGAAAGCGTTTCCGTGACGGAGACCGAAGCCCTTAAGGCAAATGTCATCGATTTTGTGGCAAAAGATCTGGATGATTTGATACGTCAGATTAACGGTCGTAAAATTGAAAACAAAGGGGTTTTAAAGCTTGATAATCCTAAAAAAACGATGATTGAGGAAAGCTTTCGGACCAAGGTTTTAAAGATCATCAGTGATCCGAATGTAGCGTATATTCTTATGATGATCGGCCTTGCCGGCCTCTATTTTGAACTGTCTCATCCCGGTGCTGTGCTTCCCGGAGTTGTCGGCGGAATATCGATTATTCTGGCATTTTTTGCATTTCAGACCATCCCGGTCAACTATGCCGGATTTCTGCTTATTATGCTTGCCATTGTTTTTTTTGTCATGGAGATGAAAATCGCGAGTTACGGTCTTTTGAGTATTGCAGGCATTACCTCACTTTTACTGGGCTCCTTGATGCTCTTTGAAAGCAACGGCACCGATATGAGATTATCGTGGAAAGTGCTTGTACCGACGCTTGTGGTCGTTTCCGGTTTTTTTGTCGCTATTTCAGGGCTGGTTTTTAAATCTCAAGTGTCAAAGCCAAAAACGGGTGCAAGGGGTCTTTTGGGGGAAATCGGAGTGGTCAAAGAAGCCATATTGCAGGAAGGCAAGGTGTTTGTTCACGGAGAACTGTGGAAAGCGATATCAAAAGATCCCATCGAAACAGGGACCAAGGTCAGGGTTGTAAGGGTTATCAACCTTGTTTTGGAAGTGGAACCTATAGAATAGATACAGGAGAATACCATGTATACAACCATTGCAATCGTTGTGTTGACAATCTTTTTTCTCTCTGCAGCCATCCGCATTTTAAACGAATATGAACGGGGTGTTATCTTTAGGCTCGGCAGAGTGATAAAGGCAAAAGGACCGGGGCTGATCATACTGATTCCGGTCATAGACAAAATGGTAAAGGTCAGTATGCGTCTTGTTGCCATGGATGTCGACCCGCAAGACGTCATCAGCAGGGACAATGTCTCCGTGAAGGTGAATGCGGTCATTTATTTTAGGGTTATCGACCCCATAAAAGCTGTTGTCGAAGTTGAAGATTACGCCTATGCGATGGCCCAGCTGGCCCAGACAACCTTGAGAAGTGTATGCGGTCAGGCGGAGCTTGATGAACTATTGTCTGCAAGGGAAAAAATCAATTCTCAACTTCAGGAAATTCTCGACACCCATACGGATCCGTGGGGGATAAAGGTCACAACCGTAGAGCTTAAACATATTGATTTGCCCCAGGACATGCAGCGATCCATGGCCAAGCAGGCTGAAGCGGAGCGGGAGAGACGTGCCAAAATAATCAATGCTGAGGGTGAGTTCCAGGCTGCAGCCAAGCTGGCTGAGGCGTCGGAGATTATTCGTGAACACCCCGTGGCCCTGCAGCTAAGATATCTTCAGACCATGCGCGAAATTTCTGCCGAGCAGAATACAACGACAATCTTTCCGTTTCCTATTGATCTTTTCCGGCCGTTTCTCGATGCGATGGGCAAAACAAAAAAAGAAGAAAAGGAATAACAGTCATCTATTTATTGACATCATTTAAAAAAATTGCTTAATTAAATCTTTTAATAATGATGATATAATAATAGGTCTGTAGCGTATTTTAAAAACTCATTTAAGCTGGTTTAAAACACTAAAAATTTAATCCACAGCGGGGGTGTTACAGCCTCCGCTTGTGCTTTTTAACCATTGTTTAGAAAAGGAGACGTTGAAGCATGGGTGTGAAGAAAAAAGAAGCCAAAGAAAAACCCCTGGAAAAAATGACAGCCAAAGAATTGAGAGAAATTGGAAAGCAACTGACTGAAATAGTTGGTGTTTATGGCATGAACAAGGCAGAGCTCATCAGCGCCATTAAAAAAGCAAGGGGGATCAAAGAAGATACCACGACAACGCCTGATGCCTCAATTCGTGAAATTAAGAAGAAAATTATCTCACTTAAGGCAAATCGCGAAAATGCTCTGAATGACAATGATAAAAAAATGGCGGATATTTATCGACGCCGTATTATAAAACTGAAGAAAAAAACTCGCAGGGCGTCATAGCCGGCCAATCATCGCTTAATACGGGATAAATAGGCACTTTAAACTTTTGCATACATAGAATGAAAAAACCAAGTTATAAATACGTAACGTATTTACGAATACATGTACTAAGTTTATGATTAATCCATCTTCATTGGCTTTTGATATTGATGGTGTTTTTGCAGACACCATGACGTTGTTTCTCGATATTGCACGAAAAGACTATAAAATTCGAGATGTCAAATACGAAGACATCACGTGTTATACATTGGAAGACTGTGTCGATATTGATCCGGTTCTTATCGAGACTATTTTGACCCGGATAATGGATGGAACCCATAACGTACCTTTAAAACCAATGCCAGGTGCCAGGAATGTCTTAACCCGACTCGGCCGACTGCACAGCCCCATTTTATTTGTGACCGCCCGATCGACCAGAGAACCCATATATGAATGGATACAAAGCGTATTGCCTTTTGAATTTGATTCGATAGAGGTTGTTGCAACAGGTTCATTTGACGCCAAGGTCGATGTGCTTTCAAGCAGAGATATTTCTTATTTTGTGGAGGACAGACTTGAAACATGTTATCCACTTTTCGAGGCGGGCGTTACGCCGATTATTTTCAAGCAACCATGGAACAGAAAACGTCATCCTTTCGTGGAAGTCGGCACTTGGAAAGAGCTTGAGTCTTTGATTGAATTTTGATGAATTCACAATCTTTGAAAAATCAAGTCAGATCCTTTATCGATGCCCTTCACTCTGAAAGGGGATACGCTGCAAACACGTGTCGTGCGTATTCGCACAATCTTAACGAGTTTATTTCATTTATCGGTGAAAGCTACTTTTCAAATGAGAATCAAAAGGGTGCTGATCTGTTAAAGGCCGATCAGATCAACAGCCTGATGATAAGAGGTTATCTGGGGTTTTTACACAAGAAGAACAAAAAAGTTACCATAGCGAGAAAACTTTCGGCCGTTCGTTCTTTTTTCAGATTTCTTCTCAAGCATGGTGTTATACTGGACAACCCTTTGGGTCTGATTTTAACACCGAAACAGAAAAAAACAATTCCAGTGTACCTTCCCGTCGATGATGTTTTTAGGCTGCTCGATTCAATAAAGACCGATACACTGGCCGGCATCAGGAACCGTGGTATTTTTGAAACACTTTACTCGAGCGGGATCCGTGTTTCGGAACTTGAAGGTCTGAATGTCTTTGATGTGGATTTTACAAAATGTTTGATTCGTGTCGTTGGGAAAGGTGACAAAGAAAGGATTGTTCCCATCGGCAAAAAGGCCGTAGCTGCGATTAAAGAGTATAGAAAAAGATTGCAAGGGGAAGCGGGTATCGGAGAAGACGATAACACGCCACTCTTTTTAAACAAGGACCATGGTCGCCTGACAAGCCGCTCCATAGCCCGCATTCTTGAAAAAACGGCAAGGGAATGCGGTCTCTTGATACCTGTTTCTCCCCATGCTCTGCGTCATACATTTGCAACACATATGCTAGATGCCGGGGCGGATTTGAGGGTGGTTCAGGAACTTTTGGGACATAAAAGTCTATCCACGACACAGAAATATACCCACGTGAGCATTGACAGGTTAATGGAAACCTATGACAAGGCGCACCCGAGACGATGAAAGCGGCCCATCGCCATGTGTTTCACTGCTAACATCGGCCTAAACGGAGCGTTTCAAATCCTGACAGGGCGATAAAAAATGTGGGTGCGAAACCCGAGGAAACAAGATTAAAACGATGAAATTACATGGTACGACAATTCTAGCTGTCAGACATAAGGGGAAAGTCGCTGTGGCCGGTGACGGTCAGGTTACATTGAACAATGTCGTTATCAAGCATAAGGCCAAAAAGGTCCGGAGGATTTACAACGACAACATCATTGTGGGATTTGCCGGGGCCACAGCCGATGCCTTGAACCTTTCAGAACGTTTGGAAAAAAAGCTTGAGCGGTACAATGGAAACCTGATGCGTAGTGCCGTAGAATTGGCCCGGGATTGGCGAACCGATAAATTTTTAAGACGTCTCGAAGCAATTATGATTGCCGTAGATGAAAAAGACATGTTTGTTATTTCAGGAAATGGTGATGTGATTGAACCGGATGAAGGTGTTATGGGAATTGGATCAGGCGGCCCCGGAGCGCAGGCGGCGGCAACTGCTCTGATTAGACATGCGGATATGGATGCTGCCGGCATTGTTAAAGAAGCCATGAAAATAGCGGGTTCCATATGTGTCTTTACAAATGATGCCATCACGATTGAAGAATTATAACCTTTAAACCGATAATGAAGAAGTGATAAAATGAGTAATCTTAAACCCAATGAAATTGTCGAAGAACTTGATAAATATATAATTGGCCAGCATAATGCCAAACGTTCAGTAGCCATTGCTTTGCGGAACCGTTGGCGCAGACAGCAGGTTCCGGAAGATCTCCGTGATGAAATTGTGCCGAAGAATATCATACTCATCGGACCCACCGGCGTTGGAAAAACCGAGATAGCAAGAAGACTTTCCAATCTGACCGATTCACCGTTTAACAAGGTTGAGGCATCCAAGTTTACAGAAGTGGGATATGTTGGCAGGGACGTTGAATCTATGGTTAGAGACCTTTTGGAACTTACTGTAAACCTGCTTAGAACAAGAGAACAGGAGGCCGTTAAGGAGAAAGGGGGCCGGATTGCTGAAGAGAGGATGCTCGATCTGTTACTTCCCAAAAGCGGATTAAAATCGACGCCTAAACCAGAAGATGGAAGCGAACCGCAGTTTGAGCTTGTCTCAGACCGTTCAGGAACATCTTCTTCCACAAGAGAGAAACTTCGAAAAATGCTCCGTGAAGGGAAAATGGATAATCGGTATGTTGATCTTGACGTTTCAGATCGGACAATGCCTGTTGTTGAAATATTTTCCAACGTGGGTATGGAAGAAATGGGCATTAATTTCAAAGACATGATAGGAAATCTTCTGCCCAAAAATACAAAACGACGAAAAGTAAAAGTGCCTGAAGCCATGGAAATGCTCTCTGCCGAAGAGGCTCAAAACTTGGTGGATATGGATAAGGTCGTCAAAGAAGCCATTAACAAAGTCGAACAATCAGGAATCATCTTTTTGGATGAGATTGATAAAATTGTCGGAAGAAACGGCACACAAGGCCCCGATGTATCCCGGGAAGGCGTTCAGAGAGATCTTCTTCCCATTGTGGAAGGGAGCACCGTAATGACAAAGTATGGTCCGGTTAAGACGGACAACATTCTTTTTATCGCTGCGGGAGCATTTCACACTGTGAAGCCATCGGACATGATCCCTGAGCTTCAGGGCCGGTTCCCCATCCGGGTGGAATTGGATTCACTGGGCAGGAAAGAGTTTGTGAGGATATTGACCGAACCGAAAAATGCACTTCTTCTTCAATATCTGGCGCTTTTAAAGACCGAAGATGTTGACGTTGTTTTTAAAAATGAAGCTGTTGAAGAAATCGCGAGAATTGCTGAAGAGGTCAACGACATGACCGAGAATATAGGGGCCAGAAGGCTCTATACGCTGATGGAGTGTCTGTTGGAGGACATTCTTTTCGATGCTCCGGATATGGAAGACAAACGGGTGGTTATTGACAAAACATTTGTGGAAGACAAACTGAAGGACATTAAAGACGACGAGGATTTGAGACAGTATATTTTATAACCTGAATCTTGCATGAACAATTCATGAGTAATCTCTAAGGGGTTATTTAACAGAATCGGATGATGATGCTATTTCTCATCAATTTTCACCCAAAGGGCGAGCCGGAGGCTTTCATCCTACTGCGTTATTAAGGGCTTGCCAATAGTTCACTAATGGCTTCGCCCTTAAGTTTCCCCGCACCGCAAGCGGTATTTAGACAAGCGTTATTTCGCTTAAGCTCTAACTTGCAGACCAAAGCCCCAGACTCATGTAAATTCAAGATTAAATAAACAACGAGAAGAAAAAAAATGAATCCCAATGTTGCCGACATACTGATTGAAGCACTTCCTTATATCCGCCGTTTCTATGGCATGACCATCGTGGTCAAATACGGCGGCCACGCCATGGTGGACGATCAACTGAAAGCTGATTTTGCGCGTGATATCACTTTGATGAAATTTACCGGGTTGAATCCGGTTGTTGTTCATGGCGGCGGGCCGCAGATTAACAAGGTTCTCGACCAGATGGGGATGCAGCACCAATTTATAAAAGGAATGCGATTGACAGATGAAGCGACAATGGATGTTGTTGAGATGGTTCTTGGGGGAAAGGTTAACAAAGATATTGTGACTCAGATCAACAAACAGGGCGGCAAGGCCGTGGGTTTGAGCGGAAAGGACGGAGAGCTTATTCGTGCAAAAAAGCTCCATATTGTTTATCAGGAGGATGAAAACAAACCGCCGGAGATCATTGATCCCGGACTGGTGGGCCAGGTGACGCACATCAATCCGAGCATTATCAATACACTGAGCCGGGAGGGTTTTATTCCTATTATTGCCCCTGTGGGTACAGGTGATTCAGGAGAAACATACAACATCAACGCAGACCTTGTCGCGAGCAGTATGGCCGTTGCCCTTTCAGCAAAACGTCTTATATTACTTACCGATGTAGAAGGTGTCCTAAATCATTCCGGAGAATTGATATCGTCAATTGATATGGATAAAATCGACCAAATGATAAAAGAAAAAGCAATTTCAGGGGGAATGATTCCTAAAATCGAATGTGCCCTTGAGGCACTGAAAAACGGGGTTGAAAAAGTTCATATTATCAATGGAAGTAAACGTCATGCCCTGTTGCTGGAGCTTTTTACAGACAAGGGGATAGGAACGGAAGTCACTATTTAGTGCTCGAATGAAAACTGTTTTTTTCGCCAATATCTGCGTCAGACTCAAATTTTAATCCTCGAAATACGACCAGTATTCCTGTGGTTAAAATTTTCGTCTTCCTTGATCTTAACGAAAAATCCTAGTTTTAGTTCGGGCACTATATTGCATAAAAATTTATGGGTTTGGCTACGAGTCAAATAATTGATCGCTTTAGATAGGATTAAATTTTTTTCTGAAGCACTGTTTACTGACCTTGTAATTATTGAAAATTCCGGATGTGAGAACAAGGGACCTGAAATGAGCCAACATATAATGAACACGGCAGATAAGGTTATCGCAAAAACATATAACAGATTTCCTGTTGTCATCACAAAAGGGAAAGGGTGCAGCCTTTGGGATACCGAAGGCAAAAAGTATATGGATTTTGTCTCCGGTATCGCCGTTTGCAATTTAGGCCATGCCCATCCAAAAGTTTCAGAGGCATTATCAAAACAGGCTGATGTTCTTTTACATGTATCGAATCTTTACTATACAGAGCCTCAGATTGAGCTGGCGTATCGACTTACACAAAACAGTTTTGCAGACCGGGTTTTTTTCTGCAACAGTGGCGCTGAAGCGAATGAGGCCGCCATCAAACTGGCTCGGAAGTATTTCAAGGACAAAGGTGAAAGTGAGCGGTACAGAATTGTTACCATGGAGAAGTCTTTTCATGGCAGGACAATGGCCACCCTTTCCGCCACCGGTCAGGATAAAATCAGAAAGGGGTTTGAACCGGTTCTTGAAGGTTTCGACCATATACCGTTTAACGACATCGATGCGCTGCGAAAAAGCATCGGTCCATCTACTTGTGCTGTTTTACTAGAACCCATCCAGGGTGAAGGCGGCGTTCGTTGCCCGGATCCGGATTACCTTAAAGCCGTCAGACGCCGATGTGACGAAACAAATGTCCTTTTGATTTTTGATGAAATCCAGACCGGAATGGGACGAACAGGCAAGTTTTTTGCCTACGAACATTTTGGGATTGAACCGGACATCATGACCCTGGCAAAGGCCCTTGCCAATGGATTGCCCATAGGGGCCATGCTGGCCACTGAAGAGGTTGCAGAAGCATTTGGGCCGGGAGCCCATGCGTCGACCTTCGGAGGAACTCCCATTATCACCGCAGCTTCAGTCCAGGTTGTCAAGGTGCTTTTAGAAGAAAATCTCATTCATCATTGTGCAAAAATGGGAGCCTATTTTAAAGAAAGACTGTCGGGGTTGAAAGCCAAGCATGAATCGATTGTGGATGTTCGCGGAATGGGACTTCTTTTGGGAATGAAACTCAAAATAGAAGGGGATGCCATTGTCAATTCATGCATGGAGAAAGGATTTTTGATAAACTGCATCCAGGGAAATATCTTGCGGTTTATTCCTCCGCTCATCGTCCAAAAAGAAGAGATTGATGCGCTTGTAGCATGCCTGGATGAGATATTAGATTGAGGAAAAAGAAAAGAGGAAAGAGGATAGGGGAAACCACGGATGAACACGAATAAACACGAATTAAAATAAAAATATTTATGTTCATTTGCGTCCATTTTCGGTCATCTATTTTATAATTCCTATTTCCTAATACAACCAATCTTCAATCGAAAATCATCAATCAACAACTGGGGTTACCGTGAAAAAAGACATTTTGACACTTTTAGATCTTGCCAGAGAGGATTTTGAGCGACTCTTTGAACGGGCGGCCGAGCTTAAGAAGAGATTTAAAAACGGGGTCACCGACAGAACCCTTGGGGGCAAAACCCTGGGCCTTATTTTCGAAAAGCCGTCAACCCGCACACGTGTTTCCTTTGAAGCGGCAATGGCACAACTGGGCGGGACGCCGATTTTTATCAGTGCCAAAGACACCCAAATCGCCCGAAACGAGCCTGTTCGGGATACTGCAAGGGTGCTTTCAAGGTATTTGGACGGTCTGGCGATTCGCACATATTCACAGGAACTTTTAGACGAGTTTGCCGAATTTTCGACCATTCCGGTCATTAATGCCCTTACTGATCTTTTTCATCCATGCCAGGTTTTAAGCGATATTATGACGGTAATCGAATATAAAGGCGGCTACAAGGACATTAACATTGCCTGGGTCGGCGACGGAAATAATGTTGCGCATTCCTGGATCAATGCTGCGGCTGTTCTAGGTTTGAACCTTATTGTCGCCTGTCCTGATGGGTATTCACCTGACCGGAGTGTCATGGAAAGGGCGTTGGATCGAAGCGTTGGAAAAATTGTTTTAACCACGGACCCTGTTGAAGCCGTGAACAATGCCGATGTTGTGTATACCGATGTTTGGGCCAGCATGGGGAGAGAGGGTGAGCTGGACGGCAGGAAGCGGGTTTTTGAACCTTTTCAGGTCAATAAGATGCTGTTAAAACACGCCGCCGAAGATGCTATTGTGATGCACTGCCTTCCGGCACACAGGGGTGAAGAGATTCATGAAGACGTATTGGAGGGGCCCAATTCCGTTGTCTGGGATCAATCTGAAAACAAGATGCACATGCATAAGGCGATACTGGATGTTCTACTAAAAGGAGATTCATAGTGTCTGATTCTATTCATAAAATTGTTCTGGCATATTCAGGGGGCCTCGATACGTCTGTCATCCTAAAATGGCTCATTGAAACCTATGAATGTGATGTTATCGCATTTTCAGCGAACATCGGTCAGGGCGATGAAGTCGATCAAATAAAAGAGAATGCTATAAATACCGGGGCAAGTAAGGTGTATATCGATGATTTGCAGGAAACTTTTGTCAAAGATTATGTTTTTCCGGCGTTTCGTGCCAATGCCATCTATGAAGGACAGTATCTTTTGGGCACCTCTCTTGCCAGGCCTCTGATTGCAAAACGACAGATGGAAATTGCAACCATAGAAGGAGCTGATGCGGTAAGTCATGGTGCAACCGGCAAGGGGAACGACCAGGTAAGGTTTGAACTCAGCTATCTGGCCATCGATCCAAATATAAAGATTATTGCGCCGTGGCGTGAATGGGATCTTAACTCTCGCAGTGCTCTCATGGCTTTTGCCGAACAACATGGTATCAAGGTTCCGACAACGCATGCAAAGCCATACAGCACCGATAGAAATCTTCTTCACATCAGTTTCGAGGGGGGCCAGCTTGAAGATCCCTGGAAGCAGCCGCCTGCGGATATGTTTACCATGACCGTGTCCCCCCGGGATGCCCCTGATGAACCCGAGATTATCGACATAACGTTTGAACAGGGCAATCCTGTGGCGATAAACGATGAAAATATGTCCCCGGCGAATTTTCTCAAAGAGCTCAACAGGTTGGCAGGACGTCACGGCATCGGGAGGGCGGATATTGTCGAAAATCGTTTCGTGGGCATGAAATCTCGAGGCGTCTACGAAACTCCGGGCGGCACGGTGCTAAGGACGGCACATATTGCCATGGAATCGATTACCATGGACAGAGAAGTCATGCACTTGCGTGATTCACTGATTCCGAAGTATTCCGAACTGGTGTATTATGGTTTCTGGTTTTCACCCGAGTTGGAACTGCTCCAGAATATGGTCGACCAGACCCAAAAAAATGTTTCGGGAAAGGTGCGATTAGAGCTTTATAAAGGACACTGCATGGTTCTCGGGCGTAAATCCGATTTGTCCATTTACAGCGAAGATTTTGCTACGTTTGAAGACGATGCCGTATACCGACAAAAAGATGCAGAAGGTTTTATACGTTTGAATGCACTGAGATTGAGAATTCAGAAGATGATGAAAAAATAAGGTGATGGGGATTAGTTTCTTAAATGTGATTTTCGTGTTTTTTGTGGCAAAAAAATCTAAACTTATCAAGTGTGAAGTGCCTATTTATCCCGTATTAAACGGGGAAGTGATCTAAAATGCCTATTTATCCCGTATTCATCGGGGAAGTTAAGGTATTCTGGCAATTGTATTTGATAGTAATAGCCGGAGCGTAGCGACTCCTTAACTTTAGCTCACTTCAAACTTTAGCTCACTTGTAACTTTTCCGGTTTGTCCGGGTTAGGTGATAAGTGGGCTAAATCCAGACAGCATGATTGATAGACGGTAATATGGCATAAAACGAGGTGATGATGTCTGAAAAACTTTGGAACGGCAGGTTTTCCGAAAAAACGGATAGAATGGTTGAAGAGTTTACATCTTCCATTGATATCGATAAACGCTTATATTCTTATGATATTGAAGGAAGTATTGCCCACTGCCGCATGCTTGCAAAGGCTTCTATTATTTCAGACGCAGATGCGTTGGCATTGATTGAAGGGCTTGGCTTGATCAAGCGAGAGATTGAACGGGGAGCGTTCCAGTTTGATATCGGCCTGGAGGATATTCACATGCACATCGAGACCAGGCTTATCGAAAAAGTTGGAAAGGTCGCACAGAAGCTTCATACTGCAAGAAGCCGAAATGACCAGGTCGTATTGGATGTGAGGATGTATTTAAGGGATGAGACCTTAAAAACGGTAAAGCACCTTGTTAAGCTTTCAAAGGTCATCGTGGACCTGGCAAAAACATACATTGATGTTGTTCTGCCCGGTTATACACATCTGCAGCGGGCGCAACCGGTTCTTTTGTCCCATCATTTCATGGCGTATTACGAGATGTTTTCAAGAGATATCGACAGGTTCAATGACGGTTTAAAACGAATAAACGTTTTGCCCTTAGGAAGTGCGGCCATCGCCGGAACAACATATCCCATTGACAGGGAGTACACGGCACAGCTTCTCGACTTTCCCAAAGTATCGGCGAACAGTATCGATGCGGTTTCAGACAGAGATTTTATCATTGAATTTCTATCAGCCGCAAGTATCTGCATGGTTCATTTAAGCCGAATGTCGGAAGAGCTCATTTTATGGTCTTCATCCGAATTTGGTTTTATTGAGCTTCCGGATTCCTTTGCCACCGGCAGCAGCATTATGCCTCAAAAGAAGAACCCCGATGTGCCTGAACTGGTGCGGGGAAAATCAGGGCGTGTTTTCGGAGATCTGATTTCCCTTTTGACGATGATGAAGTCATTGCCATTGGCTTATAATCGGGACATGCAGGAAGATAAAACCGGCTTGTTCCAAACCGTGGACATATTAAAAAAATGTATTGAAATTTATATAAAAATGCTTCCAAAATTGAAGATAAATCAAGAGACAATGGAGCGGGCGACATCCAAGGGATTTTTGAATGCCACCGATATGGCGGACTATCTTGTGGTCAAAGGTATGCCGTTTCGCCAGGCACATGGCTGTGTCGGAGAGGCGGTTGCATACGCTTCGAGCAAGAAAAAGGAGCTTCAAGAACTCACTCTCAAAGAGTTAAAATCCTTTTCATCTCATATTAAAAAAGACGTATTCAAAATATTAACCACGGATCAAATGATCAACCGGAGAAAGTCCATTGGAGGAACGGCCTTGAAATGTGTGAAGGCCGCAATAAAGGAGGCTGAGAGAGAGCTTAAGAAAAAAATGGAATGAGGGATGAAAACAATTTTTAAAAAAGGTCTTGTTTTAATATGTTTTGTTGCTATTTTGCTGGCGCCTTTTATTTCAGCCTGCGGCAAAAAGGGGCCGCCCAAACCGCCTGCAAAAGAATCCGGGGATCAAAACATAAAAAAACCATGACACTTATGAATTTCGATAGTTGAATATTAACAGACACGAACAGGCATTTTATGCATCATTTTAAATACCGCGACAATGAATTGTATTGTGAGGATGTTCCGGTCCGGATGATCGCCGAAAATATCGGTACGCCGTTTTATTTATATAGCCATGCGACGTTAAAACGCCATTATCTAATATTTTACGAGGCTTTTGAGGGCCTGGACAGACTCGTATGTTACTCGGCAAAGGCCAACACAAACCTGTCTGTTTTAAAGCTGTTTGAAAGCCTTGGCAGTGGACTTGATATTGTTTCGGGCGGAGAACTGTTTCGCGGTTTAAAAGCAGGTTTTTCCCCGGATAAAATCGTCTATTCCGGTGTGGGTAAACGCGTCGACGAGATCGATTATGCGCTTGAAGCAGGCATTTTAATGTTTAATGTAGAGTCTCTCGAAGAACTCGGGCTTATTAATGAAAGGGCCGGTGTTTTAAAAACCAGAGCACCTGTGGCGATTCGGGTGAATCCTGACGTTGATCCCAAAACACATCCTTATATTTCAACCGGTCTTAAAAAAAACAAGTTTGGCATTGATAAAGAGACAGCCATCGAGGGGTATCATGTTGCAAGACGGTTAGAGAACATTGATGTTGTGGGCATTGATTGCCATATCGGATCGCAGATTACCGATGCAAAACCTTTTGTCGAAGCTCTGGAAAGCGTAAAAGATTTGATTGATGAACTCAGAAAAATTGGGGTCGAAATCCGGCTCCTGGATATGGGTGGCGGCCTTGGCATTACCTATAACGATGAATCGCCGCCCCATCCCCGTGAATATGCCAAAGAAATCGTGGCGTCCCTTAAAGGCTCTCGGCTAAAACTTATTCTGGAACCCGGTAGGGTTATCGTCGGTAACGCCGGAATACTGGTGACAGAGGTTTTGTTCAGAAAGTCGGGCAAGGTCAAGAAGTTTATTATTGCTGATGCGGGGATGAACGATCTGATGCGACCCACACTGTACAGTGCTTTTCATGCCATTGAACCGGTCGTAGATAATGAAAGTCAACAGATAACGGCTGATGTCGTGGGACCGATTTGCGAGACCGGGGATTTTCTGGCATTGGATCGAAATATTTCCGATGTGATAAAGGGCGATCTTCTTGCAGTGATGAGTGCGGGTGCTTATGGTTTTACCATGTCTTCCAATTACTGTTCCAGGCCAAGGGTGGCCGAAGTTATGGTCAAAGATGACAAATTTTATGTTGTCAGGGATCGTGAGAGTTATGAGAATCTGGTGAGTGGTGAATCGATTCCTCCGTTTCTTGAGGATTGAGAGAGCGGGATGAAAAAAATAAATTTTTATAAAATGAGCGGCAGTGGTAACGACTTCATTATCATTGACAACCGCAATAACATTGTCGATGAAAACGGCCTGTCAAATTTTATTGTCAAGGTGTGCCGCAGAAAGATGGCTGTGGGTGCGGATGGGTTGATACTTGTTGAAAATACGGACAGTGCGGATTTCAAATGGCGATATTTTAATTCTGACGGCAGTGTTGCAGAGATGTGCGGAAACGGTGCCCGATGTGTTGCACGTTTTGCATATTTAAATGATATTGCAGGGTCGAGCATGTCTTTTGAGACACTGGCCGGCCTTGTTAAAGCAGAGGTTATCGGTGAGCGTGTTAAAGTCAAAATGACGGATCCGTTAGAACTCAAAACGGATGATGCCATCGAACTTAAAAACGGTAGGGTTTCCATCTCCAGTATCAACACGGGTGTTCCACATGTCGTGATTGTAAAGGACGGCATCGACGATGTCGATATTGTTAAAATAGGAAGAGAGATCCGGTACCACGATCAGTTTTCGCCTGCCGGCACCAATGTTAATTTCGTTTGCCATATAAAAGACAATACCATTGCCATCCGGACATATGAACGTGGTGTTGAAGATGAAACGTTGGCCTGCGGTACAGGCGCTGCTGCGAGTGCCATTGTTATGGCGCATAAAATGAAGATAAACTCTCCGCTCTCTGTTCTGACACGAAGCGGTGGATATCTGAATATTTTTTTCAAAGAAAAAAAAGGCCAATATTACGACATTTATCTTGAGGGGGATGCTCGCATCATCTACAAGGCAAAACTCTGTGAAGATGCCTGGAAGGACGACTTATAAAATCGTAACATGATTTTATTTTTACATTGAACACCTGGCCCTTCCCCGCGTGGCGGGATTTTCAATGGGCCTTGCCTATCCCGCATTGCGGGGGTCAGAGATAGATGGCTTTGCCTTGGAGTTTTGTGTCTAAAATCACAAATTCCAAGCACCAAATTACAAATAAATCTCAAATTCCAATATTCAATGACCAAAACCTTCCAGGACGAGACATTGTTTGGATTTTCGAATTTCGGTCATTGGAAATTATTTGATATTTGTAATTTGATATTTGTAATTTCAATAATTCAATGAACTTCCAACAAAGCAAATCCCCTCTGGGGATAAACAAAGCCTGGTCCTCTGATCCAGGGTCGTTGCTGAATAATGAAAGTTCATACTGCCTACATCGGGGCGGGTTCCAACATTGGGAACAAACTTGTAAACTGTAAAAACGGAATTATCGCTCTAACAAGAAGCCAAGATACACAAATAAAAAAATGGTCACGATTTTACAAAACCGAACCTGTGGATTATCAAGATCAGGATTGGTTTGTAAATGTCGTTGTCAAGATCGAAACGACCCTTGGCCCTTTCCGTTTGTTAAAAAAACTTAAATCCATCGAACATGATGCCGGACGCATTGACGATCCTGTGAGATTCGGGCCGAGGATTCTCGATCTGGATATACTTTTGTTTGATGATATTGTGACAAATTCATCGGGTCTGATTATTCCTCATCCCAGAATGCACAAAAGGCGTTTTGTGTTAAAACCGATCTGTGATATAGATCCAGCAATTGTTCATCCTGTTTTTAAAAAAGACATGCGAAATCTATTGGCTGTTCTGGATGAAAATGAGCAAAGGATTATCGAGTATAAATGAGATTATTAGTCTTAATGGGTCTTTTGTACCTGGGTTACAGGTTTCTGAAATCCTGGATGCTTAAAGAGAAATCGTCGCAAAAAGCGGCGTTTGAAAAAAAAACAGGTATGATAGATGATGTTATGGTCAAAGATCCTTATTGTGAAATGTATTTCGCTAAAAGAGATGGCGTTCATTTAGATATTAAAGGAAGGGATGTATATTTTTGCAGCAAAGAATGCAAAGATAAGTTTTTAGAAAAACAGACAAAAGGTTAATAAGAAGTGCCTAAAGTTTGAAGTGATCTAAAGTGCCTATTTATCCCGTATTCATCGGGGAAGTTGTGATTGCGCTATCGCGCTGTCATTAAAATATAATTGTTTAAAATCCTTTAAACTTTAGCTCACTTTAGCTCATTTTATAGCGGTTTGCATAAATATGTTCCGATTGAAAAGCCTTTCCTTTTTTCAGTTTCTATAAATGATTTGGGTCAGGTTGACCCGTTGGCCCGTTAGCCCGTTCGTCAGGTTTTTAGGTCTTACCGGCAAACCGGCGTACAGGCAAACCGGCCAACTTATAGGCTGTGGGCATAAGACTTAGGTGCATCTGGTTTACTGCTGAAACGGAACGTTATTTTGACAACCGCTATAGACACTTTTTAAAAGGAGGATGCTGGATGAAATTTTTTATAGACACTGCAAACATCGATGAAATTAAGGAAGCAAGCGACATGGGGATGGTTGACGGCGTGACCACCAACCCCAGTCTGATTGCAAAAGAGGGTCGAGATTTCGAGGAGATCATAAAAGAGATTTGTGAAATAGTGGACGGCCCCATCAGTGCCGAGGTGGTTAGCACCGACACCGAAGGCATGCTTAAAGAGGCCCGCAAGCTAGCAAAAATTCACAATAATATTGTTGTAAAAATTCCCATGTTGGTGGATGGTTTAAAAGCAACACGAAAACTTTCAGAAGATGGGATCAAGACTAATGTAACACTGGTCTTTTCACCGCTTCAGGCGCTGATGGCTGCAAAAGCCGGGGCGACTTATGTTAGCCCTTTCATTGGCCGTTTAGATGACATCTCCCAGGAAGGTCTTCTGCTGGTTGAACAGATCGTTGAAATTTACAGTAACTATGCCTTTGACACTGAAATCATCGTTGCTAGCATTCGCAATCCCCTTCATGTTCTGGAATCTGCCTTGATGGGTGCCGACATTGCCACGATTCCATTTAACGTTCTCAGCAAATTGGCGGCCCATCCCTTGACCGATAAAGGTCTCAAGGCATTCTTGGATGACTGGAACAAGGCGAAAAAATAGAAAACAAGGTAATTCGCTTCGAACATCTTGCTATATAGCAAGAGAATGATCAAACAATGGAATAACCGTTTGCAGAAATTCCGAGACGTTAAATTATTAGGAATTTAACCAAAAAAATGTTTCCAAAGAGAAAAATTATAAACATATTGAGCAATCCCAATGGTTTGACGTTGTTCCGGGTTGCTGCGTCCCCAATTATTGTGATTCTTTTTTTATTTCCGTCCAGGACCAATACATTTATTGCAGCATTGGTTTTCAGCGCAGCCGCTATAACCGATTTTTTGGACGGCTTTTTTGCAAGACAAAGAGGGCTGGTGTCTAATTTCGGAAAAGTTATGGATCCCATTGCCGATAAAGTTCTGGTTTCAACTTCTTTTATTATGCTGACGGCTTTAGGGTGGATTCCTGCCTGGATCGTTTGCATTATTATTGGAAGGGAAATTGCCGTGACCGGTTTGAGGAATATTATCGCGGAAAAGGGTAAAGATCTATCTGCGTCCAGCCTTGGGAAATATAAAACCGGATTTCAGATTGCGGCCATCATTCCCCTGATGATACATTTTTCCTATCTTACCATTGATTTTCATGCAACAGGGACCATATTTTTGTGGATTGCGTTGACGTTAACGGTTTGGTCGGGTGCAGCTTATTTTATCCGGTACAGACGCTTTCTCGTGGTGTAAACTTTTCTATTGACAAAATCGTAAAATCTATTTATGAAAAATGAACTATTGAGCGGGAATAACTCAGTGGTAGAGTGCGACCTTGCCAAGGTCGAAGTCGCGGGTTCAAATCCCGTTTCCCGCTCCATTTTTTTTGGCGGCATAGCCAAGTGGTAAGGCAGCGGTCTGCAAAACCGCTATTCACCAGTTCGAATCTGGTTGCCGCCTCCAAGTAAAATCAAAGGCTTGCAGGAATATCAATAACTTGCAAGCCTTTTTTAATGCTTTACTTTATATCAGAAAACAGGATAATAAGCGCTGTGACGATCTGGAGTTATGACCTAAAGATTTTATCCCACCCAAAGCCCGTATAGGCTGCTTCCCTTGAGCTTTACATGTATTATGACAATGAAGATCCTATGATCAATGAGTAGGGAGATAACTGTGGCGGATAGCTATATTTTATATTTTAATCGCCGATGAGAAGGCAAAATGGCCAAAAGGCTTGAATCTGTGTTATTTATAAGGATTATTTTGCACGAGCGCCGAATTCCACGGAGTGTTAAAATAGTGCCTTTAGATGCATCTTTTAACATATTTCTATGTTAATTAAACAACGATTTCCAATCAAACGAACCACAAACGCTATTACAGTTGCCGGTACCGCTTCCACACAGTGTAACTTCATCCAACGGCTTGTCGAATTTAATAAGCTTTGGTTTTAAAAAAGTCTTTTTCTTTTTGTCAGCCATATAATTCACCTCCCTATCATCATGGCTAAAAAACTCATCTTACTTGCAACATGAGCCTCTCTTATAACGAACCTTTTAATCCTGAAAAACGACACTCGTGCAAGAATATATCTTGGTAGCTTTAGATATGCAAAAAAGAATGAGAATGTCAAGTAAAACAATTTATATCAGATGGTTATGGCATTTATTTTCTCATCTATATGTAATTTTATACCACTTGTTTCGGGGTATTTATTTCATATTTTAATAGGTTTTATGCGTTTTTATACTAAATTATATAAAAAACAGATAATGTATGTGACAACTGAAGGTAAAACGGGAAAGTCTTAAAAAGGTAGATGAGATGAATCAACAACTTATTTTATAACTTAGGTACCGAAAACTGCAGACGTCGTTCCTACCATTGAGGTATCGGTATCCGAATATCGAAATAATATTTATTTAAAAATATAAAAGCAGGGCAATTGTTGACCCTGCTTTTATAAATAGCGCACTTATTGTTTTGATGTTCTTGGTTTTAGCCTTCTATCAAATCCGCTTCTCCGTTCCTTGCCAGATCTTCGTTCAGGAATATGTGCATAATATGAGAATTGACGTCTATCACTACCAAAACGCCTACCGCCATTATCGGGCAATATTTGACTTATGCCCATTTATTTTTTAAACCTTTTGCGCCCAAATGTTGCAATTCCTACAAGTCCGACCCCTAATAGAAACATGGTGGCGGGTTCAGGAACGGCCGCATTATATGTGTTGTTAGTGTAACCGTGGACTATGGTATTGCTTCCTCCGACATCTCTTGATTCTAACGCGTATCCAAACTCCCCGTCGTTCACATTAAGCCACGCAAAAGGCATGGAGAACCTAATAGTTTTATCGCTCAGCGTATAGGGTATTGGCCCCATTTCAGGTCCATAATTTAAGCCGTCGTAAGTCATGGAATAAATGCCTTCATGTGATAGATCTGACCAGGTCCATGCCATAATAACTGCCTCTCGGTCAGCAGTGCCTCCAATGTCATGGATGCTAAAGACATCATCAATGTCAAACCAGAACCCGTGCTTTTGGCCGCTGAAAGTGGGAGCCTTGTTAAATTCTATATAGAAGTCTGCAGACTGATTAACAGTATCGGTATAGACGCCATATTCTATGGGTTTCCAATCGGCATTATTATATTCCTGTTGATGCCACAAACTAGGAAATACGAAGGGTTTTAGGGGTATTCCATAGCAATCCCCGGCCAGAAAGCAAAGCATCCCAAAAACTAATCCTAAAAGTTTTTTCACGTTTCTCATCTCGCCAAATTTAATCATAAAAGCTAGCCTTAACCCGGGTATGATCTTAACGATATCTCACTCGGCACCCATCCTATCATGTCAACTGAGGATATGTTTAGATAAACATCAACAAGGGTGTTAAAACCCGTGGCTTTCCAAAATTCGATTTCTAAGGGTTTGGTTTGTTATAGGTATGGATTTAGATCTATAAGCAATTCAAAGGAATCATAAAAAAAAACACGTGTCAATAAAAACAAATATAAACAATTGGTTGTGGAATTTTATTTCATAGTTTTATGTAATTTTATGCCACCTTCCTGTGGAATTTATTTCATATTTTGATGATCTTTATAGTTCATTATAATAAATTATATTAAAAGATAGATAATGTATGCGCCATGTGAAGGTAGATCGGGGAGTCTGAAAAAAGTAGATGAAATGAATCAACAACTTATTTTATAGATTAGGTGCCGAAAATGGAAGAATTCGCGACTTCAATTGAATGATTGAAAAGTGAGGGTCCCATCCAAAACTTCAAAAATCTTTGTTCCGGCTTGTTTTAGGCATATTTATAGCGGTTTGCATAAATATGTTCCGATTGAAAAGCCTTTCCTTTTTTCAGTTTCTATACATGATTTGGGTCAGGTTGACCCGTTGGCCCGTTAGCCCGTTCGTCAGGTTTTTAGGTCTTACCGGCAAACCGGCGTACAGGCAAACCGGCCAACTTCTAGGCTGTGGGCATAAGACTTAGGTGCATCTGGTTTACTGCTGAAATGGAACGTTATTTTGACAACCGCTATAATCTAATTATTTAAAAAGCAGGGGGAATAGATGAAGGAAATTACATACAACAGACAAAATCAATCGACAGAAATAAAGCCCTAAACTTCTGTAAATGAATGATTATCATCTGAAGGCAATTTCCTTCATATGATAACCATTCATTATGATGCTAAACGGGGTTGATGTGCTATTCCTCATTTTCTGTGAACTATTCAAAGTGTCGATAAAATCATACATTACCACAAGAATGTCATTTTATAACCGGATTCGGTTGATCGATATTAATTTAAATATACCAAGAAGTTGGAAGAAATCCCTACCTGAATTCCACTAAACTGCATTTCGAATCCCAAAAGTCTCCCCTCGTTATTCTTGTTAGTTCTATTTTATTAATATCACGTGTGTTTTGGCGCTTATGTTTGAAGTCCCCCAAACCGGCACACAAATTGCTTTAATAACTAAAAACCTTTTAAAATTATGAACCTTTCCATAAAAATAAGAGTAGGAAAAAATGGATATCGAACAGAGAAAATATCCACGGTTTTCCGTACAGGACAATGCGTTTGCTGCATTAGGAAGTGAATTTGAAACCGTAGGGAAAGTCAATGATGTCACTATTAAAGGACTGGCCTTAACGTATTTATGTGAGAGCATTAAAGCCGGTTTAGGTAGAGATTTTTCTCAGGTCGATATTTTTCTTTCAGGGAACAGTTTCCACCTTCCCAAAGTGCTTTGCAAGATCGTGTACGACAATCAAGACTCAAAATCCATTAAAAATAGTAGTATTATGATGCGCCGGTGTGGTTTGCATTTTGGCAAACTCAGTAAAAGTCAATCGGACCTATTGGAGTTGTTCCTAAAAAATTACACAACAGGGCCGCTATCATCATAACCTTTAATCAGCAGAGTAACGTAAATAGGGCAAACTGGCGTGTCATAACCGAATCGAGGTGGAACCAAAATAGCTTCGGCAGACAGTTGATGTGAATCGCTAAAACTACCGTTGCTATCTGATTAGATTCGAAGAGTTTTGAATTCCCGATGTCATGGACAATAAAAAATCGCCAAAGTCAGAATGATTGAACCAACCTTTCCGCTGAATGTGAAGATTCCTGCCTTTTACAGGTAACACAGAGAGCCTCCTGATTTTAAATTTCGATTTGAAATCTTCAATTCGAGACCTGTTCTTCATCCTTTTGTATTGCCTAAAAAATATGTAAATATTTTCATAGAATTAATAGTAATTATTCCACAATTCAAGATATTTATCAATTCATTAGTATCGCTGACCTTGCTCTGTGACAGGTTCAACTGCTTGATAACGCTTAATGTTCTTGCTTATCGATTATAACTTATAGATTTTGCATGAGATTTGCATGCATAAAGAAGGGCACAAGCTTCGTATTTATGACCAATAAAATAATTATGTTTTCAAAAAAGATTAAAGAGGTGAGATATCTGTCCAAAATGGGGAAGATATGCGTTCAGGAATTGATCGTTGTAAATTCTCATATCACACTTATATTTTAAGTCATAGATCTTACAAGGAACGAAGAAATAAACTTGTTATATGACTAAAAGAATGGTATCAAAGATGGTTTAAATTTCAGACTTCGTCGGCACAATCAAGAGGCGATAGTTATTCGAATACTGAATAGGTTTTGTTACCTTGTCCGGATATCCCGCCGCGGTTTGTATTTTGGAGAACTCATCAGAATTCAATTGGAACAATTGGAATTATTCATAAATAAAACACACAAAAGGAATGTTATCATCTTAGTTCATTATTTACAAAATTTGTGCTTTTTGAGGTAAAAACTTTTCCATTGCCACTAAGGCACCAAGACACGAAGAAAGAAAATAAATGTATTCTTTGTGCCTTTGTGCCATGGTGTCTTTTTGGCAGATATAAATATCGGATTTAGATATTCGGATTTAGCCTGAACATGACGTTTCGTTCAGGCACCAGATATTGGGAGAACTCAGAAATGGAAACAATAGAGTTCAGACAATCGTCGCTCAGGGATTTTCTCCACATCATCTTTAAACGGAAAAATCAGATTCTGCTCTTTTTCGCTGTCACGGTCTGCACGGTCGTTATCGGCACGTTTGTGATTAAACCCGTCTATGAGGCCAAAGCACAGATCCTTGTGAAAATGGGCAGGGAGAACCTTTATATTCCACCGAACAGCACCAAGAGCCAGATTATCAATTTTAACCGTGACAATCAGCTCAACTCTGAAATCGAGCTGTTAAAGAGCCGCTCCCTTGCTGAGAAAGTCATAACAATCCCTCGGTCCCGAGAACATTTATAAAAATACAAAACATGAAGATGCCGTATTGAAATTTCAGAAATCCTTATCTGTGGAAGGAATTAAAAAATCGGATGTGATTGCGGTCAGCTTTAAGCATAAAGATCCGAAAATGGCCGCCAAGATTGTCAACACGCTGGCCAACGCCTATTTGGACGAGCATCTTTTGGTTCACAAAAACCCCCAATCCTACAATTTTTTCGAAGATCAATCTCAAGTTTTAAAAACCAATCTGGAACAGTCGGAAGCAGCGCTTGAAACGTTTAAAAAAGAGAACCGTGTGACCGCTTTGGATGAGCAGCAAAAACTTCTTTTAAAACATATCGCAGATCTTAATGCTGAATTTAACCGAACGTTAAGCCAGGAAGCAGAAACCAAGAACCGGATACTTCAGATTCGCCAACAACTCGATAAAACCCCTGAAAACGTACCCCAAGGGAAAGAGGTGGACCACAATCCTTTTTTGATCAGCAATCTGGAGGCAAGGCTGGTGGAATTACAGCTCAAAGAAAAAAAACTCCTTGTAAAATACACGCCGCAAAGCCGCCTGGTTAAAAATGTCAAAGAAGAAATCCAGATGGTTCAAGAGAAGCTGGCCCAAAATGAGAAAAAACAATATGGGAAGAGCCGCGTCGGATTGAACACAACCTATCAGCGACTCCAAGAGGAATTTTTTCGAAACCAGGCCGATGGCAAAGCTCTGGCAGCGAAAAGAGAGATCCAAAATACCCAGCTGTACAAACTACCAGGGCAAACTGGAACAACTCAACCAGATGGATGTAAAGCTTAACCAGCTTGAACAATCGGTGGATGTGAACCGCCAAAATTACCGGCTCTACCTGGCCAAATTCGAAGAGTCGCGTATTTCCGATGCCATGGACAATAAAAAAATGGCCAATGTCAGTCTCATGCAATCTGCCTTTATACCACTCAAGCCGGTTTCCCCCAAAGTGTTGCTGAACATTGTGCTGGCCATCTTTCTGGGTGGATTCGGGGGGCTGGGATTGGCCTTTTTCACCGAGTACCTGGATGACAGCCTGGGAAAACCTGAGCATGTGGAAAAGGTGCTCCAACTGCCGGTACTGGCTTCTATTCCCAAACTGGAGATACCAGATACCCAAGCGCCATTGAAATCTCCTCCCGCAGAAAGGGGCGCCCCCGGGGTTTGGACCGAATTGATCCGACCTCAGGTTACAGTGGCGATGATGGTGGTCCTTATTGGCGGTCTGATATACACAGGATTTCATTATCTGGAGAGTACAGAATTTCTGGCCGTAAGGTCTGCTAATTCGAACAGTGAAATAAAAGGACATGAATCGAAATCCGTTCCATCCAATCATGAAAAGCAACTCGCGGCAGTGACATTATCTGATGTGTCCAAGCAACCGGTTGTCGACCCCCGGACAGACACCCCGGATTTACCCAAGGGAAATGTCGAGCCCAAAATCAGTGCAGAGGACAATAAGGGCTCCGATATAACCGGTACCGTTTCTTCCAATCATAAAAAGCAACTCGCGGCAGTGACATTCTCTGATGTGTCCAGGCAACCGGTTGTCGACCCCCGGACAGACACCCCGAATTTGTCCAAGGAAAATGTCGAACCCAAACCCGGTGCAAAGGACAATAAGAGTCCCGATATCACCGTTCCCGTTACAAAAGATGAGAAAATGAACCAGGTGGTGTATAAGAATGGGCAAAACCTTTACCGAATCATCATCAAAACATACGGCACATACAACGATGAGATTCTGAACAAGGTGCTTCGTGCGAATCCTGACATTATTAGCCCCACTCAACTCCATGACGGTCAGATCATCAATTTGCCGGTCATCACAAAGCAAAGTAGAGATAACCGTACAAAGGACAATAAGAGACCCGATATCACCGTTCCCGTTACAGAAGATAAAAAAATGAGCCAGGTGGTGGTTAAAAAAGGGCAAAACCTTTTCCGAATCATCATCCAAAATTACGGCACATACAACGATGAGATCCTGAATAAGGTGCTTCGTGCAAATCCCAACATCACTGGTCCCGCTCAAATCAATGCGGGTCAGACCATCAATTTGCCGGTAAACAGGGGACAGATGTCAGGGATCAGGGATCAGGGGTAGGGATTGGAAGGTAGAGGATAGAGGCAGGACGAAGGACGCAAGAAGACAGAAGGCAGAGGCGGAAAGAAAGAGGAAAGTGGAGATAGACTGAGAGGTTCGAGGCTGAAGGCGAGAGGCATGGAGGCGCAAGTTATAGGCATAAGGCTCACGGGTTTAATACCTAATGTAGACGAAACGTGCTCTGAAGCAATGCGTCGTGTAACTAAGTCGTCGATTAAACAATATAAAGGCTAAACCAAATGGAATTTGTTCAAGGTCGAGGAAGACGAAGATTTTAACCGCAGATATACAAGAGGTATTTCGAGGATTAAGATCTGAAGTTCTGACACGGAGCAAAGGAGCTTTTTTCAAAGGTTTCATAGGGAAACAACATGGGAAAAACACACGAAGCCCCTGAACGGGCTGAAAAAGAGACCCCGGAGAATTTAGAGAAAACAACTCTTGATCTTCGAAAGGCCATGGCAGCCAGAGGGGCCAATCCGATCCCGACGCAATCGCCATACAATCGTTACCGGGAAATCAAGACCAAATTAATCACCCACTTTTCTGAAGAATCGATTAAGACCATTATGTTCACCAGCACGGCTCATGGGGACGGATCTTCTTTCACGGCGGTTAGTTTTGCCAAGACCCTGGCCCAGGATTGCGGGCTCAATGTGCTCCTTATGGATGCAAACCTGAGACGCCCGAAGCTTCATGAAATTTTCAACATCAAATACTGGCAGGGGTTGTCCAATATATTGACTCGAGATGAAGACAAAACCTCTTTTATTAAGAAAGTGGGAGATGGAGGACTTTATTTGATCCCTTGTGGGGAGGAGAATTCCGAACCCATAAATCTTTTTGAATCCATTCGTTTTGAAAAAACGCTCAAAATTATGCGTGAAAAGTTTGACTATGTCATCTTAGATGTCCCGCCGGTGAATAGCTATGCCGAGTCAATAGTGATTGCTACCAAAGTTGATGGCGTGATCCTGGTGCTCGAATCCGATAAGACCCGTCAGCAGGTGGCGATCCGGGCGAAACAGGAAATGGAAAAAGCCGGCGCAAATGTTTTAGGTGTGATTCTCAACAAACGAAAGCATTACATACCGGAGTGGATATACACACGACTATGATCATAAATGCTCGTTCAATTGGTTTAACAATTTTGTTTTGTTGGTTTTATTTGTTTAATTGAAAATAGATCAAACTGGTTGAACTAATACAACCCATCGAACAAGGTAGGTATCTTTGGCGACAATTAAAAGGTTTGAAGATTTAGAATGCTGGCAAGAAGCAAGAAAATTCGTAAAGTTAATTTATGAACTTTCTAAGAAAGAGAAGTTTAGAAAAGATTTTGATCTGGTTAATCAGATTAGGCGAAGTTCAGTTTCGTCAATGGCCAACATTGCAGAGGGTTTCCACAGAAACAGCACGAAAGATTTTATGAGGTTTTTAGATTACTCACGAGCATCCATAGCTGAGACTATAAGTCATGCATACGTTGCTTTAGACCAAGAGTATATTGAACAAAATGATCTAAACGAAGCAAAAGGATTAGCTGATGTGGTTTGGAAGAAAGTCAACAACTTCATCACTTATCTTAACAAGATAGCAAAACAAAAGAAATAATTAACCAATTGATAGCAACAAAATTACGTTACCTGTAATTCAACAACCTATTATGGTTCACCAGTAGGATTAAGACGATAATCGAATAGGACCTTGAGAACGTTTTCGATTCCCTGGTCCGACCAGCGAGCACCGACATCAGCTCGTCGGTTCAACTCGCGCATCTCACGTTCTATTGGTGAGGTGGTGCAAAACGTAAATCCGGGTTCTTTGATATTCATAAATGCTTCAGGTTCAGCTGCCCGAAGATGGCCAGCCGATGTCTTCAGGTTCTTTCGATCTAATTGTTTGATGAAACGTTTCATACGGTTCTGCCCTTGACTTGGATCGTGTAGAATTTGCTTTAGCTGTTTTTGGTACTCAGCTCGGTTTTCAAACGCCACCCCGTCTTGCCACAGATAGTGTTTGAGCTGATAGACCAGATGCCATTGGCAACGCTGGCTAAAAACCACGTGGTCGGCAAGTTGTTCCCCGCCGTCGTGCACCAGTCGTTTTGCCGATGCTCGTGAAAGCCAGGTTTTCAGAGGCTGTGAGTCGCCCACATGGAGATGAAGCACGCGCTTGGCTATGCTGGGACGACCGGCAACTTGAGCCCCAAGCTTGGCTTTAATGGCCATATACACACTACGGCCACGTTGCTTGGTGCCTGATTTGACTTTGGTGCTGTCGACCAGAACCGTGTCCTTGGCCGTCGGATAACGCCAGCGTAACAGAGCCGCTTTATGGGCCACTTGTTGTCGAAGTCCCTCGGCTGAAATTGTACCTTCGGTCAAAAGTTTTATCACACTCGCTGAACGCGCATACGGCATTTGCACGGCCAGGCGCAGGGCTTTATCGATAAGTTCATCAGAAAAACGTTGCGTTCTTGCCAGCCCGATACGTTCATTGAATGGGCGAAAGGTCCGGCCGCAACACTTGCAACGAACCTGTTGGACTACCACTTTTATACGGCCGCGCGTAGTATTGAGGATCCGGTTTCGCCAACCCTTTCGGATCAGTTGACGCCCGCGGCAGTTAGGGCATAAAATCAAGTGACGTTTCTGGTAAAACCAATGAACCTGTAGTTGCTTTAAACACGTATAAAAACGATCAAATAGCAGTCTGTCACAGTCTTTCTTCAAATAATCAAAGAGCTGATTGACAACCATAGGATGGGCTGTCAATATCGATCTCGGGAGTGATTGTTCTCCTGGGAGCATCTGGGCACCTCCTTTCAGGTTTTGGCGAACCCAAAAGGTAGTTCAGATGCTCTCTGTTTTGCAATCTGTAGGTAA
>CAVVZC010000001.1:0-124960 GCA_963752565.1 uncultured delta proteobacterium | reverse complement strand
ATCTTACAAAGAACTTTAAATTCTCATCGGCTTTTTCATTCCTGGCAGGGTTCTTGAAATAGACTTCACTAAAGTGTCGAGAGCGTTTTGGCTTTCTGCCCTTTATTTTTGTTCGATGAACACATAATCGACCACGCTTTTTAACCCAAAACACTTAAAAATAGATATGAGTCATTCGTTTCGTAAGGCGATCGTCTAACAAGTTTCCAAAGTTGGTACACCATTGAAATAAAGGAGTGACGCTTTTCCAAGTGGCATTACATGAAGCGGTGTTGGTATTGGTCGCGACCGTTTGTGGGCTTTCGATTATCCGTTTACCCGGCTGTTTTCAACAAGCTGAAATCGGAGAAGGAGTTAAACTGCCCAAATTATTTTTTCTCTAAAAGGAGAGCGGCTGGAGGGCCACAGAGTCATAACGGTTTGGTTGACTCTATTCGAACAACAACCGCTTACACTACCAGAAAGGAGGTGAGAACAACCAAAAGAGACGTCTCCTCCCAGCGAACGCTTCTCTTAAAAGTAGGTTAATACTGCAAAGGTAGATAGTTGCGCTCGTTGCAATGTTAAGGAGGAGTTTGGATCTAGTCCAAAGCAAAACCAATTGATGGGAGGTTAAAATATGGCAGAAATAAGAGATGTTGAAATAAACAGCAGGGAGGACACCCTTCCTCTGATGAGCCCTGAGGTAAGGCCCTGGCCTGTGACGCCGCCGCCGCCGCCGGAAGAAGTGGCCAAGGTGTACGCCAAGCGGAATGCGGCCAAGTTCGGCGCTTGGTGCGAGGACAACCTCAGGTTTGAGTACAGCTTCGGCAAACCCGAGGCCCTTCAGGGTATGAAGGTGCTTTGTATGGGGTTGTACAGGATGGGCAACAAGTTTTGCTCCTCGTTGTTGGCCGAAGCCGGGGCCGAGGTCATTAACATCGAACCGCCCGAAGGAGACCCTTTGAGAAAACTCACGCCCTTTGGCAGAGAAGAGTTGATGCTCGAGGACAGTGAAACCGGCGAAAAGTGCGGCATGGATTTCATCCACGAGATGAGAAACAAGTACTCCATTACCCTGAATATCGAGACCGACGAAGGCAAGGAGATGTACAAAAAGCTGGCGGCTCATGCCGACGTACTGATCGAGGAGTATCCGCCGGGCTATATGGACGAGCTGGGTCTGGGCTACCGGCAACTTGCCGAGATCAATCCCAAACTGGTTTACTGCTGGATCGGTGTGCGCGGATCATGGGGACCCTACAAGGACACACTCTCCAAGTTCGGCCAGTGGACCCTCGAGCCTTTCGGTGGCTGCGCCAATTCCTTTGTCCACAACACCGGTTTCCCCCAGGACCAGCTTCCCAGAGGCAAGGGCGGCGATCCCACCCGGTCCGGTGTCTGGTTTGCCGACTATGTTGCCGGCGAACAGGGCGCATGCAGCATTCTGGCGGCCATTTACTGGAGAAATAAGTTCAGCGGCGAGGGCCAGTTCATCGAGGTCACCGGCGCTGAAACGCAGATGGACATTCTGGATTTTGATATCGGCTGGTACGGCTTCAACAAGAGTATCAAGGCCAGGACCGGCGGCTGGGATCCCAACCTGAACCAGTACGAGTGGAACCCCTGCAAGGACGGCTACATGATGATCGGCGGTCAGACCGACCGGCTCTGGTATCGCATCGGCAGTGCATTGAGCGGGACGATGTTCAGTTCGGCCGGTTGATCCACGAAGATCCGTTCCTCAAAGAGATGGGCGCCAGGAACGCGCTCCAGGCCCTGATCAAGACCTACACCGTGACCACCCGGTGGCTGCGGGACATGAACCGGGTCGAGGCTGAAACAAAGCTGCTGGAGTATGAGATTGCGGCCGGCCCGGTTCTGTTCATCGACGAGGTCTCTGAGTTCCCCCACTTCGTGTACCGCCCCTGGGTGTACACCATTGACAGCGATCAGTACGGGACCGTGCTCTATGCGACGTCCCCGAACGCTTTCCAGATACAGGACGCCGCACCGGGTCAAGTGGATCGGAAGGCCTCTAGGAAAGGATAACAAATCTGAAGTACCTGAAGTGGCTCGGTCTGGGCCAAACGCAAGTCAATGAACTCAAGAGCAAGGGGGTGATATAATGGCAAAAGATATGAGAGAAACAAGAATAGAGGATCTGCCAGGCCCCAAGAGCAAGGAAGAGCTCGAAGAAATGAAGATGCCCTATGAAGAGTACTGTCGGGCGGCCTTTGATCCGGGCAACGAGCATGAAAAGCCCGAGCCTCTGAAGGGCATCCGGTGGATGAGCACCACCATGTATATCTTCACGCCCCATTCCGTCTCCAACCTGGCTGAGCTGGGGGCTGAGGTCATCAAGGTAGAAATGCCGAGGATGGGTGACCCCATGCGGCACTGTGCTCCGTTCAACGAGACCTATCTCTATCCTCTGCATGACACCCGACCCATGACCGGTACCGGCCTGGGCTATCTGGGCGCCAACCCCAGCGAGTTCCACATTACCATGGATTATCACCTGGACGATATGAACGAGGCCTTTTACCGGCTGGTAAAGATGTCCGACGGACTGACCGAGTGCTATCGTCCCGGAACCTTTGACAAGTGGAAACAGAGCTACCTGTACCTTCAGGAGCTGAACCCCAGGTTCATTTACGTATGGGGCGGCGGTTTCGGCTACGGGCCCAAGGTCTTCGGCGGATCCTACGATATTCTGGGACAGGCCCACGCCGGGCTTGCTTCCATCACCGGTATGCATGACTTTATGGGCGGCCACTGCGCCAAACATTCCAACTGGTGCATTGACTGGTATTCCGGTACCCAGATCACCTTCGGGATCCTGGCGGCCATCCACTGGCGCGAAACCACCGGGCTGGGCACCATGATCGAGTTTTCCCAGGTGCAGGCGGCGACCCGATGTCTGGGCTATGCCACGCCGATGTACGGCCGGTTCGGCGTTGTACGCCAGCGCTGGGGGAACTGGGATACCCAGCTCTGTGCACACGGCATCATTTTGTGCGGCAAGTCCGACTTTCCGGATGTTTCCAATCCGCAGGACAAGCATGATGCCCGCTATGTCATGGTCTCTGCCTTCCAGGATGAGGATTTTAAAGAACTGTGCGCCATCACCGGAATGAAAGATCTTTACGGCAAATATAAGGCCCATAACGACAGGGCCGAGGGTGAATCTCAGGTGGAGATTTACGCTGCCCTGGAAAAATGGGCCGAGGACAAATCACGGTCGGAAGTGGTAAAAATCTTGCAGGATGCCGGTCTGCTGGCCGAACCGGTGATGAACGACCGGGAGGTCTACGAATGCGAGCACTACAGGGAGAGGGGTACGCTCCGGTGGCTCGACGATCCCATTTTCGGTGACGTAGTCACCCAGAGCGGGTACTCCTCGGGACTGATGGCCAAGTCGCCCAGGAGACAGAACTGGATCTGGCGGCCGGTGGGTGCCGATAATGTTAAGATCTACCATGAGTTACTCGGTTATCCGACTGGCACCGTCCAGGAATGGTACGATAAGAGCTGGATATAAAAGGAGGAGGGCGCCGTGTGTGATATTATCTGGTGTAAGAAAGAAATTAATGGAAAAAAGTGTAACACCGTGAATTATCTGGACCCTTACTGTTTCTGGAACTGGGAGGGCAAGGTAAACTGCGCTGAGTGCAAAACGGTGTATTACATCCACATGATTCAGGGCTTCATGTACATAGGCCCTGAGGAGGTTGACGAAAAACCGGACACCAACCCGCTCTATGCGGACAAGCCTCTGGACGGTTACACGAACTATCTGCCGGGTATCGAAGGCAGGACCCGACCGTATGAGTGTCTGCCCAGGGATATCTACCTGGGAACGGCCGACATGGTCAAGTTCAGCGCCAGGGGCCGGCCGGTCAGGGGCTGGCGTCCGCAGCCGCCGTCTGCCGGCATTGCCGGAAGCTTTGGCTTTGAATGGGATATTCAGAAACTGTCTCCTGAAGTATGGGAGGAGTATCAGGAGAAATTGAAAAAAGGTGAAGTAGGCGAGTGGTAAAAAAGAAAGGAGAGTCCTATGGCACAGTTAACACCTGAAGAATTTCTGGCCACTGTCCTGGTGCCGGAAAAACAAAGTGATCATATATGCTGGGAGTGCAGGAATTTGAAGCCGGTTCTCAAAGGCTCCAGCTTCCCGCCTGCGGATATCATTGGCTGGTGCATGAAAATCTATTGGCCCGACTACTGGTGTGTAGCGGATTTCAACGTGGTCAAGAAGTGCTACGCCTTTGATGCAAGGAAGAAGTAGCATGGAAGAAAACGTCATCAAGGAACTCAAAAATCTCGAGGGGATGGTGCTCAACTGGAAAAAAAGTTTTTTAGGTTGGGCATCCCCTGAGGTGGATAACGATTATGTGTATCATGAATTTTCTGAAGAACTCCAGACACTACGTTTATCCCTATGTCAGAAGATTGTATGAGACGAACCACCTCAGCGATTCTGAAGCCGAAGAGTTCATGGATAATTGCTACAGACAGGTGGAAGATCTTCGCGACCAGTTGAAGGATGTGGAGACCAAGCAAAGCAAAAAGGAGGTATAACATGCCTGAAAAATGTCGTGTGGGTGTCTGCGGATACGACCCCATGCTCGTGAAAGGATACTTGGCGGCAAATATCAGAGCCTTGTGGTGGCATATATCCGACGAGCTGTACGAGGAATTTGACATGAAACCGGGAATGAAGGTTTCCGGCAAACTGTTGAAGGTCTATAACGGAAAAGATGGAAAAGAATCCGCAGGCCCCAATGAACCCTTTGAATGGGAAACATCCAAGGAGTCGGGTCTTGTCGTGGTGCTGCCGTCTGATGTCATCGCCAAATACAAGCTCACCGAGTGTCACTTCGTTGAGATGCTCATTGATAAGATTGACGGCAAAGACGTCTACCCCGGCAAAGAGAGAATGAGCGAAAAATTCTGGCCCGAGGAGATGATGAAACTGGACTTTGTCCTTGAATATATCGACTAGCCCGTCACCGTTGAGGGCCATTAAAGGGGGAGGGGCTGCGGAAGAATATTTTTAACACCCCCTTCTTAAAGAGTGTGTTAAGGAGTGTGTGTTCACCGTCTCGGCGATGAACTCCAAAAGAGTGAATCAGCATATATTCCGCGCTCCTCCCCCTAAAACCGTACTTATATGCAATATGAAACTGCCGGGAGGGGCGACCCGCCTCTCCTATTACCTCTGAGTCAGCGGGGAGATACTTCTTCCCCGCTGACTTATTCCAAATGCCAAGGTAACTATTTATAAACATCTTCTGGGCTTGAGGTATTCAGCAGGTTTATCCTGACCTTAGATTGAGTGAACGACCGCACCTGTGAATTAGGCTCAGTAAAAATATTAAAAGCTTCAAGACAGTGAATGGTTACACTAAACAAATTCCTATCCTCGTACTGATCACAAATGAGAAAATCCGAAGTTATATTATAGATATATGCAAGAGAAACAACCTGCATCCTCTAATAAGTGCTGATCTCGAAGAACTTGTAAAAAAAATTAAGAAGATGCGCAGCGCCATCGTTATGGTAGACTACGAGGTTGTAACCTCCTATGGCGCGAGGATCTATTCAAGAATTAATGTTGCTTGTTCTGGCTGTAAATGCCATTATGCTTTGTGATCAAGATCATCGTGATCTTATCAAAGAGGCCGTGGAACATGAGGTTTACGCCTGTATTCTGGCACCTTATGAGGAATGGGAAGTGTTGACCATGATCCGGAACATCATTGCCAAAAAGAAATTAAAAGAAAGAAAGAAACTCAACAAAGATCAAGCGTTATAATCGGAGTTCTGTCGGGGAAAAAAAAGAATGTTTTTTGTATAGACAAAGCTTATCGCTATAGCAATTTGACAACGACGATCATAAGTAAGGCTAAAGGATAGATGCTGGCCATGTTGAAAAGCACCATGGCATACTGTGGTTTCTTTGTTTGATAGAGAAGCCAGGCGGGCAGGACAAAAAAGAAAAGTCCTGTTGCCACGGCGGCAATCAGGAAGGGAAATTCAAACGGAATCGGAGAGCTGTAAAACACAACAATAGAAAGAATTAGCGAGGCAGTTAGAGATCCCAGAATAATTGCATTGGCCGAGTGTGCGCCCAGTTGGACCGGAATGGTTTTGGCGTTAAGGCGCCGATCTTCCTCGATATCGGTCCAGTCATTGGGAACATTCTGGCCGCCGATTTCCCACAAAAACAACCACAGAAACAGTATGGACAGAAATATCGGTGAAGGGTTCGGATCCACGGCAAATACCCCGGCAATGGCTCCGGCCGTCTTAACGCCGCCACTGACCAGGGTTCTGAGATGGGTGATTTTGAGTAAAAGGCAGTACACCGTCTCCAGAGAACAACCGATGATAAAAATTAAAATGCAGACCGGATTTAAGTAGTAAGCACCCCATATCGCCACAATTGACCAGCCCACCGTCCAGAGCAACCCTTCTTTTAAACTCAGATATCCCTGGGCCATGGGATGTCGCACCGTGGCGGCATCCAGATCACATTCGATATGGAAATTCCCACAGAGTTTCAACTTTTCTTTATCAACACGATAATCGATGACATCGTTAAGGGCATACACCGCCGTATATCCCGCAAAGGTGGTAATCAGCCCGATTAAAATCACTTCAAAAGAGGGGAAGCGGCCAAGCCAAAGCAGCGCACCCAATGCAGGGGTGGCCATGTCCAGCAATCCGTGAGGCGTTCTGGAGAGCGCCCAGAAAAGTTTTATTTTTGTAAGACCGGTATATGTATGAACCGGCTGTGTCATCTTCATTTCCAAATTATGAGCAATTCACAGGCAATAAAAGCATTGATAGTAAGACGCTGTCAAAACCAAAACCGCTTCTCATTAGCATGGCGCCCTTATGACCGTCAAGGCGCTACCACTGTTTCAATTTATTTCGTTAAAAACTGTCGAGTTGGGTCAAATCAGAGATCGGCGGTGCTGCAACCTGATCAGGCCACACTTTTTTTCATGTGAACTTCAAGCCGTTCCACCACCAGAGAACAGGCAAGACAAATCAAAAAATAGAGCACCATCACCGTGATCCATACCTCAAAAGTTAAAAACGTCGCCGACATAAGCTCCATGCCCTGAAACGTAAGTTCCTGGATAGAAATAACAGAGACAATTGAAGAATCTTTGATCGTTGAAATGAACTGTCCGGCCAGCGGTGGGAGTATCCTCTGGGCAGCCTGGGGGAAAATAATATGGCGAATCTGCTGATACCTTGAAAAGCCCACGGCTGCAGATGCTTCCCACTGACCGTTTTCAATGGACTGGATGCCGGCTCTGATGATTTCTGTAATATAAGCCCCCTCGTAAATACCCAATGCAAGCATGCCGGACAAAAACGCCGGAAAATGTGTTGGAGAGATGAATAAAAAGGACACCATATCCTGAAAGCGTCCGGATGTAGATTTTTTCAGATGGTCCAGTCCGATGATTGGGAAAAACTGATCGCTGATAAAATAATAGAAAATGAATATCCAGACCAGAATAGGTATATTTCGAATCAATTCAACATAACTCCAGCCGATGAGCCGCTTGAAAGGGCTTCGGCTGGTACGAAAGAGGCCCATGATGATTCCAAAAATCATGGCAACGATGGTGGAATAGATACTTAGCCGCAGGGTTATAAACACACCCTGTATGATCAGTCCCGGAACCCATTTGTCCATTGTTGCATCAAACCTGAAAAGATACTGGGGCATAACGCTCCAGTTCCACTTGTAATGAACTTCAACGTTTATTCGATGGGTAATCCAGACGCAGACACAAGTTAGGACTATAAATATCAATATGTCCAGACGGGTAATTTTATGTTTCAGCGAATTCAAAAGGATCTTTGCTCCAACGCTTTAGTTGAAAAAGGATGAAAGCGCCTATTTAATCATTTTTTCCCAGTCTTTGGTCCGAAACCAGTAGTTTTTTCGGTCTTTGAGCCATCCTTCGGATTCAACATAACGGATCCAGTTGTTGAGGTAATTAAGGGTGTCAAAATCCCCTTTTTTTACTGCAAATCCAATGGGTTCTCTGGTAAACGTTTTATCAAGGGGGAGAAACAGTTTTATGGGATATTTAATGGCCTGAAATTCCGGTGTTGGGGCCGATCCGACAACAGCGTGAACCTTTCCGTTCACCAGTTCCTGATATGCCTGGGATTCATCATCAAACAGGCGCAGTGTCGCCTTTGGCATATATTTTTTGGCGGCGGTCACGGCAGTTGAACCAAGTCTGGCGGCGATAACGACACTGGAACTGTTGAAGTCTTCGAGTCGGCTGAATCCGGCGGCGAGTGTTTTATGGGCAACTATCGACATTCCAGTGTGATCGTAAGGGATACTGAAGTTGACCTTTAAATTTCGGCTCGGGATGATTCCCATGCCGCCGATGATGACGTCAAATTTTCCTGTGATGAGCGCCGGTATGATCCCGGACCATTTGGTTGGAATAAATTCAACGTTGACACCGGTATCTTTGGCCAGGCGTTTTGCGACGTCAATCTCAAAACCGATAAGATTTCCGGTCTTGTCCTTCATGGCCCATGGCACAAAGGTCGACATGCCCACCCGGAGAGCACCCCGCTTTTGAACCTGTTCGATGACGCTTTCTTTTTCTTCGGCTTGTCTGGCGGGGGTTGAGTTATTGCTGCATGCGATCATCATCATCAATATTACAGTTGCCAGCACACATGCTCGCAAGGATGAAAAAAAATTCATTTTACTTCTCCTTTCTCTATTAGATGCACAATGGTAAATTTTGTGATTAAGGTTTTACACGTCAACGGTAAGGCGTTTTTCCATAATATTTACGGCGATGGATAATGTCGCCGTCATCAATAAATATATGGCTGCTATGATAAACCATAGCTCAAAAACCATGTATGTTTCCGCGATAATCTGTTGACCCTGCATGGTCAAATCATAAATCGCGATGGTGCTGACTAAGGCGGAATCCTTAATCAGCGATATGGCCTGACTTGCAAGGGGAGGAAGCATATGACGGATGGCTTGGGGTAGAATGACATGACGATACGTATTCCAGCGATTAAGGCCGATGCTGTATGCTGCTTCCCACTGACCCTTATGGATCGAAAGAATTCCTGCCCGAAAGATTTCCGATGCATATGCGCCTTCAAAAAGACTCAATGCCAATACAGCAGAGGTAAATCTGCTGAATCCCAGCACCGGCGAAATGACGAAATAAATAAAAAAGATCTGCACAAGAAGCGGTGTGTTTCTGACAAGTTCCATGTAGACCCGGGACAGTGTCCGGGCTGCAAAAGAATCTGAAAGCCGCAAAAGTGCGGTAACCAGACCGAAAATGCTTGAAATTACCAGGCTCATGGCGGTAATTTTCAGTGTGACTAAAATACCATATAGAAGGGGGCCTGCAAGAAATGAACCGTCGATAAATGTAAAAAGATACTTGGGGATACGATACCACTGCCAATTGTAGTCCAACTTGCCGGTACTGACAAACATAAACCACACGATTAATCCGGCTGTTACCAGAAATTTAATTCCATCTTTTGCCGAAAAATGGGCTTTTATCGGTTTTGCGTCATACTTAGTGAACATAAGAATTACATTCCGAACATTCAGTGTGCCCTGGATAATGGAAAGCGTTCCGGATCCGATTCATCTAAACTTGTCAAAATTTATGCCAGCCCATATGTTTGCCTTGTTCCTCCAGCTCGGTGTTTCATAATTATTATGATACAAACGTGTCTCATAATACAAAACTGGAATACTTTTTTAAATGGATCGGTGGAAATAAAATTCAATATTGGGTCGCTGTTGGGAATCGATCCATATGTTTAAAACATGATAGCGCAAAATTTTGATTTGCCGTTGATGGGTAAGCGCAAGTGGCTCTTGATCGACGAATATCAATGATCATTTCTATATCTCAATTTACCATCGTACAATAAAATATTTTCTTGGCATGTTCAAGTGGTAAACAATAATTTTCCATAACACCATATGAAGCATCCATTATTTATCGGTGCGAAATTTTTGTGGCACATTAATTGCTATTTAGAATAGATTATATTACGAAAACCGTTATCATTTGCAGTGGAGGGATATGATGATGAAATTAGACGACATTAAAAAGGATCAACACCTTATCAATGCCATAGATTGGGACATGACACCGGAAGAAGCGGTCCGGCTCTATCTTGAATGGGGTAACAACTGGGCCGGCGGCAATTATGTTATCCGGTCTAAGGATGATATAACGCATTACTTTGTGGTCAACACCTGGAAAGATACTCCCATTATCTATCTCGTACAGAGAAATTCCGAGGAAGCCAAGGAATTGGCTGAGATTGAGATTCCGGAAGTGTTGAAAAAGCGGTATGTCGAAATTAACGGCAATGCCAGAGGTGTTTACTCTATTGAAGGCGAAATAAAGGCATGGCTTAAAAAAGAACTCGATTCGTAAATATTGAAATAGAACCCTCATTGATTGTAAACCAAATAGTGAATTTTAGAAATATCACTAATTAGCCATTAAATGTGTGACGACTAAACAACGCAATGACGCTTGAGGAGGTAAAGAATGGAGAAAAAAGTTCTGGATGCAATGAAAAAGGCGGGCAAACCCGTAAGACCCGGTGACGTGGCCGAAATGATCGGTGAAGAGAGCAAGGCGGTCTCGAAGGTCATCAGTACTTTAAAAAAGCAGGGGAAGGTGACATCCCCAAAACGATGCTATTATGCACCCAGCGAATAGTTTAGATCTTTATTTGAAATAAATGATTGATTCTTTCAAAATATCCTGCAAAAATAAAGCTGTGGATGCTCCGTTTGAAAGATTTTTTTCGTTATGTCCCACAGGAATTAAAAATTAAATTACTGGCATGATCATCTGTTAACAGCTAAGGTCATGCTGGCTGTTATTTGTTGATAAGTTTTAAAGTATCCATTTGACAATTCAATGCTATAAATAAATGAAAAAGAAATTAAAGGAGGGTATTATGACATTTGAATCTTTTGAGGTACTAATCGAATTCGCAATCGAAAAAGAAAGAGAAGCCTCAGCTTTTTATACAGACCTGGCCGAGCGGACATCCTTTTCAGGTGTAAAAGATTCGTTGCTCGAGATGGCAGAAGAAGAAAAAAAGCATGAAAGCCTTTTGAAAAATCTGGGAGGCAACAAAGCGCTTTTAGAAGAATACAAATTCAAATGGATTCCGGATATGAAACGCAGTGATTACATGATCGAACTTAAATATGAAGACGGCATGAATTATGTGGACATCCTGCGCCTTGCCATGAAGCGTGAAGAGCAGGCTTTAAAGTTGTATAATGAACTTCAGAAAAAGTCCGATAATCCTGAGAATATAGAGCTTCTCAAAGTGCTTTGCCAGGAGGAGGCAAAACACAAACTCTTTTTAGAAGGTCTCTACGATGACCATATGGCGGAGCAGGGTGATTAATATCCTGATTGTGCCAAAAAAGATCCATTGTGGTTAAAGGTTCTTTTAAATGATCATTCATGGAACAGCCAATTCATTTTTATAATCAGCAAGGCGAAAAAATTGCCGGTACGCTCCATTTGCCCAAAAGGCCTGCCGGGTGCGGTGTGGTTTTTGGTCATTGTTTCACCTGCTCCCGGAATACCCGTATTATCCGTCAGGCCTGCAATGAACTGGCTGAAAAAGACGTTTTGGCCCTGCGGTTTGACTTTTCAGGTAACGGGCAGAGCGAGGGCGAATTCACTGAGTCCACCTATTCCAAACAGATCACCGAGATGCAGACCGCCGCCGACGTTATCGCTGAAAAAGGTGCCCGCTGGATCGGCCTTGCAGGGCATAGCATGGGGGCGGTCATTGCCGTTCTCACAGCAGCCAAAACCAGGACCGTGAAGGCGGTGTGCGCACTGGCAGGTCGATTATCGGGACTGAACGCCACCCATTTTTTCAGTAAAAAACAGCTCAAGAAACTCGAGGACACCGGGAGGGTATCGTTCAACAGTCGGGGCCGTTCATTGCAACTTTCAACGGAATTTTTTGCAGACGCAAAACAGTATGATCTCCCTGAAACCGTAAAATCATTACAAATACCACTGATGGTTATCCACGGTGATGCCGACGAAATCATTCCGGTGCAGGATGCGTATCTGGGCAAAACATTGAATCCTGAATATACAAAGTTGGTTATAATACCAGGTGCTGATCACATGTTCAGTGCCGAGATGCATCGTTCGCAGACCGTTAAATTGATGGTGAAATGGTTTAAGGAACACCTCCATGAACCTCTTTGAAACCTTAAGCAAAGATTATATCGATTCTCAATATAAGCAATGGAAATCCGATCCCAATGCGGTTTCCCGTGATTGGCGTTTCTTTTTTGAAGGCTTTGAAATGGGTCACGGCATGGATCGGGAGGCCGATGCCGTTTATGACGAAAAACAGGTTTTAAAACAATCCCGCGTGGATGAACTCATCAGACGGTATCGTGAAATCGGACATTTGCTGGCCTGTCTCGATCCTTTGACCGCATGCCCTACGGATCATCCATTGTTGAACCTTTCCGCATTTGATCTCACCCTCAAAGATCTGGATGCGAAATTTTATGCAAAAGACCTGATTGAAAATCATCGCGCTTCATTAAAAGATATCGTCAATGCGCTCAAAGAGACATACTGCCGTTCCATCGGCGTGGAGTTCATGCATTTACAGGACCCTGAGGAACGCAAATGGCTTCAAAAGCGGATGGAACCTGTGCGGAACAAGCCCGATCTAAAATCCGATGACAACCTCAGGATCATGGAAAAACTTTATCGTGCAGCCCTTTTCGAACAGTTTCTTCACAAGAAATATCTGGGCCAGACACGATTTTCACTCGAAGGTGCTGAAGTGGTCATTCCAATGCTTGATGTTTTCACCGACAGGGCCGCATCTCATGGTTGCCGGGAAATAAATTTAGGCATGGCCCATCGGGGAAGGTTGAATATTCAGACCAATGTTTTGAACAAATCTTTTGAGGAAATTTTTACCGAATTTGAAAGCTGTCACGATCCTGAAGAAACCTTCGGTGCCGGGGATGTCAAATACCATAACGGATATCTGGCAGATGTAGTGACCCACAAGGGGGTACCACTGCGCTTTTATTTGGTTAAGTAATCCCAGCCATTTAGAGTCCGTCAGTCCGGTGGTTCAAGGATTTGCGAGGGCACGCCAGGACATTCTCAGAGATGATGCGAGGAATTTGGTTTTGCCCCTTCTTATTCATGGTGATGCAGCATTTGCCGGTCAGGGTGTGGTTACCGAAACCCTGAACATGTCACAGCTCACCGGGTATAAAACCGGTGGCACCATCCATCTGGTGATCAACAATCAGATTGGCTATACCACCCTTCCTGAAAACGCTCGCTCCACCCGATATGCGACGGACGTGGCCAAGATGCTGATGATCCCTATCTTTCATGTTCACGGGGAAGATCCGGAAGCTGTTGTTCATGTGGTTCGGCTGGCCGTTGATTATCGGGAGACCTATAACAAGGATGTGGTCATCGATGTCATCTGCTTTCGCAAGTATGGGCACAACGAGGGCGATGAACCCTATTTTACCCAGCCCCAGATGTATGATCGGATTCGAAGCCGTCCCTCTCTGAACGCGGTTTATGCCCAGAAATTGATAGAACAGGGCATTGTCCGAAAAGAGGATATCGATGTTCTGGAACAAAAAATAAACCGTGAATTGGAAGATGCTCTGGAGACGGTTCGTTCCAGTGCCTGCATTTTTCCTCAAACCCGGTTTTATGAAAACTGGAAAGATTTTCACGGACGCTATACCCATGACCCGGTGAAAACCGGCGTTTCAAAGAAAAAACTCATCGCTCTGGCCCAAAGACTGAATGTTTTTCCGTCTGATTTTTCGGCGAATACAAAATTGGTTCGCTTGTTGAAAAATCGTATGGACAGTGTGGAAAAAGGAAAGAATATCGATTGGGCCAATGCAGAGGCTCTGGCCTTTGCCTCCCTGCTGATCGACGGTGACCCGATCCGTTTAAGCGGACAGGACAGCGCACGCGGCACTTTCAGCCAGCGCCACAGTATTCTCGTCGATACCAAAACCGGCGATGAATATACGCCGCTTAATGCGCTCGATAAGGCCCAGGCACCCTTTTCCGTCTATAACAGTCTGCTTTCCGAAGCCGGCGTTTTAGGTTTTGAATACGGCTACTCCATGGCACAACCCCGGGGACTTGTGATTTGGGAAGCACAATTCGGGGATTTTGCCAATAACGCCCAGGCGGTCATCGATCTATACATTGCCAGCGGGCAAACCAAATGGCAGCGTTTTAGTGGTTTGGTTTTGTTGCTCCCCCATGGTTGGGAAGGTCTGGGGCCTGAACATTCCAGCGCCCGTCTCGAGCGCTTTCTCCAGTTGTGTGCCCAGGAGAACATTCAGGTTTGCAATCTAACCACGCCGGCCCAGTATTTTCATCTTCTCCGACGTCAAGCGAAAGCCAAATTTCGAAAGCCGTTAATTATCATGGCCCCAAAAAGCCTTCTGCGCCATCCGCTGGCGGTCTCTGATTTAAAAGAAATGACGGCGGGTGCCTTCAAAGAAGTCCTTGAAGATCCGGATCCCTTAAAATCCGTACGCCGCATTCTTTTTTGCAGCGGCAAAATATATTATGAATTACTTCAAAAACGCCGGGAAATGAAAAAGACCGATATCGCCATCGTTCGCATGGAGCAGTTTTATCCTTTCCCGGAAAGTCAATTGAAAGCTGTCATACGAAAATATAAACAAGTCCGACAATTTATATGGGTTCAGGAGGAACCGAAAAACATGGGCGCATGGTATTTTATACGCTCTCGTCTTGAAAATATTATCGGAAAACCAATGAAATATGTGGGTCGAAACGCCGCAGCCAGTCCGGCAACGGGATTTCCAAATATCTATCGAAAAGAACAGGCCGCTGTTACAGAACAGGCGCTGGAGATGGTTGTGTCCGGTAGCAAGTAAAGAATCCGACCCCAGAAAGTTCAATGTACCAATGATAGAGTGAATATTTTGAAAATTATCTTCGCCTCTATACACATGTAGGCATCTTTAATCTTTATAAAAAGGAGTATCCATGGAAATAGAGATCAAAATCCCGAATGTGGGGGAATCGGTTCAGGAGGCGGTTTTGGTGGAATGGTACAAAAAGGACGGCGATGCGGTTGAGAAAGACGCCCCGCTTTTTGTAGTTGAAACCGACAAGGTCACCCTGGAGATTGTGGCTGAAGCAACAGGGATTTTAAAAATCCTGATCTTTGAAGGGGAGACGGTTTCCATCGGTACGAAAGTCGGCACCATTGACACCGAAGCGGTCTCCGCACCTGAACCGGAACCGACACCTCCAGAGGAGGTAGAAGAAATGGCATTGCCGTTACCGGCGGTGACCGAAGAACCCGTCTCTGAGGTTGCTGAAGAAGCGCCCGTGAAACCAGAACCGTTGGATTTTCGACCAATTCTGTCCCCTGCTGTAAGGCGACTGGTGGCTGAAAGGAACATCGATATTACCACTGTCAAAGGTAGCGGGCCCGGAAACCGGATCACAAAGGGAGACGTCATCCTTTTTCTGGAACAGGCTCCCTTTGCGGCACCGGTTCCATCACCAGCGTCTCCAAAGATAAAGGATGCTGCTCCGGTTGCGCTTGTAGCCTTGTCCGAACCGACTCCGTCCAAGATGGAAGACGTTACCCGAAAGCCCATGAGCCCCATTCGACGAACGATTGCATCACGTCTTCTAAAAGCCAAGCACTCTACCGCCATGCTCACGACCTTTAACGAGATCGATATGAGCCATACCATGGCCATTCGTACACAATTCAAGGAGGCCTTTAAAGAAAAATACGGGGTTTCTTTGGGATTTATGTCTTTCTTTATTAAGGCCAGCGTCGAAGCGCTGAGAGAATTTCCGGAGATCAATGCCTTTGTTGACGGAAATGATGTTGTATACCACAATTATTACAATGTCGGCATTGCCATCGGTACCGGTAAAGGACTGGTGGTGCCGGTGATCCGAAATGCAGACATGTTGAGTTTTGCCGAATTGGAACAGGCTATTGTCGATTTTGTGGAAAAAGTTAAGACCAACCGGCTGGAACTGGCCGATTTAGAGGGCGGCACGTTTACCATCACAAACGGAGGGGTATTCGGTTCTCTGCTCAGCACGCCCATTTTAAATACGCCCCAAAGCGGTATCCTCGGGATGCACAAAATTGAAAAACGGCCCGTGGTTGTGGATGACGAAATAAACATCCGCCCCATGATGTATGTGGCGTTGAGCTATGATCATCGAATCGTGGACGGCAGAGAAGCGGTTACATTTCTGGTGCGAATCAAAGAGTGTATCGAAAATCCCGAAAGGATCTTGATGGAGATATAAAAATGGCAAAAAAAGAAATCTACGACCTTATTGTTGTCGGAAGTGGTCCAGGCGGTTATGTGGCGGCGGTTCGAGCGGCTCAGTTGGGGCTGAAAACCGCCTGCATTGAAAAAGAGGTTAGACTGGGGGGTGTTTGTCTGAATGTGGGTTGTATCCCGAGTAAAGCCCTGCTTGATTCCAGTGAATACTATCACCTGGCCAAGGATCACCTTGCCGAACACGGCATAAAAACCGGCAGGCTGAGCCTCAATTTGTCCACCATGATGGCCCGGAAAGAACAGGTCGTTGAAGAACTGACCGGGAACGTCCGCAAACTATTGGAAGGAAACAAGATCAAGATTTTCCAGGGCATGGCCCGTCTTGCCGGAGAAGATCGCATTGAGCTTCGACAACTTGCCGGTTCTTCCCGGAAAAAAACCGCTCAAACCCTCCAGGCGAAATCGATTATTCTGGCCACCGGAAGCACGCCGGTCCAGGTTCCGGGTCTTGAATTTGATGGAAAACGTATTGTCACCTCCACCGAGGCGCTGGAATTTAAAACAGTACCCAAACATCTGGGTATTGTGGGGGGTGGTTATATCGGTCTTGAACTGGGATCGGTGTGGCTGCGTCTGGGTGCAAACGTGACCGTGGTTGAAATGCTGTCTCAAATCGCAACAACCATGGATGGGCAAGTGGGCCGGACTCTGGAGCGGATTCTTAAAAAACAGGGGCTTGAAATTCGTCTCAACACCCGGGTATCCGGGGCAAAAATTCAAAAAAACGGTGTTCGGGTGTCCCTGGAAAATAAAGACAAAAAAGAGACGCTATCCTGCGACCGACTGCTGGTTTCCGTTGGAAGGCGCCCTCTGACACAAAATCTCGGACTGGAAGACGTCGGTGTTAAAACAGACGCTAAAACCGGACATGTTCTGGTAGACGAATCTTATCGCACCAACATCTCCACCGTCTATGCCATCGGAGATCTCATTCCCGGCCCCATGTTAGCCCATAAAGCCTCAGCCGAGGGAATCGCCGCAGCCGAGTGCATTGCGGGGCTCCCCGGCGAAGTGAATTATGATGCCATACCGGCGGTGGTATATACTTGGCCGGAAGTGGCCAGTGTGGGACTGACCGAAGAACAGGTCAAAGAAAGAAATATTCCCTACTGTGTCGGCACGTATCCTTTTTCAGGGGCCGGACGTGCCCGTTGTATGGGGGAAAAGGACGGCTTTGTCAAATTGATCGCCCATTCCAAAACCGATCGAATTCTGGGTGTCCACATCATCGGGCCTCGAGCGGCCGACATAATTGCCGAATGTGTTTTGGCAATAGAGTTTGGGGCAAGCTCCGAAGACATCGCCCGGACCGTTCACGGCCATCCGACCTTTTCAGAAGCACTTCAGGAAGCGGCCATGGGGGTGCGAAAATGCTCTATTTATGCTTCCTGAAGAAATAAAGTTTTTTGTTACACTTTAGCCTTTTAAAAACATTACCGCTTCAGGTATAATTAAATTTTTGATGAAAGAACTCGTGAATAAGGGCTCGTAATGAAAGAACCTGCTCGGGCTATTAATAAAGGTCTCTGCTTTAACAGGAGGTTTCATCCATAAAGTTAGATAGCCTATGGTTCTTTCAAAACGATCCCTAATCCACTCAGACAGCTTCCAGCCAAAAATTTAATCATACCTGAAGCTCCTTTGAAATCGATTTGTTTCAAAGGACTAAACTATTACAGTTTTATAATAAAAAATTCGTCAATTAATAGGACAAATCGATTTCTGAAACATGCAATGAAATTTTAGTGTAAGGATTTGCATGAAACCTCGACAAATCTGCAAAGTATGTCAAAAATAACCTTGGATGTATAATCAACAAAATCGATAAGTTTTTTTTTAAAAGGAGCGCATCATGGCCGATTATGAATATGACATCGGGGTTATCGGCGGCGGAGCAGCCGGTCTGACCGTTACATCCGGCGTCGGCCCAACTCGGCGCCAAGACCATTCTCATTGAAAAGGAAAAAGAACTTGGCGGCGACTGTCTCCATTTTGGCTGCGTTCCCAGTAAAACGCTCATTAAGTCGCCCATGTGTACCACATGATGAAAAACGCTGAAAAATACGGACTGCCACCAATCGAAGTGCCGTCGGTCGATTTTAAACATGTATCCAATAGAATTAAATCTGTAATCAGCGTCATTCAGGAACATGATTCCGAAGAAAGATTTTGCCGTCTGGGAGCAAAAGTAGAATTCGGAGATCCAATATTTACGGATGAACACTCCGTTCGTTTGAACGGAAAAACGATTTCAGCCAAAAACTGGGTGATTGCCACCGGCTCTTCGCCGTTTATTCCTCCCATAGAAGGACTTGATAAAACCGACTATGTTACCAACAAAGAAATATTTTATATGGACCATCTGCCGAAATCGATGATCATTTTGGGCGGCGGACCCATCGGAAGTGAGATGGGACAGGCATTCAACCGTCTTGGTACCAAGGTTTATATCGTGGATCGTGGCGATCAGATTCTAAAAAAAGAAGATAAAGATATGGCCGATACCATCAAACAGGTGATGGAAACGGAAGGGGTGGTGTTCCATTTAAATTCTTCCATTGAAGCCGTAAAGAATCTGCCCGATGAAAAAGAAGTGACTCTCAAGGATATAGAAGGAAAAACGGTTCGTCTTCATGCAGAGGCGATTCTGGTTGCGGTGGGAAGAACACCCAACATCCATGGTCTGGGCCTGGAAGATATCGGTATCAAGGTCAACCGAACCGGCATCGAAGTCGATAAGCGGTTGAGAACGAACCACAATCATATTTATGCTGCCGGAGATGTGAACGGTGGCTTCCTGTTTACCCATGCAGCCGGGTACGAGGGGGGAATTGTTGTCAGCAATGCCATTTTTCGTCTTCCCCGGAAAACGGATTACACTTATTTACCGTGGTGCACCTTTACCGATCCTGAGTTGTCGAGTATCGGAATGAACGAAAGATCCGCCAAGGCTGCCGGAATTGACTATTCCATCTGGGTCGAAGAGTTTAAAGACAATGACCGAAGTCTTGCCGAGGGCGAAAAGGTCGGGAAGATCAAAATGCTTCTGGATGAAAAAGAAAAACCCATCGGAGTCCAGATTGTTGGTCCCCATGCTGGGGATTTGGTCAGTGAATGGGTGGCGGTGTTAAACGGAAAAGTCAAACTTTCCACTTTGGCGTCAGCCGTGCATCCGTATCCGACCATTGGAGAGATCAATAAGAAGATTGCCGGAACGTTTTTTACACCAAAGATCTTTTCTGATAGGATTAAAAAAGGACTCAAATTCTTTTTCAATCTCAAAGGCCGGGCCTGCGGTTCTGAAACGTGTGAAGAATAAAAAGACACTTTTCATGATGAGCAACATCTTAAATCGTTTTGCTATAGCAGATGTGAAGTTTAAATCTAAATATTTGAAAAGGAAGAACAAACATGGAGACGTACTACAAACCTGAAGATCTTCCAAAGTTTGAGGAAATTGGAAAAAATTCGCCGGATCTGGCGAAGAAGTTTTTCGATTATTACGGTGCTGTATTTGCAGAAGGGGAACTCACGGAAAGGGAGAAATGCCTGATTGCCCTGGCCGTGGCACATACCGTGCAGTGTCCTTATTGTATCGATGCGTATACACAGGCATGCCTAGAAAAGGGCTCCAATCTTGAAGAGATGACCGAGGCCGTCCACGTTGCGGCGGTCATACGGGGCGGCTCATCACTGGTGCACGGCGTTCAGATGCGAAATATTGCCGAAAAAATATCCATGTAAATCCCAGCCAACCTTTAAGGGTAAAAAAATGCCGAAAGGCCAGACATCAAAAAAAGACATAAAAGAACACCCCAATGAACCCGGGGGTGTTGCGCCTTTTAGTCTTACCCTGTCTCGTCATGGCCTGAATCTGGATCGGGAGATCACCCGGACATTGCAGGTTAACCTGGGACTTCTCTGTAACCAGACCTGCAAACACTGTCACCTCAATGCAGGCCCTGATCGAAATGAAAACATGGATTTGGAAATCATCCAGGAGGTGATATCTTATGCCCATAGGAGCGGATTTGAAATCATCGATATCACCGGCGGCGCACCTGAACTGAACCCCCATATCGAAACACTGATTGAAGGTGTCTCTGATTTTGTTTCCCGGATTATGCTACGTTCGAATCTTTCGGTGTTAAATGATGGTAAAAGAGACCATCTTATGAAATTTTTGAGCGAAAAACGAGTGGTCATTGTGGCCTCTTTTCCTTCTTTAAATGAAATTCAGACGGATTCACAAAGGGGCGGCGGCATATTTCAAATAAGTATCGACGCACTGAAAAAACTGAACAGTTTGGGATACGGACACGAAGGTACCGGCCTCGAGTTGAACCTGGTATCCAATCCCACCGGCGCATTTCTACCGCCGGATCAGACACAAACAGAAAAGAGATTCCGCCAAGTGCTGAAAAGAAAATGGGGAATCGTTTTCAACAACCTGTTTAATTTTGCCAATGTACCTCTGGGCCGATTTCGTCAGTGGCTGTTTAGGACGGACAATTTGGACACATATATAAAAAAGCTCTATTCAAATTTCAATGCGTGTGCTTTCGATGGTTTGATGTGCCGGACCCTTGTCTCTGTTTCCTGGGACGGCTATCTTTTCGATTGCGACTTTAATCTTGCCAGGGGACTTTTTATGGGCGGGCGCAAAGTCCACATTTTTGAAATGCCGGGACCGCCAGAACCCGGCAGCCATATTGCGACGGCCGACCACTGTTACACCTGCACCGCAGGATCGGGATTTACATGAGGGGGGTCTATTGACACCTGAGGTTCAGGTTTGATGGCTTCGAAAAAACTTCAACTTCCAAGTTGCGCTTCAGCCCACGACTTGTTATATTCTGGCTTTGAGAGACGGCAGAGGAGCCGATCTAACGGGGCGAGTCACTGTGTCAAAAACTTGACTCGGCTAATAAAGTACAGTCTGAAAATTCGATCAATTAAAGTTTCATTCGTTCAGAAGTCGAGAGTTTTTATGTGTTTGTCGCTCCATGGATAATACTTTTTATCAAACCGTGCGATCTCGCCAGAGGCGGACGAGACTCATGGTTTAGGGCTCGTAAAGAAAGAACAAATTTCAACATAAAAATAGAAAATTCATTTTGAGTATTGCCCTCTCATACATTGGAGTATTTTGGCAGGTTTCTGTCCTTTCTAACGGCCCCTAAACCATTCAGACAGAAAACGCTTTTCCAAAAAGATTATCCATTATGCTGCCCAAGAGTCCGTAAAAATAATAATTATAAATCATAGAAACGTAAAAAAAGGACAGTCATGGACAAAAACGAATTTATCAAAAAGATAAACGTCAAGGGTAGAGAATACAGCATTGCAGATATCACGGTGTTGGAGGAAAAGGGAATGGCGGATATCAAACGACTTCCCTTTTCCATCAGAGTACTGGTTGAGAATCTGTTAAGAAAATTCGACGGTCGGACGGTGAAAGAAGAAGATATCCTGAATATAGCGAGGTGGAAAAAATCATATGATGACCCCGTGGAAATACCGTTTCATCCGGCCCGTGTACTGATGCAGGATTTTACCGGCGTTCCGGCGGTGGTCGATTTGGCTGCCATGCGGGATGCGGTCAAAGATCTTGGCGGAGATCCAATGAAGATCAATCCTCTGGTTCCGGTAGATCTGATTGTCGATCACTCCGTTCAGGTGGACCATTACGGGACAGCAGATTCTTTAGAAAAGAATGTCGCCAAGGAATACGAACGAAACGGGGAAAGATACGCCCTTTTGAAATGGGCCCAGAAGAGCTTCGATAATTTCAGGGTCGTCCCGCCGAATTCCGGGATATGCCACCAGGTGAACCTTGAGTATATCGGTCATGTGGTGATAGCCCAAAAACAAACCGGCGGCTGGACAGCGTATCCCGACACTTTGGTCGGCACCGATTCACACACCACCATGATCGACGGCATCGGTGTGGTGGGATGGGGGGTTGGCGGCATCGAAGCAGAAGCCGTCATGCTGGGACAACCCTATTACATGTCGATTCCACAGGTTGTGGGTGTCCGGATGGTCGGCGAACTTGAAAAAGGGATTACCGCCACCGACCTCGTACTGGTCATCACCGAACTTCTCAGAAAACACAACGTGGTTGAAAAGTTTGTCGAATTTTTCGGCCCGGGGATGAAGAAGCTCACTATTCCGGGCAGGGCCACCATCGCAAACATGACCCCAGAATACGGCGCTACCATGGGTTTTTTCCCGGTGGACGAGAAAACCGTGGAATATCTTAAACTCACGAATCGAGAAGATCGAGCCGTTCTTACGGACACATACACTCGAGCCCAGGGTCTTTTTTACACCGGCGATGAAACGCCTGAATACTCTGAAGTGATCGAGCTGGATCTTTCCACGGTTAAAGCTTCGCTGGCCGGTCCGGCCAGACCCCAGGACCGAATCGAATTGCAGGATTTAAAAGGCAAATTTGCCGGGGTTTTAGGATGTGAATATGACCGAAATGCGGAAATAAGCGCCATGTCCACATTTCACGATGAATCGGGCTGCCAGACCGCCAGGGTGTCGTCCTGCAAACCCATTGACGATAAAAAGTGTCCGGTGAATATCAACGGAAAAGATGCAATTGTCGGTAACGGGAGCATTGTGATCGCCGCCATTACATCTTGCACAAACACCTCAAATCCTTCTGTCCTGCTCGGTGCAGGGCTTCTGGCCCAAAATGCCGTGAATAAGGGATTGAAGGTTCCGGATTATGTGAAGACCTCCCTGGCGCCGGGATCCAAAGTGGTCGTTCGATATCTGGAGGCTGCCGGCCTGACCCCTTACCTGGAGACGCTGGGCTTTCACCTGGCGGCCTTTGGATGTACCACCTGTATCGGAAACAGCGGCCCCTTGCATCCGGAAATTGAAAGGGCCATCGCTGAAAACGAACTGACCGTGGCGTCGGTTCTGTCGGGAAACCGAAATTTCGAGGCCAGAATCCACCAGAGTATCAAAGCCAATTATCTGGCATCCCCACTTCTGGTGGTGGCTTTTGCCATTGCCGGAAGGATTGATATCGATTTGACCATGGAACCATTGGGATTCGATGGGGACGGGGAGCCGGTCTATCTGAAAGATATCTGGCCTGCTGATGATGACATTGAACGTCTGGTCAAAAAACACGTTAAAAACGAGTTCTTCAAAGAGGAATACGATAAAATCTTTGATGGAGATCGATTCTGGAACTCTTTGAATGTCGCGGAAAGTACGACGTTTGAGTGGGATCCTGAGTCTTCTTATATCAAAAAACCGCCTTTTTTTGAAAATTTCAGTCTGGATCCGCTCAAAACTTCGGATGTGGCGGATGCCGACGTGCTTTTACTTTTAGGAGATTCGGTGACCACAGACCATATTTCTCCTGCAGGTGCCATACCCGCCGAGTATCCTGCCGGAAAGTATCTTATCCGTGAAAATGTCGTTCCAGAAGCATTTAATTCGTATGGTTCGCGGAGGGGGAATCACGAGGTCATGATGCGGGGAACGTTTGGTAATATCCGGATTAAAAACAAACTGGTATCCCCTAAAGAGGGAAGTTTTACACTCAAGTTCCCGGACAAGAAAGTAATGTTTATCTACGATGCGGCCATGGAATACATTCAGGAATCAAAACCACTGGTGGTTTTGGGTGGCAAGGAATACGGTACAGGATCTTCCAGGGATTGGGCCGCCAAGGGAACGGCGCTTTTGGGAGTCAAAGCGGTGATTGCAACGTCTTTTGAGCGCATACACCGGAGTAATCTGGTTGGAATGGGGGTATTGCCTTTGGTGTTCAAAGAAAATGACAATTTGAAAACCCTGGGCCTGACAGGTTCGGAGACCTATTTCATTAAAGGCATCGCAGATATCCATCCGAGAAAAGAACTGTCCGTAAAAGCGGTTAAAACGGACGGAAAAGAAGTTTCTTTTGAAGTTGTCGCCCGACTCGATACAGAAATAGAAGTCGACTACTTTATCAATGGCGGCATTCTTCAGTATGTACTAAGAAAAATAATTTCTGAGAAGCTCTGATCGTTTTTTCAGAAGCTGGGTCAGGTACCCCCAACTGGTTCGCTTGGAAACCCATCGTCTCACATCGTCTTTGAATGGGAAGACTATTTTTGAGAACCTCTTGAAACCAACCCTCAACCATTCGTGTAAGGATCGAACTGTCGAACCGACCAATAGACATAGACCATAACATTTAAAAGACGTTGTCCCGGTTAAAGAACATGGCGTAAGGGACGAAGGAGGTCTTATGTCTGTTAAAACAGTGCTCTTGCTTTTCAGCACGATTTTCGTTGTCGGTCTGATCTATGCCGGTTTAGCGGCCGGTTTAGCATCTGCTTCGGTGGTTCGTGACGGAAAGAAAGTTTATATAGAAGATTACAACGGTGAACGCTGGGATGTTAGCCAGGCACAAACCATTGGATTTAAACCTGAATTGTTCCAATATGGCATTGGCCGAAACGCCTTTACACCCCTGGATGATTCATTGTTGGCTGAAGACACATCTTCGTTGAGTCACAATCCACGGGTAATCGGGGTGACGGACGGAAACGAAGCACACGCCTACTCCGTCCACAAACTCAGATATCATGAAATTGCCAACAGCCATATCGGCGAAAAACCCATAGCTGCTGGATACTGACCTCTCGTGAATTTAACGGCTGTGTACAGTCGTGTAATCGACGGTCGATCATTGACACTGACACCGTCCGGTTGGACGTATCAGAATACGTTTGTTTTGTACGATAAAGAAACCGAAACCCTCTGGTATCCATATAAAAAAGGGCTCATGGGAATACAGGGAGTATATTTCAAAAGGTGGCTTCCAAAAATATCTTTTGAAGATACCCATTGGAAATATTGGAAAAAACGATATCCCAATTCGTTGATATTGGAGTAACTGTTTTTAAAAACCACAAATTTTTACCTATTAAAAAAGGAAGCAGCGTTATATGCTCGAATAATTACACAAAGTTCGCGGAGTGAATAGAGGGTATAGTATTAGCCTCAATTGAAGATTGAAAATGACTTAAGTTTCGAACTCGAAAAAAAATCTCGGCCTGAGCCTCTTTATTGATGTTTTTGGGTATTGAGAGTGGGAAACTTGAGGGAATGAATTTAAAAACAGATTGAAAAGGAGAACGCAATGGAAGAAAATACCACGCTGGATATATTAAAACAGGCGATTTTGCTGGAACGAAGGGGCCAAGCGTTTTATGAAAACATTGCTGAAAAGGCCGAAAATAAATCGGTGCAGGAAGTTTTTGACATGCTGGCCAAGGAAGAACAAAAACACATTCAAACGCTGTCCGAGCAGTTCAAGGCATATCATAAAAATAAAAAATTCATCTCCGGCGATCTTTATGAAAAAGACACTAGCAGCGTTGCATCAAAGGTCTTGACACGAGAAATCAAAGAGAAAATCTCGGCGGCCGGTTTTGAAGCAGCCGCGATCTCCGCGGGTATCGCCATGGAAGAACGCGCCATCCAGCTTTACACAAAAAGTGCGCAAACTGCATCCGATCCCGAAGCTAGAGCCTTATACGAATGGCTTGCAACCTGGGAGCGCGATCATTTAAACATGCTGCTGGATATCGACGAAGCGTTAAGGGAAAAAATCTGGTTTGATAATCAGTTCTGGCCTTTTTAAATTACCCCAATATAGTTTGGTTATAAAAAACATAAGATCAATTCCTCTGCCGCTGACGATTTTAAAATCGGGAAACCCAATTTTTTTATACCCAGCCGTTGCTTGACAATGCGTTTTTCGTAATTAGATATTAAACATGAAAACTTTATTGATGGAGTAAGTCAATAAACAATATTCTAAAATGGGAGGGACATTATTATGGCTTATACCTGTAAAAATTGTGGTGCAGTTGCGGATGCGCCCGGGCATCTGTGTAATCCCTGTGGCGAGGCGGAAAATTGTAGTTTTTGCGGATCGCACAAAGCAGAACACTCGCATATGTGCAAGGATAAATTGTCCGCCATGAAATATGCATGTGATGGGTGTGGCCGTGTGGCCATGGAAGAGAATCATCTCTGCAAGCCTTCGCCCATCGGCTAACCGATTATTAAAGATAAAAAAGCGGCAGAATCTTAAGTTAAGCATTCTGCCGCTAATAATTTCCTGCTATAAACCACCCTAAAAAATCCAGTTGGTGATGAAATTTTCCTTAAGAATTTGATCCAAACCAACCGATCAAGTTATCCGCGATTCTTTTTGCATAGAAAACGATCCATCAGTGCATATAAAAAATATGCACACCAACATTCAGCATATGAAAAAATCCAATAAAATCAGTACTGCATAAAAGGATATGAAAAGCTCCGATGATCATCCATAACTTATTATATGTTTTTAGTCGTGACATAAAACACGGTGGCACTTTTCGATTATAAATATAACCTATTGAATTTAAATTAAAATAGTGATATAGAGCGTGTATGATCTGCTTTGAATCTGTATCACATTTAAAAGATGCATTTGTCAAAACATTTGGGAAGTATAATAATATTTAGGTTTTAATATCGGCGATGGAGATCTTTGATATCTCCAATATATTTGCACGTTGCGGGTCTTTTGAAAAGTTTAGATGTCTAATTGTCAATCAATGCTTTAATTCGTTTTATGATTCTGTTAAATCAAATGTAGGTGAGGACCAATAATAGTTAAGGAAGAATATCCAAATGTCAAGGCCGGTCCGTAAGGTCTTAACAACTCTTTAACAACACTACCGCGGAAGGGGCTGTTATCATTTCCCGACGGTCGGGGACGCTATATATCTTGCGTTTGATATATGCGAAATGTGTGTCAGAGAGGCGTCCGGTAAAATATAATTCGTGGAGGTAGATATGATACCGAGAATTTTCGTCAATTGTAAAAATTATAATAACACATGTATAAAGATGAAGGATATTCGATCAAAAATAAACGAATTACTTGATTTGTTAAGACAAAAAGACGGAAAATCCTGGGATGAAAACCTCTACACGTTAAAGCAAAAAGACTATCATACAGCGCTGGAAAAATATTGCGATGATTGTGATAATTTTTCTCCTGTAACCGAATTGAGTTAAAAGACAAGCGGAATTGGGTTAAGCGTTGAATGACAAACTTTAAATTTGAATTGCCCACTGCTTGCAGCGGGGAGATGAAAGCCTCCGGCTCATCCTTTGGGTGAAAATTGATGAGAAAAAAGATCATCATCCGATATACCATTCGGGTTAAATAAACAATGATGTGATTGTTCTTAACCTCTCTTTAATCAAACAACCTAAAGATTCTCATTAATTTTCATGCAAGATTCAGGTATTAGACTGCCAGTAAGCCAATAGGGAGGAGAGAGACAAGTCATGCGTACTGTCAGAACAACTCTTACAAGTTAAAGAGCGGCGATATCTGTAGGATTGGCTATTGCGCCCCAGACGATCTATATAACTTAACGATTTTAGACAATTCTGCTTAGAAGAAAGTATGGCATTAATGACGGCCAAACGCATACGTCATTTGCCTGTCTTGAAAAACAACCAGTTAATCGGTATCGTGACCCTTGGTGATGTGGTCAGACAGATCATCTCCGATCAGCAATTTGCCATTCGGGAACTTGAGAAGTATATCACTGGCGGTTAGAATGTATAACACCTCAATTCTCAATCTGTGATGCATTCGTTTAGAGGTTCACAAGTGCCAATAGGTCTTTTTCCTTTTTTATTGCTAACGTTTCCATGTCTCTGACCTGTGCTGAAAGTTTTGAAACGTATGATGTGTCTGTTATGGATTTCAAATTTATTTTTACGTTGTACAGTGCGCCCAAGATGGCTGTTCTGGCCATCATGACGGCCACCAGCCCGTCGGTAACGGCATTGGGGTTGCCTTTTTGTAGCACGATTTCAGCGAGTGTCATGAGTTTTAGTGTTTCAGACGCAACCCACAGGGGGACTTCGGCAGCGTGTTTCAATGTCGCCTGAATGGCCCTGGTCCTGGTCTTTACTTCAGCTTCATTATTCTTTGGCATCTTAAAGGATGAAATTACCTGGTTATATGCCTTGGAATCCCGATCAATACATCCGGATAATGTTTCCCGGAATGCGGCAGCTTTTTCGGAGATCTCTTTCATTTCTGTTTGGGTTGCTTCAAATCCTTTTCCGCCGCCGGTGAGATTGGCAACCATTTCCACGAGACCGGCTGCAGAGGCCGCAGCCAGGGCTGAAATACTACCACCACCCGGGACCGGATCACTCGAGGCGGTTTTGTCTAAAAACGCATTCAATTTCATTTCGGTCAACATTATATTTCCCCTATTTTTTGTCCAATGTATGTAATACGAGTTTTTCGATCATTGCTTCGTCGGGAATAAACGGGAGCGTGATGTGATTCAGTTCCGGGTCATCCAGGTTGAAAGCGATGCCGGTTTCAATGGCGTTTTTATTTCTGGCCCAGGCCCTTCGGGCAACACCACCCATGACGTCCCATGTTATGGACCGGCGGATAATATGATCCACAGGCTCACTCCCATCCAGGACTAGACCAAATCCACCGTTAATGGCTTTTCCGATGCCTACACCACCACCGTTGTGCAGTGAAACCATACTCATACCCCTTGAGGCATTTCCTGCAAAGCACTGGATTGCCATCTCTGCCATAACATTGCTGCCGTCTTTGATATTGGCCGTTTCCCTGAAAGGCGAATCTGTTCCGCCTGTGTCGTGATGATCCCGGCCCAGCATAACAGGACCGATTTCACCTTTACGGACCATGTCATTGAATTTCAGGGCAATCTTCATCCTGCCCAGGGCGTCCTGGTAAAGGATTCTGGCCTGGGTTCCAACCACAAGTCGGTTTTTCTTTGCATCCCGGATCCAGATATAATTGTCTTTGTCCTGAAAACGTCGCTCTGGATCAATGCACGACATGGCGGCCCGGTCGGTCTTTTCGAGGTCTTCGGGCTTTCTGGTGAGGCAAACCCATCGAAATGGGCCGTAACCATAGTCGAACATCATGGGCCCCATGATATCTTCCACGTAGGATGGAAAGATAAATCCGTCTATGGCGTCCTTACCGTTCTTGCAGATTTCAGTGACACCCGCGTCAAAGACAGCTTTTAAAAAGCTGTTCCCGTAATCAAAAAAGTAGGTGCCGCGGCTGACCAGGGTCTTAATGAGTTCGTAATGACGCCTCAGAGAAATGTCCACCATCTTTTTGAATCCATTGTGATCGGTCTTTAGCATTTCAGTGCGTTGTTCGAATGTCAGGCCTTGAGGACAATAGCCGCCGTCATATGCCACATGGCAGGACGTTTGGTCGGTAAGGAGATCTATGGGAATATTGTTTTTTACAGCATATTCGAGCAGGTCGACGATATTACCGCAAAAAGCGATGGCGATGCTGCTTTTTTTCTCTTGGTGTTCCTTTGCCAAAAGGAAGGCTTCGGCCGGTGTATCAACGATTTTGGTTACCCAGCCTTGATCGTGTCGGGTCCGGATTCGAGAGTCGTCAACCTCAGCAATAATCCCCACCCCCCGGGCTATCTCCACGGACTTTCCCTGGGCTCCGCTCATACCTCCGAGACCGGAAGACACAAACAGATGTCCGGAAAGATCGCCCTCGGCAGACATCCCAAATTTTCTACGAGCGGCGTTCAGGATGGTACTGTAAGTCCCATGAACGATCCCCTGCGGACCAATGTACATCCATCCACCGGCGGTCATCTGGCCGTAGTTGGCCACTCCCAGTGCAGCTGCCCTATGCCAGTTTTCCTGGTCGTCAAACATTCCCACCATGAGGCCGTTGGTTATAATAACTCGCGGGGCATCGGGACTGGATGCAAAAAGACCCAGCGGGTGACCTGACAAAACCACCAGTGTCTGCTCCCGGGTAAGTTCTTCCAGATAGCGCTTGATCAATAGATACTGCATCCAGTTCTGACAAACCTGGCCGGTTTCGCCATAGGTGACCAGTTCGTAAGGATAGAGCGCAATATCAAAGTCCAGGTTGTTATCTACCATCACCTGTAAGGCGCGGCCTTCAACACACCGTCCTTTGTATATATCAATGGGAAGTCCGGTGATCCTGCCGGGAGGTCTGAGGCGGTAACCATAAATTCTGCCGCGTGTCAGTAATTCGTCGAGAAATTCGGGGGCCAACATATCGTGCCAGTGCTCAGGGATATATCGTAGGGCATTTTTTAGGGCCAGGACGGTGTCACTTTTTGAAAGCGAAAAATATCTCTTGGGAGCCCTGCGAATGTCATCGACAAATTCCGGCATGTTGGGTAGTTCATCCAATATGCTTTCAAGCTTTATGGTCATTGCATTCGATGCATCGATATTATGGGCCATTTTCGTACCTCTTTTAGGAAAAGGGTGAGTAAATTTTATGGATGACTGATCCAATGCGTTATATACCACAATTTTCGATCCAGAGACAGGGTAACCTCGGATTGTCACGAAGCCTTTGAGTAAATAAATATAAACGAATCAGACTCAAGCGTCCATCCGGGTTAATTCTTGACATACAGCCTGAACATTTGTAATTGTTTCACAACATGATTTTACCTTTAACAAATAAAAAGACCCCCACCCCTGAAATACTTAAGAAAAGAGAAAAAAATGGAACTTGATCAAATAATGGAAGCATACGGTTTCAAGATATCATCGAGTTGCAGTGGTTTCGAGTGGTATGTCAAAAGAGTCGAGGTGAAAGGAAATGACGCCTTTGTCACCATCACCGCCGATGATGAACTTCATTTGCCTGAATCCGTGGACGAACCGGTTATTGTGAGTGTCACAGACCACAATTCCGGTAAAGACCTTGAAACGCCTCAGCATTTTGAGTCTCTAAAATCTTATCTGGATACGCTTAATCCTCCATCCTGAATTTTTCCTGAACAGCATTGCAGACCGGACATTTTGGAGGTATCTCGTCCACGGCGATATAGCCGCAGATCTTGCAGACATAATACTTTGTTGACTCATCGGCACTTCCTTTTTGAGATGGCTTGTAGTAAAATGACAAAATAGGTTTAAAGACTTTAAATACCGGAAAAACGATGCCGACCTGCCAAAAATGCAAAGAAAAATTTTCCTTTTTCACAATACGGGATAAAAAATGCCCGAACCCATTGGGAGCCGGGCATTTATGTCGGAAATGCTATCAGCCTTATGGTCTTGTTTTTAAAAAATACACAACGAACTTAAAAAAAATCGACTCGGATCCAAAAGCAGCGGCGTGGGTTGCTCTCTGCTGTCTATTGGCTGCACGGCGAGTTAATCTAATGCGTACCATAACCGCTGCAATTAGCGGGTTCGTTGAAAAACAGAGCAGCTGGAAGGTCTGTAAAGAAAGAGCGATGATTCTTGCCACAAAGGCCATGTCGATGCTCTCTCGCGATTCTGATGGCCATTTGTTTTTAAAGGCGCTTTATACTAATGCCAAAGACATTACGAAACCTCCGACTCGGGAAATACCGATACAACGGTATGCAAGCGTCTTTGAGGACAGAATCCTCGACATAGAATATGAAGCTGTTGTGCGAAGCGGTGTCACCATTGATGAAGTCAGCAGGTTTGCATCATCTCTGCCACGCCACCAATGGTTATTACCTGAATCTAGTATAGACAATCTTGAATCGATTCAACAAATATAAACTCACCGCCCGCTCAATTGGTTGCGCGTTTATCTCGTCAGCATGTTTTTTTCCTAAATCCTTATTTCACGGGCTTTTACCCATTTTTTTCTTTTTAGTCAATGGTGCCGGCCCTGCTCCTATTCTCCTTGACAAGGAAGGCTATTCTAATTTAAATTCTTCAATATTTAGGTTAAACTAAAAAAACAGCCTTTTCGGTAAACCATTAAACAGGTGATTGGAAACTTTTGAATGAAAAATGCATCAACATTTGAATATCACGGCGGATCGCCTGTCCAATTGATCGTAAATGAAGAACGGTCTGCCACACTCAAGAAGATTTCCCTGAACCTGCCGGACATTACTTTGAATGACCGGCAACTTTGTGATCTCGAACTCTTGGCAACAGGGGTTTTTTCTCCACTTGACGGCTTTATGACCCGACCTGACTATGAGTCTGTAATTGACCGCATGCGACTGCAAAGCAACGTTCTTTGGCCCATACCGATATGCCTTGGCATTTCCGAAACCAAGGCAAGAACTCTGGAAGTCGGCCATTCGGTGACGTTAAGAGATCACGAAGGGTTCTTACTGGCCATCATGCATATAGAGGATATGTGGCCGGTGGATCGGGAAAAAGAAGCATCGCTGGTATATGGTACCACCGACATAACGCATCAGGGTGTCAAGTATCTATTAAGTGTTGAGGGTGATTATTACATCGGGGGTAAACTCGAGGTCTTAAGCGTTCCACTTCACTCTGACTTCAAACAACTCCGTATGACACCACAGGAAATCCGACGTGTGTATCAAAAACTAAAATGGAAGAGGATTTTGGGATTTCAGACACGAAACCCCATCCAGCGTCTTCAGTTTGAAATGACGGTGAAAGCCATGCGGCAGGCCAAGTCCAATCTACTCCTTCTTCCCGTTACCGGAATGACAAAACCCGGCGATTTTGACCATTACACGAGAGTCCGATGTTATAGGGCTGTGACCCGACATTATCCGCCGGATTCTTTTGTACTGAACCTGCTGCCTCTTTCCATGCGTCTGGCCGGTCCTAGAGAGGCGCTTTTGCACACCATCATAGCTAAAAATTATGGTTGTACTCATTTTGTTGTCGGACGAGACCATGCCAGTCCGGGAACAGGTGCGGCCGGGAAGCCATTTTACGAGAGCCATGCAGCCCAAAAATTGACCGAGGAACACAGCAGGGATATCGGGGTGACCATTATTCCTTTTGAAGAACTCGTCTATCTGCCTTTTGAAGATGAGTATCGTTCTTCAGATCAGATTCCCGAGGGAGAGCAGTATATTTCTTTTTCAAGCTCTGATATTCGTAAGCGAATCAGAACAGGACGTAGAATACCGGAGTGGGCAACGTTCACAGAGGTCGTGGCTGAATTGAAAAAAGCATATCCATCCCCGGATAAACAGGGCTTTACAATATTTTTGACAGGCCTTTCAGGTGCGGGAAAATCGACCATTGCCAAAGTGCTATATGCGCGCTTTCTGGAAATCGGCGATCGGCCGGTCACTTTGTTAGACGGCGATATTGTACGTCGAAATCTGTCGAGCCAGCTTAGTTTTTCCAAAGAGGACAGAGATGTCAATGTTCGGCGCATCGGCTTTGTGGCCGGTGAGATCACCAAAAATCGCGGCATCGCCATTTGCGCACCCATTGCACCTTACAATGGCACCAGAGCGGAAATCAGGAACGCCATCGAAAATTATGGCGGTTTTATTGAGGTGCATGTGTCCACCCCTATAAAGGTTTGTGAAAAAAGAGATCGAAAGGGGATGTATGCCAAGGCCCGGGCCGGATTGATCAAAGGATTTACCGGGGTTGATGATCCCTATGAGATTCCTGAATCGCCGGAGGTGAGAATCGACACCACCGATCTTACACCCGATGAAGCTGCCCAGGAGATTTTGTTGTTTTTGGGGCAGAAAGGATACATTTGAAAAGTAAATGGTAAATAGTAAACAGTCAATTGGGTGTATTGGTGAGTGAATCGTGAAAGACAATCAATATTAAAGGTGCAATGGAAGAAAAGCCATATCAATTAACCGACCATCTGTTGACCGCATTATTGGCTTCAAGAGAGGCCGGTCTGGCCATTATAGATGTATATAAACAGGATTTTGATGTTTCGTACAAAGAGGACCGATCACCACTGACCCTTGCGGACCAGCGCTCCCATGACATCATTGTTGATCATTTGACCGATACGTCCGGGAAAAGCCTTCCGATTCTGAGCGAAGAAGGAAAAGGTATCCTTTTTGAAGAAAGGCGCGCATGGAAGTATTTTTGGCTGATCGATCCCTTGGACGGCACCAAGGAATTTATTAAGAGAAATGGAGAATTTACTGTAAATATCGCTTTGATATATCAACGTCGGCCGGTTCTTGGGGTCATTTATGCCCCGGTGAATAACGTTTACTATTTTGCATCTGAAGGTTTTGGCTCTTACAGACTAAAAAACGATAATGTCTTTGATCTCTTAGAGGGCAAAGCTTCTGAAATGCAAAGGGACAGCGTGTTAAAGGAAATATTAAAGCAATCCGATAGATTGCCGTATTATGATACGCCATTAGATACTCACGACTCGCAATTAGTCATCGTGGGCAGTCGTTCTCACCCTTCTAAGGAGTTTGAAGCTTTTGTGAAAAACATGAGGAAACAGCATCCGAAGGTAGAAGTTATTTCGTCCGGCAGTTCTTTAAAGCTGTGTCTGGTGGCCGAAGGCAGGGCAGATATATATCCCAGACTGGGACCGACGATGGAGTGGGATACTGCTGCCGGTCAAGCCATTGTAGAACAAGCAAATGGCAGTGTCTTGAATTATGAGACGGGTGAACCGCTGCAATACAACAAAAAAAACCTTTTAAATTCTTGGTTTATTGTCAAAACCCAACGGAATTCGTGATAGCGTGTTTGCGTCAACCGGTCAAAATTTGGTCACAAACGCAAAAAAAGAGATTACAGTCTGAGCTATAACCTCTTAATATCACTGGTAGGCGGTACTGGGATTGAACCAGTGACTTCTACCGTGTGAAGGTAGCACTCTCCCTCTGAGTTAACCGCCCGTTACTTATGGCTTGTCTACATTTTCCTTTAATTCTTTGCCGACCTTAAAAAAGGGTAATTTTTTAGAAGTGACATGAATCTGAGTGCCGGTTTTTGGGTTTCGTCCAGTGTATGGCTTGTAATATTTTACCGAAAAACTGCCAAAGCCTCTGATTTCAACCCGTTCACCTTTTGCAAGTGTTTCTTTTAATGCATCGAAAAACGTATCGACAACTTTTCCAGCATCTTTTCTACTAAGCGCCACTTTATCTTTTAGGGCATTAATTAAATCGGATCGGTTCATAACGACTCCTTAATAAGAATAGATCGTTGAGCCATATTCGTTAGTCTCCACCCATAAATGGTCTTTTTGCCTAATCTCTGTGTTATGCTCAAAAAATAATCCTCTGAATATCAACTATATGCCTGCTTGGCCCGATAGATTTTACGTCGGGGCGGTTATTTTTTTTCGCATGCCTTGATCTTGAACAAAAATCCTCATTTATGGAGGGGCACTAATAAGCGTTGTTTCAGGTCACTGAAGGGTATTCATTATTTATATAGGTATTAATAAATTTTAAGTCAAGCACTTTTTAACATATCTAAAACAACATCTTATTCCATGTTTTCTGATGCCGCATCGCTGAGTTCTGAAATTTCTTTTGGTGTTGGAAGGTCCTCAAGATTTTTTAGATCGAATACCTCAAGAAATTGTTTTGTGGTTGCATAAATATGCGGCCTGCCTGGAATCGTCTTTCTCCCCAAAATCCGCACCAATTTTCTCTCAAGAAGCATGCGAAGAATCCCTCCGCAATTGACGCCCCGAATGTGTTCTATATCACTACGAATTATAGGTTGTTTATATGCGATAATGGATAGTGTCTCAAGGGCGGGTTTGCTAAGACGCAACGGTTTGGGTTGAATAAGCCGTTTAATCCATTCTCTATATTCCGGACGGGTACGGATCTGATAACCACCGGCAACTTCGCGTAAAAAGAATCCCCCTTTTCGATTTTCATATTCAGATGACAGTTCGGTAAGTGCGTTTTGAATCTCTTTTTTCCCAGCCAGAACGAGGATGTCCTTGATACGATCGATTTTAAGCGGTTCCTCGGCCACCAGAAGGAGGCTTTCGATAATGTTTTTTATATCTTCCATTACAAGTAAAAAAGTCTGATAATGCCAGTTTGAGTATTTTGGACAATATTGATCAATGAGAGCCTGACCATTTCAAGAATTGCAAGAAATGTAACGACAACCTCACTTTTATCGATATTCATTGGAAAAAGCTCATTAAACGTTACCGATTTCCGGGTTTCGAAAATTTCTACGATTTGAACGATTCTGTCCCTAACCGAAACCGTATCTGCGGTAATAATATCTACACCGCGATGTTCAGATATCTTTTCAAGTATTGTTTGAAACGCATCGATAAGTTCAAACAGACCGACCTTTATGATTTCGCCGTCTTGATCAATCGAATGATTTTCCTGGTTCGGATTTCTGACAAAAGTATCTTCTCCCAATAGATTCCTTGCGATCAGCTCATTGGCTGCTGACTTCATTTGGAGGTATTCTTCAAGTGGCTTGACAATCTCCAGTCGAGGATCTTCATCGTCAGTTTCTTCTTCATGAACCGGGAGGAGCATTCTAGATTTAATTTTCGTCAAAGTAGATGCAATTAAGATGAAGTCACCGGCAACGTCTATGTTTATGGCTTTCATCCACTGAAGGTATTCGAGATACTGTTCTGTTATCTGTGCAATGGGGATATCATAAATGTCCATTTCATGTTTTTTAATCAAATGTACCAATAGATCCATTGGACCTTCGAAAATGTCATTAATTTGTACCTTATAGATATCCTCTTGCATTTTTATATTTTTATGGCTGCTTTGACTTCTACCATGGTTTGCCGGGCGACCAGTCGGGCTTTCTCGCATCCATCCTCAATAATGTCGTCAACAAGATGTGGTCGTGCTTCATAATATGCTCTCTTTTCACGCATGGGTTCAAGGGCGTTAATCAGATACCGGGCCATGATCTGTTTGCATTCGACACACCCGATTTCAGCGGTTCGGCATTCTCGGTTTATTCTTTCGACGGTTTGGTTGTCGCTGTAAAGCTTATGAAACGCAAAAACATTACATACATCAGGATCGCCGGGATCGCTTTTTCTGGCACGCTGGGGATCTGTCAGCATTTTGGCAACTTTGGCGGCAATTTCGTCGGGACTGTCTGATAAAAAAATGGCATTATTATAACTTTTACTCATTTTACGTCGGTCGATGCCGTGTATTTTGGGAGTTTGGGTGAGAATCGATTCAGGTTCCGGAAATACTTCACCGTAAAAATGGTTGAACCTCCTTGCGATTTCGCGTGTGATTTCGACGTGTGGCACCTGATCAACACCAACAGGGACACCATAGGCCTTATACATAATAATGTCTGCAGCCTGGAGCACCGGGTAGCCAAGGAAACCAAAAGTGGAAAGATCCTTGTTGCTGAGTTGAACAATCTGATCTTTATAAGTGGGGTTTCGCTCCAGCCACGGAACCGGTGTTATCATGGAAAGGACTAAAAACAGTTCAGCATGTTCCTTGATACGTGATTGGATAAAAAGTGTGCTTTTATCCGGCAAAAGACCTGCACTCAGCCAGTCTATTAACATATTTCGGACATATTCTGAGATATGTCCGGTATCTTCATAATCACTGGTTAGGGCATGCCAGTCGGCGATGAAAAAAAAGCAGTCATACTTTTCTTGCATGTTTACCCAGTTAGCAAGTGCGCCATGCAGATTGCCAAGGTGAAGTGGTCCCGTAGGACGCATTCCGCTTAATATCCTTTTTTTCCCTGTCATTTAAAATCTCCTCTGCCACAGATTTAAGTGTCTCTTTAACATTGTATCTCGAGTTTCGCACCCCTTTTTTTGTTGAAGCCTTATCTAATTTTATTTGAATGAGCCCTCGGGGTGTTTTTCTAAAAAGTCGCTACATGGATAATCTTTTTTTAAACCGCGTGAACTCGTGGCAAGGGCTCGTAAAGAAAGAACAGGGACCAATTTTTGAAGAATCAATAGGTTCGCTATACAATCTGCAGATCCTTTTAAAGATGCGATTTAGGTATGCGCCTGTTCTTTCCAACGATCCCTAAGCCACTCAAACAGCCCCCGATTTAAAAAAGGATCATCCATTCCGCTTCTATTCCCCGATATATCGGGACCTACGCTTCGTTCCGATAATCTTCAATTGAAAATCGTCAATCATCAATCGTTTGACGATCAACTCGATTTTCACTATCTTCCCAGAAAAATATTGAACATCGGGATCAAAAAAAATGACAGTAATTTATCCAGAAGATTTGTTAGAAGCAAGAAAATAATGATGATCATGCCGAATCGTTCCAAACGGGCAAATTGGATTCTTAATGGCGCAGGCAGACACATGGCAAGTATTTTGCTTCCATCAAGGGGAGGTATGGGAATCAGGTTAAATATGGCAAGGACCAAATTAATCACCACACTGTAAAAGAGCATGGAATAGAGGTCCATAATAAAGGGGTTGAAAATGGATGTTTGCCATAACAATTTATAATGGGTCAGAATCTGAAAGAGAATCCCCGATAAAAACGCGAGTATAAAATTGGCCAAAACTCCAGCCGAGGCAACATAGATTGTACTTTTTCGAACATCCCTAAGATTAGAAAAATTGACCGGCACGGGTTTGGCATAACCAAATATTACCGGTGAACCGGTCAATTTTAACATAAGTGGCAGGAGCAACGATCCAAAGAAATCCAGATGTTTAATGGGGTTAAGCGTCAATCTTCCGGCTTTTTGTGCAGTATGATCTCCCCTTCGTAAAGCGATATATCCGTGCGCAACCTCATGTATGGTAACGGAGAATAAAAGCGGAACGATCATCACAACAATCTGATTCAGGTTTATATTACTGAACATAATCTTTTACAAAGGCAAGTTCTTCACTACGTGTTTTAATACGACCATTTAATTTGCCATCAAGGACAGCCTCCAGGATTTCACGGTAAATCGGACCGGGTTCGAGGCCGAGTTTTTTCAGATCTTTCCCTTTTATCGACGTCTCGATGTGCCTGATCTGTGTAAAGTAATTGGAGATGGATCGTTTTAGCGCTTCGTTTTTCGTTGCTGCCATCATATAGAGAATCAGCTCGATCTTGAAAACGGAAATTCCTCTGTAAATGGTACTGTTTTTTACGGGAAGATTTCGTTCCATCCATGAGATGAACCTGTCCGCCTCGAAGCGTTCCTTGCAAAAGATGCTCCTATGTCTCGGCGCGATTTCAAACCGCTTACAGATTTCATTGATGGTCTCTTTGTCGCAGGATCTTAACAAAGCCAAAAAGTAGACGGCCCATTTCATATAGGGTTCTTCAAGAAAAAGCAAATCGTGCCAAGATAACACCTTTTTAACCGAATTGAATAATAATATCAAATCATTATTCAATATTATGGAAGGGTGAACAACATGAAAGAGATGATATTCATTCATCCTTGAAATGGCGGATAAAGGATTTTCTTCTTCCAGAATCAGACGCAGTTCGGAAAATACCCTTCTTCCGCTGAGCCGTTTGAAAAAATCCATTTTTACAGCATTTTCGATCAATCTTGAAGTCAGTTTTCCGATTGAAAAGCCGAAACGCTGCTCGAACCTGATAGCACGGAAAACCCGGGTTGGATCTTCAACAAAACTTAAATTGTGCAAAACTCTGATGATTTTTTCTTTAAGATCTTTCTGGGCCGAAAAAAAATCGATTAGCAGGCCGAACCTATCGGGGTTAAGCTGGATTGCCAGTGTATTTATGGTGAAGTCTCGCCGATAAAGGTCTAATTTTATTGAACTCATTTCAACTGTAGGAAGCGCTGCCGGGAATTTGTAATATTCCATTCTGGCGGAAGCTATATCGATTTTAAAACCGTCCGGGAATATAATTACAGCAGTACCGAATTTTGCGTGGGAATGGATACGGGCACCTACGATTTTCGCATATTTTTTCGCAAATTTGATACCGTCTCCTTCAATGACAATATCGATGTCTTCATTATTCCGATACAAATACAGGTCGCGCACGAATCCGCCGACAACATAAGCGCCACAATCGATTTCCTCAGCTTTTTCTCCGATGGTTTTAAGGATATCAATAATTCGCGGTGAAAGACGTTCTTTCATAAACTTGAGGATGTTTCTGGTTCTTGCATGGACGTGTTCCTTCAACAAATCAGGTGAATCTGAATCCGTGTGCCTGGATTGCCGCACCAGAATATTGAGCAGATCGGTTCGGGTAATCACACCTGAAATGATATCTTTTTCGATAACAGGGAGGATGCGCTGCTTATTTTCGATAATTTTTTCCTGTATTTCGGCTAGCTCGGAATCGGATTCAACAGATGCCATTTCGGTTGTCATATACTCCTTTAAGGGGATGTGATCCAACCCGTGATACATGGCCTTTTCGATAATCTGTCGGGTTATAAACCCCTGAAGATTTTCTTTGCCATTATTTTTCTGGGTAACCAAAAGTGCATTGATGTTATAACGGGTAAGAAGGTTTCCGGCGTCTTTACAGGAAACGTTTTCATCGACCGTGATAGCTGGCGATGACATAAGGTCTTTTGCCCGACTACGAGATTTGATTTTACTGTAAAGGATTTCTCTCAGCTCGTTCTCAATTTGAACCAAAGTCTTGCCTTTGATCGTTGCGGCTGCTGCAAATGTATGCCCTCCACCGCCCAGAGGAGTGACAATAGCGCCAACATCGACTTCCGGTATTCTGCTTCGGGCGACGATATACATTTTATCTCCCATGCGGGCGATGGCAAATATTGCATCAAGGTTTTCCATTTTAACCATTTTGTGGACCAAAAAGGCGAAATCGGACACATAATTGTCCGTCGATACACTTGTAATTACAATTTCGATACTATCAATATTATAACGGGTTGAGGCTTGAATCATGTCATTAAGAAGTCCCACCTGTTCAGGGCTTATCTCCCTTGAAATCAGGTTAGAAACAACATTTAAGTTGGCGCCCTTTGATAGTAAAAAAGCAGCGGCTGTAAAATCTTTTTCTGTTGTGCTCGGAAAAGTGAAGGAGCCCGTGTCCTCATATATGCCAAGACACAAGATCGTTGCCTCATCAGATGAAATTTCGATCTTTTTTTCTTTTAAGATTTCTGTAAGAATTGTAACCGTGGCGCCGGTTAAACTACAAACCTCGTAATGCCCCTTAATGTCGTTATTCATCGGGGGATGGTGATCATAGATATGAATATCAACATCCGGTCGATCCAGTACAGCTGAAAGTTTTCCGATACGACTTGCCTGCCGGGTATCTACCAGGACCAACTTTTTGACGCTATCCAAATCGATATCTTTGATATCAGCCATATTAAAAAGATAAACCATTGAATTTATAAAGAAATTCCTTAAATTCTTTTCCTGGGAACCGGGAAAAACCGCCATGGAATCAGGATACAATTTCTGTGCTGCAAGCATTGAAGCCAAAGCATCAAAGTCGGCGTTGATGTGTGTCGTGATGACGGTGAGGCCTTTGGAATGATTTTTTTGCGTTTGTGTCACGATGACGCCTTTTTAGGCCTTTACTCTATCATATTGTGAGGTTAACGATAAAGATACTCTGAACGACATAAACTTTTTTACAATTGATTTAAAGTTTTCGTTATAAAATATCGAATATTAAATATATGCCATATGGATGGGTTTATCAAGCTGTATAATACCCTATTTAGTAATAAATTCTGCAAATCTGTTGTTGTTTGAATTGGATTATGATACTATTTAGACCACATATTCTCAACCTGTGTTGTCTCCAATATAAGGAGGAATAATCATGCCGGTTTTTTTATGGAAAGGGAAGGATCGACAGAATAAGAACAAAAAAGGCGAAATGGAAGCACCATCTGAAGATGCTGTCCGTTCGGAACTTGCCAGACGAAAAATAACCTCTGCCAAAATTAAAAAGAAGCCAAAGGATCTTTTTGAAAATGTCTCTTTTATGCAGCCTAAAGTGAAAGGGTCAGATATCATAATTTTTTGCCGGCAATTTTCGACCATGATCGATGCTGGACTACCTATCATCCAATGCCTTGATATTCTTTATGCCCAGAATGACAACAAAACGTTTAAAAAGATGCTCAAAGACGTTAAAGCGAATGTTGAAAGCGGACAAACCCTTGCAGAAGCATTGAGAAAGTACCCCAAACAATTCGATGATCTTTTTGTAAATATGATTTCAGCCGGGGAAGCCGGCGGTATATTGGATATGATTTTGAGAAGGCTGTCATCGTACCTGGAGAAAGCTGCAAAGCTTAAAGCCAAAATAAAAGGCGGCATGACGTATCCTTTAGTAACGATTGTTATCGCCATCGTCGTCGTAGCTATTATCATGGTTTTTGTTATTCCCGTATTTGAGGAAATGTTTTCTGGTATGGGAAGTGCGCTACCGGTGGCCACCCAAATTGTCGTTAATATGAGCAGGGCTGTTAAATCCAATATTTTTTATATTATCGGCGCAACAATAATATTCATATACGCAATGCGGCGTTTTTATAGAACCGAAAAAGGAAAAATCTTAATGGATGACCTTTTGTTAAAAGTGCCGTTATTCGGGGATTTGATTCGGAAAGCCGCTGTTGCCAAATTTACACGAACCACCGGGACAATGCTCTCCAGCGGGGTTGCGATTTTAGATGCGCTTGAAATTGTTGCCAAAACAGCAGGTAACAAAACCATTGAAAAAGCTGTGTTTGATACCCGGTCTGCCATTGCAGAGGGGCGAACAATGTCAGATCCGCTTGCTGAAAGCGGAGTCTTTCCGTCAATGGTTTGCCAGATGATTGCTGTCGGCGAATCCACCGGCGCCCTTGATGCAATGCTAACAAAAATTGCTGAATTTTATGAAGAGGAAGTCGATCAGGCAGTGGAAAACCTGACTTCATTGATAGAGCCGTTTATGATTGTATTTTTGGGTGTGGTTATCGGCGGGTTGGTAGTGGCTATGTATTTGCCTATTTTCAAAATGGCATCGGCGTTGGGTTGATAAATCATAAGGCCCCTATTGAACATTATGAGCAGTTCTTCAATAACGCCTGAAGAAGATTTATATCATAAGCTCAAATGGCTTATGTCATTTAGAATCCTTTTTGCTGCATTATTGCTGGGTTCAACAATTGTTGTCCACTTAAAAGAAAATTCTTTTCCCCCGGACAAATCTTTCATTGTTCTTCATGGTCTTATCGTCATCATATTTCTGCTTTCAATTTACTACGCCTTTATTTTTCGTACTGAAAAAATCAGGTTACTTTTTCCCTATATCCAAATCGGAATCGATACGTTTTTAGTAACATTAGTCATTTTTATTACCGGCAGTTTCACAAGTATTTTTTCTTTTCTATATCTGGTTGTCATTATCTATTCGAGCATGATCATTTTTAGAAAAGGGAGTATGATCATGGCTGCTTTTTGCAGTATCCAGTACGGTATTCTGATCAACCTGGAATATTACGGTATTATTGATCCTTATTTTTTAAAAGAGAGCAGTTCAATTGGCAACTATGCCTGGAACCTTGTGTTTTTTAAGGTTGTGATCACCATGGCGGCTTGTTTTGCAGTTGCTTTTTTAAGCGGTTTACTGTCAGAGCAGCTGAGGAGGACAAAAAAAGAGCTTTCAGTCATGGAAGAACGTGTAGAACGTGTGGAAAAGATGGCTTACCTGGGTGAAATGGCGGCCGGCATGACCCATGAAATCAAGAATCCCCTGGCGTCACTGGCGGGGTCCATCCAGATTTTAAGAAAAGATATTCCCTATGATCCCGAACATGATAAGCTGATGCAGATCGTGCTGCGTGAGACAGACAGGTTAAATACCCTTGTGAATAATTTTCTTTTGTTCGCAAAACCACCGACCGGTAAAATCGAGAGAGTAGATCTTGAAAACGCTTTGGCAGAAACCATCAAACTTTTTGAAAAAAATCAAGATACCAGCCACAGAGTTTCGATTACGAGCGATTTTTCCCCCAATATCTGGATTGAAATGGACCCTGTTCACCTGCGCCAAGTCATGTGGAATATTATTCTAAATGCAGCCGAGGCTATTGAGGGTGAAGGCCTTATTAAGGTTAAAACATATCCTTTGAAGCATAACTATGCATGTATCGAAGTTAATGACACGGGTTGTGGAATGACAAAAAGACTCATACAATCAATTTTTGATCCCTTTTTCACAACAAAATCAAGCGGTACCGGGCTTGGACTTTCCATCGTTCACAGAATCCTTGAATCCTATAATAGCTGGCTTGAAGTTGAGAGTGAGGTCGGTAAGGGGACGAGATTTACTTGGAAATTAAATCGGATAGATATACCAACTTAACCTTGACACTTATATACAAATAGGTTACCAAACGACGTTTAATCGTTCGACAAAGTGTCTTTTTCTATTCGAACTCTGATGAGTTGATTCTGATGTATTGATAATGTTAGTTTATAAAAGGCATTGCCAATAAATTATTGTTAAGGCTAACCCATTGGGAACAGATTTGTTCCAGTAATAATTATCACTATTTGAATTTGAAACCCTTCAGGATCGCCGATCTCGTCGCATCTCCCCTGCCAGAGACGGGAATCTTAGATCTGTGTTGAAGCGCATTTGCGATAGTATATGATAGCTTCATGCGCTTTGTTTTGAATCTGCGGCATCTTTAGCAACCGCTCAACTTAGGTAAAATCATATGGATAAAAAGAGCGCAATCATAGAGGATAGAAAAAAGAAGCTCGAAGACTTAAAAAATAACAATATTAATCTTTTTCCAAACGATTTTGAAGTTTTACATACTGTCCGAGATATTATGAAGGTCATAGAAAATTCACCAGATTCTCTTACACAGGATGATCCTGTTTTTATTGTTGCCGGCCGCATCATGGCTGTAAACCGGTTTGGGAAAACCGCCTTTATGAGGTTTAGGGACCGTACGGGACAGCTTCAGGCGTATGTGAGAAAAGACAAAATAGGAAACCAATCTTATAGTCTTTTTAAGCAGATGGATATTGGGGATTTCGTTGGTTTGAAAGGTGGAATGTTCAAAACCAAAACAGGTGAGTGGACGCTTCTCACCAATGAATTGAGTCTTGTCTGTAAATCAACTCGACCCTTACCGGAAAAATTTCATGGGCTCAAGGATCCTGAAAAACGGTATCGTCGTCGTTATATTGATTTAATAATGAATTCAAATGTACGAGATATTTTTGAAAAACGGAGCAAAATCATTCAGGCTATACGCACATTCCTTTTGGACCGCGATTTTCTTGAGGTGGAAACGCCGATGATGCAGCCTATTCCGGGAGGAGCGGAGGCGACTCCATTTATAACGCACCATAATGCTTTGGGCATAGACCTGTTTTTACGAATAGCGCCTGAATTGTATCTAAAACGTCTGGTTGTTGGTGGATTTGAAAGGGTTTTCGAAATCAACAGAAATTTCAGGAATGAAGGAGTCTCTGCGCGGCACAATCCGGAATTTACCATGCTCGAATTTTATCAGGCCTACGCGACATATGAGCACATGATGGATCTTACCGAGGAAATGTTTCGTTATGTCGCTTTGGACGTCGTCGGTTCGACAACAATATCATATCAAGGAGCTGCTATTGATTTGGGTGCAAAGTGGCGTAGAATGTCCCTTGCGTCTGCTTTAGAAGAATACGGAGGTATAAATCCCAGCCTGCTAAACGATCGAGAAGGACTGCTTGAATTGGCTGCGATAAAAAAAATTAAAATAACAAAAACAGGTCGCAAAGGAAAGATTATAACAAAACTGTTTGATATTCTGGTGGAACCGAAACTTTTGCAGCCTACATTTATTACCGGATATCCGGTTGAAGTTTCTCCCCTTTCCAGAAAGAGTGAGGCGGATTCCAATCTTACAGATCGATTTGAGCTTTTTATAGCAGGCCATGAAATCGCAAATGGATTTTCGGAACTCAATGATCCCGATGACCAAGAAAAGCGATTTTTGCAACAAACTGCTGACAGGGAAGCAGGTGATAAAGAGGCTCACTATATGGACAAAGATTATATTGAAGCGTTGGAGTATGGAATGCCTCCCACTGCTGGAGAAGGAATAGGGATAGATCGATTGGTCATGCTTCTTGCTGATGCCGCTTCCATTAGAGAAGTTATTCTTTTTCCACACATGAAACCAATTGAAAGCGGCAAGCAGTAATTGGGAATGGGGTATGGATTAAAAAATCATAAATCTATAAACCATGACCCAACCCGGATAAACCGGAAAAGTTACAAGTGATCTAAAGTAAAAGGTGATCTAAAGTCAAGGCGTCGCTACGTTCCGGCAAATTATATTAAATAAAATTGAAAAAATACCTTAACTTACTCGATGAATACGGGATAAATAGGCATTTTAAATCACTTTAGGTACTTCACACTCAATGAATTTAGATAATTTTTTGCCATAAAAAACACAAAAATCACATTTAAGAACCTAAAACCCATAATCTAAAACCCATGACCTTTTAATATGTCTTTTGAGTATTTCATAGGTGGCCGTTATCTCAGGGCCAAGCAGAAAGAGACGTTCATTTCATTGATTACCATACTTTCCGTCGCCGGCGTTACTGTCGGCGTCATGGCCCTGATCGTCGTGATTGCTGTCATGGCTGGCTTTGAGTCTGATCTTAAACAGCGTATACTCGGGGTTGAATCACATATTGTACTGATGCGCCACGATGGTTCTTTTTCCGCATATAAAAAGATATCGAAAAAAATCAATGAGCTCCACGGGGTGGAAGCAGCTACGCCATTTATATATTCTCAGATTATGCTTCGATCATCAACCGGAGTTTCAGGTGCTGTTTTAAGAGGTATTGATCCGGAATCCGCCGGCAGTGTCATAAAAATTTTGAAAAATTCTATTTTGCAGAATTTGAAGCAGATTCAGCGACAGGGGAACTCAAAAACCTTTGTTCCTGGGATCATTCTCGGCAAAGAGCTTGCTAGAAATTTAGGTGTCCTAAAGGGCGATGCGGTCTATCTGATATCATCCAGAGGTATGATTTCTCCCATAGGATACCTTCCAGCCATGAAGCGTTTCGAGGTCGTGGGACTTTTTGAATCAGGTATGTACGAATATGATGGATCTTTAGCTTATATCAACCTGAAAGACGCACAAAAGATTTTAAATATGAAAGGCTCTGTCACCGGAATCGAAGTGCGTGTCGATGATATTTATGACGCAAGAAATGTAGCAAAAAAGATTGTTTCAGAACTAGGGTTTCCTTATTGGGCCAGAGACTGGATGCAAATGAATCACAATCTCTTTTCGGCACTTAAGCTGGAAAAGACGGTGATGTTTATTATTCTGGCACTGATCGTGTTAGTGGCGGCCTTTAACATTGCTAGTACGCTGATTATGATGGTTATGGGAAAAACCAAGGATATCGCTATACTAAAGGCTATGGGTGCAATGGACAGCAGCATCAGAAAAATTTTTATTTACAAGGGCATGATCATTGGTGCCGTGGGAACTTCGCTCGGTGTATGTCTGGGGTTTATAATATGTAAGTTGTTGGAAAAATACAAATTTATTCAACTTCCAGGGGATGTGTATTATATTTCAACCCTGCCGGTGCGACTTGAAGCCCTGGATGTTTTTATGATAGCGTCTGCAGCAATGGTCATCTGTTTTTTAGCGACACTCTATCCGGCGAGCCAGGCATCAAAACTCAATCCAATAGAGGCCATCCGGTATGGTTAACTCTCTGAATCGCGATGAAAGATCTCTTTCAGATCGTTTTTTGTCTGTCAGAGACCTATTCAAAAGTTATGAAAACAGTGGCGCGACTATTGATATTCTAAAGGGCGTAAATATAGATCTGTATGCTGGAGAGACCCTGGCTATTGTTGGTGCATCTGGAATTGGTAAGTCGACGCTGCTCCATATTTTGGGTGCACTTGATCGTCCTGATAGCGGGACCTATTTTTTTAAAGATGACGACATCTTCCTTCTTAATCAAACGAAACTGGCGAAATTTCGAAATGAAACCGTAGGATTTGTGTTCCAGTTTCATTATTTGCTTCCTGAATTTTCCACCCTTGAAAATACAATGATGCCGGCATTGATTAAAGGGCTGAGTAAAAATAAAGCCCGGCAAGTTGCAGAGGATATGTTAGTAAGAGTCGGTTTAAAAGACAGACTAACTTTCAGGGCTTCTAAGCTTTCAGGAGGTGAACAGCAGCGGATTGCCTTGGCTAGAAGTCTGGTGCTCAAACCTGCAATTCTTTTGGCCGACGAACCTACCGGCAACCTTGATAAGAGAAACAGCGAGTATATTCATGACCTGCTTATGGAGCTAAACGAAGAACTCAACATGACCTTGATCGTGGTAACGCACAATATGGAACTTGCATCCTACATGTCACGCAGTATGACGATTGTGGATGGCCAACTGATTGAATTAAAAGGATAAACTTTAATAATAATCGTTCATTTATAAGCTTTATAAAATCAATCATCTGAATCAGCTTTAAATCGATTTATTAACAGGCAAAATTGATATAAAAAAACTAACAGTCTGGAATAGAGAATTTAGGTATTGAAAAATTTCATGTTTAGACATCTGAGCCTGCTTACCATTGCATTGCTCTTATTTTCCCCGAATATAGCCCATTCTATAGACAGTGTTAACGTGGTTGTCTTACCCTTTGAAATTCATGCGAGAAAAGATCTTTCATCTTTACAGAAAGAAATCCTGAATGTTATTAAATCATATCTCAAAGAGGAAGGCGCATATATTTTGACCCCGAAAGCCGTTGATGCGTTCACATTGTTGAAAACATCTCAAAGTTACGATGACATCCGAAATTTTGGAATTAAGAACGGTGCTGACTATGTTGTCTGGGGGAGCTTAACTTTGATCGGACAAAAATTCAGTCTGGATGTAAAAATGGTACCATCCTTGGGAGAGAATCCCCCCCAAATATTTATAAAAGAAGGCCAGGGCTTGGAAAATCTATCCGGAGTTGTGAAACAGCTTTCCCGTGATATCGGAATGAAACTTTTTAAGCGGGAAAAGGTTGCCGGTGTGGTGGTTACCGGCAACAAACGGATAGAATCCGACGCCATCAAAATGATTATCAAAACAAAACCCGGCGACATCTATCTTTCAAAAAGCCTTTCCGATGATTTGAAAGCTGTATTTGCAATGGGATATTTTGATGACATAAGGATCGAGGCTGAGGACACCCCTGACGGGAAAAAGATCATCTTCAGGGTTAAAGAAAAACCGACCATAAGAGTCATTCGTTTTAAAGGCAATAAGCTGTTTAAGGAGGATAAGGTTAAGGAAAATTTAACGATTAAAACAGGATCGATCCTCAATCCTTTTAAAATTAGAAGAAATATCGGACGGATAGAAGAACTTTACAAAGAAAAAAATTATCATAATGTAAAAGTGACATACAATATCCACCATCTGGAACACAATCAGGCTGATCTGGAATTCGATATCGATGAGGGCGAAAAAGTTTTAATCAAAACCATAAAATTTGAAGGAAACAACGCGTATAGCGACAAGATATTAAAAAAATTGATGAAGACTTCGGAAAAAGGTTTCTTTTCTTTGGTGACCTCGTCCGGGGATTTAAAGATGGAGGACATTGATCAGGATATCACAAAATTGTCAGGTTTTTATTATAACAGCGGGTATATACAGGCCAGAATAGGAGAACCACAAATTGAATACAAGGGAAACTGGATCAATATCACCATAAAGATTGATGAAGGCCCTCAATTTAAGGTTGGGAACGTAGATATAACAGGTGATCTTGTATTACCCAAAGATGAGTTGAAAAAACGTCTTAAAATTACTAGAGAAACATATTATAATCGTGAAGTTGTCCGAAATGATGTACTGGCTCTTACGGATCTTTATTCTGATGAAGGTTTTGCCCATACCGACATATCTCCCCGTATCGACAAAGAATTTGACAACTTGAAGGTTAATATTACCTACGTTGTTCAAAAGGGCAAACAGGTCTTTTTTGAATATATTATCATTGGTGGAAATACAAAAACAAGGGATAAGGTGATCCGGCGGGAGCTTGGCGTCTACGAACAGGAACTTTATAGTGGTCGAAAATTAAAACGGAGCGTACGCAACCTTTACCGACTCGATTTTTTTGAGGACATAAAGGTCAATACTGTCGATGGGAGTGCTGATGACCAGATGATTTTAAAAATCGATGTCACCGAGAAACCTACCGGCACCATGTCATTTGGTGCTGGATACAGCAGTCAGGAAAGTATTTTTGGCTCGGTCTCCGTTTCCCAGAGGAATCTGTTTGGGCGCGGGCAGATACTCAACCTTGAAGGACAGATCGGCGCGCGGAGCAACCTTTATAAACTGAGTTTTACGGAACCCTGGCTGTTTGACATTCCTTTGTCAATGGGAGTTGACTTGTATAACTGGAAGACCGATTATGATACATATGACCGGAAAAGCTTCGGAGCTGGCCTGGGATTCAGCTATCCTGTTTATGATTTTGTAAGAGCAAGTATTAAATACAATTATGACGATGCCGACATAACAAACGTATCCGAATTTGCTGCAAAGTCGATTAAAGATTTGGAAGGCAACAATATTACAAGCAGTATATCCACCAGCATAATCTACGATTCAAGAAATAGACGTTTTAATCCATCTCAAGGATCGAAACACAGTGCTACATTGAAATATGCAGGACTTGGCGGAAATGTCGCCTTTACAAAGCTCCTGGCCGAAACCGGGTGGTATAAACCGCTGCTTATGGACACGGTTGGTTTCTTACATGGTAAAGCAGGATACGTCACAGAGAATTCAGGAGGTGTCCTACCGGATTACGAACGATTTTATTTGGGTGGTATAAATTCAGTGCGTGGATATGAGTGGCGAGAAATTTTTGTTTTAGACGAAGATGGAAACCAAATCGGCGGAAACAAATTCATTCAATTTAATGCTGAATTTATTGTCCCTCTGTTAAAGAAACAGGGACTCGTTGGTGTTATCTTCTATGATGCCGGAAATGTTTTTAATGACGATGAGAGTGTAGATCTGAGCACCTTGAGAAATAGCACCGGATTCGGATTCAGGTGGTATTCTCCCATGGGCCCTATCCGGCTTGAATATGGATACAAACTTGACGTTAAGGAAGGTGAAGAAGGTGGTGGACGCTGGGAATTTTCAATGGGTTCGGTATTTTGAGCAATGTTTACACCGTCTATTCCTTTTACCTTAAAGAATGAATGAACGATCTCTTAAAGGGGGTAAAATGCGTATTTTTAAAATAGCTTTTGTGACAATGGTTTTTTCTATTTGTTTTTTTGGCGCTTCTTCCTATGGGGCGGATGTAGCCAAAATTGGTGTTGTTAGTTTTCAAAAAATTCTTGAGAAATCAGATGCCGGAAAAATGGCAATGGCTGAAATCAATAAGCGCGGAAAAGAGATGGAGGGCAGCCTCAAAAAAAAAGGGGAAGAGATCGATGCGACAAAGAAGAAACTTGAACGTGAAGCTCTGGTGATGAGCAAAGAGATGCGGGAACAAAAAGAACGTGAAATACGAATTAGCATCAATGATTTTAAAACATTGAAAAACAAATACATGGCCGATTTTAAGCAACATGAAGCAAGACTCGTTAGGGACATCCAGAAAGAGGTGCTAGAGATTGTAACGGAGATGGGAAAAAAAGAAGGGTTTCTCATTATTTTCGAAAAACGGGAGGCAGGCGTGCTGTATTCTCCGGATACCATCGATATATCCGACCGGTTGATCCAGCGCTACAACACCGTTTTTTCCAAAAAAGCTTCAAAGAAAAAATAAAACCAAGAAAAAAAATACAAAAGATGCTAAATAAAAATTAAAATGGAAATCACACTTGCCAGTATCGCCGATATCGTCAAAGGTGACATCAGCGGGGATGGAAATCAAAAAATTCGTGGGGCCGCATCTTTTGAGGATGCAAAAGGCGATGAAATCACATTTGCAAGTCATTCAAAATTCTTGAAAAAAATTGACGAGACCGATGCCGGTGCAGTTATTGTTCCTCAAAATTTTCAAGCGTCTAGTAAGAACATTGTGCATGTAGACAATCCCCAGATCGCTTTTATAAAGGTTTTGAACCTTTTTCATCCTGCTTTAAAACCAGATCCCGGGATAAGCCAAGATGCATATATCGGCAAATCCTTTTTATGCGGACAAGATGTATCCATAGCACCTTTCTGTGTAATCGGAGACAATGTTACCCTTGGCCATCGTGTCGTGCTTCACCCAAATATCGTTATTGGTGATAACGTTATCATTGGGGACGATGTCAAGGTCTTTCCGAATGTGACGATTCTTGAGCGTTGCATCATCGGAAACCGGGTGACAATTCATGCCGGGTCGGTTATAGGCAGTGATGGTTTTGGTTTTGCTCCTGAAGGCAAGAAGTATATCAAGATTCCTCATACCGGTATTGTTCAGATCGACAACGATGTTGAAATTGGTGCAGGCAATACCATCGACAGAGCCACTTTTGGTAAAACCTGGATTCAAAGTGGTGTCAAGACCGACAACCTGGTCCAGATTGCGCATAATGTGACTGTGGGTGAAAACAGTTTGCTCGTTGGACAGGTTGGAATTTCAGGGAGTGTCAAAATCGGGAAAAATGCTATTCTGGCCGGACAGGCAGGCATTGCCGGCCATCTGAGCATTGGGAATAATGCAATTGTCGGACCACAGGCAGGAGTGGCCAAATCAGTACCTGACGGGGAAACGGTGTCAGGAAGTTCTGCAATGCCTCATCGACTATGGCTAAGAGTGCAGAGAATTCTTCCCAAGCTTCCAGAGCTTGCAAAGAAACTTTCAGAGGTTGACCGGAGATTAAAGAAGTTTGAGGAACAACAGGATGAAAGTAACGGAGGAAAAAATGGATAATGCTTTTGATATTCAAGAAATCATGAAATTGCTGCCTCACCGGTACCCATTTATTATGATTGATCGCATTCTGGAACTGACGCCTGGTGAGAAAGTTGTCGCCCTTAAGAATGTGACCATCAATGAACCTTTTTTCCAGGGTCATTTTCCGGGGAATCCGATAATGCCCGGTGTTCTGATTATTGAGGCCATGGGTCAGGCCGGAGCTTTCCTGGCCGCTAAATCCCTGGACCGGGAACCTCATGACTTATCGATTTATTTTATGGGTATAGACAAGGTTAAATTTCGTAAGCCTGTTACACCAGGTGATCAGTTGATATTTGAGATGAAATTTCTTAAACAACGACGCAAGGTATTCAAGATGTCTGGAACCGCCTATGTTGATGAAAAAGTTGTGGCTCAAGCCGAACTGATGGCCACCTTTTGAGAGGGAAAATGATACATCCAACAGCAATTATAGATTCTAAAGCAGAGATAGATTCAAATGTCGAGGTTGGTCCCCATTCGATTATTGAAGCGAATGTTCAAATCGGACCCGGAACGGTTATCGGTCCCCATGTCGTCATTCAACCGTATGTTGAAATCGGCCCGGACTGCCATATATTTCAATATGCTTCCATCGGTGCAATTCCTCAGGCATTAAAATTTCAGGGCGAAAAAACCTATGTTAAAATCGGGCGCGGAACGGTTATCCGCGAGTTTGTTACCGTAAATAGAGGAACAGGATTTGGCGGCGAAATTACGGAGGTTGGTGAAGAGAACCTTCTAATGGCTTATGTTCATATCGCCCATGACTGCAAAACCGGGCGAAAAGTTATTTTAGCAAACAATGCAACATTAGCGGGTCATATCGTCATTGAAGATTTTGTGACTGTGGGGGGGCTGGTGGCGATTCATCAATTTGTTAGGATCGGAAACTATGCTTATATTGGTGGAAAATCGGCAGTGGTGAAAGACATCCCCCCTTATGTTATCGCAGCCGGGGACAGGGCAAAATTGCACGGGTTAAACAGTGTGGGGCTAAAACGCCATGGGTTTTCACAAGAGACATTGTCTTCATTGAAAAAGGCCTACAGGATTATCTTCAGGATCGGGTTGACACTGAATGAGGCCATAGAAAGAGTCAAGGCAGAAGTGGAACAGGTCCCCGAAGTCAATGGCTTGATCCGTTTTATTAAATCTTCAGAGAGGGGAATTACAAGGTAATCAGTTCATTTACTTATCCAATACACCCTGTCCATTATCCTTACACTCCAATAACGTTTCATTAGCAGGTATATTAAAAAATTATTTTAATTTATAGTCGTTAATTTATCGTCATGCGCATAGGACTCATAGCAGGGAACGGCCAGTTCCCCATCCTTTTTTCAAAAGCTGCAAAGGCTAAAGGGTATCGTGTTTTTGCCGTTGCTCACAAAAATGAGACGGATTCAGGTTTGAACGATCATGTTGACACGGTTGAATGGATTCATATTGGACAGATCAAGCGTATTATTAAGTTTTTTAAAAAAAGTGATATCAATCAGGCCGTTCTGGTGGGCGGAATTAAAAAGACAAAGATGTTTTCTGATGTAAGACCTGACACAAAAGCCATTTCGCTTATTGCAGGCATGAGACATACCCATGACGATGGGATATTGAGGGGATTTGTAAGGGTTCTTGAAAAAGAGGGTATTCAAATAAAACCCTCAACATTTTTAATGCCGGAACTTCTGGCACAATCAGGTTGTTGGACAAAACGGAAACCGTCCCGGTCGGATAAAAATGATGTCGAACTCGGCTGGAAATTGGCAAAGGAGATCGGGCGTCTCGATATTGGACAGTGCGTTGTGATCGGAGGGGGATCGGTGTTGGCCGTAGAAGCCATAGATGGAACAGACGCGACCATAAAACGGGGAGGGCGACTCGGCAAAGGTTCTGCAGTCGTCGTAAAAGTATGCAAACCTCACCAGGACACAAGGTTCGATATTCCTGCTGTGGGTGCTCAGACAATAAGGACGATGGTTGAGGCAGGGGCGAAGGTTTTGGGCATTGAAGCCGGCAAGGCGGTTGTTTTTGACAAAAAGGAGATGATCGACTTGGCGGACGAAGTTGGTATTACCATTGTTGCGTTGGAAAAGTAAAGATATGAAAAAACTACGAGTTGGTGTGATTGGTGTCGGATATCTCGGGCAATTTCATGCTGAAAAATATGCTCGGATGAATGATGTTGACCTGGTGGGCGTTGTAGATATTGATAAAAATCGTGCTGAAACTGTCGCTGAAAAGGTAAATACAAAAGCATATATAGACCATAAAGCGCTATTTGGAAACGTCGATGCCGTCAGTATCGCTGTTCCCACACCGGTTCATTTTGTCATTGCCAAGAATTTTTTGAAAAAAAATATCGACATTCTGATTGAAAAGCCGATTACAGAAACCACCGAAGAGGCGGATGAACTGATTCATTTGGCAGAATCAAGGGATCTTGTTATCCAGGTGGGACATCTTGAGCGGTTTAATCCGGCAATTGTGGCGCTGAAAGATATTGTTAAGAAACCGATGTTTATCGAGTCTCACAGATTGAGTATTTTTCAGGGGCGTTGTACGGATGTCAGTGTTGTTCTGGATTTGATGATCCATGATATTGATCTTATTTTGAACTTTGTCAGGTCGGAAATAAGTGCTGTTTATGCGTCAGGAGTACCGGTTGTCTCTGAACATGTTGATATTGCAAATGCGCGTCTTGAATTTGAAAGTGGATGTGTTGCCAATGTGACAGCCAGTCGAATATCAATCAAAAACGAAAGAAAAATAAGACTGTTTCAAAGAGATGCTTATGTTTCTGTTGATTTTTCAAAAAAAGAAATTACCGCTATTCAGCAAGACGGCAGTGTCGATTGTGGTATGATCCCCGGTATGGACATTAAACAAGTTAGCTTTGAAACGGGCGATGCCCTGGAAAATGAATTAAAATCATTTGTAAATGCAGTCATCCATCGTGAAGCCCCGGTAGTTACGGCTAAAATGGGACGTGATGCCCTGGAAATTGCGTTGAATATTATGGGCCAAATTAAAGAGGGCGTTCGCAAATTTTTGTGATAGATATACCATGGGTTGTTTTTCAAACAAGAAGCGTATCATGATTATTGCCGGTGAAACTTCCGGTGATCTGCACGGTGCAAAACTTGTCAAGGCCATGCAAAAAAGGAACAAAGGGCTCTTTTTCAATGGTATCGGTGGACAAGCGCTTAAAGAAACCGGGGTTGACATCTTGATTGATGCTCGTGAAATATCCGTTGTGGGGATAACCGAGGTATTTTCAAAGATCCCAAACATACTAAGAAGTCTTCGAATGGTTAAAAAGACCTTCAAGACCGTGCGTCCGGATCTTTTGATACTGATTGATTTTCCGGATTTCAACCTTCATGTGGCGGGAACGGCCAAAAAAATGGGGATACCTGTTTTATATTATATCAGTCCACAGATTTGGGCGTGGAGACCTGGACGTGTAAAAAAGATTGATAAACTGGTGGACCACATGGCCGTTATTTTACCCTTTGAAGAAGATTTCTACAGAAAACAAAAAATTCCGGTGACCTTTGTGGGGCATCCATTGCTGGAAAACAGTCTTCCGACCAAAGAAAGGATCGAGAATAAATGGGTGGATGATATTCCTGCCATCGGTCTACTTCCGGGGTCCCGCCATGGGGAGATTGAAAGGCACCTCCCGGTAATGATTGATGCAGCGCGAATTCTGTTAACAAAGATCGAAACCATAAAGTTCATTATTTCACTTTCACCCGATGTGGGAGAAAAGCACGTAAGAGAGATTGTTAAAAAACATAAAGGAGAGGCTGATTTTGAGATTGCTGCCGGTAATGTGAGAGAAATCTTTGAGCGAAGCAAAGTCGTCATGGCTGCATCCGGAACCGTGACTTTGGAGTCGGCAATTTCAGGGACGCCGATGGTTATTATTTATAAAGTATCTCCGGTGAGTTTCTGGTTGGCAAAGGCAATGATACGAGTTAAAAATATTGGCCTGGTTAACCTCATTGCGGGCAAGGAGATTGTTCCGGAGTTGATCCAGGAAGAAGCATCTTCCACCAGGATTGCGGATACGGTATTCAAAATGCTAAGCGATCCATCCGGTCTCAAACAATTAAGTCTTGAACTACTGACCATTGGGGATAAACTGGGTGGTCCGGGTGCATCGGAACGCGTGGCGGATATTGCCTTTCGTATGCTCGAAAGATGAACAATACAGGAAATAGGAAACAGGAAAGAGAAAAGGGGATAAAGAAAACCACGGATGAACACGGATGAACACGAATATTTTGAAAAATAAGAGAGTAAGAAGGCGAGAAGATCAGAAGGTCGGCACATTTTCTTGATTTCCAAACTTCTCACTTTCTAACCTTCTCATCTTCTAACTTCATTTGCGTCCATTTGCGGCGATTCATTTTCTAATTTCTAATTCCTATTTTCTAAAATGAATATTCAACAAAGCAAATTCCCTCTGTGGATAACCAAAGCTTATGCCTCCCCCGCGTGACGGGATCTAAGATGGGCCAGGATTTTTACAAATATGTTTAAACTAAAATTAAAAAACAGGCACAAACACTTACTGGCGCTTATCAAGGAAAACAAATTCAGACTTTTTCTGGCAATGGTGTGTATGTTGGTTATTGCTGTGGCAAGCTCTGCAACAGCCTTTTTAGTAAAGCCTGTGCTGGACGACATATTTTTTAATAAAGACACCACAATGCTCAAAATCATTCCCTTGGTCGTTGTCCTAATTTACTTCCTACGTGGTCTGGGAATGTATGGTCAAGACTATTTAATGAATTATGTGGGCGAGAATGTCATCAAGGACTTAAGAAACGATCTTTATAACCGCATACAAGACCTTCCCATCGCTTTTTTCCAGAAAGAAAAGACCGGTGTTCTTATGTCGCGAATTACAAACGACGTCAATATCATCAAAGCCATGGTTTCAACAGCGGTCACAGGATCATTAAAAGACAGCTTTACCATAGTGGGTTTGACATTTGTTATTTTTTACCGTGACTGGAAAATGGCCTTGTTTGCATTTGTTGTTTTGCCGGTTGCCTTTTTTCCCGTTGTTGAATTTGGCAGAAGAGTGCGCCGGATCAGTACCGGATGCCAGGAGGCCATGGCAGATCTGAATTCTTTTTTACATGAAACATTAGCCGGCAACAAAATTGTTAAGGCATTCGGAATGGAATCATATGAAAAAAAGCGTTTTTTTGATAAAACCCTCGACTTGTTCAAACTTGAGATGAAAGCCGTGATTGCAAGGTCTTTATCGTCTCCGATCATGGAGTTTCTCGGTGGACTGGGAATCGCTTTTATTATATGGTACGGAGGCTATAAGGTAATTACGGGCAGTTCCACAGCCGGAACATTTTTTTCTTTTATGGCTGCAGTGCTGATGCTGTATGATCCTGTAAAAAAACTGAGCGGGCTCAATAATGCGGTTCAGCAAGGACTTGCCGCTGCCGATAGAATTTTTGACATTATAGAGATGGAATCAGACATTAAAGAGAGAAAGGATCCTGTAACGATTAAACGAGGGCCACAGCGTGTAACATTTGAAAACGTTTTTTTTAAATATGATGATGTTATGGTTCTTAAAGACATCAATCTGAATGTCGAGGCTGGTGACGTTCTGGCACTGGTCGGAATGAGCGGCGGCGGGAAAACATCACTGGTAAATCTGATACCAAGGTTTTATGATGTTACCCGGGGGGCTATCAGGATAGATGGGACGGATATTCGCGATGTTTCGATATCTTCACTTCGTGATCAGATGGGTATCGTTACTCAAGAACCTATCCTTTTTAATGACAGTATAAGGAACAATATCGCCTATGGTAAGCGGAATGCAACGGAAAAAGAAATCATCATGGCTGCAGAAGCAGCCTATGCTTATGATTTTATACAAAATTTTCCGAACAAGTTTGACACAAATATCGGTGAACTTGGAGGACGTCTTTCCGGTGGAGAAAAACAGAGGATATGTGTTGCGCGTGCCCTGCTTAAAGATGCGCCAATATTGATTCTTGACGAAGCAACATCTTCTCTGGATGCAGAGGCGGAGATGCTTGTTCAAAAGGCTTTAGAGAATTTGATGAAAGGGCGAACAACCTTTGTCATTGCGCATAGACTATCAACCATTGATTATGCCGACAGGATCGTTGTCATTATTGATGGTCGGGTCGAAGAAGAGGGGAAACAAGAGGAACTGATTTCTATGCGAGGAGAATTTTTCAAACTCTATCAGATGCAATACAGCAATGAATAGGACAGAGAATTTTAAGCCGACGTGTTCAAACAGAATCAATAATCTATGAGCAACTCGCACTTGCGTCGTTCTTAGGATACAAAGAGCAATTATAAATGCCCAGACCCGATTCAATATGGCTGGATGTTTATGCCGCATCCCGCGATTGATTACAGCATCGGCAATGATTGCCAATCGAGTCGCACCAGGGCAGGCTTCAATCGAAAATTTTCAATGGGTAACAGCCATCCCGCCTAAGATGAAAATTAATTCCATTATAAATAGATATCTGCTCAAAGAGATGATGTTGCCTTTTGTCATCAACTTGGTGTTCTTTACCTTTGTATTTCTGATGACAAAGATACTCGATATCACAAATCTGATTGTAAATTACAAAATCAGTATGATTTCCGTTCTTTTAATCCTTCTCTATTCCATTCCCCGTTTTCTATCTTTTGTGATACCCATGTCTGTGATGATGGCTGTTTTACTGACGTTTATTCGATTGTCAAACGATAAAGAACTTGTTGCCCTTAAAGCGGGCGGTGTAAGTATTTACGGCCTAATGCCCCCTGTGCTTGTTTTTTGTGTAATGGGGGTGGTCTTATCATGTCTTATAACTGTTTATGGAATGCCGTGGGGGATGGTTTCCATGAAAGAGCTGACATTTAAAGTCGCTGCATCTCATGTCGATGCCGGCCTTAAAGAAAGGATTTTCAATGACAGCTTCAAGGATGTCATGCTTTATATCAACAAAATAGATCTAAAGAAAAAAATTCTCAAGGATGTTTTTATTGAGGATAAACGGTCGCAAAATATTGTAAGCACCGTAATGGCGCCAAAAGGGAGAATGTTTGCCGAACCTGATAAGCTTGTAATTCACCTAAAACTGTATCAAGGCACCATCAATCAGGTCAATCTTGAAAAGAAATCCGCCCACTCAATCAACTTTGACAGCTATGATGTCAATCTTGATTTAAAAAAGGCGTTTACGGCTTCAAAGGGTGGCTCCAAAGACGAAGATGAGATGAGTTTTGGGGATTTGAGGCAGTATTTGAAGACCTTCCCCAAAAAAAACGAGCAATATTATACGGCATTGATTGAATTACATAAAAAATTTTCGATTCCTTTTTCATGCGTTGCTCTTGGAATTTTGGCTGTTCCGCTGGGGATTCAGTCGGAATCTGCAAAACGGTCCACAGGTTTGGGGCTGGGAATGGTATTCTTTTTAATCTATTACATCATGTTGTCCGCTGGGTCTGTTTTTGGAGAAGCCGGTGTTTATCCACCAATGGTCGGAATGTGGGTCCCAAATATCGCCTTGGGTGGCCTGGGTCTGTTTCTTCTTATCAGGACCGCAAATGACCGTTCTGTAAAAATCAAGTCGTTTTTCAACTTTTTCAAAAAGAAATTTAAACCGTCATCTATAAAAACATAAAAACAATGAATTTAATGTTGTTTAAACCCGCTTCAATTCAAGGATTATAAAGATTCTCACAATTTTCATGCAAGATTCAGTTTTACGATTTTATCAAAGCATCATAAAAATATGTCTATTATATACAAATATATAACTCTTCAGATATCAAAATATTTTGGCATTGTTCTGGCATTTGTCGTCGGTATATATCTTGCTGTGGATTTTTTTGAAAGGGTAGATGATTTTATTGAAGCCGGCATACCGTTTTCAAAGATGATATATTTATTTCGCACTTAGAATACCGTTTATCGTTGCCCAAATAATTCCCATTTGTATTCTGATGTCTGTTCTCATCGTCTTTAGTCTCATGGCTCGCGGCAACGAGATTGTGGCTTTGAAAAGTGGTGGTATACGCATCTATTATCTTTTAAAGCCGGTTTTCATCATGGGATGTATTTTGGGCGTCCTGCTTTTTATCTTATCTGATGTCATCGTTCCCATAACAATGGCAAAGTCGAACCAGATTTGGCTTAAAGAAGTTCGTAGAGAGTCAACAATTATTACTAAGGAAAAAAATATTTGGATTAAAGGCAATCGAAGTATAACACACGTAAAATACTTTAATCCAAAAAACAATACCATCAATGGAATTACAATTTATAAATTTGATGAAAATTTCAGACTGATTCGGAGAATCGATGCCAAGAAAGGTGTCTTCAATAAGGGGGAATGGCTGTTATATGAATTGATGGAACAGATTCTTGACACAAAAAAAGAAAAATACAATATAACGTTCCATAACAATAAGGCTGAAAGGTTAAATTTATTGCCCGAAAATTTAAATAAGGTTACTAAAAAATCGGAAGAGATGACGTTTAGAGAGCTTTTTGCGTATATAAAAAAGGTTGAGGCGGAAGGATATGATGCCACAATATATAAGGTGGATCTTTATGCCAAGATAGCCTTTCCTTTTATCTGTGTCATAATGTGTATGGTAGGGACAGGTCTTGCGGCCAGAGGAACCGTGAAGGAAGGTATGCCTGTTGTTATCGCCTACGGCATCGGAACGGCCTTTATTTACTGGATTTTTTACAGTTTTTGCTTGTCGCTCGGATATGGTGAGATGCTGCCCCCCGGCATTGCTGCGTGGACCGCAAACCTGGCTTTTTTCAGTTTTGGAGCACTGACATTACTAAACGCCGAATAATACCTGAATCTTGCATATGAAAGCCTCCAATTCGTTCAAAATTCAGGTAATAAGTCATGTGTGCCCAATGGAAAATGAAAAGGGACACGTAGTTGATATTTCTATATAATATACTGTTTTTTATAGTGATGACTTTGGGATTTCCCCTGATAATTCCCATGGTCTTGATATCTGACAAGCGACGGAGAACTGTTCTTCAACGATTGGGGATAGCCCGGTTACCAATAGAATTAACACGCAAAAGACCCGATACGTCTGAAAAAAAGCGCGTATGGATACATGCGCTTTCGGTGGGAGAGGTACTTTCCTCAGTCCCACTCGTTAAAGGGTTGAAGATGTATTCAAATACCCGAGAGATTGTATTTTCTGCTTCTACCAAAACAGGCTTTGATATCGCCAAACAGTATTTAACAGACCCCGTTCATTCTATTTTTTATTTTCCTTATGATCTGACCTTTTCAGTAAAACATATTGTTCAGAGAATAGATCCTGCAGTTGTTGTCATCGTTGAGACGGATATATGGCCCAATTTTCTTTTTGAGATGAAAAAACGTCAGGTGCCTGTTATTCTAATTAATGCAAGGCTGTCTAAAAAATCTTTTTTCGGATACAAACGTCTTGGGTTATTTGCCAAGCAGGTATTTTTGAATTTTTTTCATATCTGTGCTCAATCCTTAGAGGATGCAGGTCGTTTTCAAGAACTTGGTGTTCCATTCGATCGGATAACGATAACCGGGAACGTTAAATTTGATGTAACACATCAAATCCAGGGTTCACAAGAAACAGATCGCTTAAGGCAGTCCATGCACATACAGAATGCCCGGAAGGTATTTTTGGCGGGGAGCACGCATCCAGGTGAAGAGTCGATGCTGTTGGATGCGTTTTCAAGAATAAAACATCATGAGGGCGATTTATTGCTTATTGTGGCACCCCGAAATCCGGAACGCGCCGGTTCAGTATTTCGTATTTTTGATTCTGCCGGATATTCAGTCGGCCTCATGAAAGAACTTAAAAAGATATCATCCGGCAAAAGATTGGATGTTATTATCATTGATACCATAGGCCTTCTAAAAAAACTTTATGCGATCGCCGATATCGCATTTATTGGTGGGAGCCTGGTGAATTGCGGTGGACACAATCCTCTTGAACCCGCAGCATTTTCAAAACCGATTATATTTGGACATGATATGAGCGATTTTGCTGACATAGCAAAGATGCTTATAGAGGCTGAAGGTGCCGTTCGTGTCAAGGACGCAAAAGAGCTTTATAACACCCTTTTTTTACTTATAAAAAATGATAAAAGAGCCTTGGAGATGGGAAAGAACGCCCTGGGGGTTTTGACCGCCAATAAAGGGGCTGTTGAAAAGACGATAAAAGTGATCAAGCCATACCTATAAGGACGGGGTTCAGGGTTCAGGTGTCAGGGGTTGGAGGTCAGAGGCAGTAAGAAGGTGAGAAAGTAAGAAGGTGAGAAAGTGAGAGGGTTAGAAAGAAAAGAGCATAGAGCAAAGAGAGAAGGATGAGAGGAATGGAAAGTGAGATATTCAGAGGTCAGGACCTGGTGGTCAGCGAGCATATGGTTAGCAACAGCGGGCATCGGACAGAAAAGCAATAACTGATAACGAATAACATATAACCAATAACCATAAAGGCGCCGTGATCAGTATTAAAAAAAAGATCGAAAGAGTTATAACTGGTGACAATAAAAATGGATACGGTTGGTTTGTGCCTTTTTTATCCATGGTTTCAAAAGTTTATGGCGGTGCTGTCAAATTAAGACGTATTTTTTACAAAAAGGCTGTTTTAAAATCAAAAAGACTCTCTTGTCCCGTAATTTCTATTGGGAACATTACCGTCGGCGGCACTGGAAAGACACCCATGTCGATTTATGTTGCCCAAGTTGTAAAACAATTGGGATATAAAGTGGCGATTATCAGCCGTGGATACAAAGGGGAGGCGGAAAAAATCGGCGGCATAGTCAGTGACGGCAGGGTTTTGCTGATGACACCGGAAATTGCCGGCGATGAACCGTATATGATGGCCAACAGATTGAAAGATGTGCCGGTAATTGTGGGGAAAAACCGGTTTAAGGCAGGCCGGCAGGCAATTCGGAACTTTGATCCGGATGTTATCGTGCTCGATGATGGATTTCAGCATTTAAAGCTTCAGCGGGACCTTGATCTTGTGCTGCTCGATTATCGTAAACCCTTCGGAAATGGACACCTATTGCCAAGGGGTGTTATGAGAGAACCTGCTTCGGCCCTATTTTGTGCAAGTGCGATTATATTGACAAGGTCCGATACGGTGAATGACAATAAAATGTTATTGTCATTAAAGAAGCTTCGTTTCTACGAAAGAAAAAAACCGGTCTATCGTACTTTTCATCATCCGTTTGTTTATAAAATCATTAAAGGAGAGAAAAAAGTATTTGAGAAAAATATGAAAGAGGCATTTAGACAAAACTCAGATTGCATAAAAGGACGCACTGTCTTTGCCTTTTCTGGTTTGGCAGATAATCATAATTTTCGGCGGACCCTCAAAAACTTTAAATGCAATGTGTCAGGCTATATGGAATTCCCGGATCATCATTCGTATTCAGACGGGGATCTTAAAGATATATCGGCGGCTGCCAAAAGGAGCATGTCAGGGTGCCTCATTACCACCGAAAAGGATTATGTCCGGATTGCTAACAAAATTGCATGGCCCATTGATCTTTACGTTGTCAGTATCGAAATTGAATTCGGCGCCGATGTGGAAAGGTTTAATGATTTTATCAAGGATCGGCTCAAAAAATTAAGGAAAAAGGATTAAGTCATCACTTGTGAGTGAAAACTATAGAGGTTTAATAACATGAATACGCCCACAATATCCGTTGCTGTCATTGCAAAAAACGAGGTGGATCGAATCGGTCGTTTGCTTAAGAGTGTCGACTTTGTGGATGAAGTCGTTGTTGTCGATTCAGGGAGTACAGATGGAACTCAGGAACTCTGTCGGCAAATGGGTGCAAGAGTTATTTTTAATGAGTGGCCGGGACATGTTGCTCAAAAACAATTTGCTATGGAATCAACCCAATATGAGTGGATTCTGAGCCTTGATGCTGATGAAATGGTTTCCGAGGCGCTTATTCAGGATATCCTTAAAGCGGTAAAAAATGCCGAGCCGGATGTGTCCGGCTTTTCCATGCCCAGATTATCTAAGTATCTCGGACGCTGGATAAAGCATGGCGGATGGTATCCGGACCGAAAAGTGCGCTTGGTTCGCCGGGGAAGAGGGGTATGGAAAGGCGTGGACCCTCACGACAAGCTCGAGATTGACGGAAAGGTAACTCGACTTGAAAATCCGATTCTTCATGATGTCTATCGGGGGATTTCAGATCATGTGAAAACCATAAACAGTTTCTCGGATATATATGCTATTGGACGTGCGCCTGCAAACAGCGGATTTGTCCTTGTCGGTGTTGGACATGCTTTTGTTAAATTTTTTGAGTGTTATGTTTGGAAACTTGGCATTCTTGATGGTGTGCCGGGATTGATTATTGCGATGAATTCATCCTGGTATGTATTTTTAAAGCATGCCAAAGCATGGGAACTGGGTATCTTGACGGAAGACGATTTTGGCAAATGATAACAATTGGATAAAATCAGATTATGTTCAACCTGGAACGCGTTTTCTACAATGCTGTCGAGATGTTTTTTAGATTCATAGGCCTTGTTCCACGAAAATCGGCCATAAGAATTGCTGGTTTATTGGGCAAAGTCCTATTTCTTGTTGACAGTAAGCATCGCAAGATAGCTCTTGATAATTTAATGTACGCTTTTGGTCACCAAAAAAGTACATATGAGATTCGATTTCTTGCAAAGCAGGTATTTATCAACCTGGTACAGGTTATTTTTGAAGTCGGTTGGTCTTTGCAACTGGATGAAAGACGTCTCGTCAAACATTTCAAAATGGATGGCTTCCGTCATATGAAAAAAGCATACGAAAAGGGCAAGGGCGTCTTGGTACTGACCGCCCATTGCGGCAACTGGGAATTTTTAGCGGTTGTTGGCGCAATGATTGAGTATCCCGTTAGTATGGTTGTCCGTCCGCTTGACTTTAAGCCGTTGGATCGCTTTTTTATCAATTTAAGAAGCCGTTTCGGTGGCAAAATCATCTCCAAACAACGCTCTATACGTGCAATTCTGAGAAGTCTTGATCGTGGGGAAATGGTGGTTCTATTGATGGATCAGAATGTGGACTGGTATGAAGGTGTTTTTGTCGATTTTATGGGCCATCGTGCCTGTACCAACAAAGGATTGGCGCTTTTGGCCCTTAAAACAGGAGCACCGGTGGTTCCGATCTTTATGGTTCGCGAAAAGTCGGGGTTTAGGGCTGAATTCGGGCCGGAAATTTTTACCGTTAAAACAGGGGACAAGCAGAAAGATATTGAGATTAACACACAGGAATATAACAGAGTGATCGAAAATTTTATCCGTCGTTATCCGGATCAATGGTTCTGGATTCACCAGCGCTGGAAGACAAAACCGTATCAGGCCTGGCCCAGAAAAACTGATCGATAGAACACAGATTGCACGGATCTTACGGATTTTCACGGATCAAAAAATGAATAATCATTGATCGAAGAAAGGATGAATCTGTTACATTCGGAACTTACTGAAAAGATTATCAAGGCTTTTTATAAAGTTTATAATACATTGGGATATGGTTTTTTAGAAAAAGTATACGAAAATGCTTTAGTTATTGAATTAAAAAAGATGGGATTCCATATATCTCGGCAATACAATATCAAGGTTTATTATGATGAAGAAATAGTCGGAGATTATTTTGCCGATATCATAGTTGACGATAATGTTATTATAGAACTTAAATCAGCAGAGAGTTTAAGGAGAGAACATAAACTTCAGTTGATAAACTATTTAAAAGCTACAGAAAAAGAAGTGGGACTTTTACTGAATTTTGGCAAAACCCCTGAATTTAAGCGAGCAATATTTACCAATGATTAAAAAATCTGTAAAATCTGTGTCATCTGTGTTCTATAAATAAAAAATGAAACAGATAGATTTTAAAAATATCAAACGGCTCCTCATTCGGTCAACAAACTGGATCGGAGATGCCGTCATGACCACACCGGCTGTTCGGGCAATTCGGAAGCGCTTTCCAAACACCCACGTCAGCCTTTTGGCCAAGCCTTGGGTGGTGCCTGTTTTTAAGGACAGCGAGCATATAGATCGTCTATTAACTTATGACGACGAAGGACGTCATAAAGGCATTTTTGGCAAATTTCGCTTGGCAAGGGATTTGAAAAAATATCATTTTGATGCAGCCATACTTTTGCAGAATGCTTTTGAAGCGGCACTCATCACATTTCTTGCCGGTATACCGATTCGGATCGGATATGACACGGATGTGCGACAATTGTTACTCACGCATGCCGTTTCATGCACGAATGAGATCAAAAAGAAACATCAAACCGATTACTATTTGAACGTTATTCGTGGAATCGGTATGGAGGAAGACAACCGGGAGCTTTATCTGAAATTGAATCAAAGGGATCGATTCCGAGCAGAAAAAATCTTGATAGAACAGCATCTATCGCTTGATGACAAAATAGTTGGAATAAACCCCGGTGCAACCTATGGACCTGCCAAACAATGGCCACATGATCGCTACGCACGTCTGGCCGACAAGATACAGGTGTTTACAGGAGGCCGGATTATCATTTTTGGAGGCCCTAATGACAGAAAAATAGGCAAAAAGATTTTACAAGGAATGCGGCGTCGACCCATTGATCTTTCCGGTAAAACCAGCCTGGGGGAAGCCATGGCCTTAATAGAAAGGTGCGATCTTTTTATCACCAATGATTCCGGTCTCATGCACGTCGCCGCGGCCCTCGATGTCCCCCTTATTGCGGTGTTCGGCTCCACCAATTCTATAACCACAGGACCTTTGAGTCAGAACAGCAGAATTGTGCAAGTTCCTTTGGAATGCAGTCCATGCCTTCGACCGGAATGTCCCAAAGGACACCTTGACTGCATGGATCAAATCAGTGTTGAGATGGTGTTTAAAGTTGTAAAGGAAATGTTGTGAATATCCTCATCGTAAAGCTGAGTGCCATTGGCGATGTCATCCATACACTGCCCGCTTTGAATGCCGTCAGGAACTATTATCCAAACGCAAATATCACATGGCTGGTGGAAGAGGACGCCGCTCCTCTTGTTCAAGGCCATGAAGCACTGGACCGCGTTATAGTATCCAAGCGTAAGCGCTGGTTGAAAGCGTTACGAAGCGTCTCCTTTTTGAAAACAGTTCAGGAAATATGTGGCTTCATCAAGGCATTGCGAGATACCCGTTATGATATGATCCTCGATTTTCAGGCATTAATGAAAAGCGGTATTCTAATTGCCCTTGCCAGGGGTCGGAGAAAAATCGGATTCGGCAAAGGTCTCGAACATATGGAGCACAGCTATATTTTTATAAACGAACGTATCCCGGCAGTAGATATGGAGATTCATGCACTGTCAAGGGGGATGATGCTTCTAAATGCTTTGGGCATTTCCACCAACGAGGTCGAATACAAACTGCCGGTGTCTGATCATGATCGCAAAAAGATCGATGAATTTATGAAACAGCACGGTATAAATGGGTTGAAGTCCCTTATCGCCATCAATCCCGTTGCCAGGTGGGAAACAAAACTCTGGACGAACAAAAAATTTGCTGAATTTGCTGATATGCTTATTGACCAATACGATATGAAGATTGTATTTACCGGCGGAATTAAAGATTATTCGATAATTCAGGCCATCACGTCTTCAATGAAAGGCCGGGCAATAAATTTTGCCGGTAAAACCACCTTAACGGAACTGGCCGCTCTTTTTGAAAAAGCAGCGTTGGTGATATCCACAGATACCGGACCCATGCACTTGGCCGCTGCAATGGGAACGCCTGTGGTGGCCCTTTTCGGCCCGACCGCTCCATGGCGGACCGGCCCTTACGGGAGAGGCCACCAGATTATAACGGCTGAATTGGAATGCAGTCCCTGCTTTAAACGACGATGCGAAACAACGGACTGTATGTATCAAATCTCCGTGGATCAGGTTTTAAACGGAGTGCAAAAGATATTAGGGAATTAGCGTAATTAATATCATCACATAAAAAGCGTTTCATATACATCTAAGACTTTTAAGGTCATCTGTTCCCATGTGTTATTGAGAGCTGTATGATGGGCTTTCTTTCCCATTTCAAGGCGTTTTTCTTTATTTAACATAAAATTAATTTTAGAGCTGATCATCTCGATATCCTCTCTGTTGACGACAAACCCATTCTCTCCTTGTACAACCAAATCTTTTGCACCGACTTTATCACTGATAATAACAGGTAATGAGGCAGCCATTGCTTCAGTGACAACCATTCCAAATGTGTCAAATTTGGACAACATGACGAGGATATCACCGGCTTGATATATCCTCTCCATGTCATTTCGAACGCCGGAAAAAATTAACTGCTCCCCAATTCCAAGCTTATGAGCAAGCGCATTATATTTCCTGTTATTCCCCTTGCCCACTACCAGCACTTTCACTTGATCATTATCGTATTCCGATTTTAAAAGAGCTATGGCAGATAGAAGTGGGTCGAGTCCTTTCACTTCGAAATTCATCCCAACAAATAAAATGAGGAGATCCGATTCAGATATGCCGAACGCGTTTCTAATTTCTTGTCTATTGCATAGATGAGAAGATTGGAACCTTACTACATCTACTCCTGGATGAATGACCCTGATTTTCCGTTCATCTAAATGAAAAGTTTCCAGTAACTTTATCTTGACTAAATTGGATACCGGCAAAAACATCTGACAGTTAGAACATGTATACATATGTTTTTCGGTCCAGGATGTCCCGCGATCATAAAGACTTAGCCATCTTTTCTGCCTGATTTCTCTGACCCAAGTTCGGTGGGGGATACTGTGCAATGTAACGACATTGGACTTGAAAACTCGATCATGGCTATGAATCAAGTCGAAATCCATTTTTGCTATTTTTCTGTTTGCGAGATAAGCGAAACTGATGGTTGTCAGCCATTTGGGAAAAGATATAATTGGAACCCTATGGAAAGTGATACGTTTAGACTTTCTCCTCCATTTGTTGGAAAATACATGAATTTCATAGGAGGGAATGTGGGCAAGACGTTCTGTTAATTCAAATACAAAACGCTCACCTCCGCCAATAAGACCATATTTCGGTACAACCACGGCGATCTTTTTTCGATTTGATGCCATTTCTTTTAATTATATATGACGAGTTCAGATGTCAAGCACTCACAAATGAATTCCATTCACCATGCTTTTTAATTGCGAGATCAGCTTTTTGTGTTGGATTTAAAACATTTTTATTGGCTGAATCAAACTTACAATGTGTCTTGCAAAAATTTCAAATGTTCTGTTATAACCCAGAAGAAGCGAACCTATTGAAGAGGTATAAAAAACAAAAAAGTAACACTTAAGATTTTTGAAAATATAAGCGCTATTTGTCATTGATTTGTTAAAAAAACCATATTGTTACATAAAAACATATATAAATGATCTCATCTCAACAGCCCCATATTCTGATTTTTGAGCCCCGAATAAAAGGCCATCATTTAAAATGGTTGCGGTATATAGCAGAAGATTTTATTGCCGCCGGTTTCAAGCTGACATTGGCAGTGGATTGGAGGCCGGAGTCTAAGAGACTGATCTATAATGAGCTCTCGAGCTTAATGGAGAAAATTACAATACTATCCATTTATAATGAAGCGGGTAAGCTACAAAAAAAAAATAAACTAAAGGCTCTTGCCGACTGTTTTTCTGAAAGCAGAGCTCGGGAAGTCTTTGTTAATAATCTTGATGATATTGTTTCACACTGTTTAAGACTAGCATCTGCAGGAATATTTCCACCTAAAATACTGCAAGGGCGAGTTAGTGGTGTCTATTTTCGTCCCCGATTTTTGCTGAATCCTGTCTGGCCGCCAGGTAATTTTATAAAAACCATCGGTTTTACCCGTCTTCTCAAAAAACGCTGGTTTAAAAATATCTATCTGATGGACGAATATTTATTTTCAAATATTCAAGATCGATCGATGGATCAATCTTTTCATTTTTTGCCGGACCCATGGTCCGGAGATTTTTCCCAACCAAAAGACCAGGCAAGAAAAATACTGAAAATTCCTTTGGATAAATTCGTTTTTCTTAATTATGGGATTGGTGATAAAAGAAAAGGCTTGCACCTTGTGGTTCGTGCTATGCTTGAAGCTTCTGATGAATCTCGATTATTTCTTTTATGCGCCGGTCAAATTTCAAAAAACAATACCATTCGTAGCGGTCTTGACAAGCTTGAAAATTTAGGACAAGCCAAAGTTTTGAATCGCTATGTGTCTGATGTTGAAGAAGCATTATGCTTTTGTGCCGCTGATGCAGTGTTGCTCCCCTATATGCACCATTTTGGATCCAGTGGTGTTCTTTCTTTGGCGGCGGGGGCAGGTAAAATGGTTATCGCATCGGATGATGGACTTGTCGGGAGGCGTGTACTTGAGCATAAACTCGGGTTGCTTTTTTCCTCCGGTAATACTAAAGCACTCAGAAAAAGTATGAGCCAGGCAATGTCGTTATCCCGGTTTGATAGGGATCAATTTCACAATTCGACTCTTGAATATGCTCTATCGTGCAACCGTGAGGCATTTAGACAAGCCTTGCTTGCACCTTTTTAAATCATTTGGCTTTTATTCATTGATTTATGCTGGTTAAGGGAAACAAAATATCACGAAGAAATATAAGAAATATTTTACTGATACAGCTGGGTGATATCGGAGATGTGGTTCTTTCTTTTCCTTCTATCAGGGCATTGAAAGAAAATTTTCCTGAGGCAAACATAATTGTTGCCGTAAGAGAAAAGGCAAAGGAATTAATCGAAGATTCTCCATGGGCTGCCGACGTAATTTCTATCAATGAAGAAAAAAGAACCTGGATGGAGGAATTAAAGTATCAAAAAAAGTTTATTTCGCGCATACGCAAATTTCGTTTTGACTTAACAATTGATGTAAAACCTGGAGATCGGGGAGCCATTCTTGCTTTTCTATCCGGGGCGAGACAAAAAATAAGTTTTTATGCCATTGATGGAAAACTTTGGCGCAACAGAGTCTTTACTCATCTAATGCTTCCTCAGCCTGAATCCGGACAACATATGAGCCAACATTACCTTAGTCTTTTGGAAGCTTATAATATAAGAACAGATCATACATGGCCTGAACATCACGTTTCTCCGGACAAACTCCAAAAAGCCAGGGCTCTTTTAAAGAATAAAGGTGTTTCGCCTCATCGAGTTATCGTTGCCATTCAGCCGTTTTCTCTATGGAAATACAAAGAATGGGGAGTGGATAAGTATATTCAATTGATTAAATGGCTTATATCGGAATATAACGTTTCCATAATTATCACCGGTTCTCTCGATGAAAGAAAGCGTGCCGATGAGATTATTGAAAAATGTCAGCAGGAAGCATATAATTTGGCAGGAGAAACTTCCATAGGAACATTAGCCGCTGTTTTTAAAGCCTGCAAATTATTTATTGGAGTAGACAGTGCCGGTGTTCATATCTCCGCGGCGGTTGGCATCCCCACTGTGAGCATTTTTGGGCCATCTTCGGTTTCTGATTGGGCGCCAAGAGGTAAACATCATTATGTAGTGTATAAAGCCCTTCCTTGTGTACCTTGTAAAGACAAAGGGTGTCAAGACAGTGAGTTCAGTCGTTGTCTGGAAGAGTTGACATTAAAAGAAGTAAAAACTGTAGTTAAAAATAAAGCGGATGGGGTACTGAGGTGAAAGGTCTGTGACCAAAGTGAGGGTTGTTAAAAATTGGGACTGGCCGGATCTTATGCGCCAAACTCCAGGTCAAAAGGGGGTATGGGACGGGATAGAATTTACGTTTGATCCCATTGAAGCGTGTGATTTTCTTATCATGCTCAATAATTGCATGCGAACCGATACCCATGTCAAATGTCCCAAAAACAACATATGGGCGATCATGCAAGAGCCTTATGAAAGGGGCTTTACGGATTGGATGGTTGAAAAACATGAATGTTTTGCAAAAGTATTGACCCACCATTTGCCATCTGATTCCGAAAAATATATTTCTTCCCATCCTGCTATCCCCTGGCATGTGAATAAGACGTTTGATCAGTTGATTTCCGTATCCACACCAAAGAAAACAAAAAATTTATCATGGATTGTGGGTGATGCGATGGACCTGCCCGGCCATATCAAAAGATGGTCATTTTTAAATTTCATTCAAAAAGATGGGGAATTAGATATCGATTTATACGGAAAAGCTATAAAATATATAGAGAACAAATGGGATGGGCTTTCGCCTTACAGGTATTCGCTGGCCATAGAAAATAACAGCGGACCGAATTGTTGGACGGAAAAACTGGCGGATTGTTTTTTGGCCTGGAGCGTACCGATATATTATGGTTGTACAAATATAAAGGATTATTTCCCTGAAGAATCTTTTATAAGTATTGACATCGATCAACCCGATCAAAGCCTTGAAAAGATAAAGCGTATTATTTCTGAAGACAACTGGGACAAGCGGATTCCATATTTAGAAGAAGCTAGAAAGTTAGTGTTGTATCGCTATCAACTTTTTCCGTATTTATCAAAATTAATCCATTCTCATTGGGATCCATCGGCTGAAAAAGTATCTGTCACGATTCCGAGATATAAAAGAAGTATGAAGGCATCATTATATCACCTTCAATTTAAGCTAAAGAAAAAGATAAATAAATTAAATTTTTAAATGCGCTATAGTGCTTTATTATGATTAGTTTAATCATCTGTTTCTATGAACGATTAGAACATTTAAAGTGTTGTTTGGATTCACTTCAATTTTGCGCTAAAGACTTTGATGAAGTCATTATTACAGACGACGGTTCAAGTGAATTCACCATCAATAATATTAAAAATATCTTTTCCAGATACGATTTTCCCATAAAACATGTGTGGCAATCTAAGAAGGGGTTTAGGGCCTCAGCAGCACGTAACAATGGGATTCGACATGCCAAGGGTGATTATTTGATTTTTTTTGATTGTGATTTTTTAGTATTACCCAATACCGTCAAAAACCATTTAAAAGCTTCCAAACGTGATAGATTTGTCGCGGGGTCATGCAAATACCTACCTGAAGATAAGTCTACAAAAATTTTAAATTCAACCATCTCCCGACCGTTGATTGAAAAACTCTATCAACAGTTACCCGAGAAAGAAATTAGAAAAGAACACAACAAATACATTAAACGTACTATTCTAATAAGATTAGGATTGGCAAGCGTCAGAAAACAGAGCTTGGGAGGCCATTTTTCTATCCATCGAAAAGATATTGAACGTGTGAATGGTTATGATGAGAATTTTGTGGGATGGGGTGGAGAAGATGAGGATTTAGGCATTAGGCTGGTGAAAGCCGGTATATACTGCAGATCGGCTATCCCTCATACCAAGGTTTTGCATATCTGGCATCCCAAGGAGATAGGAAACAAACACTGGAGGGAAGGACCAAACATCAATTATTTCAAAAGAAAGAGCATTCCTTTTTATTGTGAAAATGGCTTGATTAAAAAGAATTGATAATGCCGAAAAGAAACTTTAAACACACAGACGAAACGGACGCAGCAATTAAAGATAGAATGATTATCACTGCAGCGTCCAGTACCTTCGGCCCATCGTTGCTATCATTACTGGGTTCCCTTAATCTAAACTGGCCGGGTCATCCACGTGTGCGGGTCTATGACATCGGTTTGGGTGACGAGACATTACGTGTACTCGATACTCACAATATCGAAGTGGTAAAAGTTCCGGAATTTTGTCCACATTGGCAAAAACATTTTGCCTGGAAGATCTGGTGCTGGAATGATGCCCCGGCATCTAAAATCTTGTGGCTGGATGCTGGGCTTGTGGTTCTTAAGCCCCTTGATGAGGTGTTCCATGCGATAGAAAATTTCGGTTATTTTGTAGTTCCCACGTATCATCCGCTTGTTGAAAATGCATCAGAATTGACCTGTAAAGGCTGTGGTGTGGATGCAGGATTTCGGGATGGAAAAATAACTCTGGCTGGGGGCTTTATAGGATTTAAGAAAGAAGGAAAAATTCTTCAAATTTTAAAAGAAGCCCTCTCTGTAGCCTTAAAAGAAGAGTTCATTGAAGCGACAAAAAGGATGCATCGCCATGATCAGGCGATTATTTCGCTTCTATTCTACAGGGAGCTTGGAAGTGTGTTAATGGCGGATGGAGTTATATATTGCAGTTGTTTTCCCCTTGATGATTCACCAATGTCTCCCGGCCGGGCAGTCTGGGTTCACAGGCGCTCCATATTGCCGAAAGACCAGGCTTACTTTTCATCACGGATTGTTGGAACAGGACCGTCTTATTTACCAAAGGATCCCAAAACAGAGAAACGATTTAAGATGTTATGGAAGAAAATTTTTGGAGGTTTGGAAAGATTCGTTCGACGATTGATAAAGGGTCAGATTGGTGAAGAAGATCCTTATGATGGAGTTAGAGATAAATAGAATCTTTTCAGTTATAATCAATATCAATACCAAAAACCGCTCCGTATTTCAGGTATCCTTTCCGTGCTATAAGAGATACTCCGCCAGCTTTACCGATTTTTTAAAAAAGGATTATTACAGATCTGTTAAAAATATTTTTCATTGTCAGCTTTATATAATTCTATTTCTCAGAAGGTTGAAGAAAATATGATGAAATTCTTTAAAAAAAAACAAACAGATTTAACAAAAAGCTCATCTAAAACCAAATTTTTATTTCTTGTTGGCGTTGAAGGAACTGGCCATTCAATGATCAGAAGTGTGCTAAAATCAATAATTGACCAACCATATTTTGTCGATCAAGGTGAATGGCACTCACAAATGATGAATTTTTGGGATCCAGACGCCTCTTTAAAGCAAAGGATTAAGGGTAAAAAGGCTATTGAGAAGTCCATAAAAAAATATGGTAAGAGTCAATACACACATTTGTTAGATACAGCCTCATTTCCTTACAATCAACCAAGAAACTCTTTGCGCAGATTTGACATTTTAGAACTTGTTGACATTTTGAAAGATTTTTGTGAGGTGAGATTACTTGTTTTGTATAGAGATCCAATATCAACTGCATATAGCGGTATAAGACGTGGATTTGTAAAGCATCCATACTTACAAGCTCAAATCGTTGAAGATAATCTTATTTTTATAAACGCGCAGTTATCTCAAATATCACCGGAATTATACAAAATATTAATTTTTGAAGACTTTTTGGATCAACCTGAAAGCCATATAAAACCTTTATCTCAATGGTGGGGTATAGAAGAATTAAAACTACTGGAAGGTATCAAATTTCTTAAGAGCCCAACAACATTGGACGAAATCCCTATCAAGATAAAACAATGCCTTAATGACTTTTTTTCTTCTTCAAGAATAAACCAGTGGCCATTACTGACCTCGAAGACAAACAGACTCAGAGTCTAAATATTCAATTTTTATAAAACTACCCATTCCTCCTACACCAGAAAAGGTTATAGTAAATGAAGAATCAACTGAAAAAAATATTTCAGAGAATCAATGTTAAACGAAGCATCTGGAAGAGGAAAAGCAAGGATGTATTCTTGAGTATGGTAAGCGATCCAAAGCTGTCAGAGATAGGCAAAATATACGGGACAGATAAAGCTGACCAGAATCATACATTTAATAATCTGTCTTATTTAGATATTTATGAAAAATATTTCCAAGAATATCGAAATAAAAACATTTCAATTCTGGAAATCGGGGTCAGAAGTGGCGACTCCCTTAGAACCTGGAAATCTTATTTCAAGCATGGAGAAATTTATGGCATTGACATTGATCCAAGCAGCAAGGCGTCTGAAGAAAAAAGGATCCTAATAGAAATTGGAAGCCAAGATAACATAAGTTTTTTACAAACCTGTTTCGGAAAAGAAACAAAATTTGACATAATCATTGATGATGGAAGTCATGTTAATAGTTTGACGGTAAAATCCTTTGAGTATCTCTTTAACAACAGGTTGAAATCAGGCGGGATTTACATTATCGAGGACTTGAAGGCTTCTTACAGAAAGTTACAAACAAACCTTAACGTTATCGAGAATTGGCCGGGGATGAAGTATAATGATCCTTCCATAAATTTTGATAATGTTAGAAAAGATATGGATGATTTTTTTTTAGAAAAAATTAAGAAGCTTGATCACTTCCAAGGAAACATTCTGTGTTTACATTTTTGGTCAATGATTTGTGTGATTATAAAGACTTAGTAAGAAGAAAATTTACATCCGCAGCATAGCCATTCGATAAAATTAGATTCCTTATAATGTGTTGCATTCCATAATCCATGCAACATATAATTACATCTCGGTTTGGGAGTAAAACGTTATGGTTAAGTAGGTTGCCGGCTGATCGGCAACGGATAGGGCCCTTTGATATTGGGGGAATAGGAGGGTACACTTTTCCTTCTATATTTCTTGCACGAGACAACAATTTTGTCCTTGAAATACGTTTCTTTATCAATTGTTGCTTCTTTTTGAATAGGTTCTCATTAACTTATTCTGAGGACAATGCGTACAGTTGATTTTGCACCCAATTACAGTTGTGATCTCCATTGTGGATATGTTGTTTTGATCTTGCATGCTTAGAACACAGCTAATTTAGAATATCTTCCAAATTTGTCTTTCGAGTAGTAGCGAATGTCAAAGCATGTACAATTGCTCTTTTTTAAAATTTCGTTAAGATAACGGCCATATTCTGCAGAATGCATATCGTCAAAAATTATCATTCCATTTTTATCACATAATTTGATTATTTGTTTTAAATTTTCTTTTCTGAATTCGAATCCACCAAGATCGTATAATATAAAATCAAAAGGGCCTAAATTTTGCTGAATAAAGGCATCCCAAGTTATGACATTATCAGAAGGAATATTGTGTGAACCTAGAAATGTTTTCGTTTTATTTATCCATTCTGTAGAATCATCTACAGACCATATGGTGGGCTGATAATTCTCATCTATAATTGAGGTTAGGGATCGAAAAATATAAGAGCTATACCCTGAACCAAAATCCACTATATTTTTGGGCCTCATCATGTCGCACATCAAAATGCAAAAGACTGACAGCTCTAATGAAATTGCCATAATTTCGCTAGATATTTTCGATATATATTCTTCATAAGTCGGCAATATTTTATGTTTATATTCATCTTTCTTTGTTTCATAAGTAGTTTGAAGATGGGGATATTTCTTTTGTATTCGGTTGTGATCTATGGATGATATAATGGCTTTCCGGATAGATGAATCATACAGTTTGTGTTTAAAATATGTACTATTATATCTTCTTATATTCATGGAAATTTACCCCTTAAATTTACGCCACTCAAAATAAATCCTGTGCGGCTTTAAATATCAGATCAAGAATCCTTGTCGATTATTACAACTATCTTTTTGCATTCGGTATCATTAATGTGTGTTGTTGATCTTTCACTATTTGGAAATCAGCCTCTGAATTGAGTTTCCACAAAATGGTCATCATGGCGAATATGGTATAGTTGATAATTGCCGGGACGTGGCTCAGCGCCGGTTCGAGCATTCCTTTAATGAACCAGGCGACAAAGGCCGCTGTGACACAAAGTCCCCAACTTTTGATAAAATCATCTTTTCCATGTTTAACAACAATCCAAGACATCCTGACAAACACAAATATTATATAGAAGTATAATCCAAGCCCAACAAGGCCGAGCCTCACAGCAGTGCTGATTATTATGTTGTTAGGTTTAAGATTTTGGAAATGTGTTCTCTTGTGTTTTGCTCAATCAATTTCAATTCTTTATAAATAAAAAGTGTTTTTTCAAGGTTTTATTCGTGATATACAGTATCGGTCGAAAAACAGTTATGGCTATTATTAATGATTCTCTTTTACAGTTTTAAACACATTCTGTCCATACATTTTGATGATATATAAAATAGATGCCGATTCTTATGTTCTTACAGAGCCGGCATACCAAATTATTCGTTTATATATAAAGACACTGATGTAGGGAAAAATTTATTTACAAATTACGAACAAGGTCATTAACATTAATTTATATGTTTGGGATAAGATGGTTGTCCGGTTGCCGGATCTATATCGAAGATTTTTGAATAGCACCGCTAATTAGCCATGAAACATCCGATATGGTTGACAATCACAAAATAATAAGCGAATATCCCAATAATCTTTCGCAATTAATCCGCAACGCATAAGTTGGATTTTTTTGAAATCATCAAGTTTAGTTCGTGTGAAATGGGTTAAAATTTGAGCCTCACGATGCGTTGTAAAAAATGAGCGATCTTTAAAAACCCCAAATGTATAAAACAAATCGTCAAAAGAGGTAAATATGCATTTGCGCAAACGGGTCCTGGTTACGGGTGGCGCCGGATTTCTCGGCTCACACTTATGTGAACGACTGCTAAATGAGGGTTGCGATGTCCTGTGTGTGGACAACTTCTACACCGGAAGTAAAAGAAACATCGAGAATCTTTTGAGTAATCCCTATTTCGAATTGTGTCGGCATGATATTACTTTTCCGTTGTATCTTGAGGTGGATGAGATCTACAATTTAGCCTGCCCGGCATCCCCGATTCATTACCAGAACGATCCAGTTCAGACCACGAAGGTCAATGTGCATGGTTCCATCAATATGCTGGGACTGGCCAAACGGATAAAAGCCAAGATCCTTCAAGCATCTACCTCAGAGGTGTATGGTGATCCCACAGTCCATCCCCAGCCCGAAACTTATCACGGAAACGTAAACTGTATCGGTCCCCGTTCTTGCTATGATGAAGGAAAACGCTGTGCTGAGACACTCTTTTTTGATTATTTTCGCCAGCACAAACTTAAAATAAAGGTGGCGCGAATTTTCAACACTTACGGTCCCAGAATGCATCTCAATGACGGCCGGGTCGTCTCCAACTTCATCGTACAGGCACTTCGCGGAACACCGCTAACCATTTTTGGCGACGGAACTCAGACAAGGTCTTTTTGTTATGTGGACGATCTTATAGAAGGGTTGGTAAGATTAATGAACACCAATGATGACGTGACAGGTCCAATAAACCTGGGAAAGCCCGGTGAATTTACGATACTGGAACTGGCGGAAAAGGTTATTGAATGGAGCAATTCAAAGTCTGAAATAGTTTTCATGAAGCTTCCGGCCGATGATCCAATGCAGCGACGGCCTGACATTACACAGGCCCGTAAGATTCTTGAATGGGAGCCCGAAGTTGAACTTGAAGAGGGACTAAAAAGAACAATTGCTTATTTCGACGAGATTTTGACAACAGGTTGAATGTTTGAAAACCTAACCCGGATAAACCGGCCTCTGGCTCGTTGATTCTATGGCTCGGAGAGAAAAAACAAATCACAAATCACAAAAAACAAATAATATCCAATGACCAAAAAGAAAAATTCAAAACAAAGATAAGCTATTAAATATACAAAATTTAGTTTTGGTCATTGAAATTTGGCGCTTGTGTTTTGTTTTTTTGCCATAAAATGCATAAAATTCACAATTAAGGTACTAAAGGTTTATGATCAATACAAGTGACAGCGAAGGAGGAAATGATGGCATTAAGTAAAGAGCTCCTTGATATTCTTGCCTGCCCGAAGTGCAAGGGAGATATATATTTAAACGACACAAAAAATGGTCTGATTTGCGAAAATTGTAAGCTTTTATATGAAATTAGAGATGATATCCCGATTATGCTGATTGACGAAGCCAAACCCATCGATAGTTGATTGAGTAACATATCCTTAAAATCATGAGCCAACCTCGACCTCCAAAGCCTGCCAAACTAGTGATAGGTTTTTTTTTAAAGGAGAAGGGGTTAGGAATTCATGTGGTAAAGGCGCTTGCTGATAAATATGGTACTGTTGACATGGCGAGTTCATGGCTTCCTTTTAACTTTACGACCTATTACAATGATGAAATGGGCGCACCCCTTTTTAGACGCCTGGTTGCATTTAAACAGTTAATACATCAGGTTTCTCTTGCGGATATAAAACTGTTTACCAATGATCTTGAGCATGAACATTCAATTAACGGAAAACGGGTGGTTAATATAGATCCAGGATATCTGCTCCATGAACAATTTGTTTTGGCAACCGGAAAAAATTTCAGCCACCGGATTCATATTGGAAAGGGAATTTATGCTGATCTGACCCTGATGTATACCAAGGGGGAGTTTGAGCCGTTACCATGGACCTATCCCGATTATGCTTCAGAAAATATAATGACTTTTCTTAAACAGGTGCGAAAGAAATATGTGATCGATTTAAGGCAAGCCGGAGGCTTTCATCTGCTGCGTTATTAAGGGCTCGCAATAGTTCACTATGGCTTCCCCCTTAAGTGCCTTGCATATGAAAGCCTCCAACTCTTGCAAAATTCAGATAATTATTCAATTTGGGTTTATAAAAAGTGAGATGGAAAACATATAATGATGAAAAGCATGACCGCTTATGCCAGAGCTGAGAGAACGGAAGATGAAATAAATGTCTCAACTGAAATCCGGTCCTACAACAGCAGATATCTTGATGTTTCCCTGAGAATTATGCATGGATATAATGTTTTGGAGGAAAAAATAAAGGCCTCGATCATCGAGAAAATTGCAAGAGGCCGTATTGAGGTGAGTTTGCAGATCAATGATGGTTCCGATGAGGCATATAACTTTGAAATCAATATTCCCAGAGCCAGAGCATATTATGATCGCCTTGTTCAATTAAAAGACCAGCTTGACATCCATTCAGAAATAACCGTTGACCTTTTGGTCAGAGAAGGCGGCGTTATTCGGTCTGTGGAAATTGACCGGGATATGGACGCTGTGTGGCCTGTTGTGAGAGATTGTGTGGATGAGGCATTGAACAATCTAGTTGAGATGCGAAAGAAGGAAGGAGAGTTTATTGCTTTGGATATTACCGGTCGGATAAACCGGATTGAAAAAAGTGTTCATCTGATCGAAAAAGAATCGGACGATCTTTTATATCATTATCAACAGCGTCTTAAAGAAAGAATCGTGGCTTTAACCAGAGACATGGTGGAGATAGATCCTGAAAGAATCGCACAGGAAGCGGCCTTTCTGGCTGGCAAAAGTGATATATCCGAAGAAATTGTAAGGGTGGCGAGCCACATAAAACAATTTCGTACAATTATGAAATCAGAGGAACCCGCCGGTCGAAAACTCAATTTTTTATTGCAGGAGCTTCATCGTGAATTCAACACCATGGGATCCAAAACAGAAAAAGCCCATGTATCTCACACAATCGTGGAAGTGAAGTCTGAGCTTGAAAAAATAAGGGAACAGTTACAAAATGTCGAATAGAATGCCATTTGGCAATTCGGATGTATTCATTTATAAATGATGAGATCTTTGAAAAATGTTCAATTTTGTTCAAGACCAAGGCGGGCGAAAATTTTGACCACAGGCATACATTGAGTATTTCGAGGATTAAAATTTGAGCCTAACGCCGGGATTGGGCAAAAGGGGGCGTTTTTCAAAGGTCTCAGGATAGGGGTAACTAACATGGATCAGAATCTCTTGAATATCGGTTTTGGAAATACAGTAGTGGCAGAACGGGTGATTGCCATTGTTTCGCCTAATTCAGCCCCCATGAAACGTCTCAAAGATGAGGCTAAGGATGAGAAACGACTGATCGATGCCACACACGGTCGCAGAACCCGGTCTATTATTGTAATGGACAGCAACCATATCGTGCTTTCTGCGATACAAGCAGAAACCATATCCCAGCGTTACACAACCCCTAAAGGATCAACATAATCCATTATGTTTTCGAAAGAGATGAAACCTAAACCTGGACATCTTTTTATCATTTCAGCACCGTCAGGAGCCGGAAAAACAACACTTGCCAAAGCCGTACTTAAGCAGTTTACGGATATGCTCTATTCAATTTCGTATACAACACGAAAACCGCGCGCCGAGGAGCAGGATGGCGTTGATTATCATTTCATTTCAAAACAAGATTTCAAGAAAGGTATAAAACAAGGCCGTTGGGCGGAATGGGCGGAAGTGTATGAAAATTATTACGGGACTTCGGCCGAATTTATTGAAAAGAGTCTCTCATCCGGCTGTGATATCCTTCTTGATATCGATGTTCAGGGTACGCTTCAGATCCTAAAACATTATCCTGATAGTGTGACCATTTTCATTCTGCCCCCGTCAATGAACGCCCTTAGAAAACGACTGGAAATGCGAGGTTCTGATAGTAAGGCGGTGATCGAAAAACGTCTTGAAAATGCAAGAAAGGAGATGGCCCAAAAGGATTTTTACCGTCATATTATTGTTAATGATAAACTTCCCTGGGCAATTGAAGAAATTAGTGCTATTTTTAAAAAATACCATCAATGAAAATTTGAGGCTTTCAGCCGTCGTAGCCACTTTGGCGGAGTCTGCTCGTCCCAATTGGAATAGTGGAATGATGGATTAATCGGTTTGCCGGTATGCCCGTTAGCCGGTTAACCGGTTATATCTTTTACGGGCAAACGGGCATAACGGGTGAACGGGTCAACCCATCTCATTAAAAGTCATGGTGAAAAAAGAAATACTGTTTGGCATCAATCCGGTTTATGAAGCCCTCAGGGCGGGCCGTAGAGATATTTTTAAAGTCTACATCACAAAAGAAAAAATCTCAAAACGTCTTGAGGGGATTATAACGCTCGCTGATTCCCTTAAAATATCTGTAGAAGAGTCAAATCCTTTATATCTAAAATCTATTTCAGGCACTGAACATCACCAGGGCATTGGAGTTCAAACAGGGCCGTATCCTTTTGTAAAAGTTTCAGATATGCTCGACAGTATTCAGGGCGGCAAATCAAATCCTTTTTTACTGCTGCTCGACAATATTATGGATCCTCGTAACCTCGGTGCTTTGATCAGGACGGCACTCTGTGTCGGTGTGAATGGCGTCATCATTCCCAAGGACAGATCGGCTCAGCCCACCCCGACAGTGTCCAAGTCATCTGCAGGCGCTTTGGAGCATATTTGTCTTTCACGAGTAACAAACATGGTCAACACGATCAAGATGCTTAAGAAAAGCGGCTTGTGGATTGCCGGCATGGATAAGATCTCAACTGAATCAATATTTACCTGTGATATGAAAGGACTCAATGCCATTGTCATCGGGGGAGAGGGCAAAGGTCTCCGTCCGCTCGTAAAAAGGCATTGCGACATGTTGCTTTCTATTCCCCAAACCGGTCCTTTAGATTCTCTCAATGCATCTGCAGCAGGAGCGGTGGTGATGTATGAGGCTTTCAGACAGAGACGGTTATCAGAATAATTTTTTATTTCGGCCTGGCAGTATGTGGGTCCGTGTCACAGGAGCAATGAAAGAAGCGTTCTTTCCAACACGGTGCCTGGTGTGCGGATCTTTTTTCCGAAACAGTAGACAGGAAATTAGAAGTTTAAAAACGTTTCTACAGATTTTAAACAGAAAGGAGCAGGGTTTTTTCGGTTTAGAAGGATTTTTTCAAAAAACTGATTTAGCAAAGGAACATGTTGAAAATTGTTTGGGCACGGATGCAAAAATTTTTGTGGCACTTATGTCACCATTTATATGTGCGAATTGCTCTGGTACATATATGGCGGTTGAATCTCCCATATGCTTAACATGCGGTGTTGTTTTTGAAAGCAGGGAAGGGGAGGATCACGACTGTGGTGAGTGTCTCAATGCTCCCAAGAGATTTAGAATGGCTCGATCAGCGGGAGTGTATGATAAAGTTCTTATGGCTGCGATCCATTGTTTGAAATATAAAGAGAAAATTCAACTGGCCAGGCCGCTGGGTGTACTTTTGTTTATGGTCTTTTGTCGTTATTGGAATAAAAAAAATATAAATCTAATCGTGCCGATTCCTCTTCATAAGAAAAAATTCAGAAGTCGAGGTTTCAACATTTCTTTTCTTCTTGTCAAAGAATGGGTATTTATTACCAAAGCACTAAATGGAGCGTTGCCGGTTATCCCGGTTGCCGAAGATATGCTTGTAAGGAAAAGATGGACAGAAGCCCAAACAGGTTTGGGGCGTAAAGAGCGTTTGCAAAACATTAAAAATGCTTTTGGCTTGAATGATTCGTCGAAAGTTAAGGGTAAAAAAATACTGCTTGTGGATGATGTTTATACAACTGGCGCAACTGCAGATGAGTGTGCAAAAGTTTTATTGAGAGCAGGGGCAGCGCGCGTTGATGTACTTACCCTGGCAAGGGCCATGTGATTGACGATTGAAAATTGGTAACACTTTAGCATTTTGAAAACAATACCTGAAGCTCCTTTGAAATTGATTTGTTTCAAAGAACTAAACTATTATGAAGCTTTGTACTTTACCGTCGAATTTTGACTTTTTTCGAGTTCATCAATATTAACATACGAATTCATCTGGCAGAAATATGAGATCCAAAATTTTAAAATTATCAGATTTGGTTCAAACGTTAAAAGGCTTACGGGAAGATGGAAAACGAATTGTTTTTACAAACGGATGCTTTGATATTCTGCACGTGGGCCATGTGCGATATCTTGCTGCTGCCCGGTCAAAAGGGGATGCCCTGGTTTTGGGATTGAATTCCGATGCATCCGTCAAATCAATAAAACCCGGTAACAGGCCTATCGTGAGTCAGGATCAAAGGGCTGAGGTTTTGGCGGGTCTGGCGTGTGTGGATTATATAACGATCTTTGATGAGCCTGATCCGTTAGCGCTGATACAAACCATAAAACCGGATGTTCTTATAAAAGGTGCCGATTGGGAGGAAGCGGAGATCATTGGATCTGATGTTGTAAAATCATATGGGGGCAATGTGGTTAGAATTGAAGTTGTTCCCGGCATTTCAACCTCCCGAATTATACAAAAGATTCTTAAACTTTATGGGCGGTAATAATAAGCCCAGTTCTTTTAAATTTGAATTCCCAGTCCCGGCGACCAAAACATTTAAGCCAGAAATAGGAAAGAGAAAAGAGGAAAGAGGATAAGGAAAACCACGGATGAACACGAATATTTTGAAAAATAAGAGAGTAAGAAGGTGAGAAGATCAGAAGGTCGGCACATTTTCTTGATTTCCAAACTTCTCACTTTCTAACCTTCTCATCTTCTAATTACATTTGCGTCCATTTGCGGTTATCTATTTTCTAAAAAGACGATGTATTGTTTGGATCTTCGAATTTTAGTCTTAATGTAAATCATAAAAAGCATCGGCTAAAGGGAATCTGGAAATGATCGTAAAGCAGAAAAATGGCGTCTCCTTTTTTGAGTTTCCAAAACTTGCAGGCCTATCCGGTATCCTGCATGGCGTTTTCACAAGAAAGAACGGAAAAAGTAAAGGACCTTTTCGAAGTCTGAATGTTAGCTTCGGCGTTGGAGACAATGACCAAACTGTTTTAGAAAACAGAACAATCATTTCTCGATGTATCAATGAAAAAGACCTTGTTTTTTTAGATCAGGTTCACGGTGCTCGAATCGTTGTATTTTCAAAAGAACATCATTTTCACCGGGTGTTTGATACAGCTTATGGCCTTAAAGGTGAATATTCGGAAATTTTGGGTGGTCAGACCGATACATTTAATATTGATTCTGAACGCAGATTTGAAGCAGACGCAATAGTGACAGATATTCCCAGAAAATTTCTTGTCATTCAAGTGGCGGACTGCCAATCTGTATTAATTTATGATCCGGTTCAGGAAGTGGTGGCAAATGTTCATTCCGGGTGGCGTGGCAGCATAAACAATATTATCGGTTGTACATTGAAGGTGATGGAAAATAGCTTTGGATGCCGTTCTTGTGATATTGTTGCAGGGATTGGTCCGTCCTTAGGACCATGTTGTGCAGAGTTCGTAAATTACAAAAAAGAGATCCCAGAGGCGTTTTGGAAATACAAAAATGATACCCATCATTTTGATTTCTGGTCTATCAGCCGCGACCAGTTATGTGAAGCAGGTGTCTTGTTTGAAAATGTGGATTTAAGTCGGAAGTGTACAAAATGTGATTCAAACCGATTTTTTTCTTTCCGGGGAGAAGGGACTACCGGAAGGTTTGCAGCCTTGATAGGCCTGAAATAGAGGCCTTTGAAACACACCCCTTTTTGTCCGATTTCTGTGTCAGACTCAAATTTTAATCCTCGAAATACTTAATGTATGACTGTGGTTAAAATTTTCGCCTTCCTTGAACTCGAACAAAAATTTGCATTTTTCAAAGGCCTCAAATAAATTATCAGGGAGTTTTTATTATAACATCTTATCTGTCAGCGGAATGGATAATCTTTTTTTTAAAGCGTGTACTGTCTGAGTGGTTTAAGGATCGTTAGAAAGAACAGAAGCATACCGAAACATTTAAACGGTAAGAAAGTGTTTGTTCTAAGTCGAAGCCATTGTTTTTATATTGATATCTGTTCTTTCTTTACGAGCCTTTAACTACGAGTTTACACGGTTTAAAAAAAAGATTATCCATGGAGTGCATGAAGCGATTTAACAAATAAAGACAACCCGATCCCTGAAATAACCGACATCCAAAAAGGATAAAATGTATCAAGAAAAAGTTAAGGTTTTGTGGAACCAAAAAGTCGGGCCGGAATATTATCGAATCGGTTTAACGTGTCATCCTATATATAAAGATGCCATACCCGGCCAATTTGTCATGCTGCGCTTTCCAGGTCAGATTACCCCCTTTTTGCGTCGTCCCTTTTCCATTCATAAGTTGATATCTGACAATAACCAAACCATTGGGATTGAACTCCTTTACAAGGTGGTGGGGGAGGGCACAAAGAAACTCTCTATGATTCAAGTCGATGACATTGTAGATATTCTTGGCCCATTAGGTAATGGTTTCGTTTTTTCTCATCATTATAAAACCGTTTATATCGTTGCAGGCGGTATTGGTGTTGCACCGCTGGTTTTTCTGGGCACATATTTGCGGGCAAAAGGTGTCGACACTGAAAAAACTGAGGTTTTTTTAGGTGGAAGATCAAAGGATGATTTGTTATGCAGGGATGAATTTATAGACATTGGAATGAAAATACAGGTTACCACAGATGATGGAAGTGAGGGAGACCAGTGTTTTATCACCCATCCTTTGGAAGTTGCTTCCAAAGGCGGTGGCCCCGATGTTATTTACGCCTGCGGTCCTTTGGAGATGTTAACGTGTGTATTGGATATTGCCAAGAAGTATCGTGTGCCGTGTCAGGTTTCCATTGAAACGGCCATGGCTTGTGGTATGGGGGCTTGCCTTGGGTGTGCGGTTGAAAAAAAAGGACCGGAAAAGGGTTATTTACATGCCTGCCTGGATGGTCCAGTATTTGATGCCGGCATCATTAAAATATAATTTGATCTTAAAATTTTAGCACATTTTGCATTGACTTGTGAAAATTCATATGTTAGATGCACAGCGTCCTTAATTGACCTTGTTTTATATGAGGATTCTTATTGTACGAGAAGGTGTTCTTTTTCATGAAGAGGGAAACCATACGTGCCATAAAGGATCTGGCATATTATAGCAGCATCGGCTTATCCGTAGCGCTTTCAATCTTTATCGGGCTGGCTATAGGCGTATACCTTGACAGAAAAGTATTTAATACAACACCATGGTTTACACTGATTTGTCTTGGGCTTGGAATCGCTGCGGGATTTAGGAACATCGGAATTGCAATAAAAAAGAGCAGAAAGCTCTAACGGATATTTTTAATGTGGAAATTCAACATCGTCTTTATAAATTCGTAAACTTAACGAATTGGATCCTGTTTTCTATTACCAGTCTGATCGGACTTTTTCTTATGCCGTCTGATTTTACCGTGGGGATTATATGTGGGGGCCTGATTGTCACTATTAATTTTCATTTGCTCTACCGGACACTTAAAAAAGCGTTTAGACCCCCCCATCTGGCTTCCACCAGCGCAATATTGGCCAAATATTACATTCGGTTCATTGTCAGCGGCCTTATTATATTTGTTCTTATATCAGAGCATTTTGTTGATCCTTTGGGTCTTTTTGTTGGACTTTCGGTGGTGGTGGCGAGTATCACGCTGGCCACTGTACGTGAATTAACCAAATATATTTTCAAGGAGGCAACTTAAGGTGGAACATCCCTATCTATTTTTTGTAAAGCTGTTTGAAATGTTCGGTCTTGGACATTTTGCCCATGCGTATCCCCACATCATCTATTCTTGGGTGGTGATGATCTTGCTGATTGTACTTGGAATCGTCGGGGCAAAGAGTGTAAATCTGGTTCCCTCGAAAATACAAAATGTTTTGGAGATTATCATTTCAGGACTCGAAGAATTCACCATTGATATTACCGGAGAAGAAGGGCGCTGGCTTTTTCCACTTCTTGCGACGGTTTTTATTTATATTTTTGCCTGCAACATAATGGGACTTGTGCCTGGATTTTTTCCACCGACCGCCAACCTGAACACAACCCTTTCATGTGCCCTTGTTGTTGTCCTGTTTACGCACGTTATCGGCATTAAATATCACGGTGTTAAATATATTAAACACTTTCTCGGACCCGTATGGTGGATGGTCCCGCTTATTTTTCCTATCGAAGTCATAGGACACCTGGCACGTATTCTGTCTCTTACTTTTCGTCTTTTCGGAAACATGATGGGCCATGAACTCGTCCTGGGTATCCTTTTCGCTCTGGCGGGATTGTTTTTTGCTCCGCTGCCGATAATGGCTCTTGGCATTTTCGTTGCACTGGTGCAGGCGTTTGTTTTTTATTTACTTTCGGTCATGTATTTTACCGGTGCAATAGAGCATGCACATTAATTTAAATGTATAATAAGAGAAAAAAATAATAGTATGCTTTTTAATTTTAATGGGAAAATGGAAGAAGCATAACAAACCTTAATAAAGGAGGTAGAGTAGATATGGGTGCAGAAGCATTACAATTTTTCATTGCCTGCGTCACTGCAGCTGGTTTTGGAGTAGGGATCGCAGCCTTTGGTTGCGGTATTGGACAGGGAATTGGTGTAAGGGGTGCCGTTGAAGGTATTGCCAGGAACCCCGAATCATCCGGCAAGGTAACGGTTACCATGCTGATTGGTCTTGCTATGATTGAATCACTGTGTATTTATGCACTGGTTGTTGCGTTGATTCTTATCTATGCCCATCCCCAGGCAGCGACGATTGCCGCGCTGTTTGGTGCTGGTTAATAAAAACAGACACATTTTTTAAAAAACAGGGCTGTGCCATATATGACACCGCCCTGTTTTGTTTTAGTTTTTAAAACCCTAGTCCTCCCCCGCAATGCGGGAGTCAGAGATAGATGGCACTGCCTTGGAGTTTGTGTCTAAAATTACAAATTCCAAGCACCAAATTACAAATAAATCCCAAATTCCAATATTCAATTCAGCCGTCTTAGCCAAAGCCTACTATGGCGAAGTCGGCTGACCAAAACTTATAGCCATAAGTGGGAAAGAGAAAAGAGGATAAGGGAAACAGCGGATGAACACGAATAAACGCAAATTTAAATAATAATATTTATGTTCATTTGCGTTCATTTGCGGTTATCTATTTTCTAAAAAAAGACTAGCCATTGTTTGGATTTTCGAATTTTGGTCATTGGGATTTGTTTGATACTTGGGTTTTGATATTTGGAATTTCAATAAATTAATGTGCTAAAACCTTTTTTAAAAACTCCCCGGTATAAGAACCATTTACCTTTACGATCTCTTCCGGAGTCCCGATTCCGACGACATTTCCCCCTTCATCGCCTCCTTCGGGCCCGAGATCGATGATGTGATCCGCGGTTTTAATGACATCCAGATTGTGTTCGATCACAATGACCGTATTCCCTCCGTCCACAAGTCTTGATAACACATCAAGTAGTTTGCGAATGTCATCCGTATGGAGTCCTGTTGTCGGTTCATCAAGGATATAAACGGTTCTTCCCGTCGCTTTTTTTCCAAGTTCTCGAGACAGCTTGATTCGTTGGGCTTCCCCGCCGGATAGCGTTGTCGCCGGCTGGCCGATATGAATATATCCAAGGCCGACATCGATCAGGGTCTGCAGTTTGTTTTTGATATTGCTGACTCTATTAAAAAATCTGAAGGACTGGTTGACGGTCAAGCCAAGTATGTCTGCAATGTTTTTCCCTTTATATTTAATTTCAAGGGTCTCTCGGTTGTATCTTTTTCCGTGGCAAACGTCACAGGTCACATAAACATCCGGTAGAAAATGCATTTCTATTTTGATAATACCATCCCCTCGACAGGCTTCACATCTTCCTCCCTTGACGTTAAAACTGAATCTTCCGGGTTTATAACCTCTCAATCGTGCTTCAGGTGTCCTGGAAAAAAGTTCTCTGATATACGTAAAAACACCGGTGTATGTACCAGGATTGGAACGGGGCGTTCTGCCAATGGGTGACTGGTCGATATGGATGACTTTATCAATGTACTCAATGCCCAATATGCTGTCGAATTTACCTGCCGGCATCCTGGCATGATAAAGTCTCTGGGCCATGGCACGATAGAGGGTTTCCAGAACAAGTGTCGATTTTCCGGAGCCGGATACACCGGTGACGCAGATAAAGCATCCCAAAGGGAATTTCACATTGATATTTTTAAGGTTGTTTTGAGATGCGTCTTGGATGATTATTTTTTCACGGTGACCGGATCGTCGCTTAAGGGGTACCGGAACACTTTTTCGGCCTGAAAGATACTGTCCGGTCAACGATTTTTTCTCTTTTAAAAGTTCACTCGGTTGGCCGGAAAAAACAACATGTCCACCGTTTATTCCTGCTCCGGGTCCCATATCGACAACATGATCCGAAGCACGTATGGTTTCTTCGTCGTGCTCGACCACTATAACGGTATTGCCGAGATCGCGCATTTGAAAGAGGGTTTCGCGAAGACGCTGGTTGTCTCTCTGGTGCAGACCGATGCTCGGTTCATCAAGAACATAAAGAACGCCGGTCAGCTTCGAGCCAATCTGTGTCGCAAGACGTATTCGCTGGCTTTCCCCACCGGAAAGCGTGGATGCTGATCTGTCGATGGTAAGGTAGCCAAGTCCGACATTTTCTAAAAAACCGAGCCGTTCATTGATTTCTTTTAGAATTCTTGCTGCAATAATCTTTTTTTTGCCGGTCAGTTTTAGTTTTTGAAAAAAAGAACGGGCTGTTGTTACTGAAAATTGGGTGATTTCGAAAATGTTGAGATCCCCCACCCGAACAGACCTGCTGGCCTTGTTTAATTTGGCGCCATGGCATTCGGGGCAGGACCGAAAGTTCATGTACTGCTTAATTTCTTCTCTGGACTGGTAGGATTCTGTTTCCAGGTATCGTCGTTTAAGTTTCGGAATCAAACCTTCAAATGATTTTTTATAGGTAAACCGACGATTGTTTCTTTCAAAATAGAATGTTATTCGTTCAGTTCCTGAGCCATATAAAATTACCTTTTTAAATAGATCCGGAAGATCTTTGTAGGGGGTATAAATATCGACACCATAGTGTGAAGTTATTGCATCTAAAAATTCAATAAAATGGACGGTGTTTCTGTTAGCCCACAAAGCAACGGCCCCTTGTCTCAAAGAGAGTTCGTGATTTGGAATAATTAGGCCGGGGTCAAATTCAGTTCTTGAACCCAAGCCGTCACATTTTGGACAGGCGCCCTGGGGAGAGTTGAAAGAAAAACTTGCCGGTGTGAAATCCGGATAGCTTATTCCACAGGTGATACACGCTGATTTTTCGCTAAATAAAATCGACCCTTCATCAGTCATGTCCACCGTAATGAGGCCGTTTGAAAGGGACATGGCAAGTTCTATGGAATCTGCGAGCCGATTACGGATTTTTTCTTTTACTATCAAGCGGTCCACAACCACGTCGATGGTATGCTTTTTGTTCTTGTCCAGCTTGCCGACCGCTTCAATTTCCAGAGTTTTCCCATTGACACGGACCCGGGCAAAGCCTTCTTTTTTTAGCCGTTTAAAAAGCTTATCGTGTGAGCCTTTTTGACCTGAGACAAGGGGCGCCAGAATCATAATCCTGGTGCCATCGTTCAGTGACATAACCTTGTCAACAATCTGATCGAGTGATTGAGCGGTAATCGGTTTTCCACACAGATAACAATGAGGCGTGCCGGTTCTTGCAAAGAGGAGGCGGAGATAATCATAAATTTCCGTCACCGTTCCTACAGTTGATCGGGGATTGTGACTGGCGGTTTTTTGTTCAATTGCAATTGCCGGGGAAAGTCCTTCGATGGTGTCCACATCGGGTTTCTCCATACGTTCAAGAAACTGGCGAGCGTAAGCGGACAGGGATTCAACGTACCTTCGCTGACCTTCAGCATACAGGGTGTCAAAAGCAAGTGTTGACTTTCCAGATCCTGAAAGACCTGTAACCACGATGAGTTGGTTCCGGGGCAATTCAACATCAATGTTTTTTAAGTTATGATGTCTTGCACCGCGTATGATTATTTTTTCAGTCTTCATTTGACCTTTAAAACCTGTTCCTATGGGCCTTATTTTTCCCGCGATTCAATGGCCAAAACCTCTAAGACAGAAAGAGGAAAGAGAAAAGAGGAATGAGGTTTACCCGCCTTCGGCGGCGCCAGAGGCAACCAGGGATAAGGAAAACCACCCCGCCCGCCTCGTCCTGAATCGAGCCTCAAGGCTTCGCGATGGTCTGGTTGCATTTGCGTCCATTTGCGGTTATCTATTTTCTAATTCCTATTTCCTATATTTTTACTGCTTGTCTTTTGCGTAAGCCGCCTGTTGCACCGCCATGGTTATTGCCGCGACCAGGCTTCCCGGATCAGCAGTACCTGTTCCGGCAATATCATAGGCTGTGCCGTGATCAACGGATGTTCTGATGATTGGAAGCCCTAAGGTAATATTTACACCATCGTTGAAGTGTATGAGCTTAAACGGGATCAGTCCCTGGTCGTGATACATGGAGACGACAGCATCATAACGCCCATTTGCGGCTTGATAAAATACAGTATCGGGCGGTAGTGCTCCGGTAACATCAAACCCTTGGTTTCTGGCATCATGAATTGCCGGGTTGATAATCGTTTTTTCCTCGTTTCCAAACATTCCACCTTCGCCTGCATGAGGATTCAGCCCGGCTATAGCAATACGAGGTGTTTTTAAACCAAACCGTTCAAGGAGCGTTTGGCATGTCAATTTTATCGTCAGCAATACTTTTTGTTCTGAAAGTAATGAGGGAACTTCCTTTAACGGAACATGCATGGTCACAAGGACGACACGAAGCCTGTTCCCGGCAAGCATCATTGCAAAATTATCAGACTTTGTTCGTTCAGCCAAAAGTTCGGTGTGCCCGTTATAGTGACATCCGGCAATTTGCATCGCCACTTTGTTTATGGGACAGGTGACCATTGCTGCGATATGCCCTTTGGTTGCCAAATCAGAGGCAGCCTTGATATAGCGTATCATTGCCCGCCCTGTTTCAACTGTGGGGTTACCCCATAGCACTTTATCCGGAACGATTTCTGAAAGATTCAGCAAGTCGATGGATCCAATTTTATAAATGCCCTCATTAGGGTCTTTGACAGACTTAATGTGAAGTTTGCTTCGAACACATTTTTTCACGGCGTCCAAAATTTGGAAATCTCCAATCACAAGTGGTCTGCAAATATTATAAATTGAGGGTTTGCAAAGTGATAAGAGAATAATTTCCGGACCGATCCCAACAGGGTCCCCCATCGTAATTCCAATAATCGGGCGGTAATCAGACATCTTGCACACCCCTAAACAGCTTTTTAAACAATGATATGAAAAAAAATAATTATACTATATATAATATAAGTATTTTTCAAATAAATTCCAAAAAATTATGGTTATGGTCTTTACAGCAACTGGATTTTGAAAAAAAAGGGTGTAGAAAAAATTATAAAAATAGGAGAAAATGAAAGAAATATGAAGATATTGTTAAAAAACATTATTGTAGATATTCTGTTGATAACCATGGATATGCTTAAAATGCTTATGGAATAATGGCCATTTAAAAAAGTTTGTATTTAAAAGCAGTTGAATTTTCAACAAGAATAATATCATTAATAACAACAAGATATGTTTTGTTAATAACTTGTTGACAAATAGGTGCTAAACTGGATTTATCGGGATTGACATATAATAGATGATGCTTTACAGTCAGCCAAAACTTACACAGTAACTTCTTTGTAATCTAAGATAACACTCCCAAAAAGATTGATATCGGTATTTTATCAGTAGTTTTACCTGAAACAACAAGTCAGTTCTAATTATATAATTGAGATTTTAATACGTATGAAGGCGATCTGGAAAGAGGCAAAAGCGGCTATTAAATTACGTGTTCCCAGTCACTGTTTCAGGATGTGGATTGAGCCGCTGAGACTATCAACGATCGACAATAACTGTTTTTCCCTCGTTTCACCAAACCATTATTCTAAAAAACGGGTCCTGGATAATTATGGAGATCTGATAGACACTGAACTCAGTAGGGTTTCAGGAAGATCTTGTCGATGTTTAATCGAGGTTTCGGCAACAAAATCCCTTCCAAGAAAAAAAACAAATGAAGATTTTCAGCTCTCGCTACCCAATATGAATGTACGTCCGCACACCGGCAGATTTTTACGAAAGGATTTTACTTTTGATCATTTTGTAGTTGGTGGTAGCAATGACTTTGCCTACTCAGCGTCCCTTTCTTTGGCTTCGAGAAAAAATAGTCTCCAGAATACGTTGTTTTTATTGTCAGGGACCGGGATGGGGAAAAGCCATCTTTCACAGGCCATCGGGAATTACATACTGTCTGATCATCCCACGGATCGTGTGTATTATACGACTGCCGAGGATTTTAGCAATGAAATGGTTCATGCGTATCGCAATGATGCAATCAATTCTTTTAAGGCAAAATATAGAAATCAATGTGACGTATTGCTCATCGAGGATGTTCATCACCTTAGCGGTAAAGAAAGAACTCAGATCGAGCTTTCGTTAACGCTTGATACGTTGTTTAATTCCGACAAGAAAATAATTTTCTCAAGTTGTTATCTGCCGGCGGACATCCCGAAACTCAATGATAAATTGAGATCACGTCTCTCATGTTCACTTATTTCAAACATTGAGCCACCAGATTTCAAGACGAGGGTCAGAATACTGCATAAAAAAGCGAATCTTAACAGGTGCAACATACCCGAAGACGTCATCCATTACTTGGCCGGTGAACTCACAGAGGATGTGAGGCAGCTCGAAAGCGGTCTTATCGGGGTTACCGCAAAGTCATCTTTGTTGGGAATGCCTGTTGACCTTGGACTGGCCGAAAGTGTTGTTAAGAACATCGTACGCAGTAGAAAGAATATCACCATAGACGCTATCAAAAAGCTCGTTTGTAAATATTATTCTATTTCCATCAAAGAAATTGTTTCGAGTTCTCGCAAACAATCCATCGTTCGACCGCGACAGATCGCAATATATCTATCGCGCAGATATACCGATGCCCCCCTCCAGGCAATAGGGAAAAGTTTCAACAGATATCATGCTACGGCCCTACATTCCATCAGCGTGGTTGAACGGGTTTTAAAAGAAAATGGCCCGATTCAAAAACAGGTGGAACTTCTCTGTCAAAAGCTCGAATCCGGTAAATATTAAATTAGAATTCCCCGCCCAGAATCATATCTTGATTTACTGAATAAATTTGATACGATGTAAAATCTTTGAATACATACATTTGAAGGCATCAAATGACAGTAACAGATAAGACGTTCAAAAAGTTAGAAAGCATCGTGGGAAAACCGTATTGCACTAAGAAGAAGGAGGATCTGCTCTGCTATGCATACGATGCAACAGCTCGCAGTTATCTCCCCAATGCTGTCCTGTTCCCACGGGATGCCAGAGAAATATCCGCCATATTGCATCTTGCCAACTCAGATCGTTTCTACGTGATCCCAAGGGGCTCGGGTACAGGGATGACTGGCGGATCTCTTCCTGTGGAAGGCGGCGTCGTCCTGGCGATGGGTCGACTTAACCGTATCCTTGAAATAGACAAGGACAACCTTATCGCCCATGCTGAACCCGGTGTTGTGACCGGCCACTTTCACCGGGCGGTTGAATCAGAAGGTCTTTTTTATCCTCCGGATCCTTCGAGTTCCGACTTTTCAACGCTGGGTGGGAATCTGGCAGAATGTGCAGGGGGTCCCAGAGCGGTGAAATATGGTGTTACCAGGGATTATGTGTTGGGATTGGAAGCTGTCCTTCCAACGGGTGAAATTATACATTCCGGTGTAAAGACCGCTAAAGGCGTTGTTGGATATGATCTGACCAGACTTCTCATCGGATCCGAAGGAACCCTCGGTGTAATTACCAGCATCACATTAAAACTGTTACCCCTACCCGAAGCAGTAAGCGCCATGACCGCCATTTTTGATCATATAGAAACAGCAGCGGAAACCGTTTCAGAAATTATTAGACGCGGCATTATTCCTCGAACCATAGAATTTATGGATAATGCCTCGATCCGTTGTGTGGAACGTCACCTCAAAATGAACCTGCCCGTTGAAGCAGGAGCTTTACTGCTCATAGAGGTGGATGGAAAAACCGAAGAGGTGGGGCTGCTTATAGAACAGTTACGAACTTTGTGCGTGTCTCAAGGGGCCAAAAATACGAAGATAGCCGAAAAAAAGGAAGAAATTGCAGCGCTCTGGAAAGCCCGAAAGGCGATTTCTCCAGCGCTTTTCCAATATGGTCCTGATAAGATTAACGAGGATATTGTTGTTCCAAGAAGTAAGATCCCGGATATGGTAAGAAGGATAGAGGCTTTAAAAGAAGAAACCGGACTGACCATGGTGAGTTTTGGGCATGCCGGTGACGGAAATATCCATTTTAATATCATGCTCGACAAGAGAAATCGGGATGAACTCAAAAAAGCGGAAGCAGCGATAGATGCTTTATTTGATTATACCCTTGAATTGGGGGGGACAATTTCAGGTGAGCATGGCGTTGGTATTACTAAAGCGCCCTACATCGCCAAGGAAATCGGTTCCGTGGAACTAACCCTTATGAAGAAAATAAAGAAAATTTTTGATCCAAATGGGATATTAAATCCCGGCAAAATCTTTCCGACGCTTTAGTTTTTAAGAAAAAATAAGCAAATGAGATATCTACATTGAAATGGCTTTTAAGCATTGATGTTTGAATTTTTACTTTCTGAAAAACTAAAGTTACTGCACTTTGATAAACACATCGTTATAGGACATCAAATCTTCCAAAAGCTCCAGCCGAACATTCTTATCGCGGTCTATGGCACAGCGCAGGCTTAAGGCACAAAGCTTTTTGCATAATGGATCCTCAATATTAAAGTTACCGAGACAGCCAAGATGATCATCTATAGATATTTGATTCATTAACTCCTTTTTCATACCGTATCCTCTATCGCAAGTAATGAAAGCATTTCTTTATGAATTCTTCCGTTGGTCGCTAGAATTTCCTTTTTATCAATGGTAAATGGTGTGTTTGAAAAGTCGGTTACGATTGCACCTGCCTCCCTGGCAATCAGCTCTCCTGCTGCGGTATCCCATGGCTTTAAGTTCTGCTCCCAAAATCCATCGAAGCGTCCACAGGCGATAAAACAAAGATCAATTGCCGCTGAACCGAGCCTTCGAACGCCTTGAGAGGCTTTCAGGCACTTTGAAAAACGTGTCAGCAACGGGCCAAAGGTGTCCCTTAAATTATACGGAAACCCGGTGACAAGAAAACTTTCAGAGACTGCCATCGCTGCTGAAACCCCAATCTGCCGGCCATTGAGTGATGCTCCTTTTCCTTTGACAGCGGTAAAAAGTTCTCTTGTCATCGGATTTAAGACAAGGCCAAAAACGGTTTCACCTTTAAGTGCAAAAGCGATAGAAATCGAGAACAAACCGATCTGATGCGCAAAATTTGTTGTGCCGTCTAAAGGGTCGATGATCCACTGATGATCGGCATCGCCTGTGCTCAATCCGCTTTCTTCAGCCAGGATCGTATGATCGGTGAACACGTTCTGAATGGTTTCGATTATGACGCTTTCAGATTCGGTATCGGCCTCTGTGACAAGATCGATGACACCTTTTTTGTCAATCCTGGATACTTTGCCGTAGTGAGACATAAGCACCCCGCTGCCTTTATAAGCAGCGGCGATGCCAATTCTTTTTACAAGTTTCAAATCCATAGAAAATGAATTCAACGGGTCACGGATTTTTTAAAATTCCAGATTCCGGTTACCAACTTACAACTAAATCCCAAATCTCAAGCATCAAATTTCAAACAAATCTCAAATTTCAAACTCCAAATTCCAAACCGGTTCAAAAATGATTGTTTTTTTGTTTGGGATTTTGAATTTCGGTCATTGGAATTTATTTGTTTTTTGGGATTTGTTATTTGAAATTTCCGCTAACTCAATTACTTCCTGAACAGATACGAATGAACTTTTATCTTTATTTTTATTTATATGTCAACCACAAATTATCGAAGTATAGGAGAACGTCAAAGTCAACTCTAACTGATTCAGATAGAAGCGATTTGATTTCGCGGTTAAGGCCTAAAATCCCAAATCACAATACTCAAATTACAAACAATATCAAAATTACAAATTCCAATGACCATAACATTTCAATCACTTATTGGATGTCTCGCCGTCATTCTATCTGTTTTGAATTTCGGTCATTGATATTTGTTTGAGATTTGTAATTTGGTGCTTGGAATTTTCATGATTTTCATAAGGCAGTAACTTCATTTATTCCAAGCAATTAACTGTTTAAATGACGTGGACCTGTATTAAAGCTGTGATGTATTGAGTCCTTCATTTTTTCAATTAGCGGCATCAAGGTCGAATTTCCCTTAGCCGAAATAGCTGTTGCATCAAAATTCCGGCTCAATTTTTCAGCCGTTGCTTTATCCACCAGATCCTTTTTGTTTAGAACTCGAATCAGGGGAATATCATCTAAATTAAGATCGAGCAATATTTTTTCAACAGATTTAATCTGGTCTTTAAATCGAGGATTGCTGATGTCTATGATATGCAGCAAAAGGTCCGCACCCTCGAGTTCTTCCAGCGTTGCACGAAAGGCAACCATGAGATCTTTGGGAAGATTTTTTATAAATCCCACGGTATCCGTAATAATGACTTCAATGTCTTTTGGAAACTTAAGCCTTCTGCTCGATGGGTCCAGCGTTGCAAAAAGCCGGTTTTCAACCCGAACATGACTCTTGGTGAGGGTATTCAACAGGGTTGATTTCCCGGCATTTGTATACCCGACAATGGATATCACAGGAAGGCCTTTTTTATTGCGTTTCGATTTCTGCTGTTTCCGCTGTTTTCGTACCAGCGACAGATCATTTTCCAGGCGTTTTATTCGGTCGCGCACGCGTCTGCGATTTATTTCCAGTTTGGTTTCTCCGGGTCCACGACCGCCGATACCGCCGGTCAAACGCGACATGGCGGTATTTTTGGCAATCAGACGCGGAAGCAGATACTTAAGCTGTGCAAGCTCAACTTGGAGTTTACCTTCCTTTGTTTGAGCCCGCTGGGCAAAAATATCGAGTATTAATTGGGTTCTGTCGATAACTTTCAAATCTATCTGATCGGTAATTGAACGTATTTGTGAGGGATTTAATTCCTGATCAAAGATGATTAAAGTTGCGCCTTTCTGAAGCGCCAAAATAATCAACTCCTGAAGCTTCCCGGGACCCATCAGAAATTTTGAATTTACCTTCCGGCGAAGTTGGAGAATCTTTTCCACGACATCAATGCCACAGGATATTCCAAGATCTTCCAGCTCCTCCAGAGATGACATGGCGATTTGTCGGTATGCGGTCGTGACACTGACAAGAAGAGCCCTTTCTTTGCCGGTATCTCCTTTGTGTAAAGGCGTTACATGTGCAAGTTCCGCCTCAAGGGACCGGATCAGTTCAAGGCATTCGATATTGAGATCACTGGGGTTCAGAGGATTTAAAATCTGGAACGGTTTTCCATAAGAACTTTTTGGCAAGATATATCCAACATAAGCTTTATGAAAATAGCCTGTTTCGGTCATTGTAATTGCAGCCATTATGTCGAGTCTCAAAAGAGCAAGGTCAGTGAGATCGTCTTTTGTGAGAGGTTCATTGTTGAGATGGGTGTGTATGCATCTGAGCCCTCTCAGACGGCCGGGAGCGGCGCGATAATCGCGGATATCGGGAATCACTATTTTTTGATGATCTCCCACAATAACGTAGGCTATCTTGCCTTGACGATTTATGAGAAGGCCTATTTGACGACGAATTTCATGGGAAAGCCTGCTGATGTCACGAGCAAGTTCGAATGTAATAAGGAATTGGGGTGGAAGGCGGCGGCGGTAAAGATTTCCAAGTTTACGGATATGGCTGGCTTTAAGCCCGCCGATATTCCCGAAAAGTTTTTTCATTTAAACGATCAGTTTAAGCAATGCGAACTCTGGGTTAATAGTTTCTTAATCATAAATTTTGTGAATTTGGTGGTAATAATATGCTTACTAGTGCCTAAAGCGAATCGAGAGTTAATAACGTGTCTGAAGTTTAGGAGTCGCCAGCTTCCGGCAATTCAAAAAGGCCGGATTTGAAGAAAACCAAAGTCCATTTGTCTGGTCTGGAAAAGCCATTTGACGATCTGAACTGGCATGCGACTGAGGCCAATCGGGTTAACTCCGACATTTCAGATCATCTCCGCTTTAGTCACTTCAATCAGCGTGTCTCTTAGGTGCAATAAAACAAAACATTGCTCTGGTTGTAGGCAGTTTGCCAATCCAGCTTATTCTCCCGGGCTGTAATTTTCAAATCGGGTATATGTATCCAAGAATGTCAGCGTGGTGATTCCGGTAGGTCCGTTTCGCTGTTTGGCGAGTATTATTTCTGCTTTTCCCTTATTGGGATTATTTTCATCCTTGTTATATAATTCGTCTCTGTAAATAAAAGCGACGATATCGGCATCCTGTTCAAGGGCTCCGGATTCTCTCAAATCTGCAAGCTGTGGTCGTTTGTCACTCCGTTCTTCCAATTTTCTGTTCAACTGAGAGAGTGCCAAAACGGGAATATCAAGCTCTTTGGCAAGGGCTTTTAGGGATCGTGAGATTTCCGAAATTTCAAGGTCTCGGCGCTCTGCTGATGCACGGCTTTTCATGAGCTGGATATAATCGATGATAATAAGGCCGATATCGCTCTCCATTTTTAATCGACGTGATTTTGCCCTGATTTCCAGTACGGTAATATTTGGAGAGTCATCAATAAAAATCGGCGCCTGGGATAATAATCCGGCAGCGTCTGTAATCTTTATCCAATCATCTTGAGTTATGAATCCCCTTCTCAAACGTGATGAATCAATTCTTGCCTCACTGCTGAGCATTCGAAATGACAGCTGTTCCTTGGACATTTCAAGGGAGAATATGGCGACAGGAATATTGGCATCCACTGCCGAATTTTTTGCAATATTCAGTGCACAAGCTGTTTTTCCCATTCCAGGACGACCGGCGAGAATAACAAGGTCAGATTTTTGTAAACCGGCGGTTAATTCGTCAAGTTTGGTAAATCCTGTGGGAACACCGGTTACAAGAGCCTTGTTCCCCTGACGCTCTTCAAGGGCATCGATGTTGACCTCAATTATTTTGCCAATCGGGTAAAATGCCGGCTTGATTTTACTCTCTGATATCTCAAAAATGGAAGTTTCAGCAAAATCGATGACATTTTCAACATCACCTTGATCCTCGAAGCATCGTTTGGCGATGGCATTGGTTTTTTCAATAAGCCGTCTTAAACAGGCCTTTTCATGAATGATCTTGGCATAGTATTGGGCATTTACTGCAAGTGGGACCGTATCGACGAGGTTTGCAAGATATGCAGCCCCTCCGATCCCTTCCAGCCAGCCTCGTTCCCTTAATAGATTGGTCAATGTTACCAGATCTACAGGCTCATCTTTCGAAAAGAGTTCAGTTATCGCAGTGAACATTTTTTGATACGAAGATCTATAAAAGTCCTGAGGAGATAGTATCTCAAGGATTTCAGGCAATGTATCGTTATCCACTAAAATTGCGCTTAAAATAGACTCTTCCGCTTCAAGGCTCTGGGGCGGAACACGATAAAGGGAGGGGTCTTTTCCCATTTTAAGAGGGTTTTGGGCCATAAGAACTCACCTTATTCCGGCATGATTTCAACGATAATCTCAGGTTCAACGTCCTTGTAAACACGAATAGGGATCTTGTAAGTACCGATATTTTTAATGGGTTCATTGAGTAAAATCATCTTTTTCTCGACCTCAATGTCCTGACTTGCAAGAGCATCTGCAATATTTCGAGTCGACACCGAACCATACAGGCGATCCTCTTCGCTGACCTTTGCTGAAATCTTGCATACCACACCTTCAAGCCTTTTGGCCATCTCTTCTGCCAATCCCTTTTCCTTGAGCGATCTGGATCTCAAATTTAGATCTCTCCTGCTCCATCATCTTTCGATTTTGAGGCGTTGCCCGAACAGCTTTGTTTTGGGGTAAAAGATAGTTTCGTGCATAGCCGTCCGCTACAGTTACCTCACTACCAATTATTCCTAATGACTCAATGGTTTCTTTTAAAATTATTTTCATTGTAAACCTCCACTAATAGAAACGTTTTGGAATCTATACAACTTTTTACAATCAATCATTCCAATTGATGCGAAGCTTCTAATTGTTCTCGTTTGGCTCCAATTTTCTAAAATTTAGCCACATATCAAAAAAACCAAGACCGATAACGACAAGAAGAACGATTTGCTGCAAAGCGATAAGACTATATAAAAAAAATCTTAGAAGTCGTGGCAATTTTTTTTTCTCAAAATAAAATGATACGATGGCAATACCCTGGAAAAAATATACGGTTATTAGAATTAACAGACCGTTTAAGCCTAAAATCTTAAACGTTTTGTTTGGGAAAAGAAGTAAAATGCTGCATCCTATAATAATCCAGACAAGAAGTTCAGGCGCTTTCCAAAGCTTAAGAGATCCAAAATCAGGATAAAAAAGGTTCCAGTTTTTAAATATGGATTTTGAGAGAAGCAGATTTGTCCAGGATATAAACAATGTCGAAGCCACCACAAGCGCGGGAATGATCCTGATAAAAACATACTTAATATTTTCTAATGAAGTTGATATCATTTGAATGCTTTCTTGTTTCATTCCCATGTTTTCATAAAGAGATAAAGTAAGCTCTAGATTTTTACTTACATATTCCGAAACAAGAGTAAATATTTCTTTGTTAGCGATATTGCTGTAAAAGAGCAAGCAGATAATCCCCGTAATGATCACGGATCCGCACGCATAACATATTGTTTTTTCGATGGAAAGATTCAGCTCTAAAAGTTCACTCAAGACAAAGCCAAGTAAAAGCAGCTCAAAAAAAAACAGAATGTCGATGGATATGCCGCCGAGAATAACGGCCATTATTATGGTGGCGATGACCGGGATTATCGTTCCTGGTGTTCTGCCCAGTTTTGAACGGTAGATAAGCGTTGGTAACGGGATAAACAGCGCACAGAAAAACCCGATAATCGGGATATAAACCGAAATTACAAAGATAAGACTTGTGACAGCAATACCGCTAATGATATCCTTTGAGATATCCCTTGAAATGGTTTGAAGCACTACCCTTTTCTCCTTTGGGCACAAAATTCACAAATAAGCGCCTTATTAGTGTCTGTCCAGAAATGAGATATTTTGTTCAAGATCAAGCCTCCGGCCCTTAGGGCCTGCGCCCCGGAGGGGCATGCGAGAAAATTAACCACCCCGATGGAAAATCTACCGGGCCATAGCAGGCATATAGTTGATATTTTCAGGATTAACCCGCCAAAGATCGGTGGCGGCGTTAATTTTCGAGCATAATGAAGAGATTGGGCAAAATAACCATTTATGGACAGGTACTAATTATATTCTGTCGTCCCCACAAACGGCAAAAGGGCAATCGTACGGGCCCGTTTAATTGCATGTGTCAGGGAACGCTGATGTTTTGCACATGTTCCGGATATTCGTCTTGGAATAATTTTCCCTCGTTCTGTTGTAAAATACCGGAGAGATTTGGTGTCTTTATAATCTATAACAAGACTGGCGTCAGCACAGAAACGACATACTTTGCGGCGATGAAATACTCTTTTTTTTCTTCGAGTGCCGACTCTTTTTTTTCGGGAGACAAAATTTGCAGCCATTTAATAACTCCTATGTGTTATTTATTTTCTAATGTTTCAGGTTCCGATTCATCAGCAGCTTCAGGCTCAGCTTCAGGCTCAGCTTCAGGCTCAGCTTCAGGCTCAGCATCGGGTTCAGCTTTAGGCTCAGCATCAGGTTCAGCTTCTAGGCTCAGCATCAGGTTCAGCATCGGGTTCAGCTTTAGATGATTTCGTTTCATCGGCCCGGGTTTCTTCAGCCGTGGCTATTTCTTCTTTGACCGCTTCAATGTCAACATCCTTATCAAGCAGGACGGTCATGTATTTTAAAATCCGATCGTCGATTCGGAAAAAGCGTTCAATTTCACTAACGAGAACACCTGAACCGCAGTAATCCAAACGAACATAATAGCCGCGTGCCTTTTTCTTGATTTCATAGGCAAGCTTTTTGCCCCCCCATTCGTCAACCATAACCAGCAATCCACTGTGTTGCTGGATGAGATCTTTTAATTTCTCAAATATGGGGGATCGGTCTTCTTCGGAAAGATCGTTGTCGGCAATAAAAATTGTTTCGTATCTTCTCATATAACCTCCTTTTGGATATAAAGCCCTGCAAAAACAGAGCAAGGGGTGGTGGAATAAAAACTAGTAAACTAAAATAAATAAATTACAATGTCAATAAATTAATCCTGTCCAGGATCAACCGTAAATAAATTACAATATCAACAAATGAATGCATATGATTCAGATCAACTAAAAAAACAAATAACAAATCGCAAGTAACAAATAATATCCAATAACCAAAAACACAAATTCAAAACAAAGATGTGATATTATAGCGGTTTGCATAAATATGTTCCGATTGAAAAGCCTTTCCTTTTTTCAGTTTCTATACATGATTTGGGTCAGGTTGACCCGTTGGCCCGTTAGCCCGTTCGTCAGGTTTTTAGGTCTTACCGGCAAACCGGCGTACAGGCAAACCGGCCAACTTCTAGGCTGTGGGCATAAGACTTAGGTGCATCTGGTTTACTGCTGAAACGGAACGTTATTTTGACAACCGCTATAAATACACAAATTCCTTAGTTTCGGTCATTGAAATTTTGAATTTATTTGTAATATAGTGCTTGGGTTTTGGTTTTTGCCATAAAAAACACAGAAATGATTTTTAAGGAACTATATACCATCGAGATACTCAAGATCCTTGGCCTGGGTATTCTTGGTGCCGATTGTCAGGATTTCGATCCGGCTGTTCTTTGTTGCTCGAAAATAAAGGCGCCCATTATATGCGAATATGACCTCTTGGACGGTTCCCCGGCCTTTTTTACTAAACACTTTCCTTTTGATGGGGACAAGCTTCGGGTTTTCGTTAAGCTTGTGGATGATCTCCTCACTTTTTATTTTCATATCTTCCGTTAGGTCGAGAAAACCGATGATTGCCCTTTTGTCAATCGATATGTTTTTGTAGAGTGTCTTAAATCTTTTGCGGACAGAATGATAGACTTTTGTTTTTTGTTTGCTCTCTTTTCGCGCTTCTTTTTCAAATAGTTTTATTTTTTCTTTTAAGGCATCAATTTCTTCCTGCCTTTCATTTAGAAAATTGATTTTATTATGAACTTTTTCTTCAAGCGCAACAATTTCTTTGATCATTTCATCTTCGTTTTTACTGGCTTTGATTTTTTCTTTTTTAAGTTGTTTTTTTATTTTTTTTATTTCGGAAATAAGGTTTTTTTTATCCTTCATTAAGGCCTTCAAATTGTCGGCATGATTTATTTCTACCTCCTTAAGTCTGAAGAGTTCACTGTTCTTTTCCTTTTCTTCTTGGCCGGTCTTTTTTACACCTGTCCAGTAATAAAAAGATAACACAAGTATAGATGCAAAAATAAAAAAGCCAAGTATTGCATTTGTTAATAGAGTGTTGTGTTCAAGCACCAAATCAACATTTACCACCAGGCCTTCATTCATGAGTTTGTAATTGTCCGAGGCGATTTGCATGGCATCGTTCGGAAGGAGAGAGGCTTCCTTAGCATCAACGACTGCTGGATATAAAATCGTGTTTTGTTTTGATGTAACAGTTATGGCTACCTTTACTCCAAATGCTATCAAAGCCTTGCTTTGAATATATCTATTAATATTATTATTTATGGCATCTTTTAACCGGATACTGCCTTCAAACAAAGGACGGGTGTCCTCCAAATAGAAATCCTCAATTTCGTTTGCATACCGGCCTTTGAGATGTCTCTCAATGGACTGCACCGAAAAGATATAAAGAACCGGCGGCAAAAGGATGCATAAAATCAGTATTCTTAGCGAAAGAAATTTCAAAACCACGTCCTAACCCGGATAAACCGGGAAAAAACAAATAATAAACCACAAATAACAAATAAATCACAATGACCGAAATTCAAAATTCTAAACAGGTTTTGGTCATTGGAAATTTGTAATTTTAATATTGTTTGTAATTTGAACATTGTAATTTGGAATTTTAGTGCCGTATCAACCGGCTCAACGGGCTCAACCCGATAAATCGGGATTTTCGCTCGTTACAACCGGCTTAACGGGCATAACGGGCTCAACGGGCATACGGGCCAACTATCCTTACAGCTTGGATAATATCTGCCGGGCCTCATCTGCCTTGTCGAAATTTTGATCCAGATCAAGAGCCTTTTTCAATTCTGTTTTGGCGCGATCCTTGTCCCCTTTATTGTAGTAGGTCAGCCCTAAATGAAAACGCACCATTGCATTATCAGGAATCTTTTTAAGGCTGTCTGTAAATTCAGCAATAGCGCTGTCGTACAAACCCTTTTTATAGTAAATAAAGCCAAGCGTATCCATAACTTTGGGATCATCTGGAAGCCTCTCTTTTGCTTTTTGGGCAAGGCTAAGCGCTTTATTCATATTTTTATCTTGCCTTGCAAGTAAATAAGCGAGGTTATTGGCTGCCGGCGAAAAGTCAGGGTTGATATCAAGTGCCGTGCTGTAATGCTTTTCTGCAAGATCAAACCGTTTTTGGGCATCATAGATAGTGCCCAACAACATGTGTGGACCTGCCTGATTTGGATTTTTTTCCAGAATGGCCTTGTACTGAGCAATGGCTTTATCTTCCTGTTTTTCCATAAGGTAAATTTTGGCCAAGGCGTAATACGGCTGCGGAAAATTCGGGTTCTCTTTTAAAGCTGCGATGAATGATGCTTCGGCTTCTTTTGTTTGAAGCTGGGCCAAGTAAAGCTCTCCTTTTAAATTGTGGATAATCGATTTGAGTGCAGGTTCATCCTGAACATTTTTAAGCTGATCGTCACACATTAACAGTGCTGTTTCAAAATCCTTTTTGGCAGCATGTACAAGAATAATATTGGTAAACACATCCATGAGCTTGGGATTGATCGACATGGCTTTATTCAAGTTTGTCAGGGCAAGGTCATATTTTTTTAATAAACGCAGTAAAAGACCGAGACGGAAATAGCCTTCCGGGTTTTCAGGTGCAAGTTTGATCAGTGATTCAAAAACTTCTTGAGCTTCCTTAACCTTTTTCTGATACATATAGGCATTACCTAAAACCAATTTTGCCTGGTAATTTTCAGGTTCAATTTTAAGGACTTCCTGGCTTTCTTGCTGAGCCATATCAAAATCATGATCATTTAGGTATATTTCAGCCAACAGAAGCTTTGCTTTTATGAATCTTGGGTTTAACTCAACAGCCTTTCCAAGATCGGGTTTCGCTATTCTGGTTTCACCCTTGCCCAGATGGGCAACACCTTTATAGTAGTGGGCTCGGTCAGACCTTGGGTCTTCTTTTATAAGCTGGTTGAATAGGGTGATGGCTTCGTCAAATTTATGCTTTAAAATAAAAAGCTCTCCTTTTAACATACGGGCCGGAAAATACTTGGGGCTTTGATTTAAGATCTTGGTGATATATTTTTCAGCATCTTCAATTTTTTTGTTTTTAACATAAAATCTGGCGATGGAATCCATTATCCTGATATCTTTTGGCTGAAGCTCCAGGGCCTTTTGATACATGGATAATGTCTTGGCTTGATTGCCAGTTGCATCGTAAAACCCGGCCATTACCATATAAGGCTTTATATTATTGGGGTCGGATTCAATCGCCTTTAGATAGGCTGTTTCCGCTTTAGCGAGGTTGTTCTTTCTATAGTAGAAATTGCCAAGAGTAATATATAAATCTGTATTTTTTGGATTCAGGTCTATGGTTTTCTTTATCTCGGCTTCCGCCAGATCATACGCTTTGTTTTGGATATAAAATCTGAAAAGGGCGAGATGGAGGTTTATGTCCTCAGGGCTTTTAGTAATCGCATGTTTTAGAATTTTTTCAGCTTCAACAGGTTTTCCCTGGCGTGTCAGCAGTCGAAATATCCCTAAGTAGGCACGGGTTTGCCTGTCATCGAGGTTTAAAATCTTTTTTAATGTCGATGCAGCTTCATCCAGATTTTTTTCCCGTTCCATAATGCCGGCAAGCAGAAACAGCGCTTCAATGTTATTCGGTTCTTTACTTAAAATGGCATCAACTTTTTTGCGGGATTCTTTTAATTTGTTCCCCAGCAAATAGAAAGTGGCCAGCTTGAGCTGGGCTTCTGTGTTATCAGGATCAAGATGTGCAACCATGGAATAGGACTTGAAAGCCCCTTGAGGATTTCCCAACTTAAGTTGGGTTTCGCCCAGTTTTGTATGGGCCTCGATGTATTTTGAATCGATCTGGATCGCATTTTTAAACTCGAGTTCAGCACTTTTATATTCCCCTTTTTCGAAATAGGCGTTGCCTTTTTCAAGAAAAGCGACCTTCTTTTCTTCATCTGATGAACAACCGAACATCGTAGCAAAAACAAATAGAAACATTAGAAGAACAATTTTCATACGGCCCATTCTTTGACCTCCCCGACGATTTATGGATGGATACGAATTCAAAACACGACTTTATCATTAAAGTTATTTCTTTCCAATGAATTTTTATTCCCCTCACTCGAATCCTTAACTCCCTGGACCCTGGAATCCTTAATAAGATCATCAACTCTTTTTGAGATGATCTTAATATTTAAATTTTGTAAAAATTGTGAAAATGAATACATAATTTCCTATATAATTGTAACCTATTTTACATAAAATAGCCGCTCTTTTGCAAATTGCAAAAAGTGGCAGGCAATTTTTTTCTAAATATCTATCTATAACCATCTAATATTTTATAAAGAAATTTTTTTGTGAATTATTAAGCGTAATGATCTTCATTTTGGCACCTCCTTTGCAATAAGCCTAACTATAAATTCATAAAATTTATTTGCATTTTAATCGTAATAAAGGAGGAAAAAGATGAAGAAATTATTTATGGTTTTATGTGTTGTGATTATGTTCTTTGGAATTGTAGGCTGCCCTTCGTCTGATGACCCGACGGGAAGCACGTTTATCCCTTCCGATTCTATTACAAAACCAGCAGCAGATATAACCCCAATTGATGAAGATCCAGGTAATGATCCTGGCGCAGGCGCAGTTCCCGAGCCCGCTACACTTATACTGCTTGGCTCTGGCTTAGTAGGTCTCGCAGGATTTGGAAGGAAAAAATTTTTTAAGAAAGATTAGATTAGATTAGAAAAAAACAAAATCCATCATTATGATTTCTAATGGCCCGGCCACTTGCGGCGGGGTCAACAATATTTCCCTCTCCCCATAAGGGAGAGGGACATGGTTATGAAATCTTTGAAAAAATTTCCCTTTTTGTCCAATTTTTGTTTCAAGTCGTACATCCCGCCACCAATGAAACTCAAATTTCAATTTTTACTTCCAATATTCCAGTCTCGATAAAGACGAGATCTTCGACATTCCAGTATCCTATTTTTTCATGACAACAGAACAAACAAGATGTCACAAAAAAATGATTTCGATAATTTGTAGGAATTCCGAGGATTAACCCGCCAAGATCGTGGTAATTTTCGAGCATAACGAAGAGATTGGGCAAAATAACCATTTATGACAGGCACTAACTAAGGTTTTGGCGGCCTAATATCAAGGTCGCTGATTTTGTAAAGAAGTGTTTTATAACTGATTTTTAAAATTGCACTTGCCTTGGTTCGATTCCAGCCTGTTTGATTAAGTACGTGTGAGATGACCTCTTTTTCGATGATGTTCAGCGTCTCTTTTCTAATTTTTTTAAGAGAAAATGATGCATTCCCCGGTGAATTTTCATTTTTAAGATCAAGAAGGGTGTCGACAATTAGAGTTTTATCCAGTCCTTTTTGGTCTGACGTTGAATCAAGGTTAGATTTACCTCTGATGGAAAGATCATCAACAACTTCTTCCCAGTTGCCCACAACGATGCAACTTTTAAGCACATTCTGAAGCTCCCTCACGTTTCCGGGCCAATCGTATAATATCAACCTTTCTATAATATTATGGCTGGGAACCGTTAATTTTTTTTTGCCAAACTGTGATTCATATTTTGTTAAGAAATGGTCAATTAAAAGTGAGATGTCTTGAGGCCTTTCTCGAAGAGGGGGGATGTATATTTTTATAATATTGAGTCGATAATACAAATCTTCTCTAAAAAGTCCTTTTTTGACGTTTTCCCCAAGATTTTGGTTTGTAGAAGCGATAACCCAGGCATCTGCTGTGACTTCTTTTTCAGAACCCAGCGGGGCAAACTCACCACTTTGCAGAACGCGAAGAAGTTTGGCCTGAAGTGCAAGGGGCATGTCTCCGATTTCGTCTAGAAACAAAACACCCTTATGGGCGAGTTCAAATTTCCCTCGCTTTTTTCGATCGGCTCCGGTAAACGCTCCCCTTTCATATCCAAAAAGCTCACTTTCAAGCAGTCCTTCCGGTAATGCCGCGCAGTTAACTTTAATGAAAGGTCTGTTTTTTCTTTGAGATTTAAAATAAAGGTTCTGAGCCACAACCTCTTTGCCCACACCGCTTTCCCCGGTGATTAAGACATTTAATCCCGTGTCTGCAGTGTGTTCAATAAGTTCCCTGATCCTCTCAATACTTGCACTTGATCCGATTAATGATGGTATCATATTCATTGCTGGAATTTGAAATGGTTTAGCATTTTGAAAAATAGTGACTTCAATAAATATTCCTTAAATATCAAATTTCGAAGAAAGCAGTTTCTTTAATGATTGTTCAAGTTGGGAAAGTTCAAACGGTTTTTCCATTACATGATCAGCTTCGGCTTCTGTGGCTAAGGCTTCAGGATGCTCTCCCCATCCGGTTATGGCAATAACCAGAGTATCTGGAAATCTTTTTTTAATGATTGAGATAAGGGCGACACCGCTAATGTCAGGCATGATAAGATCTGTTATCACGACGTCAAATCCTTGTTTTTCTTTCTCAAGATATTTCAACCCTTCCAATCCGTTATTAGCCGAGGTAACATTATATTTTTTCTTGCTTAAAAATTCACAAAGCGCGTCCAAAATTTCTTTGTTGTCGTCAATGATAAGCAGTTTGAAAGTCTTGTTCATTTTATTTAATCTTATCTAAGTATAAAATCGTTACACGATTTTACTACAATATTTTTGTCATTTTAGCAAGCTGTTTTCTTAAATATCAATTTTGTGCTTTTTATAGCAAAATATATCCTTTGTGCCTAAGTGGCAACTTTTTCTGGCTTGTCTTGGAAAAAATGCCATAATTGTGAACTTAGATTCACATATAGGAAATAAATTTCCCATAATTGTGAACTTAGATTCATATCTTTGCTTTGTCAAGTTGAAAATATTCTAAAAAAATTGTGCGATAAAAATTTTTGAAAACATAAAATGCAATATTTTTCCTAAAAATGGTATTAATTTTCACAATATTGGGTATTCGCTTCCCTTAATTAACTTCTTTCCTTAAACAATCCTGTTCAAACGGCATGGTATTTGCAATTATTAAGCGAATTATATAAATTTGAATTCCCCGCTGTTTGTCGAAGATCCCGAGTCTTCGGGGTTGGAGTGCAACGGAAATCCCGATTCATCGGGGTCTGAGCGAAGCGGACTTGTCCGCCTGTGCCGTGTGGCGGAAATCCCGCCATCCGGGGTTGGAACATAGTGAAGGTCCTGTCTCTCGGGGCAGCTCGGGATGAATTCAAATAGGTGGTAGGAATTTTAGCCCGCTGGGTAAACCTTTCGCTTATGAGATCCCGTCCCGCTTTCAGCGGGACGGGAGTTTCATAAAATCGTTACACGATTTTATTTTATGATTCCAGAAAATAACAATAATATCGTTATTCTCGAAACAAATCCAACACGCAGGGATTATCTAAGGTCAATCCTCTCACAATTGGGATACAACCCGATTAGCTTTGATAAAGAGGCAATCTGCCTTGATAATCTGCCACTGTTAAATCCTCATTTGGTTATTTCAGGTTCCCTTTCTTTAGAAAAAACATTCAGATTTATCAACACTGTTAAGATGAGAAATAATGGTCTTCGTATTTTGATTATATCTGATGATCATGCGATTAAAAAATATATAAATATAAATGGATTTGATGATGAAGTGCTTATAAAGCCATCCATTGAACCGAATGAGATAAAAATAGCGATAAATAGAATTCAGAATAACAAGTTGAAGAACAAATCAGTCCAAGAATATCCGTTAATCGTCGGCAATAGCCCTGAAATGGTAAAGATAAAAAAAATGATTTCCGAATTAAGAGATTCCAAAGATACGGTTCTGATTCAAGGAGATCAAGGCACAGGAAAAGAACTTAGTTGCAAGGGCAATACACTACCTGTCAAATCGGAGGAACAATCCATTTGTCAAAGTTAAAGTTGCCGATATTTCAAGCGAATGGTTTGAATATGAAGAAAATGCTTCATGAGGGTGCAAAAAAATAAAAAAGGAATGTTTGAACTTGCCAACACAGGAACAATATTTTTAGACAAGATAGAAAAGGCCCCCGCTTCTTTTCAAGCCAAAATGCTTCAGATTTTAGACGGAAAAAGTTCATTATTACCCGAATCTGAGATCATAAATAAAGTTGATGTAAGATTTATCGCGGCCACCAGGGAAAATCTAAGCTTGCATGTGAAAAAAAAGGAGTTTCGTGAAGATCTTTTTTATCGTCTAAATGTTATAAACATTAAAATTCCATCACTTAAAGATCGAATTGAAGACATTCCTTTGCTGGCTGATTTTTTTAATGACATGTTTTGTGGTGAACTTGGCAGGTGCTACTGTGACATGTCTCAGAAAAGTAAAGACATACTGTCACGTTACCATTGGCCCGGAAATGTTAGAGAACTTAAAAATGTTATCAAGAATATTGTTTTACGTGCCGATAAAAATAACATACCGATTGAATCTATTGATAATAAACAGCAACATGAATTTCTAAATTTCACAAATTACAAACAAGATTTTCCGGCTATTCCGGATATTTCAAATCTAAAAAGATATTTAAAAGATTTAAACAAAATCTCTCTAAAAGATATAAAGAGGGAATTTATAGCAAGAACAGAAAAAAAAATAATGAAAGAAGCACTTGTAAAAACAAATTGGAACCGAAAAAAGGCTTCTATTCTGCTCGATATAAGTTATAAATCCCTGTTGAACAAAATTAAAGCGTACAACTGACTTGAAAAATAGTGAACAATAGGATATTATTATTACTTTTTTAAGCCGTTTATTGAAAATAGATTATTTGCCTTAAAAAATTTATTTCGGCCCGCTGCCTCAAAGGCTTTTTAGCAATCGAGAGTTTCATAAAATCTTTACACGATTTTATTGTTAAAATCAAGGAAATTAAACCATGCAAAAAATAGCCAAAGAAATCAAACTAGAAGATATCATTGAAATTGTTTTAAGACGTCGCTGGTGGATCATTATTTCATTTTGTCTTTCTATAATTGTCGGGATTATTCTGGCGTTTACGCTTCCCAAATATTATAAAGCAGAGACCTTAATATTGATACAGCCTCCGAAAGTTCCGACCAATTATGTCCAGTCTGTGGTCACCACGGATATCGATTCAAGGCTCGAGGCTTTCTCTAGACAGATTTTGAGCCGTTCGAATCTTGAAAAGATTATGAAAGATTTCAATATGTATACAGAACCAAAGTATGGTCTGTTGTTCGTGGAAGATAAAATAGCCGATATGCGTAAACGAATTTCTGTTGATTTAATGAGACGGGCAGGGCCAAGTCAAGGTAGCAGTATGGAAATGCATATGCATTTTCAATCTCATTTAAGGGCAAAGAGCCTGAAAAGGTGATGAAAGTAACGAACGCCTTGGCGTCATATTTTATCGATGAAAACATCCGGTTTAGGGAATCCGAGGCCATCGGAACCAGTAATTTTCTTGATGAAGAGCTGAATCCCATCCGGGAAGAGCTTGTGGTAAAAGAAAAAGAACTGAAAGAATATCGTGAAAAATATATGGGCGAACTCCCTGAACAGCTGGGGACCAATTTAAATATGCTCACCAGGCTTGAGGAACAATTAAAGGCGAAACAAACGAGCCTTTTAGATGCAAAGAACAAACTGGCAATGTTTATGGATCAGATCTCGGAAGGCGCTTTATTATTCGGTCAAGGTGCCACGGTGACAGGTGACGGCAGAATTGTATCCGATTTTGGACATTCGATAAGTCTGGAACAAGCCAGAGCAATGCTTTCGTATCTCGAAACCCGATATACTCAAAAGCATCCGGATATTATTCGAATAAAAAAGATCATATCAGATTTGGAGAGAAATAAAGAAAAAAATACTCAAGACCCTTCAAATGCGTCACAATATATCCCCCAAAATGCAAGAATGGAAATCGAACGAATTAAAGTAACATATAAACACATTAACAACGGATATTGCCAAATTAAAGTCACAAATACGTGTTTATGAGAGGCGAATTGAAAATACACCCAGAAGAGAGCAGGAGTTGAAATCCTCAGAAAGAGATTATAACAATATCAGAGCAGGTCATATGATCTGCTGTTGAACAAAAAACTTGAGGCAAAAGTTTCTGTGAACATGGAAAAAAAGCAAAAAGGAGAGAAATTTCAAATCCTCGATCCTGCCAGGCTTCCGGAAAAGCCCGTATTTCCAAATATGAAAATGCTGTTTTTATTAACGTTGGTAGTCGGACCGAATATCGGATTCGGGTTGGTCTTTTTGCTGGAGTATTTGGATACATCTTTCAGAAGCCCTAAAGATATTGAATCTGATCTGGGATTTTCCGTGCTTGCCACTATTCCGATTATTTCTGACCAAAAATATAAAAGAAGACAAAGAATGAATCAGGTTTTCAGTGTTGTTTCAATCATGTTCTCTTTTATTCTTTTATCAGCCTTTGCCGTGTTATCTTTTGTCGGGGTTGATCAAACCATGGAACTTTTAAATCAATTCATGACCACATGAGGTGAATAAATTGGGTAAAATTTATGACGCTTTAGAAAAGTCAAAGAAAAAACATAAGGTATCCGTTGCATTCGATGAAACGCATGATACGGCTGTAAACGATAGGGTAGATAGAAGCGGGTGATGTCAAACAGCCTGTCTCCTTGTATAAGGATGTGAAAGTTACGGATGCTTCAGGTAAACGCCTTGAAAAATGTTGAAGACCTTAAGCAAGACAAACAGAGTCTCTTCTTTTGTGAAAACTGACGTATTATACGACGATAATCACATTGATAAAAATATGGTTACGCTTTTAAAGCCACAATCATTTGAAGCTGAACAGTTTAAAATCTTAAGGACAAACCTGTTATTTCCGTCTTCAGGAAGATCCCCTCGTACCATAATGGTAACCAGTGCTATGCCGGATGAAGGAAAATCTTTGATTGCCGCAAACCTTGCCATAAGCATCGCTCAGAGCATTCAAGAGTATCGTTTTACTCATTGATTGTGATATTCGCAGGCCTCGCATTCATACACAATTCGGGTTTGGTGATGTGCCGGGACTGAGTGATCACCTATCTAAGGGCATACCGATTTCTTCCTTGCTTCTTAAAACAAAAGTAAACAAGTTGAGTATTCTACCAGCAGGAAACCCCGCTCACAATCCATCGGAACTGATGTCTTCTCAACAAATGTCCAAACTTCTTCAAGAAGTAAAATATAGGTACAGCGACCGTTTTATTGTTATCGATTCTCCGCCGCCAAAACTCACAGCCGAATCCAGTGCGTTATCCCGGCAGGTTGACGGTGTTCTCCTGGTTATAGAGTACGGACGTACATCACGTGAGATGGTTTCGGATCTTATTAAAACAATAGGAAAAGAGAAAATTATCGGAATCGTATTCAATAAACTCGATATGCGATTTGCAAGCTATTATGGTTTAGGCAAATACAAAACATATAGTAAATATTATCAGAAGTATTAATTTTATTTCACCACGAATGAACACAAATAAACACGAATTAAAAGATAATGACATAGTGTGTCAAGTCGTTGTTTGTGCAATGTCTGTAATGAACACATCGGACAGGTCATCAATTATTTAAAAATTTCAGGATGCTCCTTGGGTTTGATTTTAAACTTCAAACATTCGAAACTCGAATGGAAAAGAGTGATATACACAGAAAATGATTAAATATTAGTGTTCATTTGTGTCCATTCGCGGTTAGTTTTTTTTGCAACCTTGAACGTTTAACGGGGAAACAGGAACCGTTCAGTTTAGATTAAAATATGTTAAGGATATTCAAACAATATTACCCGATACGAAATATATTTTTTTTTATTGGTGAAGGAATTGCCATATTTGTTGCTGTTATGGTGGCATGCTGGCTACTCCTTAATGTTGGATTATTTGGATTTGATCGATGGCTATTTCTCAAAATCTTTTTGATCTCTTTAGTTTGCCAAACGTGCCTGTATTATCATGATCTTTATGATTTAAAGGTTACGGACACCTTTCAGGAACTTGGCATACGTTTGCTTCAGGCGCTAGGTACTTGCCGCCATTATACTTGCCGGTATTTACCTTGTCTTTCCGAAAACAATTGTCGGAAGCGGTATTTTTGCTGTAAGCATCGTTTTTGTTATCATCCTTATTGTGTCCTGGCGTTTTTTCTATACGCTAATTCTCAATCATGGCATATTTAATCAAAAAATCATACTTTTAGGTTCTGGTCATTTGGCCCAAAACATATTAAATGAAATCATCGATAGAAAAGACAGCGGGTATACGGTGGCAGTAAATGTTTGGGACTCCCTGGAGGATTCAAATTTCTTATCCAAACAAATACAGACGGAAACAATTGTTAAGAAAGACTATGACGGCCTGTGTGAACTGGCGGATCAGTTAGACATAAAAAAGGTTGTTGTGGCTATAAAAGAGAGAAGAGGGGCACTCCCTCTAAAGGAGCTTGTTAAATGCCGTGTAAAAGGTATAGATATCATTGAGGGAACGAGCTTCTACGAAATGCTTGCAGGAAAACTCATCGTTGATCAAATTAATCCTGCCTGGATTATTTTTTCCAAGGGGTTCTATAAATCACGTACAAGGCGTTTTATTAAACGTAGCATAGACCTGATATTATCCCTGATCCATGCTTATCCTCTTTTCCCCGTTGATTATAGTAACCGCCATTTTAATTAAAATAGATTCAAAAGGGCCGGTTCTTTTTTCTCAAGAAAGGGTTGGGAAAAATAAAAAACCTTACATGTTATATAAATTCCGTTCAATGGTTGAAGACGCAGAAAAACAAACTGGTCCAGTGTGGGCTTCAGATAATGACAAAAGAATCACCCGGGTTGGAAGTGTTATTCGTAAATGGCGTATCGATGAAATTCCACAGCTGTGGAATGTTCTAAAAGGAGATATGAGCTTTGTGGGGCCACGGCCGGAGCGGGAATATCTTTGTAAAGAAACTGGAAGAGATTATCCCCTATTATGGAGAACGTTTTTCGGTGAAACCCGGAATTACGGGGTGGGCGCAGGTGTGTTATGGTTATGGCGCATCTGTGGATGATGCTGTTGAAAAAGTGAACTACGATCTTTTCTATATCAAAAACATGTCATTCTTTATGGACTTGATGATCATTTTGCGCACGATAAAGATCGTTCTTTTCGGTAAAGGCGCCAGATAAAATTTAGTAGGACACCCCAGTACCATCAAAATGAGCTACAGGGCAGGCAGATTTACACGGATGTGCACAGATAATAAAAGTATTTCCTTTTTTTGTGCACAGGTGAAAGCAGAGGTTCCAGGTCTTCTAATTTATGAATAAGAATATTATCTGTATAAATTTGCGAAAATCTGTGTCCTATTTGGTTTGAAACTCGAATAGATTATAAATATATTGATAGATCAATATCAATTAGGTTGAATTGCATCAAGAGGTGTAATTGACAAAGCGGAGCTGTGTAAACTGTATCAAAAGGAGATAGCGTCTTCAAAGGTCTCATGATATGAAATTGAAGTTTAACAAAGCACTGGTCACCGGCGGAGCAGGTTTTATCGGATCTCACCTTGTGGATGAATTGGTGTCAGCGGACTGTGATGTGACGGTGCTTGACAATCTTTCAACAGGACATCTTTCCAATTTAAAGCATATTAAAGATCGTATCACATTTTATGAAGGCGATATACGGGATCAGGAAATACTTATTAAAGCATCGAAAGATTGCGATATCATATTTCACCAGGCTGCCGTGGTTTCTGTTCCCCAGACCGTGGACAATCCCGTTGATTCAGCCATGGTAAACGATATGGGGACGCTTTTTGTTCTTGAAGCTGCCAGAAAAAACAACGTTAAGAGAGTTGTTCTTGCCAGTTCATGTGCAATTTATGGTGATGATCCGGATCTCCCAAAGCACGAAAATATGAACCCGAAACCACAAAGCCCGTATGCTGTTCAAAAGCTTACCGGAGAATTTTATGCTCGCCTTTATTTCGAACTCTATAACCTTGAAACGGTTTGCCTGCGTTATTTTAATGTTTACGGCCCTAGACAGGACCCATCGTCGCCTTATTCAGGGGTAATTTCAATTTTTATGACCAAAGCTTCTGCTAAAAAGACTCCTGTGATATACGGTGATGGGAATCAGTACCGAGATTTTATATTTGTTAAAGATGTGGTTAAGGCGAATCTACTTGCAGCAAATGGAAGCAAAGCACAGGGGAAAATATTCAACATCGGCACCGGCAGATACATACGTGTAAACGAGCTCTGGGAAAAAATCAGTCAGCTGGCCGGTCATAACATTGAACCCAAATATGAACCTATCAGACCCGGTGATATCCGTGAGTCTGTTGCAAATATTGACCACGCTAAAAAAGATCTTGGATTTGAGCCTGAGTACTCCTTTGAACAAGGCCTAAAAGAAACCTTTGAATATTATTTAACCGCGAATGAACACAAATAAACACGAATTAAAAAATAATGATTTGGTGTATCAAGTCGTTGGTTGTGCAATGGAGGTTATCAACGAACTTGGACATGGTTTAAGGGAAAAAACTTACGAGAAAGCTTTAATTGTTGAGTTCAAAAGAAAAAATTTTCTCTTTTCCCAGCAAAAAATTTACAGAGTTTTTTATAAAAATGTTCATATTGATGATTACATCCCAGATCTTTTGGTTAATGATGAACTTATAGTAGAAATTAAGGTTGTAGAAAATATCTGTGATGAACATATCGGACAGGTCATTAATTATTTAAAAATTTCAGGATGTTCTCTGGGTTTGATTTTAAACTTCAAACATTCGAAACTTGAATGGAAAAGAGTTATATACACCGAAGATAATGCAAGTTAGATTAAATAAAACCGCGAATGAACACAAAATAAACACAAATTAAAAAATAAAATATTAGTGTTTATTTGTGTCTATTTGCGGTCAAAATAAACTTGGGAGACTTAAGTGAAATTGAAGTTTAATAAAGTACTTGTCACCGGCGCTGCCGGTTTTATCGGATATCACCTCTCAAAACGCCTTTTGGAAAATGGTTGCAGTGTTACAGGAATAGACAACCTGAATTCATACTATGATGTCAGCCTCAAAGAAGCCCGCCTTGAAAGGCTTAAACCTTTTGAGAACTTTTCCTTTTTTAAGAAAGACATCTCCAATAAAGAAGCTATGGAAAAAGTTTTCAAAAGCAATCATTTTGATGTTGTGGTAAACCTTGCTGCACAGGCCGGGGTCAGATATTCATTGGAAAATCCCCAAGCCTATATCGATGCGAATATTGTCGGTTTTGTTAATATTCTTGAATGCTGCAGACACAACGGTGTAAAACACTTGGTGTTTGCTTCATCCAGCTCTGTCTATGGGGCCAACACAAAAATGCCTTTTTCGGTTCATCATAACGTTGATCATCCAGTGTCACTCTATGCGGCATCCAAAAAGGCAAATGAGCTGATGGCGCATACATACAGCCATTTGTATGGGCTTCCCTGCACGGGTCTCAGGTTCTTCACTGTCTATGGACCGTGGGGGCGTCCGGACATGGCCCTTTTTCTATTTACCAAGGCCATTCTTGAAGAAAAACCAATCAAAGTCTTCAATCACGGTAAAATGCAACGGGATTTTACATATATCGACGATATCATAGAAGGTGTCGTGAGGGTGATGGGCAGGCTCCCAAAACCCGATCCACAGTGGAGTGGGGTTGATCCGGATCCCGGAACATCCTACACCGGATACAAAATTTACAACATCGGAAACAATCATCCGGTAGAATTAATGGAATTCATAGCAGTCATCGAGAAAGTGCTTGGCAAAGAAGCAAAAAAAGAATTTCTTGATCTTCAGCCGGGAGATGTCCCTGCAACATACGCTGATGTTGATGACTTAATCAAAGATGTTGGGTTTAAACCCGGCACACCCATCGAGACCGGAATCAAGCGGTTTGTTGAGTGGTTTAAAGAGTATTATGGGTATAGGTAGAAGTTTGAAATGGTTTAGCCTGTTTAGCCCGTTGAGCCAGTTGCCAGTTTACATGTTGGCGTAAATAACAATTGAGAAATATTATACGTGAAAATTAAGAGATTCGAGGAATTAGAGTGCTGGAAAGAAGCAAGAAAATTGATGGTTTAATTCGATATTTAAAGAACAATTAGCTGGTAAAGCTTTAGCCGGAAAAACCGACTTAACGGGCTCAACGGGTATTCGGGCCAACGGGCTAAACGGGCAAACCGGCTCAACCTTTTTTAAGGAGCCTCAAATAAATGAAACTAACCATAGCAGGAACCGGCTACGTCGGCCTCGTCACCGGAACCGGGCTTTGCAAACCTTGGCAATGACGTCATTTGCTTTGATATTGACAAGGAAAAAATCGATGCGTTGAAAAACGGTGCCATCCCGATATACGAACCCGGTCTTGAAGAGCTCTATAAAAGAAATGTCGAAGCCGGAAGGCTCAAGTTTACAACAGATGAGAAAAAAGCGGTCCAGGAATCTGAAGCTATCTTTATATGCGTAAATACACCGGCCAATGAACACCAGGAAGCAGACCTTACAGCAGTAAGGGCGGTTGCAAGATCAATCGGCCAGTATATGAATGAATATAAAATGGTTGTAAATAAAAGTACGGTGCCTGTGGGAACTGCAGATCTTGTAAAAAATATAATAAAAGAAAATCAGAGTAAAAATATTGAGTTTGATGTTATTTCTAACCCTGAATTTTTAAGGGAAGGTGCTGCAGTAAAAGATTTCGAAAATCCAGACAGGATTATCATCGGTTCCGATAGTAAAAAAGCCCAAGAGATAATGACATCGTTATATCGATCAAGAGCAAGAACCGACAGACCCATAATAATCACCGATATCAAGAGTGCAGAGCTTATTAAATATGCAAGCAATGCAATGTTAGCTACCAGAATCAGCTTTATGAACCAGCTTTCGTATTTGTGTGAAAAAACAGGTGCAGATATCAAGGAAGTTTCAAGAGGTATAGGCCTTGACAACAGAATCGGATCACGATTTTTGCAGGCCGGCATCGGGTATGGGGGCAGCTGTTTTCCTAAGGATGTTAAGGCGCTTATTTCCACGTTAAAACAAAACGATTGTGATTCAGATTTATTTGAAGCGGTAAATAGAATCAATGAGAAGCAGAAAAGCATTGTTGTCAATAAACTGAGATCAATATTAGATGTTAAAGAGACCACCATCGCTGTTTGGGGAATTTCCTTCAAGCCAAAGACAGATGATATTAGAGAAGCGCCTTCACTAAAGATTATTGAAGAACTACAGAAGATGGGGGCAAGAATTCATGCCTGTGATCCGGTTGCAATTGAAAACGCAAAAAATGTTTTAAACAATGTCAAGTTCTTTCAGAATCCTTACGAAACAATTCGTGATTGCGATGCATTGATCGTTGCCACTGAATGGAATGAATTCAGAAATCTTGATATGCGGGCAGTTAAAATACTTCTTAAAAACCCGATCATCATCGATGGACGAAATATTTATGACCCAAAGGAGATGAAAGAGCTTGGGTTTAATTACATGGGAATCGGTAGGTAAAAATAAACAGTTGAAAGCTCTTGAATTAACCGCCCACTCGACCTGAATTGCAGGACTCGTTCGAGACGCAAAGCCCTCAGAGGAGAAATATATTTTCCTTTCTGCTGAGAGGGCAGAAAAGAAAATGATATACGCTCTGTATTATGAAAAAGTATTGCAGAGCATATATATAAATGCATATATTCGAATAAAATTGTGATGTTGCCGTAAAGCTTGTGATTATTGTTTTCCTTCCTCTCAAAGGAAAACAATAAAAAAGTAAACTCAGCGTTCTTTGCGTCTCTGCGGTGAGCAGCATTTAGACAAAAGCCTTTATAGGAGAAATTCCCTAAAAGGTCTCAAAATGGAGAAAAGATTATGAAAAAATTATTATTTCTATTAAGCTTTTGCCTTGCATTCATTTTAGTATTCAATTCACAACAAATATGCTCGGGTGCTGAAAACACTCCAGTTTCGGCGAAAAAGCAGTCGACGAAAGGCGGTAAAAAATGGTCACGCTGGGTATCTGCCGACGCATACAAGATCGGAAGTGGTGATATCTTGGAAATTATAACCTGGAAGGAGCCGGATTTTACCAGAGAAGAAATTTTGGTCAGAATCGATGGTAAGATTAGCTTCCCTCTGCTGGGTGATGTTCAGGCAGGAGGGCGAACACCTTTGGAGATTAATAAAGATATAGAGGCGGGATTAAAGGATTATGTTGACAACCCTATTGTCACTGTTACGGTTAAAAATCCTGAAAGTCAGAAATTTTATGTGTTGGGAGAGGTAAATAAAACCGGAGAATACCGTCTTATAAAAGGTCTGACTGTTCTGCAGGCATTTGCCATTGCAGGGGGATTTACGGATTGGGCGTCAAAAAAAGAAATTATACTGCTTCGCAATGAGAAGGGAAAAGATAAGGTATATAGCGTTAACTATAAAAGAATCGTTAAAGATAAAAATTTCAGCCAGAACATACGCATAAAAGCCGACGACACCATTATTGTTCCTTAATTTAAGACACGGATGACACAGGAATGAACGCAGATGAACACGAAGTTAACTATTTTAAATATTTTATAATTTAAACCAATCATCGAAGACCCGAAATGTATATTTAAGCTCTTTCTGATCTTGCATCCTGTTATTAGTGATAAAGATTGGAAATCGCAGATGTGTCTAAGATATTCAATTTAGAATGTTTAAAGTCTGTATCTCATTAAAAGGATGAAAAGATATCAATCAAATCTTGCCTGCCCCGTTAAATTCCAAAGGACT